>NZ_JBQFRJ010000001.1:0-1334677 GCF_056537345.1 Ruegeria sp. CF4 | reverse complement strand
CGCCAATCCCGAATACAGCCGGATCGTTGCCTCGGTTCGATTGATAACAGCCGTCGAAGGTGACGATTTCGTCACCGTGGGTACGCTCACGATACCAGAAATCGGTGCCTTTCGATTGTCTTCAGCTAGTATATAACTTCCTGCGCCATGACGACGGACTCTGGCGTACTTCCAAAAATGTGGGTTAGGTTACTGAAGCATGGTGGCTGAATATGTGCATCCATTGGGGAGCGCTCATGTCCGAAACGTGCGGCGAGACGACATCCATACCTCCTGATCAACAAGTCAAAAGTTCAAGTGCGCTGAGCCAAGCAGGCTCAGGTACTCTATCAAGTGCCGATATCAAGGCCACCTTGCCGACCAACGATGACCTGACGATAGCTTCCGACGGCCTTGTAGCGGTGGATTGCACCGCATTTAGTTTGCATTGATTGAACTCCCGGCGATCGGACAGAACGACCGGGAGTCTGGGAAACCTTAGCCGCGTTGCGTATTCAGTTGGTCGGAACGCAAGGGTGTCAGGCGCGGGACCAACATGGGAACCATCGCTTGATACGCGCGATACGTATCGCCAAACTCGCGCACCAGAGATCTTTCTTCGAACCATAGGCCAATCATCACGTAAACCGTCATCAGCCCGGCAAAGAGCGCGTGACCAACTGTCATGTGTGGCGTGCCGAGTAAGACCAGGATGACACCAAGCTGCATCGGGTGGCGTACAAAACGGTATAGTCCGGGCGTTTTGAACTGCGGCTTGGGCATAAGTTGAGCGCTGTTTGCAGTCCAAATCTGACGCAGACCAAACAACTCGAAATGGTCGATCAGAAAGGTCGAAAACAAAACCAGAAAGACACCCAGTGCACAGATGCTATAGGTCAGCCACGCCAGGGCACCATCGACGATCCAGATCGTTTCGGGCAGCGGGCGCCACTGCCACATGGCCAGGATCAGAAACAGGGCCGATTGCAGCACATAGGTACTGCGTTCTGCATCCGCAGGAATGATCCGCGTCCACCAGGATTTGAACACCTGTCGCGCCATGAGGCTGTGAAAAAAGCCAAAGAGGAAGATCAGCCCGACATTGATGACGACGGCGACGGGCCATGCAGATGAGGTCCCATCGTTGATCGCCTTCGGAACGGGCAGTTGCAGGAGAAAGCCGATCATATACAGAAAGGCCAAATTGAAAAGAACATAGGCAGCGGCGCCATATAGGATCAGACCAGGGCGGTTCATAAGTCAGGCTCCAATTCATCTTTGTTTCAGATAATCCCTGTTTGCCCGAGCCGGGCGATGCGATGCTTGGTCCTTTCATGGAGGTTTTCTGGTGATTTTCTGAAGACTTGACGATTATGTGTCCTGGCCGCTGCCAAAGCGCTTTGCTTGGGCACGAAAACAACGGCATATGGGTGCCGCGAATTGCGTTCAAGCTTTACGAAAAAACTGAATTCGCGCAGAATTGCCCTGTGAAATATGCATTTGATCAATACGTTCTGGACGCAAGCCGCCTGCAATTGACGCGGAAAGACGTTCCAATTGCTACAGAGCCGCAAGTATTTGCGCTGCTTCGGCATCTCATTGAAAACCGCGAACGTGTCGTGTCGAAGGACGAGATATTTTCGGTTATCTGGAAAGGCAGGATCGTTTCGGATGCCGCCCTAAGCAGCCGGGTCAAGGCAGTCAGAGCGGCCATTGGAGATGACGGCGCGCGGCAGGCTTTGGTGCGAACTGTACACAGGCACGGGTTTCAATTTGTCGGCACGGTCGAGGAAACGCATGACGAGACCGGCTCTGCAGCGGTTTTATCGCAACCCTCAATTGCCATCATGGCAACCACAATGGTGCATCCAACAGATGCTCAACGGGCCTTTGGTGAAGGGTTAGAGGACGATATTAGCGCAGCCATTGGTCGGGTTGGAACGATTTATGTCGCGCGATATTCAGGTCAGGACGACGCAAAGCAAGCCGCCGAGGAATTGGGCGTTCGGTACGTACTTGGGCTCAAGCTGCGGTTTGCGGGTAATGCATTTCGCCTGAATGCTTCTTTGTTGCATGCCGGACGGCAGGCAGAGGTTTGGGCAGATCGTTTTGAGGGACAGCTTGACAACCTTTTTGAGGCGCAAGACTTGGTGGTTGCGGCCATTTTGGGCCGCCTCGTCCCGAATATCATGATGGTTGAAGTGCAACGCGCGTTGGCTGAGGCTGACTTGACGGATGCATATCATGAACTCCTGCGAGCGACGCCGCTTTGCATGCGCATGGATGCGGACGACAATCGGCAGGCCGTGGTTCATTTGCGACGTGCATTGGTATCAGATCCCGAACATGCCTTGTCCCATGCTATGCTGGCATGGTGTCTGGGACAACAGGCTATGTCCGATTGGGCACCGGATGGTCCGACAGCGCTCTCAGAGGCGATGGAACATGGCAAAAGCGCGCTTGACCTTGCGCCGCGCGATGCATTGGTTCTGACTTTCGTGGCCACGGCCGAGGTGGCTGCAGGGCAACATACTGCAGCGCGCCATCACCTTGAGACTGCCCTTGCGCTGGACCCAAGTCTGGCTTGGGCCTGGGCCATGTTGGGGGCCGTGGAAACCTTCGCCGGGAACATGAACGAAGCAGTAGCAAACTACGAAAGAGCTTTGCGTCTTAGCCCGCATGATCCGATGCGGTTTAGCTATTACTTTGGCATTGGCGCCGCCCGATACGGATTGGGCGAATATGAAGATGCCTTATCTCTGCTTGAACAAGGTTACATTGAAGCGCCCGGCTCCACATGGGCACCGCGATTGATCTTAGCCTGTGCTGCCGAACTTAACCTGACCGACCGGATGCATGCCATGGCCGCAAAAGTTCGTAGCGTGAGGCCGGATGCCACTGCCGAAAAACTTGTAGAAGCAAGTGTCGTGAAAGATCAAGTATACCGTGATCGAATGCTCAGTTCATTTCGCAAGGCTGGTTTTTAAAAACTCAGATCCCGCGCCTACGGCTCAAGCGACCTTTCTGTTTGGTTGGTAGTGTTTCAGGCGCGCAATTTGCGTATCGCCAAATCCACGCAAGGAGACTGTCTCGGCCTCACTGAGTTTGAATTCGTCGATCAATTCGTCGCGCATCGAGTCGCATATCGTGATCTCCATGGGGTTTGATTGAGCTTGCAAACGCGCGGCCATGTTCACCGCAGGGCCAAAGACATCATAGACGTATTTCTGAACACCGACCACTGAGCCTACGACAGAGCCGCTGGCGATGCCGATGCGAGCGCGCCATTTGTGCGGGTGCATTTGATTTCGTCTCTCCAGAAAACGCATCATTTTAGCCGCGACCCGCGCGGCAGAAAGTGCGTGATCTGGCGTGGAATGGGGTAAGCCCGTCACCGCGATATAGCAGTCTCCGATAGTTTTAATCCGCTCGCTGCCGTGAAGTTCTCCAATTTGATCGAATGCGGTGAAAATAGAGTTTAGTTCAGAAACAGTTACATTCGGATCGCCCGCTGCGGCCATCTTGGTAAAACTCACAAAATCGAGCATGATGACCGTCACCGGCTCGAACAACCGAGGGGTGACACATCCGAATGTCATGAACTCCTCGTAAACAGATTTTGGCATCATGTTCAGAAGAAGTTTTTCAACCCGCCTGTTTTCCCGCTCCAACTCGCGGGTTCGCTTGTCAACCATGGCTGCATAGCTGTCGATCATGGCTTCGGTCTCGCGCAGGCGCGAGATGTTATGGCCTTCGATGATAATCAACCTGTTGCCTTCGTGTTCCGCTTCATGGGCACTGAGTTCAACGACCAAAGTCCGATTTTTGACTTTGGTGCGAACCTCCACCGGTTTCCGGCCTGGCAAATCCTTCAATGCATGAGACGTACCCAGAGTCAAAACTTGCCCTTTTGTTGCGTCTCTGAACCAGTTCCGAAACGTTTGGTTTAAAGAGACGATGACACCATCGTCAGCATCAACTATGCAGATCCCAACATTGATAGAGCTAAGTAGCCTCGCACTGATATCTTGTATTTTCATAGTACTACCCAACAATGAGAGAACGGCGCGCTTCAACAGCACTCAGTGTTTTGGAAAGATCGTCCGGAGCAAAACCCGCATCGGTAAGCGTTTCACCCAAGAGCGCTATGACTTCATCGAACTGCACATTTGTGACGGTCAAATGATGATGAGCGCTTACCAGTCGTTGATCCGTGTACTTCGCGGGACCACCGAGAACCGAGGCGAAGAATTTTGTCTGGTGATCAATGAGTTTGGCCATGTCGACGTCGTCGAAAAACGGGCCTACGATATCGCTGTCCAACACCCGATCATAGAAATTAATGATCACCGAATGCAAAGCACGCATGCCGCCATATTTATCGAAAAGCGGAAGTGATCTTTTGTGTTCGGACCGCCCTAGCATGGAATGTCTCCTAACGATGGCTGGCCCGGCGAAGTAACGCCGGGCTGATGGTTTTTCATGCGCGATGAATGATGATCTCGGAGTATTCCGCCGGAACGATCATAGCCTGAGTATCGGTCGAGTAATTCCGCGCAATTGCGATCAGGTCTGCTGCGAGTTGCGGTGCACGCTCGCCGACGGCGCCAAAAGCTTTGTGCATTGGGCCGTAAATTTCGCGCCACCGTTCCACCCAATGTTGTGGTGAACGTTCACGGAAGGTGAAATGGCGTTTCGTGATTTCGATTTTTTGAGCTTTTGCCCCGAAGAGCTCTTGCAAACGCGCCTCGGTACCCCATTCCAACGGAGAACGAACGCCGGAAACCGGTGGCACATGCCGTCCGATCGTTCGAAACACTTCGCCTATGAAACTTTCTGGCGTCCAGTTGGCAAGACCGATGGTGCCTCCGCTGCGGCAGACGCGCAGCATTTCATCGGCGGCCGCCTGTTGATTGGCCGTAAACATGACGCCGAATGTAGATGTGACATGATCAAATGACGCCCCCTCAAAGGGCAGGTCTTCTGCGTCGGCTTCTCGAAATGTAACGGTTAACTGCTCGGCTTCGGCGCGAGCGGCACCCGCGCGCAACAGGCTGGTAACATAGTCTGTAGAAACGACATTGCAGTGTCTCCGCGCTGCAGCCAGGGTTGCGTTGCCATTTCCGGCGGCAACATCTAGTACGCGGGCGTCGGGTCGCAAATCCATCGCTTCGGCAAGGGTTTCACCGACAATTTGTAGAGTCGTGCCTACGGCGGCGTAATCACCCGACGACCAAGTAGCGTGTTGTATTGACTTCACCGCGGCCAGATCTGGCGCGGCGGCAAGTGAGGCTGCTGTATTCATTTTCTGTCTCCATCGATTTCGCTTTCAATGGAACAACCCTTGCCAAAGTTCGGAATTTGAAACTTGCAGAAGACCTGTAGAATGTCTGATGTTTTCTGCAGGTTTGTCGATTTCTAGTTGTTTCGATTGAGATCGGTGGGCTCCTCGTCGTGCGTCGCACCCTATCAAGTTGAGTTCGACGATTGCCGCTGACAAATGTCCGCGATGCGCGTGCGGCTGCGACGTCTGGATTGAGTGTTCAATGACTGGTTTGGGCCGGGGCCAGACAATCAGAATGTCGCGCGATCCGTATCTACGATCAGAAGGGAGCATAGAGCGCATTCTTGCTAAGCCGGACGACAAGCCCTCCACACCAAGTCTCAGGCGCTTTTTTTTGTCGAAGGCCATTGCTGAGGTGTCCAAATCGTGCAGCGTATATATGGTACCGCATTGATAAAGGGTAATTACACATGATCCTGGGATATGCTTCAAGCACCTCCGTTGTTCAGGGGCGCTCAATCGACTTTCACCTGTCATTGGAACCTGGCGACGCCTCCCCTCAAGGCACGACGCTGACTATCCAGAACGTCGCCGAAACTTCCATCGCCACGACCGTCGCTGTCAGGGTTTCGCGACAACCGATCCCAACAGAGCGCCCGTGGGAGGGGTTCGGTTGGACCCGGACCATAACCTTCCGCGTGCCCAGCGATTGGCCCTCGGGCCTCTACCGGGTCTTCTACGACAATGACGGCACGACCGCGAACCTAATGTCCTTCGTCGTCCGGCCGGTCACCGGCCACAGAACAGCGCCGATCCTGGTCCATGTCAGCTATCTCACACCGGCCGCTTATAACCCTTGGGGCGGCAAAGGCTTTTACCACCCGGCAAACGAGGACGGACCCGAGCCCAGGGCCAGGCGTGTCGGAATGGACCGGCCTTCGGCGCAACCAGTGGTCGCCCGTCTTGACCGTCCGAATGAATTCGTGCGCGATGCCGGCCTGCTCGCCTGGCTCAAGGACGAAGGGTTCGAGACTGATTGTTGCTCCAGCTACGATCTGCACAGCAAGCCTGCGATGCTTTCCCGCTACCAATGCCTGGTCCTGTCATATCATGACGAGTACTGGACGAAGGAGATGCGCGACAATGTCGAACGTTTTGTGCGCGCGGGCGGCAACGTGGCGGTCCTTTCGGGCAATACCTGCTACCGGCAGGTACGATTCGAGGATAGCGGCCGCACAGTCGTCTTCTACAAATACGCCAGCCTCGACCCTCTTGCCGAAACACGGCCCGACGAGGCGACTGTAGCGGTCGCCGAACCACCCGTGAACCGCCCACAAAACACGCTCTTGGGCGCAGGCTTTACCCACGGCGCGTGGTCCGGCCCAATCAGTGACGAGGACCGACGCGGCTATCGCATCCGCTTTCCTGATCACTGGGTCTTCGATGGGGTGACAGTCCGCGAGACCTCATCGTTTATGCGCTACGAAACCGACGCTGCAGCCTATGCGGAGGAACCCGAAGGCTACCCCCGCGTCACAGGCGAAGAAGGCACGCCGCTCAACACAACCGTGCTTGCCACTGCCGATCTGCGCCACTGGCCCGGTAAACCGGGGCGCGCGACCATGACGCTCTATTCCCGGCGTGGCACGGTTTTCAACGCCGCGACAACCGACTGGGACGACGCGGTCAGAACCGACCCTGTCGTCGCCCAGATCACCCGCAACATCTTTCGCAGGCTCGGCGGCATCACTCGCTGGGACTGGGAAATGGTTGGCCATGCCAACGATCCGACCGCCATGGCCGCGCTGGAAGGTAAGCTTTTCCTGGCCACCGAACATGACCTGCTCTGGCGCCGATTCCCGGTTGGCGCCGACGTGCCCTGGAGGGAAATCGGCCATGCCAACAATGTGATCTCCATGACCTCATCGGACGGGCGGCTCTTCTGCCTGACCAGCGACAACCGACTGTGGCACCGTTCGCCTGTCGAGGTTGAGGTTAGTTGGCAGTTGATGCGGGTGCGCCCTCCGTCCGGCACACGTGCCATTGCTGGAGCCGGCGGGATGCTGTACGCTGTGGATCGCGACGGTGCACTCCATCGCAAGGCGGCCGACGGCACCTCAAATCCGTTCCGCCGGATAGACAGCTTTGAGCGCAACGACAAGATTGTCACAATGACGTCCTACAGCGACATCCTGTTCGCGGCCACGTCCGAGAACCGTCTTTTGCGCACCAATCGTGATTTTATCGCCGAAAGCAATCGCTGGACGGACATCCACCATTGCTTCTTCGCCAAGGGCCTTGCGATGGTGGACTGGATACTTTATGTCGCTACGTCCGAGAACCGGCTATGGCGGATCGACCTCTTCTCGCTAGACCAGCCCTGAGCCAATTTCGGGGGAAAAGTACTGCCACCAAAGGTTCGAAAGGGCCCACTAGCAAAACCGGCCTTCCAGGCCTTTCTAGCACTCCACAGCCACCGGTCTCGTAATGCCGATATACCTATTGCAGGCAGAACGACAATTCGCTTCATCTATGGAGGTCCGCCCTGGCAGTCTATTTGGGCCTGCACCGCCTTCTCTAATTTGAGCGGTGATACCGTTCAATATGCTCGCCTTATCAGGCTCGAAAAAGGAAATGTCTTCAATTGCCTGCGGAGGCGTTAGCCCCCAGAAGGCTGAGTTTCCAGCTCGAACTCGGCCAATTATCCAGCCGTCTGGGCGAAAGTGAAAACTCTCCTGAGCAATAGTTGGTGCGCCGGGTTCTCGGACAAATCGTAGTTCAGAAGTACTCTCTCCGGTTGATTGGCCCTAGCTTACCAGAACTTGAGTAGAGCCCATCGAAGGCAAACAAAAATGCAATAAAACAAGTAAGAAGAAACGGCCCGCAACCAATATTTAACAATTAGCACCTACACAATTTACTTCAAAACACTCCTGCAATTTAGCTGTATTGGCGCCCCAAATAAACATGAGCTGTAAACCAAATGGCCCACTTTCTTTGGAAATTAAACTTATCACTACAAGCCAACTACCGTACGCGGTGGTTGAGGTATTTGTTCGCTACGTCGGCAGGAGGACCGCACATTGAACTTATAGAAGTCCGCTTCGTCCGCAGATTTGTGAGTTTGTCGCCTCTGTCTTTTGCAATTGCGGCGAAAGTCCGGAAAGCGGGGCGGCTGCAGCATCTGAAAGCCTCGCTCAAGGTCTCCTATGGGCCGCTCGATGCTTAAGGCCGTGGGGAGTCGCTTCGTAGCCGAATACCTCATGTGCCGTGCGCCGGTTGTTGGCCTCGGCAATACGAGGGGCCACGTGAAGATCCATGTCGGCCACGCCGGCCGCAAAAAGGTCTATCCCGCCTTGGCCCAACACGATTTGATGGTGCTTTAGCGCCGGGACTTCGCGACGATTGATGATTTCATCAAAATCAAGTGTTGGCATATCAGTCTATATCCGCAGCGATCTGAAAGATGGCGTCACCACGCCTAACTTGCGCTAGTGTTCGCATCGCCAGAACCATCCCGTCGTAGGGCGAAGTAACCCGATCCGGCTTTCGCCCCGGTGTTTCTGGATGATGGATCTTGGCGAGGATTTCTCCCGTGGACGCTGCTTCGCCAATGTTTTTCAGCGGCTCGAACAGGCCGGAATCATATACGTAGATTGATCCCTTTGCATGCAGAACGCGTGTCCCGCGTTGGGCATCAGGCACATAATTTGGCAACATTCCGAGGATATGCAGTATTCGACGCAACCCGCGGCGCGTGAGCGACAAGACCTCGGGGTCCACTACGTCTCCGCCGCCAAGCTCGGCCATCAGATTGATTACACCTTTGCGATTGGAAGCGCCCATAGCTGTTCTGGCGGTGCTGTTTCTGCCTCCACCGCTGGTGAAGACCTAAGAAAAAGGAAGATCAAAAGCCTTCGTGAGCTTCTGCAACATCGCTTCTTCTTCGGGTGTATGCCCCGGCCCGCGCAAGAGTGTTGCGGGGTAAACCAAGGACGCTCCGCCCGAATGAAGATCCACAGCAAAGTCGGCAAGCGGCAATAGCACTTCTTCGTGGAAATGAGCGATCATTTCTGAAGGGAGCCCCTTGGGGTTTCCTAGATAAATACGGTTTAGATTGCCATCATCGATCGGGGACACCCGACGTCCAGCTTCCGCCGCTGGTGCGTTCACCATCGGCAGAAGGATCAAACGTCCCCGAATGTCATCGACGGCCAGATCACTTGCCAGTTCTGCAACCGCTATTTGACCTTCGTACTCATCGCCATGCACACCGGCAGAGATGATCAGAGTCGGGCTTTCTCCATTCCGCAGGATTGTGATTGGCACGGGCAACCAACCGTAGGCTGAGCGATCGACCGAGTGAGGCACGCGGAGATAACCTGACTGCTTGCCATCTACCTCGAAATCTAACTCAGATGTGATCAGTGTTTCGGCCATCTGTTCCACTGCGCCCACGATTGGACGTTTGAAAATTGATTGCGAGATTCAACCATGGATTAATGTTCAGTCAAGGAGACAAAAACCGACCAAATAATTACCTGTGCGCGTTTCGGAACCATAGGTCTATTTTTGACCAAAGAGCGGGTCTTAGTACTGCCGACAAGCTCGACAGCATTGTGCGGTCGGCATTGAGGCTAATTTGCCGCCAATTCGCATCTGCAGCGAACGACAGGTCTGATGGGCCGCACTTGGGGTTTGCGCGAACGACCAGTTTGGACCGACGGTCAATCAATGCAAGCCCGCCACCGGCTTCATTTGGTGGCGGGTGATTTTCGTGCTCACATTGAATCAGAGTTTGATCCGGAAGGTTGCGAAACCGTCGGCGCCTTCTCCGGCATCCTCGATTGTGACACCCTTAACGTCGCCCATATAATCCCGCGCTTTTGGGCCAGTCTCGAACAACACCGTGGTGTCCGAAAGCGGCGCAAAAGACCAGTTGGCATCTGCCTTTGGATCGATCGTGCCCTGCTCTACGATATAGCGCACAATGACGTCGCGGTTGGTATCCGGGGCTTCGAATATGATTGTGTCACCCAACGCGCCGGGGAATGATCCGCCGCCTGATGCGCGATAGTTGTTGGTGGCAATGATGAACTCCATGTCATCCCTGACCGGTTCGCCATTGTAGGTGAGGTTCACAATTCGCGCTGCGTCTGGGTTAATCTCCTCGCCTTTCGGTCCAAAGCGTGAGGGCTGGGATAGGTCAATTTGGTAGGTCACACCATCCATCACGTCGAAGTTGTAGGACGGGAACTCCGAATTCAGCAGGATCGCATCTTTTGATCCGGCCTCCACCTGATTGAACATACCGGCCGAACGTTCCAACCAGCCCCTGACCTGCGCACCATTCACGCGGACTGCTCGCACCGTGTTCGGATAGAGATAAAGATCGGCAACGTTCTTGATGGCAACGTCGCCAACGGGAACATCGGTGTAATACTCTGGTCCACCGCGGCCACCGGCCTTGAATGGCGCTGCCGCTGACAGGATCGGCAGGCCTTCATGTTCAGTGCCTTTAAGCATCTCTTCGACATACCACTTTTGCGCAATCGATACGATCTGGACAGATGGGTCATCTGCGACCAGAGCGAAATAACTGTGCAACGGGGCCGAGGTCTTGCCGACAGCGCGACGTACATAGGCCAGCGTTTCGTCGTGATCTGTCGCAACCGAGTCAAGGACACGCTGATCATCTCCGACCAAAGCGGTGATTGAGCGATCCTCGTTTCTTCTGGAAATGGGCCGCGCCTCGGATGTGGTGGACACCACCCGCCATTCATTTCCGTCCCTTTCCAGCAGCAGATCAAGCAGGCCAAGATGCGACCCCCAGAAGCCGCCCATAACGGCGGGTTTACCCATCAGCGTGCCCTTGTCGACATCGATACCGGCACGGTCTGCAAATGTTGGCGAAGGAAAGACCAAGTGGTTGTGTCCTGTGACCAGCGCGTCGATCCCTTCGACACCGGCAAGCACAACCGACGCGTTTTCCATACCATCTACATGGTTGGCATCACCAATTCCGGAATGCGACAACGCGATGATCAGATCGCAGCCTTGTTCCTGCATCTCAGGCACATATGCCTGTGCCGTCTCGACGATATCCCGCGCTTCGACATTGCCCTCCAGATGCTTGCGATCCCAGTTCATGATCTGTGGAGGCGTAAAGCCAATCACACCGATTTTAATCGGATGTTTCGTGCCGTCACCCATTTCGATCTCGCGGTCGAGAATGGCGTAAGGCTGAACAAGCGTCTTGTCATCGCGCGGGCTTGCGCCTTTCTCTTTCGCTACGTTGGCCAGAACCACTGGGAAATCCGCACCTGCCAAAGAGGTCTCAAGAAAGTTCAGCCCATAGTTGAACTCGTGATTGCCCAGCGTGGCTGCATCATAACCCACCGTGTTGAATGCAGTGATGATTGGGTGGCTATCCCCCTCTTTCATGCCGCGTTCATAGGCGATGTAGTCGCCCATCGGATTGCCTTGCAGAAAATCTCCGTTATCAACCAAAAGCGAGTTCGTCGCCTCAGAGCGGATTTCATTGATGATCGAGGCCGTGCGGGACAGGCCCACCGTGTCGCGGGGCTTATCGGCATAATAGTCATAGGGAAACACATGGACATGGATGTCGGTTGTTTCCATGATCCGAAGATGCGCCTGATTGTTGGCTGCAGCAGCCGAGAAAGGGTGCAGTGTAATTGCAGCAGCACCGATAGCAGTTGTGGAGAGAAATTGGCGGCGCGAAAATAGTGGACGATTAGAGAAAGACATTGGGCACCTCTCAAGTTGGTTGGCCAGCGTGCCTTTTGCAAGCTATCCGCGACATCCATATGACACACGTTGCAAGAGCATTTGACACGTTATTCATAGGCGGTGGTATTCAGCACCATACCCAAACATTGTAGGTTTGCTAAGGTCCAGCAGGCGGTGAACTTGAGCTTCACGTTGCTTGAACGATTAAACCAGAAATTTTTCAGCATACGAGCCTGAATGAAGCAAACAGGATGCCGAAAAGAGTCTGCTTGGTCTTGTCAGAAGAACTTGCCTTGAGACGGGTAGGGCGGTTGCGTAGCTTCGGTCGATGACCAAACCTGCCTCTTTAAAATATTTCTAAACCAGACCCGAGATCATCCGCCTTGCGGTGAAACTGTACATCCGTTTCCCGCTCTCGCTTCGGAATGTCGAAGATCTGCTGCGTGAGCGAGGCGTCGACGTGAGCCACGAAACTGTCCGATATTGGTGGAACAGGTTTGGCCCGATGTTTGCTTCTGAGATCCGAAGAAAGCGTGTTCAGCAATTGAGAGCATACTCCAAATGGAAGTGGCACGTGGACGAGGTTTTCGTGAAGGTGATTGGCAAGCGGCATTATCTTTGGCGGGCTGTTGATCACGAGGGCGAGGTGCTGGAAGCCGTTGTCACGAAACGCCGAAACAAGCAGGCAGCACTGAAATTCCTCAAGAAATTGATGAAGCGACACGGCAAAGCGGCAACCGTCGTCACGGATCGCTTCGCATCGTATCGGGCCGCTCTCAGAGAACTGGGTGCACTCGAAAAACAGCAGACGGGCAGGTGGCTCAATAACCGCGTCGAGAATTCACACCTGCCGTTTCGACGACGTGAACGCGCGATGCAGCGTTTCAGGCGCATGCGAAGTTTGCAGAAATTCGCCTTCGTCCACTCCTCCATCTACAACCACTTCAACCAGGAAAGGTCGCTCACCAGCAGGGACACTTTCAAGCTGACGCGCACCGCCGCTCTTAGCGAGTGGCGTCAACTTTGTTCTGGTTAGGATCGCGGATTCCGCGGCACACTGAGACTGGTCGAATTTGTCTGACAGCGCCGCCACTTGAACAGCCCAACCGCACATAGGATTGCTTGATTGTATGAGTGTTCAATGCTCATCAAATATCTAAATTGTCTTTGCGTTAAGAGATATCTGTCCGCAGCCTAGATTTTCCACCGACTTTGCGACACTATACCAATTATTGCTGCAGCATGCTGGGAATTGGGCTGCCTGTTGCAGTTTGATGTGGGGATTTCGCACGTTTCGACAATGGCTTTCTGCCTTGAAGCCTTCAGATCTTTGCCCTCGGGTTGACGAGGCCATTGCACTGAAACAGTCGGCGTGAACTGCGAGTTTGGGGGTTATGGAAGGCAATAGGGCGCAACCGACAGACTCTTCGGGCAGGGCGGTCGTATCAGAACAGTCCAGCACGATCTATTGGAGCCAGGCACACGAACTCGCGCGGGAGCGGTTGAATTTCGCGGTGGCCAGCCGCGTGCCGATGACCCTATTTGTCGGCCGTCCCGGGACCGGGCGGACCTTGCTGGTGCGCGACAGGATTTCGACCAACACCACGGCCTTTGTCATCCGGATGCTCAAGGGCCTGGATCATCTATCGGGCGAAGTGTTCTGGGATGTGCTGACCGCATTCAACCCAAAACAGAACCCTACTGCGAGTGCCGAGCAGAGCCGTGAAAAACTGATCTCGCTGCTGCAGTCACTGCATGCCGCGCAGCGGTTTCCGGTGCTTGTGGTCGATGATGCAGATGACCTCTCGAACCTATATCTTGGCGCGTTGTGCGATTTGTGTGACCAGTTGGTCGACCAGCGACCGTTGCTTAAGCTCGTCTTTGTCGGCCAAACGGGAATGGCTGATATTCTGTCCGGCGTGAGGCCGGACCTTATTGGCCCGGCCTTTACCCTGGATTGCATGAACGAGAAGGATGTCGGCGGCTATGTTCGCATGCGCCTGAGCAAGATGGGTCTGGAAAACCGCTCATTCGACAAAGGCGCGACCCGAGAACTGTTCGTGATTTCAATCGGTATTCCGGCCAAGTTGGACGCCTTTTGCGAGGCATTGAAGCAGCATGGTAGCAGCGCTGATCCCGCGGAACTCGACAAGGCAGAGGTCCGCCGGATTGCCTCTTTGATCAGAACGCCCGATGCGGATGATAGAACCAGCGGAGATCAAGAAGGCCTGCGCCATGTGCCAACCGATGCAGAGCTTTTGGCGCGCGCCAATCATGTAGCAGGTATTCTGCAGAGCGTATCAGACGCCGATAACGAAGAGCATGTTTCGACTGAACCGGCCAAAAGCAGGTTTGGTCGCAAAACGGGGCTCGCATTAGGTGCAATTGCTCTGATTGGGGCTGGGACTGCGGCTTATTTGTTTGGGGTAGGTGGGTTTTCAGGGGAACGAAAAGAGGCGACAACACGTGAAGCTGTCGCAAGCTCGGTCAATGCGGGTGGAGGGACTTCGGTACTTAGGCGGCTATTACCGGGCACAGCTGCTGCAGCGGAAGCGCGGGTCGAGCGGATCTCGGGCGCTCTGGCCGGGGCTGAACCCTCTGCAAACGGTCAGTATCTGGCGGCGCTGGAACTGGCAGATACCGCTCCGGACGCTGCTGCAGTCGGATATGCGCTTGCGGCGCTTTCGGGGCACGAACGCTCGGCCTACTATCTTGGGCAGATCTATGAGACCGGAGAGGGCGTGCCTGTGGATCTTACGCTCGCACGCATCTGGTACAACCGGGCTGCCTCGGGAATCGACGGCGCTGCCGCGCGCCTGGAAGACATGCAA
Organism: Ruegeria sp. CF4; assembly: GCF_056537345.1. NCBI lineage: Bacteria > Pseudomonadati > Pseudomonadota > Alphaproteobacteria > Rhodobacterales > Roseobacteraceae > Ruegeria > Ruegeria sp. CF4. The sequence continues at coordinate 1,319,830 of NZ_JBQFRJ010000001.1, read as the reverse complement.
TCCACCACCGAGAGCGGGCCGGTCTCGGTGCCTACGCCGCTGTTTTCGAAGAAGATGCCCGATGGGTCGCTGCAACTGGTCTGGACCAGTGGCGAAGGGGCTGACCCTTCGGCTTATCGCATCGAATTGTCATCGACGTTCAGTGATACGGCGCTCTATTCGGCTGAAGTTTCAACATCTGCGCTGCGGCTGAGACCGCCTCAGGCGGCGCGGACGTGGCGGGTTATTGCGCTCGATCAGAACGGGCGGGAAGTGGCCTCACCCTGGATGGAAATCAGGCTGAAGTAATCTTCAGCCTGACCCTTTATTAGCATCCGATGACCGCGCAAATGCGGGCGCGATAGGCGGAGTTGGCCTCGCTTTCGATGGTTGTCTGTGTGGGCACTTCGGTTGGACCGCAATCGAGCTGATAATTCTCGCTCAGACCCAAATTCACGCATTGTGCGATGTTCCAGCCCGGTGGAATGTCGTTGAGATCGACGTCATTCCACTTGGGATGACCTGATTGCTGAAGCGTCTGGAATTCTTTCGCGATCAGATGCGCCACATCAGCGACAGAGTTGCAGCTGGCCCGGTGATAACCGTTCCGCTCTGGCGTGTACTCATAGGTCATGAGTACCGCTTTTACCGCCACCACGTCGATGGTCTCCTGCTGGAATGGATAGGTGCCGGCCTCGATCTGGGACGGCGTATAAACGGCAGAGAGAGTCGGATCGGTCACAGAGAGCAGATGCAGCTTTTCCGGGTCGATCTGGTCGGTCTGGAACAGCTTTGTCGGCGCGCCCGCAACGTAGAAAAATGCATCAATGCTGCCATCAAGCAGCATCTGTAGCGATGTATCGGCGTTGATGGTCAGACGCTCAGCCGGGGTGACACCAGCCAGATCCAAAACCAGAGAGGAGGTCAGAAAGGTGCCGCTGTCTTCAACGCCCACCGCAACCTTGCGACCATTCAGGTCCGAAAGAGTGTTGATGTCGCGCTTGGCAAGAATATGCACCTCTTCATTATAGAGCGGAAATGCGATGCGGACGCCGAAAATGGCGCGCGCGATCTCGGGGTCTTCGCTGGAATAGGTTTTGAGATATTCGAGCACGTCGCTTTGCACGATGCCCAACTGAGTGTGGCGACGTTGACGGACGCCCAGAAAATTCTCGAGCGATCCGGCGCTTTCGCGGACATTCAACTCAATCCCGCAGGATGCGGCCAAACCGCTCAGATCCCCACCGATCTGAATATAGGTGCCTGTCGGCCCTCCGGTCAGGATATTGCGCTCGAATGCCGAAGCAGTCGCGGGCAGCACAAGGCTCAGGCCCGCCAATAGGACGGTTCTGGTCAGCAGCTTCCCCAGCCTGAACAAATTCATGTCTTACCTCCCTCTAAATCACCAATAGAAACTAACAGAACTCTCCTGAGCGCACCAAATGCAGCAGCATCTGGCGATTGACTGTTCCGGTAGCGGCCTGAAGAGCGTCGACTGCACAGGTTCCGCTTGCCAGTTCCGCCGCCAGCGCGTCGACGACACCACGTGGAAGGCCGCCGAGGCCGGGTGCGCCGCTCAGGACCGTGCGTACAACGTCAATGGATATCTGCGGACCAGAGGCCCGGCTGATTTCGGCAGCCGGCGGTTCGGGCTCCGGCGTTTCCACAGCGATTTCTTCATCAGGCGCGACTGCAACCGGTGCAGGCTGCGTTGTTTCAGCAATGGCCGGTGCCTCCAACGCCTGCAGACTTGCGGCAAGGTTCGACAGTTGGCCTCGATACAACGACGCTTGTTCGCGAAGCGCCTCCAGTTCAGCCCGTGTGTCGGCCACCTGCGCTTCGGCTTGCAGCAATGCGGTCTGTTGCTCCTCAAGCGCGGCCTGCGAGGCTTGTGCTGCTTGGGCCTTGATCTCAGCCAGTTCCGCAATCTCGGACGCCGCGGTCTCGCGTTCAGATATCAGTTCGGCAGTTTCGGTGTTGGCGCGGTCCAACTCATCCCGCGCAATGGCGATTTCATCGAGAACTGCGTTCAATTCCGTTTCAGCCGTTGCAGCTTGTTGAACCAGTTCCGCAGCGCGGTCGCGCTCCTCGGCAGCGGCTTCCGTCTCAGCGAGCAATGCATCGCGTTGGGCTGCAAGTTCTGAAATCTGCGCGCTGACTGCTTCGCGCTCGCTGGTCGCCTCTGTAAGGCTTGTGGTTACCGATTCCGACTCGGTGCGAAGGTTTGCCAAAGCAGCTTCAAGATCGGCTGCCTCCTGTGATCGCGTATCATTTGCTGCTTGTAATTGCGTAAGCTCCTCTTGCGCCGCGGCAAGCTCACTAGCCTTTTGCTCTCGTTCAGTGCGCAGATCGTTCAGTGAAGCATAGAGATCTACCTTGCTTTGCTCTCCCGAGCTCACTTCGTCTGACAGGGTTTGCAAGGCCGTGTTCAACTCGGCCAATTCGGCCTCTTGCCGGGTCAAATTATCCTGGGCCGAGGCAGTTTGGGCCTGTATTGCTTCAAGCCCTTCGGTCGCAGTTGCCCGCTGGGCTTCTGCTTCGCCGATTTCCCCGCGGATGGCCTCAAGCGATTGCCGTGCTTGAGCCAGTTCGCTTTCAATCGCGGACTTGTCCGTGACCAGCTGCTGCGTCTCGGTTTCCTGTTCCTGCAAAGCAGCAAGTTGGTTCTGAATTTCGGACAGCTGGTTTTCCGCAGAGGCCCGTTCTTGCTGGGCGGCCGCCGCGGCAGCCTCGGCACTTGTGCGAGCGTCCTCTAAAGACGCCATTTCGACCGACATTGTTTCGCGGTTTTCGGCCAGTTCAGTCTGGGCCTGATTAAGCTCGCTTCGTGCCGCCTCAAGCTCTTCCTGTATCGCGGCCAATTCTGTTTCTGCCGATGATCGGCTACCAACTGCGGCTTCCAGTGCGGCTTCGGTCTCACTCACATTAGCGCGCAAACCTTCCAGCTGTTCCGTGCTGCGCGCCAGTTCTGCATCCACCGTGGCTTTCTGTTCGGAAAGCGCCTGCAGAGCTTGTTCCGCAGAAGCGATTTCCGCGGCATTCTGCGACTGCGCGTTGCTTTCCGATGTCAGCGCCTCAAGCTCGTTACGCAATGCTGCCTCTTGTTGTTTAAGCGTATTGAGCGAAGCGTTGAGTTCCGTTTCGCGCGCTGTTGCTGTCGCGATTGCAGTTGTCAGCGCCTCTTCCTCTGCGCGCCGGGTGTCAACCACCTTTTGAAGACCCTGCAGATCCTCAGTCGCGCTGGCAATGCTCTCGCGAAGGTCGGACAGGCTTGCCTGCCCCTGCGCCATCTCAGCTTGCTGTTCACCTAGGGTCGTAGCGATCTGCTCAAGTTCGTTTTGTTTTTCAGCGAGGTCCGAGGTTACACCTTCCAGGCTCGACCTGTTCTGCGCCAGTGTTTCTTTCAGCGCATCAAGCTCGGTATTCGCCTCTAACTGGCTGCGGGTCAGGTTCTCAACATCGGCTGCAAGCTCACCCGCAAGCATCCGGTCGGCTTCCATCTTGGTCAGAAGATCGCGCATCTCGAGCTTTACTTGCTCCAGATTGCCAGCCTCGGCTGCCGCTGTCTCAATCTGCACATTGAGGTCAGCAAGCCGAACTTCAGCGGCCTGTGTTGAAGCCTCGAGTTGGCCCAGTTCCTGCCGCCGCTCCGCAACTGCGTTCTGGCTGGCCTCGCTTTCTTGTTCCAGCAGGCCGCGTGCTTCTTCAAGTTCAGCTAGGCGCGAGGCATTGTCACGTCGTTCAGAATCCACCGACGTGATCTGCGCCTGCAGTTCGGAAAGTTCGGCTTCGGCTTTGGCGATATCTTCGATCAACCCGGATTTGGTAGATTGAGCACGGGTGATTTCTTCTTCCAACAGGGCCAGAATCTTTCGCAACGTCGCCGCAGTTTGCGGAGGCTCTTCAGTGTCGGCTGCCGGGTTTTCGGTATCTTGCGCCAAAGCAACTGGCGTCCAAGCTCCCATGACCAGAACGAATACAATTAAACCAAACAACCGAAACGGGACCATATATCCACTCTCCACACCAAAAAGCGGCTCGTTAAATCTCTCACACATCTGTGAAAAAGTCTAACCCCAGCCTTGCCGAAGGTCAGAAGATATAACCACAAAATCCATCTTTTTTTGCAGTTTGAGTATCCAGTGGGCGGTTTCGCCGGTCCGCCGGGCGCTCGCCAACGGCGATAGCTCAATCAGAACCGGCAGGTCGTCCCAGTCAGCGGGGCAGACTGAACGAACTTGCAGCCGTTGCAATCGATGTCCTGCGCGAACGGGATGTATCGGCCGATATATCTGACGCCCTTGGTCACGCGCCGGACATACCCCGCGTGACCGTGTGGCGTGTGTTAACTCGCCAACCCAAACATGCTCAGAACAGCAGGTTGAGCATGACGAGTGAAACGATGAGAAAGAGGAACGTCATCACTCCGCCCGAGCGGACGAAATCGGTCACTTTGTAACCGGCAGGCCCCATGATCAGCGCGTTCACCTGATGGGTGGGGATTATGAAACTGTTCGATGTCGAAATCGCCACGGTCAGCGCGAAAAGCGCCGGGCTGGCGCCCGCTGCGACAGCGATCGATACCGCCAGAGGAACCAGCAGAACCGTCGCCCCGACATTCGACATCACGAGCGAGAATGCGGTGGCCAGAATGGCTACGCCGGTCTGTAGCGACCAAATTGGCCAACCGTCCAAAATGGTCATGATCTGTTGGGCTATCCACGCCGCCGTTCCAGTATTCTGAACGGCCTGACCCAAGGGGATGAGACAAGCCAGCAGAAAGACCGTATTCCATCCCACAGCGCGATACGCCTCATCAACACTCAGCACTTTTGAAAGCATCATCCCGGCTGCTCCGGTCAGCAGGCAAAGAGAGAGGCGGATATCGGTGAACAGGATCATCGATAGCGAAATCGCAAAGAAAGCAAGCGCCCAACCCACCTTTTGCGGGCGCAGTTCGTCCTGCGGAAAATCCGAAGTCACAACAACGAAATCAGGATCCCGTTTGATCCGCATCAGGTTGTCCCAACGGGTATGGGCCACCAACATGTCGCCCGCGTGAAACTTCTCAAGCCCGATCTGCGTGGATTCGTGATCCTCGGTCTCAACATGGCTGAGCGTTTCTTCACCGCGATGGATTGCCAGAAGGGACATCCCATAGGTCTTGCGAAACAACAGCTCGCGCGGGCACTTTCCGATCAGTTTGCTGTCCGGGGTTACCACGACTTCGGCGATGCCTGCGTTGGTGGGGGCGAACTCTTCGACAAACACATCCAGATCCGGAAGAACTGTCAGCCCGTATTTCTCGGCGAATTTCTCAACCACCCATCGGCGCCCCACAATGGCCAGCCGACACGGGGCGGCAATCTCGGCTGTCAACACCTGCACCATCGAGGTTTTACCGCGATAGAAAGTCGAAATGATATAGAGATGGTTTTCGTAATTTATATCCGCCAGAATCTGCCCCACGAGCGGGCTGTCTGCCGGGACAACCACTTCGAATACATCCGCTTTCAGCCCGTAAACGCGCTGTAGATATTCCTGTGTCCCCTGACTGGTTCCGGTGCTGTCCGAACCTGCGTCGCCCGGCAAAACCCAGCGCCCCAGCAATAGAAAATAAGCGATACCGGTAAGGATCAGCGCAGCGCCAATGGGAGTGACGGAGAACAATCCAAAGGGTTGCATCTTTTGATCGTCCGGCAGTCCGTCGTTCGCGGTCTGGATCAGATCATTCAGCAGGATCAGCGGTGACGACCCCACCATGGTCATCGTACCGCCGAGGATGGCGCAAAACCCCATCGGCATCAGCAGACGCGACAAAGGGATCCCGGATCGTGATGATATTCGGCTGACAACCGGTAGAAACAGCGCTGCCGCGCCCACATTCTGCATGAAGGACGAGATAACACCTACGGTCCCCGAAATGATCGGCAGCACCCGGTTCTCGGCCGTTCCGCCATACTTCAGGATGACTGCGGCGACCTTGTTCATGATGCCGGTTTTGTCCAGACCGGCACCAACGATCATAACTGCGATGATCGAAATCACCGCGTTTGAAGCAAATCCATCAAACAGGTGCGGGACGTCCGCCAGATTGCCCAGACCAGGCAAATAGCTCAGAAGGCCAATCAGAACGAGGACCAGAATGGCCGAGAGGTCAATTCGGACGATTTCCGAAACAAAGAGGAATACAGTAAAAGCCAGCAGCGCGCAGACGACGCCCATTTCGTAGGTGAATGTCAATTGTTCCACGCGGTCACCAGGGTCCTTTCGTCGAGAGCGTAACTCGTATTTCTAGGTGATGCCCGGCAAGTTGTCATGGTTTTTTGGAAGTAAGCTCAATCACAAGCAACCTGATGTCTCGCGGTCCACTCTGGCGAAACCAGCGTTTTGGAGGTGGAAGATATCAAGTCACCAGTCCGAACCACGCAGGCCTGTGCTATGAATTTGAGAGTATTTGGAGGCGAGTACCGGAATCGAACCGGTGTACACGGATTTGCAATCCGCTGCGTCACCACTCCGCCAACTCGCCTTTCCCAGTGAAATCAATCACTTGCCGTGGTGTGGGTGGGGTTCTAACAGCTTTCTAAATGAAGGTCCAGAGCCTAACATGCAATTCTGGGGTCCCGGTCTGCGAATTCGACGCCGTGTCGGCAGGTCTTTTTTGCCGCGGACGGATTTGCGCTCTGGCCCGTTGCCGCAGGGGGTCGGATGTGGCACAAGCCCGATAACTGAGCGAAAAAGAATGAGCGATCACATGACAGATTTCGCAGCACGACGCCTTACCATGGTCGATACGCAGGTTCGGCCCTCGGACGTGACCAAATTCCCGATCATTGATGCCATGCTGACCGTTAAGCGCGAAAACTTCGTGCCAGATGCGCAGCGTGAGGCCGCCTATGTCGGCGATCTGATCGAATTGGGTGCCGGTCGTTGCTTGTTGGAGCCCCGGACGCTGGCCAAGATGCTTGATGCTTTGAATATCTCCAACGACGAAGTGGTGTTGGATATCGCTCCGGCACTTGGATATTCGACCGCGGTAGCCGCGCGCATGGCTGAACTGGTGGTCGCCGTTGAATCGGATGAGGATCTGGCTGCTGAAGCACAATCCTTGCTGATGGAAGCGGATGCCGACAATGCGATCGTGCACACAGGACCATTGGAGCAGGGCGCGGCCGAGCACGGACCTTATGATGTGATCATGATCCAGGGTGGGGTGGAACAGGTGCCCGACACTCTGCTGGATCAGCTCAAAGATCGGGGTCGGATCGTCTGTCTGTTCATGGAAGGCGATTTGGGCACAGTAAAAATCGGTCACAAATCCTCAGGCCGTGTATCCTGGCGCTATGCCTTTAATGCCAGCGCCCCGGTTTTACCCGCTTTTTGCGCTGAGTGTGCATTTTCGCTATAGTTAATAAATAGAAGTTTTTTGACGCCTTGATTACTTGAAAACAACGGCGCAAACTGCCTTGGTGGTTGCGTAATTTCGATTTGAGAGGATTTGGTGATGCGCGGGACGGCAACAGGGAAGCTGGTCAAAGGATTGGCTTTGGCAGCTGGTATTGCATTGAGTGCGGTGCCCGAAAGACCGGTTTGGGCGGATAATCTGACCGATGCGTTTATCGGTGCATATAACACCAGCGGCCTGCTTGAACAGAACCGCGCCTTGTTGCGGGCAGCGGATGAAGATGTTGCAATTGCCCTCTCTGCGCTGCGCCCGATCATCAGCTGGACGGTACAGGTGAGCCGGGACTACACGCGATCGCGCACCGGTGGAATTGTCACCACGAATGAGCCATCGAACTTTTTCAGTGGTCTTACTTTGGGTCAATTGATCTATGATGGTGGGGCATCTGTTCTGGGAAAACAGTCGGCGCAGGAAACCGTGCTGTCCACCCGCCAATCCTTGATCGATATCGAACAACAAATCCTGATCCGCGCGGCGAATGCTTATCTGGGCGTGCTGTTGCAGGAAGAAACCGTGGCGATTCGCGTGAACAACGTCGAAGTGTCTGCGGAAGAATTGCGTGCCTCTCAGGACCGTTTCGAAGTTGGTGAGGTCACCCGTACAGACGTGGCGCTGTCGGAAGCGCAGCTTGCCAGCTCGCAGGCGGATCTGGCGGTCGCCCGCGGCAACCTGAGCATCGCGCAGGCCGAATATGTAAACGCGGTCGGCAAGGCGCCGGGACGCACGGCAGGTCAGCCGAGATTGCCCAATCTCCCGCGATCAGAGGGCGATGCGATCAATCTGGCGCAGCGAAACCACCCTGCCATCCTTTCAGCGCAGCATCAGGTTCGCGCTTTGGACCTGATCGTGCAGCAACAACGCGCAAATCTGGGTCCGAATGTCAGCTTGAACGCGGATGCGGGCATTACGGAAAGCTACGACAACGACAACTATGTCAACGACGCGACGATCTCGCTGAACTTCAATCAGCCGATCTATTCCGGCGGTGGGCTAGCCGCGGCTGTGCGTCGCGCAATGGCGACACGAGATGCGTCGCGCGCAAATCTGCTGAATGTTCAGAAAGACATCACGCAGGGTGTCACGGATCGTTATGCGGCATTCCAGGCTGCCTCAGCCAGCTTGCGAGCCTCAACCGAACGGGTTCGCGCCTCGCAGGTCGCATTCGACGGCATCCGCGAAGAGGCAACTCTGGGTGCGCGGACCACATTGGATGTTCTGAACGCGCAGCAGGATTTGCTGGATGCGCAACTTGCCGAGGTTGCGTCACGCACAGAACGGTCCCGCGCCGCGTATGAGTTGCTGCAGGCTCAGGGGTTGCTGACTGCTGAACGCCTGGGATTGGCCGTTCAGATCTATGATCCGACGCTGTATTACAACCTGGTTAAGAAGGCACCGTCGCAGATCAGCAAGCAAAGCCGCGATCTGGATCGGGTGCTCAAGGCGTTGCGCCGCGACTAAGTGGCATCACTACCGGTTGTGGTAAGGGTCCGGATTGGCTACAATCGGACTTAGGCTTAGAGCGGTAGTGAATTATGTCAGATAGTGTTGTAAATACCGGTTCTCAGGACGTTCTTTCGTCGGTCAAACGCTTGGTCAACGAAGATACGCATGAGGAATCAGAATTTATCTTTATCCCAACCGCTCCGGCGCCCAAGCCGGGTCGGCTCGTTTTGACCGATGCGCTGCGCGTAAGCGACGAACCGCTGATGCCCGAGAAGCTTGCGCCGCTCAAATTGACGCCACAGCACAGCGCCCCACAGAGTGCGCCTGCGGAGGCTGCGAATGCGCCTCGATCCCCTGCCGAACCGATGCGCTTGCAACCCAGTGATGTCGTGCGCGAGGGCGACGCGAAGACAAAGGTCGCTCAAGAAGAGGCCCCCAAACGCGATCTGGCTGGCAGTTTGAGCGCCAAGATTGAGGCCCTTGAAGCCGCTATCGCTCGGACCGAGGATCAGTGGGAACCCGATGGCGAAAGCGATGACGACTATTCGGGAACCAGGACCAAGGCTGTTGAATGGCCGGTTGAAAATGGTTTCGCTCAAGCCAAAACCACCGAACCCGAGGTAGAACAGGCCGCGACCTTCGTACGCGCCCCAGCTGTTGCCGGAGATAAGGTCAGCAAGCCGTCTGTGTTGAACCTGAGCGAAGAGGAACTGCGCGAAATCGTGACTCAGATCGTCAGAGAAGAGCTGCAGGGCGCACTCGGGGAACGGATCACGCGCAATCTGCGTAAAATGGTCCGGCGCGAGATTGCCCGTGCTATTGCGGGGCAAAGCGCCAAATAATCGCTAACCGCGCCGAGGTTCTTGCGCAAGCGCCAGCAAAAGATCCAGATTCATATGCTTCTCCAGATGGTCGGCAAGATCGTCCAGAACCTGCTCGACCCCATCCTCATATGCGTTTTCTGCGCTCACACCCAATTGCGCCAGATAGCTGGCGCGAAACGCGTCCGAGGTGAAGATTCCATGCAGATAGCTGCCGCGTATCCGACCATCGGCGCTTGCGGCCCCTTCGGGCCGTCCTTCGATTTGTAGCCATGCGCGAGTGCAGTCCGGTCCATCTGTGCGGCCCATATGGATTTCGTAACCACTTACCGGTTCGCCATTGGGTAAGGCGGTCGCGTTGCGGAGTGTGACTTGCTTCTGCCCCACCATCGTAGTGCTGACATCCAGCAGGCCCAGCCCATCGACCGTGCCGGGGCGGCCATCCACGCCATCGGGGTCAGAGATAGTCTTGCCCAACATCTGATACCCGCCGCAGAGCCCCAGAACATGCCCACCCCGGCGCACATGCGCATAGAGGTCGATATCCCAGCCCTGTGCGCGGAAATAAGTCAGATCGCCGATGGTTGACTTGCTGCCCGGCAGCAGAACCAGATCCGCGTCGCCGGGCAGGGGATGGCCGGCTGGAATAATCTCGACCGACAAACCCGGCTCAGCCGAGAGCGGGTCGAGATCGTCGAAATTCGCCATCCGCTCCAGCTGAGGCACTACGATTTTGCAGTCTCCACCCGTGTGCGAGCGGATATCCATCATATCCTCAGCGGGAAGTTTCCACGCGTCATGGAACCACGGTACCACGCCTAGACAGGGCCAACCGGTGCGGACGGCGATATCGTCACGCCCTTCATCAAAAAGCGACACATCGCCTTTAAACCGGTTCACGGCGAAGCCCCGGATCATCTGCACATCTTTGGCGTCCAAAACCGCCTGCGTTCCTACGATCTGGGCGATCACACCTCCACGATGAATATCGCCGACCAGCACCACCGGAACGTCGGCGGCGCAGGCAAAGCCCATATTGGCAATATCCCCCTTGCGCAGGTTTGTTTCGGCGGGGCTGCCTGCACCTTCGATCAGAACCAGATCGGCATCACCGCACAAACGATCAAAGCTCTCCATCGCCGCGTTCAGCAGTTTGGATTTATCTTTGCGATAATCACCTGCTTTCATCGTACCCGCCCGCTGGCCCTGAACGATGATCTGAGCGCCAGTATCGGTCTCGGGCTTGAGCAGGATCGGGTTCATATCCGTGTGGGTTGGCCGTTTCGCAGCCCGCGCCTGTAGCGCCTGAGCACGCCCGATCTCACCCCCGTTTACGGTGACGGCGGCGTTGTTTGACATATTCTGCGGCTTGAAGGGCGCCACCCTCAACCCGCGCCGCGTGTAGGCGCGTGCCAGCCCGGCCACCAAAACCGATTTTCCGACATTGCTGCCAGTGCCCTGAATCATGATGGACCGCGCCATGGACCCTCTCCTATGTTGATGCGCACATGACCTGATTTGGTGGCAAAGGAAAAGCCTAGATGAACACACCTGCGCATCTTTTGATTGGCGCTGCCGCCTTTGCCCGCCCGGCCCGAGGGCCCGTCTTGTGGGCGGTGGTGGTCGGATCCCTGTTGCCCGATCTGTCTTTGTATCTGATGGCAGGGGTGTCGCTGTTCCTGCTCAATATCCCAGAACAGGTCGTGTTTGGGCAGCTCTACTTCTCTCCGGGCTGGCAGACGGTGTTTGCCGTCGACAACTCCTTTTTCTTATGGGGGATGGCTCTGGCCTTGGGGCTTTGGCGTGGATGGCATCTGTTGACGGTCGGCGCGTCGGCAGGCCTTCTGCATCTGGCACTGGATTTCCTGCTGCATGCGGGTGACGGGCGACCGCATTTCTGGCCGTTCAGCAATTGGGTATTTCACAGTCCGTTCAGCTATTGGGACAGCGCGCACCATGCGCTGTGGATCGCACCGATTTCCATTGCGATGTGCATCGGGTCCTACGGAATTCTGTGGCGCCGAGGGCTATCAACATCAGCCAAGCTGGTATTTGCATTGATGCTCGCCGCTGAGCTTTGGGTCGCGCGGCAATGGCTGCTGTTTTTCTGAACCTTCTTGGCCGACAACGAAAAAGCGCGCCCTGCTGAGAGGGCGCGCTTTTTGCACGAAATACAGAACGTGATCAGGCAGCTTCTGCCTGTTGTGCTGCATTCCGGCGTTCGCTTTCCTCGCGCGATAGCGCAACCGAGGTCCGCACACCGCGGCCTACGAATTCCATCAGGCCATCGACAACCCGCTCGTTCGGGTCGATACCAGCGCAGGACAGCACTTCGCGCCCATCGCGCGAACGGGCCCAACGGGCGATTTGTTCAGGACCATTACCGTATTTCTTGTCATCGGCGATGGCGTCGTCCAGAGCAGCCAGTACAACGGCCGCGAAAAGTTTGCGTGCACGATTGCCTTGCTCGTTGTTAAAGGCAGTGCCGTCAACGAAATCTCTCATCTCGTTTTCCTTGTTGTTCTTGCTCTTGCATTTTCGGCGTGACGGTCCTTATGACCTATTAGGTGCGATTCGGATACACCTAAAATGCATAGTTGCGTTGCGTCATTTGCATGGCTTGCTGCGGTTGCAGCACTAGGTCTCGTTGTCTTGTCAGGTGTGGTCACGCCAGATATAGGGACGGCAACTGACGCATCAACCGTTTATGAAGGATTTAAGTCATGCCCAAGATAAATGGGAACGAAATTCGCCCCGGCAATGTGCTTGAGCATAACGACGGGCTGTGGGCGGCGGTCAAAGTGGATCACGTAAAGCCCGGTAAAGGCGGCGCTTTTGCGCAGGTTGAATTGCGCAACTTGCGCAATGGCTCGAAGCTGAACGAACGTTTCCGGTCAGCGGATAAAGTTGAACGCGTACGCCTGGAGCAGAAGGATCAGCAGTTTCTGTACGAATCTGACGGCATGCTGGTGTTCATGGACTCTGAGACCTATGAGCAGATCGAACTGCCTTCGGACCTGCTGGGTGAGCGTCGTCCGTTTCTGCAAGACGGCATGACCATCGTGGTTGAGTTCTACGAATCCGAGGCACTGAACGCCACGTTGCCCCAGAAAGTAACCTGCAAGATCGTCGAAACCGAACCGGTGGTCAAAGGTCAGACCGCTGCGAACTCGTTCAAACCGGCGATATTGGACAACGGCGTCAAGGTCATGGTTCCGCCTTTTATTGGCCAGGATGAGATGATCGTAGTGAACACCGAGACCATGGATTATTCCGAGCGCGCCTGACACTGCGCCGGAAGGTTACCAAAGGGGCTGAACACGGCCCCTTTTTTTATGCGTTGGTGCGACGGTACCGTTCGGGATGGTCGCCGAACAGCTCAAGCACAAGCTCGTATTTGATGCGATTGGCGCTTACCTGCCGGTAGAAAGCGATCAGGAATGCAGTTGGCCCCTGAATGCGGCTGAGCCCGCTGGTGGCAGCCACGACGGTGCCGACATCCGTCCGGCCCTGCAGCACCAGCCAGCCCCCCAGCATCAGAACGCCAACCGTGCCTGCGCCATTGATGACGCTTAGCAGGAATTTCGCGGAGAGCTTCCACAGGAACATCTTGCGACGCGTCTCGTAGATGTCGTCGAACAGCCGTTCGATGTCCTGTGCGGCCGCGTCAATATCCTGTTGAGTCAGACGGTCGGTCGAGTCCCGCAGGATTCGCACGCGCTCGGCCACGAAGACGTTCACCTTGCGCTGTGAGATCAGAACGATGACGATCTGCGGCACGATCATGGAAAAGGCGATCAGACCCAGCCCGGGTTGCGTCGATGAGATATAGCCGATGACACTGATCAACGTGCCGATCTGCACCACAGGGTCTGAAAACGCGCCGCCGGCGAATTTGCCCAGTTCTTCGGCCTCGGCGGAAACGGCGGTTGTCATCGTGCCGGTGCGCAGGTCTTCTCCGGCCTGGTCGATATCCACAGCGCGAACCAGCAACCGCCCCCGGATCAGGCGTATGAGGTCTTCGCCCAAGGTTCCGGCCCGATAGCCAAGCACCCATTTCAGTGCGAGGCTCAGCAGGATGATCGCCATCATACCCGCGCACAGCAGGACCAGATGATTGACGTCGATATTGTCCGAGGTGAGGTGATTGACGATGTCGCGCTGAAACTCCAGCGGGGCGGCGGCCAGCGCGGCGATCGCTAATGAGAGCAGGATGAGGATGATCTGACGACCGGCGCTGACGCGCCAGATAGCGGAGTAAAGACGTAACATGCGGATATCCCGATACCTGAGTAACCCCAGTGATACCGCGTGTAGGGCAGGGGTCAAACATACATGACGGGTTGCTTCCTCCGCGTGCCGCGAGGGCAACAAGTATCAGCCGGGAAAACGCAAGTTTGCATCGCCCGCCTGCATGTCATCGCCCGCACGATCAAGCCGGAGATAGGCAATGGCCTTGCCGCCCGATTGCGTAAACAGAACGCCTGCTGGTTTGCCTCCGGACTGAATTTCCGTACCGACCGGGGCCGATCCAGAAATCTCGACAACCCGCAGACCTTTCCGTAGCTCGGTTTTGTGTTTCATCCGCGCGGTGACCTCTTGACCCACATAGCAGCCTTTCTTGAAGTCCAGACCGTTGAGAGCCTCGAACCCGGATTCCAGGATATAGCTGTCGGGGTGCAGTTCGATGCCGCTTTCGGGGATGCAATGCCGCACGCGGATGGAGTCCCAATCGGTGCTGTCGTCGTTTTCGGGGCTTGCTGAATATGTGCGCCAGCCAAGATCCGGGTGGCGCGGGTCGGGCAGGGCGCCCTCGGGCACGGGACCGGTTCCACGTTGCAGGTTCAGATCGGTGACCTCGATCTGCACGTCAGCGCGCAGCTTGTACATGGTCAGGCGTTTCTGAATCTCATCGGCCAACGCTTCAGCTATGTCCAGAAGGATCGAATCCCCGTCCCGCTTCAAGAAAAAGTCGGCCAGATATTTGCCCTGTGGCGTCAGCAGCGCGGCATAGACTAGCCCATCATCCAACCGCCGGACGTCGTTGGTGATCAGCCCCTGCAGAAAACTGTCTGTGTCCTTGCCGGACAGGCGCAGAATGCGGCGATTGGGCATGGTTTGATCCTCGTCATCTGGTCTGGCCCCGTGATATAGGAGTTCGCGCCGCCATGACCAGAGGGTTTCAGACGTGCCCGCTCCGATCTCTATCGTGATACCTACATTGAATGCCGAGCAGGTCTTGCCCGCAACGTTGCAGGCGTTGATGGAGGGACTACATACCGGGCTGATTTGCGAGCTGATCGTGACTGATGGCGGTTCGGAAGATGCAACGCTTGAGATGGTCGACGAGGCAGGGGCCGAGATCATCACGGGTCCGCCATCGCGCGGGGGGCAGTTGCGGCGTGGTTGCGCAGCAGCAAAGGGCGCATGGCTGCTGATCCTGCACGCCGATACCGAATTGCAGACCGGGTGGAGCAGCGTTGTCGCCGACCATTTGCCTTCGGGACGACCGGCGGCCTTTCGGCTTCGCTTTCGCGCTAGCGGTTTTGGTGCGCGTTGGGTGGCGGGCTGGGCCAATATGCGCAGCCGTGTCTTTGGACTGACCTATGGCGATCAGGGGTTGCTAGTCCGTCGTGCAGACTATGATGCGGCGGGTGGCTTCCCCGACCAACCGCTCATGGAAGATGTGGCCTTGATCCGGGCTTTGTCGTCGGTCACGCTGTTGAAGGCCGACGTGTTTACGAGTGCGGAACGCTATATCCGTCAGGGCTGGTTTCGTCGCGGCGCGCGGAATCTCTGGACTCTGATGCGCTATTTTCTTGGGGCTGATCCAGAGCAGCTGGCGCAGACGTATCGGCGTTGAACGCCGTGCGTAGTTCGACAATGGATTTACCCAGTCGGAAGGGTGCGGCGAAGCTGACCAGACACAGGGCGATGATCTGAAGCACCAGGATATGCGCGTTCGCCTGCAGATATTCCCACTCATCCTTGAGCTTGCTGACCTGCTCGATCAGATCATCATAGCTCTGGGCAAGGATCAGATAGTCGCCCGCAATCGCAGGCACCTTGCGTCGCATGTTGTCGATTGCGGCCTGTGTTTCTTCGTCGAGCGACGTGAAGACAAGAAACTGATCGATGCTGAACGCATCTGCTTTTGCCGCCATTTCGCGTGCTTCGTCCATGTCGTCTTTCGCGCTGCCGCCGAACAGGAAATGTAATCCCTGCAGTGGCGCGACCTCGTTGGTCACGGCGATAAACAGCGGCAGTTCAGAGTTGCTGGCGGTGGAGGCAGACAGGAATTCGACCTTTTCACACAAGACGGCTGTATCGGGGTCATAGGCGGGATCACAGAACCGCAACCGGAACCGAGCAGCATCGCGATCAAAGGCCAGCGTGGCGGCATACGCCACGTCGATCTGCCGATCCAGACGGGAACTGTCCGTGGTATAAAGCCCCGCAAGCACGGCCACCAGCGCACCAATTCCGCCCAGCACGACCCAGACCAGATCGGCAAGCTTCCACGCCCGGTGCCCGGCAGGTTTGCGAAACAGAAAGCCCGTGCCGACCAACCCGATCAGGAAGAACAGGATCAGCAGCGGTAGTTGGTTTTCAGCAACAAAAGTCATGGCTCAGAGTGTACGGTCTGCATGCGGACTGGCAACAGTCCTCACGCGCAGTTGTAACGCATGCGATTGTGTTACGATCCCGAGCTCTGGCCGAATTTGCGAAACAGTTTTGTGCGATCGAACGCCTGCTCCAGCTCATCCGTGCGCTGTTTGACGCTATCCCAGAGGCGTTCCTGCATCTCGGCAATCACGCATTCCAGCAGCACCATCAGTGATGCCATCGAATCCCATGCGGACGGCACTGCGATCCGGGCCGCGAATGTGTGTTTTGCCAGCCGGTGGATAGGAGATCTCCACTGATCCGTCAGCAGAATAACGTCGGCTCCACGCTCGTGGCAGAGCTGGCCGATCAGAAGGGTCGTGTTTTCATACCGGCGCACATCAAGCGCCACCAACACATCACCCTCGCGGACTTCCAGCAGATCATGCGTCCATGAAGCAGCGTCTGATAGCAGCTTTACATCCGGACGGATCATTTGCAGATGCAGATAGAGATATTGCGCAAGCGTGCCGGTGATGCGGCCCCCGGTGATGAAAACACGCCGATTGGGATCACAAAGTAGGCGGCAAAAGCTGTCAAACTCTTCCGGATCGACCTCATCGATCGAACGCCTTTGATTATCCAATGCCTGACGTGAATAGCGGTTGAGGATGTGTTCTTCGGGCAGGTCATTCTGCCAGACATCCCGCTTGGCGACAGGCCCCGAGATCATTTCTTTTACTTCGCCGCGGATCGCGGCCTGAAACTGAGGGTAACCGTCGAACCCTGTTTTCTGCAGCATCCGCGCAACCGTGGTCGTCGAGACCGAAGCAACGCTGGCCAGTTCCGTTATGCTACCAAGACCGGCCATCGGATAATCATCCAGCAGCACATTCACCAACTGCCGCTCGGAGGGCGTCATCGTTTCGCGATGCGCAAGGAGCCTTTCTGTCACTCGCACGGCAAGTTCCTCGGTTCGTTGGTGATCGCTTTGATGTAGAAAATTTGACAAAGCGATCTCGTGTGGGGAGATTTGTACAGGAAAATAATTGACAGGTGAAGAATAGCTGTAGAAATCTTTCCACATGGAATCACACAAGACCTCTCCTTCTGCCGTGCATCCGGATTTCGGCCCTGTCGTTCACATCGATGAGGCGCCGAGCGATCCTCGGGTCATCGTGGTCTGTGAACACGCCTCACGCCGTATCCCGGACTGGTTGGGGGATATGGGGTTGAGTGCCGCAGAGCTGAGCAGCCATATCGCTTGGGATCCGGGCGCGCTGCCGGTCGCGCAGGCGCTTGCCCGGCAGCTAAAGGGTGCTTTTGTTCATGGCGAAGTTTCACGGCTGGTCTATGACTGCAATCGACCACCCGAAGCCCATGATGCGATGCCAGAGCGGAGCGAGGATACAACGATCCCCGCCAATGTTGCTCTGAGTGCGCAGGCTCGGCAGGAGCGGGTCGATGGAATCTACACGCCGTTCTGCCATGGGTTGGCAGACGTACTGACCCGTCATGCTTCCACTTTGGAGCTGATGGTGACAGTCCACAGTTTTACCCCGATTTACCGAGGCAAGCGGCGGGAGGTTGAGCTGGGCTTGCTGCATGGCAAGGATGCCCGGTTCGCAAAAGAGATGCTTGCCAGCGCACCTTCTGAGCTGCCCCTGATCACGCGTTTGAACGAACCCTATTCGGCGGCGGACGGCGTGGCGCACACTCTGGATCACCATGCTTTGCCCAATGGACTGCTGAACGTCATGATCGAGATACGGAACGATCTGATCCAGACATCCGAGCAGCAACAAGCAATCGCCGATTGCCTGGCCCCCTGGATCGGACAAACACTGACGGCTTTGCGAGGCAGTGAAATCGCATGATCAAAGCGATGGCGGCATATGTTCGGGTTGTCGATGCGGTGAACTACCGGATCGGGCGCGTCATGATGTGGGGCCTGTTTGTGATGATGGGCATCCTGCTTTGGTCGTCGATCTCGAAGACCTTCTTCCTGCCATCCCTTTGGACACTGGAAATGGCGCAATTTGCGATGGTGACCTATTACATCGTGGGCGGGCCATACTCGATCCAGCTGGGTTCAAACGTCCGGATGGATCTGTTCTATCATAACTGGAGCCCGCATCGGAAAGCTTGGTTCGATGCCTTCACGGTTCTCTTGCTGATCCTCTATCTGGGTGTGCTGTTCTACGGTGGGCTTGGGTCCACTGCTTACAGCCTCGGCTATTGGGGCGATGAGCCTATTGCCTATTTCACCGGCCTTCTGACCGGAAGCGAAGAGATTGGCCGGCTGGAGCGATCCTCGACCGCGTGGCGACCCTATATCTGGCCGGTGAAGGCGATCATGGTCTTCGGCTTCTTCCTGATGCTGCTGCAGGCGATATCAGAATTTTTCAAAGACATTGCGCGGATCAACGGGCAAGAGATCGGGGCAGCGCGGGCATGAGCCAGGAATTTATCGCAATCTTCATGTTTGCCTCGATGATGCTGATGTTGTTCACGGGGCAACGCGTCTTTGGTGCCATCGGCGCGGTCGCGGCCATTGCGGCGCTGGCGCTATGGGGCACAGGCGGGCAGGATATCCCGTTCTCAGCCGCGATGAAGCTGATGAAATGGTACCCGCTGCTGACGCTGCCGATGTTCATCTTCATGGGCTATGTCCTCAGCGAAAGCCGTCTGGCCGACGACCTCTACCGCATGTTCCACGTCTGGATGGGGCCGGTGAATGGGGGGCTTGCCATCGGTACCATCGGGTTGATGGTGCTGGTCTCGGCCATGAACGGGCTCAGCGTGGCTGGTATGGCCATCGGGGCGACGATTGCTCTGCCCGAGTTGCTCCGGCGCGGATATGACAAGACCATGGTGACCGGGGTCATTCAGGCCGGGTCGAGCCTTGGTATCCTCGTGCCGCCGTCGGTGGTTCTGGTGCTCTACGCCATGATCGCGCGGCAACCCGTGGGCCAGTTGTGGCTGGCTGGCATTGTGCCGGGGCTGCTGATGGCGTCGATGTTCATCCTCTATATCTGGATTCGATGCAGGCTGCAGCCGCATCTGGGCCCGGCGATGGAAGACGCGCATGAGGTGCCACGGGCCGAGAAGCTGCGGCTTCTTGGGGCAGGGGCTCTGCCGCTGATCATCTTTGCTGCGATGATGCTTCCGTTCGTGAACGGCTGGACTTCGCTGGTGGAAAGCTCGGCCATCGGGGCGCTGGCGGCACTGGTGGCGTCTATTCTCAAACGTCGGATGACGTGGAAGATTTTCGAAGACTGCACCAAGCAGACGCTGGCGATTTCGTGCATGTTCATGTGGATCATCCTCGCCGCGCTGGGCTTCGGGGCGGTGTTCGACGGACTGGGCGCAGTCAAGGCCATCGAGAACCTGTTCACCGAGCAATTGGGTTTGTCGCCCTGGCTGATCCTGATCCTGATGCAGCTCAGCTTTATCGTCATGGGCACGTTTCTCGACGACACGGCGATGTTGGTGATCGTGGCCCCGCTCTATGTGCCGCTGGTCGGTGCGCTTGGGTTCGATCTGATCTGGTATGGTGTGCTTTACACCATCACCACCCAGATCGCGTATATGACGCCGCCTTTCGGCTATAACCTGTTTCTGATGCGGGCGATGGCACCGCCCGAGATCAGCCTGAAAGACATCTATCGCTCAATCGTGCCCTTTGTCGGGGTGATGGTCCTGGCACTGGCGATCATCATGACATTCCCCGAGATCGCCCTTTGGCTGCCCGGGTATGTTTACGGAAATTAACCAGAAGGCCCGGCAAACGGGCACCCAAACTTAATCGGAGAGGAAATTGACATGACGACAAGACGCAAGTTTCTGAAGACTGCAGGGGTTGGGGTTGCAGCTGCACCTCTGGCCACGCCAGCACTGGCGCAGAGCACGATCACATGGCGGATGCAGACCTATGCTGGCCCCGCACTGGCGGCGCATGTGATCGATCCCGCGATCGAGATGTTCAACAAGATTGCTGGTGACCGGATGCAGATCGAGCTGTTCTACGCTGATCAGCTTGTCCCCACCGGAGAGCTGTTCCGCGCCATGCAGAAGGGTACCATCGATGCGGTGCAGTCCGACGATGACTCGATGGCCTCGCCCACCGAAGTCACGGTGTTTGGCGGCTATTTCCCCTTTGCCTCGCGCTATTCGCTGGACGTTCCGGTTCTGTTCAACCAGTGGGGGCTGAATGAGATCTGGGACGAGGAATATTCCAAGGTCGGTGTCAAACACATCAGCGCCGGTGCCTGGGATCCCTGCCACTTTGCAACCAAAGACCCGATCAACAGCCTCGCAGATCTGCAGGGCAAACGCGTCTTCACCTTCCCGACTGCGGGCCGGTTCCTGAGCCAGTTCGGCGTCGTACCGGTCACACTGCCATGGGAAGACATCGAGGTTGCGGTCCAGACCGGCGAGCTGGACGGTATCGCATGGTCGGGCATCACCGAGGACTACACCGTTGGTTGGGCAGATGTGACCAACTACTTCCTGACCAACAATATCTCGGGTGCCTGGGCGGGTCATTTCTTTGCGAACATGGATCGCTGGAATGAGCTGCCCGAAGATCTGCAGACGCTGTTCAAAGTGTGCTGCGACCAATCACACTACTACCGTCAGTGGTGGTATTGGGGCGGCGAGGCCAATTTGCGCGTCAACGGCACCAAGATGCAGCTGACGAGTATTCCGGATGAAGAATGGGCAACCGTCGAAGAAGCTGCCGTGAAATTCTGGGACGAAATTGCCGCAGAATCCGAGACCAAAGCAAAGGTCGTGGATATCTTCAAACGCTACAACGCCGAAATGCTCAAGGCCGGTCGGCCTTACCGCTACGGCTGATAAAACTGGACCGGCCCGTTCGAATGCGGGCCGGTCGCAACGGAGATCAAGAATTTTCGACGAAAATTCTAGCGCATCGCAGGGGTAGTTTATGCTGACATTCGAGCATCTTAAGGCGCAGGTTTCTGCCGGTGAAATTGACACCGTGTTAGTGTGCATGGTCGACATGCAGGGGCGTTTGATGGGCAAAAGGTTCCATGCGGGCCACTTTGTGGCCGGCGCATGGGAGGAAACCCATTGCTGTAACTACCTGTTGGCCACGGATCTTGAGATGGCGACGCCCGATGGTTATGCCGCCACTAGTTGGGAGCGGGGCTACGGCGACTATGTCATGAAGCCGGATTTGAGCACTCTGCGCCCGGTGCCGTGGCTGGAAGGCACAGCTATGGTGATGTGCGACGTGCTGGACCACCACACGCATGAAGAAGTACCTCATGCGCCTCGTTCGATCCTGAAACGTCAGGTCGAGCGGCTGAAGGCCATGGGCTATGACGCCATGTGCGCGACTGAGCTGGAGTTCTTCCTGTTCGAAAAGAGTTTCGACCAGATCCGCAAAGAGGGTTTTCGCGATCTGGAACCGATCTCGGGATACAACGAGGACTATCATATCCTACAGACCACCAAGGAAGAGCATGTGATGCGCCCGATCCGCAATCATCTGTGGAATGCGGGGATACCGGTTGAGAATACGAAGGGTGAAGCCGAGACCGGGCAGGAAGAGCTGAACATCAAATACGCGCCGGCGATGGACACGGCCGAGTATCACTCGATCGCAAAAAACGCGGTGAAAGAGATTGCATGGCAGCACGGTCATGCAGCGACTTTCCTGCCGAAATGGCATCATGAGAAAGTCGGCAGTTCTTCACACGTGCATCAGTCGCTTTGGGCGGATGGGGTGCCGATCTTTTTCGACGAAAAAGATCCGCTTGGAATGTCGACGATCATGAAAAGCTATATGGCGGGTCTGCTGAAATACGCCGCCGATTATACCTATTTCATGGCACCTTACATCAACAGCTATAAGCGGTTCATGAAGGGTACTTTTGCACCGACGCGCATTATCTGGTCGGTGGATAACCGGACTGCGGGTTTCCGTTTGTGCGGAGACGGTACCAAAGCAGTTCGGGTGGAGTGCCGTATCCCGGGCTCGGACATGAACCCATATCTGGCGATGGCGGGGATGCTGGCTGCGGGGATCGCTGGCATAGAAGAAGGGCTGGAGTTGCAGCCCCCCACCACGGGCGATGTTTATCAGGGTGAGACCGGGATGATCCCGGGCAATCTGCAAGCGGCGCGGGAAGCACTGCATGGCTCGGCCATGTTGCGCACAGCGATGGGGGATGAGGTTGTCGATCACTATGCCCGCGCGGCGGAAGTGGAGATCGAGGAGTTCGAGCGCGTGGTGACCGATTGGGAAATTGCCCGCGGGTTTGAGCGGGCTTGAGAGGGTGGAAGCGAGGGGCCAGCCCCTCGCGCTCCCCGGGATATTTATGGCCAGATGAAGCAGGGATCCTGTTTCTTTCGGAAATGGAGTGAATATGGGACAGATGTTGAAATGTGTCTCGCCGATTGACGGGTCGGTTTTTGCCGAACGCGAGGTGTTGTCACAGGACGCCGCCTTTGAGGTTGCTGCGCGTGCACGCGCGGCTCAGGCAGCGTGGGCGGCGCGACCATTGCAGGAGAGGGTTGATCTTGTCATGGCGGGCGTGGCCGCAGTTGGTGCGATGAATGATGAGATCGTGCCAGAGCTTGCGCACATGATGGGACGTCCTGTGCGCTATGGCGGTGAGTTTGGCGGGTTCAACGAACGTGCCAGCCATATGGCCGGGATCGCCGAGGCGTCTCTGGCCGATATCGCCGTGGGCGAAGATGGGACCTTCAAGCGCTACATAAAGCGCATCCCGCATGGGGTGGTATTCGTGGTGGCACCTTGGAATTACCCATATATGACAGCGATCAATACGGTGGCTCCGGCGCTGATCGCTGGTAATACGGTGGTGTTGAAACATGCCACACAGACGCTGCTGGTGGGCGAGCGCATGGCGCGGGCCTTTCATGCGGCGGGTGTGCCGGAAGACGTGTTCCAGAATGTCTTTCTGAGCCATGACGTGACCAATGATCTGATCGCAGGCAAGGCGTTTGATTTTGTGAACTTCACCGGCTCGGTCGGTGGTGGCCAGGCGATGGAGCACGCCGCGGCGGGGACCTTCACCGGCGTCGGCACCGAACTGGGCGGCAAGGATCCGGGCTATGTGATGGAGGATGCCGATCTGGATGCGGCGGTGGATACTCTGATTGATGGCGCCATGTTTAACGCGGGTCAGTGCTGTTGCGGGATCGAACGAATTTACGTGCATGAAAGCCTTTACGATCAATTCGTCGCCAAAGCGGTGGAAATCGTGAAGGGGTATAAGCTGGGCGATCCGCTGGATGCGGAGACAACGATGGGCCCGATGGCCAATGTGCGCTTTGCCGATGAGGTACGGGCGCAGATTGCCGAGGCGATCGAGGCTGGCGCGGTGGCCCATATCGACACTTTCCCCGAGGATGATGGTGGCGCATATCTGACACCTCAGATTCTGACCAATGTCACCCATGACATGCGCGTTATGCGGGATGAGAGTTTTGGGCCCGTCGTGGGCATCATGAAAGTGTCCTCGGACGAAGAAGCCATCGCGCTGATGAATGACAGTGAGTTCGGCCTGACTGCGAGCCTCTGGACACGAGATCTGGACCGGGCGGCGCGTGTCGGTGATCAGGTCGAAACCGGTACGGTTTTCATGAACCGGGCGGATTACCTCGACCCCGGTCTTTGCTGGACCGGATGCAAGAACACCGGGCGCGGTGGCGGCTTGTCTGTCATCGGTTACCACAACTTGACACGTCCCAAGTCTTACCACCTGAAAAAAGTAACGAGCTAAGGACGATCTGCTTGCCCCGGATTAACCCCCTCGCCGGGGCAGGCCCCTAAAACAAAGGAAATCTGACATGACACTTGTTGGAAACTGGTCCTATCCGACCGCAATCAAATTCGGGGCGGGGCGGATCAAGGAATTGCCCGAAGCCTGTGCTGCAGCCGGGATGAAACGCCCGCTTTTGGTCACGGACAAAGGGCTCGCCGACTTGCCGATCACCACGGCGACGTTGGATATCATGGAAGCCGCAGGGCTGGGTCGCGGATTGTTCAGCGATGTGGACCCGAACCCCAATGAAAAGAACCTTGAGGCCGGTGTAGCGGCCTATAACGCGGGCGGCCATGATGGGGTGATCGCGTTCGGTGGAGGCTCGGGGCTGGATCTGGGCAAGATGGTTGCCTTCATGTGCGGTCAGTCGCGCCCTGTCTGGGATTTTGAGGACATCGGCGACTGGTGGACCCGCGCAGTTGCCGACGTGATTGCCCCGATCATCGCGGTGCCGACCACAGCCGGGACGGGGTCGGAGGTCGGACGTGCCAGCGTCATCACTAATTCCGAGACGCATGCCAAGAAGATCATCTTCCACCCCAAGGTCCTGCCAACGGTCGTTATCTGCGATCCTGAGCTCACGGTAGGCATGCCCAAGTTCATCACCGCCGGTACTGGTCTCGACGCTTTTGCCCATTGCGTTGAGGCGTATAGCAGCCCGCATTATCATCCCATGTCTCAGGGCATAGCGCTGGAAGGCATGCGGCTGGTTAAGGATTATCTACCGCGTGCCTATGCCGATGGCACCGATATCGAAGCCCGTGCCCAGATGATGAGTGCTGCAGCGATGGGGGCGACAGCTTTCCAGAAGGGTCTTGGTGCGATCCATGCGATGAGTCACCCGATTGGAGCGGTGTTCAACACCCACCACGGCACGACCAACGCGGTCTGCATGCCGACCGTGCTGGATTTCAACGCGCCCGCCATTGCGGATCGTTTCCAACAGGCAGCGGCTTATCTGGGCATCGATGGCGGCTTCGACGGCTTCCGCGCCTTTGTGCAGGAGTTCAACAACTCGCTCGGCATTCCGCGTAAACTGTCCGACCTGGACGTGACCGAAGCGTCGATCCCCGAACTGGTCAAAGGCGCGATCATCGACCCGTCCTGTGGCGGCAACCCGATCGAGCTGACCGAGGACAATCTGACCACGCTGTTCAAAGCCGCGCTTTAACAGGCTTGCAGATATCATCCCTCACCTCTCATACTGATCAGAGGTGAGGGAGATTTTCATGACAAAAGAGATTGTTCTGATCCACGGGGCCTTTGCCGGGCCATGGTGCATGCAGGATTACGCCGCGTTCTTCCACGCACGCGGCTGGACAGTGCATACACCCGCGCTGCGCTTTCATGGCGGAGATCCCAAAGCGGATCCCGATCCCGGCCTGACTGATACCAGCGTCATGGATTACGCCGATGACATTGCCGATTTCGTGCAGGGGTTGGACGGCAAACCGGTTCTGCTCGGGCACGCTATCGCAGGGGTGGTGGCGCAGCAGGTGGCGTCTCGGGGCTTGGCCAGTGCTATCGTCCTGATCAACCCGAACGCGGCCTGGGGCACCTTGCCCGAAACCGATGACGAACGCGTCGTGCCGCGCGCGCTGATGGAGGGCGGGGCATTCTGGAAACAGCCCATGCGCGTCGATTTTGATCTGATGGCCCCGTTTGCGCTGAACAAGATGCCCGAGGCGCAGCAGCATCAAGTGTTCGACCAACTCGGCCCCGAAAGCGGTCGGGTGATGTTCGAGATGTTCTTTTGGATGTTCGACGACCACCACGCGATGAAGGTCGACATCGACAAGGTCGATTGCCCGGTTCTGATCGTCTCGGGTGCCGAGGACCGGGCTGTGAATCCAAGTACCTGCCGCGCGTTGGCGAAGCTCTACGGAGACCGCGCGACATTCCTGTCCGTCGAGAACCACGCGCATTTTCTGTTCATGGAACCGGGGTGGGAAGAACCTGCCGGGCAGATTGCCTATTGGCTGGATCAAAAGCTAGGTTAGCGCGCGCGCCTACTTGCCAAACTGAAACGTGATCTGCTTTACAAGCTGAGCGAGCCATCGTCATTGCGATGACCTCGCAGCAGCCGTTCCTCGCGCGCGCTGCCGGTTGAGGTGACAAACGAAAACGTCATTCAACTGCCAAAACCGTGGCTTGATGAGTGACCAAGCGGGGCAATCCTTGATGGTCCAATTTGAGAAAAATGCCGGTTTCTGGTACCATGCAAGGGCTGATGCAGGTCAGCTCTTTTTCGATTTCAATACTTTGTTGCGAGGATTTCATGGCCAAGTCTGAGAACTATTCCGACCCGAATCTTAAATTCCGCGACCGCGACGATGCGGCCAGGATCACCAAGGACGACATTCATATCTATCACAACCACGCGGTTTGTGAGACTGACAGCAAGGGCCACAAGACACCCGACAACCGCTCGCCCGAGGAACTGGTGGTGGATGCCTCCGAAGGGTTCATCCCGCTCTGGGCCGAGGGCACCACACTGCGCTGGCGGTTTCAGGAACAGTCGATGGCGATATTCGTTGATCCCGAAGGGGCCAAGGCCGCGATCCGCCAATTGTTCGCCGAAGCACTGCTGGCCTGGGGTGACGCGGTGCCGGTGCAGTTCACTGAACGCCACGATGCCTGGGATTTCGAGATCGCAGTCAGCCCGCAGGAAAATTGCTCGATCAACGGATGTACGCTGGCACGGGCGTTTTTCCCCGATGCCGGGCGGCATGATCTTTTGCTGTATCCCACTATGTTCACCCAGTCCCGCGCCGAGATGGTCGAGACCATGGCGCATGAGTTGGGCCACGTCTTTGGCCTGCGCCATTTCTTCGCCGATGTATCTGAAACCGCGTGGCCGGTTGAGATTTTTGGTGAGCACGAGAAGTTCTCGATCATGAATTACGGGCCGGAGAGCATGCTCACCGACAATGACCGGGAGGACCTTACGACGCTGTATGAAATGGTCTGGAATGGTTCGCTGTCGGACATCAACGGCACTCCGATCGTCCAGATGCGCCCGTTCAGTTTCTTCCGGCTGGCGGACGCGGGGGACAATCCATTTTTGATCATATGATCAGAAAAGACCGCGCCACCGAAAAGGGCTGAGGTCTTTTCCGCCTCATCCCCGCGGCGGATATCCCGTCGGTTTATTTGCCCAACCGAAACGTGCTTTGCGGTTTCCAGATGAGCGAGCCATCGTCATCGCGATGACACGGCAGCAGCCGTTCTTCTGGCGTGTAGACGGTGTTGTCGCCGGTCAGCATGATGAATGCACCCGGTGAGTAGGTCATGACGTAGTAGTAAAACTGCGTCTCGGTCCCGTTTCGAATGGAAGATGCGGTGCTGAGCATCGGCTGCGCGGACGCTTGTGAGACCAGCAGGGCCAGCCTGACGGTCAGTGCGACGGGGGTCAACGGGTAGGGTGATGGTGATGTTTCTGAGGCCGGGCGGAAGCCCGGCCTGGGGCTGCCGCAATGTGGTGCCCTACATTTGTTGAGGGATGGGCGTTGTCACCCATCCGTCATTTATTGTGTGAAATTACCTGCGATCCAGCGAATGGTGTCGTTGTATTTCGGCTCAGGGTATTCGGTCTGCAATTGCGAGATGAACTACTGCTTGCTGATGTCACCTTTGTACAGGGCATGGCTCAGATCACGGAACTGATCGGTCTGTGCCTCGGTGTCGATCGGCAGCCTCACTTAATTCGGGTTGCTCTGAATGGCCCGGTCCCCTCTATCCAGCGCTGCGAGATATCCGGCATCTTCATACGCGGGATGCGGGGCACCACAAGCGGCCAGCGCCGTTGTCAGGGCCAGCGCAGATGCGATCAGGGTTTTGCGGGAAAAAGTGAAACTCATATTCTAAAGTCCTTATAAGTCGTTCGCCCGGCAGCAGAGCTTGCCGGCTACTCGTATACGGCTGGTAGGTCGGGAAGAGGGCAGCTTCAAGCTTGACTCTGGGTTGTCACAGTCACGATTGCGCCAAGAGATGTTTCAAGGTGGGAGGGGCTGAGTGCAGCCATTCGGAGGAGCGTGAGGATTGGTAAGGAAGAAGGCGTGGTTGCACCGTCCAGCGGTAGTCAAGCGATGGGTGAGAGCACCCACCCTACGTTTGCCCGCCTAGTTTGCAGGCTGAGACCGAGGGTGAATAAATCTATCACGCTTGCTCGGTCGCAATCTGATGATTAGTCAATCTAGAGCTTGGACGCTTGGAACCTCAAATGTCGCTCTTAGAAGACGGATTGAGAGTAAGCGTGAACGGGATCAATGGGTTAGGCAAGTGGCAGGCTTAAGTCGTTTGTGGTGATATCGCTTGATCTGGTTCATTGTGCTCTAGGTGTCTTGCAACACGAACCGGGACGTTGATGGCGACTAGCGCACTAAATTGTTTATTGTAAGTAATGCGTTATGCAGTGCGGAAAATGCGCTGTTCGGGTTTTGGGGCGATCCGTTGAACAAAATGACAACGGTCTCACCATCAGAAAACCGAAAAACTGTGGTGAAAATCCCCCGAAGGTTGCCCCAATGAGTCAGATGCTGACCGTTCTCCCCTATCCAAACATGCCAGCCAGAGGCGTAATAATCGACGCTCTGCTCGCCTGGTGCTGGGTTTTCAAACAAAGGTTTGGGAGCTGAAGCAAATGACCAGATTGCCTGGGCGTTGCCTAAAGCTCCACCAGCAATACCCAGGTTCGAAATCCAAATATGTTCTGTTTCAGCGCTCTGCACGCGCCTCCAACTGTTGCCGTGCGACTCCCAATTGGAACCGACCATGCCATAGAGGCGAACCTCGGCTGTCTCGTACATTATGTCGTCAAGGGTTTCATGCTGCTCAGGCGCAAGCAAGTCGTTTAAGAGGCAAAACCCAACATTTGAATACGCCGTTTTACTACCTGGATCATGATCGAGCAGCATGGTCTCCCACGTTGCGCGGGCGATTTCGGCGCAGCTTGCTGAATTGTCGAGACCAACCCGTTCAGGGGCAAAGATAGGGTCGAAACTGATATTTCTATCAAATCCTCCTCGGTGTGCCAGAAGGTCTCGCGGAGTGATCTGAGCGGCACGCGGATCGCGGGGTCGTGGGAGATCGATCAGATCGACGATTGGACTGTCCAAGTCGATCTGATCGTTGCTTGCTTTTTTGATCAGTGCAGTTGCTGCAATCGGTTTAGTGATCGAAGCCAGATAAAATGATTGTTCCGGTGACATGGCCGTATCGTTCAGTGGGTCCGATACGCCAAACGCTACAATTTTAGGCTGTGTCGATGACGAGCCGTATGCCAAAACCGCACCTGGAATTCTATGAGCTTCAAGAAAAGATGCAACAATATCTTCTGTGTCGGTGGACGGATGGGTTCGATCAGTCAACGCCATTATTACAAGGGCAATAACAACGAAGATAGCAGCCCACCTCAACCTCGCCCTACGGGTGTTGATCATTTGGTTCCTGTGTTACTGGGCGATCAATCTTGTGCCGTCCGCAATATTTGGACTCAGATATCAGCACGCTGATCCAAACTAGTTCAAACATCCAACTCCTCAACAAACCGCGCGTTTTCCTGAATGTACTGGAATCGCAGTTCGGGTTTCTTACCCATCAGGCGCTCGACCAGGTCGCCGGTCTCGCCGGGTTCGTCCTCATCAATCGTGACGCGGATCAGTTTGCGGGAGGCCGGGTCCATCGTGGTTTCTTTTAGGTCCTTGGCGTCCATTTCGCCCAGACCCTTGAAGCGGGACACGTCGATCTTGCCCTTGCCGCCCAGGCCTTTTTCCAGCCATTCGTCGCGCTCGGCCTCGTCCAGACAATAGACGCGCTTGGCGCCTTGGGTCAGACGATAGAGGGGCGGGCAGGCGAGATAGAGGTGACCCGCGTCGATCATCGGGCGCATCTGGGTGAAGAAGAACGTCATCAGCAGTGAGGCGATATGCGCCCCGTCCACGTCCGCGTCGGTCATGATGATGATCTTGTCGTAACGCAGGTCGTCGACGTTGAACTTGGTGCCAAGGCCGACACCGAGCGCCTGTGTCAGGTCATTGATCTCGGCATTGGTGCCCAACTTGGAACTGGCCGCACCCAGCACGTTCAGGATTTTACCGCGCAGGGGCAGCAGGGCCTGCGTTTTGCGGTCTCGGCCCATTTTGGCGGACCCGCCCGCCGAGTCGCCCTCGACGATGAATAATTCCGTGCCGTCCCGTGTTGAACTACTACAGTCCACCAACTTGCCGGGGAGACGAAGTTTCTTAGTGGCGGACTTACGTTGTGTTTCCTTCTCGGCCCGTCGGCGCAGACGTTCCTCAGCCCTCAGGATGAGGAAGTCCAAGATAGCGCCGGCGGATTTCGTATCGGCGGCCAGCCAGTTGTCGAAATGGTCGCGGACCGAGTTTTCGACCAGCCGTTGCGCCTCGACCGTAGCAAGGCGATCCTTGGTCTGGCCGACGAATTCCGGTTCACTGATGAAGCAGGACACCAGCGCACAGCCGCCGGTGATCAGGTCATCACGGGTGATCTGGCCTGCCTTTTTGTTGTTGATCAACTCGCCGTAAGCCTTGATCCCCTTGAGGACTGCAGCCCAGAACCCCGCCACGTGCGTTCCGCCTTCGGGGGTGGGAACGGTGTTACAGTAGGACTGGATGAACCCGTCGCGCGAGGGGGTCCAGTTGATTGCCCATTCGACCTTGCCCGGGGTGCCGAACTTTTCCTGGAAATCCACGGTGCCAGCAAAGGGCTGCTCGGCATAGGTGGAGGAGCCGTTCATGGTTTCTTTCAGATAGTCAGAGAGCCCGCCGGGGAAGTGGAACGTGGCCTCGGTTGGCGTTTCGCCGTCATCGATGGCAGATTTCCAGCGGATTTCGACGCCCGAGAACAGGTAAGCCTTGGAGCGGATCGATTTGAACAGCCGCGCCGGTTTGAACTTGTGGTGGCCAAAGATATCCGCATCCGCGTGGAAGGTCACAGTGGTACCGCGCCGGTTCGGGGCCGCGCCGACTTTTTCAACGGGACCTAATGGGATACCGCGCGAGAAGCGCTGTTCGAACAGCTGCTTGTCGCGCGCCACCTGCACGACCATCGAATCCGATAGCGCGTTAACCACCGATGCGCCCACACCGTGCAGACCGCCCGAGGTCTGATAGGCCTTGCCCGAGAACTTGCCGCCCGCATGCAGGGTACACAAGATCACTTCCAGCGCTGACTTGTCGGGAAACTTGGGGTGCGGGTCGATCGGAATGCCGCGCCCGTTGTCTCGCACTGTCAGGGCGTAATCGGCATGCAGCTCCACCTCAATCCGGTTGGCGTGGCCCGCGACCGCTTCGTCCATCGAGTTGTCGAGGATTTCGGCCACCATGTGGTGCAGCGCGCGTTCATCGGTGCCGCCGATATACATGCCAGGGCGTTTGCGCACCGGCTCCAGCCCTTCAAGCACCTCGATGGACGAGGCGTCATAGGTGGCGGTCGCTTCTGGCGTCAACAGATCGTCGGGCATGGGTGCTGCTCTTGTTTTTGAGTTTCCCCTATTATGGCAGGTGATGTGGTCCGGGGGAAGAGGGGCGCGAAGTGTTGTGGGTGTTTTGGACTGCGATTGGTCTGAGCAGCTTTTGCGGCACTGAATCAACCGCTTGTTGCGATACGCGAGAACGGGACTTTGTAAGCACGCTTAGCCTCCGCTTTAAACGCTCTTGAACGTTTGCTTTTAGGCGATTTCCGGACGGGCTTTCAGAACACTTAAGAAACTAGATTCGATGGACTGAGGAGTTCACTCTTTCTCTTCAATCAATAGCTCTTCAATCAGAACACACAAAAGTTGCGTTCTCGATTTAACATTGGCCTTTCTGTAGATGGAGTTGTTCTGCGACTTAATTGTGCCCTCACTGGTCTCACGCAATTTAGCTATCTCTGCGACAGACAAACCCTTCACAGTGAGTAGCGCAACATCTCGCTCCGCGCCGCTCAGATTCCAGCGATCGAATTGTAGCTCCAGCATCCGGAAAAACTCACCCTGAGCCATCTGCAGATTGTGCTTGATCTCCTGGTGTCGCAGCAAAAAAAGTTTGTGGCTCTGCCAGATCAACACCCCCCCAATAACAAAGCCGAACAGGGTGATGAGCGCGGTGATTTCGTGCACCACCCAGCTGACAGAGAAAAGATAATATCCGGTGATTTCGCCAATCAATTCAACCGCAAACGCAAATGCGGAGATCGCATATATAGCGATCCCCACTTTGAACATGGCGTCCTTGTTAAACCATTCGTTCAAACCCGGGACTCACTTGCGGGCAAGTGGAAATATACCTTAGTCATCATCTCCTTCACCATCGTCACCTTCGCCATCGCTCTCGCCGCCGTCGTCGCCTTCGCCGTCGCTCTCGCCGCCGTCGTCGCCTTCGCCGTCGCTCTCGCCGCCGTCGTCGCCTTCGCCGTCGCTCTCGCCGCCGTCGTCGCCTTCGCCGTCACTTTCGCCACCGTCGTCGCCTTCGCCGTCACTTTCGCCACCGTCGTCGCCTTCGCCATCGCTTTCGCCGCCGTCGTCACCTTCGCCGTCGCTTTCACCATCGTCGTCACGCTCGCCATCATCGCTTTCGCCATCATCGCCTTCTTCGTCGTCGCGTTCGCTGTCATCACCTTCGTCGTCATCTTCTTCGTCATCAAATCCTTCATCATCATCTTCATCGTCAAAATCTCTGTCGTCGTCTTCTTCGTCATCGTACTCATCGTCACGCTCAGATCGATCGCGGACGATGGTTCCATCTTTTCCCAATACCACTTCTCTCTCGATCCCAGGCCCAGTTGCCTCAAAGCGGAGATTTCCAAAAAGCGTGTTCGTTATTTCAATTCTCTGGAAACCTTGTTCCGTAAGCTCGTTGATGACGTCTTGTTTGGTGGTTTGCGAGAGTGCTGTTGTAGCCATCAAAACAAAGGTTGTCGTAAGACCCATAGTTTTCTTGTTCATGTTCCTATCCTCAACGATTTTGCTGATTAAATTAGACCACTCGCCGCTGAAGCTGGGAATATAACTTTGGATGGTTTCGCCATACTTGAACCAAAGATCTATTTCCTCAACGATAGGGGATAACGCACGTAAAGTACTAAGGTGCGGGTTTGGAGAGCCCTAGGAGATCTGGCAAGGAAAACTCTTGCAGGCGCGCTCGGGGTGATCTGAATATTTTAACCAACAGTTTAGTTGAAGGTAACGCCAAGGACATGCCCGAAGCCAAGAAGTTCGAGAAGCTTTTCTCCACTCCAATGATGCGATTTGAAGTGCCCAACAGCGCAGCATTAAATGCGGCGTTGTTGTTTGAGGCAGAAAAGATGCGTGAGGAAGATGAAGGCGTCTCAAAGTCCAATCGAGGGGGGTGGCACTCACGAGGGAATCTCTTTGAACGCGATGCGCCGGCCATTCAGACTTTGCGCGACGCGGCAAAAGATGCGGTGTTCCAGATAACACGAAAGGTCTCAGATAAGGTTGAGCCGGATGAACTCCGCCTGAAACTGTTCGGCTGGATGAACGCCAATCCCTCCGGCGGTTACAATGCACCACATACGCACCCCGGAGCGCATTGGTCCGGTGTTTACTATGTCTCTCAACCCGAGGTCGAAGATGGTTCCTCTGGAATGATCGAATTTCTCGACCCTCGGAATGAGTTGCCTCATTGGCGGATACTTGAGGCGAGTGCATTTCGGAACAAAAAGAAGCTGCGCCCATCTCCGGGTGAAATGATCCTTTTTCCATCCTATCTGACCCATTGGGTCCACCCAAATCAAAGCGAGGATAGCCGTGTAACTGTTGCGTTCAACGCAACTTTTCGTCGTCCTAAGCCAGGCACGCTGAAAATGTCAGAAAGTAAGTAGTTCTTCATTCTGCGCATACGATATCTAACGGATACTTGTCGAATTCGTCTCGCCACCTGCTCAAAGCACTCCTAGTCTGCGGACATCAATCAGTCACGACAACAGGAACCCAAATGAGCTGGATCAAGACCATACCCTATGCCGAGGCGACGGGCAGGCTGCGCAAACTCTATGACCGGGTCACCGGCCCAGACAACAATGTGGACAACATCATGATGGCGCACAGCCTGCGCCCGCACTCGATGGAAGGCCATATGGCGATGTATAAGGCGGTGCTGCATCATTCAGGCAACGCGATCCCGAAATGGTTTCTTGAGGTGCTGGGCGTGTGGGTCAGTTCTCTGAACCGATGCGGGTATTGTGTCGAGCATCATTTCGCGGGTCTGCAGCGGTTGTTGCAGGATGAAGCGCGAGGGAACGCGATCCGGGCGGCGATTGAGGCAGGCGAGCCGGGGCAGGCGCCTTTGGACGCGGCGCAGGTTGCTGCGATGGATTATGCACGCATGCTGACCGAAGCTCCGGCGGATTTGATCGAGGCCGATGTTGAGCGTTTGCGCTCCGCTGGTTGGGGTGAGGGGGAAATTCTGGAGATCAATCAGGTCTGTGCCTACTTTTCTTATGCCAATCGCACAGTTCTGGGGTTGGGGTGTTCAACAAAAGGGGATGTGCTGGGGCTGTCGCCTAACAATTCGGATAATCCCGAAGACTGGGGACATCGGTGAGGTCGGAGCGAGGGGCCAGCCCCTCGCGCTCCCCGGGATATTTCGGGCCAGATGAAGAGGCGGATCAGGCTTTTTGTGCCCAGCGTAGGATTGACTGGGCAAGTGGCTCAGGTTGCTGGTGATGCAGCCAGTGATCGGTGCAAGGGATCGTGATGCGGGTCAGATTGGGGGCGAAGCGTTCGAGGCCGTCGGTGGATTCGGGCAGAAGGGCGTGGTCTTCGGGGCCCCAGAGTAGCAGGTGAGGGCAGGTGACCTGCAAACGGTCGAGGGGAAGGTTGGGGAGGTCTGTGCGTGGTTTGTCGGGCTCTGCCACGATAAGCGGCGAGGCGCGGTACCAGTTCAGCATCGCATTCAAGCGACCGGGGCGGGCCCATTCGCGGCGGTAATCCTCCATACGTGTATCTGACAACCAATCGAGCCCCGTACCGTGCCTAAAAAAGCGCTCGAGTCTGGCGAAATTGTTGGCTGAGAAATGCTCTGCGGATGCGGGCGCGCGGAGTTGGTTGATATATTGCGACGCCTTAGATTGTGCGCCGCCAGCCGCCATTGCACGCTGGAAAGGAGCCGGATGAACGCCGTTTGCGATGATCAGGTGACTGACCAGATCCGGGTGAAACATCGCCAGTCCATAAGCGACTGACGCCCCCCAATCGTGACCAAGGACATGGACGGGGTGGCCAATGCGTTCAATCAACGCCGCCATGTCGGAAGTCAGCTGCGAGAGCTTGTAGTTCTCAACCCCTTCAGGCGTCCAGCTTTGACCATAGCCGCGTTGATCCGGGGCGATGCAGTGGAAATCATGAGCCAGATGCGGGGCTAGGTCCGCCCATGCACCGCCGTATTCCGGGAAACCGTGCAGCATCAACAGCGGCGGTAGGTTGGCTTCGCCCCAGTGGCGGAGAAAGAATGGCTGACCGTTGAGCATCACGTGTTCGGTTCGCATGGAGTGCCCCCTGAATGCGCCTAAAAGGTAACTCAATTTGACACCAATCAAAGCGAAAACCAGCAGTTTCTGATAGCACTTGGCCAGACAGTGAAGCCAAGGAGAACATGCATGGATTCAGCGCCCCAGACCCCCCAGAACGCGTCTCAAATAAAGGTTGTTCCTTCTAAGCAGCCAGAAGCGAATGCGCCGAGCCCCGAGAAGATCCGCCAGGCTTTTGAAAGTGGGAAATACCCCTATGTCCGTAAGCTGGCACGCAGAACCTATGAGGCACAGAAGGCCGAGCTTCAGGCTGAGCTGCTGAAAGTTCAGCTGTGGGCTCAGGAGACCGGTCAGCGCTTTGTGTTGTTGTTCGAGGGTCGCGATGCGGCTGGTAAGGGCGGCACCATCAAGCGTTTCATGGAACACCTGAACCCGCGCCAGGCGCGTGTAGTTGCCCTGAACAAGCCGACTTGGGAAGAGAAGGGCCAATGGTATTATCAGCGCTATGTGCAGCAACTGCCGACCGTGGGGGAAATGGTGTTCTACGACCGCTCCTGGTACAATCGCGCGGGTGTTGAGCGGGTGATGGGGTTCTGCTCGCCCAACGAATATCTGGAATTTATGCGCCAGACGCCCGAGCTTGAACGGATGCTCGTGCGTTCGGGCATACAGCTCTATAAATACTGGTTCTCGGTTACGCAGGAAGAGCAACAGCGCCGCTTTAGAAGCCGGGAAACCGATCCCCTGAAACAGTGGAAACTATCGCCGATCGACAAGGCCAGCTTGAGCAAATGGGACGACTATACCGAGGCGAAAGAGGCGATGTTCTTCTATACCGACACCGCAGATGCGCCTTGGACCATCGTCAAGTCGAACGACAAGAAACGTGCGCGTCTGAATTGTATGCGGCACTTCCTGTCGACGCTGGATTATCCGGACAAGGACCGCAAGATCGTGGGTGAGCCCGATCCGTTGATCGTCGGTCAAGCGCATCATGTAATACATCGCTCGGATCATATCCTTGGCACCGCGCTGCATCCGGATGCCAAGGTCGGCTGACCTTTCCAGACTAAGTCGATCAAAGCCATCGCCCGCAGGGCGGTGGCTTTTTGTTGCTGATCGGTAAAGTCTCACTGTGAAATAAACATGATCCGCTCTTGTCTATGCCAAAGGGCAAGCCTAAGGCTGGCAGCATGAAGAAGGTAATGACATATCCTGAACATTACCGCGCTATTGCGGTTTTGGGTCTGCCACTGATCGGCGGGCATCTGGCGCAGTTCGCTATCGGCCTGACCGATACCATCATGCTGGGGTGGTACGGGGTTGAAGCCCTGGCTGCGGTGACGCTGGCCAGCAGCTATTACTTTGTTCTGTTTCTGTTTGGCGCGGGGTTCGGTTGGGCGGTTATGCCCATGGTTGCGACCGCTGCGGCAGAGGAGAATGAGACCAGCATTCGTCGTTCGACCCGAATGGGACTGTGGCTGTCGTTGATCTATGCGGCGGTAATGATGCCTCTATTGTGGTGGTCCTATCCGATGCTGATTGCGTTGAAGCAAGAGCCGCAAGTTGCTGAAACGGCTTCGGAATACCTGCGTGTTGCCGGCTGGGGTTTGTTCCCGGCGTTGCTTGTTATGGTCCTGAAATCCTATCTGGCCGCGCTTGAACGGACGCAGATCGTGCTCTGGATTACTGTCGTTGCCGCTTTGGTCAATGGCGTTACGAACTATGCACTGATCTTTGGTAATTGGGGCGCGCCGGAATTGGGAGTGATCGGTGCCGCCATCGCCTCGGTCGTGACGCAGATCGTATCGCTGGTCGCGGTGGTGATCTATGCGGTGCGGGCGCTTCCGGAACACAGCCTGTTTCAACGTTTCTGGCGTCCGGATTGGGAGATGTTCTATAGCGTGCTGCGTCTGGGTGTGCCGATTGGTCTGACCACGCTGGCAGAAGTGTCCTTGTTTGCCACTTCCGCCATTATGATGGGCTGGTTGGGGCAGGTCCCGCTGGCGGCGCACGGGATTGCACTCAACCTCGCCTCGGCAACATTCATGGTGCATCTGGGCCTTTCGAACGTGGCGACAATCCGGGCGGGCAATGCCTTGGGTCGTCGGGATCGCGCCCATCTTGAGAAGGGTGCGATTGCAGTGACCGGTATGTCGCTGGTGATGTCGGTCCTGACGGTCATATTGTTCCTGACCTGCGCCGAGCCGTTGATTTCGCTGTTCATGGAGGCGGATGATCCGCAACGTCCGCAAATTTTGGCAATCGGCGTCGGATTGCTGGCGATGGCGGCCCTGTTCCAGCTGGTCGACGGTGCGCAGGTGATTGCGCTGGGTCTGTTGCGCGGGTTGCAGGACGCCAAGATTCCGATGGTGATGGCCGCGCTCAGCTATTGGGTTGTGGGTATCCCGGCGTCGTATTTCTTTGGCTTTGTTCAGGGGCTGGACGGGATCGGCGTCTGGCTGGGTCTGGTGCTGGGTCTGGCCTGTGCCGGAGTGCTGCTGATGGCGCGGTTTTGGTTGCGCTCGGTGCGCGAAGTAGGGCCGGTGGTCGCTTAGAATTCAGCCCTTCGCAATACGATCCGATTTTTTGCGCACCAATACCGAGCGCAGATCGTGCATTGCCATCAGGAGCGCATCCGTAATCGCTTCCAGTTGCTCATCACTGGCTTTGGACTGAGCCCATTGCGTGGTCAGATTCAGGTGATCAATCGCGCGATGGATATCATCGATATCGCGCCGGGCTAAGAGGGCCTTGCGCTCCTCCATCCAACGGGTGATCGCAGCCTTGTCGGCTTCGCTCAGCGCGCGTTGCCCGTGTGGTTTGACCTCGCCATTGCGAATATTGATGACGGCGATCTGATCCATCTCGATCCGGCGCTGACGGTTTTCCGTGTCGATCCGGAACACCGCTGCACCGTTTTCTCGAACGCGAAAGTAATATTCGGGCAGGGCGGTGGACATCGGAACCTCAGCTGAGCGATGCGCAGAAGCGCTGGATGCGGGTGCAGGCCTCGGTCAGCGCCTCGTCAGAGGTTGCATAGCTGATGCGGAAGTTCGGCGACAAGCCAAAGGCCGCTCCAAAGACGACAGCGACATCGGCCTCTTCCAGCAGCGCGGTTGCGAAAGCCTCATCCGTATCAATCATCGTACCTGCAGGCGTCGTCTTGCCGATCAGGCCCGCGATTGATGGATAGACATAGAAAGCGCCTTCAGGCGTCGGGCAGGTGATGCCGTCGATCTGGCTGAGCATATCGACCACCAGATCACGGCGGCGTTTGAATATCTCGTTGTTGGGCGCAAGGAACGCCTGAGTACCGTTCAGCGCCTCTACCGCGGCCCATTGGCTGACTGAGCACGGGTTCGATGTCGATTGAGACTGCACCTTGCGCATGGCTGCAATCAGTTCGACCGGACCCGCAGCATAACCAATGCGCCAACCGGTCATGGCATAGGCCTTGGACACGCCGTTGCAGGTCAGGGTGCGTTCGTAAAGCCCCGGCTCGACTTGCGCCGGTGTGCAGAATTTGAACCCATCATAGGCCAGATGCTCATACATATCATCGGTCATCACCCAGACTTGTGGATGCCGCATCAACACTTCGGTGAGCGCCTTCAACTCATCCCAGCTATAGCCCGCACCGGTGGGGTTCGAGGGTGAGTTGAAGATGAACCATTTGGTGTTCGGAGTAATAGCGGCTTCAAGCTGATCGGGCGTCAGCTTGAAACTGTTCTCAAGGCTGGTTTCCACCACTACCGGAGTCCCGCCTGCCAGCAACACCATATCCGGGTAGCTGACCCAGTAGGGCGCAGGGATGACCACCTCATCCCCTTCGTTCAGCGTGGCCATCAGCGCGTTATACAGCGTCTGTTTACCCCCGGTTCCAACCGAAATCTGGGCCGGTGCATAGTCCAGTCCATGATCCCGCTTCATCTTGGCGCAGACGGCCTGTTTGAGCTCAGGGATGCCGTCTGGCGCGGTGTATTTTGTCTTGCCTGCAGCGATGGCTGCAACGGCGGCGTCCTTGATGTTCTGCGGCGTATCGAAATCCGGCTCTCCGGCACTCAACCCGATGACATCGCGCCCGGCGGCTTTCAGTTCAGCCGCTTTGGCCGTCATCGCGATGGTGGGCGAGGGTTTGACGCGCGACAATGTCGCAGACAAGAAACTCATTGCAGGCCTCGGTTTGTATGTTGGCTTTGACTGTCATAGGGTGCGCCCGAATAACGATCAAGCCATATGGCAGTCGAGGATTGGAGACAGTGATGACCGACGAAACGGACTGGTTCGGCCCAGATACGGCAACCTTCGGGGACCGGGTCGCAGGTGCACGTGAGATCGCTGGAATGACTCAGGTGCAGCTGGCCCGCAGGCTTGGTGTGAAAAAAGCCACTATCGCCGCGTGGGAGGATGACTTGTCCGAACCCCGCGCCAACAAGTTGTCGATGATGGCCGGGCTGTTGAACGTCTCGATCATGTGGCTGCTGACAGGCGAAGGCGACGGCATGGACGCGACCAGCCTGGATGGGAATGCGGATTCGGAGCTGAGCGATCTGGTGGCCGAGTTGCGCTCTATCCGTGGCGAAATGCGTGCCAGCTCTGAACGTCTGGCCCGCGTCGAAAAAGCGCTGCGGCTGAAACTGGAACGTGATCAATGAGCGAGACACGCGAAAATCGGATCAAGCGCATGAAGATGCGCTCGATGCGCCGGGGCATCAAAGAGATGGACCTGATCCTGACTGCTTATGCAGATCGCAATCTGGCTGCGATGGATGAGGCGCAACTGGATCTCTATGATGCGATGCTGCATGAAAACGATCAGGACCTCTATCAATGGGTGACCGGCCAGGCATCTGCGCCCGCGCACTTAGCTGATTTGATCGCCGATATCTCTCAGACCTTTCAAAAATAAGGATTATTCCAACTTAACCGATTTTTTGGGAATTCGCGTCATCTTGCAAGAAACAGCGCGATTGAATCGGAGGATCGGATGAGTTTGGAAATGCAGGTCTCCGCGCCCGGAACCAAGGGGTTCATGACCAGTTATCTTGAGGCGCTTGCGCTGGTCGAGCGTCTGCACCGGCTGCTTCTGGATGTCATCAAGGATGAATTTGAACGGGTGGGCGTGTTAGAGATCAACGCGGTTCAGGCGCTGCTTTTGTTCAATATCGGCGATCATGAGGTAACCGCAGGCGAATTGAAAAGCCGTGGATATTATCAGGGCAGCAATGTCAGCTATAACCTCAAGAAACTGGTTGAGATGGGCTATATGCACCACCAGCGCTGCGAGATTGATCGCAGGTCCGTCCGCGTGCGATTGACACCGCGCGGTCGCGAAATTCGGGATATCGTGGCTGAGCTGTTCTCCCGCCACGCCACGGGGCTGCAGACAAGAGGTGTGATCGCGGCCGAAGGCATCGAAGATATCACGGATTCATTGCGCCGGGTTGAACGGTACTGGACGGATCAGATCCGTTATATCTACTGACCGGCTCGGCGAATTCTGCAGCAGGTAGATTGGGTGGAGCTTGGATTGATCCGTTTCAGCTCACCCTTTGTCCGAAATTCGGCGCTATAGGTTGATGAATACACGCCAGGCGGTCGGATCATTCTGATTGGTGCCGTCCAAGATCGCTGAGTTCCAACCCCTTGAGCTCTCTCTCCAATTTACGACGCATCGCGCGCTCGAAATCCTCGAAGCCAGCAGCGATTTCAAGAAAGGCACCGGGCCCGTGCAGGACATTGTCTTGGAAAAAGGGGATCAGGTCGATCTCACCTTCGAAATCCGCTGCGTTGATAACAAGACCATTGACGGTCATGTTCCTAAACGGAAAGTGCTTATAGGCAGTCAGCGGCCCGTAGCCGTCGTTGTTTTTGCCGTCGCCCGAGATGTCGATGGTCTGAAACAGGCACCGCGGCGCGCGTTGCATTAAGGTTGCCCCATAGGCCAAAGCATGCCCCATCGCGGTTGGGAATTCGTTTTCGGATCGATCTGAACGACCAATCCGCTCTGCAGCGGCAAGCAGATCCGAGGGTGTCTGAATCAATGTCCAATCAAGCAGCAAAGTCTGATTGAACCGGCCTGACCATTCATACGCTGCCAATGCAACGGGTTGTGGAGAAAGGAAGAAGGCCTCTTGCACCTCGGGTGCGATCAAAGCATTGGCCAGCCCCTTGCGCTGCAGCGCGTCTTCAGACGCATCGACCGAGGTTGAAATGTCCATTGCCAGCGCGAGCGCGAGGCGGCAGTGCTCGGCCCAAAGGGGGCTGCCCGTGATAGCCAACCCCAGTGTTCCCAGCCAACGGATCACCAGTGGCCGGTGCTTTCCATGCTGGCCCAGGGTTCCGCCGGTTCCAGCGCTTCGCCGTTCTGCAGCAGCTCTACCGAGATATTGTCGGGCGACCGCACAAATGCCATGCGCCCATCGCGCGGAGGGCGATTGATCACGACACCGTTGTCTTGCAGGTGCTGGCAGGTCTCGTAAATATTGTCGACACCATAGGCGAGGTGCCCGAAATGACGGCTGTCACTGGGCAATGCATCATCGCCGTCCCAGTTATAAGTCAACTCGATCGGGGCGTCCTCCTGTCCCGGCGGGGCGAGGAAGACCAAGGTGAACCGTGCCGCTTCGCTTTCATAGCGGCGTGTTTCTTTCAGCCCCAGAAGCTCATAAAACGCTATGGATTTCTCAAGATCCTTCACGCGGACCATAGTATGGAGGTATGTCAGCCCCATCGCGACTTTCCTTACATTGATAGTGATCTTCAGCACCTTAGCGCGCCTTCACCTCATGTCGAGGGGCAGCCTGGACACATTTCCGAATTTGCGCGCTGTGCCGCACATATCGCGGTTCCGGTGAAGTGTTGGCCGATATATAGTGGTAGGCGACTCATTGCTGGAAAGGATAATTTCATGCCTCTGTCTGCCGACCAACTGGCCGAGATCGAAGCTCAACGCGCACAGTCGAGCCCGACCCGCCGCGTCGTAGCCGAAGGTATGGAAGACCACTTGTACACGGCGCATCAGGTTCTGGATCACGGATTTGTCCGCGTCATCGACTACATGGGCGATGATGCCGCGATTTGTCAGGCCGCGCGCGTGTCCTACGGCAAGGGGACCAAATCGGTTCAGAACGACGAAGGCCTGATCCGGTACCTCATGCGCCACTGGCATTCGACGCCGTTTGAAATGTGCGAGATCAAGCTCCACGTCAAACTGCCGGTCTTTGTTGCCCGCCAGTGGATCCGCCATCGGACGGCGAATGTGAATGAATATTCAGCCCGTTATTCGATCTTGGATCGGGAGTTCTATATTCCGGCACCCGAACACGTGGCTGCCCAGTCCGAAGTCAACAATCAGGGCCGGGGTGATACGTTGCAGGGCGAAGAAGCCGCACGCGTGCTGGAAATCCTCAAGGCCGACAGCGCCCGCTGTTATGACAACTACGAGGCAATGATTGGTCAGGACGGTCAGCAGGGATTGGCGCGTGAATTGGCGCGAATGAATCTGCCTGCGAATATCTATACGCAGTGGTACTGGAAGGTGGATTTGCACAATCTGTTCCACTTCCTGCGCCTGCGCGCCGATCCGCACGCGCAATACGAGATTCGGGTCTATGCAGAAACCATGTGCAAGGTCGTGGCTGACTGGGTGCCGTTCGCCTATCGAGCGTTCGAGGATTACCGCCTGGGCGCGGTTAATCTGTCGGCCCAGATGGTCACCTGCTTGCGCCGGATGTTGGCGGGTGAGGCGGTTACGCAGGAAAACTCGGGTATGACTGCGCGCGAATGGCGCGAGTTTGAAGCCGTTATTCGCGAGGGCTGATTCCCGAGAAATAACAAAAAACTCGCGTCCCAGTGCGGGCGCGTGTTTTTGGGGTTTAACGGTTAACGGCCGGAAATTGGCCGCCAACCTTCTTATCCTTCCCGCCTTGGCGGGCCTTGCCTTATAGCGGCTTCAAATCAGCAGCCATCTGGCGGCCGTCACGTCCGTCCTGCAACTCGTACGAGACTTTCTGATTGTCAGCGAGTCCGGTCAGACCGGATCGTTCTACGGCCGAGATATGAACAAACACATCTTTGCCACCCTCATCAGGCGCAATAAAACCATAGCCTTTGGTCGTATTAAACCATTTCACGGTGCCGGTTGGCATTTCCCGTGTCTCCTTCTACTTTCACGTTGTCCCACAAATTGGTGGGGGCAGTGCTCCGACAATACCACAACACATCACTGTTCGCCCAAACGATACAGCCCGGATTGCGTGTTTCGTCTTTTTCAACATTGCACGGTGAAGTAAAAAATCAAGAATAACCGAGGCAGGCCAAGTGGTTTGCCCGAATTTGCAGCAAATACAGGATCAGCCAAAATATGCGCCTATATGGGTTAAAGAACTGTGACACTTGCCGTAAGGCATTGAAAAGCCTTCAAGATGCGGATTTTGTTGATGTGCGGGAACAGGGCGTGCCGGAAAATGTAATGTCACAGGCGTTCGAGATTTTCGGCAAAGCTTTGCTCAATACCCGCTCCACAACCTGGCGTGGACTGGATGAGGACACGCGCAATCGCCCGGTGCTGGAACTTCTGGCGGATCATCCGACGCTGATGAAGCGTCCGCTGATCGAGAATGACGGCCAGATGTACTTGGGTTGGACACCTGAAACCCGTAAAGGGCTTGGTGTTGCCTGAACAACTGCCTATGTGACACGGGGCAACAGACGGAGACCTGTTTATGCGCAATGCAGCCATGATACTGGGCGTGATCGCCGGGCTGATCGGAATGATTGTTGGATTTTTCGGCTACGGCTTTGTGGCTTTCGTCGATTGGTTCGGTGAAATCGAGGGCATCGCCGAGCAGGTGGACAACCCCGGCCTGATTCAAACCGCGTCGATTGTAGCGCCTTTGCTGGCGATTGTCGGCGGAGCGATGGCACACGCCCGTGCCCTCGTCGGGGGCATATTGTTGATATTCTCGGCAGCGGGGATGTACTACGCCTTTGGTTTTGGCGTCTTCACGATGTTCCCGATCGCATTTGCGGGCGTCGCGGGTGTGCTTGGGCTCGCCGCGGGAAAGCCGGACGAGCCCAAGGTGCATTTCTGAGTTATTTCAGGCGTAGGACCCGGTCCAGCGACAAGGGACCTGCGCCGTTGATCACGATTACCAGCATCAGGAAGCTCCACATCACCCGCTGATCCATCAAGGTGATTGCGTTGTCGAACAACCCGCCCAGTTTGACCCCATGGCCAACCACGTCGGTGAAGGTCTGCACCCAGATGAAGCCGATCATCGCCAGGGCCGCAACGCGGGTCAGCAGGCCGACCAGCAGCAGA
Source organism: Ruegeria sp. CF4 (assembly GCF_056537345.1). Taxonomy (NCBI): domain Bacteria; kingdom Pseudomonadati; phylum Pseudomonadota; class Alphaproteobacteria; order Rhodobacterales; family Roseobacteraceae; genus Ruegeria; species Ruegeria sp. CF4. The sequence continues at coordinate 1,274,869 of NZ_JBQFRJ010000001.1, read as the reverse complement.
ACGGGCAAAACAAACTCCGCTACCGTGCCGAAGAAGATCACGATACGCTGGAAGAATGTCATTTGGGTGACGTCATACAGAACGGCTTCGGCAGCTTTGGGGAAAATCTGACCGAAAGCGCCAGCCGAAGGCGAAAAGATCGAGCCGTCGATCTTAAGTGTCGCTGAATTCCAGTAATAGACAAACAGAACCGCGACGAAGATCACCCGTGCCAGAGTCGGTGTCAGCCAACCCGAGGAGTGGTCCACCTTTTCCATCGCGGTGTTGTAGGTTGATATCAGGGCAGTCATGTGTCCAGCCTTTCGATAGTCACAGAAGTTATTGCACCGCCCTGTAAAAGCAGTGCCAGAGTGGTTCCTAGATCGAACTCGGGCGTCTCCGCCACGGTTGCTTCGAATGCGTTGCCGATGGTCTGACCCGTTTGAATGCGCACGATCCAGGCAGCGCCACCTGCGGGCAGCAGATGGGGCGCAGGGTCATATTCAGGGCGCGTGATCAGAACATCCTGTGCTTCGGCCTGCGGTTTTGGCGCGCCGTCCTGCGTGTTGAACTGCCATATCGCATGAACCGGCCAATCCGAGCGCAGGACATGTACAGCGGGAGCCAGCACCAGCTTGGCCAGCATCAGATCCTCAGGTGGAATTGCCAGAGCTTCCGGTGCAATCGCCTCGCCGTCAGCAGCGTGATAGGATCGGCGCAAGGCCAGCTCCAGCCGGGCAACATCGGGTAGATACCCCAGATGCGACAGCTGCGGCATACTTTCCAGAAACGCGGGAAACTCTTCGCCGTAAAACATCATCAATGGCGAGGCAGGTGGGTGTTGTCGCAGGAAAATCCCGGCAAGCCCATCCATGTTCTGTGTACCCAGCAATTTGGTGATCACCGGGAAAGCCTGGTGCATCGCTTCGGTCAACGAAACAGCGACATTGTTGCGGTAAACGCTGAATCGGCGTCCGGCTGGTTGCGCTTCGGCGTCGAGCAATCCCTCAGGGATCGGCTGGTTGGCGTCCAGTAGGGCGCTGTGGAATGTTGTCTGGGACACACTCATGCGGGCACACGATCCAGGGCCTTTTGCGCGCGCTCGGCTTCTGCCCGCAGGATAGGCCAGTCGGGAACATCAGTGTCCCATTCGATAAGCAGAGGTTTAGGGCCAGACTGATCCAGAACATAGTCCAGCAGGGCCCAGACCGGATCGACCACCTCGCGCCCGTGGCTGTCGATAAGCAGGGGGCGACCATGGTCGTCCTCGTCCTCGTCATGACCGCCCAGATGGATTTCGCCGACCCGATCCAGCGGGTAGGCATCGATATAGCCTTGCGGCGAGAAATCCAGATTGGTGGCCGAGACAAAGACGTTATTCACATCCAAAAGCAGTCCGCAGCCAGTACGGCGCGCGATCTCGCGCAGGAAGTCGGGCTCGGACCAGGTGCTTTCCTCAAAAGCGAGATAGCTGGAGGGATTTTCCAGTAGCATTTGCCGTCCCACCACCTCTTGCACCTGATCGATATGATCACAGACACGCGTCAGAGTAGCGTCGGTATAAGGCAGGGGCAGCAGATCGTTCAGGAAATGGCTGTCGTGGGTCGACCAGGCCAGGTGTTCCGAAAAGCTGGCAGGGTTCAGCCAACCGACAAGATGTTTCAGACGAGCCAGATGATCGGGGTCCAACGGGCCTTCGCCACCGATGGAAAGGCCGACACCATGGACGGAAATAGGAAATTGTTCTGACAGGTGGCGCAGTTGCGCCAGAGGGCGTCCGCCGTCTCCCATATAGTTTTCGGCATGGATTTCCAGCCAAGCCACAGGCTTGGCCTGCTCAAGGATCTGCGAAAAATGCTGCGGTTTGTAGCCAACGCCGGGCGCCGCAGGCAACCGGTTCGATCTCAAAGCGTCATCCAACATCTGCAAATCCTCTGTTCGTAACGAAGGGGCGGGCGAACCTGCCCGCCCCTCGTAATTCATACGGACAGTCTTATGCCGGCAGGTCGCGTTCCAGCGGCTCGAGCGAGCCTTTGCGCGCGGTGCCGTTGGCTTCGGCCGGCAGTTCGATGTCGGCGCAGGTGCCTGCGTCAACCAGGGTCCATGCGTTGCCCTGATAATCGACGGTCGAGGTGCCCGCGCAGGTGGTGCCGGGGCCTGCGGCGCAGTCGTTCTGACCGGCCAGCGATACGCCATAGCATTTCTCTTTCGCTTGTGCGGTTGCGGTTGTGGCTACGCCCGATACGGCGGCTGCAACGGCGCTTGCGATAACCAGGGTTTTTGCGGTGTTCGACATCTCGAGTAATCCTCTTGCTGACTGTGTTTGTCTGCTTGTGACACCATTCAAGTTAGTGGCTTGATGGCCGTGTTTGAATTCACGAGCCCGTGTCTCACAAGCGCGTCAAAGATAGTCATGGCATCTTGCGTGTTAACAAACTGTTTTTGAAGGGGAAAAGTTGAAATATTTCAATCCGGCCCCGGGGGCGGGGCCGGAATCCCGGCAATATGATGCCGAATGTTACAGCAGATCAGGCGGAGTTGCCGCTTGGGAAAGCTCGTTTGTTACAGACTCAAGCGGTTGAACCTGCGTCTGTTTTTCGCCCAGACGGCGAACGCTGACGGTACGATCCTCGACCTCGCGGTGCCCGACGGCCAGAATTACCGGCACTTTGCCGACTGAATGCTCGCGAACCTTATAGTTGATCTTCTCGTTGCGAATATCCGCTTCTGCACGCACACCGGCGGCTTTGAGCGTCTCAACCACTTCGGCCACATAGTCATCGGCCTCGGAAGTGATCGAGGCGACGACGACCTGACGCGGGGCCAGCCAGAACGGCAGTTTGCCGGCGTGTTCCTCGATCAGGATGCCGATGAAACGTTCGAACGAACCAAGACAGGCGCGATGTAGCATGACGGGGCGGTGCTTGCCTCCGTCGGCTCCGACATAGGTGGCGTCGAGACGTTCCGGCAGCACGAAATCCACCTGGAAAGTGCCGCACTGCCAGTCACGACCGATGGCATCGGTCAGGACGAACTCCAGCTTGGGACCATAGAAAGCCCCTTCACCGGGATTCAGCTCGGGCTCGACACCCGCGGCGCGGGTGGCGGTCAGCAGCGCCTCTTCGGCTTTGTCCCAGACCTCATCGGAACCGGCGCGGGTATCGGGGCGGTCCGAGAATTTGACCTTGAAGCTTTCGAAGCCGAGGTCTTTGTAGACATCAGTCAGGAAACCGATGAAACGCGCGCATTCCTCTCCGATCTGGTCTTCGGTCGAGAAGATATGCGCATCGTCCTGCGCAAAGCCACGCACACGCATGATCCCGTGCAATGCGCCTGACGGCTCATAACGGGCACACGAGCCGAACTCGGCCATGCGCAGCGGCAGATCGCGATAGGATTTCAGGCCCTGCTTGAAGATTTCGACATGACAGGGGCAGTTCATTGGCTTTAGAGCGTTGACGGCCTTTTCGCGGGCGTGTTCCTCGTCGACTTCGACGATGAACATATTCTCCTGGTACTTCTCCCAATGACCGGAGCGTTCCCACAGCTTGCGGTCGACGACCTGAGGGGTGTTGACCTCGACATAACCACCGTCGCGTTGCTTGCGGCGCATGTAGTCCTGCAACTGCGTGTAGATGGTCCAGCCGTTCGGGTGCCAGAAGATTTGACCCGGGGCCTCTTCCTGCATGTGGAACAGGTCCATTTCGCGGCCGAGTTTGCGGTGGTCGCGCTTGGCGGCCTCTTCCAGCATATGCAGATGCGCTTTCAGCTTTTCCTTGCCGGTGAAGGCCACGCCGTAGATGCGTTGCAGCATGGCGCGATCGCTGTCGCCGCGCCAGTAGGCCCCCGCGATGGACATCAGTTTGAAAGCGTCGCCGGGCAGTTGACCGGTGTGCTGCAAATGCGGGCCGCGGCACAGATCCTGCCAATGACCGTGCCAGTACATACGCAGGGGTTCATCCCCCGGAATGGCCTCGATCAGCTCGACCTTGTAGGGCTCGTTATTGGCCTTGTAGAACTCGATCGCACGGTCACGGTCCCAAACCTCGGTTGTGACGGGATCGCGTTTGTTGATGATCTCTTTCATCTTTTTCTCGATGAGGCCGAGATCTTCGGGCGTAAACGGTTCCTCGCGGTCGAAGTCATAATACCAGCCGTTTTCAATGACGGGGCCGATGGTGACTTTGGTGGCGGGCCAGATTTCCTGCACGGCACGGGCCATGACATGGGCCAGATCGTGGCGGATCAGCTCGTTGGCCTGATCTTCATCCTTCATGGTATGGATGGCGATGTCGGCATCGGCTTCGATGGGCCATTGCAGGTCCCAGTGTTTGCCGTTGACGTTGGCCGATATGGCCTTTTTGGCCAAAGAGGTCGAGATGTCGGCTGCGACCTCGGCGGGCGTGACGCCTGCGTCATAGGATCGTGCGTTGCCATCAGGGAAGGTGAGTGAGACGGATTTTGAATCCAGGGCCATGGTCTGGCTCTCCTCGTCGGTTTGGCGCCCACTGAACGCCCGGTTGCGGGTTATGTGTGTTCGGCTGCTTTGGCAGGTGGTTGCGCTTGTGTCAAGGGTGGGTGCGAGGGACCAGCCCCGCGCGCTCTCCGAGGTATTTTGGGTCAGATGAAGAGGGGTCGGGGAATTGCGGAGAGTGCAGGGACGTGCATGATGCGTGGGAATAGTAGCGAGGGTTTCATGGCAGAGACAGAATTCCTGGAGACGGCGCAGGGGCGGCGGTTGGCGTACCATAAGAGCGCGGGGGCAGGGCCGACCATCGTTTTCTTAGGCGGGTTGAAGTCGGATATGGAAGGCACCAAGGCGGTGCATCTTGAGGCCTGGGCACAGGCGCGGGGGCAATCCTTCCTGCGGTTTGACTATTCGGGGCATGGTGAGAGTTCCGGTGCGTTCACCGAGGGCTGCATCGGGGATTGGCACGAGGATACACTGGCGGCCGTCTCGCGCCTGACCGAGGGCCCTCTGATTGTTGTCGGATCGTCGATGGGCGGTTGGCAGGCGTTGTTGTTGGCCCGTGTGATGCCAGAGCGTGTGGCCGGGATGGTGACCATAGCCGCAGCGCCGGATTTTACCGAAGACGGATATTGGGAATCCTTCTCAGACGACCAGAAAGCGGCTTTGGAAAACGAAGGCCAGGTTGAGCTGCCTTCGGATTACATGGAGCCGTACATTATCACTAAGCGGATGATCGAGGATGGGCGTCAGCGTTTGGTGCTCCGGTCGCCGCTGGAACTACCGTTTCCGGTGCGATTTTTGCAAGGAACGGCGGATACATCTGTTTCGACGCAGACAGCAGTACGATTGCTTGAACATGCGACAGGCACCGATATGCGGTTGCTTTTGGTAAAGGATGCCGATCACCGGTTTTCGGATGGTGTGTGTCTGGAGTTGATTGAGCGTGCCGTTCTGGATGTGATGGATGAGGCCTAATGCGGCGCTTTGGATGGGTCTTGGGGCGTGTGTTGCTGTGGCTCGTGCTCGTCGGTGGGCTGGTTTACGCCTTCGGGCCACGCGAGCAGATCGACCTGCATCCGCGTTTTGATCCGCGCAAGTTCGGCGAAGGGGTGCAGGTGTATTTCGAAAGCACCGAGGCCACCTATGATGACATTGTTCCCGGTACCGAAAAGCGGGTTGTCTGGCGGGACGGATTCTATGAACGCCGCACGCCCTATGCTGTCCTGTATCTGCACGGGTTTTCGGCCTCTTCTGAAGAGATTCGGCCCGTACCTGACCTCGTCGCGGACGCTCTGGGTGCCAATCTGGTCTATACCCGATTGCGGGGCCACGGACGCGATGGAGCGGCGTTGGGCAAGGCAACTGCTACGGATTGGATGCAAGACACAGCCGAAGGGTTGGCTGCGGCTCGGGCGGTGGGAGATCAGGTCATCGTGATGTCGACTTCGACCGGCGGCACTTTGGCTGCCGCTGCGGCTCTGGACCCGGTGTTGAGCGAAGACGTTGCAGCAATGATATTTGTTTCACCAAATTTTGGTGTGAACATGGTAGGTGCCTGGATCCCGACATTGCCTTGGGCGCGTAATTGGCTGCCCTTGCTGATGGGCGCCGAACGGGATGTGTCGGGACCTGACCCTGAAAAGAACCGATACTGGACAGTTGTTTATCCGTGGGAAGCAGTGGTGCCGATGTCAGTTTTAACGAAGGCGGTTTATGCACTGGATTTCTCGTCGGCTCAGGTCCCCGCCTTATTCTGGTTCTCGGATGACGATCAGGTGGTTCGACCAGATCTGACGCACAAGGTGGCTGAGGCGTGGGGCGGGCCATCGATGGTTCATCTGGTGGAAATGGGGCCGGGGGATGATCCGTCCTCACATGTGATTGCCGGGCGGCTGATGTCTCCGGGGCAGACAGATGCTGCGGTTTCGGGGATGCTTGGATGGCTTGCAGATCAGGGTATTGAGTGATGCGTAAACCCGGGAGCATGTGGAGTCTTGAGACCTTGGGCCGGGTGCGTCTGTCCAAGCATTTCTTTATGCGTGACTTCCTATATTCCGAGATCGGGAATTTTCACCAAAAACAGAACATCCCCGAAAACCCTGATCTCGCCATCGAGACAGGTCGGGCGTTCTGCGAGGCGTTGATGGACCCACTGGAAGAGACCTTTGGGCGGGTTGCTGTGCGGTCGGGTTATCGCTCTCCGTCCCTGAACCGGTTCGGGAATGAAAACCGCCTGAACTGTGCCCGCAATGACAATCCGCTGGAGTGCCATATCTGGGATTGGGGGCAGGGTGATGCGCGGGTTGCAGGGGCTTCGGTGGTGATCCCATGGTTTGCGGATCGCTACGCCGAGGGCCGCGATTGGCGCGATCTGGCCTGGTGGATGCACGACCATCTTGATTACTCCGAAATCTGGTTCTTTCCCAAGCTTTGTGCGTTCAATCTGGTCTGGCGACCCAAGCCGCAACGTCGGATCGACAGCTATATAGCGCCGCGTGGGTGCCTGCTGAGCGCGGGCGAAGAGCCGGATGAAACGCCGGAGCAGCGGCAGGCCCGGTATGCTGATTTCCCAACTTTTCGCGGCATTCAGTATCCCTGAATTTTGCGCTTGCCGCACACGCTCAAAACTCTCATCCTGAAGCAAAGCAAGAACGACTGAACCGTCAAAAGAGGGAGGACCCGCGTGATCGAGCCGCTGGTTTTGCTGCCCGGACTGATGAGTGACGCAAGGCTGTTTCGACCGCAGATCGAACTTCTGTCGCGAGACAGGGCCGTAACGGTTGCGCCGATCTCGGGCGGGGAGCGAATCGAGGAGATCGCCTCGGGATTAATTGACCAACTGCCACAAAGGTTCGCGCTTGCCGGGCACGGCATGGGCGGAATGATCGCGTTGGAGCTGGTCCGCCGCGCTCCGGATCGGGTGAGGAGGCTTTGCCTGATATCGACGGATGCGCAAGCTGATACCCCGCATATCGCGGCAGGGCGCGAAGAGTTGATGATTGGGGCGCAGGCCGGACGTCTGGACGAGGTGATGCACAAAGTCATCGGTTCGGACACTCTGGCACCGGGGCCGCGGCGAATACCCATTCTGCAGGATATGATCCAGATGGCGCTTGAGCTGGGGTCTGATCTGTTCGCGCGGCAAATGCGGGCTTTGCAGCGCCGACCGGATCAGCAGGCCACGCTGCGCTTGATCGGAGTGCCAACGTTGGTTCTGTGCGGTGCTTACGACACTGTGACCCCGGTTCGAAAACACCAGTTCATGGCAGATATGATCCCTGAAACCGAGTTGCTGGTATTGGATGATGCGGGTCATTTGCCAACGCTGGAGGCTCCGGGGGCCGTCAACAGCGCTTTGGTGGAGTGGCTGCAGGTGCCGCTGCGATTGCTTTAGTCGTAGAACGCATAACGCTGTTCTTTGGTCAGGATGGTCGGGGTGACGACGGGTGCGGCGGTTTCTGCGGCAAAGAATTGCGATGTCTTCCAACGACCTGACAGGCGCGATCCGATTACGCGTCTGATCAATCCAAACGCTGCATATTGCACCTTTTCGTGCTTCTGCTTGCCATTTGGCGCAGGCACGAACCCGCGTGTGGTAATCGGGCCGAGCCTGGATGGATCGGGAATACGTTTCACGACAAAGCCCGCGAATGGAAATTTACCAGTTTGCGGTGTGGTCGCCAGAGGCGCATCACAGCAGCTCGCGTACCACCGCAACATTCCCTTCGGGCTAAGCTGCATGGCTGCAAGATGCTCTAGACCCTTATCGATGCGGATATCTTCTGGCGTGGTCTGCAGGATTTCGACCGGGCCGGGGGCGGGGTCGGGTTGTTTAAAATACAGCTGCGCGGCGCGGCAATCGTGACAATAGCAGTCAACATGGGTGCCGCACCTGACACCTCTGGGTGTCAGATGCCCGCACAATGCACCGCAGGTGCATGAAAAGGGAAGCGCATCTGCGGTTGGTTCACTCATGCAACCTTGTTGCTATTGGCCGCCCGGCGATTGGGCTTCTTGCGGCTGTTTTCGTTCATGAAATCAATCACAAGCGGGCGGATATTATCGCGCCAGCTGCGCCCGGCGAAGATACCATAGTGGCCCGCGCCGGGCTCAACATGGCTTGCCTTCTTGCTGTCGGGCAGACCGGTGCACAGGTCCAGCGCCGCAATACACTGACCGGGGGCCGAAATATCGTCATTCGCGCCCTCAACCGATTTCACCGCGACATCGGTGATCTTGCCGATATCGACCTTATGTCCGGCGACTACGAATTCATTGCGCGCGATCTCGCGGTTCTTGAACACACGCTCAACCGTCGACAGATAGAATTCGGCCGTCATATCCATCACGGCCAGATACTCATCGTAGAAGCGATTGTGGGCATCGTGGTCCGAGGCTTCATCGCGGATAACGCGCTGAATTTGGTCCGAGAAGGCCTTGCTGTGACGCTCGGCATTCATCGACATGAACGAGGCCAGCTGCAGCAGGCCGGGATAAACCATCCGACCCACACCTTTGTATTTAAAACCAACGCGTTGGATCATGGTTTCTTCCAACTGACCCATAGTGACGCGGCGACCGAAATCCGTGACCTCGGTTGGGGTCGCGTCAGGGTCGACCGGTCCGCCGATCAGGGTCAGGGTGCTGGGCTGTGCCTTGGGCTCGACCTCGGCCAGATAGGCGGTTGCAGCCAGAGTCAGAGGCGCGGGCTGGCAAACAGCAACAACATGCGTGTCGGGGCCCAGCTCTTTCATAAAATCGACAAGGTAGAGCGTGTAATCCTCGACATCGAACTTGCCTTCGGACACAGGGATATCGCGCGCGTTATGCCAGTCGGTGATGTAAACCTCACAATTGACCAGCAGGCTTTTGACGGTCGACCGCAACAGCGTTGCATAGTGACCGGACATCGGCGCAACCAGCAGAACCTTGCGCGGCTGTTCTTCACGCCCATTGACGCGGAAGTGGATCAGGTCACCGAATGGGCGCTCCAGAACCGTAGTTATGTCAACCAGATGATCTTTGCCGTCTTCGCAGGTAAAGGTGCGGATGCCCCAGTCGGGCTTGACCACCATGCGCTGAAAAGTACGCTCCGTCACTTCACCCCAGGCTGCCATCCAGTTGAACGCCGGGTTGGGTGTCATCGAAAACAACGGGTAGGACGCCATCGCACTGGCAGTTGCACCAAGCCACTGGTTGGTGTTACGCATTGTTTCCATCAGGTCGTAGGTCATCATGTAGCGCATCGAATGTGCCTCCTGGGTATCAGCCTGAAAGTTTGGACCATTCGCCGCTTTGCTCCCCGATGGCTACGACGTTATTCTGCATAGCAGCGAGGTTAGGGGGGAATTGTTAAAATGACAACTGCTGACGGCCAAACGCCGAAGTTGACCGAAGAAACCATTGATCGACTTAAAGAAAATATGGGCAAAGTCGAAGAATTGTCCAAGCGACTTGTCGAGGTCATGGCCGGCAAAACGCCGCATACCCCCGCCCTGGATGGCCCGAATCAAGAGCTTTTTGCAAAAGCAGCAACGGCCTATTGGACCGAAGCTTTTCAGAACCCGACCAAGCTGCTTGAACATCAGATCGAATATTGGGGAAAGTCTGTCCTGAACTTTGCCGAGGCTCAACAGGCCTTTGCAAGCGGCGAAAACGAAGCGCCTGAATCTTTGTCCAAGGACAAGCGATTCTCGAATCCGATGTGGGAAACCAACCCGTATTTCCGTCTTATTCGCCAGCAGTACCAGACCAACGCGGAGGCCATCTCGCAGGCTGTTGCGTCGGTTGAGGATCTTGAGGCCAAGGACAAGCAGCGGCTTCAGTACTTTTCGCAACAGATCATCGACATGATGGCACCAACGAATTTTCTGGCCACTAATCCAGATGCGCTGGAAAAGGCGGTCGAGACCGAGGGTCAGTCGTTGATCCAGGGGTTGGAAAATCTTGTCTCGGACCTTGAGGCCAATGATGGCGAGATGGTCGTCAGGCTGGCCGACGAAAGCGCCTTCGAGATTGGTGGCAATATCGCGACCACACCCGGCGATGTCGTCTATCGCAATCGTTTGATGGAGTTGATCCAGTACAAACCAGTCACCGAGACAGTGCATGAAACGCCGATCGTGCTGTTCCCGCCCTGGATCAACAAATTCTATATCCTCGACCTCAAGGCGCAGAACAGCCTGATCAAATGGGTGACCGAACAGGGCTATACGCTGTTTGTTGTCAGCTGGGTCAATGCCGACAACTCTCATGCCGATATTGGGCTGGAGGATTATGTTCAAGACGGTTTCCTGACTGCCATCGACGAGGTCAAGAAGATCTGCAAGGTCAAGCAGGTCAACGCGGTGGGGTACTGTATCGCGGGTACGACGCTGAACCTTACGCTCTCGCTGATGAAACAGCAGGGTGACAAATCGGTGAAGTCAGCGACCTTCTTTACGACCCTTACGGATTTCGGTGAGCAGGGCGAGTTCACGCCTTTCCTGCAGAACGATTTCGTCGACGGTATCGAGGATCAGGTCACGAAGGACGGGATTCTCAAGGCTTGGATTATCGGGCGAACCATGTCCTTCCTGCGGTCGAGGGATCTGATCTATACCCCGGCGATCCGGAACTACATGATGGGTGAAACACCGCCCGCCTTCGATTTGCTGTTCTGGAACGGAGACGGGGCCAACCTGCCCGGGAAAATGGCAATCCAGTATCTGCGCGGGTTATGCCAGAGCAATGATTTCGTCACAGACGGGTTCGAGCTTTTGGGTCACAAGCTGCACATTAAGGATGTCGACGTGCCTCTGATGGCGATCACCTGCGAGACGGATCATATCGCTGCGTGGAAGGATTGCTATCGCGGCGTGCAGCAGATGGGGTCGAAGTCCAAAACCTTTGTGGTCTCGGAATCGGGTCACATCGCGGGTATCGTAAACCCGCCCAGCAAGAAGAAATACGGCCACTACACCAACCCGGATATGAAGGCGGGTGCCGAAACCTGGCTGAAAGACGCTGACTTTCACGAGGGCTCCTGGTGGCCGATGTGGGAAGCATGGTTGAAAAAGCGCTCTGGCAAGCAGGTTCCAGCCCGCGACACCGGCGATTCGGATCATCCGCGGCTGTGCCCGGCCCCTGGAACCTATGTTTTGGTCAAGGCAAACCGCTGATATCATTTTGAAACTCAACTTTTTCTGCATTGCAGCAATAAAAAACTTGCAATGCTGCGATGCAGCAATCATATTGTCCTCAAGCTGATGAAACCCGGGGTGGGCCCGGACAGGCTAAAAGGATTAGGACAATGGCAAAGACCCAAGACTTTACCGCGACCCTGAAAGACATGATGGGTGCATTCCCGGTTGACACAAGCGCTCTGGAAGACGCGTTCAAATCGACCGCATCGCTGAACGAAAAGCTGTCGGGCGTTGCCCTGGACGCAGCTGAGAAGTCGGCTGAAATCTCGAACAAATGGACCAAGGAAACCCTGGCCAAGCTGACCGAGATGTCGAAAGCAAAGGCAGAGCCTGCTGACTACGCAAAAGCCGCAACCGACTTCGCAAGCGCGTCGGCTGAAGTTGCCGCAGAAAACATGGCTGCTTTCGCTGAAATCGCGAAAAAAGTTCAGACCGAAACCGTTGAGCTGCTGATGGCGGCTGGCAAAGACGCTGCAGAAGACGCAACCGCAGCCGTCAAAAAAGCCACCAACGAGGTGACCGCTGCCGCTAAGAAAGCAGCAACCACCAAGTAAGGCAAGTCTGCGAACTAGCACCCATTCCTCCCAAGCGGTGCATCGCAAGAGGGCAGGTCGTTTGACCTGCCCTTTCTTTTTGTTCTGCAGTCGCATAACCTCTGCTGCAACGCATCATCCTTGGGGAGGGTAAACGGTGTCGGAACAAGAAAAACCGTTGTTGATCAAGCGCTATGCCAGCCGTCGGCTATATAACACTGAGACCAGTGATTACGTGACGCTTGAAGATATCGCGGGCTTCATCCGCGACGGACGTGAAGTTCAGATTATCGATCTGAAAACCGGGGATGATCTGACCCGTCAGTATCTGCTTCAAATTATTGCCGAACATGAAAGCCGCGGCGAAAATGTTCTGCCGGTCAACGTTCTGAACGATCTGGTCCGCAGCTACATGGTGCCGGGTGGGGGCATGATGCCGCAGTTCCTGCAAAGCTCGTTCGAGATGCTGCGCGAAAGCCAGTCCAAGATGATGGAAAACATGAACGCCATGAACCCGATGTCTCAGATGCCGGGTTTCGAGGCGATGCAAGCGCAGCAACAAGCATTTCTGAAAGCTATGACCGGGGGCCTGTCGGGCAAATGGTCCGGTTCGGATGGCGAGCAAGAGGCGTCGTCGGAGCCCAAAGAAGATTTGGACGACATCAAAAAGCAACTCGCGGAACTGCAGCAGAAATTGTCCAAACTTAGCTGATCGGGCTGATGCGTCGACTGCTTGCGATTGCGGTACTGCTCTGGGCGCAGACGGCGCTGGCGCAAGGTAAATTCTCGAACGTGTGGGAGCCGATCTGCACAATGGGGCAGGACACTTCGGCTGGCTGCGCGGATATCCGGGATCGCGAAATCCTGAACGCCTTCGAGGAGCCTTGGCGGGCTATTGGGCGCGTCAATTTTGCCAGCCGCAGCCAGCGGTCTCACTGTTCAGGTGTTCTGGTGTCGGAGCAGTTGGTGCTTACGGCGGCGCATTGCCTTTACAATTCTGCCCGCCAGCGATGGATACCGCCTTCAAGCATCCGGTTTGCCGCAGGATATCAGCGCGGTGAGGCTGTCGCGGTCTCTGCCGTCAATGCCTACCGGCTGTCCGCATCGCAAGGTGTGGATGGAGCTTTCAACAATCGCGCCGACTTGGATTGGGCCGTGCTGGAACTGACCGATCCGATCGGAGCAGAGCTTGGGTTCTTGGCGCTCGCCGACGACACAAGCGAAGGGTTTGTGTCGGGGTATCCCGGCTTGCGCCCCCATGTCTTGAGCCGTACCGGAGCTTGCGTGCCTCAGCCTGCGGGTCAGCACCTCCTGCACGCAATATGTCCTGTCATGATGGGAGATTCCGGCGCGCCACTACTGGTTCAGACGGAGGAAGGTCCGGCAGTCGCTGGGATATTGTCGCGCATCGCGCCGACCCCGGATGGGATCGACGCGTTGTTTTTGTCCGTTCAGGCGTTTGATCTTGGTGAGAACTGATCAGGTACCGTAGACCGGCATCGGGCCGACCACTTCACCGATTGAGGCCAGCAGGATATCCGCGATCACGTCAAGTTCTTCGCGCGTCAGGCGGACGGGCAGGCGCACGTCACAGGCGCCCATCAGCATGGCGCGGGTTTGTGGCAGATCGACCTGTTCAGGCAGGAATTGCCAGTTCCAGAAGGCACGCGCGTTGTCCTGGCTCAGGCCGAAGACCTGCACCTTAACACCCCGTGCCTCGGCAGCTGCCGCGAAAGCTTTGATTTCATCGTCACCAAGGTCCACCAGATTGAACTGGATCGAATCCGGCGCTCGGCGTTCAGGTGTTAGCGGCGCGGGAACGTCGATATGGGGCGACGTGTTCAGGCGATCCGCGACATAGTCATGATTTTCCAGTCCGTCACGTACCCGACGCGCCAGTTCCGGAATCTGTGGACGGATCACAGCGGCGCTGAGGTTGCTCATCCGCAGGTTATAAAGCGGTAACTGGTTCTGCCAGCGGGCAAAGGCCAGCTCAAGCTCGGGCGCGCCTGAGTGTTTTTTCCAGTTATGTTCATATGCGCCTGACATGATGACGGTGCGGGCTACCAGATCAGCGTCATCTGTAATCAGGATCCCGCCTTCGCCCGCGTTGATCATCTTGTAGGACTGGAACGAGAAACAGCCGATCTTGCCGATCGTACCGATATTGCACCCATTCCAGGTGGTGCCAAGCGAATGTGCGGCGTCCTCAATCACAGGTATATCGCGCGCGTCACACAGCTCCATTATGGCATCCATGTCCGAGGTATGGCCGCGCATATGGCTGATGATCACTGCCTGAACGCTATCCAGCTTGGCCGCGAAATCCTCCATGTCGATGCGATAATTGCTGCCAACTTCGCAAAGAACCGGAATGCAATCCGCGTGAACGACCGAGGACGGTACGGCGGCAAAGGTAAATCCTGGGATCAAAACCCGCGCATCCCGCGGCAGATCCAATGCCTTGAGCGACAGGAACAGCGCAGCAGAGCAGGACGACACGGCCAGAGCGTATTTGCTGCCCAGCAGCGCGGCAAACTCGGCCTCAAGCAGCGAAACCGGTGCATCCTGTGGCGCGGTATAGCGGAACAGGTCGCCAGATTGCATCAGGGCGTCAATTGCGTCTCTTGCGGCTGCGGGGATGGGTTCGGCGTCATGAACGTTGGGTACAAGCGTCATATTTGGATTTCCCGAATTTTATCTTTGGGAAAGATAAAGTCATATAGCGCTCAAGCCAAGGCTTGTTTCGCCCTATTGGCGAAATTTCACCAATCTGTCGTAAACTCAGGGATCACAGTGTCAGTCGCAGGTTCGCCGTGCCAGAGCTGGTGGCCAATTGTGCCCGAGCAACTGATGCATATAGTGTCTTTCCATGTTGATCTTTCTTACCATTCTGTTCCTCGTCGTCGCTGGCCTTTGCTATTATTTCTGGTCGAAACGGCAGGCCCGCGCCGAGTTGCTTGCCACGCCGCTGAGCGCCCGTCAGCGCGATATCATTGATCGTCAGGTGCCAATCATCCGGCGGCTTCCGCAGCCGCTGCGCCAGCATCTGGATGGCAAGGTGAACTTGTTGCTGGATCAGGTGAGTTACTACGGTTGCGATGGGCTGGATGTGACGGAAGAGATGGAACTTTCGATTGCGGCACAGGCTTGTCTGCTCGTGATCAACAGTGACCTTTGGTACGATAATCTGACAACGATCCTGATTTATCCCAACGCCTTCAAGTCAAAGCAGCAGCGGCGCTCGGGTTATGTCGTGTCTGAGAAAGAAATCGTGCGCACCGGTGAAAGCTGGGATCGCGGGCCGGTCATTCTGTCCTGGGCGCATAGCCAGCAAGGGGCGCTGGATGATCGGGATGGCCAGAACGTGGTGCTGCATGAATTTGCGCATCAGATTGACGACCTTTCCGGCGGTACGAACGGCGTGCCAATTCTAAGCGCAGGTCAGAGCTTTGCCGAATGGGAAAAGGTATTTCTGACCGCCTATGACGCGCATGTGCGCGCTGTCGAAAGCGGTCGGCGCACGGTGATTGACCCCTATGGTGCGACTGGGCACGAGGAGTTTTTTGCCGTCTCGGTCGAAGTATTTTTTGAACGCCCCCGCGCGTTACAGCGCGAGGTGCCTGAGGTGTACGAGCAACTCTCGAAACTGTTCCGTTTGAACCCGGTCGAGTGGGATTAGCGTGCCAGATTCAGACGGAACCGCATCTTGGCCTTTCGCTCGGCGGGCAGGTGCCGGTTCAGACGTTTGTTGACCATGCCGAAACACCAGACGATGACCAGTGTCAGTAAGATGAAGTAGAACGCCAGAATCGGGTAAGGAATGAACGGGTTGAACGTCTTGTCGGCGAAGTAGCTCGCGTAATACAGCGCGTCTCCGCGTTGCTGCCAGGCCGGGAACGCCGAGAAGAAAACCAGCGTGGTGGATTGGAACACAAAGATGGCTTCGTTCGTATAAGCGGGCCAAGCCAGCCGCAGCATGGTGGGCCAGATGATACGGCGGAACCGGGACCAGCCAGACATGCCATATGCGTCTGCGGCTTCGGTATCCCCTTTGGGAATCGAGCGCAGCGCACCATAGAAGATCTCACCCGAATAGGCGGATGTGTTCAGGAACAGCACGATCAGCGCCCCCAGCCAGGCCGAGGTGAAGGCGTCGAACATCGGATAGGGCTTCTTCAGCGAAAGGAAGAAGAAATAGGCGAAGAAGAACTGGATAAACAGCGGCGAGCCGCGGAACAGGAAGATGAACCACTCGGACGGTTTGCGCAGCCATTTGTTCGATGAGGCTTTGCCGACAGCCAGCGCGGTGGCGAGGAAGAACCCTGTGATCATCGCCATGATCCCGAAATAGATATTCCAGATCATGCCCGAGCCGATCAGCGTGAAGTGCTCGCACAGGGTGAAATCGGTTTTGGGCAGCAGGCGCTCGCCGAAGCCCAGTGAACGGAGTCCGTAATCCTGAATGGTCTGGATGCAGCTCATGCGGTGGTCTCCTTGCGCAGAAGCTCTCCGCCCGATGTGGCCTGACCGTGGGAAAGGCGGCGCATCAGTTTCTCAAGCCCGATTTCCGAGACGCGGGTCATGCCGAGGTAGAAGATCAGCAAGGCGAGGAAATACCACATGCGCCAGTCGCCATGGGGGTATTGGGTGAATTTCGAAGTTTTTGTGCCGCCCAACTCACGCGCCCAATAAACGATATCTTCGATGCCCAGCAGAAACAGCAGTGGCGTGGCCTTGATCAGCACCATCCAGAGGTTCGACAGGCCGGGTAGGGCGTAGACCCACATTTGCGGCACAAGGATACGCCAGAAAGTCTGGCGGCGGGTCATGCCATAGGCCTCGGCGGTTTCCAGTTGGGCGTGGGGCACGGCACGCATGCCGCCGAACAGGACGTTGGCGGCGAAGGCGCCGAAAACGATGGAAAAGGTGATGACTGCGAGGAAAAACCCATAAGTTTCGTGCACCCATTCAGGCGCGGTGCCCAGCGGCAGCTTGGCGGCTTGGCAGACGAGGAAGTCATTGCCTTGCCGAACTGGTTCGGTCCAGTCGGGGCAGATAACTTTGTGCCGGATCCACTCGAAACCCTGATCCAATGCGATCACGAAAAACAGGAAAAAGGCGATGTCTGGCACGCCGCGCACAATGGCAATGTAAGCTTTGCCCAGCCAGCTTAGCGGTGGGAAATGCGACCGCGCCGCCATGGCACCGGCAAAGCCGAAGCTGAGCGCGACTGGGGCAGTGACGGCTAACAAGCCCAACACTTTGAGAAAGGATAGGTAGAATGACCAGTGGACGCCATTGGTTAGATAGCACGAGAACCAGTGGAACGTGCCGAGCGTGTCAGGATCAGCGCAGTAGGAGAACATATGGCGTCTTTCGAACGTCTTTACCGGCAAAGCCGATGCCGCGGCCCGGCGCTGAGGCGCCGGACCGGGATACGATAGGTATTAGTTGGTGACGACTGAACCGTCAGCACCGTATGTGGCGATTCCTTCACCGAACCACTTGATCAGCATTTCGTTCAGTGTGCCGTCGGCCTTCATAGAAGTGATGGCCTCGTCAAACTTACCACGCAGCTCACCGTCGCTTTCACGCAAGCCCATGCCGACACCACCGCCCAGCGGAACCGGATCTCCAACAAAGACCAGTTCACCGCCCGATTCTTCTACCAAAGGAACCAGATAATCGCGGTCTGCCAGAACGGCATCGGCTTCGCCGTTACGAACGGCTGCGATGGTTTCTTCCGGGGTTGCGAATTCGACAAGGGTCGCGCCGGATTCGGCAACGTGGCCAGCCTGGATGGTGGCGGTTTGTGCTGCAACAATACCGCCAGTCACATCTGCCGCGTCAGAGGTCGCAACGTATGCTGAAGCAGTCGGCGGATAGTAGTCTTGAGTGAAGTCGATGACCTCATCACGTTCGTCGGTGATCGACATGCCCGCGATGATGGTGTCGTAGTTGCCCGAGACCAGATTCGGAATGATCGAATCCCAGTCGTTCTTGACCCACTCGCACTCCAGATTGGCGCGCTTGCACAGTTCATCACCTACGTCACGCTCAAAGCCGTCGATCTCACCAGCGTCGTTGATGAAGTTATACGGAGGGTAGGCGCCCTCGGTGCCCATGCGCACGGTTTCGGCCATGGCCACACCGGCGGTCAGAGCCAGTGCTGCGGTGGTCAGAATCAGGTTTTTCATTGTTACTCCCCTTATTGGTTCTGTCCGTTGATTATGCCGCCTGAGTGGCGGAGAGAAAGCCCTGAAGCCGTTGGGATTCAGGGGTAGTGAAAATATCTTCGGGTGTGCCCTCTTCTTCGATCAGGCCTTGATGCAGGAACACAACATGGCTGGAGATGTCCGCTGCCATCTTCATGTCATGGGTCACGATGATCATGGTGCGGCCTTCGGCGGCCAGATCCTTGATCACCTTTATCACTTCCTGTTCCAACTCAGGGTCGAGCGCCGAAGTGGGTTCGTCAAACAGGAGCGCCTCAGGCTCCATGCAAAGCCCACGCGCGATGGCGGCACGCTGTTGCTGGCCGCCAGACAGCTGTGCCGGATAGACGTCGCATTTGTCGCCAATGCCCACCTTTTCCAGATATTTGCGGGCGCTGTCCTCGACCTCGGCCTTATCACGGCCCAGAACGGTGACCGGGGCCTCCATCACGTTTTGAAGGATGGTCATGTGGGCCCAGAGGTTGAATTGCTGGAACACCATCGATAGGTTGGTGCGGATACGCAGCACCTGTTTGGCGTCGGCCGGGCGGCGGTTATGCCCTTCACCGGACCAGCTCACCGGTTCACCTTTGAACAGAATCTCGCCCTGCTGGCTGTCTTCCAGCAGATTGCAGCAGCGTAGAAGAGTAGATTTGCCTGACCCGGAAGAACCAATCAGCGAGACAACGTCGCCACGATGGGCGGTAATGTCCACTCCCTTGAGCACCTCGAGATTTCCGAAGCTTTTGTGCAGGTTCTTGATCTCGATGACGGGCGCGTTTTCTGTCACGGGCAGTCCAGTTATTGTGAATGGTGTTGGTGCGGTACTAGGGCTGAAAAATTGAACCAATGCAATGCGCAAATGACAAGTTCACGTGGCGAAATCGCCAAAATGACCAGTCGCTTTAATCAAAATCGTCAGTTTAACGTCCGCTCTGCCCGCCAAGCAGGCGGGCCAGGGTTAATGAGACTCACGGTGTTTCCAGCCGCGCCGACGCGACGAGGTGCTGGCTGTGATGGCGGGATGGGCTTTGGGGGAGGCATCGAAGGTGATCGAATCAGCCGCCTATCAGACTTTCGCAGCCCGTTGACGGGCCATGGCTGAATCTACGTCGCTGACACCCAGCAAGCTGACAACGAGGCGCAGTAGCGAATCCTCCTCGCCAGTGCGTTGCCCGTCGGCCAGTGCGACGGACCACATCGCCTGTACCACCGCCAGACGGTCGTCATAGGCGACGGCCACTTTGATGGCTCGGGTGAAGCGGACAGTGTCGGGTGCCTCGGCCTCAAGATCTTCGGCGCGGGCACGCAGGGCTGCGGCCTCGAACGGCGAAAGGCCATAACGCTCGGCCGAGATACGGTCGATCCGGGCCATTTCGGTATCGGCATAGTCATTGTCGGAACGTGCGATGCGCACCAGTAGGGCGGTCAGAGCCAGGCGAGCATCGTCTTCGACAAGCGGGTCGGGCTGTGGCTGTGTGAGCCGAGACAGGAAATCACTGAACATAGTCAGATATATAGTGCGCAATCCGAAAGGTGGAAACCGGTATTAGGGGCAAATTGTGCGTCAAAGAAAGCCCCGGCCTAGGTCGCCTCCAAGCGGCTTTGCACCCGTTCGCGGGCAGCTTTGCTGTCGTTGAAGCTGAGGCCCATGGCAATACGGGCCTCTTCAACGATTTTGATCTCACCTTCGTCCGAGTTGCCATCGGCCAGCACGACCTCCCACAAGGCGTCCAAAGCGGCCAGGCGCTCCTGCAAATCAGTAGTTTCACGGATCAGCTTGCCAAAAGTATCGGTTTCCGGCGCGGCAGCATGCAGCTTTTCACAGGTAGCGCGCACTTTTGCGGCCTCAATGGCGTTGTGCTGGTAGAGGCGGGCGAGGATGCGGTCGATCAGGCTGATCTCTTCCAGTTTGTAATCACGATCTGCCTGCGCCACGCGCACCATCAATGCACCGAGGGCCAGTTCGGCATCCGGGTCTGGAAGGTTGTCGTGTTGCGGCGGACGGAACGCCTGAAAGAACTTCTTCAACATAGGGTTAGGATATTCCTAAATTTCGGACGCGCCAAGCGGTGCTAGCCTTCATAGCCCTGAATGATCACAAGATCGCCGGTGGACACCGGATCGCGCAGGGCCTTAGCCGTTTGATAGCCTTCGCTTTCATAACAGGCCAGCGCCTGTTCGTAGCTGGGGAATTCGATCACTACGGTGCGGGCGCGGGCCTGGCCTTCGACCTCGGTCCGATCACCGCCTCGCACGAGGAATTTGGCACCATATTCGGCAAAAGGCGCGGCGTTTGCGGCTATATAGTTCTTGTAAGTGTCGAAATCATCGACATCGACATGGGCAACCCAGTATCCTTTGGCCATGGGGCTTCCTCCTGTGCTTTCACGCGCAAGGTGCGGAGGAATGTCTGGGAATGCAATCCCCTAAAAGTGGATCACCCGCCCGATTGCAGCGCCTCGCGAGCTTTGTCCTGCAGCCAGGCAATCATCTGCCGGTAGGGCACCGGGCCATAGCTGATCCGGGCTACGCCAAGCTTCGCCAGTGTCGGCGTGTCAGGTGTGCCGGGAAGGGCGATGATATTGACGGGTAAGTCGGTTGCTTCACACAGGCGACCGATCATCGTTTCATCTTTCAGGCCCGGTGCAAAGAAGCCGCTGGCCCCGGCCTCAGCATAGGCTTTGGCGCGGGCCATGGCATCGTCCAGCATCGCCTGATCATGGCTGTCCGGCGCCGCCTTGAGGAAGATATCGGTACGGGCATTGATGAACGCGGGAATTCCGGCAACATCACAGCTCTCACGCATGGCTGCGACGCGCGCAGCCTGTGTTTCGATGTCATAAAGCTCTTTCGTTCCAACGATCTGGTCTTCAAAGTTGAAGCCGATCACGCCGGTTTCGAGGGCCCGTTTAACATTGGCCGAGATGCCGAACGTATCTTCGGCATAGGCGCCTTCCAGATCCATGGTGACCGGGATGTCAACGGCCTCCACAATGCGCCGCGCGTTCTCCAGCGCCGCGTCGAAGGGGATGTTCTGCCCATCTGTAAAGCCTTGCGCCATTGCGACCGGTGCACTGCCAGTCGCCAGAGCCTTGGCCCCGGCATCGCGTACAGCTGCGGCGCTGCCCGCGTCCCAGATGTTATAGAGGATGACCGGATCGCCCTTTTTGTGCAGGGCGGCAAAGGTTTCTGCTTGGGTTATCTGATCTGTCATGGCCGGTCTCCTGTCGGTTTCTTCCGACAGTTAACTGCGACAACGGCCGCTGCGTACAGTTTTTTTCGCAGCAGCCCTCACTTTGCAGTGACCTAGACGAGGCGCGATGTGTCCTTGGCCGCACGCACGAAGTCGCGGAACAGGGGATGCGGGTCGAAGGGTTTGGACTTTAGCTCCGGGTGATACTGAACTCCGATGAACCATGGGTGATCCGACCATTCAACAATCTCGGGCAAGCGGCCATCGGGCGACATGCCCGAGAAGTTCAAACCAGCCTTTTCCAGCTTGTCGCGATACTTGATGTCGACCTCATAGCGGTGGCGGTGGCGTTCCTCGATCTGAGTGCCGCCATAGACATCAGCGACTTTTGATCCCTCGGCCAGAACTGCATTATAGGCGCCAAGACGCATGGTTCCGCCCTTGTCGTCTCCGACTTTACGTTCGACTTTGTGATTGCCCTGCACCCATTCTTTCAGGTGGTAAACAACCGGTTCGAAACGCTTTTTCCCGGCTTCGTGGTCGAATTCTTCCGAACCCGCCTCGGCGATGCCCGCCGCATTCCGCGCTGCCTCGATCACTGCCATCTGCATGCCGAGACAGATGCCCAGATATGGTACTTTGTGCTCCCGCGCGTATTGAGCCGCTTTGATCTTGCCTTCGGTTCCACGTTCGCCAAACCCTCCGGGGACAAGGATCGCGTGGAAGCCTTCCAGATGCGGTGCCACATCTTCATTGTCGAATACCTCGGCATCAACCCACTCGACCTTGACCTTCACGCGGTTGGCCATGCCGCCATGGGTCAGCGCCTCGGCAATCGACTTATAGGCGTCTTCCAACTGAGTGTACTTGCCCACAATAGCGACCTTCACCTCGCCTTCGGCGTTGTGGATGCGGTCGCTGACATCTTCCCATTTCGCCAGATCGGGCTTGGGGGCAGGGCTGATCTGGAAGGCATCCAGAACCGCCTGATCCAGACCTTCGCGATGATATGCCAGCGGGGCGTCATAAATGGTGCTGAGGTCTTGTGCTGCGATCACGCTGTCGGGGCGGACATTACAGAATAGGGCCAGCTTCTCGCGTTCTTTGGTCGGGATCGGGCCTTCGGAGCGGCACACCAGAATGTCGGGGGCCAGACCGATCGAGCGCAGCTCTTTTACCGAGTGCTGGGTCGGCTTGGTTTTCAGCTCACCGGACGCCTTGATATAAGGCAGCAGCGTCAGGTGCATGAACAGGCACTGACCACGGGGTTTGTCCTGACTGAATTGACGGATAGCCTCAAAGAAGGGCAGGCCTTCGATATCGCCCACGGTGCCGCCGATTTCGCAGAGCATGAAATCAACCTCATCCTCGCCAATGGCGATGAAATCCTTGATCTCATTGGTGACGTGCGGGATCACCTGAATGGTTTTGCCCAGGTAGTCGCCGCGGCGCTCTTTCTCAAGCACGTTGGAATAAATCCGGCCCGAGCTGACCGAGTCGGTCTTACGCGCGGCCACGCCGGTGAAACGTTCGTAATGGCCAAGGTCCAGATCGGTCTCGGCCCCGTCATCGGTGACGAACACTTCGCCATGTTCAAACGGCGACATCGTACCCGGATCGACGTTCAAATAGGGGTCGAGCTTGCGCAGGCGTACTGAGTATCCTCGGGCCTGCAGCAGCGCGCCCAAAGCCGCCGAAGCCAGTCCTTTACCCAAGGACGAAACCACACCACCAGTGATGAAAATAAATCGCGCCATGTTGTTCGGCTTGCTCCCGTGAGACGTCAAAATCAGCTGCCCGACGGTTTACGAAAAACCGCTGCATCACGGGACTTCACATATAAAGGATTCGCGCCCATAGCGCAAGAGAACCGCAAGATGCTGTTGCAGTCCTCTTTCCGGTTTCTAGGTTTTGTGTATCAGTCGGCCTGCGGGATCAGCGGCGCATTGTCGCCCTGTGTCGGAGGCAGAAGATCATCAGCCGACGGTACAGCCGGGGTGCTTTCCTCGGTCGGGGCCGGGGCCGGAACGCCCAAACGGTCGATAACCGAGCTGCCCGAGGATTTCTGTGCGGCCAGAATGGTCAGCGTGATCGAGGTGACGATAAAGCACGCCGCCAGGATCCAGGTCACTTTGCCCAACGCAGTCGCAGCTGCGCGCCCGGTCATGGCTCCGCCACCGCCGCCACCCATGCCAAGGCCGCCACCTTCGGACCGCTGCATCAGCACAACGGCGATCAGGCCCAGAGCCAGAAGAAGATGGATGATGAGAACGACGTTTTCCATGGTGGTCCTGTACAGCGTGGCGTGTATCGCGTGGTACTTATGCAAGTTTGGTTCTGGGGGCAAGGGAGGAGTTGCCATCACGGTTGGTGATGTGATGGATCACGCCAAAGGGACTGGACAGGCGGGCAAGGCGTGGCGCAGGCTGCGGCTCATGCCACATGATGACCACGACCACCCGCACGCCCTGTTGCCGCCCGAACCCGCGCTCCGTGTCAAAGCGCTGGAGACGATTCTGACCCGTAAGGGGCTGATCGACCCGGCGGCGCTGGATGAGATCATCGATACCTATCAGAACAAGATCGGCCCGCAGAACGGGGCCCGCGTCGTTGCCAAGGCATGGAGCGATCCTGACTTCAAGGCAGCTCTGCTTGCAGATGCGACGCCGGTCGTCGCCGATCTCGGATATTATGGTCGTCAGGGAGAGCATATGGTGGTGGTCGAGAACTCCCCTGCGCAACACAACATGGTCGTTTGTACATTGTGCAGCTGTTATCCATGGCCTCTGCTGGGGATCCCACCAGGTTGGTATAAATCCGATGCCTATCGCGCCCGCGCCGTGCGCGAACCGCGCAAGGTGTTGGCCGAGTTCGGTGTAAGCTTGCCTGACACCACGTCCGTTCGGGTGTGGGATTCAACGGCGGAGATTCGCTATCTGGTTTTGCCCATGCGCCCTGCAGGCTCTGAATGGTTGAGCGAAGACGATCTGGCCGCTTTGGTCACCCGCGACAGCATGATTGGCACGGGCTTGCCCAAGGTGAACGCATGACCCGCGTTCACGACATGGGAGGGCGGTTCGGAGACGGGGCTATTGATCCAGAAGCGGAAGACGCTCCTGTTTTTGCCGAAGACTGGCACGCGCGTGCTTTGGCGGTAACTCTTGCGTCGGGGTTTCTGGGGCAGTGGAATATCGATGTATCGCGCCACGCCCGCGAGCGCCTGTCCCCTAAGGATTATGCGCAGTTTACCTATTATGAAAAATGGATTTCAGGACTCGCAAATCTGCTGGTCGAAAACGGCGTGTTGACGTTGGATGATTTGCGCGGCGCCGAAGAAGACGCCGAACATCCTTTGGCCACGCGTGTTCTAAAGGCTGATGCCGTTGCCGCTGCCCTTGCCAAGGGTGGTCCGGCGGACCGCCCATCGAACGTCGCGATTCAGTTTGAGGTTGGGCAATCGGTGCGCACCGCGCGTCCAACGGCAAACCGGTTGGTCGATGGCGGTCATACGCGGCTGCCGATCTACGCGGCTGGCGCCCGAGGGCGGGTGCTGCGATTGCATGGAACGCATGTGTTGCCTGATTCTAATGCGCATGGATTGGGTGAAGCTCCCGAACCACTTTATGCTGTAGTCTTCCCAGCATCGGAACTCTGGGCCAATCCCGAACATTCAGAGGATGAGGTCGTGCTGGATCTGTGGCAATCCTACCTCGAACCCGCATGAGTGATTGCGTCGCCCATACCGCCCCCGAGCCGGTCTTTGCCGAACCTTGGCACGCGCAGATATTTGCTGTCACGGTGGCCCTGAACGAGGCGGGTCGTTTTGATTGGCCGGATTGGGCCTCTCGGTTCTCTGCAACGCTGAAGCGTCATGGTCTGGACCGTGAGTTGGATGGCGGTGACGACTATTTCCATGCATGGTTGGAGACGCTGGAAGTGTTGTTGACGGAACAGGGTGACACATCGCTCGCCGATATCTCGGCCTTGCGCAATGCGTGGGAAGAGGCCTACTTGACCACACCCCATGGCCAACCTGTACGCTTGTCGCAGGGGTAGAGGGGGCTCTGCCCCCGCCGCGGCCAGCCGCGACTCCCCCGAGATATTTATAGCCAGATGAAGCAGGGGATCCGGTCTTCATCTGGCTATAAATATCTCCGCCGGAGGCACCGCGCGAGATGCGATTTCCCGATGCGGCGAAATATCGGTTTCCCTGCCGACTGAGCCTCGCTATATCAGCCGGGTTTGATATCTCAGCGCAAAAGGACCGGATATGGCCAATGTGGTTGTTGTCGGCGCCCAGTGGGGTGACGAAGGAAAAGGCAAGATCGTCGACTGGCTCAGCGAGCGGGCAGATGTGATCGCGCGTTTTCAGGGCGGGCATAATGCCGGGCATACGCTGGTTATCGATGGTGAGGTTTACAAGCTGCATGCATTGCCCTCGGGCGTGGTGCGCGGCGGCAAGCTGAGCGTGATCGGCAATGGGGTTGTACTGGACCCATGGCACCTGATGAAAGAGATCGGCACGATCCGGGAACAGGGTGTTGATATTACGCCCGAGACGCTGATGATCGCTGAGAACACACCGCTGATCCTGCCATTCCATGGCGAACTGGATCGGGCACGCGAGAATCAGAACTCGGTGGCCAAGATTGGCACAACCGGTCGCGGAATCGGACCATGTTATGAGGACAAGGTAGGGCGGCGCGTGATCCGGGTGGCTGATCTGGCGGATGATGCAACGCTGGCGCTGCGGGTGGACCGGGCTTTGGTACACCACAACGCTTTGCGCAACGGCTTGGGGCTTGAGCCAATTGACCGGGACGGGTTGATTGCGCAGCTGAAAGAGATTGCGCCGCAGATTCTGCCCTTTGCGGCACCTGTTTGGAAGGTGCTGAACGAAAAGCGCAAAGCGGGCAAGCGCATCCTGTTCGAAGGAGCGCAGGGCGCGTTGTTGGATATCGATTTCGGGACCTATCCATTTGTGACATCATCGAATGTAATCGCAGGGCAGGCTTCGACCGGTGTAGGCATTGGCCCCGGATCGATCGACTTCGTTCTGGGGATTGTCAAAGCCTATACCACGCGCGTGGGCGAGGGGCCGTTCCCGACTGAGTTGGACGATGCCGATGGGCAGCGCCTGGGTGAGCGGGGGCATGAATTCGGTACAACAACGGGTCGCAAACGGCGTTGTGGCTGGTTCGATGCCTGTTTGGTGCGTCAGACCTGTGCGACCAGCGGTGTCAACGGTATTTCGCTGACCAAATTGGATGTTCTGGATGGGTTCGAGACGCTGAAGATCTGTGTCGGATATGAACTGGATGGCGAACGCCTCGACTATCTGCCCACCGCCGCCGACCAGCAGGCGCGCTGCACGCCCATCTACGAAGAGATGCCGGGCTGGAGTGAATCCACTGAAGGCGCGCGCAGTTGGGCAGATTTGCCTGCGAACGCAATCAAATATGTGCGTCGGGTCGAGGAATTGATCGAATGCCCGGTCGCCTTGTTGTCCACAAGCCCGGAGCGGGAGGATACCATTCTGGTAACTGACCCGTTTGCGGACTGATGAGCGGGAACGAAAAGCCCGGTCTCAGCTATAAGGCGCGGCGGCGTTGGTCGATGGTGCTGCTGCTGGTCGGGCTGCCTGCTTATATTGTTGCAGTCGTGACGATTGTGAACTGGCTGGATCGCCCGCCGATCTGGCTTGAGCTTCTGGTCTATGTCGCGCTGGGCATTGTCTGGGTCTTGCCGTTCAAATTTGTCTTTCGCGGGGTGGGCAAGGAAGACCCGGATCAGGACAAACACTAATCCGGCCAGCTGAATACTGCACGGGCAAATGCATGATATTCCCCGGCAATTTCCTCTGCCATGCTAAATGGCGTGGGCCAGGGCGGTGTGAGAGTTGCTGCAACTTCCCCGGTCATCAAGTTGAGATCAGCGCTGTGTTTGCTGGCCAGGTGGCGCATCCTCTGGTTAGTCGCGAGGCAGAGCATATGTACCTCTCGTACCCCGCGGTTGCGCGCGCTCGCGATAAGACGCGAGAGAAGAGCGTCACCGATACCACGATCCTGCCATGGGGCTTCGACGGTGAAGGCTGCCTCGGCAGTGCGGGGAAGGCTGTCTCGCACCGGGCGGAGTTCGGCCATTCCACGTAGGCAGCTGTCGGGGAAGGCCCCAAAGACCAAGGATGCATCGTCGAACAGGGCCGAGGCATAACGATCCAGAAAGACGTTAGGCACAACAGCGCCAAAACGTGATCGCAAAGCCTCGGGTTCGAGGTTCTGCAGATGGGCTGTAACAAGGGGTTTGTCGAAGACGCGCAAACGTCGGATTGCAAGATCGTACATACGAGATACCTCAGGTCGGAAACTTGGGCACTTAAGATCACAGAGTCGGGTTCAGTCGATGCGGTGATCGTAGCAAATTTCTGCGCCGCAGCATAACCAGCAGCGCCTAGTATGCCAAAAATGAGCGGATTTGCCGCTGAGGAGCTTGATCGCGCCCATAAGGAGAGGGCCAGAGTTGCCTCCGGCCCTGTCGAGTTTCGAGGGGGTAATTTGATGCGCCGGGTTTAGCCCGCAGCGCGTTCGTCATCATCCGGGCGGAACCCGATCTGGGTCGAGGCAGCGAAACGCCCGCCACCGGCCTTTTCGATCTTGCCGTCGCGCAGAAGTTGCCCGAAGGAGCGCAGGCTTTCTTCACGATTGAATGCTTCCTGCTTCAGCGAACGCACCTTGTTCATCAGTTGCGGGCGCGAGAACTGTTCCTGGCCTTCGATGAACGAGAGGTAAGCAGCGGCAGCCTCCAACAGATCAGGAAGCGATTGTGCGCCCTGTTCTTGCGCAAAAGTGGCGAACCCGCCTTCCTCATCCGCGGCACTGTCATCCAACGAGGTCACGCGGCGCGGCATGACAGGGCCGGTGTCGGCCTCATCGGTATCAATGCGCTGTTCTGCGACCAGTTTCAGCGGTGCTGCGATTTCCGCGGCGGGGCGTTCGCTGGTCACTTCGACCTCGGGGCGGCGGGGGCTGACGACAGACGCCAGATCACCGCGATAATCGTCCTCGCGTTCGCCAGCGGAGTCTTTGCCTTCGGCGCGCTCGGCCTCGGTTGCGGCGACGGCGGTACGCAAGTGCGAATAAGTTTCACGCTGATCATTGGTGGATGGATCATCCAACTGTTCGTCAGCCTTGTCCATCAGGCGTGAGACGTCTTCGTCCAGCCCGGACATTTCCGCCCGTTCAGGTGAGATCTTTGTTTCCAGCTCGGATTCGACAAGCGCGATCTCGTCCAGCAGCAGCGCCTCATCCTCGGCCGAAATTACATCGCTGGAAATTTCGGCCAGTGCTTCGGTCGCGTCGCGATCATCGTCTTCGGCAACTGGTTCGTTCAGAATGTTGGATTGATCCTCGGTCTCAGACGCTTCATCAAGGTCCGAGAACAGAACGTCACTGTCTGTGACCTCATCCTGCTGCGCAACTTCTTCTTCGTCCTCGGCGGGGACCAGATCAGTCGCGTCGGTCTCGTCCTGTTCGTCGGCGTTTGACATGGTGTCAGTCAACTCGTCAACGAAGCCCTCAACGTCATCCGTCGATGCGACGGGTTCGGGAAGATCTTCGGCCTGATCTTCCACTGGCATGGGGGCGGGTGCCGGTTCTTCGATCGAGTCTTCCAGGTCTGAAGGGCTGAGCGCACCTGCTGCGAAGGCTGCCGAGATCGCGTCGACCTTGGGCTTCGCCGGTTGGAGATAGCTCGTATCCTCATCCTCGGAATATGTGGTGGGGGTTTGGTCGGAATGCGAAACCACCGCCCGAATGCGTTGCAATTTGGCCGCGATGCTGTCCTCGGCAGGCTCATCGGATTGTGCCTGAGGCGTTGAGGGGGCGGCGCTGGACAAAGGCTGAACGGGCTCGGGTGCAGGTGTAGGTGCGATCGCAGCGGGGGTCGGTGCCGCAGGGGCTGATGTCTCGGTAGCCCGCAGGAGCAGACCGGTGTCGTTCTGACTGGCTTCCACTTTACGTGCGACATCGCGCTGAGCGATGCGGGTCAGCATCTCGGCGTCGGGCTGAGGCGGTTCCGATCCAAAATAACGGTCGTCCGCTGCGAGATCCCGGAAATATTCGGCAATGGCTTTCATCGTTTCGAATGAATCGTCGAAGCCTTCCAAAGTGCACGAGAAGGTTCCGTAAGAAACGGTTAACACCTTGTTGTTCTGTACCATCAGACGCACGTCCTCTACAAACTACCAGGTCACATTGCCAAACACATATCTCGGCAATCGACTTCAAACTGTAGCCATGAGTCTATCATTTTGTGGTCTCATTATGTCCAAAACCGGGAAATATGGTCAATCTTGCGAAAAATGAGTCAATTGTTCGGTCTGAAGGGCCAATTGGGCTGTTTGGAGGGGGTGAAATCGGCCCCGGTGATGTGAATCTGGTGCTGAATCGCGTTGATTCTGCGGTCGCGGCGGATGGCGGGGCCGCTGCGCTGATTGATTCGGGGCGCATACCCGATGCGGTGATCGGTGATTTTGACTCGCTTGAAGCCGCCTATCGCGCCCGGATTCCTGAGGATCGGTTGTTTCCGATTCGAGAACAGGACAGCACGGATTTCGACAAGGCACTGCGCAGTGTTCAGGCACCACTGGTGTTGGCGGCAGGGTTCCTTGGCGGGCGCGTGGATCATCAGTTAGCAGTGTTCAACAGCCTTGTGCGCTGGCCCGATCGTGCCTGTCTTCTGCTGGGTGCGCATGAGATCGTGTTTCATGTGCCTCCACGGATCACGCTAGACCTTGTCGCAGGCTCAACTGTGTCATTGTTTCCATTTCGGCGTGTAATCGGGCGGAGCCAAGGATTGGAATGGCCGATTGGCGATATTGTGCTGGAACCGGACGGACGGATCGGGACGTCAAACCGCGCTGTTGGAGAATTGACGCTTGAACTGGATCAGCCTGGGTTGCTGATGATGGTGCCGCGCGAGGCGCTGGATCAGGTCATGCGGGCGTTTCTGTCGGGCCAGACCGGGCGTTGGCCCGCTCGTGCAGAATGACGTAAAGCCCTGCGGCAATCGTGATCAGGATGCCGATGGCGGCTATGCCGTTGGGAAGATCATGGAAGATCATCCAGCCGATCACAGTTGCGACCGGGATTTCGAGATATTGCATGGGTGCCAGAGTTGCCGACGGCGCATAGCGTAGCGACCATGTCATCAACAGATGCGCAACGGTGCCAAGCGCTCCGATCGCGAAGAGCAGCCAGAGTGTTTCTCTGTCTGGCATAACGAATGATAGCTGATCGATGCCAGCGCTTGATCCGAGCAGCAGGGTCGGTAGCAGGATTACTGTCGCCATTGCGCCTGACACCGCTTGCAGCGAGACCGGATCGGTCTCTTTTGCGATCTGTCGTGTCACCAACATGAACAGTGCGAATACTACCGCGACGATCAGAGGGAGAAGGGCGGGGGCACCGACCTCGGCAAAGCTGGGCTGGATCACCAGCAACGTGCCGATGAACCCGACGACACAGGCGATCAGACGTCGGGGTCCAACCTGTTCGCCCAGAACGAACCTGCCGAGCAACAGCATTATGAAGGGCATGACAAACGCGATGGCCACCGCGTCGGCCAGCGGCAGGTACAGCAATGCGCTGAACATGGCCGAGATACCGGCGATATGCAGCAGGGTCCGGATTACGGTCAGCCGCAGAACCCGCCCGTGCATCCGCCATGAGCGGTTGGTTGCGGCAATCAGCGGGGCCAGAATCATGACCTGAACCGCGAAGCGCACCAGAACCAACAGGCCGATTGGCGTGATTTCTCCCAGCACTTTCGCCATGGCATCGCCCAGCGGGGCGAGCACGCAAAAACCGAGCATCAAAACGATGCCGAATACGGGGCGATCCTGAGTCATGGCGCGACGCTAGCGGTTTCGCTCCGCGCTGGGAAGCTCTGTCATCACGCCTTGGCCAGCGGCTGGGCTTTGGTGTAGTCCGGGCCGATGCAGGTGGGCAGTCCGTCGCCCAGGTGCAGCCACCGCAGCTTCTCCTCATGCGCAACATGCAGGGTGGGTTCCAAGGTTTCAGGATTCTCGAGCGTCGCAACATAGAGATGCAGTACATCCGACATCTTTGTTGACCGAAACGAGATCGGAGTGCCGCAATGGGGGCAGAAGCTACGCTCGACCCCAGGGGAGGAATGGAAGCGCTTAGGCTCCTCACCAGTCCAGCGCCACTGGCCGGCGCGCACCCCGAAATAGGTGGTCATCGGGGCGGCACACTGACGCCGGCAACTGTCGCAGTGGCAGGTGACGCAGGACAGAACCGGAGGATCGACTTCGAAACCGATCCTGCCACATAAGCAGTGTCCGCGCATCTTGATCGCCTCCTGTATCGGTTCAGCAGTTCGGCACGTTGACGGCGAGCCCTCCTAGTGAGGTCTCTTTGTATTTGGCGTGCATGTCATGTCCGGTTTGGCGCATGGTTTCGATCGCGGCATCCAGCGGCATGAAATGCTTGCCGTCGCCGCGCAGTGCAAGCGAGGCCGCTGAGACCGCCTTGATCGCACCCAGCCCGTTGCGCTCGATACATGGCACCTGCACCAGACCGGCAACAGGGTCGCAGGTCATGCCCAGATGATGTTCCAGCGCAATCTCGGCGGCATTTTCCACCTGTTCAGGCGTGCCACCCATGACAGCACAAAGACCTGCCGCCGCCATTGCCGATGCACTTCCAACCTCTGCCTGGCAGCCCGCTTCAGCACCCGAGATCGAGGCATTGTATTTTACCAACCCGCCAATGGCGGCGGCAGTCAGAAGGAAATCTTCGATATGGCTTTCCGAGGCACCCGGAACGTGATCAAGGTAGTAGCGCAACACCGAAGGCAACACACCGGCCGCGCCGTTGGTGGGCGCAGTGACGACCTGACCGCCGGCGGCGTTTTCCTCGTTCACGGCCATGGCGTAAACGCTCATCCAGTCATTGATTGTGTGCGGAGCATTCAGGTTCATGCCGCGTTCAGCCACCAGCGCATCGTGGATGCCCTTGGCGCGCCGACGCACATTCAGACCACCGGGCAGGACACCATCCGTGGTCAGTCCACGCTCGATACAGTCATTCATCACCTGCCACAGCCGGGCAGAGCCCTTGGCAAAGCTTTCGGGGCAACCACGCGCGATTTCGTTTTCGCGTTTCATCTGAGCAACCGATTTGCCGGTGTCCTTTGCCATCTGCAACATTTCAGCGGCGCTTTTGAACGGGAAGGGAACGGGCGCGCCTTCTTCGGTATCCTTGCCTTCAGCCAGTTCTTCTTCGGTCAGGACGAAACCGCCGCCCACCGAGTAATAAACCTGCCGCAAGATAACGTCATCCTGCGCATCGGTGGCCATCAGGATCATGCCGTTGGCATGGCCGGGAAGATTGTGTTCGAAATCGAAGACCAGATCGGTCTTGGGGTTGAACTTGAGTGTCGGCAGCCCTTCGGGCGCGACAGTGTGGGTCTCATTGATCTGGGCCAGTGCGGCCTCGGCCTTGTCGTTGTCATACGTGTCGAGCACGAATCCTGCCAAGCCGAGAATCGTGGCGCGATCAGTCGCATGGCCGACGCCGGTAAACGCCAGTGATCCATGCAGCGACCCGCGCAGGCCCGAGAATTCAAACGGAGATGCGCGCATCAGGTCCAGAAACCGTGCGGCGGCGACCATCGGTCCCATGGTGTGTGAAGAGGACGGGCCGATGCCCACTTTGAACATATCGAAGACAGAAAGAAACATATCAGATAGCTGAGCCTTCTGGCGGGTTGGCATAGATAGGTGAGGTGAAGGGCGTAGCTCCCAGCCCCTCGGCGGTGTTGGCTGCGCGTGTAGCTGGTCGCAACTCCAACTGCATCAGGATTTTTTGCAGATAAGGTGTATCGGCCAGCTGATACCAGCTGCGATCGGCCTGTGTGGGATAAAGTGCCATCCAGCGCATCATGCAAGCCACATAATAGCTGAGAACCGAGGGGTGGTCGGCGCGAAACCATTGGGGCGCGTTCTGGGCGAGCGTATCCAGTAGCTTCAGGTGTTGAAGCAGCCTGGGGCGGATGCCCTCACGCAGTGTGTTGGCATGCGCGGCAGCAATGTACTTTTCGGCGTAGAACAGGATGCGCAGGTCGGCATGCACCGTGTTGGAGGCGAAGAACAGCCATTTCAGAAAGGCCGCGCGCTCCGGGCTGTTTGGTCCTGGTGCCATTTTGCCATGGGTGTCAGCCAGCCACAGCAGAATTGCTGCGGTCTCAAAGATCGGTCCTTGTGGCGTGTTCAGTACCGGTATCAGCCCGTTTGGGTTCAGCGCGCGATAGGCCGCGCTATCCTGTTCGTTCTGGGTGCGGTCGACCAGAACGGTGTGATAGGGCAACCCCATCTCTTCCAGCGTCAGCCGGATCACCAGCGAAGCATTGTCAGGGGCGTAATGCAGACGGTACGGCGTTTCCATGGCATCTATCTATGTCGCAAGTCGATCCTACACAGACCTGATTGCGACCTTTCCTATTAGAAAGGCGTATTTCAGCGGCATGTTAGCACAGTTGCAGGGCGATTTGCCTCTCGCAGTCGATAGGGGCATTCCGTATAAGGCGAACAGAAGGCTTAGGGGATGAAGTTATGAGCAAGGATTTGTCGCCGATCGACAAAGCTAAATATGTTGCGGCCTATCGTGCGGCAGATCTGGTTGAAGACGGTATGCGCGTGGGGCTCGGCACCGGATCGACAGCTGCCTGGTTGGTCCGTCGCCTGGGTGAACGCGTACGAGACGAAGGGCTTAAGATCAAGGGGGTTCCCACATCAACCGCAACGGCACAGTTGGCGCTTGAGGTGGGGATCGAAGTCGTCTCGCTGGATCAGGCCGGGTGGCTGGATCTGACCATCGATGGCGCGGATGAGTTCGATAATGAGTTCAACCTGATCAAGGGCGGCGGTGCCGCGCTGTTACAGGAAAAGATCGTGGCGACGGCCAGCGATCAGATGGTGGTGATCGCCGACGCGGGCAAAGAGGTCGAAACGCTGGGTGCGTTCCCCTTGCCGGTCGAGGTGATCCCGTTTGGCTGGCAGACCACCCGCACCCTGATCGAAGAGGCGCTGGACACGATGGATGTGCTGGGCACGTCGGTTACCCTGCGCATGAATGGCGAAGCACCGAAGATCACGGATGAGGGCAACCACATTCTGGACTTGCATTTGAAACGCATCGGCAATGCGCGGCAACTGGCGCTTGTACTGAACCAGATCCCCGGCGTGGTTGAGAATGGCTTGTTCATTGATATCTGCGACAAGGTCGTAGTCGGTTACGGTGATGGCCGCGTCGAGATGCGTGATATCAACGCAGGCACTGTTCAGACTGACATGCTGGGTGAGAATGGGGATAATCTGTTCTCGGATCTGGCGGATTGAGTGCTGGATGTCGATTTGGTGGACACTGAAATAAAACCAGAGTTTCAGCTGCCAAGGGGTTGGCAGCCCGGAATTCAGGCCCAGATAACCAATGCATTTTGGCCAAGCGGAATAAAAAAGGAACGCACCCATGAGCTTTGACTATGATCTGTTCGTCATCGGAGGCGGCTCGGGCGGGGTTCGCGCGGCGCGTGTGGCGGCGGGTGAAAACGGGGCCAAGGTGGCGCTGGCGGAAGAGGATCGGTATGGCGGGACCTGCGTTATCCGGGGCTGTGTACCCAAGAAGCTGATGGTGTTTGCCAGCGAGTATTCCGGGATGGTCGGCGATGCGCAGGAATACGGTTGGGATATTCAGTCAGGCGCGTTCAACTGGGACACGTTCCACGGCAAACTGGTTGCCGAACTGGACCGGCTGGAAGGCATCTATCGTAACATCCTGAAAAACAACGGCGTCGAAAGCTTCGACCAGCGCGCGCGCGTGGTTGATCCCCATACGGTCGAACTGGCCGATGGAACCCGCAAGACGGCCAAACATATTCTGATCGCTACAGGTGGTCGCCCAGTTGTGCCCGAGTTTCCCGGATCGGAACTGGCCATCACGTCGAACGAGATTTTCCACCTGGAGAAATTGCCCGAGAGCATTCTCATCGTTGGCGGAGGCTATATCGCCAGTGAATTTGCCGGGATCATGAATGGGCTTGGGGTCAAGACGACTCAGTTCTATCGCGGCGCGCAGATTTTGCGCGGCTTTGATGAGGAGGCGCGCGGCCTGATCTGCGAAGAGATGCGGCAGAATGGTATCGACGTTCGCCTGGGCACCAACGTGCTTGAGATGGCCAAGGATGGTGACAAGATCCGTGTCAAAGCAACCGATGGTACTCAGGACCAATTCGACGTGGTGATGTATGCCACGGGTCGTGCACCGAATGCGGATGATCTGGGGCTGGAAGCGCTGGGCGTCGAACGTGGCCGCAAAGGTGAGATCATCGTGGATGAGTACAGCCAGACCGGCGTGCCTTCGATCTACGCCATCGGCGATGTCACGGATCGGGTCAACCTGACTCCGGTCGCAATCCGCGAAGGTATGGCGTTTGTGGAAACGGTGTTCAAAGGCAATCCAACCCCGGTTGATCACGAGCTAATACCCACTGCCATCTTCACACAGCCTGAATTCGGCACCGTGGGCTTGAGCGAGGAAGAGGCAGCGTCGCAAGAGCCGGTTGAGATTTACGCCACCTCGTTCAAGCCGATGCAAAAGGCGTTTGCCGGCGGTACACAGCGGGTTCTGATGAAGCTGATCGTGTCTCAGGCAACGCGTAAGGTGCTGGGATGCCACATTGTTGCACCCGGCGCGGGCGAGATGATTCAGCTGGCAGGTATCGCCGTAAAGATGGGCGCAACCAAGGAAGATTTCGACCGCACGGTCGCCGTTCACCCGGTCATGGCCGAGGAATTGGTGACAATGCGGCAACCTGTGCGCACGGCTTGATTTGCAACCGGGCGCACACAAGTTACAAGGGAACCCGTGATCACACGGTCCTACACGGTCTAAACAAGGGAAAAGACACATATGGCGGGCAACAGCGGTGGCCCCTGGGGGGGCGGAGGCTCTTCCGGCGGCGGAGGAAATCGGGGTAACAACGGGGACGGGCGCAAGCCCCCCGAAGGCGACGGCCCGCAGATCCCCGAGATCGATGAGCTGATGAAGAAGGGTCAAGAGCAGCTGCGCGTTCTGATGGGCGGTCGTGGCGGCGGTGGCCGTGGTACGAACGGCTCAGGCGGCGGTGGTCCGGCGTTTACTAAGGGCACCGTTGCGATTGGTCTTGTGGCAGCTGCGGTCTTGTGGGGGCTGGCAAGCTTCTACACCGTCAAGCCCGAAGAACAGTCGGTTGAACTGTTCCTGGGTGAGTTCTCGGCCGTTGGTAATCCCGGTCTGAACTTTGCCCCGTGGCCGTTTGTGACTGCCGAGGTTATCCCGGTCACCCGCGAACAGAACGAAGACATGGGCGGCGCGCGTGGCAGCGACGATGGTCTGATGCTGACCGGTGACGAGAATGTGGTCGATATCGACTATCAGGTCGTCTGGAACATCAATGACCCGGCCAAGTACCTGTTCAACCTGCGCGACCCACGTCAGACGATCCGTGCCGTGTCAGAATCGGCGATGCGCGAGATCATCGCGCAAAGCGAACTGGCCCCGATCCTGAACCGGGATCGTGGTATCATCGCCGAACGTCTGCAGGAGCTGATTCAGCAGACAATGGACAGCTACGACTCGGGCGTGAATATCGTCCGTGTGAACTTTGACAAGGCTGACCCGCCGCAGGACGTGATCGCCGCCTTCCGAGACGTTCAGGCCGCTGCGCAGGAGCGTGACCGGCTGCAGAACGTCGCTGACGCCTATGCCAACCGTGTGTTGGCCGAAGCGCGTGGTGAAGCGGCGCAGGTGCTGGAAGAGGCTGAGGCCTATCGCGCCCAGCAGATCAACAGCGCGCAGGGTGAGGCCAGCCGCTTCAGCGCGGTTCTCGAGGAATATTCCAAAGCGCCGGATGTGACCCGCAAACGTCTGTATCTGGAGCGGATGGAGCAGGTTCTGGGTGATGTGGACAAGATCATTCTGGATGAAAACTCGACCGGATCAGGGCAGGGCGTCGTGCCATATCTGCCACTGAACGAACTGCGCCGTAGCCAGACCGAAGGGAACAACTGATGCGTAAAGCAACATTCATTCTGCCGGTCATCGTGATTGCGGTTGTCGGTGTACTGTCCTCGATCTTTATCGTGGATGAACGCGAGCGCGCGCTTGTTCTGCAATTCGGACGCGTTGTAGCAGTCAAGGAAGAGCCCGGCTTGGCATTCAAAATTCCACTGATTCAGGAAGTCGTGCGCTACGATGACCGAATTCTGTCGATCGACGTGCAGCCGCTGGAAGTGACGCCTCTGGATGATCGCCGCCTTGTGGTCGATGCCTTCGCGCGCTACCGGATTTCCGATCTGGAACAGTTCCGTCAGGCCGTTGGTGTCGGCGGTATCCCGGTGGCCGAGGATCGTCTGGATCGCATCCTGCGCGCTGAAACGCGTGAGGTTCTGGGTTCGGTCTCGTCCCGCGACATCCTGAGTTCGGATCGTGCCGCTCTGATGCTGCGCATCCGCAACAGCGCTATCGCCGAGGCACGCGCGCTGGGGGTCAGCGTGATCGATGTACGTCTGAAAGCGACCGACCTGCCGCAGGCCAACCTTGAGGCGACCTTTGACCGGATGAAGGCCGAGCGGGAACGTGAAGCAACCGACGAACGTGCCCGCGGTAACGAGGCTGCTCAGCGTGTCCGTGCGCAGGCCGACCGGACCGTGGTCGAACTGGTATCGGACGCCAACCGCGAGGCCGAGATCATTCGCGGTGAGGCTGACGCCGAACGCAACGCGATCTTTGCCGAAGCCTATGGGGCAGACCCGGAGTTCTTTGAATTTTACCGCTCGCTGACCGCCTATGAGAATGCTCTGCAAGGGAGCAACAGCTCATTGATCCTGAGCCCGGATTCCGAGTTCTTCAATTACCTTGCCTCGCCGACTGGTCGGCGGGCGCCAGCGGCTGCGGCTTCTGAGTAATGGGTATGATCCTTCTGGCCTTCGGGCTGGTACTGATTGTCGAGGGGCTGGCCTATGCGCTGGCCCCTTCGCTTATTGAACGCATGTTAGAGGCATTACGAGCACTGCCAGAACAGGCGCGACGCTTAATGGGGCTGCTGTGCGTAGTCAGTGGCGTTATCCTGCTCTGGGGAGCCTATCAGGTTGGCTTTTGATACAAGGTTCTCACTTGCCGGTGATTTCCCCGCGATCCCGAGTTGCGGGCTTGGCCAAACTGACTACATTGGTTGCTAAGAGGGGACCTCAAGCTAGGTCCCGCTGAAGAACGATCGACAAGGAGAACCCCAAGTGCAGGCGAAAGCGCGCAGTGTGTCCGTCCGGCGGGACGATGTTGGTGTGATGGTACGGCTGATGTGGCTGGCCTTCATGGGGATGGTGCTGGTTCTGGCGCAGACATTGGCCGCGCAGGCCCGTGACAGCCTTGCGCCGCTGGCCGAAAAGATCAGCCCGGCGGTGGTGAATATCACTACCTCGACCCTGATCGAAGGGCAGACTGGCCCGCAGGGGATCGTGCCCGAAGGCTCTCCGTTCGAAGATTTCTTCCGTGAATTCCAGGACCGCAATGGCGGCAACAGCGAAAACCGCCCGCGCCGCAGCAATGCGCTGGGGTCGGGATTTGTGATCTCGGAAGACGGTTTTATCGTCACCAACAACCACGTCATTGCCGAAGCGGATGAAATTCTGATCGAATTCTTCCCTGGCGACGGGCAGCCGGTAAAGGAACTGCCTGCTAAAGTGATCGGCACTGACGAGAAAACTGATATCGCGCTGCTGAAGGTCGAAGCCGAGGGGCCGCTGCAATACGTTCAGTTCGGCAATAGCGACACCATGCGCGTCGGTGATTGGGTTATCGCGATGGGCAATCCGCTGGGGCAGGGTTTTTCGGTTTCAGCGGGGATTGTATCGGCCCGGAATCGGGCGCTGAGCGGGTCTTATGACGACTACATCCAGACGGATGCGGCGATTAACCGGGGAAATTCGGGCGGACCGTTGTTCAACATGGATGGCGAGGTGATCGGTGTGAATACCGCGATCCTGTCGCCCAATGGTGGCTCGATTGGGATCGGGTTCTCGATGGCTTCGAACGTGGTGATCAAGGTTGTCGATCAGCTGCGCGAATTCGGTGAGACGCGCCGCGGCTGGCTGGGTGTGCGCATTCAGGATGTGACCGAAGATATGGCCGAGGCAATGGGTCTTGATAAACCCGGCGGCGCGCTGATCAGTGACGTGCCCGAGGGCCCGGCGAAAGAAGCTGGTCTGCTGGCCGGAGATGTAATCATCAGCTTTGATGGCGTCGAAGTTGAAGATACGCGTGGGCTGGTGCGTCAGGTCGGTGAGACGACCGTGGGCAAATCCGTGCGCGTGGTTGTGCATCGCGACGGCGGCACGCAAACCGTTCTGGTGACCTTGGGCCGTCGTGAGGATGCTGAGCGCACAGATGAGGGTGGAGAACCTGAGGCTGAGGCACCGACCGAAGAGGACAAGGATATTCTGGGTCTGACCATCGCACCTTTGGGTGACAGCCAGCGTGAAGAGCTGGGATTGGATGCCGACGCCGAAGGGTTGCTGGTGACCAATGTCGATGATTCTTCCGAAGCTTTTGAGAAGGGGCTGCGCGCTGGTGATCTGATCACTGAAGCTGGCCAGCAGAAGGTGGTTTCGATCGCCGATCTTGAGGCGCGGATGGATGAGGCACGTGAGGCTGGTCGCAAGTCGCTGTTGCTGTTGGTGCGCCGTGGTGGAGAACCCAGATTCGTGGCGCTGAGCCTAGAACAGTAATCTCACGACTAGTCTGGAAAATGACAGGCCGGGGTCAAGACCCCGGCCTTTTTTAATACTTTGTTAAGAAAGAAGCCATATGCCGGGGAAGGCATATGGCTCTGGTACAGGGAGAGGTCGGTGGACAGATATCGGGGATGATAAAACCGACCTCCTACAGTAACAGGGTTGACCTTAGGGCAATCTTCAAGCCGCGTATGTGAAGCGGATCACATCTGTGCCAAAAAGTTAGATTAAATCGGATTCGGCCAGTTGCCGCAGCGCATCGAGATCATGAATCTGCAATCCTCCGCGTGAGGCTTCGACCACGTTGTCCCGTTTCCATGTCGAAATGGTTTTCGATACCGCCTCACGCGTGGCTCCGACAAATTCGGCCAGTTCACTTTGCGACAGGGTGATGCGCGCGGTCGGTGTGTCCTGCTGGCCGGCCAAATGCAGCAGCTTGCGCGCCAGCCGGATCGGCATTGGCAGAAAGACCTGTTCGTTCAACTGGTCACCCATCCAGCGCATGCGCACACCGGCCAAACGGATCAGGTCAACCGCCAGATCAGGGTTCTTTCGGATCTGATCCATCACATCCTTATGCCGAACCCGCAGAACTTTGGCAGGATCGGCTGCTGTAACCGTGGCGGTGCGGGGGCCGCTGTCAAAAAGCGCTATCTCGCCAAACACCTCACCCGGGCGCATCAGCCTGAGCGATAGCTTGCGCCCGCTCATGGCCAGAAAAGACACTTCGAGCGTGCCTGTGAGGATCGCATAAAGCGCCTCTCCCGGATCGCCCTGTTCGAACAGGACGTCGCCGCTGTCGAGAGTAACTTCGGAGGCCAGTGAGGCCAGCATCTTGCGCAGCTCTTCAGAAGCTTCAGAAAGAAATCCACTGTTGGGAAATGCCATCATACGGGCGCAGGTCTCCGGTGGTGAGTGGTGCGAGTTCGATCAACTTTCCACAGCTTTGCGCCTAAGCCAAGGTTTTTGTCGGCTTTTCCTTGGGTCAGGCCGCGCTCTATTGTTTGTCCGGATCGTCCATATAGTGCTGCAGCATGCTGAATTGCAGCATCAGGAACGCCATGAGCGCGATCGGAAATCCAAAGGTTTCGATCTTGACCCAGAGATCTGTCGACAGCGTGCGCCAGATCAGTTCATTGGCCACTGCGAGCACCGCAAAACAGGCGCACAGGCGGCGAGTCAGGATCATCCAGCCTTCCTGACGCATGGGCAGCATCTCGTCTAGAACATAAGCCAGATAGGACTTTCCCTGCAAAAGGCCGATCCCGAGGATGACGGAAAAGAAGCCGTAGACCAGCGTGGTTTTCATCTTGAAGAAGCGCTCGTCGTTGAACCACGCAGTGAGGCCACCGAAGAAAATCACCATGAAGGCGGTGAAAATTTGCATCCGGCCGAGCTTGCCCGTCAGGTACCAAAGGATGCCCATGGCGGCCAGCATCAGGGGAACGAAGAGGATGGTGGCGACAATAAAACCCGAATACTCGATGCCGCCGATCACGAAATTGTCATCACGCAGGCGCAAGTAAATGAAGAAGAAGGCAAGCGGGGGCCCGAGTTCGAGCACCTGTTTGAGGAATGGGTTGATGTCTTTTTTCTCTGCCATGATTCCGACCTGCTGCTTATCCGCCCATTTCAACTATTACGGCGCCGAGTGCAATCAATGCCATCAATGTGATCCGTCTGGGTCCCACAGTTTCTTTCAGAACCAGCCAGCCGATGAGCGCGGCAAAGACGGTGGAGGTTTCGCGTAGAACCGCAGCTTCTCCTACCTTGTCGAGCCGTGTGGCGAGCATGATGGCACCGAAAGACATGGGGGCAATTATGCCGCCCGCAAGGCCACGTAGCATCAGAGGCCCGAGCGCCGGACGATGGATCATGGCGCGGTATCTGAGAGCTGCATAGATCGGCATGGCAGCCCCGTCGATCATGAAAAACCACGCTAGAAAGGTGAACGGGTCGGCTGTGGCACGGATTCCGTAGGCGTCATAGGTGGTATAGAGAGCGACGAAGAGACCGGTGGCGATCGCCAGCGCCAGGGCGATCCCCAGAGTTTCACGATTGGTTTCGAGATAGCGCAGGTTATACGCTGCCAGTCCGAAGATGCCTGCCATCAGAGTGCCCACGCCGAGCCATTGGATGGTCGAGAACGTCTCACCGAATAGCAGATTAGCCCCAATCACTGTGAATAGTGGGCCGGTCCCCCGCACCACAGGATAGACGACGGTATAGGAGCCTTTGGTGTACGCCATCGCTTGCAGGATCTTGTAGCCGATATGGATCAGCCAAACGACGGCAAAAATGGGCCACATATAGGGTTCGGGCCATGGAACGACGAAGAAGGCGAAAGGCATGGCCATCAGGCAATAACAGGCGTCAATCGCCCCGCGTGACATCCAGGGGTCGTGGCGGCCCTTTTGCAAGGCACCAAAGACTGCATGCAGGAACGCCGCCATTAGCGCGAGGCCGAGGGCGAGGTGGTGGCCGGATTCGGTGCCTTCAAGGGAGATCAGCCAGTCGCTCAAATCAGGGCTTTCGCTTGGATGGAGAAGGTGGGGGGCGGTCTGCCCCCCACACCCCCCGAGGATATTTTTTGCCAGATGAAGGGGCGGATCAGGTTTGCAAGCCGATGAGGGCGGCGGCGAATTCTTCGGGATCGAAGGGTGCGAGGTCGTCGATTTGTTCGCCGACGCCGATGGCGTGAATAGGAAGTCCGAACTTATCGGCCAGTGCGACGAGTACGCCGCCTTTGGCGGTGCCGTCGAGCTTGGTCATTAC
Source organism: Ruegeria sp. CF4 (assembly GCF_056537345.1). Classification (NCBI taxonomy): domain Bacteria; kingdom Pseudomonadati; phylum Pseudomonadota; class Alphaproteobacteria; order Rhodobacterales; family Roseobacteraceae; genus Ruegeria; species Ruegeria sp. CF4. The sequence goes on along the minus strand of NZ_JBQFRJ010000001.1, from coordinate 1,231,663 downwards.
GAGGCCTGAGACATCGGCGAGGTTGCGGAAGGTTTCGACCTGGCTGAGGGCGTTCTGGCCGGTGGTGGCGTCCAGTACCAGCAGGGTGTTGTGCGGTGCAGTTTCATCGACCTTGCGGATGACGCGAACAATTTTGGCCAGCTCTTCCATCAGGTCTGCGCGGTTTTGCAGGCGGCCTGCGGTGTCGATCATCAGCAGGTCGGCACCTTCGTTTTGCGCCTTGGTCAACGCGTCGAAGGCCAGAGAGGCGGGATCGGAGCCTTCGGGGGCGGTCAGCACCGGCACACCGGCGCGGTCGCCCCAGACCTGCAGCTGTTCGACCGCGGCGGCGCGAAAGGTGTCTCCGGCGGCGATAACCACCTTTTTGCCTGCAGCTTTGAACTGGCTGGCCAGTTTCCCGATGGTGGTGGTTTTGCCGGAGCCGTTGACGCCCACGACCAGAACCACCTGCGGTCGCTTTGGATAAAGCGGCATGGGTTTGGCCACGGGCTCCATCACGCGGGCCACCTCTTGCGCCAGCAGTTGCTTGATTTCCTGGGTCGAAAGTTTGCGGCCAAAGCGTCCCTCGGCCATGTTCGACGTGACGCGCAGGGCGGTGTCGACGCCCATGTCGGAGGCGATCAGCAGCTCTTCGAGCTGTTCCAGCATGTCGTCATCCAGCGTACGACGGACAACGGTTTGGGTATCGCTGCGACTGAACAGACGGCCCAGCAGGCCTTTGGATTCGGGAGGCGGTGGGGCCGGTGCGGGGTCTGCAGGTGCGGGAGAGGGCGGCTCGGAGGGCTGGGGCGTGGGTGCCGGTGAGGGCACCTCGGGGACCGGTTGCGGTTCCGGTTCGGGTTTCGGAATCACCGGATCGGGTGCAGTTTCCTCGCCGCCATCCTCGACAATCGCGTCCAGCCCCTCTTCGAGGCGTGAGGAGGATTTGAACAGCTTGTCCTTGAGCTTTGAGAAAAACGCCATTTCTAGGTCTCCGCAGGTGTTCCCCTCACCTAATGCGGATTGGCGGCAGTTGCAAAGGGTCAGGTGAAGGCGATCAGGAACCCGGCCTGCGCACCCCAGTAGAGTGGCCAGATCATGTAAGGCGTCAGCTTTAGGGCAGGGTGGTCGGCAGGCAACAGGAACTTCTCGGTCGCAAGGATCAGGTCAGACGCGATGAACGCCATTGCAGCGGGCAAGGCCCAGCGCAATGCACCCGCGTCCGGCAGGAACAGAACGGCGATACCCATGCCTAGGATGATCGGAATATAGGCGAGAACCGGCCCCTTGAGGTCTCCGGCGCGCGGGGCAAGCAGGGTGGACATGACGATGCCCAGAACCAGCAATGACCAGAAGATAACGGGTTGCGTCAGGATCAGGCTTGGATCGCTGACCGGATGTGTCAGGAACAGCGCGATGTAGGCGAGATGTCCGGCGGCGAAAGCTGCGATCCCGGCCATGAAGGTGGCCTCGGTTTCGCGCGACAACAGGGCATCGCCGATGGCACATAGGGCCAGAGCGAGGACGAGCAACCAGGGGGCAGCCGTGAGCCATGCAATGAGCGCCAACAACGCGACGGATGCGGTCTTCAACTGGGTGCGTAGAATACCAGCGGGGCGGGCCGTGAGCGGTAGGTAGGCCAGTGTGCAAGCCGCCGCCGCCCAGAAAAGAAGTGTCGGCATTGTTCCTCCCCAAGAGTGTTACGTTCATGTCGTCATGATTGAGTGAGGTCATCAAGATGTGACGTGAGGGTAGTCTGCGCTGTGGAAAGGTTGATTGGTGCAAGTGGGCGGCATCTGACAAGATGCTGCTATGTACAGACTGTCTATGATTCTGCTGGCGCTTCTTGCGCAATCCGCTGCGGCGCAATCGCCGTTATCGGGGACCGAGTTTGACGCCTATACCCGTGGAAAGACCTTGTTCTATGGCTTTGACGGTCAGGCCTATGGGGTTGAGCGATATTTACCCAATCGGCGCGTGATCTGGTCATTTCTGGATGGGGACTGCAAGGAAGGTGTCTGGTATGAGCGCGAAGACCAGATATGTTTTCTGTACGAAGACAGGTTGGACCCGCAATGCTGGGTTTTCACCGAGTTTGGGGGCAGGCTGATTGCGCAGTTCGAAGGTGATCCGACAGCGACAGAGCTCTATGAGGCCGAGGATGTCGGCGAAGAGATGATCTGTTACGGACCCGAAATCGGGGTTTGATGTCAGTGATCTGAGACCTCTAATTCCTTATAACTGATCATGACGTGATGCTGGTACGCGGGCCTCTGGGTCAATGTTTCGTAGTAGCGGCGGAGATTGAGGAATGACGCACGTTTGATATCGATATCGTAGTATCGGTACAGGATGTGTCCCAGTTGTATATCGGCCAGTGTCAAACTCGGACTCGTCAGATACTCCGTTTGCGACAGTTGCGCATCAGCTATGGCCAGTCTGGATTCCAAATGAGAAACAGCTTGTGTGATCATAGTATCGTCACGATACGCGGGTGCTGTTCTTGTCACACGCCAGAAGACGGGCACTGTGAAAGCCATGGCTATGTTGATCTTGGCCCACTCAGCCCATTTGTCGATCTCTGCGCGCCGCACGGGGTCTGAAGGCCAAAATGCATCATCGCCATATCGGGATGAGAGGTATCGCAGGATAGCTCCGGTCTCCCACAGCGGGGTATTATCTCCATCTTGAAGAACCGGGATGGTTCGGTTCGGGTTTAGTTCGGCGAATTCGGGGCTGTCCAGACCGCCGAACCTGTGCCCGACATCGTGACGCTGATACTTCAGGCCTAGTTCGCCAATGCACCACATCAGCGCCTGTACGTTCGAAGATGTTTTTCGGCCCCAGATTTTAAGCATAGCTAAAAAAGTGACCCCTGATCGGGAGTCGGCGGTTTGGGCGTGCGTTTGGGTTTGATCGTGTCGCTTTGGCCGGTGCTGAACTTGCCATCTGCGAATTCGATCTCCAGGCTGGTGTGCTTCTCGGCTTCGGCTTTACGGGTCAGAACCTGATCTCCTGCGCGGACAACGGCATAGCCGCGCTCCAGCGTTGCTTTGTAACTGAGGGTTTCGCGCAGGCGGTCGGTGGCGTCTAGTTGCTGACGCATGCGATCCAGGCGTGTGGTTTGCGCGGTGTTCAGACGCTCTGACAGGCGATCCAGTGTCTCACGTCGGGTTTGCAGTTCTCGCTGAATCGGGCGCAGGGACAAGCGCGACGACAGGTTGCGCCAGCGGTCGCGGCGGGTTTCGACCAGGTTGCGCAGGGTCGAGGGGCGCAGGTGAGCCGAGGTATCAAGCAGTTTGACACGTCGATTTTGTACGCCCCGGATCAATGCGCTGGGCAGGCGCTCGGCCACCTGATCGAGCCGTTGACGCGGGCTGTCCAGCAGTGCCTCGGGGCGCGGCAGGGCGCGGGACAGGTCGCGCAGGCGTTGGCTTCGGCGTTGCACGGCGTCGGTGGCGGCGCGGGACAGGCGGGCGCCTTGTTCTCCGGTCCAGGCCAGCAGTTCCATGCGAACAGGTACGGCGAGTTCGGCAGCGGCCGTCGGGGTCGGCGCGCGGCGGTCCGAGACATAGTCGATCAGTGTGGTGTCCGTTTCGTGACCTACGGCTGAAATCAGTGGAATGTCTGAGGCGGCTGCGGCCCGGGCGACGCTTTCTTCGTTGAACCCCCAGAGGTCTTCGATTGAACCGCCTCCGCGCGCGACGATGATCAGGTCGGGGCGGGGCAACGCGCCGCCTGGTGTGAGCGCATTGAAACCTTCGATGGCGCGGGTCACCTCAGGGGCGCAGTTGGCGCCCTGGACGGCCACGGGCCAGATCAGGACTTTACGGGGAAAGCGGTCGCGCAAGCGGTGCAAGATATCACGGATCACCGCACCCGAAGGTGAGGTGACGACGCCAATGATTTCTGGCAGATAGGGCAGGGGTTTCTTGCGCTCAGGCGCAAATAGACCTTCGGATTCGAGCTGCTTTTTTCGCTTCTCCAACAGCGCCATCAGAGCGCCTTGTCCGGCGACTGCGACTTCATCGACGTTCAGGTTATACTTTGACTGGGCACCGAAGGCCGTCAAGCGACCGGTGACGACTACTTCGAGTCCTTCTTCAGGCACAACCGACAGGCCAGATATCTGGCCCTTCCACGTGGTACAGGCCAATACGTTCCGATCATCCTTGATGTCGTAATACAGATGCCCCGAGCGGGCCTTGAACACGCGCCCGACCTCGCCGCGTACCCGGATTCGCCCAAACGTGCCTTCGAGCGTGCGCTTCACCTCTCCGGAAATGTCCGAGACGGTGTATTCAGGGGTATTTTGGCCGGGAATGGGGTCGTCAAGCAGGTCGGACATTTCAGCGCCTTGTGTCAAATGCTCGCCCAGCTTAGAACGCGCGGCAAGCGAGGCCAAGCAGATCGGAGAGCAGTCATGAATATCCTCATTCTCGGGAGCGGTGGGCGCGAACACAGCCTGGCCTGGGCAGTGATGCAGAACCCCAAATGCGACCGTCTGATCGTGGCACCGGGCAATGCCGGAATTGCTCAGATCGCCGATTGCGCTGCATTGGACATCGAGAATGGCGGAGCCGTTGTCAGTTTTGCCGAGGAAAACGCAATCGATTTTGTGATCGTTGGCCCCGAGGCCCCGCTGGCGGCGGGTGTTGCGGATCGTTTGCGCGAAGCAGGCGTGTTGGTCTTTGGCCCCTCGGCCGCAGCGGCGCAGCTGGAAGCTTCCAAGAGCTTCACCAAAGAGATTTGCGACGCGGCGAAGGCACCGACAGCAGCTTACGCGCGATTTACCGAAGCGGATCCCGCGAAGGCATATATCCGTGAACAGGGTGCGCCCATCGTGGTCAAGGCTGACGGTCTCGCTGCAGGCAAGGGCGTGATCGTGGCGATGGACGAGCAGACCGCACTGGACGCCATTGATGATATGTTTGGTGGTGCCTTTGGCGGTGCCGGTGCTGAGGTGGTCATCGAAGAGTTCATGGAGGGTGAGGAAGCCTCGCTGTTCGTACTCTGTGACGGGGATGAAATTCTGTCGATTGGCACCGCTCAGGATCATAAACGTGTCGGAGAGGGGGATACCGGCCTGAATACCGGTGGTATGGGGGCCTATTCTCCGGCGCCTGTTCTGAGCCCAGAGGTTGAGGCACGTGCGATGGACGACATCATTCGCCCAACCATGGCCGAAATGAAACGGCGGGGAATGCCGTTTCAAGGGGTTTTGTATGCTGGCCTTATGATCAAGGACGGTCAGCCCAGGCTGGTAGAATACAACGTGCGGTTTGGCGATCCGGAATGCCAGGTTCTGATGATGCGTCTGGGGGCGCAAACCATGGACCTGATGCACGCCGCTGCCGAAGGGCGATTGGGTGAGACACGGGTTAACTGGGCTGACGATCACGCCATGACCATTGTCATGGCAGCGAAAGGGTATCCGGGAGCTTACGAGAAAGGTTCGGCGATTTCTGGTTTGGGCGAGTTGCCGGAGGACAGCAGCAACATGGTGTTTCACGCTGGCACCAAAGCAGTCGACGGGCAGGTCGTGGCGTCCGGTGGCCGCGTGCTGAATGTGACGGCACGCGGCGAAACACTGCAGGAGGCGCGGGACCGGGCCTATGCGATGGTGGACGGCGTTGACTGGCCCGAAGGGTTCTATCGCCGCGATATCGGCTGGCGGGCTCTCTGATCTGATTGCCGGGCTTCGCCCGTCTTTATTGTTTTGAGTCAGAGGGCATTGTTTGGGGCAGAGGGCTTTGCTCCCTCGGCCTTGCGACCTCACCCCCAAGGTCCTTGTTGGTCAGATTAAGGGCGGATCAGCAGTCCAGGGCCGCAGCCAGGTCTTCGCGGGTTTTGAGCGGGCCGAGGTCGGTGGTTTGCCAGCCATTTCTATATGAGACGCTGATAATGCGGGACCAGTCGGCGCTGGCAACGATCAGTTCAGGTGCGCCGTCGCATTGGCGTAGGCCGCCGGAGATGAAGTCCTCTCCGATCTGGTGGTTGGTCAGGCCGGGGATCGTCGCGATTTCGGTCAGATCGCCATCCTTATAGCGCCATATGCGCAGGGTTTTGGCCAGATGGGGACGGTCGATATAAGCGATTTCGACATTGCCGTCGTCATCAAGATCGACTGCACCGATTGGGGCGAGCCAGCGATTGCGGGTACCGATATGTGGTGTGGCGGCAACTTTCGTGCCTCGCGCGTTATAGATCGCCAATTGTGCGCCGGTCTTAGCCTGGGATTCGACGACGATAACTTCGGGTGCTCCATCGCCATCCACATCTGCCAACCGAGGCATGAGATCTTCGAACACGCGATCCGATGAGAGGCGAATGGTAAGAGTGGATTGGTCCGAGCCTATACCATCAAGGACCAGATCGAGCGCGCCATACTCAATAGCGTCACCGAGTACACCATGTGCATAGCGTTTGGTGGGTTCGGAAAAATGTGCGGATGCGATCCTGTCTGCCGAAAGCGCGGGGAGCGTTCCAGTCAGCCACACGAGTGATGTCAACAACGCGCCGCGCGACCGAGATTGCCATAGGCGAACCGGGGGACGCGGCGCTTTGGAGAACATCAGATCTGCTTTTCGGGCATCTGCACAACAAGGCCGTCCAACGCGTCGGTGACCTTGATCTGGCAAGTCAGGCGCGAGCGGGCAGGATCGGGTTCGTAAGCGAAGTCAAGCATGTCTTCTTCCATGTCGTCCTTGGCCGGGATTTTCTCGACCCAGTCGGGGTGGATATAGACATGGCAGGTCGAGCAGGCGCAGGCGCCGCCGCAATCGGCCTCGATGCCGGGAATATTGTTGTCACGGGCCCCTTCCATGACCGTCAGTCCGTTGGCGACCTCGACTGTGTGTTCGGTACCGCCATGCTCGACATAGGTGATCTTTGCCATTGCGTGCGTCTTCCTTCTTCGATTGTCGAATTCTTCCTTAGTGAAGGGAGTTAAGTGTTTCTAGTGGGAATTGCGACCTTGGATGCCGCGAACGGATATTTGCGGCCTTGGTGAAGCCTGATGTTCTTTTCGGGCGACACAGTCACAACGCGGCAAAGGAGGGGAATTTAGGCAAAGCGTTTGTCCGATGGATGCTACCAACGCCCGGATGCTCCACCACCACCAGATCGACCGCCGCCGAAACTACCTCCGCCGGAGCTATTGGAAATCTGAGGTATGTAATAGTTTGTTTCTTCAACATAATCGCATTTAAGGCATTCAATTCGGCGAACGCCTGAACCAGCCGTGGTTGTGCTTGCGGCAAGTGTGATGCGGCGCCTCTGCCGCAGACTGCGGTTGCCACATCTTGGGCAGGTTCGAAATCGCACCAAGCTATCGCTTATGAAATTGCGGCCCTTGAGCATCATAATCATCATTGCAAAGAGACCAAACATCCAGAGACCCGGATCATCATTTGTTTTCTTGGCGGGTGCGGCCTTTCCAGTGCGGAAAGGTTGTACGATCTGATCTATGACAGCTGTGGTACCGACCTTGATTCCAATTGCATAATTGTTTGTTTTGAAGGCCGGGAGGAATTTATCGTCAATAATGCGTTGCGTGGCCTGATCCCAATTTCGCCCATAAGCGGCGCCAAGCTCGATTCGCATGGCCCTGTCGTCTCGCAAGACCATCACAAGCACACCATCGTTTCGCGAAGCGTCGCCGATCCCCCAGTGGTTGAACAGTCCGGTTGCAAATTGTTCGAGCGTCAGATTGTGGGCATAGTCGCTTTGAGTGCGCAGCGTCAGGACGGTCAATTCAACCCCTGTCTCGCGTCTGAGCTTACCTAGTTGTTTGGAAAGTGCCTTCTCCTCCTACGGGCTGAGCAAATTGGCAAAGTCATTGACGGTTGTACTTTGATAATCGGGATAGGTTTGTCCAAGCGCAGCGCTGGCCCAAACTACAAATAAGACGAATACAATTCTCATGGCTACTCGCGGATTTTTGCTGAAGCATATCATAAGGTTATGCCGCGGCAATCAGGATTTGATCAGAACCTGAGAGATTTATTCGCCGTATTCCATTAGCGGTTTTGACCGTGATCAGCGCCTGAACAAGACCCCCTGAGCCTGTTTGTCCCTATGATCCCCGCGCAATTCCGCATGTAGCGCGCGGCCTGCTTGCACTGCGGGGCGGGCGCTCATCATGTTGAGCCAGCGGGTGAAGTGCGGTTTGTCCTCCAGTACCTGCTGCTGCCCTTCCCAAAGGCTTGCCCAACCCCAGATCGACATGTCGGCGATGGAGTAGAAATCGCCTGCGACATACTCGTTTTCGGCCAGTCTGCGGTCGAGAACACCATATAGGCGGGCGACTTCGGAACGGTAGCGGTCCTTGGGATAGGGAAGGTCTTGCGGTGGGTCCAGCTGCGGGGCGTATTTCAGGAAGTGATGCGCCTGGCCAGCCATTGGGCCAACGCCGCCCATCTGCCACATGAGCCATTCCTCGACCGCGATCCGTTCACGCTCGGTTTTGCCGTAGAATCGTCCTGTTTTACGCGCCAGATACATCAGGATCGCACCGCTTTCAAAAACCGAAACGGGTGCGCCGTCAGGGCCATCCGGGTCGACGATGGCGGGCATGCGGTTGTTGGGAGAGATCTTCAGAAATCCGGGGTCGAACTGGTCGCCCTTACCGATATTGATCAGATGGGTCGAATAGGGCAACTCCATCTCTTCCAGAGCGATGGAAACCTTCCAGCCGTTCGGCGTGGGCCAGAAATACAGATCGATCATGATAACTCCTCAGCTTATCGCGATCATGAGGGTTTAGGCGCGCGCGGCAAGGGGCAGCGTTGCTGTATTACGAAAGCGTGACCGGTATCCGACCGGTCTTGACCATCGGCGGGACGCGGCGTAAACGCATGCCCAATACGTGGCGATTTGTTACCGGATTGCGGGCCACGCTAAACAACACCGCTAAAAGGTCAGGATGAAAGACCCCTTTCGCTTGGCCGCGTCTGGGGTTTTTTGTTTGCCCCCTCGAGGGCTGAAAGGAATGACATGAGCGAGAGCTGGAACAAACGCACCCAAGCCGTCCATGGCGGCATTCGTCGTAGTCAGTATAACGAAGTCTCCGAGGCGATCTTTCTGACGCAAGGGTTTGTCTATGAGAATGCCGAGCAGGCCGAGGCCCGGTTCATTGAGACCGGCCCGGATGAGTTCATCTATGCCCGCTACGGAAACCCGACCGTTTCGATGTTCGAACAACGCATTGCCGCGCTGGAAGGGGGCGAGGACGCGTTTGCTGCCGCCTCAGGCATGGCTGCTGTGAATGGTGCGCTGACTTCGATGCTGAAGTCGGGCGATCACGTGGTTTCGGCCAAGGCGCTGTTCGGGTCCTGCCTGTACATCCTCGAAAACATCCTGACCCGCTACGGTGTCGAGGTGACATTTGTGGATGGCACCGATCTGGATGCTTGGGCGGCTGCAATCCGGCCTGAGACCAAGGCGGTGTTCTTCGAATCCATGTCAAACCCGACGCTTGAAGTGATCGATATTGCTGCGGTGTCGAAACTGGCTCATGCAGTTGGTGCAACTGTGATCGTCGACAACGTGTTCTCGACCCCGGTCTTCTCGCGCGCGATCGAACAGGGCGCAGATGTGGTCGTCTATTCGGCGACCAAGCATATTGACGGGCAGGGGCGTGCGTTGGGCGGTGTGATCATCGGTACAAAAGAGTTTATCCGCGGTACGGTCGAGCCTTACATGAAACACACTGGCGGTGCGCTCAGCCCTTTTAGCGCGTGGATCATGGTCAAAGGTATTGAAACCATGGCATTGCGCGTGAATGCGCAGGCCGACAGCGCGCAGAAGATTGCCGAAGCTCTTGAGGGGCATCCAGCGTTGGAGCGGACGCTGTATCCCGGTCTGAAGACGCATGCACAGAACGCATTGGTGCAGGAACAGTTGGGCGGCAAAGGCGGTACGGTTCTGTCGTTGGACATCAAGGGTGGCAAAGCAGGTGCTTTTGCGTTCCTGAATGCGCTGACGATCCCAGTAATCTCGAACAACCTTGGCGATGCCAAGTCGATTGCAACCCATCCAGCCACCACTACGCACCAGCGTCTGAGTGAAGAGCAGCGGGATGAATTGGGTATTACGCCGGGCCTGATCCGCCTGTCAGTGGGGCTTGAGGATACGGGCGATCTGCTGGCGGATATTGAGCGGGCTTTGGCTGCATCTCAGGGTTAGCGCCTGCTGGTAATTCTTGGTCAGGCGGGTTTAACCCGCCTGATTGGCCGCTTTTGGTTGAAAAGTGACGGTTTTTCTCATTTAATTTCGATCCGGGATGCTATCCCGCGCGTATCGTTCCGGACTGGTAATTAAACCTCGGTCGTATATAACCGACGGCCTAGCAAGGGACCCGTGCAAATGAACATTCATCCGCGCGATATCAACGAGACGCCTGATCACGATCAGGCCGCAGCAGCGCTTAAGCTGTTGCGCGACTGGGCGAAATCTGCCTCGGCTGCCGAGATCAGTCAGCTTGATCCAGCGGTTGCGCAACTTGTTCCGGGTCTTGTGTCGACGAATTACCCGGCCCTATCGCGCGAGTATCCCGAGGATTTCGAGTCGAACGCGGCTTACAAGGTCACCTTGCCCGACCTGCAAAATGGTCCCTCCAGCCTGATCCGGGGGTCGAAACAGCAAATCCAGCACGTTGGCATTTCGAATTTTCGACTGCCCATCCGATTTCACCGCAAGAATGGTGCAGAACTGACGCTTGAGACTTCAGTGACCGGCTCGGTCAGTCTTGAGGCTGAGAAGAAGGGCATCAACATGTCCCGGATCATGCGGTCTTTCTACAAGCACGCCGAACGCACCTTCAGTTTTGAGGTGATGGAAGCGGCCTTGAGCGATTATCTATCTGATCTGGACAGCCTGGATGCGCGCATTCAGATGCGCTTTTCCTATCCGGATCAGATCAAGAGCCTGCGCTCGGGCTTGTCCGGTTACCAATACTACGACATCGCGCTGGAACTGGTCGAGCGGGGTGGTGAGCGTCTGAAGATCATGCATCTGGACTATGTCTATTCGTCGACATGCCCGTGTTCACTTGAGCTAAGCGAACACGCGCGCGCCACGCGTGGACAGTTGGCAACACCGCATTCGCAGCGCTCGGTGGCCCGGATTTCCGTTGTTGTCGATTGCAACGCCGACTGCCTGTGGTTCGAGGATCTGATCGCGCTCTGCCGTCGTGCGGTTCCGACCGAAACGCAAGTGATGGTCAAGCGCGAGGATGAACAGGCCTTTGCCGAGCTGAACGCCGCGAATCCGATCTTCGTCGAGGATGCCGCGCGTCTGTTCTGCGCCGAGCTGCAGGCCGATCATCATGTCGGCGATTTTCGGGTGATCGCGAGTCATCAGGAAAGCCTGCACAGCCACGATGCCGTATCGATTCTGACCGAGGGTCCAACCTTCGAATCTGCCAGCCTGGACCCGCGTTTGTTCACCACGTTGTTCCATGTTGGTTGATTGACCCGACGGAAGCTGCTGGAAAAACGATCAAAATTCCCGCATGGGCGCCTTTTTGCCGCAATGCAGCAGGAAATGCTGCATCTGCGCCCTGACTTGCGTTAAACTGGGCCCGAGTGCAGCTGCTGCACGCCCGCGCAAGCTGGGTCGTGCAGCCCGAAAGGAAGCCGGGACGTGCGACGCCTTGGACCGCGAACCTGCAAATCCGCCCGGACGATTGGGGCGGACGAGGTCCTTTACTCTTCTTCCGGCTGCCTCGGTTTTATCAGGAGAGACATGCAATGAATCCGATTTCTCAACCGCTTGAGTTTCAAGCAGCGGCCATTCGTGTGGCCGGCTATGCGATGGTCAGCCAGATGGAGATCATGCAGATCATGACCCGTGCAGCCTTTGAACTGCCTATGGCGCCCTTGCAAGGGCTGAAAACGATCGAAACACCGGCACCTGCGGCGCGCAAGGTGGCACCGGCAAAACCGGCGACGCCGAAAGCGAAACCCGCAGCTAAACCGAAAGTAGTGGCAGCAACGCCCAAAGCGGCAGCGAAACCCAAGGTCGCCCCTAAAGCAATGGCCGCACCCAAGACGAAACCTGCGGCGGTTAAGCCCGCTCCTGCGGCCAAGCCCGCACTTGCGGCCAAGTCGGCTCCTGTGGCCAAGCCCGCACCGAAAGCGGCCCCTGCCAAAGCTGCTGCGAAACCCGTGTCGACCGAAGCGAAAGCTGTTGCGGCGTTTAAATCAGCAGCCGCGGCAAAGGCGAGGGAAGCCACAAACGCTCCTAAACCTGCGGTGACCCCAAAGCCAGCCGCTAAGGCTGCACAGCCCGCCCCGGCCAAGCCAGCGGTGACCAAGGCGGCACCTGCGAAAATCACAGCAGCGAAGCCTGTTCCGAGCAAAGCCACGGCTGCGAAACCCGCCCCGGCCAAACCCGCAGCGACAAAGCCAGCACCTGCGAAAACCGCTGCAGTGAAGCCCGCTCCGGTCAAAGCTACAGCTGCGAAGACTGCCCCGGCCAAGCCAGCGCCTGAAAAGCCCATCGCCGCGGTGCATGCAGAGCAGGCCAAATCCGCCGTTCGTCGCACGCGGGCACCATCGAAACCGCCCGCAATGCCGACCGCATCTGCGAAATCCGACACTTAACGCGGATCATCTGCTTGACACCGTCGGGCTAGCGCGCCAACGCTGCCCGTCATGATGGATCTTCGCCCGGTCGGATACGTGATTGGCCTGTTGGTCGCCATTCTAGGGGTGACCATGCTGTTGCCGATGCTTGCCGACCTGATCGAAGGGCGGGATGAGTGGCACGTTTTCTTTGAAAGCGCGGTCATTACTCTTTTGACCGGCAGTGTTCTTGCGATGAGTTGCTCGAATGGGGTTGGCGAGGGTCTCACCATCCGTCAGACCTTTCTGCTGACCTCAGGGGTCTGGGTGGCGCTGCCGATTTTTGGCGCCATTCCATTTCTGTTCGGCGAGACGGAACTGCGTTTTGTCGATGCGTATTTCGAGGCGATGTCGGGTCTGACAACCACCGGCTCGACTGTGATATCCGGGCTCGATGATTTACCACAGGGTCTGCTGCTGTGGCGCGGCGTGCTGCAATGGTTGGGCGGTATCGGCATTATCGTCGTCGCCATGGTATTCTTGCCCGAATTGCGGGTGGGTGGTATGCAGATCTTCCGCTCGGAAGGGTTTGAAACGATGGGGAAAATCCTGCCGCGCGCGCAGGAGATCGCGGGGCAGATTTCGCTGATCTATGTTTTCCTCACCGTCGTTTGCGCTCTGGTTTATGCGGGCTTCGGCATGAGCTTCTTCGACGCTGTTGTGCATTCCATGACCACCATAGCAACGGGTGGTTTTTCGAATTACGACAGCTCATTTGCACGCTTCTCAGGGCCGATGGAATATGCCGCTGCCGTCTTCATGATCCTCGCAGCGCTACCCTTCGTGCGCTATGTGCAATTGGCAAATGGCTACACAAGCTCATTGTGGAAAGATAGCCAGATCAGGGCGTTTCTGGGGACAATCGCGGTGCTGGTCATGATCATGTCTGTATTCCTGACTTCGGTCTTCCCGCACCATTGGGAGCAGGCATTCCGCGAGTCGCTGTTCAACATCACGTCGATCATTTCGGGTACCGGCTATGCGAGTGTCGATTATATGGGCTGGGGTAGTTTCCCTGTCATGTTGTTCTTTCTGATCGGCCTGATCGGAGGCTGCGCAGGATCGACCGCCTGTTCGATCAAGGTGTTCCGTTATCAGTTGCTCTTTGCTTCGATCAAAACGCAAATTCGCCGCATCCGTTCACCTCACGGAGTGTTTGTACCGCGCTATGACGGGCGGGCAATTGGCAGGGATGTTCTGACATCGGTCATGAGCTTCTTCATGTTCTTCGTGCTCTCGATGGGGGTTCTGTCCTGGGCGCTCGCGTTGACAGGGCTGGATTTTATCACGTCTGTCTCGGGGGCGGCGACGGCGCTGGCCAATGTCGGGCCGGGGCTGGGGGACCAGATCGGGCCTGCGGGCAACTTTGCGGGTTTGAATGACAGTGCGAAATGGCTGCTGACCATCGGCATGTTGGTCGGTCGCCTGGAATTGCTGGCCGTCTACGCAATCTTCACGGTTCAGTTCTGGAGGGGATAATGAAGCGACCGCTGGGCGCGCAAATCTCGCATATGTTGAAGGATCGCGGCGTCGATGTGATTTTCGGCATTCCCGGCGTGCATAATCAAGAGATGTATCGCGGCATCGAAGAGGCCGGGATCACCCATGTTTTGGCTCGGCATGAGCAAGGGGCCGGATTCATGGCCGATGGCTATGCCCGCGCAACCGGCAAGCCGGGTGTGGCCTACGTCATTACCGGGCCGGGGTTGTGCAATATCATGACGCCGATGGGGCAGGCATACTCGGATTCGGTGCCGATGCTGGTGCTGTCTTCTTGCCTGGACGAGATTGATGCGCAGCGCGGTCAATTGCATCAGATGAAAGACCAGCGCGCCGCCGCCGAGACGGTGGCGGACTGGTCTTGTCAGGCAAACGATGCGCAGGCGGCATACGGATTGATTGAACGTGCGTTTGAAGAGTTTGAACTCTCACGCTCGCGCCCGAAGCATATTCAGGTGCCAATTGCGCAACTGCAGGCCGAGGCCAGCGCTGCGCCGATCCCGAATCCTTCTGCGCTGGATAAAAACGCCCTGCCTCCAGATGTGTCGTCGGTTCTAACCTTGCTCAATGACGCGCAGCGGCCATTGTTTATTCTGGGCGGTGGCTGCCGGTCGAACCTATGGCGGCAGATATTAACACAGCTGGGGGCGGCTTGTTTCACGACCTATGCCGGGCGCGGCTTGGTTGGGGCCGATTATCCGTTGGATTTTGGATCAATGCTGCCCCGTCCGGGCAGCGTCGAAGTGATCAGCTCGGCGGATTTGATCGTGGTTGTCGGTGCCGAATTAGGCGAGGTTGACCTTTGGCGGCAAGATCTGGGTCACTCCGCGACCATGGTGCGTGTCGATCTGGACCCCGAGGTTTTATCGGATCGACACCGCGCTGCTGTAAAGTTTCAGGCAGATGGCGAGAGTTTTGCACAAGCGCTCTGGGAAGCTATCCAGCAGACTAAGCCAGCTACCGGATGGTCCGAGGAAGAGGTGCGCGAAGCCCGCGCCCGCTGGCGGACCGAAGTAGATGCAGAACGTCCGGGGATTGTCCCGGTGGCCGATGCGCTCAGGGCGGCGATGCCAGCGGATACGATGATCTATTCGGATATGACTCAGTTTGCCTACGCCTCGAAAGAGGTCTGGGACATGGCTGTCCCCCATCACTGGCACCACCCGACCGGGTTTGGCACGCTGGGTTACGCCGTGCCTGCAGGGATTGGTGGCGCAGTGGCGCGGCGGGGAAAGCCCACTGCGGTGATCGTAGGTGATTATGGCTTTCACTATACGATGCAAGAGATTGGGGTTGCCGTGGAACTTGGCCTGTCGTTGCCCATTATCCTATGGGACAATGGCAAGCTGAAAGAGATTGAAGACAGCATGATACGCGGGCAGATCGCGCCTAATGCGGTCGTCGCACGCAACCCCGATTTCTGTAAGCTGGCCGAAGCCTTCGGGGCGCGGTCTGCCGCGCCGCAAACTCTGGACGAGATGCAAACTGCCGTGCGCGACGCTTTTGATGCAGGGAAGCCGACGCTGATCCGGGTTACGCCGGACATCTTGTGAGCTAAAAAAGGCGCCGCACCTAAGTGCTGCGCCTTTTCCCTGATCTTAATGAATTAATCCCAGCAGTGCACCAGAACGGTCATCCCGTTGGCCCTACGGCTCAGCTCATTTGGGGAAATCTGGGTCGAGCCCTGCGCCGGTTGACCCGAGATACCCGCCTTGGTCAGAACCTCGGTCAGACGTTCGACATTTGCTGCAAGGCTCACCGAATCCGGCAGGGCGCGCCCGTCGGATGGTGTAGGCAGCAGCATGCCAACCACACTGCCGCTGTCATCGAAGACCGGCCCACCTGCGTCTCCGGGCTGTGCGGCCAGTGCAAGACGTTTGACACCGTTTTCGCCGTTGAGGCCGCGAATATCAGCGATTTCACCAAAGGTCAGGGTCGGAGCCCCCAACGCGCCTTCGTAAGAAAAGCCAGACACAGTAACCTGAGACTGGATTCGTGGTTGTTCGGCGCGGAACTCGGCGACGCTGATCGGGGCGAGTGTCCGGTTTGGGCGCAGAACAGCAACGCCCAGAGTGGTATCTTGCCATGCCACCTGAACCTCTTGATCGCCATCCAACGTGATGCGCGTGCAGTTGTCTGCGGCCTCGGTGACAGTCAGTACAGTTCCGTCGGCGTCGGCAAAGAAGCCCGACCGGGACAACCTCGGTTTGCGGATTTGCAGGCCTGAGAGCAGATCGATACGTTGTTCGGCGTCCGCGCCTGCGCCAGCATCCAGCACAGCGTCATTGGTAGCAAAGCTGGCGCGCATCGCAGCCAAAACGCGCGCACGACGCGCCTCATCCCCTTCAGGCCAGACCAGGGTAAACCCTTTGATCTTGCCGTCTTTCAACGCCGCTTGAGTGAATGAGACACTGCCGTTGCCGCGCCCTTCGATAGTAAAGCTGTTGCCGCGCAAGGCGCGTTCACCTTCCAACGGGATGATCTCAAGCGATTGCATCACTTCATACAGCGCGCGTAGCGTGGCCGGGGAGCCTTCCTGAGAGATCAACAGCGCCTTGGCGCTCAGGTCGGAGTTGGGTTTGAAATGGGCAAATGGGGCCTCATAACGATCAAAACCCAGCACACCCAGCGGCATATCCAAATCAATCCCGGCTTGCGGGTCGGAATACCGATCCATCCCGACGCTGATCAGCGGTGCGTTGTAGTCATCTATCAGCGACTTGCGCTGCAGGGTGGTCAGAACACCGGTCGCCTCGAAGCCGTTGAACCGCTGCCAATCCGCCATCGAGCGGCGGGTGCCCTGACCAAAGGCGCCGTCGATGGTCGAGTTGTAGAAACCGGCGGCTTGCAATGCAGTTTGCAGGACCTTGCGTTCCTGCGCGGTCAACAGGCGTTCGCCCTGCAATGCCTCAGCGCGCGTTTCGTCTGCGTCTTGCGGGGTCAGACCGGCTTGTGGTTGTTCCTGCGGCTCGGGCTGGACCGGGGCTGTAATCACCCCGCGGTTTAGGATGTTGGCACCGATAGGCCAGAACTGCTGCCTCAGTGCGCTGGAGAAAGCGATGAAGCTGTCAGACGGGATCTGGCGTTCAGCGCGATAGACACGCAGAACCTGCTCGGCATCATCGCGCAAATAGGGCCCGATAACAATGGCATACCAGCCAGAGTTCAGTTGGAACCCGTTTACGTCAGGCAGGGCGTTGGCATAGGCCTGCGCCCGTTCCTGCGCCTCACGCAGCGACGGCTGCGCTTCGATCTGAACCCAGACGCCCGCGTCCTGTTGGGCAAAAGCGGCGCGCAGGCCGAAGAGGAAAAAGAATGTAATAACCGTAAATACGCGTGTCATTGTCTGCCCGTTTTATGCAGTGTTTTCACTTTGGCGCAGATTACGCGGAATCGCAGCCTGATGACCATGCCCGGATTACGGGGAATTCTGTGTGTGGCCGCGCAGTGACAGAGTGGCTCATTGGCCCGTTGACGCCCTTTGGTGGCTTGCATAGGAAGGGCCGAACCCACCGGAACCGGGCGCCTGGGCGTCCAAGGGATATGTCATGACCGAACCCAAAAGCGCACCACGTTCATTTCAGGAGATCATCCTGCGGCTTCAGACCTATTGGGCGACGAAAGGCTGCGCGATCCTGCAACCTTATGACATGGAAGTCGGCGCGGGCACGTTCCACCCGGCGACCACCTTGCGCGCGTTGGGGTCCAAGGCGTGGGCTGCGGCTTATGTGCAGCCTTCGCGTCGACCGACAGACGGGCGGTATGGCGAGAATCCCAACCGGTTGCAGCATTACTACCAGTACCAAGTGCTGATCAAACCCAGCCCACCGGATCTACAGGACCTGTATCTCGGCTCGCTCGAAGCCATCGGCATCGATATGGACCTGCACGACATCCGCTTTGTTGAGGATGACTGGGAAAGCCCGACGCTCGGCGCATGGGGGCTAGGTTGGGAGGTTTGGTGTGATGGCATGGAAGTCAGCCAGTTCACTTATTTCCAACAGGTTGGCGGCCACGACTGTGCACCGGTCTCGGGCGAGTTGACCTATGGGCTTGAGCGGCTGGCCATGTATGTGCTGGGCATCGATCACGTGATGGACATGCCGTTCAACGATCCTCAGTCGCCCAGCCCGCTGACCTATGGCGATATCTTCAAGCAGACCGAAGAGGAATACGCGCGCTGGAACTTTGACGTGGCCAATACCGAGGTCTTGCTGCGTCACTTCGAAGAGGCCGAAGCGGAATGTGCGACCATTCTGGCGCAGGAGCATGACGACCCGAAGACCGGCAAACGCATCATCATGGCGCATCCAGCTTATGACCAGTGCATCAAGGCCAGCCATATCTTCAACCTGCTGGATGCGCGGGGCGTGATCTCGGTGACCGAGCGGCAGGCCTATATCGGCCGCGTCCGGGCGCTGGCCAAGCAATGCGCAGATGCGTTTGTGCAGACCGAGGCTGCCGGGTTCGAAGCTTGATGGCGGGCTTAGGCCAGACCGGGCAGCAACGCCTTCAGGCCGTCTGCGATCATGCTGATCGCTATGGCAGACAGGATCATGCCCATAAAGCGACTCATGATCACGCGGGCATTGTCAGACAACCGTTCAGCCAGCCAGGCGGCATTCCAGAATGTCACCAAAAGCAGGCCGACCACGACCAGAAAAACACCTGCATAAGCAATAGCTTCGATCGGAGTTTTGATGTGATGTGCATACAGGATCAGCGTGGTGATCGTACCGGGGCCAACCAGAATGGGAAAGGCCAGCGGGTAGAACGCGACCGTCTCGGGCGCGGGATAGGATTGCTTCTCTCCATCGGTGCCGTGATGCGAGCTGCTTTCGTTGCCGTTCAGCATGTTCAGCCCGATCATCAGAACAACCAGTCCACCGGCAACGCGCAAATGGTCAACGCTGATGCCAAAAAGGCCCAGGGCCTGACTTCCGGCCGAGGCAAAGGCGCCTCCCAGTATCAGGCAGTACAGCGCCGTTTTCAGCGCCACCTTGCGCTGATCAGCAGCAGGCAGATCTTGGGTGACGCTCAGAAACACTGGCAGATTCGTGATCGGGTTCATGATCGCGAACAATGCACCGAAGAATCCAACGGCAAGGGTGGTTTCCATCTCTGTCGCCTTACATCTGCCTGTAATGGTTTGAAACCTGACCTATTTCCCCAGAATATGAAAGAGGCCGCATAAACGATGACCGGGAAGCTTCTGGCGCTGATCCTTCTGTTTTCGGCCGCTCTGGCGGGTGGGAGCATGTATTACCTGCAGGTTTACGGCTTCTATTATGATGTCACGCCGAAGCCAGGCCAGGATGTTACTCTGATGGTCGCAGGAGCCGAGGTGCCGGAACCGATCAGCTACAGTGCGTTTCAGGCGATAGATGCCGACAGCTCTCCGATCCGGTATCGGGCCTGTTTCGAAACCGATCTGACGCCTGATCAACTGGCCGGGTTTGTTGCCGTAGAAGACGCCGAACCTTTGACCGCGCCGGGATGGTTTGAATGTTACAATGCAGTCGCTTTGGCCGATGCGCTGAAATCGGGGCAGGCGCAGGCTTTCTTGGGCGCGAAGAACATCCATTACGGGGTCGACCGCATCGTTGCTATCTCGCGGGACGGCAAGGGCTATGTCTGGCACGCGCTGAACAATTGCGGTGAGAAAGCCTATGACGGCACCGTGGTGGGTGAAGATTGCCCGCCCAGACCGCAGGAGTGACACGTGGAGTTGGTCGTTGAGATCCCGGATTTCTTGACCGCGACGCTGGGTTTCGCGGTCTACTTGCTTGGGGCTGAGATCAATGCCCGCATCGCAACGCTCCGCAGCTTCAACATCCCCGAGCCGGTGACCGGGGGCCTGTTGGCCTCGCTCGTGGTACTGACTCTGTATCTGTTATTTGGCGTTGAGCTGTCCTTTGGTCTGACCACACGGGATTTCCTGTTGGTGTTGTTCTTTGCCGGTATTGGATTGAATGCACGGCTTTCGGATTTAATCGCAGGCGGCAAGCCATTGCTCCTGCTTCTGATTTTGACGCTGCTGACTATCGTTGCACAGAACGTGATCGGGGCGGCGGGGGCGGCTCTGTTCGGCTATCCAGCGCAGGCGGGCGTTTTGTTTGGCTCGGCGGCATTGATCGGCGGCCACGGCACTGCGATCGCCTGGGCGCCAGAAGTCGCACAAGCCACCGGGCTCGAAGGCGCGACCGAGTTGGGTGTTGCCGTTGCCACCTTGGGCCTTGTATTGGCCGCTCTGGTCGGGGGTCCAATTGCGCGGCTGTTGGTTAAAGGGCGCAAGCTCAACCCCAGTCGTCCCGAGGAAGAGCACACAGTTGGTTTGCCCAATGAGGTCGATCAGAAATCCGCAATCGACCATCAGACGGTTATGCGGGTTCTGTTATATCTCAACCTTGCCATCATTTCAGGCGTGATCCTGAGCGAAGCCATCAGCGCTGCGGGGCTGAAACTGCCTTTGTTCGTGCCCTGCCTGATCATGGGGATTATCATTGCCAATCTGCGCGCGCTGCTTGCGCCCAACGCCCCACCCGTGGCGCGGACGCCATCGCTGGCGCTGATCTCGGAATTCGCATTGGGGGCGTTCCTGGCGATGTCCCTGATGAGCCTGCAACTGTGGACTATAGCTGAGCTTGGCCTTGCGATAGCGTTGATCATGACCGCCCAGACGCTCTTTGCAGTGGTGTTCGTGATCTGGGTCCTGTTCCCGCTGATGGGCTCGAATTATCGCGCTGCTGTATTGGCCGCCGGCTTTGGCGGCTTCGCTTTGGGCGCAACCCCAACCGCGATTGCAAATATGACCGCCGTGACCAAGCGATATGGCCCGTCGCCTATTGCCTTTATCGTACTGCCCCTTGTATCCGCCTTCTTTGTGGATATCGCCAATGCAATCGTCATCCAGACGATTGTGAGTTTCTAAGGACCGACTATGCCCGACCTGCTGATCGAATTGTTTTCCGAAGAGATCCCCGCGCGGATGCAAACCCGTGCTGGTGAAGACCTGAAAAAGCGGATCACGGACGGCTTGGTCGAGGGTGGACTGACCTATGCCTCGGCTGCGGCCTTGACCACGCCGCGCCGCCTGACACTGGCGGTCGAAGGGTTGTTGGCCGGAAGCCCCACCATCCGGGAAGAGCGTAAAGGCCCTAAGGTCGGAGCGCCCGACAAAGCCATCGAAGGGTTCCTGCGGGGGGCGGGACTGACCCGCGACCAACTCGAAGAGCGTGATACGCCCAAAGGTGCGGTCTATTTCGCGACCATCGAGAAAGCCGGTCGTCCGGCGGCTGAGATTGTGGCTGAAGTGCTGGAAACGACGATCCGCAACTTCCCCTGGCCAAAATCGATGCGCTGGGGCGCGGGTTCGATGCGCTGGGTGCGACCGCTGCACTCGATCCTGTGTGTCCTCAGCGATGAAGCGGGCGCGCAGGTTGTACCGCTTGAGATCGAAGGGATCACCTCTGGTGATACCACCGAAGGCCATCGCTTCATGGCCCCGAACCGGTTTTCCGTTTTTTCGTTCGAGGACTATGCGGCCAAGCTGAAACGCGCCTTTGTGGTGCTTTCGCCCGAGGAGCGCGCCGAGCATATCTGGAACGATGCCCAGAACATGGCTTTCGCCGCGGGTCTGGAAGTTGTTGATGACAAGGGTCTTCTGGCCGAAGTGGCCGGTCTGGTTGAATGGCCTGTCGTGCTGATGGGGCAGATCGACGAGGAGTTTCTGGAGCTGCCGCCCGAGGTGCTGCAGACCTCGATGAAAGAGCATCAGAAGTTCTTTTCCGTGAAGAATCCCAAGACGGGGCGGATCGAGCGCTTCATAACGGTTGCCAACCGTGAGACCGCCGATAATGGCGCGACCATTCTGGCGGGGAACCAAAAGGTGCTGTCGGCGCGTTTGGCGGATGCCAAGTTCTTCTGGGAGAATGACCTGCGCATCGCCAAGTTGGACATGACCGTCTGGAGCAACGATCTGCAGAACGTGACCTTCCACAACAAGCTGGGTACGCAGGCCGAGCGGATTGAGCGTATCGCTGCCTTGGCCGGTGAATTGGCCGACGTCATGGGTGTTGATGCGCGTCAGGCCAAAGATGCAGCGCATCTGGCCAAGGCCGACTTGAGCTCGCAGATGGTCTATGAATTCCCAGAACTGCAGGGCTTGATGGGCCGCTATTATATCGCGGCTGCGGGTATGCGCCCCGAATTGGCCTCCGTAGCACAGGAACACTATTCGCCGTTGGGACCGTCTGATGACGTGCCGACTGCGCCGCTGTCGGTGACAGTGGCACTGGCCGATAAGCTGGACACGCTGACCGGGTTCTGGGCGATTGACGAGAAACCCACCGGGTCGAAAGACCCGTTTGCCCTGCGCCGTGCTGCGCTTGGGGTAATCCGCCTGATCCTGACCAACGATCTGCGCCTGCCGCTGGACCAGACTTTTGCAATTGCACTAGGTAATCTGTTGAAACTGCCGGAATGGCAGGCAGCTCTGCTAGAGGCCAAAGCGCGCCAAACGCAGGCGTCTGACGACGAGGCAGAGGCCGCCGCCAAGCGCGTGCATGATCTGGCGCATCAGGTCGAGGCTGCGAACGCAATCGTTGCTGCGGCCCCGTCGGACTTGTTGTCTTTCTTCCACGACCGCCTCAAGGTCTTCCTGCGTGAAGAGGGCATCCGTCCCGATATCATCGACGCCTGCATCGCGATGGACGGCAATGACGACCTCAACCTGCTGGTCAAACGCGCCCGTGCGCTGAACGCGGTGATTGCGACCGAGGATGGAGAGAACCTCGTGCAGGGGTTCAGGCGGGCCAATAACATCCTGTCTCAGGCGGAAGAGAAGGATGGGGTGGAATACTCCTATGGTGCGGATGTGAAATTTGCCGAGACTGACAGCGAGAAGGCGCTGTTCGCCGCGCTTGATACGGCAGAGGCCAAAATCGATCCCGCTCTGAAGGCCGAGGATTTCCCGACCGCTATGGCGGCGATGGCTGTGCTGCGGGCACCCGTGGATGCTTTCTTTGAGGATGTGCAGGTCAACACCGACAATGACATCCTGCGCCGCAACCGTCTGAACCTGCTGAGCCAGATCCGCAAGGTCTGCTCCAGCGTTGCCGATCTGACCCTGATCGAGGGATAACGCCCTTGCGCCAAGGGCGCAGGGGCTTATGCTGCGGTGAAACCAAAAGGTGCCGCAGTGCAGAATAATCCGCAGACCACGCTTATTACCTCGAAAGCGCCCGTTGCCGCCAATACCCATGGCGGGCGGGCGAAATGCTTGCAACGCCTGGTTCGGCTTAAGATGCCGGTGCCGCGCACCGTAGCGCTCTCTTTTGACGCGGTGCAGCGAATTGCCGAAGGGCATGTACCTGACATCGCGGCCATCATGGAACAGTTCGACGCCGAAGCGCTGTTGTGTGTGCGCCCCAGTTCCGAAGACCCCGATTGGGGCGGTCCGGGCGCGGTCCTGAATATCGGCATGAACGATGCCCGCTATCTGGACTTGTCGGCGGGTATGGGACGGGATGCGGCGGCTGCACTCTATTTGCGGTTTGTGCAGAGCTATGCGATCCACGTGGCCCGACTGGACCCGGATGTATTTGATGACATCGAGGCGGATGGACGTGAAGGGTTGAGCTTGTCTTTGCGCGCCTACGAAGATGAAACCGACGAAGCGTTCCCGCAGGACCGGGGCGAGCAACTGATCGGCGTGCTGCGGTCGATGGCGCGGGCGTGGGACGGAACTTCGGCCCGTTTGCTACGGCAGGCCAAGGGCGCGCCGGCGGATGCCGGGCTGGGGCTGGTCGTTCAAGAGATGATCCCGGGTGTCGGGCAGGGCGAGTGCGGCTCGGGTGTGCTGCAGTTGATCGACCCGACGACGGGCATGCCGCAGATCACCGGTCGTTATCTGAGCCAGAGCCAGGGTCGGGATGCGTTGGGCGAAGGCGTCTCGGCGCTGTATCTGGAAAGGGATGAGCGCGGACAATCGCTGGAAGACGTCGCGCCCGAGGCTTTTGCCGATCTCAAGACCCACGCGGCGCTAATGCGTGAAAAACTGCGTGAAGAGATGCAGGTTGAGTTCGTCGTGCAGAATGGCGACGTGCATATTCTGGATGGGGTCCGGGTTCAGCGTGGCTCGCGCGCGGCAATGCGGATTGCCGTCCGTCTGGCCGAAGACGGTATTATCCCGCCGCAAGAGGCGGTGATGCGGATCGACCCGCATTCGCTGAATGAATTGCTACACCGTCAGGTCCACCCCGAGGCAGCGCGTGACGTGCTGACCACCGGTATTGCCGCCAGCCCCGGTGCCGCGACTGGCCGCATCGTTTTCACGGCTGCAGAGGCACAGGCCAGCGCCGCGCGTGGCGAGCCTTGTGTTCTGGTGCGTCGTGAAACTTCGCCCGAGGATGTGCGGGGGATGCATGCAGCCGTGGCGGTGCTGACCGAAAAGGGCGGGATCACCAGCCACGCTGCCGTGATTGGCCGGGGGCTGGGTCTGCCCTGTATCGTAGGCGCGTCCGAGATGCGGTTCCAGACCAAGAAAAAGATGCTGACTGCGCCGGACGGGCGCGTGTTCAAAACTGGCGATGTCCTGACCATCGATGGCACCTCAGGTCAAGTTCTGGCCGGACAACCCGAGATGCTTGAGGCGGCACTGGACGATTGCTTTCAAACGCTGATGGGTTGGGCGGACGCCGAGCGTGACATCGAAATTCGCGCCAATGCGGATACGCCTGCCGACGCGCAAACAGCGCGTAACTTTCAGGCGCAGGGCATTGGCCTGTGCAGGACCGAGCACATGTTCTTTGATCCGGGCCGCCTGACCGTGATGCGTGAAATGATCTTTGCCCAGACGCCTTCGGGACGATCTGCGGTGCTGGAACGTCTGCTGCCGATGCAGCGGCAGGATTTCGTGCAGCTGTTCAGAATCATGGAGGGGCAGCCGGTGTGCATCCGGCTATTCGACCCGCCTTTGCACGAGTTTCTACCCACCACGCGCACGGGTCAGAGAGAACTGGCCGAGGCGCTTGATCTTCCGGTTTCGGATGTCGAACGCAGGGTCGAGGCGATGCGCGAATACAATCCTATGCTGGGTTTGCGCGGCGTGCGTCTGGGGGTGACCGTGCCCGAGATCTATGACATGCAAGCGCGCGCTATATTCGAAGCGACGCTTGAGGCCAGTAAAGAGGGGGCGCCCGTGGTTCCCGAGGTGATGATCCCATTGGTCTCGGCCAAGCGCGAGGTTGAACTGGTGAAAGCGCGCATCGATGCGGTGGCTGCCGAGGTGGCCTCGGAGCGTGGACAAGAGCTCGACTATAGGCTGGGTGTCATGGTGGAAACGCCACGTGCCTGTCTGCGAGCGGATGAAATCGCGCCGAATACATCTTTCCTGAGTTTCGGGACCAATGACCTGACCCAAATGACCTATGGTTTGTCCCGGGATGACGCTGGTCGGTTCATGTCGGCATATGTCCGCCTAGGCGTGTTTGGCGAAGATCCGTTTCACGTTCTGGATGCAGACGGGGTGGGTGAGTTACTCAAGCTAGGGGCGGAGCGCGGGCGTCAAGCTCAACCAGACGTTACACTTTCTGTCTGTGGCGAACATGGTGGCAACCCCGAATCAATCGCTATCTGCCGGGCGCTCGGGTTCGACTATGTGTCCTGTTCTCCGTTCCGGGTTCCCGTCGCTCGGCTGTCAGCCGCTCAACTGGCAATTTCGTCCAAACTTGGGGGTTGACTAACTGTCTCCTACCTAGAAATAGTGGCTCAGGAAACGTTCCGCTGTCGACAAAAATCGGCGGCGTGAGCGGTTTTTCTCTTGGCTTTTTCAGAAAACTGGACGTCTGCCCTCAAGTAGGGTATCAGCCTCGTCGCGCCCGCCGGGGGAGGGTTTGGCGCGGAAGTGCCTGTGCGAGGTTATCTGATGAGACGCTACATATTGGCTGTTGCCGTGGGGGCTGCAGCCTTGCTGCCAAGTTTGTCGTTTGCCGAAAGGCAGAACGAAGGTAAATCTGTTGAGTTGGTTGCCCGTAACGAGTTGCCAGCACAGAATTTCCGTGACTATCTGAAGCTGTTCAAGCCGCGTCAGACGCCGGAAAAGATCGAGATTTCTTACACCAAGGATTGGCTGGATCAGCAGCCCAAAGCGACCGGGGACGAGGGTTTCCGTTGTCTGGCTGAGGCGCTGTATTTCGAAGCGCGCGGCGAAAGCGTGCGCGGCCAGTTCGCAGTTGCCGAAGTGATCCTGAACCGTGTCGACAGCGCCCGCTTCCCGGATTCGCTGTGTGGTGTGATTAAGCAGGGCACCGGCAAACGCTATCAGTGCCAGTTCACCTACACTTGCGATGGTCAAAAAGAAGTCATCCACGAAAAGCGGGCGTATGAGCGTGTATCCAAGGTGGCGCGTGCCGCGATTGACGGTGTGGCAGAAGAGATGACCGCCGGGGCGACGCATTACCATACCAAGGCGGTTCGCCCGTCATGGTCGCGGGTTTACAAGGAAACCGCGCGGATCGGTGTGCATATTTTCTATCGCCACAATTATCGGACAGCGAGCAACTGATTGACGCACCAGCGCTGGAAGGGTGCTGGCGCAGTCCGATTTTGCCTCTATGTTGCGAGCCGGGAGGCTCGCGATGATCACTACGCGCAGACAGTTCATGCAATCGGCTCTGGCAATGTCGATGTTGCCGCGTGCAGCATTGGCGTCAGATATCGAATTGATCGCCCAACAATCTACGCAACAGATTGCGCCCGACGGTTATCCGCAGACGTCGGTATGGAGTTATGGAGCGGGCGTTCCGGGGGCCGAAATTCGGATCGGTCAAGGCAAACGGGTTCAGCGTACGCTGGTGAACGATCTGCCACAGGCAACTGCGGTGCATTGGCATGGCATCCGGATCGACAACGCGATGGACGGTGTGCCCGGCTTGACGCAGGATGCGGTGCCCACGGGGGCCCGCTTTGACTATGATTTCGTCGTGCCGGATGCGGGAACCTTTTGGTATCACGCACATAATCGCTCGGTCGAACAGGTGGCGCGCGGGCTCTATGGTCCGTTGATCGTGGAAGAGGCCGTCGCTCCGGATGTCGATCAGGATCTTACTCTGATGCTGGACGATTGGCGGTTGGATCCCGAGACCGGTCAGATCACCGATGACTTCGACAATGGCCATGACCTGAGCCACGCTGGGCGGTTAGGCAATCTTATGTCTGTTAACGGACGGTTTGACCCATCCTACCCGGTGAAATCCGCCGAACGTTTGCGTCTGAGGTTGATTAACGCCGCAAATGCCAGGATTTTCGATGTTTCGCTCGACGGTTTGACAGGTTGGATCGTGGCGCTTGATGGGATGCCGCTTGAGACACCTCTCGCCATTGAAGAAAGCTTTCCGCTTGCACCGGCACAGCGGGCCGACCTGATTGTCGATGTCTCGGCAGAGGCAGGGCAGACCGCAAGTGTCGTTAGTATAGAGCGTGACGGCGCGTTTGGGTTGGTTAGGTTCGATGTGACAGGCGCTACGGCACGTTCCGTTCGTTCCGGGGTGAAGCCGTTACCCGCAAATCCGTTACCTGAGGTAGCACTGGAGGGTGCGCCGCTGCATCGCATGGCGATACAAGGTGGCGCGATGCGCTGGTTGGATCGCGCTATATTGGGGGATACTGAACTTTCGGGCCAGGAACTAGCGCAACTGGGACGGTTCTGGGCGCTCAACGGCTATGCTGAGCGGCCCTCCGATCCGTTTCTGGATACGAAGCTGGGCAACGTCCACCGTATAGAGTTTGTCAATGAGACGGCATTTCCGCATGCGATGCATCTGCACGGCCACCATTTCAGGCTGATCCTGCCGGATGGCAGTCTGGGCCCGTGGCGTGACACAGTGTTGGTCGAGCGGGGACAGACCCGGCAGATCGCGTTGCTGGCCGATAATCCCGGCAATTGGCTTCTGCATTGCCACATGCTGGGTCATGCCGCCTCGGGTATGATGAGTTGGTACCGGGTCGTCTGACGCCGGATTCGATGGCTGGAAAGGCGTTTGCTGCAGTGTTATATGCCCGCACATCGCTTAATGTGGGCTGATTAGCCCTCCACGTCTGAAAAGGTCCATCAGATGAGCTCTGAAATCCGCCTTGCCTTCGCGCATCCGTCTGAACGGTCCGAAGCAACCGCCACGCGCGGTCCGCTGGATCGAATCTCTCTGCGGGATCATATCGTAGAGGTTGAGATCGGGGCCTTTCAGGCCGAGCGCGGCACCACACAGCGCATCTGTTTCAACATCGTGGTCGAAGTGCGCCCGCTGACCGATCCGATCGACGATGATGTGGATCGTATCCTGTCCTATGATCGTGTAACCGAAGCAATTGCGTTTGAACTTGCCGCTGAGCGCCTGAATCTTCTGGAAACTTTGGCCGACCGCGTGGCTGAACGTATCTTGCTTGAGCCTCAGGCTGTAAGAGCTTTCGTACGCATCGAAAAACTGGATCGCGGGCCCGGTGCTCTGGGGGTCGAGATCGTGCGCGGCAAAGATGCGGTACATCATGATGTGGCCGAAGAAGAACGACCGCATCCCCGGCTGGTCTTTCTGTCGAACGAGGCGATTGCGTCGAGCAATCTGGCTGGTTGGATCGACCAGCTGCAGAACCGGCAACGCCCTTTGATCCTCTGTGTCGGCGCATCCGATCTTGCGGTCCCGCAGACCGGGCATGCGATGACACAGCGCAGGATCGACCTGTTGGCGATCGAGCAGAACGCCTGGGTTTTGGCTGCTCGCGACCATCGATGCGTGGTCGTTTCGACCCGGACCGAGCTGGATTGGGCGATGAAAAACGACCAGATCTGTGTTTGGGCACCGTCAAAAATTGTATTGGACGCCGTGGATGGCCCCTCAGCGGCGCCGTCAGATGCGGTTGCGCTGGCAGCATGGTTTGCCGCGACCTTTGAGGCCAGCGAGATGATGGTGATCGGTGGTGAACTGCCAGATGCACCAAAGACGCCGCTGCGTGCAATTTCCGTGGATCAGGCGCGGTTGTGACTGTCTATTACCGACCGCTTGTTCAGCACGGGCCTCTGCGCCCGTCGGGCGCTGTGCCGCTGGCGGGTCAGCAATTGTGGTTCACGCAAGCTGAAAAGCTGCAACGAGGCAAAACCTCTGAGATTGTAGAAATTGGCGATATTCCAGATACGTACATGGAGTATCTCACCCATCCACGCGCGGCCATAGCCGGACTGGATATGGCGCAGCCGCAGATCATGGGTATTCTGAATGCAACGCCCGACAGTTTCTCGGATGGGGGCGTGCATAATTCGGTCGACGCGGCCCGCGCAGCCGCTGTCGGGATGGTCGGTCACGGGGCCAGCATTCTGGACATCGGCGGAGAATCCACCCGCCCTGGCGCCGATTTCGTACCCGCCGAGGAAGAGATCGCCCGCACGGAACCATTGATCGCAGCAATCCGGGCCGAGACCGATGCGCTGATTTCGATCGATACGCGTAAGGCCCGCGTCGCTGAGGCGGCGCATGCGGCTGGGGCAGGGCTGATCAATGATGTGTCGGGTTTTACCTTCGACCCACAGCTTGCTCCATTTTGTGCCCGGATTGGAGCGCCTGTCTGTGTGATGCACATGCAGGGCGATCCGACGACGATGCAGGATGATCCGCAATATGATGACGTTTTGCTGGATGTATATGACTTTCTCGCGGCGCAGATTGCGCATCTTGAGAGCCTTGGCCTAAGTCGCGATCTGATCATCGTCGACCCAGGCATTGGATTTGGCAAGACCACGGAGCACAACCTGATCCTGTTGCGCAATCTCAGCCTGTTCCACGGCCTTGGCTGCCCGATCCTGTTGGGTGTGTCCCGCAAGGGGATTATCGGCCAGATCGGCAAGGAGCCGCGCAAGGATGCCCGTGCACCGGGGTCAATTGCCGTTGCTCTGGCGGGATTGTCACAGGGCGTGCAGATTATACGTGTCCATGACGTGGCTGAAACTGCTCAAGCCTTGCGTCTTTGGTCCGCCGTCCGGTAATCCGGGCACAAAGGAATTTCAGGAGTTAAGACTTATGCGCAAGCTGTTCGGAACCGACGGGGTGCGGGGGACCGCCAACACCTATCCGATGACGGCTGATATGGCCTTGCGCATAGGGGCCGCAGTGGGCCGATATTTCCGCCGTGACGCTTCGGGTGTACACCGGGTTGTCATCGGTAAGGACACACGACTGTCGGGCTATATGCTGGAAAACGCGCTGACGGCGGGTCTGACCTCGACCGGGATGAACGTGTTGCTGCTGGGACCGGTGCCGACGCCTGCAGTTGGTCTGATGACCCGCTCGATGCGGGCGGACCTTGGCGTTATGATTTCGGCCAGCCACAACCCGGCCGAGGATAACGGGATCAAATTCTTTGGACCGGACGGATTCAAGTTGTCCGATCAGGCCGAGCTTGAGATTGAGCGGCTGATTGAAGAAGGCGTGAAGCCGGCTCAGGCGCAGAATATTGGTCGTGCACGCCGCGTGGATGATGCGCGCTTCCGTTATGGCGAACGCGTGAAATCCTCGTTGCCCCGAGACGTGAAGCTGGACGGATTAAAGGTCGTGATCGATTGCGCGAACGGCGCTGCACATCGCACCGCGCCCGAGGTGCTTTGGGAGCTTGGCGCCGATGTGATCCCTGTCGGTATCGCGCCGGATGGCAAGAACATCAATTTGGGATGTGGCTCGACGCAACCGCAGACCGCTGCCGAAACCGTTGTGGCGCATGGGGCCGACGTGGGTATCTGCCTTGATGGTGATGCTGACCGGGTTGTGGTGATTGACGAAACCGGTGCAGTTGCCGATGGCGATCAACTGATGGCACTGCTCGCCTCTGCCTGGTCAAAAGCGGAGCGGCTGAAAGGCGATGCGCTGGTTGCCACCGTGATGTCGAACCTCGGTTTGGAACGGCATCTGGCCGGGCAGGGACTGCGGTTGGAGCGTACTTCGGTCGGGGATCGCTATGTGGTCGAACGGATGCGTTCAGGTGGGTTTAACCTGGGGGGTGAGCAATCGGGCCATATCGTGATGAGTGATTATGCCACCACCGGAGACGGTTTGATGGCGGGCCTGCATTTCCTGGCCGAGATGGTGCTGTCCGAAAGGAAAGCTTCAGAGCTGTCGCGCCAGTTCGAAACGGTTCCGCAATTGCTCAAGAATGTACGGTTCACCGCTGGGCAAGCTCCGTTGGAGGCGGCCAATGTCAAAACCGCCATTTCTGAAGCTGAGGCGCGACTGAACGGGCAGGGTCGTCTGCTGATCCGCAAATCGGGCACGGAACCTTTGATCCGGGTGATGGCCGAATGCGAGGACGCTGCTCTGCTAACTCAGGTGGTTGACGGTATCGTGGCCGAGGTTGAAGCGGTCGCGGGTTAGCGCCCGATCAGCATTTTGCGCAGGCTGAACCATTGGCTGATGGCCATGCCGGTCAGGATCAGCAGAAGTGCAACGAAGAAGCGCAGCGGCAGCGCCTCGGACAAGATCCAGGCGCCGAAGATCATCGACCAGACAGGCACCTGATAGTTTACCAGCGTCAGAAAGACCGAACCAGCACTGCGCGTGATCGAAACCCGCAGCAGGGTGGCAAAAGCCGTGGGCAATAAGCCCAGCACGATAAGCGCCAGGGTCGGGCGGGTGCCTTGCCAGGCCGGTAGTCCTTCGGTCAGCAGCATGGTAGGTACCAATACGATGGCCCCTACAACCAACGTCAGGGCCGCAAGGACCAGCGGATCAATTGGGGGGCAGCGACGCGTCATGATCGACGAACTGGCATAGCACAGCGCAGCAAGGATGCAGGCCAGCTGCGCAAGAGGCTCGGCCCCTTGGCCCAACTGCGCAAGGCCGGGCCCGATCAACACCAAAGCGCCGGTGAAGCCGAGGCAAACCCCGACCAGACGGCGCAGGTTCAGCGGCTCGTCCGAGAAGAAATGGGCCAGAGGTAAAACCATCAGCGGGATCGCTGCCATGGATAGCCCGGCAAATGCGGAAGGGACGAATTGCTGCCCCCAGCTCAGCAGCATGAAGGGTATCGCTGTTGACAGCAGACCGATCAGCGTGATCGACATGATCAGTTCAGCTGTCAGGGTTGGAATGCGGCGGCCCGTGATCCGCATCAGAATCAACAGTGTCACCGCGCCCAGCGTGGTGCGCGAGGTGGCGACCGTGATGGGGCCGTACCCCTCAAGCGCCATGGCGACGACCATGAATGTGGCACCCCAGATGAGGCCCAGAATGAAGACGCCGCTCCAATCACGTTTTGAGGGTTGTTCAACCATTCCATCCCCTTATCCCTCTATGTTGAACATGTCACGAGATGAAATTGACATACCGTTAGTTATAACTTACCGTAAGCAATGACTTACGAAAAGGCGTTATCAGCATTAGGGGACACCACCCGTAGGCAAGTGTTTGAAGCGGTTGCGTGCACGCCCAGATCAGTGGGGGACATCGCCGCCGAATTGCCGGTGAGCCGCCCCGCTGTTTCGCAACATCTTAAAGTGCTGTCTGACGCAGGGCTGGTGATGTGTCGAGCGGAAGGCACGCGGCGGATCTATGCGGTGTGCCCGGATGGGCTGGATGCGCTTCGGTCGTGGCTCGACAAATACTGGACAGATGTCATGAGCAGTTTTGCAGATGAGGTGAATTCAGGGAGGGAAGGTTCGTGACAGATCCGATTGTGAAAACCGTTGTGGTTAATGCAGAAGCTGCGCGTGCCTTTGACATCTTCGTCAACAGAATTGCCAAATGGTGGCCGCTGGATGGGCACGCGGTTTCTGCCTCCCAAGGTAATCCGGCCCTTGCGGTCGTCATCGAACCTCGTGCCGGCGGCGCGATTTATGAGACTATGTTTGACGGCGCACGTGCGGACTGGGGTGAAGTCTTGGTTTTCGAAGAGGGTAAGCGGCTGGCCTTCACATGGCATCCCGGTACGAACGCAGATTTCTCCACCCGGGTAGAGGTACAGTTTGATGCACATGGGGACGGTCAAACCAAAGTGACTTTGACCCATTCCGGTTGGGAAGTCTGGGCGGCTGAGGCGAAAGACAAGCGTACGAATTATGACAAAGGCTGGGACTTTGTTCTTGGCGAATGCTATGCGAACGCGGTTGCCAAATAAAAAGGGCGGCCACCGGGGCCGCCCTTTTTCTAGCTGACGCCAGACTTAGTTCTTTTCTTTGTCAACCATCTTACCGGCGGAGATCCAGGGCATCATTGCGCGCAGTTTGGCACCGGTTTCCTCGATCATGTGCTCATCATTGGCACGGCGCGACGCTTTGATGGTGGGCTGGCCAACGGCGTTTTCCAGCATGAAGTCGCGAACGAATTTACCCTGCTGGATGTCGTCCAGAACCGCTTTCATGCGCGCTTTGGTCTCGTCGTATTTCAGGATACGCGGGCCAGTGACGTACTGGCCGTATTCGGCCGTGTTCGAGATCGAGTAATCCATGTTGGCGATGCCGCCTTCATAAATCAGGTCAACGATCAGTTTCACTTCGTGCAGACACTCGAAGTAAGCCATCTCGGGCGCGTAGCCCGCTTCGACCAGAGTTTCAAAGCCGCAGCGGATCAGCTCTACCAGGCCGCCGCACAGCACCGCCTGCTCACCGAACAGGTCGGTTTCACATTCTTCGCGGAAGTTGGTTTCGATGATGCCCGAGCGGCCGCCACCGATGGCCGAGCAGTAGGACAGGCCGATTTCCAGCGCTTTGCCGGTCGCGTCGTTGTCTACAGCGACCAGGCAGGGCACGCCGCCGCCTTTGGTGTATTCGCCACGCACGGTGTGGCCGGGGCCCTTGGGGGCCATCATGATGACGTCGACGCCTTCTTTTGGCTCGATCAGGCCGAAGTGGACGTTCAGGCCGTGGGCGAACGCGATGGCCGCGCCCGGCTTGATGTTGTCATGGACGTATTTCTTGTAGGTCTCGGCCTGCAATTCGTCGGGCATGGTGAACATGATGACGTCGCACCATGCTGCGGCTTCGGCGATGCCCATCACTTGCAGACCTTCACCTTCGGCTTTCTTGGCCGAGGGCGAACCTTCGCGCAGAGCGATAACCAGGTTCTTGGCACCTGAGTCGCGCAGGTTCAGCGCGTGGGCGTGGCCTTGGCTACCATAGCCCAGGATGGCCACTTTCTTGTCTTTGATCAGGTTGATATCGCAATCGCGATCGTAATAGACGCGCATTTCGCCGGTCCTTTCAGTTTCGATTGCTGTGCTTCTATCCTGCGGGTTTGCTATTGGCGATAGGGTTGGGATTGAGTATTTGATAAAAAGGTGAAGAATAATTCTTCAATTTAGAGAAACATGAAAAAATCATGCTTGACGATGTTGATCGACGTATACTGCGCCACTTTCAGGCCGAACCAAGCCTGACCACGGCAGAGTTGGCTGAGCGCTGCCGCATCAGTTCGGGCGTCTGCTGGCGGCGGATTGAAAAGATGCAGGCCACAGGGGTGATCGAGGGTCAGGAAGCGGTGATCGACTGGGCCGCCTTGGGCTATGCGGTCGAGGTCTCGTTGCGGATCACTCTGGACAAAACGCAGGCGCGGGCGTTTGATGAATTCACCGCAGCGGCGCGCGATGTGGCCGAAGTGATCGAGATCCAGACCTTTCTGGGCCGTGTCGACGTGCGACTGTCGGTGCTTGCGCGCGACATGAGCCATTATCAGCAAGTCTATCGTGACCGCATTCTGACCCTGCCGCATATCGCCGATATCGAGGCATTAATGCATATCGCCCGGGTCAAACGGGATGAGGTATTGCCGGTATGATCGAATTGGACGAGATCGACCGCAAAATCCTGCGCGCGCTGGTTCAGGATGCCACGCAAAGCGCCGGTGCGCTGGGGCGTCGCCTCGGCCTGTCGCAGCCAGCGACCTGGAGACGGATACGACGGCTGGAAGAGGCGGGCGTGATCAAGGGGCGGCGACTGCGCCTGAATGCCGAGGCTCTGGGCTTTGGCGTGACCGTGTTTCTGGGGGTGAAGCTCGCGCGGAAAGGACAGGTCAGCCTTGAGGATTTCGAGCGCGCCGTCAGCGCCATCCCCGAGGTACAGACGGTCGAGCATGTGCTTGGGCTCTATGATTACCGTCTGCGCGTTGTGGCGCGGGACCTCGCTGATTTCGAGCGGGTACTGCGGCGGAGGGTGATGACGTTACCAGGGGCCGGAGAGGTCGAGGCCAATGTGTTGCTGAGCGAGGAGCGTCTGCCGGGACCGATTGGTTAGTATTTCGTGCGGATGCGAAAGCCTGGATGATGCGTCATGCGGGCAAATGTCATCGGCTGCCCGTCTTTCCACGTCGTCCGCTCCAACTGGATCATCGAGGTGCCGGTGGTGGTGCCCATGAAATCCGCCAGGCGGCTGTCGGCTGAAATTGCACAAAAGGCGATCTCGGCCTCGGTAAATGGTGCGGCGTTCAGTAGCCATTCATGCGGGCCGCTTTTGTTGAGGTCGGCATGCTCGACATCGGGCACGGCCTCGATATTGATCCAGCGTTCTTCGAGCTGGAAGGGGCGGTTATCGGCGTAGTGCATGCAGATCACGTGCAGCACACGCGCATCCGGCTCGACATTCAGTTGCGAGGTCAACCAACCGGGGCTGTAGACTACGTTTCGTTCGACCAGCGAGTAGCGATAGGCCGAGTTTTGATTCTCAACCGCC
Source organism: Ruegeria sp. CF4 (assembly GCF_056537345.1). Classification (NCBI taxonomy): domain Bacteria; kingdom Pseudomonadati; phylum Pseudomonadota; class Alphaproteobacteria; order Rhodobacterales; family Roseobacteraceae; genus Ruegeria; species Ruegeria sp. CF4. The sequence continues at coordinate 1,195,861 of NZ_JBQFRJ010000001.1, read as the reverse complement.
TGACGGGCCAGGGAGATTTCCAGTTTGGCCTGCTTGCGCGGCTCTTTCTTGACCCGGGTCCCACTTTTGCGCTTACGCTCGACGAAACCCTGTTCGGCCAGTTCCCTGAGTGCCCGGTTCACCGTGGCACGGGCACAATTGAACTCTTCCGCGAGTTGGGTTTCTGTGGGCAGAAGTGAGCCCTGAGGCCAGATGCGGGATTCAATCCGCCGTTTAACTTCGTCCCGGACGACCTGAAAACTAATCCGCTTTTTCGCAGTCACGAGTTAACTTATCCGTTCTTGTTCAAAGTGAGTGTATCTGTTCAGAAACACGTCAGGGTGTAAAGAGAGGCTGACTCTAATTGGCGTCATTTCCTCTAATTGTTGCACGTAAAGTTTCAAAGTAAAACTTATGGTTGTAGATTACTTTGGGTCAACTGATGCCTGACGCATGACGCTTTACGCACGGCGCGAGACAGGGCAGAAACAGATAGAGCAAAAGAAAAGGATGCCAGATGCCTGCATTGCTGGATACAGTTGACCCCGATGGCCTCGAAGAATTCTCGGTGGTCTTCACGGATCGTTCACTTAACCATATGTCCGCCAGCTTCCAGCAAGTGATGCGGGATATCTCGGGCATGCTGCGCGAGGTTTATAATGCTGACGGTGTGGCCGTCATTCCCGGAGGTGGCACTTACGGTATGGAAGCCGTCGCGCGGCAGTTTGCGCGCGATGCCAATGTACTGGTGGTTCGGAACGGGTGGTTCTCATATCGCTGGAGCCAGATTATTGAATCCGGCGCGCTGACCGCTCAGGCGACAGTTCTGAAAGCACGTGAAACCGGCAATGCTAGCCCGTCGCCCTTTGCCCCGGCTCCGATTGATGAGGTTGTGGCAACAATCCGCGATAATCGGCCGGATATCGTCTTTGCTCCGCATGTCGAAACATCCGCCGGAGTGATTCTGCCTGATGACTATGTGACTGCAATGGCTGCTGCGGCCCATGAGGTCGGCGCGTTGATGGTGCTTGATTGCATCGCTTCGGGTTGCGCGTGGATCGATATGAAGGCGACTGGCGTGGATGTCCTGATCTCTGCTCCGCAAAAAGGATGGAGCGCGACGCCCTGTGCTGGCCTGGTAATGTTGTCCGAGCGGGCCGAAGCGCGGTTGGAACAGACCAATTCGGACAGTTTTGCGATTGATCTGAAGAAGTGGCGACAGATCATGCAGGCTTATGAGAATGGTGGCCACGCTTATCACGCGACGATGCCCACGGATTCGCTGCGTGCATTCCGGGATACAATGGCGGAGACGCAAGATTATGGGTTCGAGAAGCTGCGGGCGGCGCAATGGGCGCTGGGTGATGGCGTACGGGCCTATCTGAAGGGCAAAGGCGTCATCTCTGTCGCCGCTGACGGGTTCGGAGCACCAGGCGTGGTCGTTAGCTATACCGCCGATCCAGACGTACAGAACGGCAAGAAATTTGCCGCATTGGGCATGCAGATCGCAGCAGGAGTACCGCTGCAATGTGACGAGCCTGAAGGGTTCAGCACCTTCCGATTGGGCTTGTTCGGCTTAGACAAGCTTTATGATGTCGATGGCACGATCGCACGCCTGAAACGGGTTCTGGATCAGGTTCTGTAAGCGCAGGGTTTCAGCGCACGCCGAGGCCCATCTGCATCAGCGTCTTGCGCACGGGCGGCAAGGAATAGAGTGCATTCAAACCCATCGCCCGAGCATCGCGCAGAGGGCGCGCCTCGATCATCGAGGCGCGATTCAGCAGGTCGATGCCTTTGACGCGCAGTTCGATTTCGGTATGGCGCGCCTTGTGATAAGTCTCCAGCATCTGCGCATCGCCCAGATCTTCGGGGCGGGCCTGCGCCAGTTCCAGCAGGCTGCGCAGATCGCCTAGTGACATGTTCAGCCCTTGCGCGCCGATGGGGGGTACCACATGCGCGGCCTCGGCCATCAGCGCGAGGCGTTCTCCCGAGAGCCGCTCCGCCGATTGGCTGATGATTGGCCAGATCGTCCGGCGCGAAGCCAGTTTCAGAGGCCCGAACAATCCGCATGAGCGTTCCGTCATCGCAGCTTCAAACGCCTCGGCTTCTAGGTTCAGCAGTTCGACGGCGCGCGGCCCGCGTTCCATCCAGACAATCGCCGACGATGGCTGACCTTGCCAATCGGGTAGGGGGACCAACGTGAACGGACCACCCGAGCGGTGAATTTCGGTTGAGACGTTTTCGTGCGGGATGGGGTGCGTAACCGCAAAAGCCAGCGCTTTCTGGCCATAGCGTGTGGTGTGCACATGGATACCGGCGGCCTCGCGCATCGGAGAATTGCGCCCATCAGCAGCGATTACCAGTTTGCAGCGGATACGGGTTCCGTCGCTCAGGCCCACACGTGCCTCATTGGTGCGTGTAAACAGGCTAACGGTACCCGTGCCGGGCCGAAAATCGACATTTGGCAGCTCGCCCAACCGTGCCACCATTTCGCGCCGCAGCAGCCAGTTGGGCAGGTTCCATCCGAATGGTTGATCCGAGATATCGGCGGCGTTGAAATCTCGCACCACGCGCGGTTTGGGCACATCGCCGCCCGCATCCACGATGCGCATGACCTGCAACGGGGCGGCATGGGCATCCAGTTTGGCCCAAAGTCCGCATTGCTCCAGCAACCCACGGGCGGGCTGCAGGAATGCCGTGGTCCGTAAGTCTGAACCGTCTACGTCCCGCTCAGTGATCGGGGGGGTTGGGTCGACGCAGATTACATCGAACCCGGCTGCGCCGAAGGCGGCGGCGGCAGTCAATCCGGCAATTCCACCACCGGAAATCAGGATGTCACAGCTGTCGGTCATTGGTTTGTCATGGGGGCAAGTCTCCGTTGCCGCAGACACTAGTGCCGTTGACCGGCAGGTGCCAAGTGACATCCTGTCTCGTATCTTCCTAACCCCGAGAGATCAGCAGAAGAACAAGGAACATCATCGGAACCATCATCAGGGCCGGGATGTAAAGGCCGGGCAGGCCAAACAGCAGGATAGAACAGCCCCACATGCTAATGAGGGCTGCGGCGGTGTAGTACAGGTCTTCAGCCTCGGCGTTGACCGCGTCGCGGGCCATCCAGCCAAACAGGGGAACTGCAAACAAAAGGCGCTGCCACAGGGGCAGACGCTGCGGCATCTCAAGCGCGGTCATTGGGGTCTCCGATTCTGTTCGTCGCTGAGGTGCATATGGGCGCTATGCTGCGACTGCGAAACGCACAGATCGTCGCAGTGTGACAGCCTATCGCAGGCGGCCCAGAAACCCGGTCAGATCATCTGTGTGATGGTGAATGTGGTCGGCTTCATGCGGGTCGGGTGCAACATGAACAGTGCGCATTCCCATTTCATGCGGGGCAGCCAGATTGCGTGGATCATCTTCGAACATTGCGGCTTTTGCGGCGTCGATACCATCCTGTGCAAAGATCGCCTCGAACGCGGCCTTTTGCGGTTTGGGACGATAGCCTGCATGTTCAATGCCGTAGATTGCATCGAACAGCCCATCCAAACCGCGCGCGGTCAGTACCCGTTCGGCATAAGGCGCGCTGCCATTTGTGTAGACAATGCGCCGCCCGGGCAGGGCGCGGATGTGGTCCGCCAGCGCGATGTCGGCCTCCATATGGCTCATATCCACCTGATGGACCGCGTGCAGATAGGGATCGGGGTCCAGATCATGCTCGGCCATCAGACCAGCGAGCGTGGTACCATATTCCCGCCAATAGTGAGAGCGGAGCCGGTCGGCTTCGGGCCGGTCGACACCGATGGCTTGCACCACGTAATCCGTCATCAGCACCTCGATCTGATCGAACAGGCGCATATGTGGCGGATAGAGCGTATTGTCGAGGTCGAACACCCATTGGGTGACGTGAGCAAAAGCAGGTTTGACCATGCTTTGGGTTTAGGGCGGTAGGCTGAGGTTTTCAATGCCGCTCTTGATTGCCAGGGCGTGTGGCGGATAGACAGGTCCGAACGAGGAGACACTACAGCCGATGCCCCAATCCAAACAGTCCAACACGGACGCCTACAGCCTTATTCTCGAAGCGATCGATGTGGGCATCTACAAGCCCGGCGACCGGCTGGTGGAAAGCGAGCTGGCCGAGCGTTTCGGCGTTTCACGCACCCCGATCCGGGAAGCCCTGCAGCGGCTGGAAACACAATCCCTGCTAGAACGGGACGGACGGTCACTTATTGTGGCGTCGCTCAATCACAACCAGATGGCCGAACTCTATATCGTGCGGCGTGAACTGGAAGGTCTGGCTGCGAGGCTGGCGGCCAAACACGCTACCGAAGAGGAGATCCGCGTGTTGCAGGAGATGGTGATTGCCGACAATGAATTGATCGGGGATCCTTCGGCGCTGTCGCGGGCCAATCGTCGCTTTCATGAGCAGATCCACCTCGCCTCACACAACCGCTATCTGGTGCAGCAGCTTGATCTTGTTCACCGAACCATGGCGCTGATGGCGACAACATCGCTGGCAGCGGAAGGGCGTGGCGAGATTGCGCAGAGCGAGCATGAAGGCATCGTTCAGGCCATTGCCGCGCGGGATGAGGAGGCGGCAGCCAAGGCGCTGCAGGACCATATCTCGGTCGCGTTCATGACCCGGCTGAAGCAGGATGCGATCCGGCGCGAGAAATAGCGGTTTCGCATTCCTCGATTGCGTGACCGTGCTGGGTCTTGTCCCAAAAGAACGGGTTAACCGCCAGTTCCCACAGACCTTTGTAAGCGGCCAGAACGCCCAGCGGGTAGTAGAGCGCCATTGTTGGCACCCATGGCAGCAGGAACCTCCGGTTTCCTGCTATGACGCCCAGCATTCCGACCAGAAGGTTGGCGGCCTCGGCAACAAGGAAAACATAGACGCAGGCGGTCAGGAAGCCCGGCGTCATGATCGGTTGGAACGGGTTGGGCAGGTCAAGGAAGATCAGCCAAAACACCCACAGAACCGGGGCCAGAAGAAACTGACCCAGTGTTCCCAGAAAAAACGCCTGCAGGCCCATAAACCGCAGAACCCCAAGATCATGCAGTAGTTTTCGTGGTTCGCGCATGTGTACCAGGTAGGTGACCATGAATCCTTTTAGCCAGCGTGAGCGTTGCTTAACCCAAGGCCAGGCGCGAAAGTTGGCCTCTTCATAAGTGGCGGTATCCACAATCTCGGTCCGGTATCCAGCGCGGCTGAGGCGGACGCCCAGATCGGCATCTTCGGTGACATTGTGGGCATCCCAACCGCCCAGTTCCAGCAGCTTGTCGCGGCGGAAGAAGAAAGTTGTGCCACCCAGAGGAACGACCAGGCCCAAACGGGCGATGCCCTTCAGGATCACGCGGAACCAGCCGCTGTATTCAATTGTGAAGCAGCGCGACCGCCAGTTGGTACGCGGGTTGTAATAGTCCAGCACGCCTTGCAGGCAGACGACGTCTTCAGGAGCTGTCGCGAAATGGCGAACGACGGTTTCGATCTGATCCGGAACCGGAGCGTCCTCCGCATCCCAGACGCCCAGAATGTCGCCGCGACAGAAATCCAGCGCATAGTTCATAGCGCGGGGTTTCGTGGTCAGTTCACCGCGCTGAGGCACGGTGATGGCGCGCATCCAGCTTGGTAGGTTGATCTGTTCCAAAGCTGCTTTGGTCACATCGTCCTGTTCTTCCAGCACCAGAATGACGTCCAGCAGTGCTTTGGGGTAGGTGAGGCGGCTTAGCCGCGCGATCAGGACATCTGCAATCTCTCGTTCTTTATAGAGCGGGACCAGGATTGAGACGCAGGGCAGGCGGAGAGGATCATCGGTGTCAGGCTCTGGCGGTGTCTTTCCGGGCCACAGATAGGCGGCGAGCCCCGACAGCCTGAGGATCAGGAACAGGCCCAGCGTCAGCAAGGTAACGCCCAAAAGAAGGCTGAGGCCGGCCATTGGAATGAGGACGAAGAGGATGGCCAGCAGCAGAAATCCGATGATGGGGCCGCTCCGCGCTTTGGCCGACCAATTGCGGCAGCTCTGTCTGGCCATAACGCGGGTTTCTGCGGCCTGTGCCAGCGGCATGGCGTAATGACGGGCGATTGCGGCGTCGATCTGCTCAGGTCCGGCCAGAACCGGAACGATGGTATAACCGTCGTCCTTCAAAGTTTCCTCGACCGCTGGGAATGCGTCGGGGCGCGCTGTAGCGATCAAAAGGATTGGCCCAACGCGCACCCAGGGCAGCACATTGTGATCCAACCAGAACTCGACCGGTTTCAGCGCACAGATGTCTGCAGGAGGTGGGACCTGCTCAAGATCGGCGATCTGCAGGCCAGTTTGATCAGATAGCGCTGAGAGAACCTGTGCACGCGTGGCCCAACCTTCCCCGACCAGTATTTCCCCCAGTGGGGCGTTCTGCTGTGCTTGCATCCGCAAAGCACGCGACAGCTGGTCGGACGTAATGATGCCTTGATCAAGCAGACAGGTGCCAAGTGGTTTGCGCGAATGTGGTCCGGGCACCGGTTGCGCCAGTGTCTGACGCTGAAGATTCAATTCGACCATAAGAAAACCCTGCCGCAAGTCACGCTGGGCAGGGTTGCTTGATCAGGGTTAACGTGCGGTTAACGCTGTTGAATTCGGCATTAAGCCTGTGTTTTTTGGTCTGCCATGGCTGCGGCAAAGCGTTCGAACAGGTAAAAACTGTCTTGCGGGCCCGGCGAGGCTTCGGGGTGATGCTGTACCGAATAAACCGGGCGACCTGTCATGCGGATGCCGCAGTTCGAGCCGTCAAACAGCGAGCGATGTGTCTCGACTACGCCATCGGGCAGCGTTTCGGCATCGACCGCGAAGCCGTGGTTCATTGAAGTGATCTCGACCTTGCCGGTTTCCATATCCTTGACCGGATGGTTAGCGCCATGGTGCCCGTGGTTCATCTTGATCGTCTGCCCACCAAGCGCCAGCGCCAACATCTGATGGCCAAGGCAGATGCCAAAAACGGGAAGATCGGTTGTGTCCAGCACTTCCTTGATCATCGGAACCGCGTATTCACCGGTGGCTGCCGGGTCGCCAGGTCCGTTTGACAGGAACACTCCATCGGGCTTGTGCGCCAGCACCTCGGCAGCCGTTGCAGTCGCGGGCAATACGGTTACGTCGCAGCCAGCCGAGGCTAGGCAACGCAAGATGTTGCGCTTGGCACCATAGTCGATCGCGACCACCTTGTGCACCGGAGCTTCCTGTCGCTGATAGCCATCGGGCCACGCCCAACGCATCTCATCCCAGCGATAGCTTTGGGCGCAGGTGACTTCCTTGGCCAGATCCATTCCTTCGAGACCTGCAAAACCACGCGCTGCGGCGATCAGGGCTTCGATATCGAAGTTTCCCTCCGGGTCATGTGCCAGCGCCACATGTGGCGCGCCCTGTTGACGGATGGCGCGGGTCAGGCGGCGGGTATCGACGCCACCAATAGCGATGCGACCACGGCGGGCTAGCCAGGCTTTCAGTTCTTCGGCTGAGCGCCAGTTCGACGGCTCGGTTGGGTCCCATTTGACGACCATTCCAGCAGCCACCGGATCGCCGGTCTCATCATCTTCGGGATTCACGCCGACATTGCCGATATGCGGGAACGTAAAGGTCACGATCTGGCCCGCATATGAGGGATCGGTCATGATCTCCTGATAGCCGGTCATGGCGGTGTTGAAGCACAGCTCAGCCTCGGTTTGGCCGGTTGCGCCAAAGCCAACTCCGTAGAACAGCGTTCCATCGGCCAATGCCAGACATGCGGTGGGCTTGGACGGGGCGTTCTGTGCCATGGCGCGACTCTCCTGCAAGGTAAACGGGCGCATACCTAAGGGGGATAGAGCGCCGGGTCAAGCCTGTTCAAATTTTGGGCTATTGTTGAAAATCAATAACTTAACCATATCCATCGCCCATTGTGCCTGCCTTTTTGTTTCGATATGGTCGGGGTTCCTTTTCCATGGGGATGGACAGATCATATGGATATGCGATCACGGGTGAATGCCGCCCTGAAGCAAGCTATGAAAGACAAAGCCGCCGAGCGTCTGTCGACGCTGCGCCTGATCAATGCCGCGATTAAGGATCGTGACATCGCTTCGCGCGCGTCTGATAATGAAGAGGCCAAGGGCTGCGGCGATGCCGAGGTACTTGAAATTCTTGGGAAAATGACCAAGCAGCGCAAGGAAAGCGCACGTGCTTACGAGGAGGGTGGCCGCCTGGATCTGGCTGAGCGCGAATTGCGCGAAGTTGAGGTGATCGAGGAATTCCTGCCCAAACAGCTGGATGACGATGAGGTCAGCAAGGCCATTCAGACCGCCATCACTGCGACGGGTGCGGGTTCAATCCGCGATATGGGCAAGGTGATGGGCGAGTTGAAAACGCGCTATACCGGTCAGATGGATTTCGGCAAGGTCGGACCGATGGTCAAAGACCACCTGTGTGCCGCGTCGAATGGCGGTTAATCACGCCGGATCACTTAGTTTCCGGTTCAGATCATCGTAGAGCGCGATCCGTTCGTCCTCGGACAAGAACGCACCGATCTCAACTTCGCGCCCATCACCAATCAGTGTCACGTAATGGGGCACCGGCCCGCCGCTTGCGTGCATCTCGGGGCGGGCCCAATAGCGGTTGCAGATCCATTCCTGATCACCCTTGCGCGGGTGATGGTGCACAAGGCGCGCTTGCGTCTTGTCTAGCGTCAACACCTCGAACACGCTGCGCGCGTGATAGTTTGTATGGATCGCCAGCCAGAGGCCCAACACCGTCAACAGCAGGAAAGGCAGCAGCCCCCACAGGACGACCGAGCCTAACATCGCCAGAAGCGGGATCAACCCGAACAGGAACACCGATAGGATGACAATCATGGCGCCACGCGGAGGAAGAGAGTTATGCGGCCAAAGGCGTAACTCATGTTCGGTGTCCGAATTTTCTGTCCATCGATAGGGCATGGCCGGAACCTAGCGCAGCCTATAACAAAGTCGAAGCCTAAACTGTCAGATCACGTGTCCAACACGTGCCCATGACAACGCGTCATCCAGTCGGTCATCTCCCCAGAACACCTCATCGCGCACGACGAAGCTGGGCGCGCCGAAGACTCCCAGCCGGATCGCGGTTTTGGTCTCGGTCTCCAGTGCTGAGACAATGTCCGGGCTGCGTGCCCGCGCGAGGGTTAGTCGCGGGTCTTGCTGGGCGCGGTGCAGAGCTTCGGTGATGGCAGACTCAGATCCCGCCTCGATGCCCTCTTCGAACCAGATACCATAGAGCGCTTGGGTGTAGGTCACGCCCCAGCCCTCGACCATCCCTAGCAGGGCGACCTGATTGGTCAGCGCAAGATCCGAGATCGGGTAGGGTGCAGGCAGGTTGGCGTGGATATGGTACTTGGCCGCACGACGTTCGATATCGCGCCACATATAGGCGGTTTTGATTGGTTTACCGGCGAAGGGGATGTTCTGTTGTTCGGACATGATGGTGCGCACGTTGAACGGGCGCCAGTTCACCGTGGCATCATGGTCAGTGCACCAATCGTCCAGACGTTTGATCGTCAGGAAGCTGTAGGTGCTGCCGATAGAATACCAGAAGTCGATCTCGGGCATCATGAACCCTCCGGTTGGCCGGATATAACGCCCGGACCAGAATAGCCTATTTTTGCTGTTCTGGCGACTGCTCAGCCAATCAGAGCCGGGCCTGAACGAAAAACCCCGCCTCAAAGGGCGGGGTTTTCCTGTCATTCAGGCCGGGATCAGTGCGCGTGGCCTTTGTCCCAGTCTTCCTGCTTTGGCAGCTGCTCGAACGTGTGTTCGGGCGGCGGCGAGGGCAGGGTCCATTCCAGCGTATCCGCGTATTCGTTCCAATAGTTGTTCTGGGTCACACGTGCGCCACGGAACAGGGCGTAGAACACGATGCCGAAGAACAGCAGGAACGAGGCGAAAGACACGAAGGCACCAATCGATGAAACAAAGTTCCACTGCGCGAACGCTTCGGGATAGTCGATATAACGGCGCGGCATGCCCTGACGGCCCAGGAAGTGCTGAGGGAAGAAGGTCAGGTTGGCGCCGATGAAGAACAGCCAGAAGTGAACTTTGCCCCAGAACTCCGAGTACTGACGGCCAGTCATCTTGCCGAAGTAGAAGTACACACCGGCAAAGATTGCAAAGACCGCACCCAAGCTCATCACATAGTGGAAGTGCGCGACGACGTAGTATGTGTCGTGGTAGGCACGGTCCACACCAGCCTGCGACAGCACAACGCCGGTCACACCGCCAACGGTGAACAGGAACAGGAAGCCGAAGGCGAACAGCATCGGCGTCTTGAACTCGATGGAACCGCCCCACATTGTGGCGATCCACGAGAAGACCTTAACGCCGGTCGGAACCGCGATGACCATCGTGGCCAGCATGAAGTACGCCTGCTGACGCAGCGACATGCCAACGGTGTACATGTGGTGCGCCCATACGACGAAGCCCAGAACACCGATTGCGATGATCGCCCAGACCATCGGCAGGTAACCGAAGATCGGCTTGCGCGAGAAGGTCGCGATCACGTGGCTGATGATGCCGAAACCGGGCAGGATCACGATATACACTTCCGGGTGGCCGAAGAACCACAGGATGTGCTGATAGAGGATCGGATCGCCACCGCCGGCCGGATCAAAGAAGGTGAAACCGAAGTTGCGGTCCATCAGCAGCATGGTGATTGCGCCCGCCAGAACCGGCAGCGATAGCAGAATCAGCCACGAGGTGACGAAGATCGACCAGCTGAACAGCGGCACCTTGAACAGGGTCATGCCTGGGGCACGCATGTTCAGGAAGGTGGTGATCATGTTGATCGCGCCGAGGATCGAGGAGGCGCCCGATACGTGTACGGCGAAGATCGCAAGGTCCATGGACATGCCGCCTTCGGTCGTCGACAGCGGTGGGTAGAGAACCCAGCCCACGCCTGAACCCAGTTGGTCGTTACCACCGGGGCTCAGCAGCGAAGCGACACCCAACGAGGTACCGGCGACATACAGCCAGAAGGACAGGTTGTTCATCCGCGGGAACGCCATATCCGGCGCGCCGATCTGCAACGGCATGAAATAGTTGCCAAATCCGCCGAACAAGGCGGGAATGACCACGAAGAACATCATCAGAACACCGTGATAGGTGATCATCACGTTCCACAGGTGTCCATTAGGTGTACAAGGATCGGCCATGAAGCCTTCAAGGCACATGTACTGCACACCGGGGTGCATCAGTTCGAGCCGCATATAGACGGTCATCGCCACCGAGATGAACCCGGCAATCGCCGAGAAAATCAGGTAGAGAATCCCGATATCCTTGTGGTTGGTCGACATGAACCAGCGCGTGAAAAAGCTGCGCTGGTCTTCATGGTCGTGACCATGAATGGCTGCGTCTGCCATTAGGTGCCTCCTGTTGCAACTACACCGCGCAGTCGGACCTCTCCAACGCGCGGGATTCCTGCTGGTTTTAGAATGCGAAGGGGCGACCTTCAATGGTCGAGTTTGATCTGGATCAAGATTAATTGTCGCGGGCAGGCTGTGCTGCGCGACGATCCGGCCTCAGATGCGAAGGATTTGGGAATTCCGTCCGTCATTTCAAGTGGTGATCGGGGAAACCTGCTTGACCCGCATCGAGCTGCGGCTCAGAACAGCGCAGAAGTGCAATATCGGAGGCCCGAGATGACCGCATATGATCCCGAAAACGTCTTTGCCAAGATCCTGCGCGGGGAAATCCCGTCGAACCGCGTCTACGAAGATGATCAAACTGTGGCTCTGATGGATATCATGCCCCGAGCAGACGGGCACCTGCTGGTCATCCCCAAAACCGCGTGCCGTAACATGCTTGACGCTACACCCGAGCAACTGATGGCGGTGATGACAACGGTGCAGAAAATGGCGCGTGCCGTGAAAGACGCCTTTGATGCGGATGGCGTTACCATTCAGCAATTCAACGAGGCCGCGGGCGGGCAGGAGGTTTTTCATCTGCATGTCCATGTTTTGCCGCGACACGAGGACGTATCAATGCGTCCACCGGGCAAGATGGGTGATTTCGACCTGATCGCTGAACATGCCGATAAGATCCGTGCGGCATTGGCCTGAGCTGGCAGACAAGCTTAGCGATTGAGTTCGGGGTTGACGCGCGAGCTTGTCCCGTTTCGGACGTTCTGGAAAACAGGCCCCTAAAACGAGAATTGCCGTTCCGATATGGGGTCGGAACGGCAGACTCGTAACCAAACACTTCTCGGATTTCGCTGGGCAGCCCTGCGATCACCGGTTAACACACCACTCACTCATGAACGGCCATTACATACTATGTGGTTAGATGGCGTTTGTAAGGAGGGGATGTGAAGAATCCCTGAATTTAAGGCGAATTGGGGCGATTCAAAGGAAACACCCGCATGGTTTGCGAAACAGAATGCCCGGAAAATCGACATTGTTGTCCGGGATTTTGACCTTGATCATTCCCAGTACGTGGAATCACGTATATGTTAGACAGCTTCAGTCGCGAACACTTCCTGAAAGGTCTTTTTGAGCGCCACGTCGACGTCATTCATCGTCACCGGCAAGCCCAAATCTACCAAAGACGTAACCCCGTGTTCTTGGATTCCACAAGGCACGATGCCTGTGAAATGAGACAGATCTGGCTCGACATTGATCGAAATGCCGTGGAAGCTGATCCACTTCCGTAGGCGGATTCCTATGGCAGCGATCTTGTCCTCAGCCAGCTGTCCCGTCACCGTCAGAGGTTTGTCTTGCCGCCGTACCCAGACACCCACGCGACCTTCGCGTATCTCGCCAGTAACATTGAATTCGGCAAGAGCTGCGATCACCCATTCCTCAAGCTGCTGCACAAAGCGGCGCACGTCATGTCCGCGTTTGCCTACATCAAGCATGACATAAACCACCCGCTGGCCAGGGCCGTGATAGGTATATTGACCGCCACGTTTGCTCTCATAGACCGGAAAACGATCCGGGTCGGTCAGATCTTCGCGCTTCGCAGATGTCCCGGCTGAGTAAAGCGGCGGGTGCTCGAGCAGCCAGATGCATTCATCCGCCTCTCCCGCTGCAATCGCAGCGGCACGCGCCTCCATGAAGGCGGTGGCATCTTCGTAATCAATGAGGCCGTCAGTGGTCTTCCATTCCATAGCCGTCTCTTAAACCGTCCGCGGGGTAGGGTGAAGGGGTCAGGCAGCTTCGGCCAGACAGCGTTGCAGAACCTGCGCATAGGTGTCGGTGCCTTGCGCGCCGGTCAGCAGGTATTTCCCGCCGAAAACCATTGAAGGCACACCAGAAATGCCCCGGCTGGTCCAGAATTGTTGTTTCTCACGCACTGGCTGGACATGCGCACCCGATTCAAGCGCCACGCGTGCCGCATTCGGGTCGAGCCTGGCTGTCACGACCGCGTCCAGCAACACCTCTGTTTTGGAAACATCCTGTTGATTGGTGAAATAGGCCTCGAACAGGGCAAGCTTCAACGGATGCTGACGCCCCTGCATTTCCGCCCAATCCAGCAACTGATGCGCGGCGAAGGTATTCACGATCCGGCTTTCATCGGTGAAATTGAAAGTAAAGCCGAGTTCGGCCCCCAAAGCGGTCAGCCGCTCGCGCGCTTGCTGGCTCTGCTCGAGTGTAGAGCCATATTTCTCGGCAATATGCTCGCGCAAGTTCTGTCCTTCGGAACCCATGGCAGGGTTCAGTTCGAACGGATGCCAGCGCAGCCGGGCCAACACATTCTCTTGCTTCAGGGCTGCATCGAGTTGGTGAAAGCCAACAATACACCAAGGACAGACCACATCAGATACAACATCAATCTGTACGGTGGGGCGGGGATCGGGCGAGGCCATTTGCTGCTCCAGAATGCTTCCTTTTGCGTTTAGATATGGCCAAAGCGAGTGAATTCAATCACGTGTGTTTTTGCCTCTTCACATCGCGCGGTCCAGCGTCTATACGCCCCCTACCAAGTCATTGGCAGTGCGGTCGTGGCGGAATTGGTAGACGCGCAGCGTTGAGGTCGCTGTGGGGTAACACCCGTGGAAGTTCGAGTCTTCTCGACCGCACCAAGTACTTGATTTTCAACAGGTTTCTTCGCTGAATATAATGGCAAATGGAGCCTTTTGAGATGGATGTACGGGTGCCAAAGGGTCTCTTTATGAGAGGCAAGGGGCACGCGGTCAGAGTCGCAGTACTCAACGAATACCAAGCTATCATCGGTAGGAAAGAGATCGTGCGGGGTCTCGGAACGCAGGACTTGGCTGAGGCTTTGGTTCGACAAGAGGAAGTATTACCAGAAATACTTGCGTCAGTTGGCGAGGGCTCAACGCCCGAACCGATAGTAAAACAGGTTGCGCGACATAACTCTCAAGAGGGAACCACGGTCGGAGATACATCCAATCAGTGGTTGAGAGAGGCCGACGATATCAAAGAGTCCATCGAGGCTAAGCTTGAGAGTATGGATCTGCGTGGGTATGTCTGGATTCTCGTGAAGCTTTCCTATGATGAAGAGGCAGGAGCCTACATCAGTGAATCGTAGCGATCCGGATGTTCTAAGGCGTTTTCAAACGTCACAATAAGAAAGCTATCGAAGAATTTCTTCAAAACCCTTCCGTGGGAGGACATGCAACTGGCCACCATAGCCAACGTTATTGATTTCGCAGCCTTGCTTGTTCAAAACGGACGCTAGGTTCTTTATCGCGGTATTTATTCCTTTGGCTCCGCTATCTCCTGAGCGGAACGCGTTCAGCCTGCGTGCTTCTTTTTTCCCACCGCCATAGAAGTGTGTAACCGGGCCGGAATAATCCAAGTCGACTCCGAGAAGATTGATCTCTTTGTAACCCATGAAATGGCCTAACTGACAGGCTTGCAGTACAACGGATCCCCCCCGAAAGAACATATTTTTACCAGGGGTGATGGGACCGTGCGTCAAGTTAAACGGCCCATCGCCAAAGACATATGTGTTTGTTGGCAGCGGCCTAGGCGCAGAGGCTATTGCAGTACCGCTTAAAAAAGTCGCTTCTGCAGGAAACGCATCTATTTCACTCTTATAATCCCGATAAACGGCAGCATCGCTGACTATTAGAAAGCGAGGCTTCGGTAGCCCCAAAGACATTGCTTTGAAGCCGCGATTTACAACAATTATGTCCTCGCCATTAAGAAGGTGAAGTGGCATCTTTTTAAGAGAGGGACCATTTGCGACGACAAAACAACGGTTGCTGCGAGGGCAGGGCCAAGGTTTTTCACCACAATAAGCTTCATTCCAGTTTCGGCACAATTCTTCTAATTCAGCCCAACCGATCATCGCGGCCCAGGATTGGAAGCTCGTCAGAAGCCTTGTTGAATGCGGCAGTCGGGAAAGGGAGTTCCTGAACAGAGATGCCACCATGTCGTTGTCACGCGCTTCAATAGCGGCGTCCACGGCATCTTCAATTAGACCAGATATATCTTCCCCGACTGCTGCCTTTGCAAGGAGGCATCTATCATGGTAGTGAAGAATCTCTGCGCGCTGCAAAATACCGGCTGATGGCATCTTTTCATCTGCAATGCGGGCGGCTTGCGCCCAGTCGCCGGAAAAAATAACCGTCTCCAATCGCTTAAGTTGATCGAATTGATTGCGCCGGCTGCTTACCGGTTGCTGTTTCAAAACGGCTTCTAGCTTTGCGTTTTCCAACCGTTTCTCAATAGATCTCGAAACTTCGAGTATTTGCGATATAGTTTCTTTATCAAGAATTTCCGGTATACGCCCACTGCGATTGACTAACGCTCGTAACCAGTCGAACAACTTTTGGTTCTGGCGATGCTTTGACCCTTGTGGAGGATTTCTCAGTATTCTGATCCCTCGTGAGATCAACTCTTTATCTTCAAACCTTACACCAATTTCAATAAGTGAGCTTGCACGCATAGCTTCAGATAAGCTTTCGCTCACCTCAAGAAATTTGATGAGGTGATCGAACTCGTTCGACTCAGCTAGGATTTCGATCATTAATAAATCTGCGGCGGGTTTCTGCGGGGAATCCGATTTGATTCGGTCCAACCAATAACGGGCAGACTGATACTTCTGCGCTCGCCTAAGAGTTCTTGCCATGCGAAGCTTTACAAGATCACTTTTATCAAAAAAATATGGCCTCTGTACGCTCAAGCTCAGGGCCGGATCTACCGAGTGGATAGCTCGAAAAATACAGTCTGCTGCATACGCTCGTTGGACTGGGGACTTCAGATGGGGAAGGTCTGCGATCGACTTGTCGACGCCGAATTGGAAAACGATTTCGGTCGACGGCTGAATCCTGGCGACTTCATGCATGCGTATGGCGGGCTCCAACATATCGGCAAATGATCTTTTGGCGCTGAGGGCATGTTGAAACTGTTTATTTAGCCTTCTCGCTTTGAATTTTCGCCACTGTCTTCTCAAGCCCATAAGTTAATCCCCATTTAAAAATTTCTCATCGGGGTTGTATTGTTGATCGGTTATGGCATCAAGTGGTCAGATCGGCCTTGGTTGGCGACAGCAGGCGAATAGTCGCTGAACAAATGATGCCATTCGCGCTCTGAATATCAATGCGTCCTGAACCTGGATTAACCGCATCAATGAAGCACGGAATGGTCATATCACGCGCGAATGCCCGAAAGTAGTTTTCAGTGGGAACGATTGACGCATCCTCACGGACTTGCGCCGGAACCAAGAGCATCTCTGCCAAATGCCCTAGTAGCTGAAAAGCCCATGAAGCCATGGCTGTTTAACAACAACAACGAGACACAATACTCACCGAAACAGCACGCATCTGGAGAAGCGATAGCGCTACGCAAGGTGATTATATGTATAAAGCAATGGTTTATCAGCTTTTATTCGATGTGCCGGATGTTCCTCGACACGCCAACATCCCAAAAACAACAGAGATTTTCGTCAGTTTAGACGTGCGCCCTGTTGGTCGAAGCGATAGGTTCGATCCTGGGCATAGCCGAAATGGACGGATTCACCAGCGTTGACCTGATGCTGACCGAACAGACGCGCAGTGATCTGGTGGTCTTGCATCATCGCGATCACGTTGGTGTCTCCGCCCAGATGCTCGACATGGGTCACGTTCGCGGTCAGAGGGCCTTCGTCGGATAAGTACAAGTCCTCTGGGCGGATGCCCAACGTTGTGTCCGCGCTGTCGCCGATTACGCTGGCGGGGAAGAAATTCATCGAGGGCGCGCCGAGGAAGCCTGCAACGAACTGGTTGGCGGGGTTGTTATATAACTCCATCGGGCTGCCGACCTGTTCGACCCGACCGTCGCGTAGCACGACGATCTTGTCGGCCAGTGTCATCGCTTCGGTCTGGTCGTGGGTGACGTAAATCATCGAAGCATCAAGCTGCTGATGCAGGTTTGCGATTTCCAGCCGCGTGTTCATGCGCAGGGCGGCGTCCAAATTGGACAAAGGCTCGTCGAACAGGAACAGTTTGGGTTCACGCACGATGGCGCGACCGATGGCGACACGTTGGCGTTGGCCACCGGACAATTCAGAAGGGTAGCGGTCGATGTATGGCTCAAGATTCAGCATCTTGCTGGCCTTGGTGACGCGCTCTTCGATGACCTGCTTGCTCTGACCTTCCTGTTTCAGCGCCAGTGACATGTTCTTGCGCACATTCAGATGCGGATAGAGCGCATAGCTCTGGAACACCATCGCAATGCCGCGCTTAGAGGGCGGTGTGAGGTTCATCAGATCTCCACCGATGCGCACTTCGCCCGAAGTCACATCCTCAAGCCCTGCGATCACACGCAACAGGGTGGATTTGCCACAACCCGAGGGGCCGACGAAGACGACGAATTCTCCGTCTTCGACTTCGATGTTGATATCCTTAAGGACTTCGACGGTGCCGAAGGACTTGTTCACGTTTGTAAGCGTCAGGGCGGTCATGTGCGTGCCTCTTTCAGCGAAATGGGTTGGCCGGTGCGGATGCTTTCATCGGCAGCTAGGCAGATGGCGAGCGATTGCACGGCATCGTTCATGTGGCGGGTCAGGTCGATATCCTCGGCGATGGCACGCAACATATAGGCTTGTTCGGCGTCGCAGAGCTCCTGATGGCCGGGTTCATCGGGCATGTCGATTGTCTGGTCGCCGTCAGGGCGATGAACCAGAAGGCCACCGACCTTCGTGTGGCCGTCGATATCGGCTGACGCACCTTTGTTGCCATCGGTGATCGAGACCGAGCCGTTGGGTGACACGATGTCTTTCACGAAGAACGCAGTCTCGGACATCATCGGGCCCCAACCGGCCTCGTACCAGCCGATCGAGCCGTCCTCGAAGACCACCTGAAACTGGCCGTAATTGTACATGTCTTCGGCGATCTCATCGCTTAAGCGCAGGCCCATGCCGTGGACGCGCACGGGGTCAGAATCAGTGATCTGACACATCACATCGACATAATGCACACCACAATCGACGATGGGCGAGGTGGTCTGCATCAGGGCCTTGTGCGTCTCCCACTCGGCCCCGCTGCTTTGCTGGTTGAGGTTCAGGCGGAAGACATAGGGTCCGCCGAGATCGCGCGCCTCGGAAATCAGGCGCATCCAAGAAGGGTGGTGGCGCAGGATATAGCCGATGACCAGTTTGCGGTTGGTCTCAACGGCCTTTGCGACAACACACTTGGCGTCCGCCACAGTGGTCGCCAGTGGCTTTTCGACAAATACATGCGCGCCAGCTTCCATCGCCGCGCAGGCGAAATCGGCGTGGCTGTCGGAGTAGGTCGCCACGACCACCAGATCCGGGTTGGTTTCAGTCAGAGCTGCCTGAAAATCTGAATAAGCCGGATAGCCTGACAGGTCAGGATGGTCGACGCGACCGGATCGGTTCACCAGCCCTACGATCTGCGCGTCCGGGTGGTGATGGTGGACCAAAGCGTGGCTCAGCCCCATATTGCCAAGGCCGGCGATCAGAACTTTGGTCATTTGACAGCTCCTGAAGTGATGCCGCGGATCAACTGGCGTGAGAAGATAACGTAGAGCACCAGCACCGGCAGGATCGCCATGCTGAGCGCCGACAGAACCGCGTTCCAGTCGGTGACGAACTGGCCGATGAAAACTTGGCTGCCTAGTGTCAGGGTTTTGGTCTCCTCAGCGGGTGCGAGGATCAGCGGGAACCAGAGGTCGTTCCAGATGGGGATCATGTTGAATACGGCCACGGTCGCCATGGCGGGGCGGACCAGCGGCAGGACCAACCGGAAGAAGATGGTGTACTCGGACAGCCCATCGACGCGGCCAGCGTTCTTCAGATCATCCGAGACCTGCCGCATGAATTCTGACAGGATGAACACGGCTAGCGGCAGGCCTTGTGCGGTATAGACAAGGATTAGTGCCCACAAGGTGTTCACCAACCCGGTTGCCACCATCATCTCAAGTATCGCCACGGTGCCGATGCGGATCGGGATCATAATCCCAAGCGCCAGATAGAGGCCCATCAGGGTGTTGCCCTTGAACTTGTACTCGCTCAGCGCAAAAGCAGCCATTGCGCCGAACAACAGAACAAAAGCCAGCGATACCACGGTCACGATCAGCGAGTTCTGAAAATAAAGGAAGAAATCCCCTTGTTTCATCACCGTCTGATAACCGATCAGCGAGAAGCTTTCGGCATCGGGCAGGGCGAGTGGCTCGCGGAAAATCGAGCGTCGGGTTTTGAAGCTGTTGATGATGATCACGAAGACCGGGAAGAGGGCGATCAATGTGTAGAGGATCAGCGCCCCATGCATGGCGGCCGTGTTCAGCGGGTTCTGGCGTGCTTTGTTCATGCGTTCACCCTCACAGTTGATACCGGCGCATCCGGGTCTGGATGCCGAAGAGATAGATGCAGACGCCGACAAGGATGATGGCAAACATGGCGCCAGCGATGGCGGAGCCCATATGCGGGTCGCCCAGTTGCAGCTGGAAGCCAAAGAAGGTGCGGTACATGAAGGTGCCTAGGATATCGGTTGAGAAATCCGGCCCTGCCAGCGCGCCTTGCGAGACGTAGATCAGGTCGAAGGCGTTGAAATTGCCTACAAAAGTCAGGATTGAGATGATCCCGATTGAAGGAATGATCAACGGCAGTTTGATCTTCCAGAAAGCCGAGGCTCCGGTGATGCCGTCTATTTCTCCGGCCTCAAGGATTTCTTCGGGGATTGACAGCAGGGCGGCATAGATCAACATCATTGGGATGCCGACGAACTGCCAGACCGAGACAAGTGCCAGTGTCGTCAGCGCGTACTCTTCTTTGCCTAGCCATGGTGCAAACAGCGACTTGAGGCCGACGGCGTCAAGCATCGAAGGTGCGATGCCCCAAAGCGGGGACAATATCAGTTTCCACGCGAAACCGACGATAACAAAGCTCAGAATGGTGGGAATGAAGATCGCGGACCGATAGAGCGCGGCAAAGCGTAGGCGTGGATGTGAGAGAAGCGCAGCCAAAGCGATACCGATGGGGTTCTGAACCAGCATGTGGATCAGGAAGAACCAGAAGTTGTTACCCAAAGCATTCCAGAACTGCTCGGACCAGATCGGATCGAAGAACAGGGTGCGGAAATTCTGCAGGCCTACGTAGATGCGTGTCTGATCGACCTCGGTGAACAGTGCGAGGCGCAGTGTATTGAACAAGGGGAAGATCATCACCGCCGTGTAAACCAGCACCGCAGGGGCGAGGAAAACGGCGATGTGCCAGCGTGTGCGGCGGGTCTGCATGGGAATCTCCGGGGAAAAGGTCCGGACGCGACGCGGTGGCCGCGTCCGGTGTGAGTGGCCTAGGTGTTACTGATGCGGTGCGTACCAGCTGGCCAGACCGTCTTGCAGTTGCTGACCCAGCGCTTCGGGTGTCTCGGCACCCTTGATGGCTGCAACGGATGCACCCCAGGTCTCGTTTTCCAGGTTCGGCGTGCCGCGCGACAGGATCTGGTAGGTCGAGCGGATCGTGCTTTCGCACTCTTCACGCCAGCCGACGATTTCTTTGGCCAGTGGATCTTCCAGCTCGACCGGAGTGCTGGATAGCGGGAAGAAACCAGGTAGGGCGTTACCGAATATGCTGGCAAACTCGGGGCTTGCGACCCAAGCCAGGAAGGTGCGCGCGGCTTCTTGGTTTTCGCTCGCCGCGTTCATGCCGATGCCGATATCGGTGTGGTCCGAAATATAGCAGGTATCGCCCGCGTTCTGGACCGGTGGCTTAAAGGCGCCCATCTCGAAATCGGCCTGCGTGTTGAAGCCCGAAATCTCCCAGCTTCCTGCTGGATAGACCGCCGCACGACCCAGCGTGAACAGGTTCTGGCTGTCGGGATAGGTTTGCGCTTCATATCCGTCACCCAGATAGTCCGCCCATTTGGCCAGCGTCGCATAAGGGGCAACCCACTGTGGATCGGTCAGCTTCTGCTCGCCCTTGATCAGCGCTTGACGGCCTTCTTCACCTTTCCAGTAGTTCGGGCCGATGTTGTTATAGCCCATTGTGGCGGCTTCCCACTGGTCGTTGGTGCCCATCGCCATCGGGATATAAGTGCCGTCTTCCTTGATCTTGTCGAGAGCGGCAAAGAACTCGGCCTCAGTGGTTGGAACCTCGATGCCCAACTCATTGAACGCGTCTTTGTTGTAGATGAAGCCGTGGATCACCGATGCCATCGGTACGCAGAAGCTGGCTGATGCGTCATCGGTCTGCCAGGCGGATTTGGCGACGTCCGAGAAATTGCCCATCGCCTCCAGATCGGAAAGGTCTGTCAGGTGGCCTGCCTCATAGAGTGCCAGCGAGGCATCGAACGGGCGGCAGGTGATCAGGTCGCCAGCTGATCCGGCCTCAAGCTTGGAATTCAGCACAGCGTTATATTCCGCTGGGGCAGAAGGTGAGAAAATCACCTTGATACCGGGATGCTCAGCTTCGAACGCCGGTATGATTTTTTCCTGCCACAAGGCCAGATCGTCATTGCGCCAGCTTTCAATCGTCAGCGTGGCGTCTTGCGCATAAGCGCTTGTGACCAGCGCCGTGCTCATCAAGGCAAGGCTTAGAACTTTGCGTTTCATTTCGTGTCTCCCAGGTTGGTGGTTTCTTGGTTTTGTTTCAGCCGCTTCAAAGCGGGGCGGAGGTGATCGTTGGTCTCACGCAACATCGCCTGCGCCACATCCAGCGACGCAGCGCCCGCCGCCAGCAAGGCTGCGCATTTGAGATTGCCTTGCGCCGTCGTGAGCGCAGACGCTGCCTGTTCGGGGTCGGCGCCCGTCAATTGGCACACGATTACGTTGGCGCGGGCGCGTAGCTTGTCGTTATCTGCGCGCAGGTTGATCATCATGCCGTCCTGAATATGCCCCAACTCCATCGCCATCAGCGTTGACAGCATGTTCAGAGCAATCTTCTGCGCCGTACCTGCACCCATCCGGGTCGAGCCGGAAACCAGTTCGGGCGGTGTCGGCAAATGGATCGCGTGATCCGACAACCGCAGAAGCTCGGTATCCGCGTTGTTGGCGATGCCGATGACCGTCGTACCTATGCCGCGTGCGATTTGGGCCGCTGCGACAGTGTAAGGGGTTGTTCCACTGGCCGAGACGGCGATCAGGGTGTCCTGAGGGGATAGATCGGCAAGTTCATCTGTGAGAGTGGCAGAGATATCCTCGACATCTCCGGGCATTTCCGCGCCGGAAGGCAGACCGCCTGCCATGTGTATTCGGATCTGATCTGTCGGGATCGAGAACGTGCCCCCAAGCTCCAACGCGTCGGCGGCGGCCATCAGGCCCGAGGATCCAGCAGCAAGGTAACACAGGCTGCCACCCGCTCGGATCGTGGTTGCCATGGCGCGCGCACCTGCGCAGATCGGGTCAGTCGCTGCCAGCGGGGCAGAGGCTGCAGTGGCCTGCGACTGAGCCAATAGGGCAGCGACATCCGTCAGCGGACGT
The DNA here is from genome assembly GCF_056537345.1 of Ruegeria sp. CF4. Lineage (NCBI taxonomy): Bacteria > Pseudomonadati > Pseudomonadota > Alphaproteobacteria > Rhodobacterales > Roseobacteraceae > Ruegeria > Ruegeria sp. CF4. Next base: position 1,173,031 of record NZ_JBQFRJ010000001.1, on the reverse strand, counting down.
GTGTCGAGCCCAATGGCCTTCTGATGCAACTGTTCCGTCACAGGTGTGCGCAAGTGATTCTCCCCCCAGTTCTTCGATATCATACCTTTTAGATACCATTAGTCTACCATTTTGTTTGAGGTGACTGAAATCGCGTTATTTTGCCTATTAGGTCGCTTTTTGGCCTTCAAATTCCTTTAAAGGTATTATAAAGGTCTCAACATGACTCGCGCCTCTGATACCATTGTTCTGGCCGCCGATGGCGGTGGCACGCGGTGCCGTGTTGCCTTGTCCGATGGTGATCGGATCTGGCAGGTCGAGGTTGGGGCGGCGAATGTATCTACTGATTTTGACGCATCCTGTGCTGAGCTTAAGCGGGGTTTAACTGCGGTGAGTCAGCAGGCGGGCATTGACCTGACCGAGGTCGCAGATGCGCCGGCTTATCTGGGGTTGGCAGGGATTACCGGTCAATCTATCGCGGATCGCTTGGCCGGGGCGCTGCCTTTTTCAGATGTACGCATAGAGGATGACCGACCGTCGGCCCTGCGTGGGGCGCTCGGGCCGGGTGATGGCTTTGTAGCCCATTGTGGCACAGGGTCTTTCCTGGCTGCGCAACTTGAAGGCAAGCCGCGCTTCGCCGGAGGATGGGGGCCGGTTCTGGGGGATCAGGCCTCGGCCCAATGGGTTGGGCGGCGGGCGTTGTCCCAGGTGCTGGATTGTGTTGATGCGGTGTGTGAGCCGTCCGAGCTGTCTGCGCAGCTCTTGTCACGATTCAAAGGGACGGCAGGTATCGTCAAAGCCGCATCTGACATGTCGCCCACCGAGTTTGGCGCTCTGGCTCCTGTCGTCACTCAATATGCCGGGCAGGGGGATCCGTTCGCGCAGTCGATCATGCAGGCAGGCGCTGAGTATCTGCGGGAACGGTTGGAGAAAATGGGCTGGGCCGCGGGCCTTCCAATCTGTCTGACCGGGGGCATTGGGCCGCAATACGCTGCCTATCTTCCAGAACCCATGCAGCAGGATTTAATGAAGCCGTTGGGTGATCCGCTATCGGGCGCAATCGCGCTGGCCCACGCTTTCAGGAAGGAGATCGAACATGAGCGTTGCTGATTTCCTGAGGCCAGAGGGCTGGCTGGGCCATACTGCCGGTCCACGTTATGTGCAGTTACGTCAAAGGCTTGAGCAAGGGATTGCGGAAGGCATCCTGCCGCCGAACAGTTCCCTCCCGCCAGAACGCGAGATCGCGGAACTCACTGATCTGTCGCGTGTCACTGTGCGCAAGGCCATTCAGGAACTGGTGCGTAAGGGAACAATCGAGCAGCGTCAGGGGTCGGGCTCATTCGTGCGCGAGCCGGTTGCGCGGGTTGAACAATCGCTATCGCATCTCACCTCGTTCACCGAGGATATGGAACGTCGCGGGTTTGAAACCACCTCGACCTGGCTGGAGCGGGGGATATTCCTGCCGTCGCCGGATGAGATGCTGGCGTTGGGCCTGTCGGCCAATGATCAGGTCGCCCGCATCCACCGCTTGCGCGCCGCCGGAGGGCGACCAATGGCTCTGGAACGCGCGGCGCTGCCGCTGGATATCCTGCCCAACCCGACCGAGGTCACCGGGTCGCTTTATGCGTTTCTGGAGCAATCAGGCTATCGCCCTGTGCGCGCGATCCAGAAAATCTCGGCCATCAATCTCGAAGCCCCCGAGGCGCGCCTTTTGGACGTTGCCGAAGGCACGGCTGGTCTTCGCATCCAGCGCACATCCTATCTTGAAAGCGGGCGCGTCGCGGAACTCACCCGATCCATCTATCACGGCGATGCCTACGATTTCGTGGCAGAGCTGCGTCTGTCAAACTGAAAGGCCGGGCACAATGTCCACCAAAACCACGCAAATGAGGCAAGAAATCAATGAGATACCGTGCGCTGTTGATCGGCTTTTGACCGACGGTGCAGTGGCCATTGAGGGTGCGGCGCAGGCGGTTCGTGATCATGATCCGAGCTTTCTGATCTCGGTCGCGCGGGGGTCATCCGATCATGCCTGTAGCTACCTAAAATACGCCTCCGAGCTGCTTTTGGGGCTGCCGATGGCCTCGGTGGGGCCAAGCGTCAAATCGATCTATGGCGTGGATATGCGTTGCCCTGGCGCATTGTGTATCTCGGTCTCGCAGTCGGGTCAGAGCCCCGATATCGTGCGCCTGACTCGATCACTTACGCAAGGTGGCGCCTATTCGGTCGCCATCACCAACAACACCAATTCAGCGCTCGCGGATGCGGCCTCGGCGGCACTACCTATCCATGCGGGGCCGGAACTGAGCGTGGCGGCGACCAAGACCTTCGTGACCTCGCTGGTCACCGGGCTATGGCTGCTGGCCGAGGTCAAGGGCGACGCCGCGTTGCTGTCGGCGATCCGCAAACTGCCCGAGGATCTGGCGCGGGCCATCACCTGTGATTGGGGTAGTGTGATAGAGGCGATCAATGGCCAATCCCTGTTCACTTTGGGGCGCGGGACCTCCTGGGCGATCTCGAACGAAGCCGCGTTGAAATTCAAAGAGACCTGCCAGATCCACGCGGAAAGCTACTCTTCAGCCGAGGTGCTGCATGGGCCCGTATCCATCGTGGATCAGGGTTTCCCAGTGCTTGCGTTCTCATCCGGCGATGCTGCTGAGGCCAACATTGCTGAGGTTGCCGATGCCTTGGCCGCAAAAGGCGCTCAGGTTTTCGCCACGACCGACCGGGTAAAGGATGCGGTCTCGCTGCCACATGTTCGGACGGCGCATTGGATGACGGACCCCGTCGCAGCGATTGCGTCGTTTTATGGCATGGTGGAAACCGTCGCGACCGGACGCGGCATCAACCCCGATACCCCGCGCCATCTGCGGAAAGTGACGGAAACGGTATGAACACGTCGACCATCACCTTTGCAGGCGGCCCGATCTTTGACGGAGAGACTTTGTTCACCGACCACGCCGCCGGGTTCGTCGATGGGACGCTCGATGCGATTGTGCCAAGAGCCGACCTGCCGTCTGATACCGAGATCCAGGACCTTTCCGGAGATATCCTCAGCCCCGGCTACGTCGATCTGCAGGTGAACGGCGGGGGCGGGGTGATGTTCAACGACGATCCCTCGGTCGACACCCTGCAGAGAATCGCTGAGGCGCATCGTGGGCTTGGGGCGGTATCGATCTTGCCGACGCTGATTACGGACACGCCTGAGAAGACTTCAGCTGCTATTGAGGCCGCGATACAGGCTGTTCAGCGTGGGGTTTCGGGCATTGCGGGTCTGCACCTTGAAGGGCCGCATTTGTCAGTTAAACGTAAAGGGGCGCATGACGGTGCTCTGATACGTCCGATGGACAACAACGACCTAAGCCAATATCTGGCAGCGGCGCGTGCATTGCCTGCGTTGATGGTCACTTTGGCACCGGAAAACGTGACGACTGATCAGGTTGATGCTCTGAGCCGCGCAGGCGTCATCGTTTCGCTAGGCCACACCGATGCGCCGTTCGACACCTGCACGGAATATGTGAAAGCTGGCGCGCGCTGCGTGACACATCTGTTCAACGCGATGAGCCAGTTTGGCAGCCGGGAACCCGGCTTAGTGGGTGCGGCGCTGTCCAACGGGGATCTGTCAGCTGGATTGATCGCGGATACCGTGCACGCGCATCCTGAAACGATGCGCGCCGCTTTTGCCGCTAAACGCGGTCCAGGGAAGATCTTTCTGGTGAGTGACGCGATGGCCGTCGCGGGCACTGACCTTCCCGAGTTCCAATTGGAAGGTCGGCTCATCCGGAGAGAGCAGGGTAGGCTGACTTTAGAGGACGGTACTCTGGCGGGGGCCGATCTCGATCTGACGACCGCAATTCGGGTCCTGACGGGTGAGGTGGGTATCTCATTGGCCGATGCATTGGCTGCGGCCACACGCATTCCCGCTCAACTGATCAACGCGGGTCCGACACCATTGACGCTCAGCGGCACAATTCGGATTACCTCAGACTTGGGCAAAGCGAACCCGGTTTAATCCAGCGTGATTTCCTGCCGCTGTTTCCCTGTCGTCTTGTCGAAGATCAGGATGCGATTGTCGTCGGTGACAACAGCATACCAGTTGCTGCCAATGGTCAGCGCCTGCGCGCGCGCGCCATCGGGCAATTCGATCTGATCCGGCAGCGTCGGGGTGCGATCCGATAGGCGGATGACAATCAGGGCGAATGTCACTAGAACCCCGCCAATCATTACCGCGGTCAACAGCATGACCATGCGCCGCAGCAACCGAAGCTGCGGTGTTTCCTGCGGTTCCTGAGGTTCGGAAGGGACAGTCATGGGCACCCGCCTGATAGAGTTTCACATCGCGGCCGCGCCGCCGCCCCGCCTTGATAAGGCGCTTGCGCGGGATGTGCCAGCGGAAGAGAACCTGTCGCGCACCCGCCTGACCCGCCTGATCGGTGACGGGGCGGTGACGGTCGATGGAGCGGTTGTCGATGATCCAAAAGCCCGAATTGCCGAAGGCGCGCAGGTCGGGATCACCGTGGCCGAGGCTGAAGGCAGCCATATTGGCCCCGAAGATATCCCGCTGGAAGTTGTCTATGAGGATGACGACCTGATCGTCATCAATAAACCTGCGGGGATAGTAGTGCATCCGGCGCCGGGCTCTCCGAACGGGACTCTGGTCAATGCTTTGCTGCATCACTGCGGCGATGATTTATCGGGTGTAGGAGGCGTGAAGCGCCCGGGCATCGTGCATCGGATCGACAAGGAAACCAGCGGCCTGCTGGTCGTGGCTAAGTCGGACGCGGCACATCACGGGCTGGCAGCTCAGTTCGAGGCGCACAGCGTTGAACGTTACTATCGCGCGGTTTGCTATGGTGTTCCCGATGCGAACGATCCGCGCTTGCGTGGGATAAAGGGCGTGAGCTTTGAGCCGGGCAACATCATGCGACTGACGACGCAACTGGCGCGGCACAAGACCGACCGGCAACGGCAAGCCGTGCTGTTTCACGGTGGCCGCCACGCTGTGACCCGGGCGCGGATTGTTGAGGTTTTTGGCAAACCCGGTGGCTTGTCACTGATTGAATGCTGGCTTGAGACAGGGCGGACGCACCAAATCCGTGTTCACATGGCCCATGCCGGCCATGGGTTGGTTGGCGATCCGGTCTATGGTGGCAAACGCAAATTGGCCGCGAAGGCCTTTGCGCCTGAGGCGTCCGAGGCTGTGCGTTCTTTCCCCCGGCAGGCTCTGCACGCTGCTGTGTTGGGCTTTGAACATCCGGTCTCGGGCGAGATGCTGCGATTTGAGGCGCCGTTGCCGCAGGATATGGAAGATCTGATTTCTGCGTTGCGGCAGCCGGTGACATAAACTGCAAAGGCTTGTGAAACCGGCAATTTCAGCTTTTCTTTACATCAGGTTAATTTCAGACTGGTAGTTGATCCTCTTGAATATGTCGGGTCTGGTACCCATATCCCATGTTAAGGGCTTAAACATTTGTCCAAGGGACGGAAATAAATGGCAAATTACTCAAATCTTCCGGCACCGACACCCGAGGGTGGTCTGAACCGCTATATGCAGGAGATTCGCAAGTTTCCACTGCTGGAGCCGGAAGAGGAATATATGTTGGCCAAGCGCTGGGTCGAGGAACAGGATACCGAGGCCGCGCATAAAATGGTCACGTCGCATCTGCGTCTCGCGGCCAAGATCGCCATGGGATATCGCGGCTATGGTCTGCCGCAAGCTGAGGTGATTTCCGAGGCCAATGTGGGCCTGATGCAGGCGGTCAAGAAATTCGACCCCGAGAAAGGGTTCCGTCTGGCAACCTACGCCATGTGGTGGATTCGCGCCTCGATTCAGGAATATGTCCTGCGGTCGTGGTCGATGGTGAAGCTGGGTACAACCTCGGCGCAGAAGAAGCTGTTCTTCAACCTGCGTAAGGCCAAGGCCCGCATCGGTGCGTTGGAAGAGGGCGATATGCGTCCCGAAAACGTTGCCAAGATTGCCCAAGACCTCGGCGTGACCGAGGAAGAAGTGATCAGCATGAACCGCCGAATGTCCGGTGGCGATGCCTCGCTGAACGCGACCGTAGGGTCCGAAGGCGAAGGCACTATGCAATGGCAGGACTGGTTGGAGGATGAAGACGCTGACCAGGCGGGTGACTATGAAGCGCGGGATGAGCTTGAGGCTCGGCGTGAATTGCTGGCCGCTGCGCTGGATGTGCTGAATGATCGCGAAAAAGACATTCTGACCCAGCGCCGGTTGATGGATCAGCCTGTGACGCTTGAGGAACTCAGCACGCAGTACAATGTCAGCCGCGAGCGTATTCGCCAGATCGAAGTGCGCGCGTTCGAGAAGTTGCAGAAAAAGATGCGTGAGCTGGCGCGTGAAAAAGGCATGCTGGGCTCAGTCTGAGCCTGTCGCACTGTTGAAACAACAACCGGCCTGACGTGCTCAGGCCGGTTTTCTTTTGGCAAGGGTGGCGGAGCGCATGACAGGAATGTCCTGCGCTGATAATGATGCGATAGCGCTAACGAGGCAGGGGAGGAACGATCATGCAAAAACCGGTTCAATGGGGCATTCTGGGGGCCTCGAAATTTGCGCGCCAGCATATGGGGCCGGCAATTCATGCAGCCCAGGGCGCGCGCCTATCCGGTCTGGCGACCTCTGACCCTTCCAAGGCCGAACCGTTCCAGCAATTCTGCCCCGATCTTAGCGTTTATCAAAGCTATGATGATCTGCTGGCCGACCCGTCGATTGATGCGGTCTACATACCATTGCCCAATCACCTGCACGTGGAATGGAGCCTCAAGGCGCTGGACGCAGGCAAGCATGTCTTGTGCGAAAAGCCGATAACCATGCGTGCCGAAGAATTCGATCAGTTGATTGCTAAACGCGATCAGACTGGTCTGCTGGCCGCTGAGGCATACATGATCGTACATCACCCGCAATGGCAGCTGGCTCGTAAACTGATTGCTGAGGGGGCGATCGGAAAGCTTGTGCACGTAACCGGCGTGTTCAGCTATGACAATCGCGCGGACACAGGCAATATTCGCAACCGGCCAGAGACCGGCGGCGGCGGATTGCGCGACATTGGCGTCTATGTGATCGGCAGCGCGCGATATGCAACTGGGCAAGAGCCGACCTCGGTTAGCGGAGCCATCCGGTGGGAGAATGACGTTGATGTCTTCACCGAAATTCGCGCGCAGTTTCCCGACTTTACCTACTCCAGCTATGTCTCAACCCGGATGCATCCCCACCAAGAGATGGAGTTTCACGGTGAGGGCGGTGTGATCCGCCTGACCGCGCCTTTCAATGCGCGCGTCTTTGGCGAAGCACGGGTCGAATTGCATCGCCCCGGCCTTGATATGCAAGTGACCCGCTTCCCCGGTGACAACCACTATGAATTGCAGGTCGAGGCGTTTGGTCGGACGATACGCGAAGGCGCAGAATATCCTTGCCCGTTGGAATTTGTGCGCGGCACGCAAGAGGTGATCGATCAGGTCTTTGACAACGCCGTATCGCTGTAGCTTGCCTCGGGCCGGGCGTATCGACTATTCTGCTTCGACTGGATCAGGAGGGCTCCATGGCCGGTGGTTGGGCGCGCGACGGCGCGGTGAGCGAACAAATCGAAGCATCGATCTCGGACGAGTTGGCGCGGATGCAGGCGCAAAAACGTCCCGTGGGCGAAAGCCTGACCCATTGTGCCGAATGCGAAGAGCCGATCCCCGAGAAGCGCCGCACCGCTCTGCCAGGTGTTAAGCTATGTCTGGACTGCCAGCAGGAGCGTGACAGCAGTTTCAAGGCGCGTGGCGGGATCAATCGACGCGGATCGAAGGACAGCCAATTGAAATAGCGCTTGGAGCAACCGGTGCAGGATCAGTCGCAGAAAAATTCAGTGCTGCAAAACGGTTTGGTTCTTGGCTTTCTCGCCGCGTTTTTGTGGGGCACGCATAGTGTAATCGTGCGATACCTGACCAGCGATCTGGGTGGGTTGCAGATCGCTGTATCTCGGCTATTCATTGCGGCCCTAGCGATGTACTGCATGTTACGCCTGATGGGGGCGCAAGTTTCTATCCGGTTTGGAGATTGGAACTTCCGGTTGGCGGTGTTGTCGACGGTAGTGAACTATATTCTCTTCCATATCGGTCTGGAGCACACCGGCGCCGCAAATGCGATGGTGCTTGAGAATACCGCGCCGTTCTTCGTGTTGATATTCCTGTACTTCTTCGCCGATACACCTGTCGGTCGTACCGAGGTTCTGGCGACGCTGCTGGCGATATTGGGCGTGGTCCTCACCGTCTATCGTGACTTTGAAGGCGGAGGTGAGCCCTTGTTGGGCGATCTGATGGAGATCGGGGCAGGGCTCAGTTGGGCTGTGTTCCTGATCTCAAGCAGTCGAGCAATGCAGTCTTCGGAAACAACCGCAGAAAGGTTGAATTTCCTGTTTGGGATCTTCCTGTGTTCCGGAGTGCTGTTGGTACCACTCGCGGCCTTCTCGCTGCAGATGCCCACCGCCAATGATCTGGTTTTCCTGTTCCTGCTTGGCGTTCTGCCCACCGCACTTGCCTACTATCTTTGGTATGAGGCCGCTGCGCGGGTATCGACGCTGACGGCAACACTGCTGTTCGCAGCATCGGTTGTGTTCACCTTTATAAATTCGGCGCTGTTCCTTGGCGCGACCATCACACCTCTGGCCGTTGTCGGAGCGGTCTTAATTGTCGCCGCAATCTTTCTGACCACGATAACGAAGGCCAAAGATGGATGAGGCGGCCCGTAGTGGCCGCCTCATCCATTTAGCTTTCCATCGCTTCCAATTCGTCAATGAAGCCTGAAATCATCGACAAGCCTTTGTCCCAGAACTCCGGGTCACTGGCGTCCAACCCGAACGGGGCCAGAAGCTCTTTGTGGTGCTTTGATCCACCGGCGCGCAGCATCTCGAAATATTTGTCTTCGAACCCGTCGGCCCCGCTTTCGTAAACCGAGTAGAGCGCATTCACGAGGCCGTCGCCAAAGGCGTAGGCGTAGACATAGAAAGGCGAGTGGACGAAATGAGGGATATAGGCCCAGAAAGTCTCATACCCGTCCATGAATTCGAACGCGGGCCCAAGGCTTTCGGCCTGAACGCTCATCCACAGCGCGTTGATGTCATCGGGGGTCAACTCACCTTCGCGTCGCGCCGCGTGCAGTTTGCACTCGAAGTCATAGAACGCGATCTGGCGAACAACCGTGTTGATCATATCCTCGACCTTTCCCGCCAGCAGCACCTTGCGCTGTTCCGGCGTTTCGGCCTTATCCAGCATCTTGCGGAAAGTTAGCATCTCCCCGAAGACTGAAGCGGTTTCCGCCAGCGTCAGTGGGGTCGACGACAGCATCTCTCCTTGATCGGCGGCCAGCACCTGATGTACGCCGTGACCAAGCTCGTGTGCCAAGGTCATCACGTCGCGCGGTTTGCCCAGATAGTTGAGCATCACGTAGGGATGAACTTCGGTGACGGTGGGATGGGCGAACGCACCCGGAGCCTTGCCGGGCTTCACCGCCGCGTCGATCCAACCTTTCGAGAAGAAAGGGGCCGCGATTTCGCCCATGCGCGGATCAAAGGCGTTGTAGGCATCCATCACCATCTTCTCGGCTTCGTCCCAGTCGACGATGCGAGTATCTTCCATTGGCAACGGCGCGTTACGGTCCCAGACCTGCATGACGTCCAGACCCAGCCATTTGCGCTTTAACTCATAATAACGATGGCTCAGCTTGGGGTAGGCGGCCACGACAGCCTCGCGCAGAGCCTCCACAACTTCGGGCTCGACGTCATTGGACAGATGGCGACCGGTTTGAGCGGTTGGCATGTTGCGCCAGCGGTCGACGATCTCTTTTTCTTTGGCTTGCGTGTTATGAACGCGCGCGAAAGTTTTGATATTGCTTTGGAAAACGCTGGCCAGCTCACGCGCGGCGGCCTCGCGTTTGGCGCGGTCCTGTTCCGTCAGCAGATTCAACGTGCCTTCGATATTCAGTTCCTCGCCATCGACGGTGAAGGTCAAGCCCGCGATGGTTTCGTCGAACAGACGTTCCCAAGCGTCACCTACAACGCCGAGGTCGTGCAGGAACTTTTCCAACTCGTCGGACAGCTGATAAGGCTTCATCGCACGGATGCGGCGGAACACGGGTTCGTACCGCGCCAGATCAGCATTGGCGTCGAAATGCGCCTGCAGCACATCATCGTCTATGCGGTTGATTTCAAGCGTGAAGAAGACCAGCGGCGTGGTAAAGACGGTGATCTTCTCCTGCATATCCGACAGGAACTTGGCGCGATCTGCATCAGTGGTCAGCTGGTAATAGCGCAGGCCCGCAAAAGACATAATCCGTCCAGCGATGGCGTTGATCTTTTCGTTGCGCAGTACGCAGGTCAGTAGACCAGCGGCATCCAGATCGGCCAGCTTGCCCTCATAATCCGCGGCAAAGGACGCACATTCGCCTTCCAGCCAATCCAGATCGCGGGACAGTTCTGGTGCGTCTTCCGAGGCATAGAGATCCGTCAAATCCCATTCCGGCAGATTGCCCAGATCATCGGAACCGCCGCTGGCATTTGCGTCACGGACGGGAAAGGGTAGGTCGCGCATGGATCACCTCGAATAAATAGCTTTGGCAAACATCTAGGCCCGGCGCACCCGGATCACAAGCAACCTGTAGGCCGATGCCTTAGTGACAGGGCTCGGGTTTCGGCTTTGCGCTGGCTGCCAAGAAATGCGCGGCCAATTGGTCAAACACTGGCCCGCGCACGTCGGGTCCTTCCATCAAAACCTCGTGTTCGCCGTCGGGTATCTCGACCAGAGTACCGCTGGGCCAGTTCGCCATGCGGGCACGGATCGCCTTGCGGTCGACGATCTGTTCATGGCTTCCGAGGAAGGTCAGGGCAGGGATGTCGGGCGCGGTCTGTTCCATCAGCCAGACGCATTCGTCCAGCGCCTCGCGCAGCCAGATCGTGGATGGTGCACCCAAAGCCAGTTCCGGATGCGCAGCCAACTGGTCCCGCATCATCTGGTACATCTCGGGATCGCGGGTCAGAACGTTCCCTTCGAAGGGTTGCGAGACCACATAGCTTTCCAGTGACGTTGTAGGCGGAGTTTTCTCACCCAATCCCAATCGCGGTCCCCAATAGGCGGTCAATTGGCTAAGCGGCTTCATGATCGGCGTGAAGAAAATGCCCCACATCGGCCCCGTGAAGGCGCAGGCGGTGAAGTCAGAACCTTCCAGCACGGCGCGCAGCCCAATGGCTCCGCCCATCGAATGACCGATCACGTACCAGGGTTTGGGCAGCTCAAGACGTTCTGCCATCTCGAGCACCGCGCGAACATCATGCTGGTAATCGGTGAACTGTTCGATATGTCCGACACGCGCATCTGGTAACAGACGATCCGCAAGGCCCTGACCTCGCCAATCTATGGACATGCTGGCAAAGCCGCGACTCATGAATTCTTTGGCTGCGTTGCCATATTTTTCGATATACTCCGTACGGCCGGGGAACAGCATCACCGTACCGCGCGCGTCATCATCGGGGCGCCAATGCGCCACCCGGATGCGTTTGCCGTCTTCGGTGGTCAGCCAATGCGCCACACCACCGGCAGGGCCGCCGGCCACGTCTTCGAATAAGGGGGCCGGCGTATACTCCATCAGGCCAGTACCGAGGCGAGTTTCATGGCAATACCCATGTCGCCGTCTACGCTCAGCTTGCCGGACATGAAGGCCCCGGTCGGGTTTAGGTCACCGCTGAGGATCTGCTCGAACGTATCTGCATCAGCGCTGAGGGTCACATCAGCTTCGTCATCGCTGACCCGCGCACCGCTTGCGTCCAGAATGATTGACCCCAGATCGGCGATTGCAAATTTGGCTGACGCGTCGAAATCACCGCCCGACAGTTTCTCATTCAATGCCGCCGCGGCTTTTTCCAGAATATCGCTCATGGTCTTCCTCATATTGTTCATGCGCCGTGAATGGACATCCCCGGTCGCTACGCTACACTGACCATTGTTATGGGTATTGCAATCAACAATCTCAAAGGTACCGTCGCGGCACTTGCTGCGATAGTCACGTTTTCCACCACTTGCGCTGCGCAAGAGGCGGATTCGCGGGATGAGGCGGTGCTGCTGCAACAACTGGCACAATCGACGCCTGAGCAAGCCATCGGTCTTGATCGGCAATTGCAGGCGTTGTGGTCGTTGTCGGGATCGGCCTCGGCGGACTTGCTGTTGGAGCGTGGACGCGAGGCGCTTGAAGATGGCGATGTCGAAGCCGCGTTGGATCATCTGACCGCACTCACCGATCACGCGCCTGAATTTGCTGAAGGCTGGCACGTGCGTGCCTCGGCCTTCTTTGGTATCGATCGGTTTGGAATGGCGGCGGCGGATCTTGAGCACGCTTTGACTCTCAATCCGAACAATTATGAGGCCATTTACGGTCTTGGCCTGATCTTCGAGATCGTTGGAAAGCCCGAACAGGCGCTTGATGCCTATTCGCGTGCGCTGGCTATACATCCCCACCACGAAGAAGTAACCAATGCCGTGAATCGGCTGAAGCCTCAGGTTGAAGGCAAGGCGCTGTAAGTCTCAGGGCGCAGGGGGCAAAGGTGAGCGGGTCATCCCGAATCGTGGCCGTACTTGGCCCAACGAACACAGGTAAAACTCACTACGCGATTGAACGTATGTTGGGGTATCGGACCGGTGTCATCGGCCTGCCTCTGCGTCTGCTGGCGCGTGAGGTCTACGACAAGATCGTCGCCATTCGCGGCCCATCGGTTGTCGCGCTAGTGACGGGGGAGGAACGGATCGTACCGCCCCGGACGCAATATTGGGTTTGCACGGTCGAAGCTATGCCCGAGGGCATGGGTGCGGATTTCGTGGCCATCGATGAAATCCAGCTCTGTGCCGATCCCGAACGTGGCCATGTGTTCACTGACCGCCTGCTACGCGCCCGTGGGACAAACGAGACTCTGTTCTTGGGGTCCGACACGATGCGCGGCGCGATCGCTGCGCTTGTACCTGAGGCACAGTTTGTCCGGCGCGAGCGGATGTCGCAGCTTGTCTACTCCGGGTCCAAGAAGATCAGCCGGATGCCCCCACGCAGTGCCATCGTCGGGTTTTCGGTCGAAAACGTATATGCCATCGCCGAATTGCTTCGCCGTCAAAAGGGTGGGGCGGCTGTGGTCATGGGCGCGCTCAGCCCGCGCACGCGGAATGCGCAGGTGGACCTCTATCAGAATGGCGAGGTCGACTATCTGGTTGCCACCGATGCCATCGGGATGGGCTTGAATCTTGACGTCAACCATGTGGCGTTTTCATCCCTGACTAAATTCGATGGTCGCCGGATGCGTCCGCTGGCTCCGAACGAGTTGGCCCAGATCGCGGGTCGCGCTGGGCGCGGCATGTCTGACGGCACTTTCGGTGTGACCGGTGAAGCCCCGCCGCTGGATGAGGGCGTCGCGCAGGCCATCATGGACAGCCGTTTTACGCCGATGAAAAAGCTGAACTGGCGGAATGCTGCTTTGCGCTTTGGCTCTATCGAAGCGTTGATCGAGTCGCTTGAGGTCAGCCCCGACAGTGAAAACCTGATCAAAGCGCGCCCCGCCGACGATCTGAACGTATTGAAATCGCTGTCGCAGATTACCGAAATCATGGCCCGTGCCAGCGATGGCCAATCCGTCCGCTTGCTCTGGGATGTGTGCAGAATCCCCGATTTTCGTGGCATCAGCCACGCGGAACATGCCAGCCTGCTCGAAGTGATCTATGGCCACCTGCACGAACGCCAATCCATCCCCGACGATTTCATGGCGCGGCAAATCCGCCGCATCGACCGAACGGACGGAGATATTGATGCGCTCTCCAAAAGGTTGGCATATATTCGCACCTGGACATATGTTGCGCAACGAAACGGCTGGGTGCGTGACGAATCGCATTGGCGTGAGGAAACACGCACTGTAGAAGACAGGCTGTCGGACGCTCTGCATGACCGTCTGACTCAGAGATTTGTGGACCGGCGCACATCGGTGTTGCTGCGCCGGCTCAAACAGAAGGAGGCCCTTTTGGCCGAAGTAAATGACAAGGGTGAAGTGACCGTCGAAGGCGAATTCGTCGGTCGTCTGGAAGGGTTCCGGTTTACACCGGACAAAAGCGCGCAAGGGGCTGAGGCGAAAGCGCTCAAATCGGCCTCGCTGCAAGCTCTCGCGCCGCAATTCCATCTGCGTGCCGACCGCTTCTACAACGCGCCCGATACCGAAATTGATTTCACCGATCAGGGAGGCCTGATGTGGGGCGAATACGCTGCCGGCAAACTGGTTGCCGGGGCAGAACCTCTCAAGCCGATGGTCGAGGTTTTTGTGGATGAGGCCGCAGGGCCGGACGTCGAACAGAAGGTGCAGCGCCGGTTGCAGCACTTCATCGACCGCAAAGTGGCCGCACTGTTCGAGCCGCTGCTGAACCTGTCTCGGGACGAGGAACTGTCCGGTCTGGCCAAAGGTTTCGCCTTCCGCATGGTCGAAGCGCTGGGCGTTCTGCCCCGCGCGCAGGTCGCGCAAGAGGTCAAGGATCTGGATCAGGACGCCCGCGGCGCACTGCGCAAGCATGGCATCCGCTTTGGCCAGTTCACCATCTTCATGCCGCTGTTGCTGAAACCTGCGCCAACGCGATTGCGTCTGGTGTTGTGGGCGCTGTCCAGCGGCCTGCAGGAATTCCCCGAAGCACCGCCGCCGGGTCTGGTCACTGTGCCCGTCGCCAAGGATGCGCCGCAGGGCTACGACACGATGTGTGGCTACCGCGACGCGGGCGAGCGCTCGATCCGGATCGACATGCTGGAACGCCTGGCCGATATGTTGCGGTCCGAAGACAGTCGGGGTGGGTTCGAAGCCAAACCCGACATGCTTTCGATCACCGGCATGACACTGGATCAGTTCGCTGATCTGATGCAGGGCCTGGGATACAAGGCCGAACGCGGCGAGCGTGAAAAGGTTAAAACGGTCGTCGCAGAACAGCCGGTGGCAGAGGCGGCGGAGCAACCTGCGGTCGAAGAGTCTCCGGCTCCAGAAGCCGCACCGGAAGAGGTTAGTGCACCCGCCGAGGCGTCAGCCGAGGCCACCGAAAGCACCGAGGCGGCAGCCGAGGCCCCCGCTGCGGAACCAGCATCGGATGAGCCGGAGGTAGAGGTGTTCTATACCTTTACTTGGGGCCGTCAGCGCCAGCAAAATCGCGGCCCGCGCCGCGAGCAAGGGCAGGGCAAGGGCAAATCACGTGGTAAGCCGCAGGATGGTCGTAGACCGCAGGGCAAGAAGGGCGGCAAGCCGCAGGGTGCCAAGAGCTTCTCGTCACGTCCTCCGAAAAAGGAAAAGGCAATTGATCCTGACAACCCATTCGCCGCCGCGCTGATGGGTTTGAAGGACGGCAACTGACCGACAATGGCCGAGGCCAAGCTGCGGATTGATAAATGGTTATGGCAGGCGCGGTTCTTTAAGACCCGTAGCCTGGCCGCCAAACAGGTCAGCGGCGGACATGTCAGATTGAACGGAAACCGGGTGCTGAAACCAGCGCAAGCCGTGGCACCCGGAGACGTTCTGACCTTCCCGCAGGGGCGGATCGTCCGCGTGGTTCGTATCGAAAAGCTGGGTGAACGCCGTGGTCCAGCGCCTGAGGCGCAAACATTGTACTTCGATATGACTGAAAAACAGGATGCACCGCCCAAGAATCCGGGTTTTGAGGGAAAAGGTCGCCCAACCAAGAAAGAAAGGCGCGCGCTTGATCTTTCTCGCACCTCAAAGGGGTGATCTTCTCTTGAAGAGGCGGGCAGACTGAATTAGCTAGTCGCCCAAAGCGCACATGGGAACCATACAATGACCTACGTTGTCACCGAAAACTGCATTGGCTGCAAATACACCGACTGTGTCGAGGTATGTCCGGTGGACTGTTTCTACGAAGGCGAGAACACTCTGGTCATTCACCCTGATGAGTGCATCGACTGTGGCGTCTGTGAGCCTGAGTGCCCTGCAGATGCCATCCGCCCTGACACCGAGCCGGGCATGGAGCAATGGGTTGAGTTCAACCGGAAGTATTCGGAAATGTGGCCGGTGATCGTCACCAAGAAAGACCCGTTGCCCGAGGCCGAAGAACGCGATGGCGAAGAAGGCAAGATGGAGAAGTATTTCTCCGAAGCGCCCGGCGAAGGCGGTTAAGCGATTCGGTGGTCAAGTAAAGCCGTATCCGCGCCAATCGACACATTATCGCATTGAGATAAGGCGATTTTTCTGCCTTTGATCAGGGCCGGTCTTTTGAGTGTCGCAATTTTGTGATATACTTAAGCCTGAATGATGACTGTGATGGGGACGTGCTCCGTAAGTATGCTCACTATGGAGTCCTGATTTTGTGACAATAGATGCGCCTGACGAGGCCGTGCTGGGCCTCGGCTGGGGTGTTTTTGTTGTCTCATATCCCCGTCCATAACGAAGGATGTATCTGAATGTCGAAGTCGAAAAAGCTTGAGTTCCGCCCGAACGATTATGTTGTTTACCCCGCCCATGGCGTGGGGCAGATCATATCGATCGAGGAACAGGAAGTCGCGGGCTTCTCGCTTGAGCTGTTCGTGATTTCCTTTGAAAAGGACAAGATGACACTGCGGGTTCCGACCAACAAGGTCACCGAATCCGGTCTGCGCTCGCTCAGCTCTCCGGATGTGATCTCTCAGGCGATGAAAACGCTGAAAGGCAAAGCCAAGGTGAAACGCGCCATGTGGTCGCGCCGGGCGCAGGAATATGAACAGAAAATCAACTCGGGTGATCTGATCTCGATCGCTGAAGTTGTTCGTGACCTGCATCGCACCGACGACCAGCGCGAGCAGAGTTATTCCGAGCGTCAGCTGTATGAAGCCGCGCTTGAGCGTCTGACCCGCGAAGTGGCTGCGGTGTCCGGTGCGGATGAGATTTCTGCCGCCAAACAGGTCGACGAAGTTCTGACCTCGCGCGCAGCCTGATCACGATCAAACTCTTTCATGGGCCGTCTCGATATCCGGGGCGGCCCTTTTTTGTGGTCGGCGCTTGGTGCAGAGACGCTTGTCGGGTATTTTTCTGTAACTGCGGGAAGATACGGGGACATGATGAAGCAGACGGTGAAGTTCCTCTACATCAGCCATGAGCCAGTCTCGATCTGGTTTCGCTATGGCCTCATCCTGTTCGACATCGCCTCAATCATCTTTTTTGTCGCCACCGCGAACATCCCGCACGGACCGGGGCTTACGGTCGCAAGCCTCGGAGTGGGGCTGATTATCCTGCTGGATTTCTCTGCGCGTATGTGGATCGCCAAAGATCGTTGGAAACTGCTGCGTCAGGTTTATACGCTCGCTGATATCGTGGTGATCGCTTCGCTGTTGCTTGACCCATTCCTAACCGGAAATCTGGCGTTCCTGCGGATCTTGCGGGCATTGCGGCTGATACATTCCTATCATCTGCTGCGGGACCTGCGCCGGGACAGTCCGTTTTTCAGGACCCACGAAGATGCCGTGATCGCGGCGATCAATCTGATGGTCTTTGTGTTTGCGACCTCGACTGCCGTACTGGTCTTCTTTGTCCCAGAGGACGCGCAGACCCCCTATATTGACGCGCTTTATTTCACCATGGCAACGCTGACGACGACCGGTTTCGGGGATATCACGCTTGGCACACCTGCGGGGAAGCTGTTTTCGGTTTTCATCATGGTCGTTGGCGTGGCGCTGTTCGTTCGTCTGGCGCAGGCGATCTTCATGCCGCAGAAGGTACGCTACAAATGCCCAAGCTGTGGTCTGTTCCGGCACGATCCGGATGCCGTGCATTGCAAACACTGTGGCGCGACGTTGCGCATCGAAACCGGGGGCGCATCTTAAAGCGATGCGGTCAGCGCCAAAAGGAATGCGATCTCCGAAATCTGCTGAGTGGCACCCAGAATATCGCCCGTCTGGCCGCCAATCTTGATCTTTGCGAGGCGCGCGACAAAAGCCGTTGCGAGCAGTGCGCAGAGCATTGGCGCGATGGCTGATCCGCCCAACAGCAGTAATGACAGGACGATGGCCAGTCCGATGCCAGTCAGAGCCGCAGTAGCAGGGGGCGCACCAACCGAATGGCTCAGCCCGGATTTGCGAGCGTTCGGCAGCGCGCGCATCAGCGCAGGCATCATGGCGCGAGAGAAAATGCACGCGGCAAGCACGCCCGTCAGCAAACCCGCGCCAATCAAGGCCATGATGGCAGCAACTCGAAGCATCTGCGCGAGCAGCAAAGCCAGCACGCCGTAGGTGCCGATATGGCTGTCTTTCATGATCTCCAAACGACGCTCGGATGTGAAACCGCCCCAGAGCCCGTCGGCGGTGTCGGCCAACCCGTCTTCATGCATTGCTCCGGTCACGATGATCAGCGTGGCCACCAGCAAAGCGGCGGTTGCGAAGGTGGGCAACTGCGCCCAGATCGCGATCCAGGCGACGCCGCAGGCCAGCGCGCCAACAACAACCCCCGCCAGCGGATAAGCCCATGCGGCGCGCGACTGGCGGGCAAATGCCTCGTCAGGCAGGCGCGGCAGGGGCAGGCGGGTCAGTAGGACCAGAGCGAGCGGGATATCCCACGCAGAAAACGGGGCGGTGTCGTTTTTGGTCACTCCCAGGCCTTTCAGGGTCTTGTTGCTTTGCCAGCATTGGTTAAACACACACAACCACTCTGATGCAACGAGGCTTTCAATGCTGCCCGAACTCAATGATCTGAACAGTTTCCGCAATGCGCTGACCGGCGCTCCCGGCGTGGACACATCTGCCGTACAAGGAGCAGAAGCGCGTAATGGCCAGTTGACCAAACCACCCGGCGCATTGGGCCGGCTTGAGGATCTGGCGATCTGGTATGCGGGTTGGCGCGGGGATGCGCGGCCTCAGATCACCGCGCCTCAGGTCATCGTATTTGCGGGCAACCACGGTGTTACGGCGCAGGGCGTTTCGGCCTTCCCATCCGAGGTGACGGTGCAGATGGTCATGAATTTCGAACATGGCGGGGCGGCGATCAACCAACTGGCTAAGGCCGCGGGCGCGAAGATGGACGTGCATGCGCTGGAGCTGGAACGTCCCACCGCAGATTTCACGCAAGCGCCAGCGATGAGCGAAGAGGAATTGCTGAGCGCCCTGCGCACGGGTTGGCAGGCGGTTGATCCGCAGGCTGATCTGCTTGTGGTCGGAGAGATGGGGATCGGAAACACCACCCCTGCCGCGGCCATTGCCTGCGCGCTGTTCGGAGGGGAAGCTGCCGACTGGACCGGACGCGGGACCGGTGTGGATGATGAAGGTCTGGCAAACAAAACCCGCGTTGTTGCGGAAGGCGTCGCGCTGCACGGTCAGGGCGACGGTCTGCATATCCTTCGATGCCTCGGCGGGCGAGAGATTGCGGCCATGGCCGGCGCGATTGCCGCCGCGCGCGTGTTGCGCATTCCGGTCATTCTGGACGGGTTTATCTGCACTGCCGCGGCTGCCTGCCTGGCGCAGATCTCAGAGACGGCGCTCGATCACACCGTGGCGGGGCACCAAAGCGCCGAGGGAGCGCATGCTGCTATGCTGGATAAGCTTGGCAAGGAACCCTTATTAAGCCTCGGTCTGCGCTTGGGCGAAGGCTCAGGCGGGGCGCTGGCGATCAACATTCTCAAAAGCGCGGTGGCCTGCCATTCCGGCATGGCTACCTTTGCCGAAGCAGGGGTCTCGGACGGCTGATTTAACGGCCTGATCCGGTAAGGGTCAGGCCGATTTCTTGGCGTGTTCCTCGGCGAGCTCCAGCAGGGCGGTCTCCAAGTCCTTTTCGAGCTCTTGTGCGCGTTCGATATATTTCTTGTTCTCGGCAGTGGGCATGCCAGGTATCCACAGTTCCGCCAGTTGGCGGACTGATGTCCGGTCATGGTGATAAAAGGTCTGTTCTGCCTGCGCGGCTTCGTATTCGCTGAGCCCGATATTTTCCAGAACATAGCGGCCTGCGCGCAGCGATCCGTCGAACATCTCGCGCACGATATCGTTGGCTCCGGCCTGATAGAGTTCGTAGACATGAGTGCGATCGCGCGCGCGCGCGATAATATGCAGGTCGGGCCGTTGACGGCGAGCGTAGCTGACCAGCCGGGTCACTTGTTTGTAGTCATCCATCGCGGCCACCAGCACGGCGGCCTTTTCGATACCAGCGGCGCGTAGCAATTCGGGGCGCGTAGGATCGCCCAGAAAGCCTTTGACCCCAAAACGGCGCATCAGTTGAATGGTTTCGATGTCATGGTCCAACACCACCGTCTTGAACCCGCTGGCCTGTACCAACCGGTTGACGATCTGCCCAAAGCGACCGATCCCGGCGATGATGACGGGCCCTTTTTCATCGATCTGATCGGGTTCGACCTGTGGCTTGCTCTCGCCCATATAGCGTGAAAGCAAGTCGTAGATAATGAACAGCAGCGGCGTGATCAGCATGGTCAGCGCGATGATCATCAGCAGCTTTTGCGACAGGCCAGGCGGGATCACATTCTGCTGCGTCGAGAATGCCAGTAGCACAAAACCAAACTCACCGGCTTGTGCCAGCCCAAGTGTGAACAGCCAGTGATCGCGCCCCCGCAGCTTGAACGCGCGCCCGACGATAAACAGGATGATCCCCTTGGCGAGAATGACAAGCAGGGCGAGCCCGATCAGATCAAACGGATCGGCAAAGAAATACCCCACATCGATTCCCGCACCCACGGTGATAAAGAACAAGCCCAGCAGCAGCCCCTTGAACGGCTCAAGGTCACTTTCCATTTCGTGCCGGAATTCAGAACTGGCCAATACGACACCGGCCAGAAATGCGCCCAGAGCCGGCGAGAGCCCCACGAGCGTCATAAGAAACGAGATACCGACCACGATCATCAACGCCAGTGCGGTATACATTTCGCGCAAGCGGGTGGCGTGAATGAACCGGAACAGGGGACGGGTCAGGTAGATGCCAGCCAGAACAACAAAGGCGACCGCTCCGATCGTGACCAGTGTCACGGCCCAGCCGGGCAGCCCTTCGACCAGTGACAAAGAAGCATGATACTCCCCGTTCTTTGCCGATTCTATGCCGCGGTTGATCGAGCCGTCGTCTTCAATCTGGATACTTGCGGGCAAAGCCAGTAGCGGCAGGAAGGCCAGTATCGGGATCACCGCGATGTCTTGTGTCAGCAGAACCGAGAAGGTCGCGCGCCCGCCATTTGTTTGCATCAGGCCCTTTTCGGACAGGGTCTGCAGTACAATCGCCGTTGATGACAGAGACAGAGTTAACCCAACCGCCAGCGCAACCGACCATTGGTGACCCGCATAGAAGGCCACAGCCGCAATGGCGGCGGTTGAAAGGGCGACCTGCAACCCGCCAAGGCCCAACAACTTGTCCCGCATATCCCACAGGGCGCGGGGCTCAAGTTCCAATCCGATCAGGAACAACATCATCACGACGCCGAATTCGGCCACATGCTGCAGGCTTTCTGTTTCCGCACCGACGAGACCCAGAATTGGACCAATGGCGATGCCTGCGGCTAGATACCCCAGGACCGATCCCAGCCCGAGACGGGCAGATAGTGGAACCGCGATTACCGCAGCTGCCAGATAGATCGATGCCTGATAAAGGAATTCGTTCATTAATGCTCTCTCTTGTGCGCTCAGGTCGGGAGTGGCGCGTCGCGTTTTAATTGGTCCATAACGATCTGGCTTTGCACCCGTGCAACAGCAGGATGCGGCAGGATCACTTCGTGAAGCAAGCTGTTGAGTGCTGATAAGTCGTCACAATAGACGTGAAGCAGGTAATCTGCCTCTCCGGTCATGGTCCAGGCACTGCAGATCTCGGGGCGCGTATTGACCATACGGGCGAAGCTTGCGGATTGTTCGGGGCCGTGTGTGCCCAGATGCACCTGAATGAACCCTTGCACCTGCAGCCCCAGCTTCAGCGGGTCCAGTCGGGCGGTGTATCCGGTGATGTAACCTTCGGCCTCAAGCCGTTGTCGGCGGCGGCCCGCCTGACTGGCAGACAGATTCAACACGTCGCCCAGTTGTTGCGAAGTCAGATGCGCGTCGCGCTGCAATGCCGCGAGTATTCCGATATCAATCCGATCAAGCACGTGCGGCGTTTCCTCAAAATTCGTCGATAAGATGCGGGGAATACGCATATGAACTAAGTTTATACGAAAACAATGCGCAGAAACAGCGCTCAATAAGGCGTATTTTTGAATCAGCAAAGAAATTCCTGTTTTCCAAGGAGACGCGCCATGGGTCCTTTCCCGCATAACGCCCCGAAATCTGTCATCAGTGATGAAAACCCTGCAGGGACCGACGGATTCGAATTCGTCGAGTTTGCCCATCCCGAACCGCAAGAACTGCGTGACCTGTTTGCGCGCATGGGTTTCGAATATGTCGGCTATCATCGCAACACGCCTAAAGTAGAGCTTTGGCAGCAGGGCGACGTGACCTACATCCTGAACGCAGACCCCGACAGCTTTGCCGCCAAGTTCGTGGCCGAACACGGTCCCTGCGCCCCGTCGATGGGCTGGCGCGTCGTGGATGCTCAGCAAGCCTATGAGCACGCAGTTTCCAAGGGGGCCGAGCCCTACGACGCTGCCGACAAGACCATGGATGTTCCAGCGATCAAAGGCATCGGCGGCTCACTGATCTATTTCATCGATCAGTACCATGACACCTCGCCCTATAACGAAGAGTTCGAGTGGCTGAAGCAATCCAAACCGCGGGGTGACGGGTTCTATTACCTCGATCACCTGACCCATAACGTCTTCAAGGGCAACATGGACAAGTGGTTCAAGTTCTATGGCGACCTGTTTAACTTCCGCGAAATCCGGTTTTTCGATATTCAGGGTAAGTTCACTGGTCTCTTTAGCCGGGCGCTGACCTCGCCCTGCGGTCGTATTCGTATTCCGATCAATGAAGATCGCGGTGAGACCGGGCAGATCGTGTCCTATCTGAAGAAGTACAAAGGCGAAGGTATCCAGCATATCGCGGTTGGCAGCGACGACATCTACAGCTCGACCGATGCGATTGCCGAGAAGGGCCTGACGTTCATGCCCGGCCCGAATGAGACATATTATGATATGTCCTATGACCGCGTGACCGGCCATGACGAGCCGAAGGACCGTATGATGAAGCACGGCATCCTGATCGACGGCGAAGGCGTCGTGGATGGTGGTGAAACAAAGATTCTGCTGCAGATCTTCTCGAAAACTGTAATCGGCCCGATCTTTTTCGAGTTCATTCAGCGCAAAGGCGATGATGGGTTTGGTGAGGGCAATTTCAAAGCCCTGTTCGAATCCATCGAGCGCGAGCAGATTGAATCGGGTGAAATCTCGGCAGCCTGATCGCAAATACATCGGATCGATGACAGAGCGCCGTTTGATGCGGCGCTCTTTTTCGTTCGACTATCAGCTACGCGGCATTTTGAGCGTGACGTTCTTGCCGCGTTTCTGATAGCGCAACTCGCTATCGCCAATGGCAATGACATTGCCGCCGTCGATACGGTCGCCCACCTTCAGTTTTTTGTAACGCCCGCTGGGCAGGCGGACCAATGCGCGGCGGTTCGCCGGGGTACCGTAGACGCCGATCAGGTTGAGCTTGCGCAGGTTTATGGCGTTGTCGATGGTTGCCTGTCGCGCGACCGATGCGCTTGACGGGATTTTGGGGTTCACCGCCTTGGGCTGGAACGATCCGGCCTCATCGGAATTGCTGGCCACGTTGGCTGTCGACGCAAGCGGGGCAGTGCCGCCAGTGCTTGGTTGTGACGTCGCGCGCGGTGCGAGGCCGGCTGGCCGGATCTTCGGGCGCGGCACCCGCACAACCGCCAGCGCCGTTGGCGTTTCATCGACTACCGGTTTGACCTGCAGCGACTCGGGCCGCAGCTTGGGGCGAACCGAGGCAAGCTCTTGCAGGGATCGACCACCCAACTGCTGGCGCTCGAACTGGTCCACTAGGTTTTCCGGACGCGGGCGCGGGCGGAACGCTGCGAGCCGTTCGTCAATCTCTTCAATAACGGCTGGTTCTGTCTCAAACCGGGTTGGTGCTTCGGGCGGAACAGAAGACGGTCGCCCAAGATAGACCATTACCCCGGCGGGGTTCAGCGTGCCGTCAGAGCTTGGCGTCACGAGGCCACGCTCATCAAGTTCGAACCGTTGCCCAGCCTGACCGGGCAAGGTGATCTGGTCGACTGGCGCATCCGTATCCAGGCTGGCAAGCGAGGGGAGGGCGACGATATCGGTCGACAGGTCCGAGCGGTCGACCGAAGTCAGATAAAGATCATCGACGTTCTGTTCAGGCGCCGAGTCGAGTTCTGAGGGCTCAACCGGAGCAGTGCCCGTGAACGCATGAAATTCGGTTGTGTCATCCAGCTGCTTCGCGATGTCTTCGACCGGTTCCGGTTCAACACTCAGCGCTTCTAAGATGGCCGCATCCGTTGCCGAGAGGGCCGGTTCCTCCTCGGTCGCGGGATCTTGTGTCTCAGGTTCCGGCGTCAGGCTTGCGGTCTCGGGGTCCTGGGTTTGCGACTCAGGTGCCTCGGGCTGAGGCTCTGTCATCGCAACTTCTGGTTCCGGCTGCAGCTCCGGGTCCAGATTCAGCGGTTCGGCTACCTCGATGGCTTCGGGTTCAGAGCTGTTGAAGGACCAGACGCCCAGCAGCATCCCGACCAAAATCGACGCGGCAATAGCGGGAAGGACAAAGCGTTTTAGATCAGTCCCGGACTTTGCTGCGGTGGGCAGGGTGAGAGAGGTAGGCTCGAAGGCAGGCGCTTTGGCTTCATCAGCTATTGCATGCACCGGGATATCCGGTGTCTTGTCTGGCTCTGGCTCTGGCTCTGGCTCTGGCTCTGGCTCTGGCTCTGGCTCTGGCTCTGGCTCTGGCTCTGGCTCCAGTTTCAGCTCTGGCTGGGGGTCTGGGGTCGGAGGCGAGACCTCTGGCGTTGAGGCAGCAGGTGCGGCCTCGACCGTTTCATTCTTGGTGACCGGCAATTCGAAAAACGGCTCGTCCAGCGTATCTTTGCCCGTTGCGCTGACCCAGATTGCCTCGGGGATGAATCCGTGATCAGTCGCAAATGCGCTGGCCTCGTTCAGCGTCTGTTGCGCTATGGCGGCAACACGCGTCAAAGGGCCGTCGACATCGGTGACATAGGCCAGTTCCGACAGTTCATAGGGCGTCGCCGAGGCGAGCGTGCCTTCGACCTTCTGCGCCGCTGCGTCACTGTCCAGACCATCGGTTTCAACCGTCAACAGCCGCACCTGGTCCGAAGGGATAATCAGCTTGCAACTCAGATCGTTTTCCAGCGCGAATCCCTGATCTCGCAGAGCTTGAATCTGATCCTGCAGATCCGGAGCATCCAACGGAACGGTCCCGATGCAATACCAGTCGCCATCCGACTGGTGATGCAGGGAAATACCGTTTTCAGAAAATGACAGCGCAAAGGCGGGTTTCATAATCCGGATGAACCATAATTGTCAGCTTTAATGCAAACGCTTGGATGTTTGCCGTCCGAGATTAGAGCAGGAACCCGCCGAGGGAAAGAAAAAGGCGCGTTACCCTCTTGCCGTGTGCCGCGTGTGATACCCATCTTGGAGGCAAGTCACTAGGAGGGATCACCTTGAAGACACTTGCTTTTCTGGCTGCGATGACCGCAGCGGTCGCGGCCATGCCCGCCTATGCGGAAGAACGCCGAATCTCGGTCAGCGGTACCGGAACCACTCTCGCCGCGCCTGATATGGCAACCATCACGCTGGGGGTGACAAATCAAGATGAGCAGGCCTCGGCTGCGATGCAGGCGACATCGGATGCGGTGGCACAGATTCTCAAGAGGTTGGATGAAATGGGGTTGGAGGCGCGTGACGTGCAGACCCGCGACTTGTCGCTGTCTCCTGTCTGGTCGGGGCGGAGCAGTTCCGGCAATGCACCACCCAAGATCACCGGGTTTACGGCCTCGAACCGGGTGTCGGTCCGAGTGCGCGATCTGGATAAGCTAGGTCAGATCATGGACGCGGTCATCAAGGATGGTGCCAATGATTTCGGTGGTCTGAGCTTTGGCGTTCAGGACCCCAAACCACTTGAGGCCGAGGCGCGGGCCAAAGCGGTCGCGGATGCAACAGCCAAGGCGCAGCAACTGGCGCAAGCGGCAGGGATTACGCTGGGCCCAGTGAATTCGATCAACGATCACGGTGGCGGCGTGCGCCCGGTCGCTCAGATGCGTGAAATGGCGATGTCCGATTCCGCAGGGTTTCCGGTTGCGGGCGGCGAGATTTCGGTCTCGGTCAACATCTCGATGGACTTCGAGATATCCGAGTAATCTCAGGCGCGGGCTTGCAGCGGTTGGCGTTGCTGGCCCACCTCATCGAAATTTTCAGGTGATAGCCAAGTCTGAAAGGCCTGCTTGATGCGGGGCCACTCGCTGTCGATGATCGAGTACCAGGCGGTGTCACGGTTGCGGCCCTTGTAATGGGTTGCCTGCCGGAAGATGCCCTCGAAGGTAAAGCCCAACCGCTCGGCAGCCTGACGTGACGGCGCGTTCAAAGCGTCGCATTTCCATTCATAGCGGCGATAGCCCAATTCATCGAAAACGCGCTGCATCATCAGGAACATGACTTCAGTCGATTGCGGTTTGCGCTGCAACAGTGGTGAGAAGTGGATGTGACCGACTTCAATTGCACCGGCCGCGGGTTCGACGCGTAGATATGACGCCATCCCAACAGGTGTTTCGTCTACATCCAACACCGTATGGAACATCGGATCGGCATCCATGCAGTTGAAATGCGCCCAGTCGATGAACTCCGCCTCGGCGCTAAATGGACCGTAGGGCAGATAGGTCCAGTTACGGCCATCCGCATCATTGGCAAACGCCCGGTAAAGCCCGGGCGCGTGTCTGTTTACATCCAACGGCACGACCGAGCAGAACCGGCCAACCATCGGCGTATAAGGCGGGGTGGGGCGCGGGTACTCGCCCTCTAGCGGCAAACCGATGGGTTGGCTCAGATCGTTGGTGTCGTGCCCAGCCATCGGATCAGGCGCTCGCTTTGGCGAGGGCTTGGTCGAGATCGGCGATCAGATCGTCCGCATCCTCGATCCCGATCGAGACACGTACAACGCCCGGTCCGGCGCCCGCGGCCTCTTGCTGCTCGGGCGTCAGTTGGCGGTGCGTGGTCGAGGCCGAGTGGATGATCAACGACCGCGCGTCACCCAGGTTGGCCACGTGGCTGAAGATCTCAAGCGCGTTGACCAGTTTGACGCAGGCGTCATAGCCGCCTTTGACCGCGAAAGTGAACAAAGCACCCGCGCCGCGCGGGTAATGCGCCTTGACCCGATCATGATAGGGCGACGAGGGCAGGCCAGCATAGGTTACGTAGTCCACGCGGTCGTCAGCCTCCAGCCATGCTGCGATCTTCTGGGCGTTCTCGACATGGCGTTCCATCCGCAGGGACAAGGTCTCGATCCCCATCAGCGTGTAATGCGCCGCCTGTGGGTTCATCGTCATGCCCAGATCGCGCAGGCCGATGGCAATGCCGTGGAAAGTGAAGGCCAGCGGGCCGAATGTCTCGTGGAATTTCAGCCCGTGATAGGCAGGCTCGGGCTCGCTGAGCGAGGGGAATTTGTCATTCGCCGACCAGTCGAATTTGCCTGAATCCACGATACAGCCACCGGTGACGGTGCCGTTGCCGGTCAGGTACTTGGTGGTCGAATGCACGACCAGAGTCGCACCATGTTCGATCGGGCGGCACAGGTATGGCGTGGCCGAGGTGTTGTCGACGATCAGGGGAATGCCCGCAGCATCCGCCACATCCGCCAACGCGCGGATATCGGTGACATAACCGCCGGGGTTGGCAACAGACTCGCAGAACACCGCTCGGGTGTTTTCATCGATGGCATCTTTCACGGCGTCCAGATCATCGGTATCCACAAACTTGGCCGACCAGCCAAAGCGCTTGATCGTCTGGCTGAACTGCGTGACCGTGCCGCCATACAGACGCGTCGAGGCCACCACATTGCAGCCGGGCCCCATCAGCGGGAACAGCGCCATGATCTGCGCCGCGTGACCTGACGAGCAACAAACCGCGCCGACGCCACCTTCAAGGGTCGCGACACGTTCTTGCAGCACTGCGACGGTCGGGTTGGTCAGACGGGAATAGATGAAACCTACTTCCTGCAGGTTGAACAAAGCTGCGGCGTGCTCGGCGTCGCGGAACACATAAGCCGTAGTTTGATAGATCGGCGTCTGACGCGCGCCCGTGGCAGGGTCGGGGCGGGCCCCGGCGTGAATTTGCAGCGTGTCAAAACCGTAGGTCGGGCCGTCGGACATCGAATAAATCTCCTGTTGGAATGTTTGTTGATGAATCTCTAAGACATTGACCCGTCACGCACAACGCTTGCGTCACCGCAGCCAAAGCCCCTTGGATTTGATTGTCTTGCGTATGACCTGTTCGCGCGCTGGCAGGTTGTCCTGGTCGAACAAGGCCCGGATCTTCGTACCCTTGCGCTGGATCACCAGCTTCTTCAGCGGGTCATATCCTTTGAGCACCTTCTTGATCTTGTTCGGGGCCACAACGGTTTCCAACACCTCGATCACATGATCGCTTTCGCGGGCGTAGAGCATCGGAAACAGGCGATAATGACAACTGATCGATCCGTCCAGCAGACCCTCGGGCAATGCATCCCGACCACCGCCGAACGAGTGGATGACCAGCGGCAAAACAACCTGATCAAGCCAAGGATCCAGAACCTGTCCTGTCAGCTCGGGGATTTCCTCGTCCCGGATGGTGCGGGCGTAGTCGAGAAAGCGCTCACCAAACAGGCGGGGGCATTTGTAAAAGAAGTATCCGGCGTTGAAATACAGATAGTGCCGCCAATATCCCGACGGTTGGCTGGGATCGAGAGAGCTTTCGAAATCCAGCCCGAACCGGTCATATAACGCTCGCCAGATACCTTCATAGCCGGGACCATAGAGCGTCGGTTTGGGCCACGAACCTTCGACTCTAAGCGAGGCACCGGGTCGGTCGAAATCAAATGGAACATCGGCAAGCTCGCCGGTGATCAGCGTGTCGCTGTCAAAGAAGACGAATGGCTCGCCCTCGGGCATTGCCAGCAGGGCTTCGATCTTGTTGCCGTGGGGATAGCTTGCGCCGAAAGTATGGGAATCGAAGGGCAGGATCTCAGTACCCAGATGCTGCAGCGCTTCCAGCACCTCGATGTCCTGTATGCTCGGGTTCTGGGGCCAGCGCGGGCCGGGCTGTGGTACGCCCACAAACAACCGACCCTTGAAGCCTGGGGAACTGTGGCGCAATGATGCGGCAAACAGCAACGCCTCATATTGCAGCCGGTTGTTTTGCCCGATGATGAGGATGTTGAATGTCGCCGGGCTTGCCTGCATCTTGTCGCTCTCTGATCGGGCCGGAATTCGGCATCTGCCTCAACCGGGAGTACAACAAGCCGTAAGGGGCGTCAAAACCCCAAACGGATCCGGTTTGAAATTCCGGTTCCGGATGCCATCTTATGGGGCAGCAACGCAGGAGGATTGCAGATGCGGGTCAATGCGGATTTCACGCGGCGGGTCGCCGTTCACTTTGATCAGACAGAATGGGTCGCCTCCCCGGCCGCCGGCGTCGAACGCAAAATGCTGGACCGCATCGGTGAGGAAGTCGCCCGGGCGACGACTATTGTGCGCTTTGCCCCTGGCAGTGCGTTTTCCGCGCACACCCATGACGGGGGTGAGGAATATCTGGTGCTGGATGGTGTGTTCCAGGACGAGACCGGAGATTTCCCAGTTGGCAGCTATGTTCGCAATCCTCCGACATCATCCCATACACCCTCGGCCAGCGAGGGCGCGACCATTCTGGTCAAACTGCATCAATTCGATCCTGATGACCGCACCGAGGTGCGTCGCTCGATCAACGGGGGCCGGGATGTCGATCTGTTCACGGATGCGTATGAGGATGTCCGTGTTCAAAGCTGGACCGCTGGCGCGCGTATTGAACTGGATGCCAGCAAGGGGCTTGAGGTCTTCGTCATCGAGGGAAGCTTTGCTGAGGCGGGCGAAGAGTTCGGTACCTGGGACTGGCTGCGCCTGCCGCCCGGATCGGGTTCGGTTGCCGTCGCTGGCGAGGTTGGAGCGCGCGTCTGGATCAAATCCGGACATCTCGACGGGATGGTCTGACGCAGCATCTGCTGCGAAATTACGCAGATTTCTTTGAAATCCGGGCTTTTCGTCCGGATTTTTCTTTTTTTGACCATTTGACAAATTTTACCAATTGATAAAAAATTTGTTTATGGCAAGCTGTACCTCATAACAAACATATCTACAGGGAGTAGAGTGATGGCACAGGGCCAGATGGCACCCGGGATCGTCTCCGGGCGGCTTTCCAGCGATGAGCTGACCTCGAATTTCACCGATCTGCATCCACCATTGGCCCCGCACGAGGCCGCCGTGGCCGCGGATCGCTGCTATTTCTGCTATGACGCGCCATGTGTGACGGCCTGTCCGACGGATATCGATATTCCGTTGTTCATTCGCCAGATTCAGGCCGGGCAACCGCAGGCGGCAGGTCAGACTATTCTGGAGCAGAACATTCTGGGCGGTATGTGTGCCCGGGTTTGTCCGACCGAAACCTTGTGTGAAGAGGCCTGCGTACGTGAAACGGCCGAAGGCAAACCGGTCGAGATTGGGCGCCTACAGCGTTATGCAACCGATGACGTGATGGCATCGGGCGCGCATCCCTTCGAGCGCGCCGCATCAACCGGCAAGACAATTGCCGTGGTCGGAGCAGGGCCCGCCGGTCTGGCCTGTGCGCATCGTCTGGCGATGCTGGGACATGATGTGGTGATCCACGAAGGCAAGCCCAAACCGGGCGGTTTGAACGAATATGGCATTGCGGCTTATAAATCGACCAACGATTTTGCGCAGGCCGAGGTCGATTGGCTGCTGAAAATCGGTGGAATCGCTATCGAAACCGGATCTGTTCTGGGTGAGACTATTTCGCTGGATGGCCTGAAGGAAAACTATGATGCTGTTTTTCTGTCGATCGGTCTGGCAGGGGTGAACGCGCTGCGTGCTGACGGGGTCGATAAAGACGGGGTGCGTCCGGCGGTCGATTTCATCTCCGATGTGCGGCAGGCCAGCGATCTGGCAGATCTTCCGGTAGGGCGGAATGTCGTTGTGATAGGTGGGGGGATGACTGCGGTGGACGCGGCAGTGAAGTCTAAATTGCTGGGGGCCGAGCATGTGACCATCGCCTACCGCAGGGGGCGCGACGCGATGGGGGCCAGCCGCTACGAGCAGGACTTGGCAGCCTCGCACGGCGTTCGGATTTTGTGCAATGTCCAGCCATTGGCCATTCACGGAAATGGTGCCGCAGCAGAGATCGAATTGGAGTATACTGCCAGCAATGATGGTCGTTTGACCGGAACGGGAGAAACCGTCCGTGTCCCCGCCGATCAGGTTCTCAAGGCCATCGGCCAGACTCTGGATGGCGTGCCGGAAGGGCTGACGCTGGACGGTAACAAGATCACTGTGACCGGGGCCGGGCGCACGTCGATGACCGGTGTATGGGCTGGCGGTGATTGCGCGGCAGGTGGCGAGGATCTGACTGTGACCGCTGTGGCCGAGGGCCGCGATGCCGCGATGGATATCCACGCAAGTCTAAGCGTGTGAAACTCAAAGTTAAAGATGCAAATCTGCATCAGGGAGGCCGGATAAATGGCTGATTTAACATCAAATTTCTTGGGAATTTCAAGTCCAAACCCATACTGGCTGGCTTCGGCACCGCCGACGGATAAGGAATATAACGTCCGCCGCGCCTTCGAGGCCGGTTGGGGTGGCGTAGTGTGGAAGACCTTGGGGGCCGAGGGGCCTCCGGTCGTGAATGTGAACGGCCCACGCTATGGCGCGATCTACGGCGCAGACCGCCGGTTGTTGGGGCTCAACAACATCGAACTGATCACCGACCGGCCGCTTGAGGTGAACCTTGAGGAAATGGCTCGCGTAAAGGCGGATTATCCGGATCGTGCACTTATCGCCTCGATCATGGTGCCCTGTGAAGAGGCCGCTTGGAAAGCCATTCTGCCGCGCGTGGCCGAAACTGGTGCAGACGGGATCGAGCTGAATTTTGGTTGCCCGCATGGGATGAGCGAGCGCGGCATGGGGTCGGCCGTTGGGCAGGTGCCGGAATACATCGAAATGGTGACCCGGTGGTGCAAGCAGTATTATGACCGCCCGGTTATTGTGAAACTGACCCCGAACATCACCGATATTCGTAAACCGGCGGCGGCGGCCAAGAACGGCGGCGCGGATGCGGTATCGTTGATCAACACCATCAATTCGATCACCAGTGTCAATCTAGATACATTCAGCCCTGAGCCTTCGATTGATGGCAAAGGCAGCCATGGCGGCTATTGCGGGCCAGCAGTGAAGCCGATTGCCCTGTCCATGGTGTCAGAGATTGCTCGGGCTGAGGCCACTCGTGGGCTACCGATCTCAGGTATCGGTGGCGTGACCACTTGGCGTGATGCGGCTGAGTTCATCTCGCTGGGTTGCGGTAATGTTCAGGTCTGCACTGCCGCGATGACATACGGGTTCAAGATCATTGACGAACTGACCGCTGGCTTGTCGGAATGGATGGACGAAAAAGGCTATACCAATATCGACGAAGTGATCGGGCGCGCCGTACTCAACGTGACGGACTGGCAATATCTGAACCTCAACTACATCGCCAAAGCCAAGATCGATCAGGATCAGTGCATCAAATGTGGGCGCTGCTATGCCGCCTGCGAAGACACCAGCCATCAGGCGATTTCAATGTCGGCAGATCGGGTATTCGATGTCATCGACGACGAGTGCGTGGCCTGTAACCTCTGCGTGGATGTCTGTCCGGTTGAGGGCTGTATTTCCATGGTGCCGATGGCCGCCGGAGAAGTTGATCCGCGTACGGGCAAGGTCGTTGATCCGGAATATGCCAACTGGACGACTCACCCCAACAATCCGATGGCGAAGGCCGCTGAATAG
This sequence comes from Ruegeria sp. CF4, assembly GCF_056537345.1. Classification (NCBI taxonomy): domain Bacteria; kingdom Pseudomonadati; phylum Pseudomonadota; class Alphaproteobacteria; order Rhodobacterales; family Roseobacteraceae; genus Ruegeria; species Ruegeria sp. CF4. Next base: position 1,140,050 of record NZ_JBQFRJ010000001.1, on the reverse strand, counting down.
GCCGAGATTTTTCGTCGAAAAATCTTAGGCGAGAAAATTCGCAGAATTTTCTCAGAACAGGATGTCGATCGGGCCGTTATGGCAGATGACGATGTATTGGTTTGCGGTGCGGATCAGGTGATATCCGCGCCGCTTAACTTCACTCTGAAAAGCGGAGTGACCGACTTCGCGCTCAACCCAGGCAACCGAGCTGTGGACTACCGCGCCGCTTCGTGCGGAGCGGGACGAGAAAAGCTGGGCGATCCAGGGATCGGGGTTGTCTCAGCGTGTCAACATGGCGCGAGCTATTTCCCAATAGGGTAAAGCTTTTGTTAAGGCGCCAGCAGTTTTCGATAAAGTGTTTCGACGAAGGGCGTTGCGCCTTCAAAAGGGTCTTCTTCGCCGAGGATCGCGCGGACCTGCACATCGAAATCCGCATAGTGCTGGGTCAGTGCCCAGATTGAGAAAATCAGATGGTAGGGATGCACGCGTGCAATCTTGCCCTGATCCATCCATAGGTTCAGGATTTCGACTTTCTCGTCGACCAGCTTTTTCAGATCTGTGGACAGCGCATCATGAATGCGTGGCGCTCCTTGAACCAGTTCGTTGGCGAACAGACGGCTTTCGCGGGGAAGATCGCGGCTCATCTCGAGCTTGCGATGAATGTAGGACAGTATCTCTTCGAGCGGGTCGCCGTCTTCGTCCAGGGTATGCAGCGGTGCCAGCCAGACCTCAAGCAGGCCTGACAAAAGGGCGGTGTGGATCGCTTCTTTGGACGGGAAGTAATAGAGCAGGTTGGGTTTGCTCAGCCCTGCCTCAGCCGCGATTTGGTCGACAGTTGCTCCACGAAACCCATGCGCTGAGAATACATTCAGAGCTGCCTCGAGAATCGCTGCGCGGTTCTTTTGCTGAATCCGTGTCGGGGCGCGGTCTTTGGGCATGTTCACCTGATGTCTCTTTTTCGGCCAGTTGGGTGTCGAATATGTCGAAAATTCCGGCAGGTCACTGCAATTTCTTGACTGATGTCGAACCCGTGATAGCGTGAGTTTGACCAGATGGTCAAATCAAGACACCAAAAGCGAGCCAAATCGCTAGCAACAGGGAAGAACATGATGGCAGCTCCGGCGCAGAACCTCAGGATCAATGGCGACAGGTTGTGGGACAGCTTGATGGAGATGGCCAAGATAGGCCCCGGTGTTGCGGGCGGAAACAATCGCCAGACGTTGACTGACGAGGACGCCGAAGGGCGTGCATTGTTCCAGAAATGGTGCGAGGACGCGGGCTGCACCATGGGGTTGGATCAAATGGGCAACATGTTTGCCCATCGCGAGGGAACGGACCCGGACGCTCTGCCGGTCTACGTGGGTTCGCATCTGGATACACAGCCCACAGGCGGCAAATATGATGGTGTTTTGGGCGTGCTCGGCGGGTTGGAGATTATTCGCACGCTGAACGATCTTGGCATCAAGACCAAGCATCCAATCGTGGCGACCAACTGGACCAATGAAGAGGGGACGCGATATGCGCCCGCAATGCTGTCATCGGGCGTGTTCGCAGGAATGCACACTCAGGATTGGGCGTATGATCGCGAGGATGCCGAAGGTAAGAAGTTTGGGGATGAACTGAACCGTATCGGCTGGCGCGGCGACGAAGAAGTGGGTGCGCGAAAGATGCACGCGTTCTTTGAACTGCACATCGAACAGGGCCCCATTCTGGAAGCTGAAGGCAAGGATATTGGCGTCGTCACCCATGGTCAGGGGCTGAGCTGGACCCAGATCACAGTGACCGGCAAGGATGCGCATACCGGGTCTACCCCGATGCCGATGCGCAAGAATGCCGGGCTGGCGATGGCGCGTATTCTTGAAAAAGTGGATGAGATCGCCTGGTCGCATGCGCCGCACGCCGTCGGTGCCGCTGGGCATATCGATGTCTATCCGAATTCGCGCAATGTGATCCCGGGTAAGGCTGTGTTCACGGTCGATTTCCGCTCACCCGAGTTGGATGTGATCACCGATATGGAGAACCGTCTGCGAGTTGCTGCAGAGAAAATTGTCGACAAGATGGGGCTGCAGATCGAATTCGAGAAGGTTGGGGGCTTTGATCCGGTGAAATTCGATGATGGCTGCGTGGCCGCCGTGCGCGATGCGGCGGAGCGGTTGGGTTATTCGCATATGGATATCATCTCGGGTGCCGGGCATGATGCCTGTTGGATCAACCGGGTGGCTCCGACTGCAATGGTGATGTGCCCTTGCGTAGATGGGTTGAGTCACAATGAGGCCGAAGAGATCAGCAAAGATTGGGCTGCAGCTGGGGCGGATGTTCTGTTTCATGCGGTCGTTGAGACGGCGGGGATCGTGGAATAGGGGGCTCTGCCCCCGTCGCCCGATGGGCGACTCCCCCGGGATATTTTTAGCCAGATGAAGCAAGCGGCGCAGACCGCATCAGGGAGTTTAAGATGAGCACTGTGATCAAGAACGGAACCGTTGTGACCGCTGATCTGACCTATAAGGCGGATGTGAAGGTTGAAGGCGGAGTGATTACCGAGATCGGCCCGGACCTGCGCGGCGATAAAGAACTGGACGCAACGGGCTGTTACGTTATGCCGGGGGGGATTGATCCGCATACGCATCTGGAGATGCCGTTTATGGGGACCTATTCCAGCGATGATTTCGAAAGCGGGACGCGGGCGGCGTTGGCGGGTGGAACCACCATGGTTGTCGATTTTGCGCTGCCCAATCCGGGCGAGAGCCTGCTGGATGCGTTGAAGCGCTGGGACAATAAGTCGACGCGTGCGAATTGTGATTATTCGTTCCACATGGCGGTGACCTGGTGGGGTGAACAGGTGTTTGATGACATCAAGACCGTCATCGAGACGCGCGGGATCAACACGTTCAAGCATTTCATGGCCTACAAAGGCGCGCTGATGGTGAACGATGACGAGCTGTTTGCCTCGTTCAAGCGTCTGGCCGAGTTGGGCGGCACCGCGATGGTGCATGCCGAGAATGGCGACGTGGTGGCTGAGCTGAGTGCCAAGTTATTGGCTGAAGGCAACACGGGGCCAGAGGCGCATGCCTATTCGCGACCACCGCAGGTGGAGGGTGAAGCGACCAACCGGGCGATCATGATTGCCGATATGGCCGGTGTGCCGTTGTACGTAGTGCATACGTCCTGCGAAGAGGCACACGAGGCGATCCGGCGTGCCAAGATGCAGGGCAAGCGTGTTTGGGGGGAACCTCTGATCCAGCACCTGACCTTGGATGAAAGCGAATATTTCCACCACGATTGGGAGCATGCTGCGCGACGGGTCATGAGTCCTCCGTTCCGGAACAAGCAACATCAGGACAGCTTGTGGAATGGTCTGCAGTCCGGAACGCTGAGCGTTGTGGCGACGGACCATTGTGCCTTTACGACTGAACAGAAACGTTATGGTGTGGGCGATTTCACCAAGATCCCGAACGGGACCGGAGGGTTGGAAGATCGGATGCCGATGCTTTGGACACATGGTGTGAACACCGGGCGATTGACGCCAAACGAATTCGTAGCTGTGACTTCAACCAACATCGCCAAGATACTGAATTGTTATCCGAAAAAAGGCGCCGTTCTGGTGGGTGCGGATGCGGACCTTGTGGTCTGGGATCCGAACAAAGCCAAGGTGATCTCGGCCGAGACGCAGCAATCGTCTATCGACTACAACGTCTTTGAGGGCAAAGAGGTGCGCGGATTGCCACGCTTTACGCTGACCCGTGGCGTGGTGGCTGTGCATGATGGTGAAATCCAGACCCAGGAGGGGCATGGGAAATTCGTGGCGCGCGAAGCCAACACCCACGTGAACAAAGCGCTGAGCACCTGGAAAGAGCTGACTGCTCCGCGACCGGTTGAACGGACGGGAATACCGGCATCTGGTGTGTAAGGTTTTTGGGCCGCCTGTTGGTGGCCCGGTTTCAGGATTCTTCAAGGCAATGGAATGAATACAGAAAACACGACTCAACCTGTTATTGAGGCAAGGCAGCTGGACCTGACTTTTCAGACGAATGACGGGCCTGTCCATGCATTGAAAGATGTGAACTTGTCGATTGGCAAAGGCGAGTTCGTCAGCTTCATCGGGCCTTCGGGCTGTGGCAAGACCACGTTCCTGCGCTGTATCGCGGCGTTGGAAACGCCGACGGGCGGGTTGCTGACCGTGAATGGGATGACACCGGATGAAGCACGGCGTAAGCGGGCCTATGGCTATGTGTTTCAGGCCGCGGGCCTCTATCCTTGGCGCACGATTGCCAAGAATATCAAACTACCGCTTGAGATCATGGGCTATTCCGCGACCGAGCAGGAAGAGCGCGTTAACAAAGTTCTGGAACTGGTTGATCTTGAAGGGTTTGGTGGCAAGTTTCCCTGGCAGCTATCGGGTGGAATGCAGCAGCGGGCCAGCATCGCTCGGGCCTTGGCCTTTGATGCGGACATCCTTCTGATGGATGAGCCGTTTGGGGCTTTGGATGAGATCGTGCGCGATCATCTGAACGAACAGCTTCTGGATCTTTGGGCAAGGACGGAGAAGACCATCGGGTTCGTCACGCACTCGATCCCCGAGGCAGTATATCTGAGCACCAAGATCGTGGTGATGAGCCCTCGACCTGGGCGGATTACGGATGTGATCGACAGCCCTCTGCCGAAAGAGCGGCCTCTGGACATTCGGGACACGCCGGAGTTCATCGAAGTTGCCCATCGTGTGCGCGAAGGTTTGCGAGCAGGGCATGGAGACGAAGTCTGATGCACGAGATCGACATCAGAAGGGCGAAACCCGATGACGTGGCGGCTTGTGCGCAAGTGATCTGGACATGGATCGACGAAACCGACTGGATGCCCGACGATCTGCCTCAAGAGAAACTCGAAGAGCTGATCCGCGAGGCGTTTCCGCATCGCGATATCTGGGTCTCAGGCGACCCGGCTGATTGTTACATGTCGCTTGATCCTGTCGAGAGTAAAGTTGGCGCGCTTTATTGTCTGAGGACCGGTGAAGGTATCGGTAAAAGATTGCTGGATAAGGCCAAGGAAAACCGAGATTTTCTGTGGCTGACCACGCATGTGCCCAATAGGGATGCGCAACGATTTTATCGACGCGAAGGCTTCACTGAAATCGGTACTGAGCCTCCAACACCTCCAGAAACAGTGCCGGTCATCCGGATGGAGTGGCGGGCATGAAACAGATTACAGCCGTCATGTGGGTGATCGCCGCGATTGTCGCCATCTGGTACATCGCCTGCATACCTATGAACATCGACAGTGCACTGAACGCTGCTGAACGCGCAGGTGAGGAGGTCGATCCTCCAACCGCGAAGGAGCGGTTGCTGGAGTATGATATCATTCTGGTCTGGGACAACAGCTTTGCCATCCCCGAGACATGGGAACAGGATCGCCCTCGGCTGCCGACACCCCATGACGTGGTGCTGGAGTTGTGGGACACGACGATCAACAAAAAGATCACCTCCAAGCGCTCATTGATCTATCATGGTTGGGTCACGCTGAGCGCTACAATGCTGGGTTTTGCGATTGGCACGGGTCTGGGCATATTGTTGGCGGTCGGGATCGTGCACAGCAAAGTCATGGACCTGTCGGTGATGCCTTGGGCGATTGTCAGCCAGACCATCCCGATCATCGCGCTTGCGCCTATGATCATTGTTGTCCTGTATTCGGTCGGTGTTCAGGGGATCATCCCCAAGGCCATTATCTCGGCCTATCTGAGTTTCTTCCCGGTTGTCGTCGGAATGGTGAAAGGGCTGCGCAGTCCGGACGCGATGCAGTTGGATTTGCTGCGCACCTATAATGCCAGTCAATCGCAAGGGTTTTGGAAGCTGCGGTTGCCTGCGTCCATGCCCTATCTGTTTGCCTCGCTGAAGATTGGGATCGCAGCGTCACTGGTCGGCGCCATCGTAGGCGAATTGCCTACCGGAGCAGTTGCAGGTCTGGGCGCACGTTTGCTTGCAGGCAGCTACTATGGCCAGACGGTGCAGATCTGGTCGGCCCTGTTTGCAGCGGCCATTCTTGCGGGATGCCTCGTGGGCTTGCTGGGTTTGATTGAGCGTACGGTCCTTAGACGGATGGGGATGGCGCAATGATCATGATTTTCTTGGCCCTTCTTCTGTGGCTTGCGGGGTGGTGGCTCAACAGCCGGTTGGCCAGTGGGCCCATGGCGGATACGCCTCTGGTCCGGTTCCTGGCCCCGTTGATCTTCGGTCTGACGGTTATCGGCGTTTGGGAATTGCTGGTGCACGGGCTCGAGGTGCCCTTGGTTATCCTGCCCGCGCCATCGGTCATAGCTGTACGGTTTGGTGACAGTCTGTCGATCCTGTGGGCCGATTTCAGGCAAACCATCATCAAAGGTGCGCTGAGTGGGTATATCATCGGCTGCACCGCCGCTTTCCTGATGGCGATCGCAGTTGATCGTTGGGACTTTCTGCGCCTAGGGTTGTTGCCGGTTGGCAATTTCGTCGCCGCCTTGCCCATCGTGGGAACCGCTCCGATACTGGTCATGTGGTTCGGGTTTGACTGGCATTCCAAGGCCGCTGTTGTGGTGGTGATGGTATTTTTCCCGATGCTGGTGAACACCGTAGCAGGACTGCGCGAGGCAACGGCCATGCAGCGCGACCTGATGGAGACCTATGCAGCGACCTATTGGCAGAGCTTTCTGAAACTGCGCTTACCCGCTGCGATGCCGTTTATTTTCAACGGGTTGAAGATTTCTACCACATTGGCGCTGATCGGCGCTATCGTGGCCGAGTTCTTTGGCTCGCCCACGCTGGGCATGGGCTTTCGCATATCGACCAGCGTAGGGCAGCTTGCGCTTGATATGGTCTGGGCCGAGATCGTGGTGGCTGCACTTGCCGGAACGGCTTTCTACGGCGCGGTCGCACTGATCGAGAAAACGGTGACCTTCTGGCACCCGTCGCAGCGAGGATAAGAGGAATTCAACAGACCCCGAAAACGGGGCAATAACAGCAACTAGGAGACTTGAAGATGAAGAAGCTACTCAGCGGGGCGGTTGCCGCCTTTAGCCTGGCTGCCACTGCAGCTTGGTCGGCGGATGAGGTCACATTGCAATTGAAGTGGGTCACGCAGGCACAGTTTGCAGGCTACTACGTGGCCAAGGACAAAGGGTTCTACGATGAAGAAGGGCTGGACGTCACCATCCTGCCCGGTGGGCCTGACATTGCACCCACTCAGGTCATCGCCGGGGGCGGCGCGGACGTGACCGTCGAATGGATGCCCGCCGCACTGGCCGCTCGCGAGAAGGGCCTGCCGCTGGTCAATATCGCACAACCTTTCAAAAGCTCGGGCATGATGCTGACCTGCTGGAAGGATGCCGGAATTTCGTCACCTGACGATCTGAAAAACCGTACGCTGGGCGTTTGGTTCTTCGGCAACGAATTCCCCTTCATGAGCTGGATGAGCCAGCTGGGTATCAGCACCGATGGCAAAAGCGAAAGCGGTGTAGAGGTGTTGAAACAGGGCTTTAATGTTGATCCACTTCTGCAGCGTCAGGCCGATTGCATCAGCACCATGACCTACAACGAATACTGGCAGGTGATTGATGCTGGCGTTACGCCCGAAGAGCTGGTGACCTTTAAGTACGAAGATCAGGGCGTCGCCACGCTGGAAGACGGTCTGTATGTGCTGGAAGAGAACCTGAGCGACGCGGCCTTTACCGATAAGATGGAGCGTTTCGTGCGCGCATCGATGAAGGGTTGGAAATACGCCGAAGAGAACCCGGATGAAGCGGCTGAGATCGTATTGGAAAACGATGCGACAGGCGCTCAGACGGAAGAGCATCAAAAGCGCATGATGGGTGAAATCGCCAAGCTGACGGCCGGATCGAACGGCGCGCTCGACCCCGCCGATTTCGAGCGCACGGTGGCCACTTTGCTGGCCGGTGGCTCGGACCCGGTGATTACCGCCCAGCCCGAAGGTGCGTGGACTCACCAGATCACGGATGCGGCGTTGAACTAAGACGCAAAGATCTTTGACCATGCTTTGAACGCGGCTCCAGTTGGGGCCGCGTTTTTCTTTGCGATGTCGGATTTGTGTCTGTACTTGCGCGATGAATGCCTTAGAATTTACTTGTAAAATAACGCAATTAACGAACGCAAAGCTCGAACATAGAAGAAAATGCAGAATTTTGCATCAGAATTCAATCAGGCATTCACTCTGATCCTGAAAGTGGATGCAGAGCTTTGGGCGATTGTGCTGCTCTCACTGCGGGTTTCGGTCTTTGCAGTGCTGATTTCTGCCGCGATCGGCATGCCAATCGGCGCAGCCCTGGCCGTTGCGCGATTTCCGGGGCGGCGGGTTCTGATTATCCTGATGAACGCACTGATGGGATTTCCGCCGGTCGTCGTGGGCTTGCTGGTTTATCTGATGCTGTCGCGTTCCGGCCCTCTGGGTGTCTTGGAACTGCTCTACACGCCGACCGCCATGATTATCGCGCAGGTGGTTTTGGTTACGCCCATTGTGGCAGCCCTGACCCGACAAGTGATCGAGATGTTGGCTGAGGAGTATTCTGAACAGCTTCGATCCTTGGGCGTATCCCGGCTGGCTTCGGTTCCGGTGCTGCTCTGGGATGCGCGTTTGGCCTTGGTTACGGCGCTGTTAGCTGGGTTTGGGCGCGCCATTGCCGAGGTTGGGGCGGTGATCATCGTGGGTGGCAACATCAACCATGTGACGCGTGTGATGACGACGACGATTGCGCTTGAAACCTCGAAAGGCAATCTGGCGCTTGCGCTGGCATTGGGGGCTATTCTGATCGGGATTGCTGTTGCGGTGAATGCGATGGTCAGCGCCCTGACTTTGAGGGCCGAGCAGGAGGGGTTGCGCCATGCGTGATGTGGTAACCGCGATGCCCGGCGTGATTGAAGTGCGCGATCTGCATATCAGCCGCAAAGGCAAGGTGCTTCTTGACGTGTCGCAGCTCTGTCTCGATGGGCCGGGGCCGACCTTGATCCTTGGGCCGAACGGGGCAGGAAAAAGCCTTCTGCTGCGGTGTTTGCATGGGTTGATTGCTCCGGATCGTGGGGGTGTCACTCAGGATGGGCGTTCGCTTAACGCTGCACATAAGGCGCGACAGGCAATGGTGTTTCAAAACCCGGTCCTGCTGCGCCGATCGGTTGCGGCCAATCTTGAATTTGTGCTGAAGCGGCAGGCTATGCCGCGCAGCTTGCGCAAGCAGCGTATCGTTGAACTGCTCGCGGAAGGCGGATTGGAAGGTAAGGCACGTCAGTCAGCACGCTCGCTGTCGGGGGGCGAGGCGCAGCGCCTGGCGATTTTGCGCGCCCTGGCGCTTGAGCCTGAGACGCTGTTTCTCGACGAGCCTACCAGCGCGTTGGACCCGAGTGCCACGCAGACGATCGAACAGATGGTGTTGCGCGCATCGGCGCGCGGTGTACGCATCGTGATGGTGACGCATGACATCGGACAAGCCCGCCGATTGGCCGCAGATATTGTGATGATGCAGGCCGGTCGCGTGGTCGAACATGGACCCGCACAGCAGGTGTTGGACGCACCGCGCAGCGCCGAGTCCCGCCGCTATCTGGCTGGCGGATTGGTAACCTGATTTACGAAAGATGGAGTTTGGAATGATCCGGAAATTTATTCTGGCGTCGGCGGTTGCACTTGGGCTGTCAGCCCCGGCAACCGCGGAATCGCCGTTCATCGTGGTGCAATCCACCACCTCAACCCAGAACTCGGGCCTGTTGGATTACATCTTGCCGGGTTTCGAAGCTGAAACCGGTATCGATGTGCGTGTCGTCGCCGTAGGCACCGGACAGGCGATCCGAAACGCGGTCAACGGTGACGGCGATGTGCTGCTGGTGCACTCCAAGCCTGCCGAAGAGCAGTTCGTGGCTGATGGCTGGGGCGTCGAGCGGTTGGACGTCATGTACAATGATTTTGTGCTGGTTGGTCCAAATTCCGATCCTGCCGGGGTTGCCGGCGGCGGCGACATCGTGGCCGCCCTGACCGCGGTGGCCGAGGCCGAGGTCCCGTTTGCCTCACGTGGCGATGATAGCGGCACACATAAGGCCGAACTGCGCCATTGGGACGCGACGGGTGTCGACCCGACCGCAGCCTCGGGCGAGTGGTATCGTGAGACCGGGTCGGGCATGGGGGCCACATTGAACGTGGCCAGTGGTATGGACGCCTATGTGCTGACCGACCGGGCGACATGGCTGTCTTTCGGCAACCGGGGCAACCTGCAGATTCTGGTCGAGGGCGATCCGCGTCTTTTCAATCAATACGGTGTGATCCTTGTGAATCCAGAGAAACATTCTGGTGTGCGTGCAGCCGCCGGGCAACGGTTCATTGATTGGCTGACCGGCCCCGATGGGCAGGCTGCAATAGCGTCATACACGCTGGATGGTGAGCAGCTGTTCTTCCCCAACGCGCAGTAATTGCGTCTTAAGCAAGCGCTTTGGGAAATGGTGAAAGTTTAACCGCTGGCACCGTTGTGGTGGATCTGGCCAAGATTGCTTAGGTCATATCCACCCAGTTCGGTGGCCCGTTCGGCGAAACGTTCGGACCAAAGGAACCGGGTCAGCGTCTGCATGGGCGGGTCGAAGAAAGCACGACGCCAGATAGCGAGGTCCAGACGCTCGGAATGGGTGGGCACGAAGGTTAGAGTGTAGGGTCGCGTGAGTGCCCCAAGGCCGAACCCGGCCTCGGCTTTGCCATCGCGCAGCGCGGTGGCCAGCTCTTCCTCGGTTCGTGCGCAGACGGGCAGGGTGTTTAGATCATCGCGGCTTAGTCCATGTGCGTTGAGCTCGGCATCAAACAGCCGCTGGCTCGCGGCGCTGTCCTGACGCAGGATGATGCGTCGACCTTTCAGATCCTTAAAGCCCGAGATGCCGGAAGTACCGGGGGCCAGCAGCAGGCCACGTTGACGGTGGGCAATCTGGTACAGGATGATCGGGGCATCGCCCATTGTGTCGCTTAGGGTCCGAGTGTTGAAACCATCAGGCTCGTGGATATGCAGGGCCGCAGCTTGGGCGCTGCGATCCGCAAGACGGTTGAGCCCGTCAAAGGACCCATCATAATAAGTAGCAAGCCCTGATCCGCTTTCCCGCAACGCCCAGTCCAGAAGCGGATCGTGACTGCCCGCAACGATTGGCGGCAGCGGCGGTTCGGCCACATGCGGGCCAGAGCGTGAGGCGTTGAGCCAGGCAATGATCTCGGCCTTGGGAAACAGCAGCTTGCCCATGGCGCGTACGCAAGGGATTTCGCCCGACGATGCCAGATCATAGGCCTTCCGCTCACCAATGCGCAGCAGATCCGCCAGTTCGCGGGTGGTCAGGTATTGTGACATTCAGTCGAGGCGTACTGCCGAGCCGGACGTTCTTTCCTCGGCGCTGAAACCGAATTGATCCAGCGTGTACGGAGCGGCGACAGTGATCACGACCATCGCGGCGACGGCGGTCAGAAAGGCTTTCATAGTTTCCTCCGGCTCAGTCCCGTGAAGCGGTGGCGCGGCGCAGGAACGCGATCAGATCGATCCGGTCCTGAGCTTGCGTGATCCGCTGCATCGGCATCTTTGACCCTGGAATGTAATGGTCCGGGCCCTCGTCGAAAAGAGCATTTATGGTCTCTTCATTCCAAATGATATCAGAGTCTTGCAGCGTGTCCGAGTACAAATAATCGGGCAGGGTTCCAGCCTGCCGACCGAAGATGTCATGCAAGGTGGGGCCTGCGCGCCGTTCACTGTTCGGGGTCAGGCTGTGGCAGATCGAACATTTGCGTGCGAATTGCCGTTCACCGTTGCTCATCTCGTCGGGGTCTTTCAGAAAGCTGGGCTCGGCAGCGGCCATCTGCTCGCGATCGCCCAGCGCTGAAACGGGCCAGCTGTACATTGCCTCATCAATCCCGCCTGCGTGGATGTTCCGGCCGTCCGCAGAAAAAGCCAGCGCCCAGACCGGACCGCGCAGTGTGGCACGGAAATCCTGAGCGATGCGCCAGTCAGCCGTGTCGATGACCATGATGTAGCCCTCGCCATCGCCTACCGCCAAAAGCTTGCGATCGGGGCTCAGCGCCATGGCAAGGATAGGACGCCGATCGAGGGTAAAGTCTCGCTCTTCCCCTGTGGTCAGGTTCAGAATGCGGGTCACGCCATCAACGGCACCATAGGCGATCCAGCCGTCTTGCGTGTTCAGGACCAATTCGTTGATGCCAAAGCCATGCTCGATCAATCGGTCCGTTTCCTGACCACTGGCGACATCCCAGATACGAAGGGCACCATCGACGCCTGCCGAATAGAGCTGCGACCCGTCCGAAGTAAAGACAACGGCATTCACGCCGCTGCCAATTGGTCCAAGCATAGTCGGTTCTGACCCGTCAACGGGCCACAGCCCGATGGTGCCGTCCCAACTGGCGGTAGCAACGTGGGTTTTTGATGCCGCGATGCCTACGATTTTGCCCTTGTGCCGACCAACCACGTCACCTCCGGGCCAGCGGCGCAATGTGAAGTCATCCCCGGCGGAATAGATCGCGGTGCCGTTGAACGCGACGGAATTGACCGCCGCCTCGTGCCCCTCCAGCCATTCTGGGGTCTGCCCGGTCCACAGACCGACCGAATTGTCGAAACTGGCCGTTGCGATGCGCCCGTCCGGCGCAGTCGCGATCCCCATGATCGGCCCGCCGTGACCCTTGAGCGTGAAAAACTCGGACCAGGCGGGCAGGGGGACCAGTGCAATCGCAAGAACCAGCCAGCGCATCTATTCTGCGGGTGAGGCCGCTGCCTTGCTGGCCTCTTTTTCCTGCACCTCTTCCAGCCACAGCGAATGATGCTCGCGCGCCCATTGCTCTTCGACTTCGCCGGTTCCCATGGCGTCGAATGCGCCCTCCATGCCAACCGAGCCGAGGTAAATATGAGCGATGATGATCGCGATGAAGACATAGGCAATCATTACGTGCCAGACTTGGGCATATTGCATCTCTTCCTGCGGTGACATCTGCACGGGTAAGTTCAAGCCCAGCATCTGCGGAATACCGGTCGAATTGGCGATCTGGAATGTCTTGGCGAACATCGGCAGTTCAAACGGGAACAGCAGTGACAGGCCAGACAGGCTGATCGAGGCGCCCAACAGGATGCAGGCCCAGAAGATAACCTTTTGACCTGCGTTGAATTTCTTGGCGGGTGGATGGCTTCCTTTGGTGAACAGTCCACCGCCAGCGGCCAGCCATTTCAGATCGGTCTTGTTGGGGATGTTATGGGCGATCCAGTTCACGGTGACGATGATCAGGCCCAACATGAAAGCCCAGGCGAGGTTGTTGTGCAGCCACTTGCACCCCTGCGCGATGGTGGCGAATCCTTCCTTGCCGAAGATCGGGATCAGGAAATCGCGGCCATATAGCGTCAGCAGGCCAGTGATCCCGAGCACAAGGAACGACCCTGCAAACAGCCAGTGACCGAACCGTTCGAAGCTGTTGAAGCGAAGGACCGTGCGACCGGTTTTTTCTCCGTCGATGCGGATTTTTCCTCGGATCAGGAAGAACAAAACGATGATCGCGAGCATTCCGCCCAGAATGTAGGTTCCGTATTCACGCAATGGGCCGGTGCGGAAATTCAACCACCACATCCCCCCGTCTTGAATCAGTACGCTGTCCGCAGGACCCTGAGATGAAACGGTGACATCCGCAGATCCGTAGCGCAGGGCGCGGTAGACGTCGCTGTCAGAGGCCACGCCGCGGGTGCCGAACTGCCCCAGCAAGCCTTCCACATTGCCCTGTCCGGTGTTTTCCGACCGGTAGCTGTTGTCGACCTTATCGCCGCGTTGACGGGCCAGAATATCCTCAAGCGTGGTTGCGCCGCCAGTCGTGGACCGGTCGGCCGTCTCTGCAGAGGCAGGATCCTCATTGGTTTGGGCGACCGCAACTTGGGTCAGTGTCAGCGACAGCAGGAATGCGATGAGTAAGCGCAACATCGGAACCTCAATAAAAATCCAATGCAGGATGACCCGCAGATGCGGGTCATCCGTTTTGCTTTAGCAGACGGGATCAGCCGTCTTTCTGGTCGTAGGCAGTGCCCCAACCCCACGCGCCCGAGCCAAACCCGCGTGCAACAACGCGCTCACGGTAGATGGCCGAGACCACGTCGCCGTCACCGGCGAGCAGGGCTTTGGTGGAACACATCTCGGCGCAGATAGGCAATTTACCCTCGGCGATCCGGTTGCGACCGTATTTGGCGAACTCTGCGGTCGAGTGCGTTTCCTCGGGGCCGCCGGCGCAGAAGGTACATTTGTCCATCTTGCCGCGCGATCCGAAGTTGCCCGCCTGCGGGTATTGCGGCGCGCCGAAGGGGCACGCGTAGAAGCAATAGCCGCAACCAATGCACAGGTCCTTGGAGTGCAGGACGACGCCTTCTTCGTTTTGATAGAAGCAATCGACCGGGCACACCGCCATGCAAGGCGCATCCGAACAATGCATACAGGCCACCGAGATCGAGCGTTCGCCCGGGTTGCCGTCATTGATCGTTACCACCCTGCGGCGGTTGATGCCCCATGGTACCTCGTGCTCGTTCTTGCACGCGGTGACACAGGCGTTGCACTCGATGCAGCGTTCAGCGTCGCAGAGAAACTTTGCTCTAGCCATTAATCGTCCTCCTTACGCTGCCCAGATTTTGCAGAGAGTACACTTGGACTCTTGCATCTGGGTCACTGAATCGTAGCCATAGGTCTGTGCGGTGTTGGAGCTTTCGCCCAGTACATAGGGATCGGCACCAGCAGGGTATTTCTCCCGAAGGTCCGCACCTTGAAAATGGCCGCCGAAGTGGAAGGGCATAAAGGCCACACCGGCACCGACCCTGTTGGTCAGCATCGCCATCACCTTAACCTTGCCGCCTTCAGGACCTTCGACCCAGACCTGCTGCCCGTCACGGATACCAAGGTTGTTGGCATCGCGCGGGTTGATCTCGACGAACATGTCCTGCTGCAGCTCGGCCAGCCACGGGTTCGACCGGGTTTCCTCGCCGCCACCTTCGTATTCAACCAGACGGCCAGACGTGAGGATTATCGGGTAATCCTTTGAAAAGTCGTTCTTCTGGATCGAAGCATAAAGGGTTGGCAGGCGATAGGCATGCCGGTCCTCGTAGGTCGGATAGTCCTCCACTAGGTCGCGCCGGTTGGTATAGAGCGGCTCGCGATGCAGTGGGATCGGATCCGGGAAGGTCCAGACAACCGCGCGTGCCTTTGCGTTCCCGAAGGGCGCACAGCCATGCTTGATCGCGACCCGCTGAATACCGCCGGACAGGTCGGTTTTCCAGTTGGTCTCTGGTCCTGCGACGGCATCAATCGCCGCGCGCTCCTCAGCCGTCAGATCGCCATCCCAGCCAAGGTCCATCAGCATCTGCATAGTGAATTCAGGGTATCCATCCTGAATTTCCGATCCAACGCTATAGACCCCTTCGGCCAGCAGGTTGTCACCATCCCGTTCCACGCCAAAGCGCGCGCGGAAGGTCAGGCCACCTTCGGCCACCGGTTTGGACATGTCATAGAGGTTCGGTGTCCCCGTATGACCCATCTCAGCCGTTCCCCAGCAAGGCCAGGGCAGACCGTAATACTCGCCGTCGTTGGGTCCACCGATGGCTTGCAGCGTGGTTCTGTCGAACGTGTGCTGGTTGGCCATATGGCTTTTCAGACGTTCCGGCGATTGACCGGTATAGCCGATGGTCCAGAGGCCCGAGTTGAACTCACGCGTGATGCTTTCAACATTCGGGGTTTCCGGGTCGTCCATCTCGATATTGCGGAAGAACCGATCCGCCCAGCCGAACTTGTTGGCGAACTTGGCCATGATGACCTCGTCCGGCAGGCTCTCGAACAGGGGTTCGACGATCTTGTCGCGCCACTGAAGCGACCGGTTCGACGCCGTAACCGAGCCACGGGTTTCGAACTGGGTACAAGCGGGCAACAGATAGACGCCATCAGTGCGGTCATGCAGAACGGCCGAGACGGTGGGATACGGGTCGATCACGACCAGCATGTCCAGCTTCTCCATCGCCGTCTTCATTTCCGTCATCCGGGTCTGCGAGTTGGGCGCGTGGCCCCACAGAACCATGGCGCGGACATTGTTGTCCTGATCCATGTTGGCCGGGTCTTCCAGAACACCGTCGATCCAGCGGGAGACCGGGATGCCGCGCTCATTCTGCAGCGGTTTGTCCTTGCCTTCCTTGTCCTTGATCGTGGCGAACTGACCAGCCAGCCACTCGGGCTCTTCACCCCAGACACGGGCCCAGTGACCCCATGCACCTTTCGACAGACCGTAGTAGCCGGGCAACGTGTGAGACAGAACACCAAGGTCGGTCGCGCCCTGCACGTTGTCATGGCCGCGGAAGATGTTGGTGCCACCACCCGAGGTGCCCATGTTGCCCAGCGCAAGCTGAAGCACGCAGTAGGCGCGGGTGTTGTTGTTGCCGTTGGTGTGCTGCGTGCCACCCATGCACCACACAACGGTGCCGGGGCGGTTGTTCACCATGGTCCGGGCAACACGGCGCAGCTGTGAGCCGGGCGTGCCGGTGACGCGCTCAACCTCATCCGGGTTCCACTTGGCAACCTCTTCGCGGATCTGGTCCATGCCCCAGACACGGGTGCGGATGAACTCTTTGTCCTCCCAACCGTTGTCGAAGATGTGCCACAGGATACCCCAGATCAGCGCGACATCGGTGCCGGGGCGGAAGCGGACATATTCGTCCGCATGGGCCGCGGTGCGCGTAAAGCGCGGGTCGCAGACGATTAAAGGCGCATTGTTCTGCTCTTTCGCGCGCAGGATATGCAGCAGTGAGACGGGGTGCGCCTCGGCCGGGTTGCCACCGATGATGAAGATCGCCCGGCTGTTGTGCATGTCGTTGTACGAATTGGTCATGGCGCCGTAGCCCCATGTGTTCGCAACGCCCGCAACAGTGGTCGAGTGGCAGATACGGGCCTGATGGTCCACGTTGTTCGTGCCCCAGTAGGCGGCGAACTTGCGGAACAGATAGGCCTGTTCGTTGTTATGCTTGGCCGATCCTAGCCAATAGACGCTGTCTGGACCGGACTCTTCGCGGATGCTCATCATGCCGTCGCCGATCTCGTCGATCGCCTGTTCCCAGCTGATGCGCTTCCACTCGCCGCCTTCCTTTTTCATCGGATACTTCAGGCGGCGCTCGCCATGGGCGTGCTCGCGGACCGAGGCCCCCTTGGCGCAGTGTGCTCCCAAATTGAACGGGCTGTCCCAGCCGGGTTCCTGCCCGACCCAGACACCGTTCTGAACTTCGGCAACGACTGTGCAGCCGACCGAGCAGTGAGTGCATACGGATTTGATATTCTCAACGGCGGTGTTTGCCGCCGTCTGGGCGCTGGCTGGCGTCACGGTTCCACCCGTGGCGCTGATCGCGGCAAGGCCGCCGATCGTCAGGCCCGAGCCACGCAAAAATGCGCGGCGATCGACGGTTTTCTCGCCGACCTGGGACAGGATACTTGTCCGCTGGGGGCGTCTCGCAACCCCGTTGGTCTTTTTCCTAAGCATTTCTTTCCTCCCTTGCGCGCCGTGTAAGCCACGGCTGGCTTGGTACTTCGCAAAACCGACGTCAGGGCCAATCGCAACCGTCTGTCGGGTGTGACCTCGTCCGGGTTAGAACCGGGCGCTGTCGAGGTAAGCGCGCGTGTGCGCGGTGTCCTGAATCCGGGTTTCGTCCGTCGGCAGCTCGGCTGCTTCGGCTTGTCCGGTCAGGCTGGCGGCGGCGACAGCAGCGGGTGCTGCGGTTCCGGCTAGTTTGAGGAAGTCGCGGCGGGTTGCGCCTTCTTCCTTGGTCTTGCTCATGGGCTTCTCCTTTCCCATTTGCAGTTTAGCGCCCCGAAGGACGCTGGCGAATGACAGCGGTTCACGCTGCCGTCATTCGGAAGGCTTCACGCTCAATCTCCATGAACACTCGACCGGCCGTACCGACCGAGGCATAGAGGACCGAGTTCTCGGCACCTTCCAAATCCGAATAGAAATGCGCGGCCCAGGGGCCGATATGTTTGTTCCAGAACGCCTTTTGATCGTCGAGCGAAGCAGGCGCGCCAAACCGACCGACGATCATGCCCGCCATCATCTCCATCAGCGAGGCGATGTTGTCTTCGGGTTCATAGACATTCTGTGCCCGCGTGATCCCACGCGCTGCCATGTCATTGCGCAACTGGGCCAGCGGTTTTTCGTTCAGGAACCCGGTCAAATAGAAAGAGGCATAGGGCAACAGTTCTCCCCGACCTAAGCCAATGAACAACGCGTTGAATTCGCGCTCTGCCGCGGCAGGTTTGGTGACCTTGGCCACCCGTGCCATCGCCTGAATGGCCTGACCCAGATCCGAGTCATCACCGCCCAGCCCGGCCATCTGATCCAGCAGCAACTGATCAGGGGGACCGGCCAGTAGCAAACCGAGAAAATTGTAGAAATCCGCGCGCAGACGATCCTCAGCCGAGATATCCAGGGTTTGCGCGTTGTCTGCGGTCATAGAGTTATCCTTCGAATTCAAATTTCATGCGGCGTGGAGCAGGGGCGAGTTCGATCTCCTCCGGCTCTTCCAATTCCGCCATCTGCGGGGCTTCCGGTTCAGGTTCGACGGTGTTGATCAGTTCTTCACCTAACTCGATCATCTCGGGCGCGTCAGCCTCTGGTTCTGCTTCGGAAACCTCTGCCTCTGCCTCGGCAGCGAGCGCTTCGATGTGCGCCAGCATGCCCTTGCCAACCTGATAGGCCGTCTGGAGGTTCTCGATTACGCAGGCGGCGTCTGTATAATCTTCTCCATAGTCGACCAACCCGTCGACATTGGCCAACACCGGGTTTAGCCGCCATAGGCGACGCAAGGCGCGGCGGCGCAGACGATCTGGGACGGCCTTGGCCATGAAGCCCGAGACATCATCACCTGCTTGCAACGTGTCGGGAT
Source organism: Ruegeria sp. CF4 (assembly GCF_056537345.1). Classification (NCBI taxonomy): domain Bacteria; kingdom Pseudomonadati; phylum Pseudomonadota; class Alphaproteobacteria; order Rhodobacterales; family Roseobacteraceae; genus Ruegeria; species Ruegeria sp. CF4. The sequence continues at coordinate 1,121,146 of NZ_JBQFRJ010000001.1, read as the reverse complement.
CGGGAAGATCAAACTCGGCCAAAATCTCGGCGTCGCTCTTTTCTTCCAGTTCAGCTTGTTGTGCTGCGATGATCTGTTCTTCTGCCACCAGAGCGTCGGCTTTGGCTTCGGCTTGAACGGCGGCCTTGCGGCGGGACCAGAAATCGCGGGTCTCGGTCATTGCAGCACCCTGCGCGGTGCGCGGTAGACATCCGAATCCTGGCGAATGCGTGCGTCACCTTTCCCGTCTTCGACAAGATCAACGCGTTTCTTGTCGCGGCGGCGTTTTACAAACACCTCATCATGGTGATGCTGCAGGGTGAAATCCCGTAGCCATGCGATCAGGCCTTCGGTCATGGGAATCTTTTCGACGATCTCTTCACCGGTATCGGCGTAGTCCTGACCTTCGTAGGGGGAAGCGGTGATCAACACGGCATTCAATGGGGTTTCGCCCTTCAACTCATCTCGTAACACGAGATACAGCGACGGCTGCCCATCAGACAGGTTGACCATGTAAGCCTCGGTCTCGTCGGCCCACAGTGTCAATGTCAGTGTTGCAGCATGATATTCGACGGCTTCACCTTCACGGCGTAGTTCCTGCCAATCGGCTGGTCTGGCGCCAGGTAGTAAGGCGACCGCGCGCCAGTTCCATCGGGCCCAACGTGTGACCCCGGGTGTTTTGCGCACAACGACGCCAACCGGCATTTCAATCTGGCTTGCGGCCTTGGCCACTGGCTCCTCCCCTGAAGGCTCTCCCCTGCCTTCGCCTGCATGTACTATGGTACATAAAGTGACGCCCTGCCAAGTCCAGTTAGGTCTCAATCTGTCGTATTCACTATTACTTTATCCGCAAATGTAGACTGCGGCGCTGATGAATGGTGAAAAATAGTGCATATTTTTGGAATTTCGCAGGGCCTTCGCATTGTCACGGCGCGGATTAGGTCTAAGGTGCAGACGGTCAGCAAGCAGAGCCGGGAGGGGATATGGCCAGCAAGCTAGTGTTGTGCGATTGCGAAGGGACGCAAACGCTGAATGCAGATGGCATTTCTTCGGCCTGTGAGGTGAATTGCAGCAGGGTGCATACTGCGCTCTGTACGCGCGAGCTTGCAGTGGCGGCCGAATATCTCAAAAGCGGCGAACAAGTGGTGATTGCCTGCGGGCAGGAAAGTACGGTTTTCAGCGAACTTGCCGAGGAACTGGGTGTCGAAGAGCCTGGTTTTGTTGATCTGCGCGACCGGGCCGGATGGTCCGAGCAGGGCGCAGACGCGGCACCCAAAATGGCTGCACTGGCCGCTGAGGCGATGGTACCGCAACCGGTCACATCCAGCGTTGATGTCATCAGCGAAGGCACCTGCTGCGTTATTGGCCCCGGTGAGGTTGCCTATCCATTGGCCGAACAACTGGCTGGCGTATTGGCGATGACGGTTCTTGTGACGGATGATGCCGAACCCCTTAGCCGCTCGTTTGATGTCGCCAAGGCACGGGTGCGCAACCTGACGGGCGCGTTGGGTGGGTTCACCTGGCACCTGGATCAGGTGCAGCAACTGGAGCCTGGCGGGCGGGGAGGTTTCAGCTGGAGCGCCCCCCGTGACGGGGCGAAGTCGCGCTGCGATATTGTCGTCGATCTAACCGGTGAAACGCCTTTGGTTACGGCCCCCGACAAGCGCGAGGGCTATTTGCGCGCCGATCCCCGTGATGCAGCGGCAGTGGCTCGTCTTGCTTTCGATGCGGTGCAACTGGTCGGGACATTTGAGAAACCGCTCTATGTCAGACTGGATGAGACCCTTTGTGCCCATTCGCGAGCCGAGCAAACGGGGTGTTCGAACTGTTTGGATATCTGCCCGACCGGAGCAATCACTCCGGCAGGTGATCATGTGGCGATTAATCCGATGATTTGCGCCGGGTGCGGTGAATGTTCGGCCCTGTGCCCGTCGACTGCCATAACCTATGAAGACCCACCGGTTTCAGCCGTGTTATCGCGGATGCACATTCTGGCGCGAACATTCCGGCGCGCGGGCGGCACTGCGCCACGCTTGCTGGTACATGATGCGCATGGGGCGGAGATGATCCGCATGGCCGCTCGGTTCGGACGGGGGCTGCCCGCGGATGTCATTCCGTTGGAGCTGAACGTAGTCTCAGGTTTTGGTCACGCTGAAACGCTGGCCGGTCTGGCGCATGGTTTCGCCCGTGTCGATATTCTGATGGGCCCCAAAACCGAACGCGATGCGCTGGATCGGGAACTTGTGCTGGCGCAGACCATCGCGGGGCAGGGCGTGCTGAGCCTGATCGATGAGGCCGACCCGGATGCGCTGGCTGATCTGCTTTACAGACAAGAGGTACCGCAGCCTTTAACGGAACCGGTTCTGCCGCTGGGCAATCGCCGTCAAATTGCGCGCCTGGCGGCGCAGGCTCTGAACCCGGACGCTGAGGCTCCCTTGGCCTTGCCCGAAGGCGCGCCCTATGGCGCGCTTGCGGTGAACACCGATACCTGCACATTGTGCCTGAGCTGCGTTTCTCTGTGTCCCTCGGGTGCGCTGATCGATAACCCGGACAAGCCGCAGCTGAACTTCCAGCAAGACGCCTGTCTGCAATGCGGGATCTGCCGCACGATCTGCCCCGAACAGGCGATCACGCTGGTGCCTCAGCTTGATCTGAGCGACAAAGCTCTGTCGCAGCAGGTGCTGAATGAGGAAGAACCATTCGAATGCGTCGAATGCGGCGCTGCCTTTGGTGTCAAATCGACGGTTGAGCGGATCATGGAGAAGCTGTCAGGGACGCATCCGATGTTCGCGACATCGGATCAGGCACGGATGATTCAGATGTGCGACGATTGCCGGGTGAATGCGCAGTTTCACAGCACCGACAATCCGTTCCAGTCGGCCGCCAGACCACGGGTTGTCACCACGGATGACTATTTCTCAAAGCGCAAGGATCACTGAAATTGCAGCGGAGCGCCCAGATCGGCGGCGCGGAGGGCGGCGACGAAAGCAAGAATTGCCTCAAGATCGTCAAGGCTCATCTCGACCGGGTGGATGGGCGAAGGGCGTTCGGGCGGGAAGGGCTCGGTGACACCTTCAATCTGCGTGAAGGCGGGGTGTGGGTTCAGAGCAAAGAAAGCCTGAAACCGCTCGGACCAGTCCGGCATCGCGCGCAGCACCGCAAAGGAAGGGGTGGAGCCCAGACCGTTCATGCGGTTCTGCGGGCCGATCACATGACACCGCCCGCAATGGGTCATCGACAGATCTTCGCCCAGCAGCGCGTTGCCGTCGATTTCGACCTCTTCGGTGACCGTGGCAGTTTCGAAACTTGCGTTGAAGGGCGTGCCATCAGTGGGGGCAAAACCTTCGACCGTGCGTTTACCGATGTCGGATTGCAGCCAGTCGCGGAACCTTACCTGTTTAGCGCTGTCATCGATGCGCAGGTGATAGATTACCCCGTCACGCGCAAAGACCGGATAGCCAGGCGGGGACGAGGCCAGTGACATGACGCCACTTTCATCCGCAACAACGCGTATCCCGGTCTTGAGAGAGAAGCGTGGGAGAATATGTTGCAGAAGACCCGAGTCTGACACCTCGTCCGGGGCGGCAAGGCCAAGCGCCTCTTGCGACCAAGAGGGGGTGGCGGTGAGCGTCAGGCTGAGGCACAACAGGACAAAGCGCATGGCCAAACCTAACGGCGACAAACCCGATGCGTCAAATAAACAGAAAGAGACGGAGACACATGCAATGAGCGGCGACTATAACCTGTCGATACGCAATGCCTTTCGCACAGGGCAGATCAAAGGAAAGATGGCATGAGCATCCGTGACGCGGTTCTGGCGAACCTGAAAAAGATCACCGACCCGGTTTCAGGGCAGGACATTGTCAGCGCAGGCATCGTGCGGGCGCTGAATGTCGAAGGCGATACCGTGCGGTTCGTGCTGGAGATTGACCCGAAACAAGCCGAGAAGATGGAGCCTGTCCGCGCCACGGCCGAACAAGCGGCACAGATGGTTGAGGGGGTATCCAAGGTCTCGGCCATGCTGACCGCGCATTCCGACAAGGCTCCGCCGGATTTGAAGCCGAAGCCCAAGCCATCACAGACCGGCCCACAGGCCGTGCCGGGCGTGGATCGCATTATTGCGGTGGCCTCGGGTAAGGGGGGCGTCGGCAAGTCGACCGTCTCAGCGAACCTCGCCTGTGCTTTGGCGGCTGAAGGGCGGCGTGTGGGTCTGCTGGATGCGGATGTCTACGGCCCGTCTCAGCCTCGGATGCTGGGTGTTTCGGGGCGCCCGGCCAGCCCCGATGGCAAGACGATCCTGCCGCTGCGCAATCACGGCGTGACCATGATGTCGATGGGGCTCATGACCAACGAAGGGCAGGCGGTCGTCTGGCGGGGTCCGATGCTGATGGGTGCTCTGCAACAGATGATGAGTCAGGTGCAGTGGGGCGCGTTGGATGTTCTGATTGTTGATCTGCCGCCCGGTACCGGCGACGTGCAACTGACACTCAGCCAGAAGTTTCAGGTGGATGGGGCGATTGTCGTCTCAACCCCGCAAGACGTTGCCTTGATTGACGCCCGCAAGGGGATCGACATGTTCAACCAGCTCAAAACGCCGATTGTTGGGATGATCGAGAATATGTCGACGCATATTTGTTCCAATTGCGGGCACGAAGAGCATGTCTTCGGTCATGGCGGCGTGGCTTCCGAGGCCGAGGCGCTGGGCGTGCCGCTGCTGGGGGAAATCCCGCTGCATCTGGATATTCGCGTCGCTGCGGATGGGGGTGCGCCCATCGTTGTCAGCAAACCCGATAGCCCACAGGCTGAGTCATTCCGCAAGATCGCCCGAGATATGATCGCCAAGGGGAACGCATGACCCAGCCGGTCTTTCCACCTCTGCTCAGCGGGCATCCTGCCAAGGCCGGTGTGGATCCGTTCGAACAGGCGCAGGCCATGGCGGCGCTGGGCTGTGACGGGGGGACGGTGGTCTATAACATTCAGGCGGATCGCCTGCGGGTTGCCGTCGTCTTTGCGCCCGAAGTCCCATTGCAGGACGCGATGGCAATGCTGCCGCTGTGCGCTGTCGGGTTCCAGAACGCGCTCGGCGCACTCGCCCCGCCCGAGGTTGCGGTGCATCTGGGCTGGGACGGGCTGATCTGTGTGAACGGCGCGAGATGCGGTCAGTTTCATGTCGAATCCTCAAGCCGGGTTCCGGATGAGGTGCCCGATTGGTTGGTGATCGGCTGGGAACTGGCGCTGCTGCAAACCAGCGATGCGCCGGGCGAGACCCCGGATGTCACAGCGCTATATGACGAAGGGTGCGCCGATGTCGCGGCGGATCAACTGGTTGAAAGCTGGTCGCGCCATATGCTCACATGGCTCAACCGTTGGCAGGACGAGGGCAATGCCCCTTTGCATGGCGAATGGTTGGGATTGTTGCGCGGCGTTGGTGAGCCGATTGGGGATCAGGGTGTGTTTCTGGGAACTGATGAACGCTTTGGGATGCTCATCCGCAAGGGCGATGACACGCATTTGCGCCCGCTGACGGAATTGTTGGAGACTGCAAAATGAAATTGGCCCGTGCGATTCATTTCGATGAGAGCGACATGAACGTGTTCCATTCTCCTGCGCGTACAGGTGAATGGTGCGTCTCGGGCGGGTTTGAGTTCTCAAACTGGGGTGAGGGCGATCTGGAAGGCAAGGCGCGGCAAGCGTTCGCGAATGGCTGGCTCGGTCTTGAAACCTTTGGCCGCGTTACCTTTGTCGCCGTTACGCAGATCGAACCGGCCGAAATAGACCAGGTGGCGCAAAACCTGGCTGAGCATTTTGTTCAGTTCTACGGAGCGCCCTCGGTTGAGGCGGCGATGGATGTGGCGCGGACCGAAATCTCACATATGGCTGAGATGTGCGAAGATCATGCCCCGAATACCTTATTGACCGTTGCCCGAGAATTGACGGGGGCAGGGGTGCACGAGGCGTTTCGCGTGATCACGCCGCAAGAGACGCAGCTTGAAGCCCTGGCAGTTCATGGATCGCTGGACGATTAGATCAAGTCTGCGAATCCACCAAACTGACCGCGCTTGAAGATCAGCCCCTGACCGGGGCGATGCATCACCTGCTCGACATGGCCAACCAGGATCAGGTGATCTCCTGCTTCATGACGTGCGGACAAGCGGCAGTCGAATCGAGCCAGACATTCCGCAAGACGGGGCCGTCCGGCCTCATCTTCCTGCCAATCGGCATGGGAAAAATCGAATCCGTTGCGTGCGAATTGCAATGCCCGGTCGTGCTGGTCCTGCGCCATCACATGGATCGCATAGTGCTCGCAGGTGCTGAAGGCGTCGTACCGGTTTGAATGCCGATCTAGGCACCATAAAACCAGCGGCGGGTCCAGTGAGACGGACGCAAAGGAGTTCACGGTGATCGCAGCAGGGCCTTCTGCGGTATTGGTGGTGACGACAGTGACGCCGGTGCCGAAACAGCCCAAAGCCTCGCGAAAGGCAAGGCTCTGCTCGGGGCCGGGAATGAATGTCTTTTCCGTCATCGCGCGCTCGTTCAATGGGCCTGTCTCAGGTGCCATGTGGCGCTGGGATTGTCCACGAAAAGCTGACGTGAATTCGGGATTTTCCGATCAGTTCAGGTCCTCAAGCAACCGACCATGTTTGCGGGTTTCTGCAATGACGTCGCCAAAGGTCACCATGCCGCGCGCCGTCAGCATTGGCAGCATCCGAACGAGCACCTCAGCGGTCGCGACAGCATCGCCCAAAGCCGTGTGACGCAGGGCTTCGGGGATGGTTATGCCCAGCCGCTCACAGACCGCATCCAACGTATGTGTTTCGCTCGCCCCGAACAGCACTGCCGACAACAGGACGGTGTCGAGTATGGGATGTGTCCATTCGACCCCCATGCGGTCAGCGTGACGGCGTAAAAAGGCCATGTCGAATGGTGCGTTATGGGCAACAATCACAGCGTCCCGAGCGAATTGGTGAAAGCTGCGACCAGCCTCGGCAATATCGGGTGCGCCCTGTACCATCCTGTCACTGACTTTGTGTACCTTGGTCGAGGCGGGCGGTATCGGGATGCCGGGATCGACCAGAGTATCCAGCCGCTCACCGTCGACGATCTTGCCTTTCACGACGCGCACCGCGCCGATCTGTACGATCTCGTCCTTATGCGGCAGAAGGCCGGTGGTTTCGGTATCGAAAACCACGAAACACAGGTCCAGAAGATGCCTTTCTTCGAACGCGTCATCACCGGATGTATCGAGCAGTTCAAAATCATAGACCAGCGGGCGCGCCTCGTCGGGAGCGATCTGTGCGGCGCTGTCATCAAAAACGAGCATGTAACCCGGGGCATCGCCCAAGGGTTTCATCCGGGCAGAATAGGTTTGCCGCCCATCAACGCTGGTTAGGGTGCAATGAACGTCTTTTCCGGTTTTGATCAGCTTGGCATAGGAATCTGTCAGACCCGTTGCTTCGAGATAGTCGAAAAGCGAGGCATTCAGCCGGGGATGCGCAATCTGAGCCAAAACCTCAGCGGCCTGGGCATCATACAGAACGATCTGGTGCTTGGGCCCGGCCAGAAGCATGGCAACCGGGATTTCTGTCAGCAGCGCCGTGAGGCGTTGTTTCTCCGAAGCCAGATGGGCGGTTTCCGCGGCCACAGCCTCAGCCGTGCTCATGGCATTGGCGGCCAGTTGCTCGGCCAGCCCGGCGGCGGCGGGGGCAAGATCACCCAGATAGCGTGCGGCCTGCAGGTCCAGATCCGTGCTGACCCCGGCATGGGCCCGCGCCCGCAGCTGGGCCGAAAGCCGTTCGATTGGTTTTGCAACATTGTCATCGAACAAAAGCCAGACACCGACGATCAGCGCGAGCAGCCCAAAGGCGATCAGAATCTCGGCGAAGACGTAGGCACCAATGAGATCAGGATCGTCGACCCGCTCATAGCTGATCCACAACGCCAGTGCGCTTATGATCAATCCACCTGCGGCAATCAGGAGGAAAAATAGAAAAATCCTCAGGCGCAGGCTCAGGTGATTTAGCATGGTCAGACCCCGCAGGTTGCCTCGATCACGGGATCATTGGCATCGATCTTGATCCAACTGGCGTTCAGGAGGCGTCCGTCATCGGCGAACTCGGCACCATCGGCCAGATTGGCACGGCTGTTTTCTGCGCAGTTGACGGCAACGGGCATCTTTGAAACCGGTGCCCAGCGGCCAAAGAAATAAAGATCCACCAGACGCTCATCCGGAACGCTCGTATTGGTGCGCACGGAGGCGGCATCAATTGCTGCGAAGCGATCGACAAAGGGTACGGCATAGGTCCAGGGGCGATAGAAGGCGCGGCTTTCAACCTCTTGCACCACTGTCAGGCTCTCGGGCAGTTGGTCGCGGGTGCGGTCGTACCAGGAATATTCGCTGGTGATCGTCATCGCGATCATCCCGACACCCGCCGCGACCGGTGCGGCCCATTTGGGCAAGCGGCCTCCGGTCAGCTTGTTCACCACCATCACGACACCCGCAAACGCGAAGCCTGCAAAAATCGTGCCGATCAGTTCCAGAAACATAATGTCTCTCCGTTCATTTCTGCTGTCTTAGCCCAGCATTCCTTTGCCATGACCAACAGCTGATTGCATCGTTTTTACCACGACAAAGGCATCGCGGAGATGACTTCGCTCAAAGTCGGACAAATCAGCCGGGGGAAGGTAGTTGTCGGGCGCATCACCGGCCTTTACCAGACGCGCCTGATGTTCCAGCCGGGTCTCGGCGATCAGGTCATAGGCGTCCAGAAGATCGCGCGCACCCGAGGCGCTGAGAACTCCGCTGGCCTCAGCCGCACTGAGACGCGCGCGTGTGTTTGCTTCGGTCAACTGTCCCTGCAGGCTGTAGATGCGCGCCAGATCCACAATCGGCACCACGCCGTTATGCTTGAGGTCCAACGTATTGCGATGTTCGCCCGAGCGGATGGTGGCAAAGCCGCGCAGCAGGCCCAGAGGAGGCGTGTGCTTCAGCGAGTTCGAGATCATATGCGCGACAAAGATCGAGTTCGCATTCGCCGCGGCCAGCGTATCGGCCTGCAGGTCGGTAAACAGATCAAAGGACCCGCCGATGGGTCGCAGATCGAACATAACCGAGGCAAGCATTTGCGCCTCGGGGTTGGGTTTTGCAATCCAGCCTTTGAAATAGTCGCGCCAGACGCGCACGGGCTGACACCAGCGCGGGTTGGTCGCCATCATATCACCGGGGCAATAGAAATAGCCGCAGGTATCCAGCCCGTCTGAGATGAATTTGGCCAGCGCAGCGAAGTAGGCCATGTCGTCATCCGTCACGCTATCATCCAGCATCAGGCAGTTGTCCTGATCCGAGACACCGGTCTGTTCTTGCCGTCCTTGCGAACCACAGGCGAGCCACAGGTAAGGCACTGGCGGCGCTCCAAGCTCGGTTTCGGCCAAGGCCAACAAGCGCCGCGTTGCGGTGTCGGCAATGTCAGTTATCAACCGCGTCACGATCTCGTGCCGGTTGCCGCCCGCGACGAGTTGGACCAGCAGTTGCGGTATCTCGGCGGTGACCGAAGCCATCTCGTGCGCGGTGTTGGCTCGGGCAATTCGGCCCACCAGCTCGGCGGAGTTGACCGCCTGATAGTGGGTGAGATCCGTTTGAGTGACGATACCAACCAGCCGCCCGGCCTCGGATATCGGAATGTGGCCAATGCCGCGCTCCATCATCACATGCAGCACATCTGAGCCGATATCTGTGGGGGCCAGTGTGATTGGGTTGGCGGTCATGATGGCCGAAACGGTTGTGTCAGCTGGCATCGCTTCGGCGACGAATTTGCCCGAAATATCTCGCAGTGTGGCGATACCCAGCAATTTGTCACCCTCGGTCACGCAGAGCGATGAGATATGGCGGTCACGCATGATTTGCGCGGCGTTCTGAACCGAGGTGTCGGGCGGGCAGGTGGCAGGATTGTGTGCCATCAGAACGTCGATTGCACTGGTGGCCAGACTGTCCGGTCCGGTTCGCTCGCCTCGGGTCCTGTTGAAGAACTTCGAGATGACGTCGTGCCCGTCAATCAGCTTGCGCACCAGATCAGGGGGCAACAGGATCAGGACCGACGGCGTATGCGCACGAGCTTTGGTCGCGGCCTTGCCGTCCTTCAGCAGCCCGCGTTCGCCGAAGGAATTCCTGAGCCCGAGATGAGAAACAACGGCACCGTTCTCATCAGTAATTTCGACCTGTCCTTCGTAGATAACGAACACCCCGGGCATTGCATGGCCGAGTTCGTAGATCGAGCTGTCTTGATCTAGCTCCCAAACCTCGATCTGGTCTACCAGATTGTCCAGAACCTCGGGCGGCAGGGCGTCATAGGGGTGTACGGACTTCAGAAACCGGGTGATTTCGTCATGGGACAGGGGCATTTACGCTCTCCGGAGTTCTGAATGAAAAATCCCGCCCGGTGGTGTGCCGGGCGGGAACAGTAAGTCGAAAGATGCGGTCGAAGACAAGAGCCGCCGACCGCATCACACTCAGTGATCCTGAGCCGCGCCCGCACCACGGGGAATGCGTACGCTTTCGACCAATTCAACGATCTCCGGCGGAGTCTCTTTGGTCATGCCTGCAACAGTGTAGGCAACCGCAAAGTTGATCATCGCGCCGATTGCACCGAACGAGGTCGACTTGATCGGACCCAGCAGCGGATCAGCATCGGTGAACGAGTTGGTGCCCGGAATGAACAGCCAGCCCTTGTGCAGGAAGATGTAGACCAGGGTCACGACCAGACCTGCCAGCATACCTGCAACCGCGCCGGTGTTGTTGATGCGGGTCGAGAAGATCCCCATCATCAGCGCCGGGAAGATCGAGGCTGCCGCCAGACCGAAGGCCAAGGCCACGGTTTGTGCCGCAAAGCCCGGTGGGTTCAGACCCAGATAGGTTGCAACAACGATGGCTACCGCCATTGCGATACGCGCCGCCAGTAGTTCTCCCTTTTCAGAGATGGACGGGTTGATCGCACCTTTGACAAGGTCGTGGGACACGGCCGACGAGATCGCCAGCAACAGGCCCGCAGCGGTCGACAGAGCAGCCGCAAGACCACCGGCAGCGACCAGACCGATCACCCAACCCGGCAGGTTGGCAATCTCGGGGTTGGCCAGAACCAGGATGTCGCGGTTGAACTTGGTCAGCTCGTTACCGACCCAGCCTTTTTCTTCCGCAATCGCTTGCATAGCTTCAGACTTGTCGTTGTAGTACTGAATCTTGCCGTCGCCGTTCTTGTCTTCCCAATCCAGCAGACCGGTTTTCTGCCACGTGGCCATCCAGTCATAACGCGGATCGGTGTCGATTTCTTCGACCGAAACAGCGCCACCTTCGATGCCACCATTGGGCCACATCATGTCACTGATGTTCAGACGCGCCATTGCACCAACCGCAGGAGCGGTCAGATACAGCAGAGCGATGAAGACCAGCGCCCAGCCCGCCGACCAACGTGCGTCAGACACTTTGGGAACGGTGAAGAAACGCATGATGACGTGCGGCAGACCAGCCGTACCGATCATCAGCGACAGGGTGAACAGCACCATGTTCAGCGTGTTCGAGTGGTGAGTCGTGTACTCGTTGAAGCCCAGCTCGGTCACGATCGCGTCCAGCTTGGTCAGCAGGGGTTCACCGCTGGCGGTGTCACCAAACAGACCCAGCGCCGGAATAGGAGTACCGGTCAGCTGCAGCGAGATGAAGATCGCCGGGATGGTATAGGCGGTGATCAGCACGCAGTACTGAGCGACCTGAGTGTAGGTCACGCCTTTCATTCCGCCAAACACCGCGTAGGCAAACACGACGCCCGCACCGATCAGCAGACCGGACGTGTTCGAAACCTCGAGGAAACGGCCAAAGGCCACGCCCACACCGGTCATCTGACCGATCACATAGGTTACCGAAGCCACGATCAGGCAGATCACCGCAACGATACGTGCGGTCTGGCTGTAGAAACGGTCGCCGATGAATTCCGAGACGGTGTATTTGCCGAACTTACGCAGGTAAGGCGCAAGCAGCAGAGCCAGCAGCACGTAGCCACCGGTCCAACCCATCAGGAAGGTCGAGTTGTCATAGCCCGTAAAGGCAATCAGGCCCGCCATCGAGATGAACGAGGCCGCAGACATCCAGTCAGCCGCTGTCGCCATACCGTTGGTGACCGGGTGAATGCCGCGACCGGCGGCGTAGAATTCCGATGTGGAACCCGCACGGGCCCAGATCGCGATGCCGATGTAGAGCGCGAAGGATGCGCCAACAAACAGCAGGTTGATGGTAAACTGGTCCATGGCCGTTACTCCTCGTCCACGCCGTATTCAGCGTCCAGCTTGTTCATGCGCCAGGCGTAGTTGAAGATCAGCACCAGAAAGACCAGGATCGATCCTTGCTGAGCGAACCAAAAGCCCAGATCTGTACCACCGACGGCGATGCCGGACAGTAGCGGACGCAGCAGAATGCCGAATCCGAAAGACACCAGCGCCCAGATCGCAAGGCTGATGTAGATGAGGCGCAGGTTGGCCTGCCAATAGCCCTTATCGGACTCTGCAGCCTGCGCGGAGTTAGTCGAATTATCCGCCATCGCGGGTTCCTCCTTCGCTTCCTCGTTGGCGGCCCGTTGCCCAACTCCTCCAGTGCGTTGGGCCGCTTCTCGAATGTGCCAAACGCTCCGTGACGTCAGGCAAAACCTCTCCGGTCCGCCAAGGCGGGTCCATTGAAGTATTCTGTTGTAAGGATCAAAGCCCTGCGGGCTTATCTCCTCCCCTTAACTCATGACGTCGCCAACAAGACCCTGAAGGTCACGGGCGATGTCGTCGATCTGCCCCATGGCGTCGATGCCTTTCAGCACGCCCTGATTCTGGTAGTAGTCAATCAAAGGCGCGGTCTGCGCGTGATAGGCCGCCAGACGCGATGCTACCGTCTCGGCATTGTCATCCGCGCGGCGCTTGAACTCAGTATGGCCGCACTTGTCGCACTTGCCGTCTTCGACAGGCTGTTTGTACGTGTCGTGATAACCTTCTCCACATCCAGCGCAGGTGTAACGGCCTGAAATCCGTGTCACCATCTCGGCATCTGCAACCTCGAGGCTGATGGCGGCGTTGATCTTCTGATCGCCAGAAGCCAGCAAACCGTCCAAAGCTTCGGCCTGAACCGTGGTACGGGGGAATCCGTCCAGAATGACACCCTTGGTGCAGTCCGGCTCAGCCATGCGGTCGCGCAGGATGGCGATGACGATCCCGTCACTCACCAGATCGCCGGCCTCCATCACGGCTTTGGCGGCAAGACCAGCCTCAGTACCGGCGGCAACCGCTTCACGCAGCAGGTCGCCAGTGCTGAGTTGAACCAGCCCGAACTTGTCTTCGAGCATACGAGCCTGCGTGCCCTTCCCGGCGCCCGGAGGGCCGAGAAGGATCAGTACAGCGGGAGTTGTGGTCGTGGCAGCGTCCATCATACCCTCACTTGTTCGCGCGGTTCTGGATCAGATCGTCAACGACCGATGGATCCGCAAGTGTCGAGGTGTCACCCAGCGAGCCGAAGTCGTTTTCGGCGATCTTGCGCAGGATACGGCGCATGATCTTGCCCGAGCGTGTTTTGGGTAGGCCAGGGGCCCACTGGATCACGTCCGGCGAGGCAATTGGACCGATCTCGGTCCGCACCCAGGTGCGCAGCTCTTTCAGCAGATCATCCGAAGGCTCACGATCATTCATCAAAGTGACATAGCAGTAGATACCTTGTCCTTTGATTTCATGTGGATAGCCCACAACAGCGGCCTCAGCCACAGCGGCATGTGCAACCAGGGCGCTTTCCACCTCGGCGGTGCCCATGCGGTGACCCGAGACGTTGATCACGTCGTCAACACGACCGGTAATCCAGTAGTCACCATCTTCGTCACGACGGCAGCCATCACCGGTGAAGTAGTACCCTTTGTAGTCCGAGAAATAGGTCTTCTCGAACCGCTCATGGTCACCCCACACGGTGCGCATCTGGCCGGGCCAGCTGTCCTTGATGCACAGAACACCTTCGACGCCGTTGCCGTTGATCTCGACACCCGATTGCGGGTCCAGAACCACTGGCTGAACGCCGAAGAACGGTTTCTGGGCCGAGCCGGGCTTCAGCGCATGTGCGCCGGGCAGGGGGGTCATCATGTGACCGCCGGTTTCGGTCTGCCACCACGTGTCAACGATGGGGCACTTACCCTTGCCGACGACGTCATTGTACCAGTTCCAAGCTTCGGGATTGATCGGTTCACCCACGGTGCCCAGCAGACGCAAGTCGCTCAGATCGTGCTTTTCGACAAACTCGTTGCCTTGCCCCATCAGAGCGCGGATTGCGGTAGGAGCGGTGTAGAACTGGTTCACTTTGTGCTTGGCGCAAACTTCCCAGAAACGCCCCGCGTCCGGAAAAGTCGGTACGCCTTCGAACATCAGCGTGGTCGCGCCATTGGCCAGAGGACCATAGACGATATAGCTGTGGCCGGTGACCCAGCCGACGTCGGCTGTACACCAGTAGACATCGCCTTCGTGGTAATCGAAAGTGACTTCATGCGTCAGTGAGGCATAGACCAGATAACCGCCGGTCGAATGCACAACACCTTTCGGCTGGCCAGTCGAGCCCGAGGTATACAGGATGAACAGCGGATCTTCGGCATTCATCTCGGCAGGGGCGCAGTAGTCATCAGCCTCCAGTGCCATTTCGTTGTAGTCATAGTCGCGGCCGTCGATCCAGGTGGTCTGACCACCGGTGCGCTTGACCACCAGACACTTCACTGTGTCTTTGCAGTGCAGCAGGGCGGCGTCAGCGTTCGACTTCAGAGGCGTCTTGCGGCCACCGCGCGGCGCCTCGTCCGCGGTGATGATGACCTTTGCGTCACAACCGTTGACCCGTGCGGCCAAAGCGTCAGGCGAGAAGCCTGCGAATACGATCGAGTGAATGGCGCCGATGCGCGCGCACGCCAGCATGGCATAAGCGGCCTCGGGGATCATCGGAAGATAGATGACAACGCGGTCACCCTTGCGCACACCCAGCGATTCCAGAATGTTGGCCATGCGGCAGGTGCGGCGATGCAATTCGGCATAGGTGATGTGCTGGGCCGGGTCCTGCGGATCATCCGGCTCCCAGATGATTGCGGTCTGATCTCCACGTGTGGCCAGATGGCGGTCCAGACAGTTCGCCGAGACGTTCAGCGTCCCGTCAGCATACCAGTTGATCTTGACCGAGCCAAAATCATAGTTGACGTCTTTGACCTGAGAGAAGGGTTTGATCCAGTCAACACGCTTGCCTTGTTCCTCCCAGAAAGCCTCTGGGGAGTTGATTGAAGCCGCATACATGTCTGCGTATTTGTCGGCGTCCACATGCGCACGAGCGACGGTTTCTGCGGATGGCGGATAAGTCTTGGCATCTGCCTGAGCAGCGGTAGTCATGGTTGAGGCTCCTCCCTCTAGAACTGGATTACATTGGATTGATACTGCCGCCGATCAGGCAATGTCGATCCGGTTCCTCCCCGACTCGAATAATACGGAGAGCAGAAAAGAAATAAATAAATTACCGTAATCCTTGGATTTGTTTGTAAACAAATTTTTGAAATCCCTCCCAGTTTGTAAATAAATTTCACAAGATGTGTAAAAAGTTATGCAAAACAAATAGTAGCGTGTAACTTTTTCTTATGCTGCTTCTGCATGGTTTGCGCTACTTTGTCTTTCCCCCAGGGAAGATCAGTGCCGATGTGCGCCCGACAGCAGGGGTTGGCACATCAGGGACTTAGCGCTAGCTTCATTTTCAAGCGCCTCGTCAGGGGGTGCACCAATGGGAGGAAATACGATGAACAAGATGTTGAGCGGTGCGGCTGTCGCCGCGCTGAGCTTTGCGTTTGTTGCCGAAGCCGCAGCGACTGAATGGAATGCCTCGGTTTGGGGAAAGCGTCGCGCTTTCACTGAACATGTCGAGAAACTGGCTGAACTGGTCAGCGAGAAAACGGGCGGTGAGTTCACTATCAATGTCAGCTATGGTGGCCTGTCGAAGCCGCGTGAGAATCTGGATGGGATCGAGATTGGCGCGTTTGAGATGGCGCAGTTCTGTGCCGGCTATCACCGCGACAAGAACCGTGCGATCACCGTTTTGGAACTGCCGTTTCTGGGTGTGAACAATCTGGACGAAGAAGTGGCAGTCAGCCACGCGGTCTATGACCACCCCGCCGTCAAAGACGAGATGGCGCAGTGGAACGCGCGGATCATCATGACCTCGCCCATGCCGCAGTATAACCTTGTCGGTACCGGCGATGCGCGTGATAAACTGGCCGATTTCGATGGCATGCGCGTGCGTGCCACAGGCGGTTTGGGTCAAGCCTTTGAGGCCGTCGGCGGCGTGCCTACCTCTGTCCCTGCGACCGAAGCTTATAATGCAATGGAATCCGGTGTGGTCGATACCGTGGCCTTCGCTCAGCACGCGCATCTATCCTTCGGTACAATCAATGAGGCTGACTGGTGGACTGCTAACCTGAACCCGGGCACGGTGAACTGTCCGGTCGTGGTCAATATCGACGCCTATGACGCATTGCCCCCCGAGCATCGGGAAGCGCTGGACAATTCCATCGACGAAGCCATTGCGCATTACCTGGCCAATTATGGTGGGCTGCTGGAGCAGTGGGATAGCGTATTGGAAGAGAAGGGCGTTCAGAAAGTGATGATCGAGGACGCCGTGATCGAAGAATTCCGCGCCAAGGCCGCAGACCCTATCCGCGAGAAGTGGATCGCGGACATGACGGAGCAAGGTCTTCCCGCACAGGATCTATATGATCTTGTGCAGGCCACCTTGCAGCAGCAACGCGGCGGTAACTGATCGCCCAGGTCGGGCGTCGCTTGGCGCCCGGCCATTCCCGACAGCGAAGGAATGCAAAGATGGCAGGACATGCCACGGTGCTGCAGGATGGCAGTCTGATCAGCTGTCTGGACCAGAAACTATTGAGGTTAGAGCGTTTTCTGGCACTGATAAGTGGATTGGCAGTGTTCAGCCTTATGGTGCTGGCGGTGATCTCGGTCAGCGGCCGTAATGCCTTGAATGCGCCCTTGCCGGGGTATGTCGATTGGATCGAGCAGGCCATGCCCCTGATTGCCTTTCTGGGCATCTCTTATGTTCAGCGCGATGGTGGGCATATCCGCATGGACATCGTGATTTCCCGGCTGAAGGGGCGTGCTCTTTGGTTGTTCGAGCTGACTTCGGTCCTGTTGATCCTGCTCTTGATGCTTGCGCTTGTCTGGGGCAGTTGGTCCCATTTCGACCGGTCGTTTGACTTCGGTGCTCCGCTTTGGAGCCGCGACAGCTCGATCGATATCGGTATTCCCCTCTGGCCGGCCAAATTGCTCGCTCCGGTCGCGTTCTCGGTGCTATGCCTGCGGTTGGTTTTGCAGATCTGGGGTTATGGCTGGGCGCTGATCACTGGCGCTGAACACCCTGTTGCTGTTCCGCTCATACAGGATGCAGCGGCTCAGGCGGCCGCCGAAGCCGAACAGTACGAAAGGCAGAACTGACTCATGGACACGATCGATATCGGCCTGTGGGTCACTGGGCTGCTGCTGGTTCTCGTAATCACAGGAATGCGCGTGGCCTTTGCTGCCGGACTGGCAGGATTGATTGGCCTGATTTGGATTTTCTGGGCCAAATTCGGCTACGACCCTGATCGGTTCGGCAAGGCAGTTACCGTTGCCGTCAAAACTGCTGGTCAGGTGCCCCATTCAAAGGTGGCCTCGCATACGCTCAGCCTGATCCCAACCTTCATCCTGATCGGTTATCTGGCTTATTATGCCGGTTTGACACGCGCATTGTTCGAGGCCGCCAAGCGCTGGATCGCTTGGGTGCCCGGCGGGCTGGCCGTTTCAACCATCTTCGCAACGGCAGGCTTCGCGGCGGTTTCAGGCGCATCGGTCGCCACCTCGGCGGTGTTTGCCCGCATCGCAATCCCCGAGATGCTGTCGGTCGGCTATAACAAACGCTTTGCGGCGGGCGTTGTTGCAGCAGGCGGTACGCTCGCCTCGCTGATCCCACCCTCGGCGATCCTGGTTATCTACGCCATCATCGTTGAACAGGATGTAGGCAAATTGCTGCTTGCCGGATTCATACCGGGGGCGTTTTCGGCCATTATCTACGGCCTGCTGATCGTCGGCATCGCAGTTGTTTTCAAATCGGTCGGACCACCCGTCACCGGCTTTAGCTGGAAAGAGCGTTTCAACGCTTTGCCCGGTGCCTTGCCCATCGTCGCGGTGATCCTGATCATCATATGCTTCGTCTACAACCCGTTTGGCGAGAAAGCCTGGGGCACCCCAACTGAGGGCGGGGCAATCGGCGCATTCATCGTCTTCTGCTTTGCGCTGTTCCACGGCATGCGCTGGCCCGAGTTCAAATCGGCGTTGTTGGAAACGGCTAAGCTGACGGCAATGATCTTTGCGATCATCTGGGGCGTTTTGATCTATGTCCGTTTTCTGGGCTTTGCCGACTTACCGGGTGCGTTCTCGGACTGGATCACCTCGCTTGAGATGTCACCGATGCTGATCCTGATCTGCATCCTGCTGGCCTATGCGGTATTGGGTATGTTCATGGATGCGATCGGAATGCTGCTGCTGACGCTGCCCGTTGTCTACCCGGCGGTGATGGCTCTGAACGGGGGCGAGAGCATCAGTGCTGCCGACAGCGCTTTCGGCATGTCCGGCCCGATGTGCGCGATTTGGTTTGGCATCCTCGTGGTGAAAATGGCTGAGTTTTGTCTGATCACGCCCCCCATCGGACTGAACTGCTTTGTTGTTGCCGGAGTGCGCCCCGACCTGAGCGTTCAGGATGTCTTCAAAGGCGTGACACCGTTCTTCATTGCAGATGCGCTGACAATTGCATTGCTTGTGGCTTTCCCGGGTATCGTTCTCTACCTGCCATCTCTTGCGGGATAGAGGATTTTGCGAGGCTCTGCCTCGCGCTCCGAGATATTTATAGCCAGATGAAGAACGGATCCTTAACCAACACATCGAAAAATGGTCGGGTGGTACAGGCAGGGATGATGACTGCGCTAAGTGAAGTTCTCTGGCTTGATGGTCAGAGAGCGGATCCTTGCTTCATCTGGCTATAAATATCTCGGGGGAGGCGCCCAAAGGGCGGCGGGGGCAGAGCCCCCATCACCATTGATCATGCTCGCCCGTGGCTGCACCGACAAAGCGCTATTTCGCCCGCATCAGCATCCCAAACAGATCTCGCGGGTCGTCGGGATCAGCCAGCATGTCCAGCGGCTCGAAGAAGTCAGTTCCTTCGATCGCGCGTTTGATATAGCGCAGGGCTGAGAAATCCTCGATCGCAAAGCCGACGCTGTCGAACAGGGTGATCTGGCGGTCGTCGGTACGCCCCTTTGCCTTACCTGTCATGACTTCCCACATTTCGGTCACCGGATGATCCGCTTCCAGAGCCTGGATTTCGCCTTCGATGCGTGTCTGTTCGGGGTATTCGACAAAGATATCCGAACGCAAAAGGATATCCCGATGCAGCTCGGTTTTGCCGGGGCAGTCGCCACCGATTGCATTGATATGGACGCCCGGGCCAACCATGTTGTCAGTCAGGATCGTCGCGTATTTCTTGTCGGCGGTGCAGGTCGTGATGATCTGGGCGCCTTCGATTGCGTCTTCGGGCGTTTTACAGGAAATCACTGTCAGATCTTTTTCCTGCAGATTGGCGGCACATTTCGCGGTGGCGTTCGGATCGGTGTCGTACAAACGAACTGTGTCGATCCCGCATATGGCCTTGAACGCGAGACACTGAAACTCGGACTGCGCCCCGTTTCCGATCATTGCCATGACATTAGCGGATTTCGGGGCAAGATAGCTACCCACGAGGGCCGAGGTGGCCGCCGTACGCAGGGCGGTCAGCATGGTCATTTCGGTCAATAGCGTCGGGTAGCCGGTATAGACATCAGCCAGGAGGCCAAAGGCGGTTACGGTCTGCAAACCCTCAGAAGTGTTCTTGGGGTGGCCGTTGACATATTTGAACCCATAAGCCTCTCCGTCCGAGGTAGGCATTAGTTCGATTACGCCATGAGGCGAGTGCGCCGGGATGCGTGGCGTTTTATCGAAGCTCTCCCAGCGTTTGAAATCGGCCTCGATCTGCGCGGCGATCTGAGTGACCATCCGTTCCAACCCAACGTGGTGGATCAGGCGCATCATGTTGTCGACGGATACGAATGGCACAAGGGCCTTGTCTGAGGGTTGCATCAAAGACTCCTATCGGCGAGAAAGATGGATGCCTGAGATCATGCAGCGCACTGATCCACCAGCTGTTTCAATTGTCGGAACTGAGAGCGGCAACAGAGCGGCACTCTTTTCGATTATAGCAGTTTGAGCGGATGTGAGCGCCTTTTGGGCGCGACTGGACAACGCCAAAAGCAGGCCATCCCGACCGCTGAGTTCAATCGCGTTTCCGGCAAAGTTCGCGATCTGCTCATGCGACAGATCAATTACCGTTCGACCGGATTCCTCTAACCGTGACCGAACGGTCGCGCGGCGCTCCGGATCGCAGATCATGTCTAGGCAGATCAGAGCATAGTTCGTACCGATTCCCATAAGAACGTTGGTGTGGTAAACATCACGCCCCTGGGCATCCTTCGCATCGAAAGCGATAGGTTCATAGTTGAAATGAGTGCAGAACCTTTCAAGCAAAACAGGATCGGCGCGATTTGATTTGACGGTGTAGGCGATGCGGCCAACGTGATCCAGGACCATCGCTCCTGTTCCTTCCAGAGCAAGGTCATCCTGTTCAAGACCGGAATAATCAATAACGTCCTGAACGCGGTACTCCTGCTTCAGCATTTCTATCACATCGGTCCTTCGCTCGCGTCTGCGCGATGGTACGAACATTGGATAGATAGCAACATGACCACCTGGATGTGTCGAGAACCAATTGTTGGGAAAGACACTGTCGGGTGTATTGAGCGCACCGTCATCGTCAAAGACATGGACGTTTACACCTGCGGCACGTAGTTGGGCGACCGCTTCGTCATGTTCATCTCGGGCGGCAGCTGATGTTGCTGCTTCGGATTGGTCTGCAAGCGTTTGAAATGCATTGTCGTCTCGCGTTTCAGGATTCGAAGCGAATGCATGAGGGCGCACCATTACAACAGCGGAAGGCGATTGCAGGGAAATCATCAAAAACTCCGTGTCGGGCGATCAAAGATACGACGCCCCATCAGCGAGGCAGCCAGATCAACCATCAGTTTCGCAGTTCGGCCTCGCTCGTCGAGAAACGGGTTCAGTTCGACCAGATCCAGCGAGCAGACGAGGCCGCTTTCGTGCAGCAGCTCCATCACCAGATGCGCCTCGCGCTCGGTCGCGCCGCCGGGGACGGTGGTGCCGACCGCGGGTGCAATCGAGGGATCCAGAAAGTCCACGTCCAGCGATACATGCAGGATGCCGTTCGCAGCCTGCACTCTGTCGAGGAAAGCCAGAAGCGGTGCCTTGATACCGTGTTCGTCGATGCTGCGCATATCGGCCAGCATGGCGTGATCTTTTTCAAGGGCTGCGCGTTCAGCGGGATCGACCGAGCGCAGGCCAATCATGCCAACACGATTTGTAGGGATGGGGGCGGCGAGGGGCGCGAAAGCCTCAAACCCCGGTTGCCCGGTGACATAGGCCACGGGGGTGCCATGCAGATTGCCGCTGCCGGTGCTGCCGGGTGTGTGAAAGTCGCTATGTGCGTCGAGCCACAGCACAAACAGGGGGCGATCAATGCTCTGCGCGTGCGCCGCCATGCCTGAAACCGTGCCCATCGACAGCGCGTGATCGCCACCCATGAATATTGGCAGCCCTTGTTGCGCTGCGTTCTGCGCCGTTCGATGCAGCGCCTGCGTCCAGCCCACACATTCGGGCAGCGCAAACAGGTGCGGATGTTCCGCCATTTCCACATGATCCGGCTGCGTGTCGCCGATATCCGAAACAGTGTGCCCCAGATCGGCCAAAGCCTGTTCAAGTCCGGCCACGCGATAGGCGTCGGGGCCCATGCGGCAGCCTTGGCGGCGTTTGCCGGAATCCATTGGGGCCCCGGCCAGAATGAGAGTTTTCTTGTCCATATGTCTGTATAGAAACGCGATATGGGTTGAGAAAAGGGATCAAAATGGTCAAAATGAATTGATGGAATTCGATTTGGGCATTGTTGATGGACGAACTGGATAACCGCTTGCTGAATGCCTTGCATCGGGATGCGCGGGCCTCATTGTCGGAGCTGGCAGAGGTGCTGGGCGTGACCCGGACAACCGTTCGCAGCCGCCTGCAACGCCTCAAGCAATCGGGCGAAATAGTGGGCTTCACGGTTGTGACCCGTCAGGGCGTTTCAGAAAGCCCTGTGCGCGGGTTGATGATGCTCGAGATCGAGGGTCGTGGGACCGAACGGATCAGATCCCGGATTGCGGCAATGCGCGAGGTGGGCGCTGTCCATTCTACGAATGGCAGTTGGGATCTCATTGTTGAGATCGGGACTGACACGCTTGTAGAGTTTGATGAAGTTCTGTTCGAAATCCGACGGATGGAGGGGATCACAAGATCCGAGACCAACCTGTTGCTTTCGACACGCAAAGGACGGACGTGAATTCAAGCGCAACATGCTTTGATGGCTTGGATATTTGTGTAAAGCTCTGAACTGAGGCCGAAACTGGCAGCAGGGCAGGGATACGCAGAATGACTTCAGAGGCGACAATCGACGAGTCGCGGGTCCAGAAGCTGGCCGAACGTGTGACCGGATTGCTCGAAAAGCCACTGGTCCGGGTCGCTGTGCCTGTGATGATCACGCTGATTGCGTTGTTTGTTCTGCACGATCTTTCAGCTCATGTGAAATGGGCGGACGTTAAGACCGACATCGCGGCGACGTCGTGGAAGGTGATGTTCTTCGCGCTCTGCTGGACCGCATTTAGCTTTCTGTCGCTGTCTTTCTACGATGTCCTGGCGGTGCAGAGTATCGCTGGCGGCAAAGTACCGCTTCCCATCGCGGGGATGGCCGGGGCCAGCGGCTATGCGGTTTCGAACTGCCTGGGCTTTTCCTACATCACCGGTACTGCCATCCGGTATCGCATTTATGCGTCGCTTGGGCTGGATCTGGGGCGCGTGGCCGGGGTGATCGCAACCTCATGGGTGGCGTTCTGGATGGGACTGATCCTGCTTCTTGGAATTCTTCTGACCTTTCATCCTGACGGCATCTCGAAAGTGCTGCCGATTGGAGAGACCACCGAAACCGTCATCGGCCTGTGTCTTCTAGCCGGTCTTGCGGCGTTGTTCGCCTGGCTGTCCCGGGGTGGCCGGCGCATTGGATATGGCGGCTTTGGCTTCAACCTGCCGGGCGGAAAACTGGCTGGCCTGCTGACGGTTGCGGCGGTGGGGGATTTGTTTGGTGCCTCCATGGCGCTGTATGTGCTGATGCCGGATGATCTGGGCGTTGGTTATCCCTATTTCTTCACGATCTATATCGCCGCCATCGCAGTCGGCATCCTCAGCCACGCTCCGGGTGGGATCGGCGTGTTTGAGGCGACGCTGATCGCTGGGTTGGGAGCTTCCGGGCGCTCGGACGTGATTGCCGCACTGCTGCTGTATCGGGTCGTCTACACATTCTGCCCGTTCGGAATTGCAAGCCTGTCCATCGCTGGGGCCTCGGTGTTGACGCAAAGACACAGGATCGGAGGCGCGGCGACATGGGTCTATCGCGCCATTCGCCCGATTGTGCCGATGGTGGCTGCCGGAGTAGCGGCGGTCGCCGGGATCATCCTGTTGGTTTCGGGGGCCTTGCCCGCGAGTTCGCAGAACCTTGGCGTTTTGCGCGAAGTGCTGCCGCTCTCATTTGTTGAGGCTTCGCATTTGGCGGGCAGTGCCGTGGGTGTCCTACTGTTGCTGGTGTCACGCGGGTTGTTCCGAAAGCTCTATCGCGCATGGGTCGTCGCGATGCTGTTGATGATGGCCGGATTTGTCGCCTCGCTGACCAAAGGGCTCGACACGCATGAGGCGCTTTCTTTGCTTGGCACTATCGGTCTGCTGGCGATGTTCCGGGGCGCCTTCTACCGGGTCAGCGGCGCGTCGATTTTTCGGTTGAACATCCCGTGGCTGGTCAGCGTGCTGGCACTGTTGTTGGTGATCTTCTGGGTTGGGTTGTTTGCCTATTCCCATGTCGAATACCAGAACGCGCTCTGGTGGGAGTTCGCGTGGAACGGTGATGCTTCGCGCTTCTTGCGCTCCAGCCTCGTGGTTGCGGTGATCCTTGGAGTGGTCGCGATAAACTCGCTATTCGGGCGTGAAATACCGGCCCCGAGCCGTACTGAAATCCCCGAGGTGGTCGAGCGGTTGGTGATGGAAAGCGAGGACACTGAGTCTCAGATTTCGCTGACCGGAGATAAGCAATTCCTGATCTCCGAAGATCAGGCCGCCTTTCTGGCCTATGCCGATACCGGCAATGCGTTGATCACCAAGGGCGAACCGGTAGGCGATGAAAAGGCGGGACAGCAGCTGATATGGCAGCTGCGCGAAATGGCAGATCGCGAAGGTAAGCTATGTGCCTTCTACAGTGTCTCGACCAAATACCTGCCAACGTTTCTGGACCTTGGTCTGTCAATCCTCAAGATCGGCGAAGTGGCCCGCGTGCCACTGACCGATTTCTCATTGGACGGGAAATCCCGCAAACGGTTCCGTCAGGCCAAGAACCGGGCGGAACGCGAAGGCTATGTGTTCGAGATCATTCCAAAAGAAGAACTGGCCCCGGTGCTGCCGGAGCTACGCAAAATCTCGGACGATTGGCTGGCCCGGAAGGCTGGTGAAGAGAAGGGGTTCGCGTTAGGGGGTTTTGACGAAAAGTACCTCTCGTATTTCGATCACGCGGTTTTGCGGGACGAAACCGGTAAGATCATGGCCTTTGCGAACCTGTTTCAGGGAGGACATAAGTCTGAACTGTCGCTGGACCTGATGCGCTATGAGCCCGAAAGTCCGAGCTTTGTCATGGATGCGCTCTTTGCCGAGATGATGTCCTGGGGGGCAGAGCAGGGGTTCCATTGGTTCTCGCTGGGGGCGGCGCCGTTTTCGGGGATCGAGAACCGGCAACTGGCCTCGCTGTGGAACCGCATCGGCGGGTTTGTCTATGAGCACGGCGAGCAGTTTTATCACTTCGAAGGCCTGCGCAGCTTCAAGCAGAAGTTCGACCCGGAATGGAGCCCGAACTATCTGGCCAGCCCCGGCGGGTTGGCCGCGCCTCGCATCCTCTACGAGGTGAATATCCTGATCTCTGGCGGATTGCGCGGGCTGACGAAATAGCGGTCAGTTCAGGCTGGCCCCGGTCGGTGTTTTCTCCAACAAATCACCCCAATCGGTGCGATAGGCCATTTCGGCCAGTACCGTTTCGGGTAGGAATTCCTGATTTTGCCGGATCTGCCAGCCTCCGCCTAGACCTTTGTAGATCGCGACCAGATTTGACGAGACCTCTTGCCGGGCTTCAATCAGGTTTGCTTGCGAGCGCAGAAGCGCGGTTTGCGTGTTCAGGATGCGCGAATAGCTGGCGATACCGTCGCGGTATTGATCGACCGCAATATCGGCAGCCCGGCGTGACGCTTCGACGCTGCGTTCATAGAACGCCACTTGCTTGCGTGCCTGCGCATAGGCGACCATGGCGCTTTCGACCTCGGAATATGCGGTTAGGACGGTGTTCTGATAATTCGCAATCAGCGCCTGATAGGCGGCGTCCTGTACCCGGACATTGTTCTTGATGCGACCATAGTTCAATACGTTCCAGACCACGCCTGCATTGGCCAGACCTGTGGTGCTGTTGGTGCTGAACAAATCGCGCCCGCCCGAGGCCTGTAGTCCAATCGAGCCGGACAGTATGAACTGCGGATACAAGTCGGCCAGCGCGATGCCAACCTGAGCCGATTGCGTCGCGGCGGCCAGTTCCGCCGCGCGCACATCCGGACGCCGCCGCAGCAGCTCTGCCGGAACGCCCACGGCCACGTTTGAGCGCGCTGACGGGATGCGACCGGAGCCGCTCAGAAGGCCGGCCATTTGCGACGGGGTTTTGCCAAGCAATACGGCCAGCGCGTTCTTGGCTTGCTGCAGATCGCTCTCCAACTGAGGCACCAGCGCTTTGGTGTTGTTCAGCAGCGCCGTCGATTCCTGTACGTCCAGCTCGGTGGTCACGCCATTGTTGAAGCGCAATTGGGTCAGATCAGCGGATTCTTGTTGGATCTGGATATTTTCGCGCGCAATGCCCAAAGCCTCCTGCAAGGAGCGGACGTTGATATACAGTGCGGCCACGTCGCCGGTCAGCGTTACAAGCGCATCGTCATAGTTGGCCACCTGCAGGGCGAGATTGGACCGTGCCGCTTGCACGCCGCGTCGTTGTGCGCCCCATACATCCAACTCCCACTGCGCATCAAACCCGACTTGCGAGGTTGAGAATTCGGTATCCAAAGGGATGATCCGCCGAATATCCGAAACCGGACCGAGGTTGTCGCTGATCTGGCGTCGCTGCAGTGATCCTCCGATCGCTTGCGATTGGGGGTAGAGCTCTCCGAACGCGATGCCAAGCTGTGCGCGGGCCTGAAGCACACGGGCACCTGCGACCTGCAAGGTCAGGTTCTGGGCATAGGCCTCGGCGATCAGTTTGTTCAGCGTGGGGTCATTGAACGTCTCCCACCACCGCACCACAGGCGCGCTGCGTGAGGTCAGGCCGCTTTGACCTGCGCTGGGGCTGTTGACCTCGATCCACTGTTTCACGACCGGCGAGTTCGGGCGCACGAAATCCGGGCCTACCGGCGTGCAAGCGGCGAGAGTGGCAGCACATAGGGCAGTGCCTAACAACCGGCGGAGTGTCATGGCGCGCATCCTCAGATATCCAGAGGTCGGATAAAGTTGGCGAAGGAATAGAGGCGGATATTGATGCGCCTCAGGAACTCGAAACTTTTGCCCATGCCGGTGTAAATCGCCACGGCGGCGTGACCACCCGCTGGGAAAGTATGGCCTTCGGGCACGTCGACCGAAATCTGTACCGCGATGCGGCCAGGCAGTTTTGGCAGTTCAAAGCCGGGCAGGCGACCCGAGGGCAGATATTGGCCCTGACGCGTAGCCCACCAAACAGCCTCGACCTTGCCGGTCAGGATTTCGCCGGGATAGAGGTCCAGGGCGACCTCGACCGGCTGTCCGACTTCGACGAATTTCAGGTTCTGCTGTCGGAAAGTGGCGAGGATATAGGGGCTGTCTTCGGTCACGAAACTGGCAATCGCGCCAAGCCGTATCTCACCGACCACCATACCCGGGCGCGCCTGCTGTGAGACGATCATGCCGTTTTCAGGCGCGTAGATAGTTGTATTTTCAAGGAAATACTCGGCCTCGGCCAATTGTGACTGCGCCTCGATAATCCCTGTATTCACACCATCGATCTGCGAGGCCTCTGCCAGGTTGGCCTTTTCCAGATTTGCCTCGGCCTCTTTGACCTTGGCCTGATCTTCAGCCACTTGCTCATTCCAGCGATCCAGTTCGTCTTGCCGCGCACCTCCCGCAGGGACAAGGTTTTCGTACCGGGCCTGCTCGGTCAGGGCATAGGCCAGCTGCGCATTGGCGCGTTCAACGGCTTCGGTTGCGGCTATAACGTCCTGTTCAAGGATCAGAGCGTTTTGCTGCGCGGCCACCAGTTGCGCATTCGCCTTGTCGACGGCCAGCGAAAACACGGTGTCATCAAAGCGATAAAGTGGCTCGCCCTTCGTGACCCACGTATTCGGTTCGACCAGAACTTCGGTCAGGATGGTTGGCTGAGTCAGGCGCGGGACAATCTGGATGGTTGAGCGCACGACGTGGCTGTCGATCGAAAAGGGCTGAAAGAACCGCAGCGCGACCAGGAAGATCAAAAGCAGATGCGCGCCAACCCAGAAGGACACGATGCCCCACATGATGTTGAACTTCAGCCACTTCGCCTTGAAGAAAATGAACCAGACGAAAATGAGATAGAAAAGCGTAATGCCAAGGGCGACGAACATATTTTATAGTTTCCTTTGGTCTTAGCTTTTCTGCGTATCGTCTTCGTCAAGCCGGTCCTGATATTCCGGTTTCACTGTGCCGCCCAGTCGCTTGATCTCATCCCGGATGGCTTTGCGCTCCTCGTCCGGTCCGCGACGTACATCCACGGTCACGCCGTCATGGAAGGCCCAGATGAATGCGTGGACCCATGGAACGATGGCCAGGAACCCCATCCATCCCATCATCTTGACCGCTTCGGCATGCGGATGGTTTCGCTTGATCGCGATACGGCCGGGCAGGCCCATGATGAACAGGAACAGAGCCATCACCGCGGCCAGCAGCAGGATCAATGCTAAAAACGTAAGGTAGTCGTAGAAGCCCAGCGGCTGCCCCAAAAGTCCCATGCTCGCGCCTCCTGTCGGGAAGGTTACTGCATCCTCAGTTGTGCGCTTCGCTTCGTCAATCAGTTTATGGGTGTTCTGGACAAAGTGATCGTCTACGGATTGCTATCGCATTGTATGATCTGCGTTTGCCATTCGGCGCATTTTATCGACAGATCTCCGGGCAGGGGGGCGTCGGTATAGATGGTATCTACATTCGCCAACGAGGCGATGCGGGCCGGGGCCGTTCGGCTGAACTTGGAGTGATCCGCCACCAGACTGATTTGTCGCGCTTGGGCGATGATGGTCTGGCTGACCAGCACCTCTTGCAGGTCAAAATCCATCAGATCGCCATCGGTATCGAGCGCTGAGCAACCGATAATCGCGTGATCAAATTTGAACTGACGAATGGTCGACACGGCGAGATTCCCCACAAGGCCACTGTCCGATCGGCGCAGTACGCCGCCCGCAACAACGATCTCGCAATCCGGGTTCTCGGCCAGAATGGTGGCGACATTCATATTGTTGGTAACAACCATCAGGTTCTTGTGCTGCCGCAATTGCCGAGCGACGGCCTCGGTCGAGGTTCCGATATTGAGAAAGACCGAACTGCCATCCGGGATATCGGCGGCGCAACGTTCTGCGATGCGGGCCTTAACCTCTTGGTTCAGGGCGCGACGGTCTTCATAACCGATATTCGAAACGCCCGAACGCAGCACAGCTCCGCCATGTACCCGATCGACCAATCCGGCCTCGGACAGATCGGACAGATCGCGCCGAATTGTTTGAACAGTGACCTGAAAACGATCGGCGAGCCCTTCGACGGTAACGCGGCCTTCTTCCTTGGCTATTTCAAGAATGTCCGATTGGCGAAAGGACAAGGACATGGATGATCTCCGGTATTGCTCTTGCCTTCGTTTTTGCTCTTTTTCCTGAGTGTGGCAAGTTCTGAATGCAGTAATTGCCATAATTGGATTGAAAGCGATAAAAAGCGAAAGCAAAACTTGACGAAGCGAATATGTATCGGGTTAATGCGCTCAAAGCTGCTGGATTGGGGAATCGCATAGAAATGTCATCGGACAACACTCAGGTAACCGACCTGTTCATTATCGGTGGTGGCATCAACGGTTGCGGCATCGCGCGCGATGCAGCGGGGCGGGGGCTGTCGGTGGCTCTGGCCGAGATGAACGACCTGGCCTCGGCCACCTCTTCGGCCTCGACCAAGCTGTTCCATGGGGGGCTCAGGTATCTGGAGTTCTTTGAATTCCGTCTGGTCCGCGAGGCGTTGATCGAACGCGAAACTTTGTTGCGCGCCATGCCGCATATCTCGTGGCCGATGCGCTTTGTGCTGCCCTATCACGCCGATATGCGGTTCGATACGGAAACACCGACCTCAAAACTGCTGAGTACGGTGATGCCGTGGATGCGGGGCCGACGCCCGGCCTGGCTGATCCGGTTGGGTCTGTTTCTGTATGACAATCTTGGGGGGCGGAAAATCCTGCCCGGAACGCGATCTCTGCAGCTGCGGAACGAACCCGAAGGCGGGCCACTGCAGGACAAGTTTGAAACGGCCTATGAATATTCCGATTGCTGGGTCGAGGATTCTCGTCTGGTGGTCGTGAACGCCCGCGACGCCGAGGCGCGCGGCGCGCAGATCATGGTGCGGACCGAGGTCGTCTCGGCAGAACGTGTTGACGATCTCTGGCAGATTACCCTGCGCGACCGCGACAGTGACAAGACCAGAACCGTCCATGCGCGGATGCTGATCAACGCCGGTGGACCTTGGGTGGGCGATATCATCCAGACCAAGATCCGCATGAACTCACGCGAGGGGGTTCGGTTGGTGCGTGGCAGTCATATCGTGACACCGAAGCTCTATGACCACGACAAATGCTATTTCTTTCAGGGCGAGGACGGACGGATCATCTTTGCCATCCCTTATGAGCAGGATTTCACCCTGATCGGGACCACGGACCAGGATCATTCCGATCCTTCTGAACCTCCGGTCTGTACCGAGGCAGAGCAGGAGTATCTTTGCGACTTTGCCTCGAAATACTTCAAGAAACCGGTGACTCGCGCAGATGTCGTTTGGACCTATTCGGGCGTTCGGCCTTTATACGATGACGGGGCCAGCAGCGCGACGGCTGCGACACGGGATTATACGTTGAAAGTCGATGCCGAGGGCGGGGCGCCGGTGCTGAATGTCTTCGGCGGGAAGATCACAACATACCGTCGTCTGGCGGAAAGCGCGCTTGAGAAAGTGGCCGAACATCTCTCAGGCGTGTCGGGCCCCTGGACAGCGGGTGTGGCATTGCCGGGGGGGGATTTCCCGGTCGATGGTGTCGATGCCTTGATCCAAAGCCTGATGGCAGATTATCCCTTTCTGACAGACGTCTGGGCCCGACGGTTGGTACGGGCCTACGGCACCGAGGCGCGCGCGGTTTTGGGCGCGGCACAGGATCAGTCTGATCTGGGTGAGGATTTCGGGGCGACGCTGACCGAGGCTGAGTTGAATTGGTTGATCGACAAGGAATATGCGCGCACCGCAACGGATGTGATCTGGCGGCGTAATAAGCTGGGTTTACGGTTGACACCTCAACAGGTCACACGGATCGAGAGCTGGATGGCTGATCGCTGAAATGAAAAACGCCCCGTAGATTTGCGGGGCGTCTTTTGTTTATCCGATCATGCGGCTTCTTCTTCGGGTCCGGGATCATTCTTGCTGCCTTTGATCCATTCCCGCAGGCCCTGCATTACAGCATATAGGACGGGAACAAGGATTACCCCGAACAGCGTTGCTGCCAGCATCCCTCCAAACACCGCAACCCCGATGGCCTTCTGGCTTGCCGCGCCAGCACCGTTCGCGGCCAGCAGCGGCACAACGCCCAGCAGGAAGGACAGAGCTGTCATCATAACAGCGCGGAAACGCTGATGGGCCGCTTCTGTAGCCGCTTCTTTGATCGACAAGCCCTTGGCTCTTTGCTCCATCGCGAATTCGACGATCAGAATCCCGTTCTTTGAAGCTAGACCAACCAGCATGATCATCCCGATCTGCGTGTAAAGGTTGATGTCACTGCCCACGATCGCGACTGCCGCGACCGCGCCGAACAGGGCCACCGTTACCGACATCAGGATCGATACAGGCATGGTCCAACTTTCGTATTGGCCTACAAGGAACAGGTATCCGAACAAGATCGCCAACCCGAGGATCACAACGACGAGGTTGCCAGAGGCCAACTGTTGTTGCGCCGTGCCGGTCCATTCAAAGGCATAGCCGGAGGGCAGGGCGTTCGCCGATTCCTCGGTCATGACATTGATTGCGTCACCCGTCGAAAGACCGGGTGCCGGAACTGCTGTCACTGTGGCCGAGCGGAACAGGTTGTGCCGTTTCAGCAGAACCGGTCCCAGCACATTCTCGACATCGATAAGCGTGCCGAGTGGTACCATCTCACCCTTGGTGGAACGCACGTAGAGGTTTGAAATATCTTCGACCTTGTTCCGGTACGAGCCTTCGGCCTGGATCATCACGCGATAGACTCTACCAAACAGGTTGAAGTCGTTCACGTAATACGAGCCAAGCTGCGCTTGCATGGTCTGGAATATCTCAGCCACCGAGACCTGCAGGGTTTTGGCCTTCTCCCGATCCAAATCAACGAACAGCTGCGGTACGTTCGCGCGGAAGGTGGTGTAAGCCTGCGCAATCTCGGGTCGTTGGTTGGCTGCATAAACGTAAGACCCAACTGCCGATGCAAGATCCTGAGGCGAGCCGCCCCCGGTTTGCTGTACCTCCATTTCAACACCGGCGGACATACCGAGGCCCTGAATTGGGGGTGGGTTGAAAGCCACGATTGAGGCTGCTGATTCTTGGTTTGCAATCGCCAGCACCTTGCCCAGAATAGCGTCGGCACTGAGATCGGGTTCCTGTCGTTCCTCCCAGTTGGTGAGGTTGACGAAAATGGCCGCCCCGTTCGTCGTGGTGCCGTTCAGCAATGAGAACCCGTTCACCAGAACGGTGCTTGAAACACCTGGGATCTCCTGAATCTGCGCGTCCAAACGCGCCGAGACGGTTTCGGTCCGTTCCAACGTTGCCGCGTCGGGCAGCTGGACATCGACGAACAGATAACCGTTATCCTCAAGCGGAATGAAGCCTTTCGAGGTGGCGCCCATGATGGACCCTGTACCAGCCGCGAAGGCCGCGATGATGCCTAATGAGATCACCGGCAAGATCAGTAGCTTGCGCACGATCGCGGTATAGCCGTTACGCATTGTACCAATGAACCCTTCGAACACGGCCAGCAGCCCCTTGGGGGGACCCGAGCGCGCCTTCAGGACCAGTCCACACAGTGCCGGGGACAACGTCAGGGCGTTGATCGATGAGATTACAACGGCGGTCGAGATCGTGACCGCGAATTGCGAATAAAGCCGCCCTGAGATGCCGGGCATGAAGGTCACCGGTACAAACACCGCAAGCAGAACCAGCGTGGTTGCAATCACCGGACCGGTAATCTGGCCCATGGCTTTGCGCGTGGCCTCCGCCGGGGGTAGGCCCTCTTCCGCGATGATACGCTCGACGTTTTCCACCACAACGATGGCGTCATCCACCACGATCCCGATTGCCAGCACCAGCGCGAACAGTGAGATCGTGTTCAGCGACATGCCAAAGGCCAGCAGGAACGCGAATGTCCCGATCAACGATACGGGGATCGCCACCGCCGGAATGATCGTTGCGCGCCAACTGCCAAGGAAGATGAACACAACCGTGATCACCAGAATGAAAGTCAGGATGAGCGTCGAAACCACGTCATTCAGCGATTGCTCGACAAAGTCGGTTGTATTGAACGGGACTGAATATTCCACATCGGTTGGGAAAGAGCGCGAGAGGCGTTCAAGCTCAGCCTCGACACGTTCAGACACCGCCAGCGCGTTGGCCCCGGGCGCTTGATAGATGCCGATTACCGTTGCGGGAACGCTTTGGAAGTAGCCCGAAGCCGAATAGAACTGTGCGCCGAGCTCGGTGCGTGCGATATCTTTCACACGCACAATCGCGCCCGCATCTCCTGTCCGGATCACGATGTCACCAAATTCATCCGCCGAGGTCAGGCGACCCTTGGTCTTGATCGTGTATTGAAAGGTCTGACCTTCGGGTACAGGTGGCGAACCGATTGAACCAGCAGATACCTCGATATTCTGTTCGCGGATAGCGCTGATCACGTCACCCGGAGTGATCGACAGCGCCGCCATCTTGTCCGGGTCCATCCAGATGCGCATGGCGTATTCAAGATTGGTCAGAACGTCCGCCTTACCAACACCCTGAACCCGCGCCAGCGCGTCTTTCAGGTTGATCGAGGCATAGTTCGACAGAAATACGCTGTCATACGTGCCGTTGGGCGAGGTCAGCGTGATCAGCAGCAGCATGTTTGTCGACGCTTTTTGCGTCACCACGCCCGATGAGGTCACCTCGGATGGCAAGGATGCCATCGCCTGCGCCACGCGGTTCTGCACGTTTACCGATGCGATGTCAGGATCGGTTCCCACTTCAAACGTAACGTTCAGCGAGTATGATCCGTTATCCGACGAGGTCGACGTCATGTAGATCATGTCGTCCACACCGTTGACCTGCGCCTCGATCGGGGCGGCCACAGTGTTTTCCACGGTTTCGGCGTTTGCGCCGGTATAGTTGGCGGTTACGCTCACGACCGGAGGCGTGATGTCCGGGAACTGTGCCACCGGCAGAACCAGATAGCCGATCCCTCCCAGAATGGTCAGAACCAGCGAAATGACAAGCGCCAGCTTGGGCCGGCTGATGAACAGAGCAGAGAACATCGATTATTCTCCCGGCTGTTCAGAGGCGACAACCGCATCGACGGCCACGCCCGGGCGTACCCGTTGCAGGCCCTCGACGATCACACTTTCGCCTTCGCGCAGACCGTCCGACACGATAATGGCCGAGTCCACCGTGTCACCGGTGGTGATATAGCGCTGCTCGACCATCTGTTTGTCGTTGACCACCAGAACGAACTCTCCGCGCTGGTCGCGTTGTAGCGCGGCCTGCGGGATCAATACCTGCAGCGTGGGCTCGAGTGCTTCGATCTGGACGTTCAGGAACGCTCCGTCGATGATCAGGCGGTCGGTATTATCGAACTGAGCGCGCACCGTGATCGCCCCGGTCAGAGGGTCGATGCGGTTGTCGACAAAGATGATCTCGCCAGTTTCATCCAGTTCGGTGCCATTGGGCAGGGTGACGTGGACATTCGGGCTTTTGTTGCTTTCTGCCAGAGATGCCGCGCTTTCGCCAACTTGTTGAAGAACGGTCGTAAACTGTTTTTCGTTCAGCGAGAAATTCACATAGATCGGCGCTTCGCTGACGAGGTTGACCAATGGCGGATTGTTGGGGCCAACCACGTCCCCGACACTTGTCGTAACGCGTCCAAGACGACCGGTGAAGGGCGCATGGATTTCGGTATAGCTCAGGTCCAGCTCGGCCTGTTGAATGGCGGCATTCGCAGCTTTGACTTCAGCCTCGGCCACCAATTCGTTGGCTCGCGCAATATCGCGTTCGGATTCGGGTGTTGCTTCGCGCTTATAAAGCTCTTCTTTACGGGCCAGGTCGACTTTGGCCAGTTCAAGATTGGCCTCAGCCCGGTCGAGATCCGCCTTTCGCGATTGCACCGTGGCTTCGTAAAGGTCAGGTTCGATCTTGAAGAGAAGTTCGCCTTCATTCACCAGCGCGCCGTCCTCAACTTCCTGGCTTTCCAGAAACCCACTGACACGCGCGACGATATCGACTTTGTTAATGGCTTCTGCGCGCCCGATGAAGGTCGCCTCATCCGTGATCTCTTGCGTATAGGCTGCCGCGATCGAGACCTTGGGGGCAGGTGCATCACTTTGGTCCTGCGCAGTCGCACTCTGCGCGAGCCCGAAACCGAACAACAGAGCGAGGGTTGCGCTCAAAGCTCTGGCCGATCCGCGGCGGTGAAGGGGCGTAGGTGCAAATTCAGGGGACATGATGAATGCCTCGTCAAGATTACAGAAAGCGCGCCGCAGCAGAACGGTTGCTGCGACGAGTCGAACACATATTGGTCAGGATGGCCGCTTTGACATAATTTCTCAAGCGTGTTGACGAAGCGAGCGTCGCATCAAGCTGCGGAAATTTTTCTGCCGGACGGCAGGGTTAGGTGCGGAAGCTCAGCCGTGCGACATGGCCCGCAAGACGTAGAACCTCAAAACGAAAAGACCGGAGGCCAATACAAGCCCCCGGTCTAAGAAAGGTGAGTTAGGTTAGATTAGTCTCGCACTCCGGCGAACTTTTCCTGCCATTCTTCGCGTTGTTCGTCCGCAATCTTGGCAAATAGCACATCAGGTACGGTGAACTCGTGACCAGCGGGCAGGGCGGACAGTGCGGCCTCCACATCATCAGGCCAGCTGGTGTCGAGCGTGTTCATCGCGCTCAGCATCCGTGCAGATGTGTCGGGAATGAAGGGCGCGCTGAGCACGGCGTAAAGCCGGATCAGGTTCAGACCCAGCCGCACCTGCGCGGCGGCCTGTTCCGGATCTTCCTTGAAGGTCGACCACGGTGCTGCAGATTGCAGATATTCATTGCCCGCAACCCAGATGGCCCGCAATTCCTGAGCGGATTTGCGAACTTCCATCGCCTCCATAAAGCCTTCGTATGCCCGCACGCGTTTGGTCAATTCAGCGACCAAAGCCTTCTCACGCTCGCCAAACGCACCGCCTTCGGGTACGGCTTCGCCGAATTTCGAGCGGCAGAACTTGGTGATCCGGCTGACAAAGTTGCCCAGCACGTCGGCAAGGTCTTTGTTCACCGATTGCTGGAAGTTCTCCCATGTGAACTCACTGTCGCTGCTCTCGGGCGCGTGGCTGAGCAGCCACCAGCGCCAGTAATCAGCGGGCAAGATGGCCAGCGCCTGGTCCATGAACACACCGCGCCCCTGGCTGGTCGAGAACTGACCCCCATCATAGTTCAGATAGTTGAACGATTTCAGGTGGTCGACCATCTTCCACGGCTCGCCCGAACCCAGAATGGTTGCCGGGAAGCTGAGCGTGTGGAATGGGACGTTGTCCTTGCCCATGAATTGCACGTAACGCACATCATCGGCACCCTTGTCGGTGCGCCACCAACGCTCCCACTCGGCGTCCGGCTTGCCGCTCGCGTCTGCCCATTCCTTGGCGCAAGCGATATATTCGATGGGTGCGTCGAACCAGACATAGAAGACTTTGCCCTCCATTCCGGGCCAGTCCTGATCACCTTTCTTGACCGGCACGCCCCAATCCAGATCGCGGGTGATGCCGCGGTCTTGCAGGCCGTCTCCGTCATGCAGCCACTTCTTGGCAATCGAGGTCGTCAGGATCGGCCAGTCGGTTTTGGAATCGATCCATGCGTCCAGCTGGTCTTTCATCGCGGATTGACGCAGGTACAGGTGCTTTGTCTCGCGCACCTCCAAATCAGTCGAGCCCGAGATGGCCGAACGCGGCTCGATCAGATCTGTCGGGTCCAGCTGCTTGGTGCAATTCTCGCACTGATCGCCTCGCGCGCGGCCATAGCCGCAATTGGGGCAGGTGCCCTCAATATAACGGTCAGGCAAAAAGCGTTTATCTGCGTTGGAATAGACCTGCTTTTCACTGACCTCGCGGATCAGTCCGGCCTCATCCAGCTTGCCTGCGAAATGCTGGGTCAACACTTTGTTCTGCTCGCTGGACGAGCGGCCAAAGTGATCGAAGCTCAGGCCAAAGCGATTGGCGATGTCGGCCTGAACGCCATACATCTCGGCGCAATACTCGGCTACCGGCTTACCTGCTTTGGCCGCTGCCAGCTCGGCCGGGGTGCCGTGTTCATCCGTGGCGCACAGGAACATGACCTCATTCCCCCGGCCACGCTGATAACGTGCATAAAGATCGGCAGGCAATTGCGAGCCGATCAGGTTGCCGAGGTGCTTGATCCCGTTGATATAGGGGATCGCCGAGGTGATGAGAATCCGAGCCATTTTGCGTTTCCACGTAACTAACTGCGCGCCCGTCTACAGTATGTGAGGGATTAGCAAAAGCCCGGTTTCAGCGTTGAAGCTTCAGAAACCCATACAAACGCCACCTTCGCGAAATCCCTGATCTGTGTATGATGGTCCTGCAAGTGATTTTACGGGGGAATTTATGCATCACTCGTATTTGACGCGGTGTATTCGCGTAGCCGTCATTTTCATGACCACACTTCTATCGCCGACCAGCCTATCGGCAGAACAAAGCGATGCCCTGACCGCCATCGATACCTTCGACAAGGCGATGCTTTCGATTTTCAAACGGGGTCAGGCTGTACTGACGGCTCAAACCCGGCCAGTCATGGTCATTGCCCGCGACGTAACCGTCATGACCGAGGATGGCGAGATTTCTTATCCGCGCAACGATTCAGACTATCTGATCTTCAAATCCACTTCACACGTTCTGTTGGGGATCATAGGTGCAGTCACCCCATGGCCTGAGGATGAGGCTGGA
The DNA here is from genome assembly GCF_056537345.1 of Ruegeria sp. CF4. Lineage (NCBI taxonomy): Bacteria > Pseudomonadati > Pseudomonadota > Alphaproteobacteria > Rhodobacterales > Roseobacteraceae > Ruegeria > Ruegeria sp. CF4. The sequence continues at coordinate 1,083,299 of NZ_JBQFRJ010000001.1, read as the reverse complement.
GATGCGCGTTGGAAGGAAGATTTTGAGGGGATCGCGCAAGCAATAGATACGTTGCTGGCGTCAATTGATCAGCTTGATCTTTCAAAGGACGCGATCGCGAAACAACGGCAATTGCTGGAAACAGCCCGTACATTCGTCCGTGGATCGGTCGACCGCGGAACGCTGACCCCTCAGGATGTATCAAAGGCGATAAATGACATGCGACCGATTTGGGCGGCCAATATGCGGGAGGCTGCGCGTGTTGAGTTGACCGCATTGCACAAGGCCGTCTCAGATGCCCGCGCGGCACTCAGTCAGGATGATTGGGACAAGATTTATGTCGTACATCACGGCGGCTCGAACGTGACCGGGGTTAATGTTGTTGAGCTGTATCTGGAACGGGTGATGCCCCAGAAAGTTGCCGCCGGACAGGTTATGTTTGCTGAGAACGCGCACGGAAACAAAGCTATGGCCGATTATGTCGGGTATGAGCGCATGCAGCGACATGTGGGGGCCTGGGCGTTCGGTGATCCAAGGCGGATGGAAGTCGATTTGCTTGGGTATGAAGCCGGGGCTATTTTGGATGAAATGATCCAGTCGTCTCCACCATCCGAACCATCTGAATAGGGTTTCTATTCCTCCCGCGACCGTTTCAGAAGGCGTCCGATGGTGAAGGATGTGCGTGGGGCATAAACGTAGTTCGTTCGCTCGTCCGGTGTTGGGCGCGACCGCATCCGGGCCAGCCCGAACATGATGAGCCCCAGATGACCCACGGCCACAAAAGCAAACAATGCGCCTGGCCCGAACTGTTGAATCAGCGTCGAAGAAACATAGGGCGAGGCGATGGCACCGAGCGCATACCAGAACATCAGCGCCGCAGACAGCTCAACGCGTTGTTCGGTGGTGGCGAAATCATTGGCGTGGGCTGAAGAGACCGAGAAGATCGGAAAGGTAGTCAGGCCAAAGAACCCGGCGGCCAGCATTACGCCCAGCGTTCCAGCCCCGCTTGCAGCCATGGTGATGCCGCAACTCAGTACAGCCGCAGCCGATAGCCAGATCAATACCCATCGACGATCGTATTTGTCGGCGAGCCATCCCAGCGGATATTGCGCCAGCGCCCCACCCAGAACGAATGAGGCGAGGAAGAATGCGATCTGATCCACGCCCAACCCAACCTCCTGCCCGTAGACCGGACCAACCATCCGGAACGAGGCCGAGCTGAGCGCCGAGACGATCACTCCGGCGACGGCCAGCGGTGAGTTCTGCCATGCCATCCGAGGGCGCAGTCGTGGTGCCTCAGGCGTTTGGGGTTGGCTGGCACGTGTTAGCGCCAGAGGCAAAAGCGAGGCGCAGCACAAGATCGCCAGCAGATTGTACGAGACATATGACGCGGGTGGCAGAACCGCGATGATCAACTGCGCGCAGAGCGACGCACCAAGGTCCGCGATGCGGTAGCTGCCCATGACGCGACCGCGCGAGTCGTTTGTGACCTTGGCGTTCAGCCAGGCTTCAATCACCGTGTAGCATCCTGCGACGCAGGTGCCCGAGGCGATCCTCAGGATGGCCCAGATGCGCGGGTCTTCCGTCAGGGTATGCCCCAGAAGACCCATCGCACCCAAGGCCGTGCAGACGGCAAATGCACGGGAGTGGCCGACGCTGCCCATCAGGCGCGGGGCCCACCAGCAACCGATGAAGAAGCCCAGGAAATGCGCCGAACCCAAAAGGCCGATCTGTTCCGTAGAGAAGTTCAGCGTCAGGCCCGAGATCGCGTCCAGCGGGCCAACGCCGCCGGTCGAAAGCTGCAGCAGAATGACTGAAAGAAACAGGGCGGCAAAGGAAATGATCGTGCGCATGATGGGATCAACTTGGCGTCACGCTCAGATTTTTCGCGCAACTATTCGACTTTAGCAGGTCGTTTTTCTGCTTTTCTAACTCAGCTCTCCCGCAGAATCTCAGCATGGATATTCAATCCGACAGTCTCCTGCACCAGATCCGGATAGCCTGAGGCACCGAATTCATGCCGGTTCAGCGCACCGACCAGCCGTATGGACAAGACATCCAGATCGTCAACGGCACTTCCTGGCATCCGGTAGAGGTTGGCCATCAGCGTTACGGGTCGTGTTACCCCGCGTACGGTGAGGTCACCGGTGACAGTTGCGCCCTCAGAAATGCGACCAGTGGGGCCGAGTTGTATCTTGGTCGAGGTGAAGCGGATCGTTGGGTGGCTTTTTGCGTCCAGCACGCTTTGGCCCAGCATCGGACCGCGGGCAAAGGGCAATTTGGTGCGCGCGTCCGCCACGTCCAGCACCACATCGACCCGGCTGTTCTGAAGGCGTTTGGTGTCGATCTGAATATCGGCGGACCGGATCGGCATTGTCCCTGATTGCGCCACGCCCGAAAGATCGAAGGTGAAACCGACCGAGGTCCCCTTGGGTGCAAGAACATAAGGAATCAAAGCCGTTTGCGCGGTGCTTGCAAGGGGCAGGGCAAACAGGCCCGCGATCAGGGTGCGTCGAGTCAGATATGTCATGCCATGACCTCTCGTCCTCGGGGGCGTGACCGCTTCATCAATGTTAGCAGGATGGCGATGTTCAGGCCGTTCCAGAGGATGCCGTTGATAAAGGCCAATTGATAATTTCCGGTTACGTCGTAAATCCATCCCGACATCCAGCCGCCAAGTGCCATGCCCATGATGGTCATCATCATGACAAACCCGACTCGAGCGCCCGCTTCTTGCGGGGGCATGTACTCACGCACCACCAGCGCATAGCTGGGAACGATGCCCCCCTGCGCAAGACCAAAGAGCATGCTGATGACATAAAGCGAGACCATCCCGTCATAGGGAAGAAACAGAAACAGCGCTATGCATTGCAGGACCGAGCCGATCAGCAAGGTGGTCAACCCACCCAGCTTGTCGGCCACAAGGCCCGAGATTACCCGGCTCACCACGCCGCCTAGCAGCATCAGTGACAGCATCTCGGCCCCGACCGCCGGACCATAGCCCAGCCCCACGCAATACGAGACGATGTGAACCTGTGGCATCGACATCGCCACGCAACAGCCGATCCCGGCAAGCCCGAGGATGTATTGCAGCGCGCGCGGCGACAGGCCCACGCTCTGCGCTCGGAACTGGGCCGCGGCAGCGGCGGTGCTGTGTGCATCGACGGGCAGGGGGCGGCGCAGCAAAAGGGACAGAGGGATCACGGTGGCCAGAGTGATCAGGGCGAGGGCCAGATAGACCTCTTGCCAGCCCTCGCGCTCCAGAATGCCCGAAAGCAGCGTGGGCCAGATAGCACCCGACAAATAGTTTCCGCTGGCGACCAGAGCCACGGCGATCCCGCGCCGCCGCATGAACCAGTGAGAGATATCGGCGATCAGTGGCCCAAACCCAACCGCTGTACCCAGCCCCAACAACAGATGCGCCAGCGACAGCAGCATCATGTTCGGGGCCAGCGTGGCGAGTAGATAGCTGATGGCACTCAGAGCTGCCGCGCCAATCAGGGCTTTGGTCACGCCTAGCCGATCCACCAACTGGCCCAGCCACATATTGCCGAGCGCAAAGCCGATCATGGTCAGGACATAAGGCAACGACGCCTCGGCCCGTCCGGCACTAAATTGTGCCTCGATGGCGGGCATTACCACGATGACGGCCCACATGCCCACATTGACCACTGTGGCAATGGCCAGAGTGATCAGCAGGCGCAGCCAGGAATAGCGGCTATCATGGATCGCGTGGGTCATCCCGGAACGCTAGGGCGCGACTGCGGTTTTGACCAGTCACAAGTTGCGTGACTGGTCGGCTGTCACTCAGTCGTGTCTTTGGTCTCGGTCCGTTGCAGATGTATCGTGGTCTGATCGGTGGTCTGCGTGACGATCCAACTGGCAGGCGGTTGCGAACGGGCGCGGCGGCGGGTCAGGGTCCAGCCTTGGCCTGCATCGCAATAGGTAGGGGCCATATGCCAGCGCGTCTCGATCCCTTGCGCACCTCCATCATCGGGGGTCAACAACACTCCCAGCGGAGCTTGCCCCGCCGCGCCGCCCTGTTCTGCGGCCAGATGCAGGCGCCGGACCGGGGTCAGCCCCGGCGGGCCGGGCAGATCGCCGATGACAAGCGGGGCTGCGCCGCTGCGCAGGGCCTCCTCCATGCACCAGAGCAGGTCTTCGGCCTTCGACGGACGAACCAGCAGAAAGCGCGAGGGATCGGCAAAGGGCAGCATACCTTCGGGGTGCAATTGCCCGATCTCCCATTCGGGGCAAATCCACATCACCGGCCCTTGCGTCCGCCCTGCCAGCCACATGGCAAAGCTGCGGCGCGCGGGGCCGCAGGCCTCGTGCACACGGGCCAGTTGCAGGTTGATCTGTGGATGCAGAACCACCCCGGGCGGGGTGCGTGCGGGTTTGCGGCCAAGAAGCTGGGTAGACATGCCACCAGATTAGCATGTTCTCATTTTGTTCTCAATTGATGAATGTCGTCAGCGCGACAATATCAGACGTCCATCAGCGAATTGGACGTTCGAGAAGCGCTGCAGATACGCCATACCCAGCAACGACTGGTTCAGTTCGCCCTCAGTGATTGAGGCCTGCACATTGCGGTCCGTGATCGGCCCGAGCGCGATGCTGTCCAAACGCACCGGAGCCGTGCGTACCATACCATTCGCAGTCGCAGCGCGCCCAAGATAGGTCAGCTGCGTAGTATCGATCCCGGCGCGCGCGGCATCCTTGTCGCTCAGGACAATGTTGCTGGCACCGGTATCGACCAGAAAGGTCACCGCTTTGCCGTTCACCAGCATCGGCAGGTAATAATGCCCGTCATATGACCGGGGCACCTCAATTCGGTGGTCGGTCACAGTCAGCTGAGTCGAAGGGCCAACGGTCGAGCGGATGTCATCCCAAAGCCCGATCACGGCAATGACGCCGACAAAGATGAACACCCAGGCGGCGACCTGTTGCATCGTCTTGCCCAGTGATTGACGGTTTTGGGTGATGAACCACATCAGTAGTGCAGCAGCCAGCAACACCAGATAGGTCAAACGCCCGATATTCTCGCCATCCATTCCGTCACCCGTACTCAGTTGGTTAGCCACATATATGGGGGCTCAGGAAGCGAAACCAAAGGCCTTGAGACCATCCAGAATGAACTGCACCGACAGCGCGGCCAGCAGCATGCCCAGTAGCCGGGTCAGCACGTTCAGCCCCGTCTTGCCCAGAATGCGAGCGATCACGCCTCCGGCCAGAAAGAACACGAAAACCACGATCATGACTGCCAGCATCACGGCACAGGCGGCGGCAATACCCTGAATGCCCGGGTTCTGGCCAGCCAGCAGGATGATGGTGGCAATTGACCCGGGTCCAGCGATCAGGGGAATGGCCAGAGGGAAAACGGACGGGTCAGGATGCTCTTCCTCCTCGGCCCGATCCTCTCGGCGTTTGGTGCGGCGGTCGAACAGCATGTCGAGCGCGGTCAGAAACAGCAGCGCACCACCGGCCACGCGGAAGGCTTCCATCGAGATGCCGACAAAGCCCAATACAGCCTCGCCAAACGCGGCGAAGGCGATCAGGATGCACACCGCAGTCAGGCAACTGCGGATGGCGATCTTGCGGCGCGTCGCGGCATCCATGTCTTGCGTCAGCGCGACGAAGATCGGTGTAGTGCCGAACGGGTCGATCACCACGAACATGGTGGTGAACGCCGTGATGAAGAAGGCCATTTCAATCATGCTGCATTCTCTGCCTGTTCCAAGCGTTCGGCGGCAGCGACCCAGAGGGTTTCGGCCTTTTGCATCGCTTCAGCGACCTCGGCGAATTTTCGGTTCCAGGTTTCCAGATCGTTGATCTTGTCATCCTCATATAATGCCGGGTCCGCCAGTTTGGCCGAGAGTTTGTCGTGCATGTCCGTCAGTTTCTCGATCCGATCCTCGCATTTGCGCAGATCAGCGCGCAGCGCCAGCATGGTATCGCGCGAGGGGCGCTTGGGCTTGGCGGATTGCGGTTTCTCTTTCACCGGCTTGTCACGGGCCAGCAGCAGGGCACGATAGGTCTCCAGATCGCCGTCAAACGGCTTCACCGTCCCGTCCGAGACTAGCCACAGCCGGTCTGCCACGAGCGACAGCAGGTGCATGTCATGACTGACCAGCACAACCGCGCCGGAATATGCAGTCAGTGCTTCGACCAGCGCTTCGCGGCTTTCGATGTCCAAGTGGTTGGTTGGCTCGTCGAGGATCAGCATATGCGGTGCGTCAATGGTGGCGATCAGCAGTGACAGGCGGGCTTTCTGACCGCCTGACAGTCGACCGACCACAGTCTCGGCCTGATCCGCGTTCAGACCAAACCCGGCCAGACGCGACCGCCATTTGCCCGGAGCCTCGTCGGGACGCAGGCGTCGTAAGTGGTCCAGAGGGGTCTCGTCCACATAAAGCTCATCCACCTGATGCTGCGCGAAATAACCGATGCGCAGCTTGTTAGAGCGGCTCATCTTGCCTGCCATCAGGGGCAGGCGGTCGGAAAGCAGCTTGGACAGGGTCGACTTGCCCTGACCGTTCTTGCCCAGCAATGCGATCCGGTCGTCCTGATCAATCCGCAGGTTCAGGCGGCGCAGTACCTCAATCTCGCCATAGCCGGTCACACCGCCTTCAATCTGGATGATCGGCGGCGATAGCTCCTCGGGCTCGGGAAACGAGAACGCGCGCAAGGCGGCCTCTTGCGGGGTTGAAACCAGTTGGATGCGCTCGATCATCTTCAGGCGGGACTGGGCCTGTACGGCCTTCGACGCTTTATAACGGAAGCGATCCACGAAACTCTGCAGATGGGCGATGCGGGCCTTGGCCTTGGCGTTCTCCGACTCCGCTTGCGCCAGACGTTCCGCCCGGCGTTCGGCGAACTTGTCGTAAGGGACTGCGTAATAGGTGAGCTTGCGATCTTCCAGATGCAGGATCGACCCAACGGCGCGGTTTAACAGACCGCGGTCGTGGCTGATGATGATCACCGTGTGAGGATATTTCGCCAGATAGCTTTCAAGCCACAGTGCGCCTTCGAGATCCAGATAGTTGGTTGGTTCGTCCAGTAGCAGCAGATCGGGCTGAGAGAACAGCACCGCCGCCAGTGCCACGCGCATCCGCCAGCCGCCCGAGAAATCGGAACAGGGTTTCAGTTGATCTTCGTCATCAAACCCCAGACCTTTAAGGATCGACGCTGCCCGTGCCTCAGCCGACCAGGCGTCGATATCGGCCAGACGGGTCTGGATATCGGCAATGCGCGCGGGGTCTTCGGCGCTTTCGGCCTCGGCCATCAACGCGCTGCGTTCGGTATCGGCGGCGAGGACAGTATTGATCAACGAAACATCGGAAGAAGGTACCTCTTGCGCCACTCCTCCAATCCGCGCCCGCTTCGGGACCGAGATATTGCCCGACTCCAATGCAAGCTCGCCCCGGATGAGGCGAAAAAGAGTGGTCTTGCCGGTCCCGTTGCGGCCCACAAGGCCAACCTTGTGACCATCAGGGATAGTCGCGCTGGCCCCATCGAACAAAGGGCGGCCCTCAACGGCATAGGTGATATCTTCGATCCGTAACATGAGGCCGCTCTTAGCAGAGCCACGATGCCGCCGCCAGCGGCTTGGCATGTTCAAACGCCAGGCAATGTGTTAGCGCTGTTTCGTTTGCTTTTTTGAAACGGTTTTCGACATGCGCGCGGCCCAGACGCCCCCCAGTTTGATCACGCTGATCTTTGCCACGGCGTTGTCTGTGCTGTCCCTGAATATGTTTCTGCCCTCACTGGCGCATATGAGCGAGGATTTCGCGGTGGACTACGGCCTCGTGAACCTGTCGGTTGCGGGGTATCTGGCCGTATCTGCCGTGCTACAGTTGATCATGGGACCGCTGTCAGATCGCTTTGGACGCAGGCCCGTGCTGTTGATCTGCATGACGATCTTCGTCATTGCCTCGATCGGCTGCGTCATGGCCGAGTCGATCTGGCTGTTCCTGGGCTTTCGCCTGCTGCAGGCGGTAGTCGTGGCAGGATCGGTGTTGTCCAGCGCCTCGATCCGGGACCGATATCCTCCGAATGAGGCCGCGAGCAAACTGGGTTATATCGCCATGGCGATGGCGCTTGCGCCGATGTTGGGTCCGATGTTGGGCGGCGCGTTGGACATGCTGTTTGGATGGCGCGCGGGGTTTGTTCTGTATTCGCTGTTGGGGGCAGGGCTGCTGGCCCTTCTGTGGCTTGATATGGGCGAGACAAATCTCATCCGCGCCTCAACCTTCTCGGCCCAATTGCGCGAATATCCACACCTCTTTCGAGCGCGCCGATTCTGGGGCTATGCCCTTTGCGTATCGTTCTCGATAGGGGGTTTTTTCAGCTTCATCACCGGAGCGCCTTTGGTGGCTGCGGCATGGTTCGATTTGAGTCCGGCCATGCTGGGTCTTGGGATCGGCATCATCACGGGCGGATTCATGGTCGGTAATTTTGTGACGGGACGGATCGCGGCACGCACACGACTGACCACAATGATCCTGATCGGGCGGATCGTGGCCTCGACCGGACCGTTTTGCGGGTTACTTCTGTTCATAGCTGGCCTGGGGTCAGTCTGGGTGTTCTTCGGGTCGGCCATCTGTGTGGGGTTCGGCAACGGATTGACAAACGCCAATGCGACCGCCGGTGTCATGTCCGTGCGCCCCAAGCTGGCCGGCAGTGCGGCGGGGCTTTCAGGTGCGATGATCGTGGCGCTTGGGGCGATCCTGACGTCGATGACCGGCGCGTTTGTCAGCCCGGAAAACGGACCTTATCTGGTGCTGAGCATGATGTGCGGCAGCAGTTTCATCGGCCTTCTTGCGGTACTCTATGTGCGTCGCGTGGATCGTCTGGAGCCGCTTCCCGATACGATCTGACCGCAAAGGCATCATTCTACTTTTCTTGAAGCAAATACCATGTTAGGCGGCGCGCGATGGATTTCGGCGCGGACCCGCGCCACATTGTAAGGAGAGGCCGATATGGCACTGGAACGCACATTCTCGATCATCAAACCCGATGCAACCCGCCGCAACCTGACTGGCAAGATCAACGCCAAATTCGAAGAAGCGGGCCTGCGCATCGTCGCGCAAAAGCGCATCCACATGACCAAAGAGCAAGCTGGCAAGTTCTACGAAGTACATGCCGAGCGTCCGTTCTATGACGAACTGTGCGAATTCATGTCGTCGGCCCCTGTTGTTGTTCAGGTTCTGGAAGGCGAAGGCGCCATTGCCAAGAACCGTGAAGTCATGGGCGCAACCAACCCTGCAGACGCAGCAGCTGGCACCATCCGCGCTGAGTTCGCTGAATCAGTTGGCGAAAACTCGGTCCATGGTTCGGACGCACCTGAGACAGCAGCGGTTGAGATCGCCTACTTCTTCTCGGGCATCGAGCTGGTTGGCTAAGCCTCCACATCGGTGAACAGATTGGGCCGCTCCTTTTTGGGGCGGCCTTTTTCTTTCTCAAACGGGTTTGAGGTCCGCAGCGGTCACACGAACGCCCACGGCGTCCAGATCCGAGACCATCTGGCTTTCCGGCGCCCGGCTCACCCCGGCCTTGATCGCATCAAACCTCTTGCGCAGTGCCTTCTTTTCTTCGCCTTTGCAGTCGTTCCACGGTCGGCCCTGTAGGCCCATCACAAGCACATAGTAGCCAATGAAATGCGGGCGCGAGCCGGATTGCAGAAGGCGCGCATAAGCCTCATCCGCGCCTAAGTCCCGCAACTCTTGAGCGGAATGAATGCCCGCGCGCGCGCAGGCTTGCTCGAAGGCGGGGCCAAGGTTTCTGATCGAAGAGACCGGTTCAGACATGCCTCTGTCATAGCCCGAGCCTTGTCGAATGTCACCCGGGCAGAGTTGTCTGAGTCTGTTCCTTGCGTTAGGCAAGTGACGGGGCAGGGAGGATGCAATGAGTCGTGTAAGTTACGAAGAATTGGCGCAAAATCTGGACCTGATGAACCCACCTGTGGGCTTTATCGATGATCCGTTCCCGATCTATGATGCATTACTGGAACACGCGCCGGTGCTGCCGCAGCCCGATGGATCTGTTCTTTTGTCGCGCCACGCTGATCTGGATCGCGTCTATCGCGACACCACGCTTTATTCATCGGACAAGAAGGCTGCCTTTGGACCGAAATTCGGGGCGGGCTCACCACTCTTCGAACACCATACCACTTCTCTGGTATTCTCTGACCCGCCGTTGCACACGCGGGTGCGTAAGATCATGACCTCGGCCCTGACACCCCGCGCCATTGCACGAATGGAGCCGGGGTTGATCCAAACCGTCGATACGCTGTTGGATGCGATGGCAGGCCGGGATCAGGTGGACCTGATCGAGGATTTTGCATCGACGATTCCAATTCAGATCATCGGGAACCTGCTGGACGTGCCCATGTCAGAACGCGGGCCGCTGCGCGACTGGTCTCTGGCTATTCTGGGCGCGCTGGAACCGTCTTTGACCGAGGTACAGTTGGAGACCGGGCATCGGGCGGTGACCGAGTTCAAAGCTTATCTTGAAGACCTCGTTGCGCGCCGTCGTGCCAATCCGGGTGACCCGGAAACGGACGTATTGACCCGCTTGATCCGGGGTGAGGGGGCGGATGCACAACTCAGCGAGATTGAACTGCTGCAGAACTGCATCTTCATCCTGAATGCGGGTCACGAAACAACGACCAACTTGATCGGCAACGGTTTGGCGCTGCTGCATGATCATCCGGAGCATTGCGCGCGTCTGTTGCACGATGACGCGCTGATCAACTCGACGGTTGAGGAGGTTTTACGCTTCCGCTCACCGAACCAGTTCGGCAATCGTGAAACCACGGCTGATATAGAACTTGAGGGCCTGCATATACCCAAAGGCACCAATCTGCACCTCTGCATCGGCGCCGCCAACCGGGATCCTGCGGTGTTCGATGATCCGAGCCGGTTCGACATTGCCCGCAAACCCAACCGGCATCTGGCCTTCGCAGGTGGTCCGCATGTCTGTGTTGGCCTGACGCTCGCTCGGCTGGAAGGGCGGATCGCACTGGGTCGTTTTCTGCACAGATACCCCGAGTACAAGCTTTTACCTGATCGCAAACAAGGCGGTCGTATCCGCTTCCGGGGTTACGCTGCTTTACCTGCAGTTCTTTAACGCTATTTATTTGATACAGCAGTGTATTAACTGCCATTGTTAATGCGCTTCGCGACGTTCACGCCAGCTTTATAATAGTTTCCAGACCGGGCTTTCGGTTCTTTGCAATGAACTTGCCGCCATGCATGTGCGAGATTGCAGCCACCAGAGCCAACCCGAGGCCCGCATTGCGCTCGGTGCGGGCAGGGTCCAGAGTGACGAAGGGCATCTGCAATCTTGGCAAATCACGCTCGGGCACACCGGGGCCACGGTCACGAACGCTCAGCAATGTGAAGGCGCCATCTTCGCGGATTTCGATGGTGATCGCAGTACCCGCCGGAGCGTAGCGCATGGCGTTTTCCAGGAGGTTTGAGAGGGCCTGTGACAGTAAAGGGCGGTGACCTTGTATCGGCTCGGTTCTGCCTTTGACCTCCAACCGAATATTCTGATCTGCGGCGACGGGTTCATAGAGTTCGACCACGTCGCTGACCAATTGCTGCAAATTCACCGGTTCGAATTGCTCGCGGCCCAGGCCGGCCTCGGCGCGCGAGATTTCGGTAAGTTGGCTGAGAACGCGCAGCAGATGATCAATCTCACCTGTTGCGCGGGCCAGATCGATATCACGCTCCTGGTCGCTTTTGTCAGGCTCAGCCAGTGACTCGACCCGCTGGCGCAGGCGCGAAAGCGGTGAACGCAGATCATGCGCAATGGAATTCGAAGTGGTCCTAAGATTACTGATCAACTCTTCGATCTTATCCAGCATGTTGTTGAGCGTGCCCGAGACCTGATCGAACTCGTCACCCGTACCGCGCAATGGCATACGCAAAGCCAGATCGCCCGAAACGATGTTATCGGCCGTGTCAGCGATATCTTTGAGACGTGAGAACACCAGACGTGTTAGCAGCCAACCTGTCAGCAGGCTCAACGCAAGCGCAGTCCCGAGCGCCAATGCGACGGACCGAAACAGAGCGCGGTCGAACTGCTGGCGCGCCAATGCATCGCGTCCAACCAGCAACCGTTCGCCACCGGGAAGCCGAACGGACGCAGCCGATATTGGAACCGTCTGGTCGCTGTCTTCGCGGCGCAATTGCAACTCGACCCAGCCGCTGCCCGGCGTGATCCCTTCGGGCCAATGGGCCAGGTTGCCTGCCAGCTTGGTGCCTTGCCGACCTGTAAGCAAATATAGGGCGTCCCGCTGGGCCGCGGTGGGCAGGCGACGTTCGATTGCAGTGATCAACCCGATCATGCCGAGGCGTTCATATTCATCCGCCAGACCCGTGAGTTCTGCCTGTACGACCGAGCGTGTCTCATCCGAGATTGTGCGATTGGCGGTCACGTAAACGGTTACCAGTACCGCTGCGGTCAGCAATGTGCTCAGCACCATGCTGGCCATGACCAGCCGGGTGCGCGCATTCCTCAGCGACAGGCGCAGGTCAGGCATCCGAGACCATGTACCCAGCGCCCCTTACTGTCTCGATCATCGGGTCGGCACCTTCTTCATCAAGCTGGCGGCGCAGTTTCGAGATATGGACGTCGACTACATTTGTGTTGGGGTCAAAGTGATAGTCCCAGACGCCTTCCAGCAGCATAGTGCGAGAGACGACGCGGTTTTTGCGGCGCAGGAAGTACTCCAATATCTGGAATTCACGCGGGGTGAGGGTGATCTCGCGCCCGTTGCGTGTGACTTTACGCGTAAGCAGGTCCATTTCGAGATCGCGGCAAGCCAGAGTTGGAGTTTCTTCTGCTTCCTGCGGACGGCGCAGCAAGGCCTCGATCCGGGCGTGCAATTCCTGAAACGAGAAAGGTTTGACCAGATAGTCATCCGCCCCGGCACGGAGGCCTTTGACCCGTTCATCAACCGCGCTCATCGCGGTCAGCATCAACACGGGCGTCTTCAACCCCGCAGCCCGCATGGACTTGATCAACGACAAACCATCCAGCCCCGGCAGCATTCGATCCAGAACAACGGCATCGAAACCGCCATCAGTCGCATGATAAAGGCCCTCGCGGCCATCCGACGCGACTTCGACCACATAGCCTTCCTCGCCAAAGCCTTTGGCGATGAAATCACGGGTCTCCTGATCATCCTCAACAATCAACAGGCGTCTGCTCATGGTCGGGGCTCCTTTCCCAATAGGATATAAACACAGATACTCTTTGAAAAAAACATGCCGGGTGCGATGCCGCACCCGGCTGTCCCAGTGGTACGTGGACAATCCGCACCCTCCGGAATAAGCGCACCAGATTTCCCCATCATGTGGCGCGCTTAGGTGTTGTGGCTCAGGCGATCTTGACCGCGACGAAGATTTGGTTGCCGCCGCGATTGATCAGCACCAGAGCCGGATCGGTCTTTTCGCTTTCCAGCGCGTCTTTCAGCGCGTCCGGGGTCGCGGTGTCCAGATTACCCAGCCGCACGATCACATCGCCGCGCTGCAAACCAGCCTTTGCTGCAGGGCTTTCGGGCTTGAGGTCGGTGACAACCACGCCGTCCACATTCTCGCCCACGCCCATTTCCGCACGTGCCGTTTCGGTCAGCGGAGCAACCGTCACACCCAGCGAAGTGCCTTCGAACTTGTCCTCGACTACGCTGTCGGTCTCGGCTGAGGCAGACTGATGCTGGCCAATGGTCAGTTCAATCTGTTCTTCTTTTCCATTGCGAAGAACTGTCAGAACACTGTCAGTACCCACCTTGGTGGTGCCAACCAGGATCGGTAGATCACTACTGGAATCAACGGGTTCTCCGTTGAAGCTGAGAATCACGTCACCTTGTTGCAGCGCGCCATCCGCCGGGCTGTCGGTCACCACATCGGAAACGAGCGCGCCGGTCGCCGTCTCGACGCCCATCGCTGCCGCCAGTTCGGGGCTGACATTCTGGATCGACACACCCAGCCATCCGCGGCTGACCTGACCGTCATCGCGCAGGTCCGCAGTGATGTGATCCACGATGTTTGAGGTCACAGCAAATCCGAGGCCGACCGAGCCGCCGCTAGGTGAGTAGATGGCAGAGTTCACGCCGATCACTTCACCTTCCATGTTGAACAGCGGACCGCCCGAGTTGCCCTTGTTGATGGCCGCATCCGTCTGAATGAACTCGGCATAAGGTCCTTCCGAGATATTGCGGCCCTTAGCCGACACGATACCCGTTGTGACAGTTGAGTTGAGCCCGAAGGGGTTGCCGATGGCGACCACGTCTTCACCCACTCGGATGGCATCGCTGTCGCCCATTTGTACGGCTTGCAGATCTTCGCCTACATCAATCTTCAAAACAGCGATATCAGTCAGCGGGTCGGTGCCTACGATCTCTGCCTCGAAGGTGCGGTTGTCACTCAAGCGGACAGTTATTTCCGTCGAGTTGTCGACCACATGGTGGTTGGTGACAATGTATCCAGCCTCGTCCAAGACGAAACCAGAGCCAAGACCTTGGCTCGGACCACGCTGCGGCATCTGGAAACCTTCCGGTCCGCCGAAGCGTTTGAAGAACTCACCAAAGGGGTGCCCTTCGAAATCGAACTCCTGTCCCTGCGTCGGGACTGGTGCTGTGTCTTGCTTGGCGATGATCGTAACGACTGAGGGTGATACGGTTTCAACCAGATCTGCCAGCGCCTCGTCTGCCATCGCGGGCAGGGCGGTGGTGGCCAGCATGGCCGCGCCCAGTGCGCTTGCGCCCATCCAGCTAGTCGTGCGTGGGAAAAGCAGTGAGGATTTACGGATGCTCATTTTGACTCCTGTCTTTGTATGGCGGTTGAGCCCGCGCTTGAGACAGGAGATGCCCAGTCAATCTTTGCAGTTCCTGAGTGAAAAATTAAGAAACCTTAATTTTGCCGTTTTCTGTCCTTCCTATGCGGTTGTTCACCAACGGCGCATGAGCGGGAATCAGCCAAGCTTACGTAGGGCGAATCGGTCGATTGTTGCCGACATCGTCGACAGTCAGGAAAAAGCGCCGAATTGAATCAGTTTCGTTAACAAATAAACCGCACCTCTGGTCAAATCACCGAAGATCACCTTAAAGTTGTTTCTCCCCGAGGGACGTGTTTCTGGCGATTGGTAAAGATGCCTTAAAACAAATTGGAAACAATAGGCCCCAAAGGCCATATTCACATTAGGTAATGTGGTGAGCGGCTTAATGTACAACTCAAGCGAGATTCCAGACTGTTGCATTGTTGCGCAAGCGCCAAGTCGATTTTGTGGAAATTTACCAATTCTTCCAATTTTACGTTGTTTGAAAGCACCTGATAGGCGACGATGTAATTGCCCAAGTGAGGGGGGCCTGAGACACTAGGGGGTGTTGAAGGCGCATCTCAGTCTCCATAGCGCTGAGCGGCATGTTAACGAGGGGGTCTTGTTTAGGTTCGGCAGCGTATAGTCAGACAACCTGTTTGGTGATCTGACCGCGCTAGAGAGATTGGTGAAAGTGGTAGTCCTGTTTTTGGGCAACCGGCCCGGTCGTTCGCGACCGGGCCGTGTTCATTTCAGCGTTCGGTTTGATCGCCACTTCTCCCAATCCGTTTGCGTATCCAGATCCAGCAGAGCGTGATTGTCCGGCAGGCAGTGCAAGTGAACTTTGCCCTTGCACTGTTTAACGATTTCCTGGGCGCCGGTGTCGCCGGTCAATTCCTTGAGAGCGTGGAACAACGCTTGATCGAAAATCACCGGATGGCCGGGTGCGCCATCGTTGGTCGCACCACGCCAAACCAGATTATCCGGATACTGTGACCTCGACAGCAGTACGGAGCGGAGATCACTTGATGTCAGGTCAGGCAAATCCGCCAAAAGTACCATCACCGCAGGCGCGGTTGCCGGGACCAGAGCCATCGCGCCACGCAGACTGGCATTCATGCCTTCTGTGGCGTTGGCAATTTCGGCGCGGGTGATATCGAGCCCATCCAGCGCCGCATAGCGTGGATGCGGCCTGGGCGGCAGGGCGGCGATTACTGGGCCAGCGGCCAGTGCTGCAAGGGCAGACCGACGCAGGAGCGGAACCCCGTCAATCCGTTGCAACAGCTTATCCGCACCGCCCATGCGACTGGATTGCCCGGCGGCCAGAAGGATAATGGGAATCGCGCTCATCTAGCGACCATGCCCCCGGTTGTGCGCCGAGTCACCCCCGCATTCGCGCTCCATCCGGGTCGAACAGGGGGGAGGTGGTCACGCGTGCACCGCGCATCTGCCCGAGGATTTCAATCTCGACTTCCTGACCTGCCATCGCACGTTCGATAGGCAGGAAACCCATCGCGATAGATTTCCGAGCGTAGTGGGAATAGCCGCCTGAGGTGCAGAAACCGACAACCTCGCCCTCCAGCCAGATCGGTTCATAGGCGTTGACATCTGCGTCATCAGCGTCGACCTCGAAAGCCACCAACTTACGGGCCGGGCGTTCGGCTTCTGCTGCCGCGCGCCCGATGAACCGGGCGGATTTCGAGAAAGAAATGAACCGATCCAGCCCGGTCTCGGCAGCTGTATAATCGGGTGAGAACTCCCGCATCCACGAGCCAAAGAACTTGTCCAATCGCAGGCTCATCATTGCGCGCATCCCGAAGGGGACCATGCCAAGCGGTTGCCCTGCCTGCCACAAGGTCCACCAAAGCTGCCGCTGCGCCATAGGATCGCAATAGATCTCATAGCCAAGATCGCCGGTGTAGCTGACGCGCTGAACGATACAGTCAGTCATGCCGACCGTCATGCGACGCACGTCAAGGAAACGAAGAGCGCTGATATCGTCGCGCGTGCAACCGGCCAGAACCTCGGTCGCTTTTGGCCCGGCGATTTGGAAACCGTTCAGGCGATCGCTGATATTCTCGACCTGCACACCATCCTGAGCGTTCTGCTGGAACCAACGTAGGTGAAAGGCTTGGCTGCCATATGAGGCAGTCAGCTGGAACTCGGTCTCGCTCAGGCATGAGACGGTGAAATCGCCGATCAGCTTGCCCTTGGGCGATAGCATCGGCGTCAGAGACAGGCGGCCGGGTTTCGGAATCCGACCCGCCATGAGCTGGTCGAGCCAGCCCCGCGCACCGGACCCGGTGATGCGGTACTTGCCGAAATTGTGCACCTCGTTGATGCCAACCCCTTCGCGCACCGCCCGTACCTCGCGCCCTGTGGCGTCAAACGCGTCCGAGCGGCGGAATGAGGGCGTTTCATATCCCGGCTCATCGCCTTGTGCGAAATAGTTCGGAACCTCAAGCCCGTATTGCTGTCCCCAGACCGCGCCGAGATCTGAGAAGATGTCATACATCGGCGTGGTGCGGTTTGGGCGCGCGGCTGGCAGCTCCTCGTTGGGATAGGCCACACTGAATCGTTTCTGATAGTTCTCGACCACCTTGGGGCGTGTGTAGCCGGGGCTGATCCAATCACCAAAGCGAGCTACGTCCATCGCGAAGACGTCCCGTTCCGGTTCGCCTTCGATCATCCATTGCGCCAGCGTCAGGCCGACACCGCCACCCTGGCTGAAGCCAGCCATGACGCCGCAAGCTGACCAGTAGTTGCGCACGCCGGGGATCGGCCCCACCAGTGGGTTGCCATCTGGCGCAAAGGTAAAAGGCCCGTGGATGACCGATTTGACACCAGCCTCGGCCAGAACCGGAAAGCGGCGATAGGCGAATTCGATACTGTCGGTGATCTTGTCATAATCATCGGGCAGCAGCTCATGCCCGAACTCCCATGGTGTGCCATCCACAGCCCAGGGCTTGCAGGGCTGTTCATAGAAGCCGATGCACAGACCGCGCCCTTCCTGCCGCAAATAGCTTTCGCCCGCCGGGTCCATCACATGCGGATGCTCGCCGCCCGCGTCGATGATCGCCTCAATCTCGGGGATGGCGTCGGTGACCAGATACTGGTGTTCCATAGGGTGGAGCGGGAAGTAGATGCCCGCCATCGCCCCAACTTCGCGCGCCCACAAGCCACCAGCATTAACCACGTGTTCGGCATGAATGGTGCCTTTGTCGGTGACCACATCCCAGGTGTCATCCGGGCGCTGGTTGGTCTCGCGCACCATGCAGTGGGTCTCAATCGTGGCGCCTCCCATTCGCGCGGCCTTGGCATAGGCGTGGGTTGTGCCTGACGGATCCAGATGCCCGTCCAGAGGATCGTAAAGCGCACCGAGGATACCGTCAGTGTTGGTGATAGGGGCGATCTTCTTGATTTCGTCCGGACCGACGATTTCAGTCTCCAGCCCCATGAAACGATGCTTGGCACGCTCGGCCAGCAGCATGTCGAAGCGGTCCTGATTGTCGGCCAACGTAACGCCGCCAACATGGTGCAGGCCGCAGGACATACCAGTGATCTCTTCCAGCTCCTTGTAAAGCCGGATCGTGTAACCCTGAAGTGCGGCCATATTGGTGTCGCCATTCAAGGTGTGAAACCCGCCCGCTGCGTGCCAGGTTGAACCGCTTGTCAGTTCCGAGCGTTCCAGCAGCATGACATCAGACCAGCCCAATTTGGTCAGGTGATACAGAACGGAACAGCCGACGACCCCACCGCCGATAACCGCAACGCGTGTAGTAGTTTTCACGTTGGAACTCCCTCAGATTTTTCGGAAGCCTGTATCCGGTTCAGAGGCAATACTGTCCTGTTTGCGACATCGCTTACGTATTGCACCAGCCCCGGATTTGCAGCGCCTTTTCCCGCAGCCACAGGGCGTCAAAGCCGCCGACCAGCCGATAACCATTGTCAAACAAGCTAAGGGCGCGGTCCTCGGTCAGGGCGACATTGCCGAGGGGCAGATTCGCTTTCCTGGCCGCAGCTTCGATACGCGCGACCGCAGCCAGAAAATCAGGATGATCGAATTGCCCCATGAGGCCCAGATCGGTGCTTAGATCAAACTGAGCGGGTATTAGCAGATCAATTCCGGGAACGGCGCAGATTTCTTCGATATTCTCTACGGCTTCGGCGGTTTCAACGAGAAGGCAACAGATTAGTTCGGGCTGAATGTCTGGCGCGTAAGTCCCGAAATCCTTGCCCCAGCGCGATTGAGAAATGAATGGGCCGAACCCGCGCGTCCCGTCGGGTGGGTACCGCAGGCTGGCCACGGCTTGACGCGCCTCGTCTGCCGTGCGGATCAGGGGGAACATGATCCCTTCCGCTCCAAGATCCAGCGCGCGTTTCACCTGTGCAGGGTCATTCTCGGCCACCCGTACCAAAGGCGCACAATCTGTGCCTGCGGTCGCGGCGATCATGGCGTGGGCCGAGGCATAATCGACCGCGCCATGTTCCAGATCGACGACAATCGAGTCGACGCCACAGGCCGCGATTGCCTGCGTTACAACTGCCGAGGGGATGGTACAGACCACACAACTGAGTCGGTCACCACTGTGCCAGAGTTTCCGTTTCAAGCTGGGCATCCGGCACATCTCCTCAAGTCAGAATTATGAAACCATAGATCAGAGAGGACGGACTTTCAGCCCGGTAATCCGGTTCCCTTCGCGTGCTGTGACCTCGAACCGGAAGCCGTGGAACGAAAACACCTGTCCAACGATAGGGATCATCTGCGCCTCGTGGATTACCAGACCGGCCAGCGTGTTGGCCTCTTCGTCCGGTAGGGACCAGTCGAGTGCGCGGTTGGCGTCCCGGATGGTCATCGCGCCCTCGACCAGATATTGGCCATCATCGGTCCGGGTGACGGGCACCTCTTCGTCGATGTCGAACTCATCGGCAATCTCGCCCACGATTTCTTCCAGAATATCTTCGAGCGTGATCAGTCCGCGCAGCGAGCCGTATTCATCCACCACCAGCGCAAAGTGACTGTGCATCCTAAGAAACTCGCGCATCTGGTCGTCCAGAGTGGTGGTTTCGGGTACGAAATAAGGATCGTTGGCCACCTTCGCGATGTCAAAGTTCTTGAGCCGCTCGGTATCTCCATCCGCGCCGCCCACTTGCGCATACATAGCTCGGAACAGGTCTTTGGCATGGACGACACCCACAATGTTTTCCTGCTCATCCCGATAGACGGGCAGGCGGGTATGCGGGCTTTCCAAACATTGCTGCAGGATTGCCTCGGGTTCGTCATCGGCGTCGATCATCTCGATATTCGAGCGATGCAGCATGATCTCTTCAACCGTACGGTCGCCCAGATCCAGCGCGCCCAGAATGCGGTCACGGTCTTCTTTTTCGACCACACCTTCGGAGTGGCCCAGTTGCAGCGCCCCCGCGATCTCCTCGCGCACGGCCAGGATGTTGCTGTCGGGATCAATCTGCACACCGAACAGGCGCAGCACGCCACGTACAAACAGGCGCACGGCAGCCACCACGGGTGAGAACACTGTGACTACGATGCTGATGACGGGCGCGACCAGCGCTGCAGCCTTTTCGGCATTGGTGATCGCATAGGTCTTGGGCAGCACCTCGGCAAAGATCAGAACCAGAAGGGTCATCACCAGCGTGGCCAGCGCGACACCGCTTTCACCGAACAGCCGGGTGAAAAGCGCGGTCGCCAGCGAGGCTGCCAGAATGTTCACGAGGTTGTTGCCCAGCAGGACGGAACCGATCAGGCGCTCATTGTCGTCGGTGATATCAAGCGCCTTCTGCGCGCCCTTCGATCCTTTATCTGCCTGCGTCCTCAGTTTCCCGCGCGAAGATGCCGTAAGCGCCGTTTCCGAGCCAGAGAAGAAGCCCGAGAGTACGAGCAGGAGGAGAATAGAGCCTGAGGTGATCCAGAATGCGCCATCAAGCAGAGAAGAGGTGGGTTCCATCGGTCCTTGAATATGTTTGTTTCTGCATCGGTTATGGGGGTGCGGCCCCCTTGGATCAAGGGGTTAGCCCTGATCGGGGGTGTCGTCTTTTGCCAGAGGGTGGTGTTCAAGCACCAGTTCTGACAGGCGTTCATCTAGCACGTGAGTGTAAATCTCGGTCGTGGCCACATCCGCGTGCCCCAGCAGCGTCTGGATCGAGCGCAGGTCAGCCCCGTTAGCCAACAGATGGGTCGCAAAGGCGTGGCGCAGCGTATGCGGTGTGACTTTTTCGGGCGAAACGCCACCCTCAACCGCCAGATCCTTGATCAGCAGAAAGAACATATGCCGGGTCAGATGACCGGATTTCCCGCGCGAGGGAAACAGGAAGCGCGAGGTTTGGCCGCCTTTGGCTACTGTTTGTTCTTCGGCCTCGTCCCGTACCACCAGCCAGACAGCTAGCGCATCGCGCGCGTCTGGGGACAGTGGCACCATCCGCTCTTTCCCGCCCTTACCAAGCACCAACAGCATGCGCGGATCGCCACGGGCGGAAGAAACCGGCAGTGAGACCAGTTCGGTTACGCGCATGCCGGTGGCATAGAGCAGTTCCATCAGGCAGGTGTTGCGCACCTTGTCTGCCTGCGTCCTTCCGGTACGGCGTGCGGCAGCGAGCAGCCGGTCAACTTCGATCACGTCCAGCGTTTTGGGCAGGCGTTTGGCGCGGCCCGGGCCTTTGATCTGGATCGCCGGGTTGGTTTCGCGCCAGCCCTCTTCGAATGCAAAGCGGTAGATCTGCTTGATCGCCGACAGTCGTCTTGCGCGCGTGGAACGGGAAAGCCCCTGTGCATCGCAGTCGATCAGATAGGTCTCGATCCTGTCCCGGTCCGCGTCTGCGAAATTGGTTTTGCGACGTTCAAGCCAGCCCGAGAAATCCTTGAGGTCGCGCCCATAGGCCAGAAGCGTGTTGGTGGCAGCGCCAAGTTCGGCTGCTTGTGCTTCGAGAAAAGTGGAGATCCACAACTCCTGTGAGGCAGGCGCGGCCATACTCAGGTCCCGTTGAGGATCATCAACTGCAGCGCTGCCCGGCGAGCAGTGTCTTCGAGGCCCACGCGGCGGAACGCGGCGATCGCGGCGGTCAGATCGACCAGATTGCCACGCGCACCATGGGCGAACAGCTGCATCGTTTCCAGAATGGCCTCCCCCAGCTGATCGTTGTTCAGCAGCGCATTGATATCCGAGGGGATCGGCGCAGACCATGCGAACCCTTCCGAAATTGCATCCGCCAACGGAGTGGGCGCTTCGGCGCGTCCGGGATCGCCAACCGCCAGAGCAGCCAGGAACGCATTCGCATCGGAACCGTCTGGCGCAGCCTGCGCGGCGTCTTCATAAAGTTCAGACAGTAACAGAATCCGCCAGCGCAGATCCTCGGCGGAGGGATTTGGCAGCGTCAGCGGGGCGAGCTGCGGGGCAAAAAGCTCGGCAAAGGCAACCTCAAGGCCTACGGTCTGCATCTGTGACCATGCAGCGGTCAGGGTCTTGGCAATCGCTTTGGGGTTTCCGGTATTCAGCGCGGTCTCAAAGCGTTGGATTGCGGCGACACGATCCCAGACCGCGCCTGACGCAGCAGGAGAGCGCTCTGTGTAAAGACCCAGTAACTGGTTCGGCGTGAGCGCACCGATGCGGGTCAGACGTTCGGCCGCCTCAACCTGCGCTTTCCATCCGGCCACGTCCCGCAGGTCTGCATTGGCGAATGCGCGGGGCAGTGAGGCGGTGGGCAGGCGTTCACCGATGGCTTCGAACAGGCGAAATGTCAGCGGGTCAGGGTTTTCAGGCTGAGGTAGATATTCGGCGTCTTCAAACAGCTCGGGGCTGAGGAAACGGTCGAGCAAGGCAAGCTCGTCATCGGGCAGAACCTGAAGCGCATGCGCGGCTTCAAGCGTCAACGCGGCCGACGCCCAATCTCCACGCCGGGCTTTGCAGAAGATCTGTGCGGCGTAATCTCGTGACAGATGCGGCTGCGCGATGAGCGCGGTGCAGCTGCGATCCTCGTCCCCGGTCAGCAAAGTCGCATCGAACCAGCGCTTGAAGCGGTCCTGCGTGTCGGTCGGCCCTGCAAGTTGCACCAAGGATTGAACCGGGTCCGATGCGCCCAGTTGCATCAGGCGGTCCAGTCGTGCCTTCAATAAGGTATCCTGCGACTGCGTGCCCGAAGGCGGGCGCGCCTCGGTCAAAAGCAGGGTGAACAGCAGGCGCTGCATCGCGGGGTTGGCCTTGACCGGTACACGGGCAATCAGTTCTGCTAGGCGTTCAGGTTCGCTACCTTGCCATAAATCCACTGGCAGGCCGGTTACGGAAGATGGCACCAAACCCAACGGCGGTGACAGCGCTTCAAGCGGGGTCACCTGCACTTCGGGTTGCAACCCGGTCTGGGTCACTGGCGGCTCCAACAGAACGGTGCCAGGCAGATTCTGGGGCGGATCGGTCAGCCAGTCGATAACCGACAAGGGCTCTGACGTTTGTGCCTGGGCGGTTCCGGCAAGAATAAGCGCCAGCAAGGTGGCTCTAGTCGGCATTCAGAGTGACCGGTTCGCGGATTTCGCTTTGGGGCGCAGAGAAGTCTACACCAAAGAATGGCCCGACATATGCATACCCGATCAGCCCAATGAATCCCAGGCAGATGAGGTATATCAGGAACTTGATCAAACGGCCCATGGGTGAACGCTGCCTCAAATTTTGGTTTTGCCCAAGTTATAACTGGCATTTTTTCCAAGATCACGTCATTCACGATGAAATGAGCGAAATTAAGCATAACCCGTCGCGCCCCGGCACCTCTGATCGGTTTCGATTGCACAAAACCGTTGTTTTGGTTGGCATGATGGGCGCAGGAAAGACGGCTGTGGGGCGTGCATTGGCGGCGCGTCTGGGTGTGCCGTTTCTCGATAGCGATGCCGAGATCGAATCGGCGGCCAATATGACCATCCCCGAGATATTCGCCCGCGATGGCGAACGCTTCTTTCGCGGCAAGGAAACTCAGGTGATCGGGCGGCTGCTGGATGAAAAGCAGAAGGGCATCCTGTCAACGGGGGGCGGGGCGTTTCTAGCTGAGGGCAATCGGCAGATGATCTCGGACCGGGGTGTTTCGGTCTGGTTGCGGGCTGATCTGAATGTGCTGTGGAATCGCGTTAAGCATAAGGACACGCGACCCTTGCTGCGCACCGCGGATCCCTATGCGACATTGCGTGATTTGTATCAGGCACGCGTGCCCGTTTATGAACAGGCCGATCTGGTCGCAGATTCGGATGGCGAGACCGCGATCGAAGATATGGTGGACCGGGTTGTAGCCGCGCTTGAGACGCGCCCGGATGTTTTGGAACGGAATTAATGCATCAGACCGTACATGTAGATTTGGCCGAGCGTTCTTATGATGTCGAGATCGGCCCGGACCTATTGGCGCAGGCCGGCGCGCGTATCGCACCGTTGCTGCCGCGCCCTCGTGTTGCGGTTCTAACGGATGAGAGGGTCGCTGGTTTACATCTGACTGCTCTGCAAGATGGGTTGGCCACCTCCGGTATCGAGATGACGGCACTGTCGCTTCCCGCCGGAGAGGCCACCAAAAGCTGGCCGCATTTCGAACGTGCGGTAGAATGGCTGCTGGCTGAGAAAATCGAACGCAACGATGTCGTCGTCGCGCTCGGAGGCGGTGTAATTGGTGATCTGGCAGGCTTTGCCGCAGCGGTGATGCGGCGCGGTGTACGGTTCGTACAAATCCCAACTTCTCTACTGGCGCAAGTCGACAGCTCGATCGGAGGCAAGACTGGGATCAATGCACCTCAGGGTAAGAACCTGATCGGAGCGTTTCACCAACCCTCGCTGGTGCTGGCGGATACTGCCGTGTTGGGAACACTGACGGCGCGCGATTTTCTGGCCGGTTATGGCGAAGTGGTGAAATATGGCCTGCTGGGGGATGCGGATTTCTTCGATTGGCTCGAGCGAAATGGTCCAAGCCTGCTCTCTGGCGATATGGCAGCTCGCGTTCAAACAGTAACCAGATCGGTTCAGATGAAGGCGGATATCGTTGCCCGCGATGAAACTGAACAAGGTGATCGCGCGTTGTTGAATCTGGGCCATACCTTCTGCCATGCGCTGGAGGCGGCGACTGGCTATTCCGACCGTCTTTTGCATGGTGAGGGTGTCGCCATTGGCTGCGCGCTGGCGTTTGAGCTGTCCTCGCGGTTGGGGCTGTGTTCGCAGGAAGACCCGAGCCGCGTGCGGGCGCATCTGCGCGCCATGGGCATGAAGACCGACCTGGCAGATATTCCCGTAAAGTTGCCGAGCGCTGAGGCTCTGGTCGATCTGATGGCTCAGGATAAAAAGGTGGTCGATGAGCAGCTGCATTTCATTCTGGCGCGTGGCATCGGGAAGGCGTTTATCACATCGGACGTTCCGAAGGACGCGGTGATCTCAGTGCTCGAAGACGCGCTCGAGATGTGCTGACTACGCGGCTTAGCGCCCTTGTATGATCATCAGCTCGCCGATATTCTCGCGGGTGATATAGCCGACCATCTTGCCAGTTGTTGTGCATACCGCAATGGCTGGCGCACCCTCGTGTAACGCGTCCAGAACCTTGTTCAGCCCACTTGTCAGGGAAACCTTGGGTATGTTGGGCTCAACAATCGAAAGGGCCAGTTCCGAGCGTGGGTGATCGCCTGCAAGCGCGGTAAACAGGCGGTCTCGAGTAACAAACCCCAACAACTCGCCTTCATGATCCAGCACAGGAAACTCATGCTGTGTTGTATGGATGACGGCCTGCGCTGCGGTTGCCAGCGTATCCTCGGGCGAAAGCGCGTGGAATTCGGTGATCATCGCGTCGCGCGCCTGAACCCGCCGCGCGACTGAGCGCATGGCGACATCCTGACTCTCGGCATTGGCGGCGACGAAGACAAAGATTGCAATCAGAACCAAGATCGGATTGCCCGATGTCAGCCCGAGGAACCCCAATCCAATCGCAACAATCTGCCCGCCGACTGCTGCGAAACGGGTTGCCTTGACCCGATCCATCTTCAGGCACAGCAAGGCGCGAAACACGCGTCCTCCGTCCATTGGAAAGGCCGGGATCAGGTTGAATGCGGCTAGCAGCAGGTTCACATAGGCCAATCGGGTCAGTAGATCTGCATGCGTTGATTCAATCTGAGCGAAGGTTTCAAGCTGCGTTCCAGCGCCGAGTAATACCAGAACAAGCCAGATCGCCACGTTCACGGCGGGCCCGGCGAGCGCGACCCATACCTCTTGCAACGGTTTTTCCGGCATTCTTTCCAACCGGGCCAGTCCGCCGATCGGCAAAAGCGTGATGTCGGGGGTTCGAATGCCATAACGTCGGGCCATCAAGGCGTGGCCGAACTCATGAGCAACCACACAGGCAAACAGGGCCAGAACGAACAGAAGATTGTGGATGGCAGCGTGTAAACCTCCGCTGGAATAAGCGGCGAATCCGACCCATGCCAACAGAAGGAAGAAGGTGACATGGACCCTCAGTTCCGAACCGAGTAATCGGCCGAGCGAGAAGGACCATGCCATTTTTTATCTCCGTCTTGGTTTAGAACGGGATTTCGTCGTCATCGATCCCGCCCGATGCGGGGGTAGGGGCGCTGGATTGACTTCCATATGGGTCGCCATAGCCACCGCCAGCTTGGCCGCCGCCATAACCTCCGCCGCCACCGCCGCCGCCTTCACCGCGACCGTCCAGCATTGTCAGCTCGCTGCGATAGGGCCGCAGGACCACCTCGGTCGTGTATCTGTCTTGGCCCGATTGATCCTGCCACTTCCGGGTTTCCAGCTGTCCTTCGATATAGACTTTACTGCCCTTACGCAGATATTGCTCGGCAACCCGGACCAGAGGTTCCGAGAAGATAGCAACCGAGTGCCACTGGGTCCGGTCCCGACGTTCTCCGGTATTGCGGTCTTTCCAGGTTTCGGACGTCGCGACGCGCAGGTTGCACACTTTTCCACCATTCTGGAACGACCGCACCTCAGGGTCGGCACCGAGATTGCCGATCAGAATGACTTTGTTGACTGAACCTGCCATATATTCCCTCGTTCTTTTCGTCATGGATTGCGCCCGAATCTGGCGCATTGTTCTGTTGGTGACCCTATACGGGCCGGGTCTTGGTTGAAACACAGTGCAACGTTAAGCGGGAAAATATTAGCATGATCTTTACCAAGCTTTCATTTCCAGCTGATTTTACTATAATCCGTCTGGTTGTTGAGCGTGCAGGATTAGCATTAATGCGTTTTCTGGTTGGTGGTCTTTCGATCTTGAGTATTTGTCTGGTGGCCTCGGTTGCACAGGCACAGACACTATCCTCGAAGAACCGCAAAGACATTTTCCTGAAACAGTCCAAAGTTCTGGATAATCGCGCAGCCACGCAATATCGCGGGTCGGAACGGCTCAAACCCAAGACCGAGCGCGGAAAGTTCTCCAAACGCTATACCGGCAACTATCGGGGGCAATTTCTGGAACATGCCCGGAAAGCTGCCCGTCAACACAATATCCCCGAGGATTTGTTCCTGCGTCTTGTACAGCAGGAAAGCGGTTGGAATCCGGCTGCCAAGTCACATAAGGGGGCATTGGGCCTTGCCCAGCTAATGCCGCAGACGGCGCGGCTGCTTGGCGTAAACCCGCATGATCCGATTCAAAATCTGGAGGGCGGCGCTCGGTATCTGTCGTGGCAGTACCGTAAGTTCAAATCCTGGCCATTGGCGCTCGCGGCCTACAATGCTGGGCCGAAAGCTGTCGAGAAGCATGGCGGTATCCCGCCATATAAAGAAACCCAGAACTACGTGAAAGTGATCTGGGGCGGATAACCCTACGAAAAAAGGCCGGTATTGAACCGGCCCTCTCTTCTGATGTTGTGACGGCTTATTCCGCCGCAACTTTGATGACGGGCTCCATGCGCGCCAGTATGTCTTCAGCCAGATGGCATTTGACCTGATGGCCGTCCGCCAGCGTCTGAACCGGCGGCACATGGGATTCGCAGCGCCCGTCCGGCACCTCGGATTTCCAGCGACACCGTGTCTGGAACGGACAGCCCGGCGGCGGATTCATGGCCGAGGGGATGTCGCCTTCAAGCACGATATGCTGTTTCTCAACCGACGTATCCGCGATGGGAACAGCACTCAGCAAAGCCTCGGTATAGGGATGATAGGGCGGGGCGAAGACCTGATCGGTCGTACCCAGCTCGACCACATGACCCAGATACATCACCATCACCCTGTCGCTCAGATAGCGTACGATTGACAGGTCGTGGCTGATGAACAGCAGCGTGGTTTTGTGTTCCCGCTGGATTTCCATCAACAGGTCGGTCACCGCCGCCTGCACCGACACATCCAGCGCCGAGACAGGCTCGTCCGCCACAACAATCCGAGCGTCACCGGCAAAGGCGCGCGCGATACCTACACGTTGCTTCTGACCACCAGACAGCTGGCGCGGCATCCGGTCGGCGAAAGCGCGCGGAAGCTTCACAAGATCCAGCAATTCCAGCATCCGCTTCTTCCGCTCGGCCTCAGAATTGCCAACACCAAAGATCTCAAGCGCCCGGATGATCTGGCGACCCACTGTCATCGATGGATTCAACGTGTCGAACGGGTTCTGGAACACCATCTGAACCTCGCCAACGGTTTTGGCGTCGCGCTCTTCAATGGGCACGGCTTCGATGTTGCGATTGTCCAGCAGGATCTGCCCGTCAGTGGCTGTCTCAAGCCCCATCAACACTTTCGCAAACGTGGATTTGCCACAGCCGGATTCACCCACAATGGCAAGTGTCTCGGATTCATGCGCCTCGAAACTCAGCGTTTCGTTGGCCTTGACCACCTTGGTTTCGCCGCCACCGAACAGCGCATTCGCGGCAACCTCATAGTATTTTTTGAGGTTGTCCATCTTCAGAACAGTCCGGCCGATTTCTCCTTTTTCTTTCTGCTCTCCCACAGCGATCGGAGCGTTCCAGTCGATCTCCTGGAACTTTAGACAGCGCGTGTGATGCCGGTCATTACCGGGCACGGCTTCCATCAAAATGTCCTTGGCGTCACAACGCCCTTCCTCAAAGTAATCGCAGCGCGGTCCAAAGTTGCAGCCCGGAGGCCGTTCATGGGGCAGGGGGAAGTTCCCCGGAATGGCCACCAACGGACGCGAGTTCTTGTCGGCCCCAGGCAATGGGATCGAGCGGAACAGCGCCTGCGTATACGGATGCTGCATCTCGTCAAACACATCCTTGATCGAGCCGCGTTCGACCGCCTCACCCGAATACATCACACAGAGCCGGTCACAGGTTTCCAGCACGAGCCCGAGGTTGTGCGAGATAAACAACATCGACGTGCCGTATTTCTTGCCCAGATCCTTAACCAGTTCGACCACCGCGGCCTCAACGGTCACGTCCAGCGCGGTCGTCGGCTCATCCAGGATCAGCAGTGCCGGTTTCGACATCAGCGCCATCGCAATCACGATCCGCTGCTGCTGACCGCCGGAAAGCTGATGTGGGAACGAACTTAACATCCGCTCGGGATCGGGCAGGCGGACATCGGTCACAACTTCAAGGGCGCGCGCATAAGCCTCTTCGGCGCCGACGCCCTCGTGGATCATCGGAACTTCCATTAACTGCTTGCCGATCTTCATCGCCGGATTCAGCGAGGCCATCGGCTCCTGATAAATCATCGCGATCTCATTACCGCGAATGTCGCGCAACTCTTCGGTGGTCATCTCACTCAGGTCGCGACCCTTGAACTTAATCGAACCACCAACAATCCGCCCGTTCTTGCCGAGGTCCTGCATGACCCCAAGCGCCACAGTGGATTTGCCGCAACCGGATTCACCAACCAGCCCCACAGCCTCGCCGGGCTGTACGCTGACCGAGAAATCCATCACAGCGGGGATTTCGCGAAGACGGGTGAAAAACGAAATCGAAAGCTTGTCGATCTCCAGAATTGGCCCGTCATAGTCTGCCAGTTTGTTCATCTTGTTACTCCTCGCGAGAGTCCGGGGCATCCCCTTCATCTGGCTAAAAATATCCCGGGGGTCCGGGGGCAGAGCCCCCGGTCTCGATCACAATCAGTCCTTCAGACTTTCTTCGCGCAGACCATCCGCCAGCAGGTTCAATCCAAGAACCAGCGACAACAAGGCCAACGCGGGTGGAAGGGCCGGGTGCAGGTAGATCGACAAGAGCTTGCGCCCTTCGTTGATCGTCGAACCCCAATCCGGGCTTTCCGGGGGAAGGCCCAGCCCGAAGAAACCCAAGGTTCCCAGAAGGATGGTGGTGTAGCCGATGCGTAGACAGAAATCGACGATCAGCGGACCCCGCGCATTGGGCAGGATTTCCCACAACATGATGTACCAAGGACCTTCGCCGCGGGTTTGGGCAGCAGCCACGTAGTCACGGGTTTTGATGTCCAGTGCCAGCCCGCGCACGATGCGGAACACCGTGGGCGAGTTCACAAAGACCACCGACACAAACACCACCAGAATGCCGCCCGGAATATCGAACAAATCCAGATAGGTCGGTAAACCCCAGATGCGGTAGCTGTCGGTGCTGATGATGTAGCCCCCCGTCGAGATCAACGAGAGATAAAGCCAGAGCGCGACACCCAGAACCCCAATCAGCAACGGCGTCCGGAAGTTTGGGCGCGTGTAGTAGCGTGAGTTCAGCAAAACGCCGAGGAAGATTATCGGGAATACGAACAGTACCGCTGCCATATAGTTCGGCACACCGGTTGCCACGATCTCGGGTGTGACCAACAGGTAGAACAGCAGGATCACCGGGAAGGCGAGAATCAGGTTGGCCAGGAATGACAGCAGCGTGTCCAACCGACCACCGTAGTAGCCTGCGGGCAGACCCAGAGTGATACCGACCATGAAGGCAAACATCGTCGCCAGTGGCGCGATCTGAACAACGATCCAGGCACCTTTGACCATACGGCTAAAGACGTCTCGGGCCAGGTTGTCCCCGCCCAGCAGGTACCAGGCGTATTGGCCGTCCTCCAGATTGGGCAGAGGCGTACCCGGCACCTTGTTCTTCATGCCTGAAATCTGCGCCAGCGGATCATGAGTGACGATAAGATCGAGCGCCCCAAAAATCCCTGTGAAGACCCAGAACATCACAAGGCCGAAACCGATCATGCCGATAGGGCTGTCGAACAGCTTGCCATAAAGGCCCAGCTTGCGTTTGAACGCGATTGACATCGCATAGAGGATAATCAGTGACAGCCATACCGGCAGGAACTGTTGGGATATGGCACCGATGATGCCGGCGCCTGTGCCCATCAGAATGCCCAGCACGATGTAGGCGACTGCAAGTCCCACGCTGGCCAGAAAGCTGTAGCGTAGTGCAGCCTGTATCAGGTTCCGAACGCTTGAGCTTGAGGTCAACGTGCCGTCCGGGTTCACCGTCATCTGGTCCTCGGGTAGCACAATGCTGGCCAGCATCCAGACGACGATGGACAGCACCATAAGCCCAAGTGCCAAGGCCAGCAGCGGATTCAGGAAGGCGATAGAGCCGGTCCAGGTAAGTGGTTCCATGATCTAACCCTCCTTATGAAATGCGGATGCGCGGGTTGAGGTAGACATAGCCGATATCCGAGATCAGCTGCGTCACCAGCACCACAAAGACCGACACGACCGAAATCGCCAGCAAGAGCTGGATGTCGTTGTTGCCCGCCGCCTGAACCAGCGCCCAGCCAAAGCCTTTGTAGTTGAACAAGGTCTCGACGATCACAACGCCGTTCAGCAGCCACGGGAACTGCAGCATGATAACGGTGAAGGGTGCGATCAGCGCGTTGCGCAGCGCGTGCTTCATGACGATGTTCGGGAAGGACACACCTTTCAGACGTGCGGTTCGGATATACTGCGCCGTCATCACCTCGGTCATCGATGCGCGGGTCATCCGGGCGATATAGCCCATCCCGTAAAGCGCGATGGTTAGAACCGGTAGGAAGAAGTTCTCAAACGTCGGGTTCTCCATCGCTTGAGTTGCGGTACCTTTGAACCATTTCAGACCGACAGCAGAGGATGTGAAGATCGCAATAAAGATAACGCCTGACACATATTCTGGTGTCGCTGTCGTGGTAATGGCAAAGGTCGAAAGTGTCCGGTCAGTTGCCGAGCCTTCTTTCATGCCTGCCAAGATGCCGAGGATCAGCGCCGAAGGGACCATCAGCAGCATCACCCAGAGCATCAGTCGACCGGTCAGAGCGAGCCTGTTGCCAACCACGGTTGAGACCTCGTCCTTGAAGACGGTCGAATATCCCCAGTACCCCTGCAGAATACCGCAGAAATTGGGGGACTCTTCGGCAGTTTTGCCCGGCAGAATGCATCTGCCCTGAACCGTGCCGTCCTCATTCGTGTAGCGAAACGAAGGCAGGACACCCAACCACTCGCCATATTTGATCGGCGTGGATTGGAGGTAACCGTTTTTTTCGAGATAGCTCTCGACTTGCTCATCCGACATCCGGAAATTGCCTTGCGTTTTGGCAAGTTTTTCGAGGTTCGGATAGAGATTGGTCAGAAAGAAGACCAGGAATGTCAGACATAATGCTGTCAAAAGCATGATGCCTACGCGCCTTAGAATGAAAAGTCCCATATTAGCCCCTGTTGGTCGGCCTGCGTGAACTGCAGATTACTTCAGGCATCGCTGATTTTTTGTCGCCGTGTTCAGGACGAAAAGGCCGCGCCAATCGGCGCGGCCCCTGTTTCTTGGGTTAGGATGTCAGGCCGAACTTATACAACTGCGGTAGGTCCGCGATGTGTTTTTCGACGCCGACCATGTTGTCACGATGGTGGCGCATCGCGGTCCGCCAGTACGGCTGGATGGTCACACCTTCGTCAATCATGATCGCCTGCAACTTGGCCATCACCTCGCGGCGCATGTCGACATCCGCGATCGAGTTCGCCTCGGCCAACAGCTTATCGAACTCTTCATTGGCGAAACCGGACTCGTTCCACGCCACACCCGACTTATAGGCCAACGCCAGAACCTGAGTGCCCAGCGGGCGGTGGTTCCAGTTGGTCGATGAGAAGGCGTATTTCGTCCAGTCGTTCCAGAAGGTCGAGCCCGGCAGAACCGTGTGCTTGGCCTTGATGCCCGCGTCGTTCAACTGGGCGACTACAGCAGCGGTGGTATTCCGGCGCCAGTCATCATCGATGGACTGAACTTCGTGCTCGAAATCACCCATGCCGGCTTCGTCCATCAGCGCCTTGGCCCCTGCGGGATCGTAAGGAATACGGGTTATCGCTGAATCGTATTCGGGGTGCATCGGGCCAACATGGCAGTTGTCTGCCGGGATACCGTAACCTGACATACCCAGCTCAAGGCACACTTCGTTGTCGACCGCCATGGCCAGAGCCTGACGTACACGCTTGTCGCCATAGATCTTGTTGCCGTCCGCA
The DNA here is from genome assembly GCF_056537345.1 of Ruegeria sp. CF4. NCBI lineage: Bacteria > Pseudomonadati > Pseudomonadota > Alphaproteobacteria > Rhodobacterales > Roseobacteraceae > Ruegeria > Ruegeria sp. CF4. The sequence continues at coordinate 1,050,125 of NZ_JBQFRJ010000001.1, read as the reverse complement.
TCTTCCGCCAGCTGGTTCGGACGGATTACGATCGTGAAACCCGACGGGATTTCCGAACGAACAAGGCCAATGCCGTCAAAGATGTCGACGAATTCACCAACCGACTCCCAGTTCATGTCGATCTCTTCGGCCTCATAGGCGGCCAGGAACGCGGCCGGATCGGTGCCGTAGTCGATGAATTCGATCCGATCGATATAGCCACCTTTGCCGGCCTCATAGCCCCACCAGTCGAAGTCTTCGTTGCGGACAAGAACGCCTTTGACGCCAACTTCGTGGCTTTCAGGGATCATGAAACCGGTGCCGACAGGGTTGGAGAGCATGTCGTTTGCGTCAAAGCTGCTGTGGACGATGGCACCCGGATAGTCGGCCATACCTGGGATGATGGTGATATCCGGTGCGCTACACTTCAGCTTCACAGTGTGCGAGTCGACAACGGTGATCGCACCGTCTGCAGCTTTCTGAGTGCTATCGTCGATCAGCGACGCCATGCGGGACGCCATCGAGTTGCCCTCAAGCGATGCGTCGCACCAGCCTTCGATGTTGCGCGCCACGTCTTCGGCAGTGAAGTCGTCGCCGTTGTTCCACTTGACGCCTTTGCGGACGTTCAGAGTGTACTCGGTCGCGTCGTCATTGGCTTCCCAGCTTTCCAGCAGCATTGGCTTGAACGAGCCGTCATTGTTGTATTCGACAAGATACTCCAGCCAGCCTGCGGTGAAGGTCGCAATCTGCGTCCAGTCATAAGTCCGCGGATCCTTGAGCGCGCGTACTTCCATCTGATAGCGGATTGTGCCACCGCGCTGCGCCTCTTGCGCGGCAGCCGGTGATTGAAGGCCGATCATCCCGTAAGCGGTCGGAACGGCCACGCCCAGCGCAGTGACACGAGCCAGAAATTCGCGGCGATTCAGGTCGCCATTACGATATTCCTGCGCGTGCATCTCTGCCGCCCAATGCATCGGCTTTCCGTTGATTGTCTGATTTTCCATAGATGTCTCCCTGTGACACTGAATTTTTTTGGATTTTATAGTGCGGATTTATTGATCTTGACCCTGGTGTCGCCGGTTCTTGCCGGTTATCTGGGCCGCGCACTCTATTTCTGGATTTCTGAACATCCCCATGCGGGCATTCGGCACCAGTTTTTTGCTGCCGTCAATGTCGGAAATCGTCATCATTTGTACAAAAGCGACATCCGAAAGGAAAGTGCAATGGATAGGGCGTCAATCTGAAACTTGCCTGTGCAGTCGCGCCGACATCGTCGAATCTGTGATTGCTCGCAAATTCGGTTGATGGTCAAGCTTCTGTTATTTCAATGTTTTTGACCAAATGATCTAAATTGCGGCATTCAACCGATGCCAGGCCTTCATCCGAGCCCGAAACCAGGTGCGCTGCCGTTTGGCGAACTGACGTGTCGCAATCCTGGCCCGTTCGCGTGCGTCAGTCAGCGACATCCGGTCGTCAAGATATGCGAACAGTTCAGGTACGCCGATTGCCTTGAAGGCGGGCAGGGCGGGGTCATAGAGATCGCGCATCGCAGCGACTTCTTCTATCGCGCCCTGTTCCAACATCTGGTCAAATCGGCGATTGATCCGGTCCAACAGCCAATCCTTTTCGGCGTCGAAAACGATCGGGACAGTATCCTGGAGGTTCAGGACCGGCGGCGGGGTATCGGCCTGCCATTCCGACAAAGGTCGGCCAGTGGCGTGCTGAACCTCCCACGCGCGCTGAACGCGGGCGCGGTTGCGACGGTCCAGTCTCGCAAGCGTTTCGGGGTCCACACCTTCGATCAACTCTTCCAACGACAATGCATCGGCTTGTTCCCGGATTTCAGGCGGAGTTGCAGGGATGTCGGCCATACCCTCAGTCAGCGCCGAGAAATACAGGCCCGTTCCGCCGACGATGATCGCGCGCGTCTTGCTCTTCAACAGCGGCGTGACCTCGCGGACCCAATGCCCTGTTGAATAGGTCTGATCCCAAGCGACATGGCCATAGAGCAGGTGCGGCGCGCGCGCCTCCTCCTCGGACGATGGCCGGGCAGAGATGACGCGCCAGCATTCATAAACCTGACTGGCATCTGCGTTCACGATTACGCCACCGAAACGCTCGGCAATCATCAACGCCAGCGCGGACTTGCCCGAGGCTGTCGGGCCTGCAATCAGCACAGGTTTGTCATCCGGAATCGAGGGCAGCTGGCTCCATAGCCGGTCAGCGGTCGTGTCGGCCATTGTTACTTGCCCCATTCCTGACTATCCGCATTGAACCTGCGGAAGTTTTGCTTCATTTTGCGCCGGAAAATAACCCCGTGCCAGCCCGGAGCGCAACATGACCCTTCCCTCATCCGTCGAGACCCCGAAAACAAAGTACAATCGCGTCATGTTGAAGATATCGGGCGAGGCATTGATGGGGGATCAGGGATTCGGTCTGCATCCGCCTACCGTCCAGCGCATCGCGCAAGAGGTCAAATCGGTCCATGATCTGGGTGTCGAAATCTGCATGGTGATCGGCGGAGGTAATATCTTTCGCGGCCTCAGCGGATCAGCGCAAGGGATGGAGCGGACGACCGCAGATTACATGGGCATGCTGGCCACGGTCATGAATGCGCTGGCCATGCAATCTGCGTTGGAGGCGGTAGGGGTCTTTACCCGCGTTATCTCGGCCATTCGGATGGATGAGGTCTGCGAGCCCTACATTCGCCGCCGGGCTGTGCGTCACCTCGAAAAGAAAAGGGTCTGCATCTTTGCTGCGGGCACCGGCAATCCTTATTTCACCACGGATACCGCCGCCACGCTACGCGCCAATGAAATGGCGTGTGAGGCCATTTTCATGGGTAAGAATGGCGTGGATGGGGTTTACGACAAAGATCCCAAGACCAATGCAGATGCAGTCCGCTATGACACCGTCAGCTATGACGATGTTCTGGCCAAGCGCCTACGCGTCATGGATGCCTCAGCCATCGCTTTGGCACGCGACAACAACCTGCCCCTTATTGTTTTCGGTCTGGATGAGCCCGGTGGATTCCGGGGTATCTTGGCTGGCGAGGGCACTTATACCAAGGTGCAAGGCTAAAGGACCAGGCCGGGCGATTACGCCCGGCCATTTTTGTCAGGTCTGGCCCTCAAAGAAGCCTACAGAATTCCCGTCGGGATCCGTGGCATAGAAAAAGCGTCCGGCGGGGATTTGTACGGGGTCCGAGACCACTTGTCCGCCGCCGCGTTCAACCCGTTTCATGACGTCTTCCAGGCGACCACTGGCGGCCAGGTGCAGGGTTGGTCCCTGACCGTTTTCTGCAGGTTTGCCGGGATACAGATGCAGGGCGACACCCTTATCAGGGTCTACGGGTTTGAAAACCGCCATTGGTGTGGGACAGTTCGGATCAAGCTGTAGGTCGGCTCCGGTCACGTCGGAATAAAACGCGATGGCTTTGTCCAAATCGCGGACGGGCAGTTCGCCCCAGACCAGAAAATCCTTTGGAATATAGTTCATTGTCGTGCCTCATGGAATTCAGGGTGGTCCGAGTGTTGCATGATCTGATGACAGGCTGTGGCATCAGATCATCGGCTTGACTGAATGAAAATCCTCTGGCTAGTTGGCGCGGTCAATCGGGTGAACGCGTTTCACCCGAAGGGCTGCCGACGATCCCTCAGCGCAGCGATAGGGGCGCGGCTTGGCTGGAAGACCTGCCATGTTTTCGGAACGGTCCGGGATCATGCGCGGATCGTCCGCCAAGACGTGGACGCTGACTAAGGAGAGACGCGGGATGACATCCCTTGATATCGATTTTGTGCGGGCGCAGTTTCCCGCCTTTGCCGAGCCCAGCCTGCAGGGGCAGGCGTTTTTCGAGAACGCTGGCGGTTCTTATACCTGCAAGCCGGTGATCGACCGCCTGTTTCGGTTTTATACACAACGCAAAGTTCAGCCCTATGCGCCTTACGAAGTCAGCCAGCTTGCAGGGGCCGAGATGGATGAGGCCCGCACCCGTTTGGCTGCGCTGATGGGGGTCGAAGCGGATGAGCTGAGCTTTGGCCCATCGACCACACAGAATACTTACGTGCTGGCGCAGGCCTTCCGGCAATGGATGCGGCCGGGCGACGCCATTGTTGTCACCAATCAGGATCACGAGGCAAATTCCGGCCCGTGGCGTCGGCTGGCGGATGACGGCATCGAAATCCGTGAATGGCAGATCGACCCTGACACCGGCTCGCTGAACCCACGGGGTCTTGAGAACCTTCTGGACGACAAGGTCCGGTTGGTTTGCTTTCCGCATTGCTCGAACGTGGTGGGTGAGATCAACCCGGTGACCGAAATCACCGCGATTGCACACGCCGCAGGCGCGTTTGTCTGCGTCGATGGCGTATCTTATGCGCCGCATGGATTGCCGAATGTCGGTGATCTGGGCCCCGACATCTATCTGTTCTCGGCCTATAAGACATATGGACCACATCAGGGCCTTATGGTCATCCGCCGCAGCCTGGGTGAGATGTTGCCCAATCAGGCGCACTATTTTAACGCGGCATCGCTTTATAAACGGTTTACTCCGGCTGGCCCTGATCATGCCCAGATTGCGGCCAGCGCCGGGATGGCCGACTATCTGGATCAGCTTTGCGCTCATCATGCCGGGCCTGATACCGGTGCCGCTGCGCGCGGCGCATTTGTGCACGACCTGATGCGTGCGCATGAGGTGACGCTGCTTCAACCGCTGCTTGATGCAGTGAAGGACCGAAACACCCTACGTCTGATCGGACCCTCGGACGCGACACGCCGCGCGCCCACGGTTGCTTTGGCGCTGAACACAGCGGCTGAGCCTGTTGCCGCCGAACTCGCCAAGTATGGCGTCATGGCCGGAGGCGGTGATTTCTACGCTGTCCGTCCCTTGCAGGCGATGGGCGTCGATCCTGAACAGGGCGTCTTGCGGCTCAGTTTCACGCATTACACCACAGAACAGGAAATTGGCCAGCTTTTGGAGGCGCTTGATCGCGTTTTATGATCCACTATCTGTCCCGTTTCGTATGCTGAAGAAAACACGGGTCGGATATGGCAACAGAGCAGCCTGCAGTCATTCTATGGTTTCGCCGCGATCTTCGGCTTTGTGATCATCCCGCACTTCACGCTGCGGTCCAGTCGGGTGCCCCGATCATTCCCGTTTATATTCTGGATGATCAGGTTCACGCCCTCGGCGCGGCACCAAAATGGCGTTTGGAGAAGGGTCTAGAGGTTTTCTCGCGCACTCTCAAAGACGTCGGTAGCCGTCTGATCCTGCGCCGGGGTAGCGCTCTGGACGTTCTTCAAGAGCTGGTGAACGAAACCGGTGCCCGCGCAGTTTACTGGACGCGGGCCTATGATCCCGGGGCAATCGCACGAGACAAGCAGATCAAATCCACGCTTTCAGAGCAGGGGGTCGAAGTACGCTCGTTTCCCGGACATCTGTTGTTCGAGCCTTGGACTGTTGAAACCAAGGCAGGTCAGCCTTTTCGAGTCTTCACTCCGATGTGGCGCGCGGTGCGGGACCGGGATGTACCGCCACCCGAACAGAGGCCCGTCCGGGTACCGGCACCACAGAACTGGCCGTCGTCAGATCTGCTGTCCGAGTGGCAGTTGGATCGAAGGATGCAGCGCGGAGCGCGCATCGTCGGTCGGTATGTAAGGGCAGGTGAAGACGCGGCCTTGGATCAGCTAGCTGCATTTCTGGACCGCCTCAGCTTCTATTCTGATCAAAGGGATCGGTTGGATGTGGCTGGCACTTCTGATCTCTCCGAATACCTCTCGCTCGGAGAAATCGGTCCACGCACGGTTTGGCACCGGGTGCAGGCGGCTGCTCAGATGGGTGCCTCAGGGGCCGAGGCTTACTTACGGCAACTGGTCTGGCGTGAGTTCGCCTATCACCTGATGTACCACTGGCCGCATCTGTTGTATCGCAACTGGAAGCCGGAATGGGACGCGTTCCTCTGGAACACCGATCCGGACAGGCCCGAGGTTCAGGCCTGGAAGCAGGCGCGGACCGGCGTTCCGCTTGTGGATGCCGGGCTGCGTGAGATGTATGTGACTGGCCGAATGCACAATCGTGCGCGGATGATCGTTGCAAGTTATCTGACCAAGCATCTGACAACGCATTGGAAAATTGGGATGGACTGGTTTGCCGATTGCCTGATTGACTGGGATCCCGCTGCGAATGCGATGGGGTGGCAATGGGTGGCAGGTTCGGGCCCGGATGCTGCACCCTATTTTCGGATATTCAACCCGGACACGCAACGAGAACGCTTTGATCCAAATGCCAAATACCTGGATAGATGGATCGCGGAAGGGCGGGCTGAGCCCTCGACAACTGCACTGAGCTATTTCGAAGCTATTCCCCGATCCTGGGGTTTGTCGGCACAAGAAAGCAATCCGAAACCGGTCGTGTCTTTGACCGATGGGCGTGCCCGTGCGCTGAGCCTCTATGAACGTCGCAAAAACCAGTAAGGAACTGAAAACTTGCCAGAAACCGAATCCCGTCCTAGCCTGAACCCGCAACCGCAGAGGGGAGAGCGGATGTTTCTGACGTCCACAGATGGGCAGGACAACCTGCCGAGGTATTTTGCGCAGGTCTTCAAGATGCTGAAGCGGATGGAGTCCGGGCGGCTTGATATCGCCCTGCCGGATGGCCGCGTTTTCCGCTCGGACGCGCCCAAGCCCGGCCCTGTTGCCCATATCGACATACATGACCCGGATGTTTTTGCGCGCCTTGTACGAGAGGGCGAATTGGGTTTTTCCGATGCTTATCTGGAAGGCGACTGGAGTACGCCCGATCTGCGCAGCTTCATGGACCTTGTGCATCTCGGAACGGAAACAGTCTATGATGATTTCACCGGAAAGTTTCTGGTTCGCGCTTATGAACGCCTGAGGTTCTGGTTGCATCGCAATCACAAGTCGCAGGCAAAAAAGAACATCTCATACCACTATGATCTGGGGAACGAGTTCTACGGTTTGTGGCTGGACGACACGATGACCTATTCCAGCGCAATCTTCGAAACCGGGCAGGAGAGCCTGGAAAAGGCGCAAACTGCGAAATACGCCAGCCTGGTGGATGAGATGGAGGCCAAACCTGGTGACCATATCCTTGAAATCGGATGTGGCTGGGGTGGGTTTGCCGAGTATGCTGCCAAGGAACGCGGCCTGCGCGTGACCGGCCTGACCATAAGTCAGGAGCAATTGAAGTTTGCACAAGAACGCATTGATAAGGCAGGGCTTTCTGATCTTGTGAAATTCAAGCTGCAGGACTATCGCGATGAACAGGGACAATATGACGGGATCGCATCGATCGAGATGTTCGAGGCCGTAGGTCAGAAGTATTGGCCTGTCTATTTTGACACTGTGCGTGATCGTTTGAAGCCAGGAGCGCAAGCGACCCTTCAGATCATCACGGTCGCGGATCATCGCTGGGACGTTTATAAGAACGGCGTTGATTTCATTCAGAAATACATCTTTCCCGGGGGTATGCTGCCTGCGCCGACGATCCTGAAAGAACAGATCGCACAATCGGGGCTGAGTGTTGTGCGCTCCAAGGAGTTCGGCAAAAGTTATGATCTGACGCTTCGGCGCTGGTACGAGACGTTCAATGCCAAATGGGATGAGATCGCGGACATGGGCTTTGATGAGCGTTTTCGCCGCATGTGGAATTATTATTTGACCGCGTGTGGCGCAGCCTTTGACACCGGCAATTGTGATGTGACACAGATCACAGTAGCCAAACCGAGTTAAAGACGGAAAAACCGAATGCCTACAGCCTCACGTCTTGTTGCAGCTATTTGCCTGCTGGTGGTGGCGTTTCTCGTGTCGGGTATGGTGATCAGCAACGGGGAAGAGGGCAAGGACTATGGGTATTTTACCTATGTCAACATGGCCCTCGGGGTTGTTTGCGGTTGGGTCGTTATGGGCAAGCGCGCCGGGCGCGGTTGGACTGCCGGGATCAATAATGGTCTGACCGGAGTGGCTTCCCTGGTGTTCTGGGGTCTGTTCGTGCAGGGCACTTACGAGATGTTCAGTCAGGCGATGCGCCATCGATACGGGGGGCCGTTTGAGGCGCTGCTCGCGATTTTCAAGCTCGGCGTAGAGTTTGGCCAGCAACTGCTGGCACCTGAGATTCTCTGGACCTTTGCGATCGGTGCGGTGATCAGTGGCATACTGACCGAAATCGCCTTCCGCCGCTGGAAATAAACACGCGTGATCCGGTTGGGGCACTGATTGATGTCAAATCTGTTTTTTTACGGCACCTTGCGGCATCTCCCTTTGCTTGAGCTCGTGCTTGGGCGCCCGATTTCAGAATTGGTCGCAACGCCCGCCGCGCTGCAAGATCACGCGGTTTATGGCGTCAAAGATCAGATTTTCCCGATGATCTTGAAGGAGAAAGGTAGCACCGCCGACGGACTTTTGGTTCAGAATCTGAGTGTCGAGGATTTGGAAAGGCTGGCTTTCTATGAGGGCGGATTTGATTACGATCTGAGCCCTCAGCAGGTTGAGTGTGAAGATGGATCGATCCTTCCGGCTCGTGTGTTTTATCCTCAGCCGGATCTTTGGACGCGGGACCAAGCGTGGTCTTTGCAGGACTGGGTTGATCGTTGGGCCGAGGTCAGTCTGTTGGCCGCGGAAGAGGTCATGGCCCTCTATGGAACAATCGAGACCGCGGTGGTCGCGCAGAGCTATCCTTCGATATTGATGCGCGCTTGGGCCCGATTGCTCAACCGCCAACGGGGCAACGAAGATCAGGGCGATGCCGAACAAGATGTGATCGTAAAGCATCATGAGCGTCCCTATATCGGTTATTTCGGTATGGGCGAAATGGACCTGCAGCATCGTAAATACGACGGTTCAATGAGCCCCGTTTTGCGGCGCAGCGCGTTGATGCAGGGGGCAGCGGCGATTGTACTGCCCTATGATCCGGTGCGCGATACAGTGCTATTGGTCGAGCAATTCCGTGCGCCGGTTTTCATGAGCGACGATTCCGATCCATGGTTGTGGGAGCCGGTCGCGGGTATGGTCGATCCCGGAGAAACCCCGGAACAGACGGCGTATCGCGAAGTGCGAGAAGAGGCACATGTATCGCTGAATAGGTTGGAATATGTCGGGGGTGCATATTCATCCACCGGGTCTTCGACCGAATATGTCTATCTGTATGTTGGGCTGGCCGATCTGACTGGCACGGTCGAAGGTGTAGGTGTGGCCACCGAGGGTGAGGATATTCGCAGTAAAATACTGCCCTTTGGTACATTCATGGACAAGGTAGATGCCCATGTTTTCAAAGACCTGAAGCTTTTGACATTGGCACATTGGCTGGCGCGACACCGTGATCGGCTGCGGGCTTAACTATCGCGACTTGTGGTTGCGGCGGGGCGCCTGTAAATCTTCTGCAATACCAAATGACAAGAGGGTGCCATGCGCATTGCACGAGACCTTGCCGACGCGGTCGGTAAAACACCTTTGATCCGGCTGCGCCGCATCAGCGACGAAACTGGCTGCGAGATTTTGGGCAAGGCCGAATTCATGAACCCTGGCCAGTCGGTCAAGGATCGCGCGGCGCTATATATCATCCGCGACGCCATCGCGCGCGGTGATTTGAAACCGGGCGGCACAATTGTCGAAGGCACCGCTGGTAACACCGGTATTGGCCTTGCGCTGGTTGGGGCGTCGATGGGCTTTAAGACGGTGATCGTAATCCCCGAGACCCAGTCGGAAGAGAAAAAGGACATGCTGCGTCTGGCCGGCGCGCAGTTGGTGCAGGTACCTGCCGCACCCTATCGCAACCCCAACAACTTTGTGCACTATTCACGCCGCTTGGCCGAAGAGCTTGCCCAGACTGAGCCCAATGGCGCGATCTGGGCCAACCAGTTCGACAATGTGGCAAACCGGCAGGCGCATGTCGAAACCACTGGTCCCGAAATCTGGGAACAGACAGGTGGAAAGGTTGATGGTTTCATCTGTGCCGTTGGCTCGGGCGGGACCCTTGCGGGCGTCGCCGATGCGCTGCAGCCCAAGGGTGTCAAGATTGGTCTGGCTGATCCGATGGGGGCAGGGCTCTATTCCTATTACACAACCGGTGAGATCGCGATGGAGGGCGGCTCGATCGCAGAGGGCATCGGGCAGGTGCGGGTGACAAAGAACCTTGAGGGGTTCACCCCTGATCATTCCTACCAGATCACCGATAACGAAGCGCTGCCTTATATTTTCGATCTGCTGCGCGAAGAGGGGCTGGTCATGGGCGGTTCGACCGCGATCAATATGGCGGGCGCGGTTCGGTTGGCGAAAGAGTTGGGGCCGGGTCACACCATTGTCACCATCTTGTGCGACTACGGCACGCGCTATCAATCGAAACTGTTCAACCCTGAATTCCTGCGCGAAAAGGAACTGCCGGTTCCTGACTGGATGACCGAAGCGCCGCGCAGCATCCCCGGCGTATTCGAGGACGTGTGATGTTGCGACAGGTCCGCCTGTTTCTGATCCTCGCCGCCTTATGTCTGTTTGGGCTGGGCGGCATGGCCTCGGCCCAGCTGACCGACCGGCAGAGCGAATACTATCAGGGATGGATCAGCACGGCGAACCGCGCAGAATCGGTGATCAGCGCCAATCGGGCGTCGAATGCTGCGCTCGAAAATCTGCGTTCGGAAATAAACGGTTATCGCGAAGACTTCAACAAGGCTCGTGGTGCCAACACCGATCGAATTCAGACGCTGGAAAGCCAGCTCAAGGCTTTGGGTGATCCTCCAGCCGATGGTGAAACGGAACCTGAAGACATCGCAAAGCTGCGCGAGCATCTTGAAACGCAGCTCAATAGTCTTCGAGTCCCACGCATCATCTCGGAAGAAGCGTTCAGCCGGGCGAACGGCCTGATCAGTGAAATTGACCGTATCATCCGCGACCGGCAGGCCAAAGAGATGCTTGAGAGAGGGCCATCTCCGGTCAACCCAGTTTATTGGGGCCCTGCATGGAATGATGTAAAAGAAGCCACCCGCAGATTGGTCAACGAGACCACCAAGAATTTAAAGACGGACGTGGTGCGTGAGCAGATACGCGAACGCAGTCTGGGCATTTTTGCGCTGCTCGTTGTCTCGGCGGTTTTGCTTCTCTATGGGCGGTACTGGTCCGAGAAAGGCGGTGCGTATCTGCGCTCGCTTGGGGGGCAAGGCAGCGGTGTCTGGACATTCGTTGTCTCACTCTTTCGCATTTTTTTGCCGTGGCTTGGCGTCTGGGCACTGGTCGAAGCGGTAATGTTGACCGGTGTGCTGGGACTGCGTGGCATGCTGTTGTTCGACAACATACCGTACTGGGCCGCGATCATCTTCTATTTCGACTGGATCGGCAGACAGATCTATCTGATGGGCGCCGCGCAGGATTTTCAGCGTCTATCTCAAGGCAAAATCAGGGAAATTCGAGTTTATATCGATCTTTTGGCTGTCATGCTCATACTGCACGAACTGGTGCAGTTGTTCGAGCAGATCGAGAACATCTCGGATGCGACACGGGCTGTAGTTGGATTCCCGGTCGTATTGGCGACGGCTCTGCTGTTGTTGCGGGTGCGCCAGATTCGTCAGACCGATGTGAGAAATGATGGATCCGAGCAAGACGCGCCTCGTCGCGCGGCGGGCTTCAGTCAACTGATTGAGTTTCTACGACGAGCTCTGTTCCTGTTGGGAGTTGCCACACCGGTTCTGGCGATTTTCGGCTACATCAACGCAGCCGAAGGGATCGTCTTTCCGGCGGCGAAGACTCTGGTCTTGATCGCGGCGCTGGTCATTGTTCAGCGGTTCTTCAGCATGGTTTATGGCTGGCTGACGGGGCAGGGTGAGGCTGCGCGAGATTCCTTGTTCTCGGTTCTGGTCGGGTTTGCATTGGCGATACTGGCGCTTCCCATTCTGGCCATCTACTGGGGCGCGCGCGAGACCGATCTATTGGAAGCCTGGTCGCGACTATTGCTGGGGTTCAATATCGGCGGCGTCACGATATCGCCCAGCAATTTTTTGGTCTTTGTCGCGGTGTTTGCCATTGGCTATACGCTGACCCGATTGCTGCAAGGCGGTCTGAGAAACTCACTGCTGCCCAAGACCAAGATTGACCCCGGCGGCCAGAACGCAATCGTTTCCGGCACCGGTTATGTCGGCATCTTCCTGGCCGCACTGATTGCGATCATTGTAGCGGGCTTTGATCTTTCCTCGCTTGCGATTGTCGCAGGGGCCTTGTCGGTTGGTATTGGATTCGGGCTTCAAACCATTGTTTCGAACTTTGTGTCGGGCATCATCCTGCTGGTTGAACGCCCGATCTCGAAGGGGGATTGGATCGATGTGAACGGTATGATGGGGTATGTCCGCGATATCTCGGTCCGTTCAACACGGATTGAAACTTTTGACCGGACGGATGTGATTGTTCCGAACTCGGATCTGATCAGCGGCGTGGTCACCAACTACACGCGCGGGAATACGATTGGTCGGGTGATCGTGCCTGTGGGCGTGGCCTATGGGACAGATACCCGCAAAGTCGAAACTATTCTGGGTGAGATTGCGAATTCTCACCCGATGGTTCTGGCGAACCCCGCGCCCAGTGTTGTTTTCCAGGGATTCGGAGCGGATTCTCTGGATTTTGAGATCCGCGCGATTCTGCGCGACGTGAACTGGGTTCTATCGGTCAAATCCGACATGAACCACGAAATCAACCGCCGCTTTGTCGAAGAAGGAATCGAGATTCCATTCGCCCAACGAGATGTATGGTTGCGCAATGCCGAAGTCTTGCGTGACGACAACGCACGATCGTCAGTGGCGGAAGCAATGACGCAGGAAAAGCCCGCAGATCACCGCATGGGCCCTGCTGATCTGACTGAAACTGATCTGGATTCGCCGGACGGAGAAGAGCTGTAATTCGACTACAATCGGGCCTTGCAAATCTGGTTTCGATGGTCCAAATATCGCCGGCACGGAGAGGTGGCCGAGTGGTCGAAGGCGCACGCCTGGAAAGTGTGTAGGCGGGAAACCGTCTCCAGGGTTCGAATCCCTGTCTCTCCGCCATATTCCACAGCCGCAGCCGATAATTTATCGAGGTCAAACAATGCAATGTGCATTTGTGATCGCGAGATTATTTTGGCGCGTCCATGTTGCGAATTTAGACGAACACCTGCCATATTTTGGTAAAAAGAAAGAGCGAATATCTGATAGACGAACGAGATAGACTCGAAATCATCGCCGAACTGGTGTTTTGTTTTCGAGCGGATGTTGAAGACTGATATCAGTAAAAGTGAGGTTGGAGCGTAATGTATAGAACTGCTTTGAGTTTAGTGGGTTTGTTTTTGTGTATGGGTGTTTCACAACCTGCATGGTCCTCAGATTATCCTCCGCGTCAGGCCAATCCGGTAAATGTAAAACAAATACATAGCGGGCATAGCTTAACAGACGCATATATGGGGCAGCCTTGGCCTGGGCAGTTGATCCTGGCGACAAGCTCACTGCGTGGCGCTCAGCCTCACGACAACATTGCAAAATCAACCACTCCCGGCGCTGGACTGAAATGGCGTTGGCAAAATCCGGTAGGGCATGGAGCGCCTGACGCGCGTCAAGATATTGGTAGGTTTGAGCTTCTAGTTACGACGGAAACCGTGCCTTTGTACCCCAACCCTCAAGCTTTTAAAGAAGATACACTCGATTACGTCGAGAAATGGGTCAAACACGCTTGGCAGAACGGTAATCGTGGCAAGGGTGCCGAAGTCATGCTGTATAGCACCTGGGTGTGGTGGCAGAATCCCGGAGATGTACGATCCGATGGAGAGGGGCATATACCGTTTCGAGAACGCCTTGATATCGAGGGAGCTCGTTGGGAGCAAATGCAAGATCATGCCAACGCGGTTCGGCCGGATGGCATGCCTCCGATCTACATGATCCCAGGGCACAGATTGATGATGCGTATATATGATGACATCGAGGTTGGAAACGCACCGGGGCTTAACAGCATTGGGGATATCTTCCTGGATGATATTCATCTCAATGAATTGGGCAATTATGCTGTGACCTGCCTCATCTGGGCAGTCGTTTATCAGAGGAACCCGCGCGAGATACCAAACACCTTCATCCACGGTGACAACCAAAAACTTGTAATTCCTTATGAACAGGCAAACTACTTCAAGAAGGTCGCTCTTGAGGTTGCTCAGGACTACGATCGTGCTGGGGTGCCGTGACGCCTGCGTGTTTTTCTTTCGTCTAATCGACGATCAGAATTTGCCGCAGAATATATGTTGGCGATATTTTCAACACGCTATCGTCAGCCTTGGTTCAAAAAAGTTAACAAAACTGTCAGTTTGATATAACCTTCTAGTGTTATTGCCAATAATCATTCGGTTTTGTGTTGTGAGTCAGACGATCTATGAAAAGTATGGTGGCTTCAAAACCATCAGCCGCATTGTAATGTCATTCTATGAAATGGCGTTGGAATCCGATGAAATCGGGGACTATTTCGACGACATCGACATGCCGCGTCTGATTGATCATCAGACAAAATTCGTCTCATCGTTGGTCGGAGGCCCGGCTTCGTTTAGCGATGACCGGATAGAAGCGGTTCATCGGCATCTGAAGATCACGCATGCGGATTTCGACGAAATGGCTGCGCTGTTTAGCGAAGCGTTGGCGATGCACGGTATGTCAGAGCCAGACATAAACGTCGCACTGGACGCGATTGAGAGCAAACGGTCAATTATCGTTGCTCGGAACGCTGCATGAGCATTCTTGCCATCAACGAACATTTGCTGCGCGCGATTGGTGTCGGCGTCGCGGTGCTGCGCGCTTCGGATTTGACCTTTGTGTTCCATAACGGGCCGTTTGCCGAATGGTTCGGAACACCCGAGGAAGGGCAGACCTTATTGGATATTTTGCCCAGCCTGGACCGGAAAGAGCTTGAGGACGTAAAGCAATCCGGCCTGCGCTATTCAGTGGAACTGCAGATTAAGCCCAAACGCCGGACGCTGATCTTTGCCACGACAGTCTCTCTCGCCAATGGGTTGGATGAACAGGTTCTGGTGGTTGAGTGCCAGAACATCACGCGAATCCGCGAACTGGAAAGCATGATCGACAGCTACTCGACCATGGTCGAGCGGAACACGCGTGAGCTGGAGCGCGAGAAAGAGCGCGTTGAACGGTTACTGCTGAACCTTATGCCGAAAGCGGTCTATGAAGAATTCAAGACCTTTGGCGTTGTTACCCCTCAATTGTTCGACCAAGTATCGGTGGTGATGCTCGATTTCGTGGGTTTCACTGATTTTGCGGCCAAGACCGATCCCACTGTCACGCTGAGCGAGTTGAATGATATTTTCACAGCCTTCGATCGCATCGTCGAACAGTTTGGCTGTGAGCGGATCAAAACCATCGGCGATGCTTATCTGGCCGTTTCCGGAATGCCGGACGAGACGCCAGACCATGCGACTGCAGTCGCTCATTGCGCGGTTCGGTTCCTACGGTATCTTGAGCGTCGCAACGAAAGCCACCCGCATAAATGGCAGGCTCGGATCGGGTTGGGGATGGGGCCTGCTGTGGGCTCGGTCGTAGGGATTCAGAAATACGTCTATGATGTTTTCGGCCCGGCGGTGAATATTGCGTCTCGTCTGCAGGTCTTTGCCAATCCGATGCGGATCGTAGCACCGGAAGAGATGAAATATGCGCTGATCGATGAATTCCAGATCACTGATATCGGGCCGGTCGATATCAAGGGTATGGGGCATATGGACCTGATCAACGTCACTTCACGTTTGAACACGCCCAAGCCCAGCCGGGTGTTCTGACGCTTTAGTCGTCCTGATCCACCAGCCCCAGACCGCGCAGATAGATGCCGATTCCGGTCTCCAGAAGATCTTCGGGCGGAAACGGAGAGCTTGCGCCTGTATTGCGCGCGAAAAGTTCAACCACTCCATGACTCATCGCCCAGATATGCGCGCTGAACATCGACGCAGGCGGGCGCTTTTCGGGTGGGATATGCTGCGAAAGATCGCTTGCTGCCTTTTCGAGCACGTTTTTCGCCCGGTTGGCTGCAAGGGCAAGCTCTGGCGTCCGATTGACCGAAATTCCGCTTTCAAACATCGCAATGTAATGCCCCGGGTGCTTGCGGGCAAAGGCCAGATAAGCGCGGCCCGTTGCCTCAAATGCGGCCAGTGCCGAGGGTTGCCCTTTATCATAGGCGAACTGCATCAGGTCCGCGAACATCTCGAACCCTTGTCGGGCGGCCTCGGCGATCAGGTCCTCGCGCCCTTCATAGTGCCGGTAAACGGCGGCTGGTGTGACGCCGGCAGTCTTGGCAGCTTCTGATAGGGTGAATCCGGTTGGGCCTTTCTGCTCGATCAGCGACAAGGCCGCTTCGATCAGTGCTTGTTTCAGATTTCCGTGGTGATATCCGCGTTTTGTCATCCCGGCCTCAGGCGCATTTTTTCTTATATATGTATGGGCTGTGCTCGGAACCAGCGCGCTCAAGCATCCCAGATGTCCGGGCCGCCACTAATCTTGTCGTCTGGAATGCCAACCACCTCTGAGTTTTTCCCATCATACTCCAGAGCGCTTAGCACAGTGCGAATAGCCGCCAGTCGCGCACGTTTCTTGTCATCTGATCGGATGATCGTCCAAGGACAGTCGTCGGAATGACTGCGCGTGAGCGTCTCTGAAATCGACTGGCTGTATTCATTCCATTTGCTTAACCCAGCCACGTCAATCGGACTGAGCTTCCATTGTTTCAGCGGGTCAGTCTCGCGGGCGAGGAACCGGTTCAACTGCTCAGCGCGCCCGACATTCAGCCAGAACTTGAACATGTGAATGCCGTCATTTCGGAACCCGTTCTCCAATGGAATAACCTGGCGAAAAAACCTCTCACGTTCGTCTGTGGTGCAAAAGCCGAAAACGTTTTCAACGACACCCCGGTTGTACCAGCTTCGATCGAAGAACACGATTTCACCCGCTGAGGGTAGGTGAGAGATATAACGTTGAAAATACCACTGACTGCGCTCCGCATCCGAAGGCTTGCTGAGCGCCACGTTGCGCGCTCCGCGTGGATTAAGGTTTTTCCGGAACCGTTTGATTGTGCCACCTTTTCCTGCAGCATCACGGCCTTCAAACAGGATGGCAACCCGCTGATCCGTCGCTTTGACCCAGGATTGCATCTTTACCAGTTCGATCTGAAGCGCATCCATTTGTTCATTGTAATCCTTCCCCTTCATCTTGTCGGAATATGGGTAGTATGGGTTCAGGATGTCGCCTTTCCCGGCGTCTTCGATGGCGGTTCGAACCTCTTTCGGCGCTTCATTTCGGAAGTAACTTTCGATAGCGCCTTGATCTGTTCGGGTCATGTGCAGCCTCGCCATAAAATCCATATCTTACTATGGATTACGGATCGCCCTAACGCAAACCCGCGCGTTCGGCAGCGCGGTCTATAGCGGCTGCGACTTCGGTGGCGGCAACGACTTGTGGCATGTGGCCGATTCCATCCAACTCGATAAGTTCGGCGCCTGGGATTTGTTCGATCAGACGTTCGGAATGCCAGCTTAGACCAACGGTATCATCCGCGGTGCCGTGGACGATTTCCGTCGGAACCGATATTTCGCCATAACGCGGTTGAAGCTCGGTCACTTCATCCAACAGGTTTGCACGCTGTTTCGCGTTTGCGTGCATTGACGCGCGGCGCATCGTCAAGCCTGGACCGAAATGCTCGGCATAGCCCTCAGGAGCCTTCTGGGGTGCAAAAACCTTATCCAAAGCCTTGGTGACATACCAATCCGGCACATAGGCGGAAATCAAGGGCAGAGCCAGCGCATTCCCGACCGAAGTTGCGCCAATGGTATTGAAAGCGTCAAGCGGTGTCTCCCACGGGATGGCGGCTGGGGCGATCAGGACGAGTGCGGAGATGTTTTCTGGCCGAGTCACAGCCCATGCCAGAGAAACCGATCCGCCATAGCTTTGCCCGGCAACAATAGGCTTTTCTGCGCCAAGCTGTGCTGCGGCGCGTTGCAGTATTTCTGCTTGTTCTACAATTGTTTCGCCGCTGGGATTAAAGCTATCGGAATACCCAAGGCCAGGTCTGTCAAAGACGATGACGCGATAATTCTCTGCCAGAATCGGGGCCAGTGCAAAGGTCATATCGCGTGTATTGCCGCTGGAGCCGTGTATCAACACGACATCCGGACCTTCGCCCATGATCACGGCATGCACCGCAACCCCGTCAACTTCGACGATTTGCCCTTCTGGCGGAAACGAGGCCTCGGCCCGCGCTTCCCGTTGGGCGCTGCGCCAAGCAGTCGCTGCGACAAGACCTGCGGCCACGACACAAAGGGATATGAGAAGTTTACTGGCCAATTTTGGTCAGATCGAACGGGGTTGTCTGGTAGATGGAGTTGATCCAGTTGCCATACAGCAGATGCGCGTGACTGCGCCATCGGTTCTGCGGATCCTGGCTTGGATCGTCATCGGGATAATAGTTGATCGGTACGTTGATCGGCGTTCCGTTGGCCACGTCACGATCATATTCCTGCTTGAGCGTGTCGCTGTCATACTCAAAGTGATTGAAGATATAGAGCGCGCGATGTTCGGGGTCTTCGACCAGACAAGGGCCTACGTCGTCGCTTCCCAGTAGGGTGGTCAGACCCTTCGCTGCATCGATCTCATCCTGTCGCATCTCGGTCCAGCGGCTGACAGGAATGACGCAATCGTCGGAAAATCCACGCAGATATGGTGATGCGGATGCCAGGTTCCTGTGACGGAAGCAGCCAAAGGCCTTGGCATCCAGCATGTGTTTCTTGACGCCGTGGAAATGGTTGATCATCGCCATTCCGCCCCAGCAGACGCCAAAGGTCGAATGCACGTTGGTCTGAGACCAATCGAAGACTTCGCACATCTCTTCCCAATAGGTGACATCGGGAAATTCCAGATGCTCGATCGGAGCGCCGGTGATGATCAGGCCGTCGAACTTCTGATCCTTCACCTCCTGAAAGGGGTGATAGAACTCGGCCATATGCGCGGCCGCGGTGTTCTTGGTCTTATGCTCGGTCATGCGGATCAAAGACAGTTCGATCTGCAAGGGGGTCGCACCGATCAAACGCGCAAACTGATTTTCCGTCTGAATCTTCTTGGGCATCAGGTTCAACAGACCTATCCGCAAGGGACGAATGTCCTGACGTGCTGCCTGATCCTCGGCCATGACCATGACGCCCTCATTGGTCAGGACGTCAAAGGCGGGCAGGTCTGAGGGTATTTTGATAGGCATATGGTCACGCTGCTGAAACTGCGAAAGAAGTCTGGAACTTAGGTGGGGTTGGCGCGGGTCTCAAGAGTGCGCTCGATCAACTCATCGAAATCACCGCTGTCGCGCACCTTGGCGATGTCGTCGGCTTCGATTGTGACACCCCAGTTGCGCGCCATGGCCGCATATCGCGGCTGCCGATGCGCCAAAGCTTGGGCATAGGTCCAGCGGATGAAGGCGTCTGGATCGACCTCATCCCCGGAACAATCGTTGAGGGCCAAATACTTGGCCCAGACGCGAGCCAGAAACTCGGCCTGATAGGACATAGGCTTAGGCGCTTTGTCAAAGCGGCGGATCAGCTCTTCGGTATGCGCGTCGTCGCCCTTGATCCAGATCATCAGGGTCTGGCTGGAAAGTTCGCTGAGGATCTGATCATTGGGATCGTCGGGTTCGACCCATTCGCAGATCGAGCCTCCGGTATCGCAGATGAAGTGCGGATAATGATAAAGGCGTTTGGCGCGTTCGATGAAGTACTTGGTGTCCAGCAGGGCGTGGATCTCGGCCAGCCGGAATTGCTCCTGTCGCTGCTGATATTCAGAGATTTCAAGGCCACCCAGTTCCGAGTTGCCGGGTTTGCCCAGATAGGTCGATACCGGCGTCAGGTTTTCAAAGCTGATATTCGATCCGATATAGATCGAGTCTGACAACAGCAGTTCACGCAGAAATGGAACCTTCATTGCTTCGGCTTTGGCATTGTCGGTGATGTATTCGCCCATGTAGCGGGTGCCGATGCGATAATCGATGGAATAGTGGAACCAGTCCCCGGCTTCACGCAGAGTGTTCGAGACATAGGATTTGCCCAGCCCGGACATGCCGAAGAACAGCACTTTTTTCCGTTCAGCTTCGCGCCAGTCTTTTGCCGAGCTATAGATCATCATCCGCCGTCCCTTGTTTTGCATTAGCTAAATCGGGCGGTTGGCGGCGTCAATCGCGTCTGCGGGATTGGCTGAGGATTAGCAGCCCTAGTGCCAAGATAGCGAAACCAACGAAGGCGCGCGTGGGCAGGGCCTCGTCCCTGACCAGAGCGCCAAGCAAGATTGAGACCGGCGGGATGATCAAGGTTACCAGCAATACATTGCCGCTGCCCCCTTGTTGGAGCACGCGATAGTAAAGCAGATAGGCACCCGCCGTAGCCACCAATGCGTAATATGCGATGGCGATCCATGTCACCGCGGGGAGCGCAAGGGTAGGGGCACCGTCTACCATTAGCGTGACCGGCAGCATGATGAGGGTTGAGGTCGTCAGCATTCCTGCGGCAGCGATCTGCGGAGAGAGATCGCCCAGTTGCTTGCGGGCCCAGACTGCGGCCAGGGCGTAGGAAAATGTGCCGAACAAAATGGCCAGTTGCCCAAGATTGCCCAGATTGAAGGTATGAAACTGATTGAGGCCGATTGTAATTGAAACGCCCAGAAAACCCAGCACGACCCCCAGCAAGCGTGTCTTGGTCAGGCGTTCATCACGAAAGAAAAGGGCGGCAAGCAGAACACCAAAGACGGCTGTCGTGGCGTTCAGAATTGAGGTCAGCCCGACTTCGACATGAAGCTGGCCCCAGGCCATAAGAGAGAAGGGCAACACATTGTTCAGAATTCCCATCACCAGAAATGCGCCCCAGATGCGTGGATCGCGGGGAATGGTCTGCTTTTGCAACCAGATGACGATCCAAAGCGCAAGAGAAGCCCAGAAGACACGATGAAATACGGACGTTACGAATGGGATCGTATCCAACGCGATGCGGATCGACAGAAAGGATCCGCCCCAGATTACTCCGAGTAGGATCAGTTCGGCCCATGCGCGAGGAGAGAGTGATTTCTGAATAGCCATGGCCTGTTCTGGCATCTCTCTGACAAGTGATCGACCCGAAACATGCGAAAAAGCCCCGCCGAATGGCGGGGCTTTGCAGTTGGTTTTCTGGCTGTATCAGTCCAGAGAATATGTGATCTGGAAGCCGACGCTCCAGGCGCTGTTGCCAGTAAAGGTCGCGCGGTTGTCCGGGCCGGTTCCATTTGCGGTCGCATCACCGATATCCGTATAGCGTACACCGCCCGAAAGTTGAGCTTTCTCGAAGGAGTAGGTGCCGCCTAGGCCGATGCTCCAGAACCCGTCTGTCGGGCCCAAATTCGAAACCGAGTTACCTTGCGAGCTTTCGTAGCCCAACGTCACTGCGCCTGAAAACTGTTCTGAGAACTGGTAGCCAAGGCCAAGCGAGTAGGTCCACGTGGCTTCTTCATAATCGACCAGATTGATCCCGGTCAGACCTTCGTAAACCGGCGGAGCATAAACTGTCTGCGGCCAGTCAACCCAGCGGACCGACCCGAACAGCAGCGTTTTCGGGGCGACGCCCGTCTGAAAGTCGAGGTTGACGGATTGCGGCGTTACGACTTCGGTTGTCGAGTCGGCGCTTGTACGACCTATCGTCGGAATTCCGGGTGGAATGAATCCGTTGATGAAATCGTTCGCTTCGGTTTGCGACAGATCGTGTGTGATCTTCGAGTTATAGGTCAAGGCTACACGGGCTGCTATGTCAGGTCGTTCCCAAGCGACGCCGACAACATATCCAAAGTCGATTTCATCGTCGGTTTCGACGCGGTATCCGCCTTGCGGCGGCGTGGTGCCTGCGCCCGCGATCGGTACCGAAACGCTTGCTTTCAAGCGCTGCGCCCGAACGCCACCGATTACGCTGAATCCGCTGTCCAACTTGTACCGCAGTAGCGCGGTGACAGCATCTGTGTCTGCCTTCGCTCGCAGCACGTCTGTGCTTCCTCCAGGAAAGCCGGACAGCACGTTCTGAGACAGCGGATAATCTGCTGAGTAGTCGATATCGGCGCCAAAAGGTTGGTCGTAGACCAGAGCGAAGTCGAGTCTTTCAGTCAGAGATGTCTTATAGGCAAGATGCGGTGTAAAGAAGTCGTTTGCGACATTACCAGAATCGATGGTTTCGCCGAATGTCGGGCTGCCGGTAATCCGGTCCTCCATCGAGCCACTTACGCTTGGGTTGGTATAACCAAGTCGGAATTGGGCGACGGACCCTTCCTCGAACAAAATGTTGACACCCTGACCGCTTCGGTCAAGACCGCCCGCTTGCACAGCTGTGGCCCCGACACACAGCGCACACGCCTTGAACAGCGCTTTTTTCATTTATTCCTCCCTAACTCTGTCCATTTGCCTGTTAGATGCACCCTCACATGCACACCCGGCTTCGTTACCGGGTGTTACTGTCTTAATACTTAAAATAAGGTCAACCGGTGACGGAGCGTTAGTCCGCGTCGGCACGGTGAGCGTGTGTTGCCAAATTGGCACGATTCTCGGACCAAACATTCAGGAAGATGCCTGAGAATATCACCACAGCACCCAGCAGTGTCCAGTGATCCAGCGGCTCCTGATAGAGGATCATACCTATAATCGCGATGGTCGGGAGGCGGGCAAAATCGAATGGCACGACGACCGTCGCCGGAGCGATCGCCAATGCATTGGTGATGCAGTAATGCGCCAGCAATCCCGCCAACCCGATCAGCAGCAGATAAGGGGCGGTGTTGAACGAGGGCAGCGCAATGTCACCGTCAAACCCCGAGGCGATGAGGCCAAGCGCCGCCTGCATGACTGTCAGCCAGAACATGATGCAGCCGATGCTGGCAATGCGCGTCAGGGATTTGGTCGAGATGTTGGTTAGGGCAAAGAAGATTGCAGACAGGGCGGCTGCAATAACGCCCGGGCTGATCGAGGTCACGCCCGGTCGTGCCACGATGAGGATGCCTGCAAACCCTATGAACGCTGCTGTCACACGCGTGGCAGTCAGGCGTTCTCCTAAAAACAACGGGGACAGCAGGATGACCCAAATCGGGTTTGTGAATTCAAGGGCGAAGACCTGCGCCAAGGGGATGACAGCGACGGCGTAGAACCAAAGGTTCTGTCCAATAAAATGCAGCAGGTTTCGTGCGCCATGTAGCCCCAGACGTTTGGTTGTGACCTGATGCCACTTGCGTGTCACGCTCAGTACCAGCGCAACTACGCAGATACCGACGAGACTGCGGTAGAACATGATCTCGAACGTGTCGTGCACCAGGCTTAGTTCTCGGCCCGCCACAGCCATGGAGGAAAACGAGGCAATCGCCCCGGTCATCCAGAGCGCGGCTTTGCCGATCTGCGTTTTGCTCTCATCCATCGCTTAAATGCCGTTTCGGGGTATAACACGCTGACTAAAGGGCGATTTGTCCGGGATTGCAAAATAAAAAGCCGGGCTGTGACCCGGCTTTTCGCTCATTCCCACTCGATGGTTCCGGGTGGTTTTGAGGTGATGTCGTAAGTGCATCGGTTGATGCCCTTGACCTCGTTGATGATGCGCGTGGCGGTCTCACCCAGAAATTCGTGGCTGAACGAGTAGTAATCCGCCGTCATGCCATCGACCGAGGTCACCGCGCGCAGGGCGCAGGCATAGTCATATGTGCGCCCGTCGCCCATCACGCCGACGGTGCGCACGGGCAGGATGGCCACGAAGGCCTGCCAGATCTCGTCATACAGGCCGTGCTTGCGAATCTGGTCGATATAGATCGCATCCGCCTCGCGCAGAATCTCAAGCTTTTCGCGCGTGATTTCGCCTGGGCAGCGGATGGCCAGGCCGGGTCCGGGGAAGGGGTGGCGACCGATAAAGCTTTGCGGCAGGCCCAGTTCACGGCCCAGGGCGCGCACTTCGTCCTTGAACAGTTCGCGCAGTGGTTCAACCAGTTTGAGGCCCATCTTTTCAGGCAGGCCGCCGACATTGTGGTGGGACTTGATGGTTACCGAAGGACCGCCCGAGAACGAGACAGATTCGATGACGTCGGGGTACAGTGTGCCCTGCGCCAGAAACTCGGCACCGTCGATGGTATCGGCATGTTTCTGGAACACGTCTATGAACAGTTTGCCGATGATCTTGCGCTTGGTTTCCGGGTCGCTTTGCCCGTCCAACTCGCCCAGGAACAGGTCGCTTTCATCTGCATGGATCAACTGGATATTATAGTTGTCGCGGAACATGCCAACGACCTCGGCGGCCTCGTTCTTGCGCAGCAGGCCATGGTCGACAAACACGCAGGTCAGCTGATCGCCAATCGCCTCGTGGATCAGGATCGCCGCGACCGAGCTGTCGACGCCGCCCGAAAGGCCACAAATAACTTTCTTGTCCCCGACCTGCTCGCGAATTTTGCGGATCATCTCTTCGCGATAGGCGCCCATGGTCCAGTCGCCGGTGAACCCTGCCAGTTTGACAAAGTTCTCATATAGTTTGGCGCCCTTGGGTGTGTGATGCACTTCGGGGTGAAACTGCACGGCATAGAAATGACGCGCGGGATCGGCGGTGATCGCAAAGGGGGCGTTCGGTGAGGTGCCAAACACCTCAAAGCCCGGGGCGATTTCGCTGACATGGTCGCCATGGCTCATCCAGACCTGCTCATCGCCGTCCGCGAACCAACCATCAAGGATATCGAGCTTGCTTTGCGGGGTCACGAAGGCGCGGCCAAATTCGGCGGTGCCATGTCCGCTTTCGACCTTGCCGCCCAACTGGTGCATCATCACCTGCTGGCCATAGCAGATGCCCAGGATCGGAACGCCGTAATCAAAGATCTCTTGCGGGGCGCGGGGCGATCCTTCGCGCGTGACACTGTCCGGCCCGCCCGAGAAGATCACGGCCTTGGGGGCCATTTCCCGGACAAAGTCCATCGTCACGCTTTGATAAGGGTGGATTTCGCAATAGACGTTCAGCTCGCGCAGGCGACGGGCGATCAGCTGGGTTACCTGGCTGCCGAAGTCGATGATCAGAAGGCGGTCGTGGGTGTCTTGGGTCATGACTGGCTATTAGGTCGCAAGCCTTGCTTGTGCAAGCGCAATGACGTCAATTGAGCAAGGAGGCTGACATATGACGACCCTAAAGCTCAGGACTGCCGAAGACGGCGACGCCAAAGCGATACGGGCCTGTATCGCAGACGCCTATGCACCGGCAATGCGTGACATCACCGATCTGCCCGATGTAACGAGCGGGGTCGCCGAAGAAATTGCGGCGCATCAGGTTGTTGTTGCTGAAGAAGCTGGGCGTCTTTTGGGCGTCATTGTCTTTGATCAGCAGGCGGATGCGATGATGATTTTTAACCTTGCCGTTTCGCCAGAGGCGCAGGGCAAGGGCGTCGCGCGACAGCTGCTTGCGGTCGCGGAACTCAGGGCGGCTGAGGCGGGGATTTCGATTCTCCGTTTGCGGACCCATCGGCTGATGCGTGCGACGCGTGCGATGTATACGCATCTGGGCTGGCATGAGGTCCAAACCTCGGGAAACTCGGTCGTGATGCAGAAAAAAGTGACGTAGGGGCCAAACTCAGCAGGGCCGCGATCAGCGGCGGTTCATGTCGCTTTTACCCCTATTGCGCCGTAAACTACCTGCGGCGGTGATTGCCGTTCATGTAACTAATTTACCAAACCAACCAATCACGGGATTTTCTCAATGGCAGAGGCAAACACCCGGCGCAGGGCACGGGGTGGCGGTGGTGCCGCCCGTCGGGCCGAGCGCACGGCGGTCAAGATCGAAACCGCGAAATACATCGAACGCAACATTCCCAATTTCGAGGTTCTCAACGAAGAAGCGTTGCAGATCATCGAAGCCAACGCAGAGACCATATTGGCCGAAGTTGGGGTCAACTTTGTCGACAATCCGGCTGCGCTGGAACGTTGGAAAGATGCCGGTGCCGATGTCGAGGGAGAGCGTGTGCGACTGCCGCGCGGTCTGGCGCGCGAATTGATCAAGACCGCCCCCAGCGAGTTCACCCAGCACGCCCGCAACCCCGAGAAATCGGTGGTCATCGGCGGTCGCAATATGGTTCTGGCCCCGGTCTATGGCCCTCCGTTCGTGCGCGATGCGCAAAGCGGTCGCCGCTATGCGACCATGGACGATTTCAACAAATTCGTGAAACTCGCCTATATGTCCAAATGGCTGCACCATTCGGGCGGCACGGTGTGCGAGCCGACCGATATCCCGGTGAACAAGCGCCATCTGGACATGTTGATGGCGCATATGACCCTGTCGGACAAGCCGTTCATGGGCTCGGTCACCGATCCCAGCCGGGCACAGGATTCGGTTGAGATGTGCGAGATTCTTTTCGGTAAGGAATTCGTGCAGAACAACACGGTGATGACCTCGCTGACCAACATCAACTCGCCGATGACGTTCGACGATGTGATGATGGGCTCGCTGGAGGTTTATGCGAAGAACAATCAGGCCTGCATCATCTCGCCCTTTATCGTGGGCGGTGCGATGGCGCCGGTTTCGGTGGCCGGGACCCTGACGCAGGTGCTGGCCGAGGTCATGGCTGGTGTGGCTTATAGCCAGATCATCCGCCCGGGTGCTCCGGTGATCTTCGGTGCGTTTGTATCGTCGATCGACATGAACTCGGGCGCGCCGACCTTCGGGACTCCCGAAGCCTCGCACGTGACCTATGGTGCAGGCCAATTGGCGCGGCGACTGGGACTGCCCTATCGCTCGGCCGGTTCTTTCTGCGGCTCGAAATTGCCGGACGCGCAGGCCGCGTATGAGACCGCGAATTCGCTGAACATGGGTCTGATGTCGGGCGTGAACTTCATGCTGCACTCTTGCGGTTGGCTTGAAGGTGGTCTGGTGGCGGATTTTGAGAAATTCGTCATGGATGCCGACCAACTGGGTGTCTTGCACGGTCTGGCCAAAGGTGTGGCCTATGACGAAAATGCGCAGGCTATGGATGCGATCCAAGAGGTCGGACCCGGTGGCCACTATCTGGGCTGCGCGCATACACAAGCGAACTTCAAAGAGGCGTTCTGGAAGACCGATCTGCTGGATTACAAGCCGTTCGAGACCTGGGAAGAAGAGGGCGCCCGCGATACACGAACGCTTGCCTCGGCACGGGTCGAGCATCTGTTGGCCAATTACCAGCAGCCGCAGCTCGATCCCGATGTGAAGGCCGCGCTTGATGCCTATGTCGCTGAGAAAAAGGCGTCCATGCCGGATGCCTTCACCTGATCACTGATACCGCGTGGTACGGCTGGCTTGAAACAGCTGTGCCTCGCCGATCAGAGCGATCAAAATATCCAGATGACGCACCAGAGAATAGGCTGCGTCATCTTCCCGCCTTTGCAGATCAAGCTCCCGCTCCAGTTCCATGAGTCGGATCAACGCTGATCCTGTACTGGGTATCGACCCATAGCCCAAAACTCGTTGCAAGTGCCGGTCTCGATTATAGTCCTTTGCTCCAATTTTCGCGGCTCGGCTTAGCAAGCGTGGGCGGCGGAGTGTGGCGATCATGGTCATCAGGTCCTGCACGGCAGCGTTCCTTCGTTTTTGTTCTGATGCTAAAGATGTCGCACAACTTAAGCGGGTGTTGCCTTGTTTAAGCTCCCTCCGAACGATGGTTTCATGACTGTTTATCTTTTTGAATCAATTCTGCTCCGTGCCGTCTGTGATTAACGAACGAGTAACGAAAGCGACTCTAGTTAGATTTGGTTAACTAAGAATCCGACGGCGAAAACTGTCAGTTTGTTTTGTCGACGAGGGCATTGAACTATGGAAAACAGCGTGGCTTTCAACGTACCGACCTGGGTCCCCGAAGGGGCGCAACGATATCTTGATCATACCGAGTCGGGCCGGTCCATTCGGGATATCGCCCGGGCGGCGGGATGCCATGCGTCGACCATCTTAAGACAAATTCGCCGTGTTGAGATGCGCCGTGACGACCCGCTGGTCGATGCTGCGTTGCGATCATTGGCGCAGACCCATTTCGCCCCTATGACAGAGAACTCGGCCCGCTATCCTGCCCCCGATTATCCATCTGATGAACCAAAAGACGATGCGTTCGAACGCGAAGCGCTGCGGGTGCTGCGCCGACTATGTGAATCTGGTGCGGTGCTGGCCGTGGCAGAGGATATGGATAAGGCGGTTGTAGTGCGCGATAGTGGGGATTGTGGAACGACCCGAACCGCCGTCGTTGACTGCAAGATCGCGCAAGCCCTGGCGTTGAAAGATTGGATCTCGTGCGACAATCCGGGGCGAATTTCACGATACCGGATTACGACGTCGGGCCGCTCGGCGATGAGCCATCTGCTGGCCGATTCCGAAAATCGTGCCCGCGCGCAGAGTGAGTTCGGCATGGCCGAAGCGCAAGCTCCGTTTCAGACCGTTGGAGCGGGAGCGAAACTTCAGCCCAAGGCGTCGGCACGAGCCCGCTATAGCACGACCGAAAGCCCGTTGATTGCCCTTGCGCGTCGACGGGACCGGGACGGAAAGCCGTTTCTTGATGAAACACTTGTCGGTGCAGGTGAACGCTTGCGCGAGGATTTCGAACTTGCGCAAATCGGACCTCAGGTCACGCAGAACTGGGATCGTTTCCTGACCGGTGGTGGCCGAGGAGATTTCACGGCGGATGGGCCTATCGGACAGGGGTCGTCCGGTGCGCGCGATCGTGTGGCGCGTGCTTTGTCTGACCTGGGGCCGGGGCTCAGCGATGTTGCACTGCGCTGCTGTTGTTATCTTGAGGGGTTAGAGCTTGCAGAAAAGCGCATGGGCTGGTCGGCGCGGTCGGGCAAGATCGTGCTGCGTATCGCCCTGCAACGGCTCAAGCGGCATTATGAAGAGCAGACTGAACGCGACCGTATGATCGGTTGATATATAGATATTGTGGTTCTGTCGGAAAGTGATAATCCAAGATTATGAATTTCACATTTCGCCAGTTACAGTATTTCCGCGCCGTTGCCGAGCAGCGAAACTTTGGCCGTGCAGCACAGGTTTGTCATGTCTCTCAGCCCGCGCTGTCAGTTCAGATCAAAGCGCTAGAGGAAGCGATGGGTGGCCCTCTGTTTGAACGGCAGGCCCGTGACATTCTGCTAACGCCTTTGGGCAGAGATGTTCTGGATCATGCCGATCAGGTGCTCATAGCCGCTGATCGGTTGGACCGGTTCGCGCGGGACCATTCCGGTGGGCACCGGTCCTTGTCGATTGGCATCATTCCAACCGTCGCGCCCTATCTATTGCCGGGGGTATTGGCAGGGTTGCGCTCTGGCGATGTTTCGTTGCGTGTCCGAATACGTGAGGCCCGGACCGAACGCTTACTTGCGATGCTACGGGGGGGTGAAATCGATGCGGCGGTGCTGGCGCTGCCCACAGGCGGGACCGCTTTGCACGAAGAACCCTTGTTCGAAGATCGTTTCCTGCTGGCGGGCAGCCAATCGCGTCTCAATCGACTGACCATCAGCCCCGAGGCACTGCGCCCTCTGGATCTACAAGCGGCGCAGTTGATGTTGCTTGAGGACGGGCATTGTCTGACCGATCAAGCGCTTGAGGTTTGTGGTCAGGATCGGGCCAGCGGGCAGATCAATATGGGGGCCTCGTCCTTGGCCACTCTGTCGCGACTGGTGGCTGAGGGCTTTGGCTTGACCCTGATGCCGGAACTGGCAGCCAGGGCAGAGGCCGACGCGGTGCCGGGCTTGCGTTTGCTGCGCTTTGCGACCCCTCAACCGGCGCGAACGATTGGCCTAGTGCGGCGTTCTTCGACCGGAGGCGAGGGGTGGTTCGATCGCCTGTCCGAGGTGATCCGGCAGGTCGGAGAAGACGTCGTCGCGCAAACCCGCACCTGATCAAAAAAGGCCCGCCGAACGGCGGGCCTTGTCATGCAATCACATCTGATCAGGCCAGCGCGGGCTCGCGCACTTCATCCAGATGCTTCATCAGGTTTTCGGGCGATGACACGCCATAAGGATCCTCGGGGCAGTTATCCATCAGGCCGGGCTCTTCGAACCATGCTTCGACCACGCCATCGTTGACGATGGCCGCATAGCGCCACGAGCGCATGCCGAAACCCAGATTGTCTTTGTCGACCAGCATGCCCATTTTCCGGGTGAACTCACCCGAACCATCCGGGATCACATCAACATTCTGCAGGCCCTGATCCGCTGCCCATTTGTTCATGACAAAGCTGTCATTCACGGACATGCAATAGATTGCATCGATCCCTTTATCAGTGAAATCCGAGAAGCCGTTTTCAAAACCTGGCAGCTGATAGGTCGAGCAGGTCGGCGTGAACGCACCCGGCAGCGAAAACAGGATGACGCGCTTACCTGCGAAATAATCAGCGGTGGTTTTATCTTCCCAACGGAACGGGTTCGGGCCTTCGATCGAGTCGTCGCGAACGCGCGTGTGGAAGGTCACTT
Organism: Ruegeria sp. CF4; assembly: GCF_056537345.1. NCBI lineage: Bacteria > Pseudomonadati > Pseudomonadota > Alphaproteobacteria > Rhodobacterales > Roseobacteraceae > Ruegeria > Ruegeria sp. CF4. The sequence continues at coordinate 1,019,678 of NZ_JBQFRJ010000001.1, read as the reverse complement.
CAGGCAGTTTTGCACCGGTTTTCATCATCAAACTCCTGTGATTCACATATGTTTGATGCGAGGGTTAAAACGATTCTAAATCAGCTTCAACAATAGATATACTGCAGTTGCAAAATATCTAAGCCCCAGTCACGACCATTGAAAATAAACATGAAAATCTGTAAGTTGTGTCTATGTTTCTGCGGTTGCGTAGTTGAGGCGCATAGCGGCTATGCGTCACTGGCCTAACCCCTGTAGTCGGTTTATGTTAAGCGCGAAGTGAATTGACCCAAAGTCAGGAAAGCCCGTTGTGCGTGATCTGAAAATTCCCGAGCAAAGACACCCGGAAAAGGCGCATCGGCCTGACAATGCGGCCCCGCGCAAACCGAAATGGATTCGCGTCAAGGCTCCGGGCGGCGAAGGGTATGCCGAAACCCATAAGATCATGCGTGACAACAATCTGGTGACCGTCTGCGAAGAAGCTGGTTGCCCGAATGTTGGTGAGTGCTGGAGCCAGGGTCACGCCACCATGATGATCATGGGCGAGATCTGTACCCGCGGTTGTACCTTCTGCAACATTGCCACCGGCCGACCGGATGAGCTGGATGCGTTCGAACCCGGACGTGTCGCCCATGCGGTGCAGAAACTGGGGTTGAACCATGTGGTGATCACCTCGGTCGATCGCGATGATCTGGAAGATGGCGGAGCTGAGCATTTCGCGCAGACCATTCGCGCGGTACGCCACCGTTCGCCCAAGACCACGATTGAAATCCTGACGCCGGATTTCCTCAAATGTGATCCTTCCGTTCTGGAAATCGTGGTTGAAGCCAAGCCGGATGTGTTCAACCACAATCTCGAAACGGTTCCGGGGCTTTATCCGCAGGTGCGCCCGGGCGCGCGTTATTTCCACTCTCTGCGTCTGTTGCAGCGTGTGAAGGAAATGGATCCGTCGATCTTCACCAAGTCGGGCATCATGGTCGGATTGGGTGAAGACGAGCAGCAGGTGCGTCAGGTCATGGATGACATGCGCGCAGCCGATATCGATTTCCTGACAATTGGTCAGTATCTCCAGCCAACCCCGAAGCATCACGGTATTGATCGTTTCGTCACACCGGAAGAGTTCGCATCGTATGAAAAGGCGGCCTATGGCAAGGGATTCCTGATGGTATCGGCCACGCCTCTGACACGGTCCTCTTATCATGCAGGGGATGATTTTGCCCGCCTGCGCGATGCGCGCCAGAAAAAACTGGGGCAGGTGTGAACCCTGAGCTTCAGAGCTGGCTTATTGAAAAGCGCCATGAGTTACATCAGGTGCCAGAGATTTCAGGTGACGAGCGCGGGACAGCTACGAGCATCGCGAACTTATTGCAGGCGTGCGATCCCGACACTGTCTTAACTGAAATCGGTGGTTACGGGGTCGCAGCGGTTTATGATAGTGGCAAACCCGGACCGACCGTTGGTATCCGTTGCGAGCTGGATGGCCTTCCAATTCAGGAAATCTCGGAGGTGCCATATGCATCGCAATACCTTGGTAAGGGGCATCTATGCGGTCATGACGGCCATATGGCGATGGTCCTTGGCGTCGCTTTCATGCTGGGTGAAAAGCGCTCGTCGCGAGGCCGGGTAGTGCTGATCTTTCAGCCCGCCGAGGAAACCGGGAAGGGTGCCAAAGCCTTTCGCAGCGATCCGAAATTTAAAGACATCGCCCCAGATTACGTGTTCTCACTACACAATCTTCCGGGGCTTGATCACGGAGCGGTTGAGATCTGCAGCGGTCCGACCAACTGTGCATCGCGCGGGATGCGGATTGCACTGACTGGAAAAACCTCTCATGCCGCGGCGCCGCAGGATGGGGTGTCTCCGGCGCTGGCGATCTCGGAGTTAATGCCTGCGCTGGCGCGGCTTGGGCTGGGTGGTGCGCTGGATGCTGACTATGCGCTGACCACCGTTACCCATGCACAATTGGGAGAGCCCGCTTTTGGCGTTGCACCGGGATATGCCGAGCTGTGGGTGACGTTGCGCACGGTTTCGGATGCCCGAATGGAGCGTTTGATCGAAGAGGCCGAGACATTGGTCGAATCCACCGCACAGGCTGAAAGGCTGACGGTTGAGATCACTTACGACGACATCTTCGAGGCTTGCACGAACGACGAAGAGGCCGCTCAGATCCTGTCGGATGCTTGTGATGCGCAGGGCGTGTGGCACAGGCTGGTTAAAGAACCCCAACGGTTTTCCGAAGATTTTGGTCAGTTCGGCAAAGGTGCGAAATCAGCGATGTTCTGGTTGGGTGCAGGAGGGGATCATCCGCAATTGCACAATCCCGACTATGATTTTCCCGACGCGCTGATCCCGATAGGCACCGGCATTTTTCTGGCTGCGATTGAGCGTACCCTTACGGCCTGAGTTTTCTCGGCTCGCTGCCCGCCCAGTCCGGCCACCAGCCCATAAATTCTATGCCTACAATCAGCAAGCATAACAAGATGACGCCCAAAACCAGTTTCACGCGGCGCTCAGATGGCGGATTGCGCGCCCATAAGGTCATGCGAAGGAAATGGCGCAGGTTCATTTCTGGTGCTATTCGACGAACCGAACCTTGCCGATAAAGGGCAGGTTGCGGTTGCGTTGGGCGTAATCGATACCGTAGCCCACAACAAATTCATCCGGAATTTCGAACCCGATCCAGTCTGAACGGAAGTCAACTTCGCGCCGGCTGGGTTTGTCCAGCAATGCGATAGATTTCAGCCGCGCGGGCTTGCGGCTTTGCAGCAGCTTGGTGACGTGGTTCAGCGTGTGGCCGGTATCGACGATATCCTCGACCACCAGCACATCGCGCCCTTCAATAGCGCCACGCAAATCTTTGAGAATACGGACCTCCCGGCTGCTCTCCATCGAGTCTCCGTAAGAAGATGCCTCAAGAAAATCGACCTCGATTGGCAGATCAAGCTCGCGCACAAGGTCCGCGATGAAAACGAAGCTGCCGCGAAGCAGTCCCACGACAATCAGCTTGTCGGTGCCGCCGAATTCCTCTGTGATTTCGCGGCACAATGCCTCGATCCGCGCGGCAATGGCCTTGGCCGAGATCATCTCATCTATCACATATGCGCGGTCACTCATCGCTGCCCCCTTGATCTTTGGCGCGCAACATACGAAATCACGCGCCATTGTCACCAGTGAATCCCGGATATCATGCCAACACACTCTGAAACCCGACCGCTGCCTTACACCGCCCAGCAGATGTATGATCTGGTCGCGGATGTGGCGAAATACCCGGAGTTTCTTCCCTGGTGCGCCGCAGCCCGTATCCGCCGCACCTATGCTGCAGGGGACGGCAAGGTGATGGAGGCTGATCTGGTCATCTCGTTTAAAGTGTTTCGCGAACGTTTTGGCAGCCGGGTCACGCTGTTCGATGCGCATAAACGGATTGATACCGAATATCTGGATGGACCCTTCAAATACATGCGCTCGGATTGGGAATTCGAAGATACGGATGAGGGATGCAATGTCTCGTTCCACGTTGATTTCGAATTCAAGAACGCGGTGCTGCAAGGCATTATTGGTGTCGTATTCAACGAGGCGATGCATCGGATTGTGCGTGCCTTCGAACAGCGCGCGGCGGACCTCTACGGCTGAGGCTTTACGACGGGGCAGTGCACGCTAGACTGCGCTGCATGAGCACACTGACTTCCACGCTTGCTGAATTTTCTGCAGGCCCCGTCTCAACCACGAAGCAAGCGCGCATCGTGACCTCTTTGTCCGTTTTGGATTGGCTTGCTGTCGGGCGCGCGGGGGCAGAGGAGCCGGTGTCGCGGATTGTACGGCAGATGGTCCTGTCTGAGGGCGGCATGGAACAGGCCCGATTATTTGGCGGAGGCGCCGCACCTTTACGTGCGGCTGCGCTGGTGAACGGCACCATTGCCCACGCGCTGGACTATGACGACACCCATTTCGCCCATATCGGCCACCCCTCGGTGGCCGTTGTCCCCGCGGCTTTGGCTATTGCGGCGTGGGAGGATCGCCCCCTGGTCGACTTCCTTGAGGCTGCCTTGATCGGTATGGAAACTTCGATCCGGATCGGGTTGTGGCTGGGGCGGGCGCATTATCAGGCCGGATATCACCAGACCGCAACTGCCGGTGCGTTCGGGGCTGCCGTCGCAGCCGGGCGTATCATGGGGTTCGATGCGGCACAGATGTCTGCGCTGATTGGCTTGACCGCGACACGTGCGTCCGGTCTGAAAGCGCAATTTGGAACCATGGGCAAGCCTTACAACGCAGGTATCGCCGCATCGAACGGGCTGGAAGCGGCGCTGTTGATTCGAAACGGATTTCTACCCAATGCTGATGCTCTCGGAGGGGCATACGGTTTCGGTGCCACGCATCTGGGTACAGACGATGCCGACAGTGCGCTGCAGGGATTGGGTGATGAATGGCTGTTTGAGGCCGTCAGCCATAAGTTCCACGCCTGCTGCCATGGTCTGCACGCGGCCCTTGAGGCGGCGCTTGATCTTGATATCGCCGAACCTGAGGTTGCGGAAATCAAGGTCAAAACTCACCCCCGCTGGATGAGCGTCTGCAATCAGTTGGAACCTTCGACGGGGCTTGGGGCGAAGTTCTCGTATCGCACTGTTTTGGCGATGCAATCGCTTGGCTATGACACCGCATTACCGGGCAGCTATTCTGACAAAATATGCGCCGACCCGCGTCTGCAATCCCTGAGAGATCGGATCACCGTTGAGGCGGATGAGAGTCTATCCGAAACGCAAGCTCACCTGTCGCTGCTGCGCCGCGATGGTGCGCGGCTGGAGGCAAGCCATGATCTGCTGGCCCCGATGTCGCTTTCGGATCGGGAGGATCGTGTGCGGGGCAAGGCTGCTAAACTGATTGGTGGAGACGAAGCAGACGCGATCTGGTCCATGCTGCGCACCGGCGGGCGCGCAGCGGATTTGGCAGACAGGCTATCCGATTAGGCAACGCGCCAATGCAGCGGAAAGCCCGGATCGAATACAGTCACAGGCCCGTCGCCCGTTTCGATCTTGGATGGGTACGCGACCGGTTCGCCTTTTGTCAGAGTGATGATCTCTTCGTTCACCGGCAGTCCATAGAACGCAGGGCCATTCAGGGAAACAAAGCCTTCCAGCTTGTCCAGCGCGCCTTCGCGATCGAACATCTCTGACACCAGTGACATGGTGTTGGTGGCCGTAAAGCACCCGGCACAGCCACAGGCCATTTCCTTGTTGTCATCCGTATGGGGGGCACTGTCTGTGCCAAGGAAATACCGCGCATCGCCTGAGGTGGCCGCAGCCAGCAGAGCCAGCCGGTGTTCCTCACGTTTGGCAACTGGCAGGCAGTAGTAATGGGGTTTGATGCCGCCCACCAGGATATGGTTGCGGTTGATGATCAGGTGATGCGCGGTGATCGTTGCGCCCAGATCAGTGTCATTAGCTTTGACATAATCCACGCCGTTCGCGGTGGTGATATGCTCCATCACGACACGCAGTCCCGGCGTTGCCTTACGGATCGGATCAAGAATTCGGTCGATAAATACGGCCTCACGGTCGAAGATGTCGATCTCGGAATCGGTGACCTCGCCATGTACGCAAAGAGGCAAACCGATTTCGGCCATCTTCTCCAGCACCGGGCGCACCTTGTCGAAATCGCGCACACCCGAGGCAGAGTTGGTCGTCGCGCCTGCCGGATACAGCTTGACCGCCTTGATCAGCCCGCTGGCATGGGCGGCTGCTACATCGTCGGCAGCCGTGTCCTCGGTCAGATACAGCGTCATCAGCGGCTCGAACGTCATGCCATCGGGCAAGGCGGCCATGATACGGTCGCGATAGGCAGCAGCGTCGTCGCCGCGCACGACAGGCGGCACAAGGTTCGGCATGATGATTGCACGGGCAAAATGACGCGCGGTTTCGGGCAGGACGGCCTGCAACATCGCGCCATCGCGCAGGTGCAGATGCCAGTCGTCGGGGCGGCGGATCGTGAGCGTATCGGTCATGGCCCCCGGCTAGCACAGCCGGTTCAGAGGGAAAAGCCTTGTCAACCGATCAGATCGTCGTAAATCCCGGAAAAGCCTTGGTCTTGACGCGCGCACGCTACCATGACCTGTTGGGCGCAGCGATTGAGGGGATCACATGCCGCAACCAAATTCCATCGATGCCGTGCAGGAAACACTCAGCGCCCAGGGCTATGTTTGTGGGCGCGCTCTGGCGACGGTCGTCTTCCTGTCGCTGAAACTCGGACGCCCCCTGTTTCTTGAGGGCGAGGCAGGCGTTGGCAAGACCGAGATTGCCAAAGCGCTTGCCGCTGGCCTGAACCGCCGTCTGATCCGGTTGCAATGCTATGAGGGTCTCGATGCATCCTCGGCCGTTTACGAGTGGAACTTTCCGGCGCAGATGGTGGCGATCCGTACTGCCGAGGCCTCGGGTGGGGCGGACCGTGCGGCGTTGCAGACCGAACTCTTTTCGGACGACTACCTGATCGAACGCCCCTTGCTGCAGGCGATGCGCCCGGATGAGAACGGCGCGCCGGTCCTGTTGATCGATGAATTAGACCGCACCGATGAGCCATTCGAGGCTTTCCTACTCGAAGCTCTCAGCGATTTTCAGGTGACCATCCCGGAGCTGGGCACTGTCAAAGCGCCGGAACCGCCCATCGTCATCCTGACCTCGAACCGCACACGCGAGGTTCATGACGCCCTGAAACGCCGATGCCTCTATCACTGGGTCGACTACCCTGATTTCGACCGCGAGATCGAAATCCTGCACGCCCGCGCCCCCGAAGCGGCCGAGGCGCTGAGCCGGGAGGTTGTTGCTTTCGTCCAGCGTTTGCGCACCGAGGACCTGTTCAAGAAGCCGGGCGTGGCGGAAACCATCGACTGGGCCAAATGCTTGCTTGCGCTCGACGTGATCAACCTCAGCCCCGAAGTGATCGGAGACACGCTGGGCGCGATCCTGAAATACCAGGACGACATCCAGAAACTGCAAGGCTCTGAGGCCAAACGTATTTTGGATGAAGCCAAAGCTACACTCGAACCCGTCTGATGTCGCGCCCGTTTAAATATACTGTGGGGGCATGGGGGCAGTGCCCCTATGTACACTGATGGCCGAACAGCTTCCACTCGACATCCCCGACCACCCCAAGCTGGCGCAGAACATCACCCATTTTGCCCGCGCCCTGCGCAAGGCGGGTCTTCCGATTGGTACGGGCCGCGTGGTGGATGCGATCCGTGCCGTCGAGGCTGCTGGGTTCACCAAGAAACAGGATTTCTATTGGACCCTACACGCCTGTTTCGTGAACCGGCCCGAACATCGCACGGTCTTCGCGCAGGTCTTCCGCCTCTATTGGCGTGACCCGCGTTATATGGAGCATATGATGGCCATGATGCTGCCCGCCATTCGTGGCGTGCAGGAGGAACGCAAGGCGGATGCTGGCGAAAAACGCGCCGCCGAGGCCTTGCTTGAGGGGGTCGAACGGGATCAGCCCGAATTGCCCGAGCAGGAGGGCGAGACAGAAATCGAGATTGATGCGACCCAGACAGCCTCGTCCGAGGAACGGCTGCGTAACCTTGATTTCGAACAGATGAGTACCGAAGAAATGGCACAAGCCAAGCGCTTGCTGGCGCGGTTGACCTTACCGGTCAAACCCATCGCATCGCGCCGGGCGCAGGCCAGCCATCTGGGGCATCGGCTCGACCGCGCGCGCACGCTGCGCCTGGCCATGCGTCAGGGTGGAGAGTTGCATGAGATCGCGTTGCGCAAGCCCAAACCACGTTGGCCGAACCTTGTGGCGTTGTGCGATATCTCTGGGTCAATGAGCCAATACAGCCGCATCATCCTGCATTTCCTGCACACGGTTTCGAATGCCAAGGGGGCGGGCTGGGCAAAGGTGGATGCCTTTACCTTCGGTACGCGCCTCACCAATATCACCCGGCACCTGCATCAGCGCGACGTCGATACGGCACTGGCCTCTGCCGGGGCCGAGGCGCAGGACTGGGAAGGTGGCACAAGGATTGGGGAGTGTCTGCATCAGTTTAATCGCGACTGGTCCCGCCGGGTGATGGGGCAGGGCGCGGTTGTCCTGCTGATCACTGATGGTCTGGAACGTGGCGCGCCCGAACAGCTGGAGAAAGAAATCGAGCGTCTCCACCTGTCCTCAAAGCGATTGATCTGGCTGAACCCGTTGCTGCGCTGGGATGGGTTTGCCCCCAAGGCGCAGGGGGTCAGAACCATGCTGCCCCATGTCGACAGTTTCCGCGCCGGGCATTCAATCGCCTCGTTGGAAGATCTCGCCAATGTGATCTCTGAGCCCGACGATCAGGGGCAGAAAGCACGGCTGATGGCCGCGCTTTCCGAAGGTTGATTATGAGAGCTGTTCTTCGTTGCACTTCCGCGCCATTTCCATGGCCTTGTAGGTGCCGGTGAGGTCGACGGTGAAGGCAAACTCTTTCTCGGGAAACACCACCATGACCTTCTTCTTGGCCAGATCATCGGCGAACTGCGGATCGTCCGACAGGACGTAACCGCCGGAATAGCCCTTAGTGATATTGCCTTTCATGCCAGTGGCTTCGCCGACATAGATGTTGTCACCGATCAGAATGGCCACGGCTTCTTTCTCACCGGCTTTGATGTTGGTTTTGGCCTTCGTGAAAACGCCGACGTAGCCCACACCGCGATCTTCGGTCAGGCCCATCTGAACCACGTTTTCGGAATCATCAACGGCTTCGATCAGGCAGGACTTCTTTTCCTGATCGATAAAGACCTTCCAGCCTTCGACTTCGCCATATCTCAGAAATGTGTCTGCCCAACCGGTACTGGCCGTCGCCAGACCGATTGCCGCCGCGAGTGTAAGAATGCGTTTCAACTCATTGTCTCCGCTTTGGAATATGAAGGGGAATGCACCGTTTCCGGTCCGGTGATACAAGCAAGTTAGAGGGTGGTGCTGTATCGATCAATACTTTGTGAATGTGATCGTGAAATCGGCTCTTTAGCGCCGGAAACTCTACCTGCTGACCGCTTTTCATTGCTGCAAAGCTAACTATGTTGAACCGGAACAAGGCCGGAGGTCTCAATGGAACGATTCGACAACAGCTCGGAAACTGCTCTGAAGTGGCATCGCGCGGGCAAGAAGGCAGCCCTTGCCACGGTGGTCGAAACCTGGGGCAGCGCGCCACGCCGCGTCGGTGCGCAGTTGGTCATCGCAGGTGATGGGCAGATCGAGGGTTCGGTCTCTGGCGGGTGCGTCGAAGGGGCGGTGATCGTTGAGGCACTGGAAGCCATTGAGGAAGGTGAGGCACGGTTGCTGGAGTTTGGCGTCAGCGACGAGGATGCCTTTGCGGTCGGATTGGCTTGTGGCGGCACTATTCGGGTTTTAGTCGAACCTGTCGGACAAGTCCTGCCAGAACCGATGTTGGCCGAACTGGTTGCAGCGCGCGCGCGGCGCGAACCTTTGGCTTACGAAGTGAATGTCGAAACCGGCCACCGTGCCTTGCGCCGTAACGCATATGCTGAACGGTTGCGGATGGACCGGTCTGGGTTTGAAGAGGACGGGCAGACATTTGTTGCCGTCCACAACCCGCCGCTGCGGTTGATTGTGGTGGGGGCAGTTCACATCGCTCAGGCGCTGGTGCCGATGGCGCGGATCGCGGGGTATGACCCTGCGATCGTCGACCCGCGAGAGGCTTTTGCATCGGATGCTCGCTTTCCCGGAGAAACCATCCTGACAGATTGGCCCGATGAGGCCGTGATCAAACTGGGGCTCGATTCGCGTACGGCCCTCGTGTTGCTGACACACGACCCTAAGCTTGATGACCCGGCATTACAGGCGGCGCTGGAGGCCGGTGTGTTTTACATCGGCGCGCTTGGATCGACGCGCACACATGCCAAACGTGTAGATCGGATGAAGCAAGCCGGGTTCTCCGACGCTCAGATTGGGCGCATACACGGCCCAGTTGGACTCGACGTTGGCGCGGCCAGCCCTTCGGAAATAGCGGTCGCCATTCTCGCCCAGATGACCGCTGTCTTGCGAGGCAAGGCGTGAAGTTCGGACCGGTTTCCTTATCTGAAGCCAGCGGTGCGATACTGGCGCACTCGGTCAAGGCAGAAGATCAAAAACTGCGCAAGGGAATCGTACTGACGGCTGAACACATCGACCTGCTGGCGCGTGCCGGTTTGAATGAGGTTATTGTTGCCCGCTTGGAACCCGGTGATTGCCACGAAGATGAAGCAGCAACGATGTTGGCCGCAGCTCTTGCTCCGGATCCTGCGAGCGCCAATCTGCGTGTCACAAAGGCGTTTACAGGCAGGGTTAACCTTTTGGCGGATGGGCCGGGCGTGGTGGAACTGGACGTTGAAGCCATACAGAAATTCAATCAGGTTCATCCGATGATCACCGTGGCGACGGTGCCGCAATACCAGCAGATGGGCGCAGGGGGGATGGTTGCGACGGTCAAGGTGATCTCTTACGCCGTGCCTCGGTTGGATGTGCAGCGCGCTGCGGATCTGGCGCAGGGGAGCGTGCGACTGACCATGCCGCGATTCCAGACAGCGGGCCTGATCGTGACAGATATCCCCGGCGGCCCGTCCAACGAAAAAGGGATCGCCGCGATTCGCGGTCGGGTCGAGGCGCTGGGGATGAATCTGACAGATATTCGGATCGTTCAGCACAAGACGGAAGAACTTGCGGAAGGGCTCAGGTCGCTGCAAGGCGACGTTGCAATGATCCTCACGGGCTCGGCCACGTCCGACGTGGATGACGTCGCGCCCACAGCAGTGCGTCTTGCCGGTGGCGATGTGGACAGATTCGGCATGCCCGTTGACCCCGGAAACCTGTTGTTCCTCGGCGGATTGCAGGGCCGTCCCGTCATCGGCTTGCCCGGCTGCGCCCGCTCGCCTGCGCTGAACGGAGCCGATTGGGTTCTGTCGCGCGTGGCATGCGGGATCGAAACAACAGGAACAGATATCGCAGCGATGGGCGTTGGTGGGTTGCTGAAAGAGATCCCAAGCAGGCCGCAACCGCGTGCAGCGAAAGTAAAGTGACGTAACGGCATCTTTGCCGTTTTTCGGGCTTGCTTCATCATTACAGGGTTATGTGGCTGAACGGCCTAAAAAACGGGCAAATATTTTTGTTCTCAAACAAAAATTCCCGTGTTTAACTTGGGCGCAAAGGAAAATTCCAAATAGGGAGGATTTCATGACACAGGTCTCAATGACCGTGAACGGGAAGGCCGTTAGCGGTGACGTGGAGGGGCGGACATTGCTGTCCAGCTTCCTGCGGGATCATCTGTCTTTGACGGGGACGCATGTTGGATGTGACACGGCGCAGTGCGGAGCCTGCGTTGTGCATGTGAACGGCGAAGCAGTGAAGTCCTGCAATATGCTGGCGCTCGAGGCAGACGGTGCAGATGTTGGCACGATCGAGGGGCAGGCGAATGCGGATGGTTCACTGAATGTGATCCAGCAAGCGTTTCAGGATCACCATGGGCTTCAGTGCGGCTTCTGTACGCCGGGCATGGTGATGAGTGCAGCTGCGCTGCTGGAAGAGAACCCGCGCCCGACGGAAGGTGAAATCCGGAAGTATCTGGAAGGCAACCTGTGTCGGTGCACTGGCTACCATAACATCGTCAAAGCGATCATGGCCGCATCGGGCCAGGACGTTTCAAGCATCGCCGCCGAATAAGGCGGGCAAGAATTTTCGACGAAAATTCTTTTCCCAGGGAGGAGAACAAGCAATGCCCAAAGACAGTGGCATCGGAGCCAGTTCCAAGCGGCGCGAGGACGTACGCTTTCTGACCGGAGCAGGCAATTACACCGACGACATCAACGTACACGGTCAGGCTTATGTATATTTTCTGAGATCCGACATCGCGCATGGCCGTTTGAACAGCGTTGATACCTCGGCAGCTGAGGCCATGCCTGGCGTGGTCAAGGTATTCACCGGCAAGGATTTTGAAGGCGTGGGCGGCATGCCCTGCGGTTGGGAAGTGACCGACCGGCACGGCGCGCCGATGCAGGAACCTCCGCATCCGATTCTGGCACAGGGCAAGGTCCGCCATGTAGGCGACCCGATCGCGGCGGTTGTGGCTGACAGCCTCGAACAGGCCCGCGACGCGGCCGAAGCGATTGACATGGATATCGAAGAGCTGCCTGCCGTCATGGATATGAAGGCTGCCGCGCAGGACGGCGCGACGCTCATCCATGACGATCTGAAGAACAACATTTGCTATGATTGGCATCTGGGTGAAGCGGACAATGACAAGGTCAATGAGGTCTTTGCCAATGCCGCCCATGTGACGACGCTGGATCTGGTCAACAACCGTCTGGTCGCCAACCCGATGGAACCGCGTGTGGCTGTGGGCGAGTACAAGCGTGGTACGGATGAATACACGCTCTACACCACCTCGCAGAATCCGCATGTGATCCGCCTGCTGATGTGCGCCTTTGTTCTGGGCCTGCCCGAGCACAAGGTGCGTGTGGTGGCCCCGGATGTTGGCGGTGGCTTTGGCACCAAGATCTTCCACTATGCGGAAGAGGCGTTCTGCACCTTTGCCGCCAAGGCCTGTGGTCGCCCGGTGAAGTGGACGTCCAGCCGGTCCGAGGCGTTTATGTCGGACGCGCATGGCCGGGATCATGTCAGCACCATCGAACTGGCGTTGGATTCGGATAATAACTTTATCGGTCTGCGCACTAACACCTATGCCAATCTGGGTGCCTACCTGTCGACCTTCTCCAGCTCGGTTCCGACCTGGTTGCACGGGACGCTGATGGCGGGCAACTACAAGACGCCGGTCATTCAGGTGAACGTGAAGGCGATGTTCACCAACACGGTACCGGTGGATGCTTATCGCGGCGCGGGCCGCCCCGAGGCGACCTATCAGCTGGAGCGCGTGATCGACAAGGCCGCGCGCGAGTTGGGCGTTGATCCGATTGCGCTGCGCCGTCAGAACTTCATCACCCAGTTCCCCTATGACACGCCGGTGGCGCTGACCTATGACACCGGGGACTACAACGGGACGATGGACAAGCTAGAGGCCGCTGCTGATCTGGCGGGCTTTGCTGCGCGTCGTGCGCAGAGTGAGGCCGATGGCAAGCTGCGGGGCTTGGGCATTAACTGCTACATCGAGGCCTGTGGGATTGCTCCGTCGAACATCGTTGGCATGCTGGGGGCCCGAGCGGGTCTCTATGATGCAGCAACCGTGCGAGTGAACGCGACAGGCTCGATCAGCGTCATGGTTGGCGCGCACAGCCACGGGCAAGGGCATGAGACTGCCTTCCCGCAGGTTGTGGCCGACATGATCGGCATCGATGAGTCGATGGTCGAGATCGTGCATGGCGATACCTCGAAGATCCCGTTTGGGATGGGTACCTATGGGTCCCGGTCTCTGGCGGTCTGTGGTTCGGCCATGGTCAAAGCGACCGAGAAGGTGATCGACAAGGCCAAGAAGATCGCAGCCCATCTGCTGGAGGCATCCGAGGCCGATATCGAGTTGAAGGACGGTCAGTTCAGCGTGGCAGGTACCGACAAGTCGGTGGCTTGGGGCGATGTAACTCTGACGGCCTATGTGCCTCATAACTTCCCGCTGGAAGTTGAGCCGGGGCTGGAGGAAACCGCGTTCTATGATCCGGCCAACTTCACCTTCCCCTCTGGGGCCTATGCCTGTGAGGTCGAGGTAGATCCCGAGACCGGCAAGGTGAGTATCGAGGCGTTCACCGCAGCTGATGACTTTGGCAACATCGTCAATCCGATGATCGTGGACGGCCAGGTGCATGGCGGCATTGGTCAGGGCATCGGTCAGGCATTGTTGGAAAACTGCGCCTATGACGAAAACGGCCAGCTGCTGAGCGCATCCTACATGGATTACGCGATGCCGCGCGCGGATGATGTGCCTTTCTATGGCGTCGATCATTCCAGCCAGACGCCCTGTACGCACAACCCGCTGGGTGTGAAGGGCTGTGGAGAGGCCGGGGCCATTGGCTCGCCGCCCGCAGTGGTCAATGCGGTGCTGGATGCGCTGAATTCGGCTGGCAAGGCGGTTGATCACATTGACATGCCGATGAGCCCGTCGCGCGTATGGGCTGCGATGAACAGCTGAGTTGAGAGGGAGGACCGGGGGCCAGCCCCCGGACCCCCGGGATATTTATAGCCAGATGAAGGGCGGATCCGCGCCTTTCGGAAAGGAAAAGCGAAATGTACAGTTTCGAGTTTGAGAAACCCTCGACCATTGCCGACGCCGTTGCTGCGTTGGGGGCCGAGGATGCGCAGGCGTTGGGAGGTGGTCAGACGCTGATCCCGACGCTGAAGCAGCGGTTGGCGTCACCTTCAGTGTTGGTCAGCGTGAGCGGGGTTGCCGAGATGCAGGGTGTCTGTGTCGAGGATGATGGCTCGGTCGCTATTGGCGGGGCGACGACCCATGCCACGGTGGCGCGAGAGGCGGCCAGCAGCTATCCGGCGTTGGCGGCACTGGCCGGGCAGATCGGCGATCCGGCGGTGCGCAATCGCGGAACCATTGGCGGGTCAGTGGCCAACAATGATCCGGCGGCCTGCTATCCGGCGGGTGTGCTGGGATCGGGGGCCACGATTGTGACCAACGCACGGCAGATCGCAGCGGATGATTTCTTTGAGGGCATGTTCTCCACCGCGCTGGACGAAGGTGAGATCATCACTTCGATCCGTTTCCCGGTGCCGCAAGCGGCGAGCTATCAAAAGTTCCTGCAGCCCGCGTCGCGCTTTGCACTGGTCGGTGTTTATGTGGCGCGCTTTGTCGATGGTGCGCGGGTGGCCGTGACCGGAGCCAGCGAGGATGGCGTGTTCCGCTGGTCCGAAGCTGAGGCGGCGCTGAGCAAGGAGTTCCGCCCGGACGCTCTGATGGACCTGCGCATCAATCCGATGAACATGATTGGCGACCTGCATGGCAGCAAGGAATACCGCGCGCATCTTGTCGGCGTCATGACTAGACGGGCGGTTGAAGCCTGTATGTAAAGCGCGCTTTCATTGAAACGCTACAAGGCCCCGGTACGTCCGGGGCTTTTTATTTGCTCTTAATCCTGGGTGGTTTGGAAGGTTGCCAATAAGCGCCGGTATCTTCGCGGGCCTTCTGATAGCGATCTACCCTGTCGCGCGCAGCATGACCGCCAGCAGCGAAGAGATGACCCAGCAGGCATTCAAGCACCGCCATTGCGCCGGAGAAGCTTGAAAGGTGATGCTGCGTACGGATGCTGATGGGCAGGACGACATGGGGGGTGACGCCAGGCGCAATGACCTCGCTGTCTGAAAGCAGGATGATTCTAGTGCCTCGGTCACGAGCAAAGCGAATGGATTGAATCGTGTCGGATGAGTAGGGGTAGACCGTCAGCGCGAACAGGCAATCTGTCTGGTCAGCATCCAGCAAATCGTCGATAGCCGTGCCGATATGGCGGGGGATCAACTGGAAGCCCGGGTGCGCCATTCGTCCGGCATAATGAAAATAATAGGCCAATGCATAGCTGGCCCGGGTTGCAGTGATAAAGCAGCGATTGGCGCCAAGCATAAGATCAATCGCGCGCTCGACCTTCGCAGGCTCCATCAAGCGCAGTGAGCGCGAAACCACGTTTAGTTCATTCTGCGCGTATCCGGCCTGCGCAGCACTGAATGCATCCGCGGCCTGCATACGTTGTAGCCAATCTTGACCCAGCCGGTCCTCTCGATCGGTGACCAGTGTTTGGCGGAAGGGTTTGCGAAAAGCATCGTAACTGTCGAACCCCAGACGCTGGGCCAGTCGGACCAGAACATTTGAGCTGACACCGATTTTGTTTGCTGTGACGCGGATCGGGTCGAGCCCGAAATCTCCGGGATGATCAATTATGTATTTCGCGGCAGCCTGCATTTGTTGAGGCAGGGCATCGATGTCACGGCGCAGGCGTTGAGTCAGATGGGTAGGGCTCGATTGCATGGCTCGAGAAAAACATATGTTATGCAGAAATGAAATTGAAAACGTTTGATCAGGCGATAGATCGGGTGCGAAATTGATGGGATTTGAAGATGCCAGATAGTTTTTCCGACCGCACGGAGCTTCCTTATGTATTGGTTGCACCGAACGGAACGCGACGTGGACACAAAGACCATCGCGAAATCCCTGTTAGCATTGATGAAATCGTAGAAACCGCCAGGGCTTGCCATACCGCTGGAGCGGATGGAATTCACCTTCATGTCCGTGACAAGGTGGGGGATCATTCGCTGGATGCCGGTCTCTATCGCGAGGCAATTGCCGAGTTGCGCAGGGCCGCGCCGCAGATGGATGTTCAGATCACAACCGAATCTGCCGGGGTTTTTGACGTACAGGCGCAGTTAGATTGTCTGCACCGGGTTCATCCGGAATGGGCTTCGATTTCTGTGCGTGAGATTGCGCGAACGCCCGAGTTGGCGCCGAAGGTCTATGCACTTTGCGAGGAACAGGGAACGCGGGTGCAGCACATCCTTTATGACGCCAAAGATGCCGAGCTGTTGACGCACTGGCAAGCCAGTGGCGTCGTCGGTGGCGATCAGGTGGATCGTTTGTTGGTACTTGGCCGTTATTCGACCACTCAGGAATCAACACCAGACGACCTAGATGCTTTCCCTGAGTGCCCGGACCGGTGGATGGTCTGCGCTTTTGGGGCGCAAGAACATCTGTGCCTTCAGCGTGCAGCGCAGCGTGGAGGTGACGTTCGAGTGGGGTTTGAGAACAGCCTGACCCGTTCCGATGGTACGGCTTGGGAAGACAATGCCGCCTCGGTTACAGCGCTAATCGCACTTCTTAAAGGGACTGCAAAATGAGTCACGTTTTTCCACGTCATACGAAGTCTGACCTGCCGCTCGCTGTAGGGGGCGACGGGTGCTATCTGATCGATTCTGACGGCAAGCGCTATCTGGATTGCGGGGACGCGGCGGTGTCCTGTCTGGGGCACTCGAATGCTTCAGTGGTCAAGGCGGTTCAGGATCAAGTCGGTCAGATTGCCTTTGCACACACTGGTTTCATGACCTCAGAGCCAGCCGAGGCGCTGGCGGATTTGCTGGTCGAGCATGCCCCGGGGGATTTGGATCGAGTCTATTTCGTCTCGGGCGGGTCTGAGGCGACTGAGGCTGCGATCAAGCTGGCGCGGCAGTATTATCTGGAGACGGGTGAACCCGAGCGCCGCCACGTGATTGCGCGACGGCAGAGCTATCACGGCAACACTCTGGGTGCCCTGTCCGCGGGCGGTAACGCGTGGCGACGCGCTCAATTCGCACCCATGTTGATTGAGATGACGCACATAGCACCATGTTATGAATATGCCGAGAAGCCCGAGGGAGAGAGCAGCTTTGACTACGGCCAGCGCGTTGCCAATGAGTTGGAGACCGAGATCCTGCGCCTTGGGCCTGAGACGGTCATGGCCTTTATGGCCGAGCCGGTGGTTGGTGCGACGCTGGGGGCCGTTCCGGCAGTTGAAGGATATTTCAAGCGGATCCGTGAGATTTGCGACCAGTATGGTGTGCTGTTGATCCTTGATGAGGTGATGTGTGGCATGGGGCGTACCGGTCATTTGTTTGCCTGCGATCACGACGCCGTTGCTCCGGATATTCTATGCGTCGCCAAAGGTTTGGGGGCCGGGTATCAGCCGATCGGTGCGATGTTGTGCACAGCTCGGATCTATGATGCGATTCGGGATGGGTCGGGCTTCTTCCAGCACGGCCATACCTATATCGGCCATCCGGTTGCGACTGCGGCCGCATTGGCTGTGGTGACAGAGCTGACCCAAAAAGAGCTGCCACTGCGCGCGGCACTGATGGGCGAAAAACTGCAGTCTGCCCTGATCGCTGCCTTTGGTCAGCACCCTCATATCGGCGATATCCGGGGACGGGGCTTGTTCCGGGGGCTGGAACTGGTCGCAGATCGCGACAGCAAAACGCCGTTTGATCCGTCGCTGGGTGTGGCGGGTAAAATCAAAAAGGCGGCCTTTGCCGAAGGTTTGATCTGTTATCCGATGTCCGGGACTCGAGACGGACGGCACGGCGATCACATCCTTCTCGCGCCTCCGTTCATCATCGAGGATGCGCAGATCGACGAATTAACCGCCAAGCTGGGCTGTGCGATTTCGAGCGTGATCTGACAAAGCTGTAACAGGCTTTGCCTCAGGAACACAAAAGCGCGGAAGGAGCGGATGATCAAATCTGCTCCGAAGCGTTCGGCATTCTGCGAAATGCGCCTTGTGGGTGGCCGGGCATAAAAAAGGCCCCGACCAGTCTGGCGGAGCCTTGGAAAACGCTGTTGAGAGCTTTTACTTCTGCGGAAGCGGGCCGATCATCATGATCATCTGACGGCCTTCCATCTTGGGCATGTTCTCGATCTTGCCCAGGTCCTTGACGTCTTCTGCCACACGCTCAAGCAGCTCACGTCCCAAGTTCTGGTGCGCCATTTCGCGGCCACGGAAACGCAGGGTGACTTTGACCTTGTCACCGTTCTCAAGAAACTTGAACACGTTGCGCATCTTGACGTCATAGTCATGCGTATCGGTGTTGGGCCGGAACTTGACCTCTTTCACCTCGATGATCTTTTGCTTCTTGCGGGCTTCGCTTTCACGCTTCTGCTGTTCATACTTGAACTTGCCAAAATCCATGATTTTGCAGACCGGCGGGTTGGCGTTAGGCGAAATCTCAACCAGATCGAGGCCAACATCGGCGGCCATCTGCATGGCTTTTGCGGGATGAACCACCCCGACATTTTCACCTTCGGCGCCAATCAGGCGAATTTCGGGAGCACGGATCTTGTCATTGACGCGCGGGCCGGTATCTCGCTGTGGCGGCGCGTTGTGAGGTCTGCGGGCTATGGGTTCATTCCTTTGATAATTGCAGAATTTCGAGCCCGGAATTTAGACCGGGCTGAGAGGTGTTTCAAGCGGCATAAATCGCAGGCCGCATGAAATTTCCATGAATTCCGGGAGTTTTTGCCGGTCAGAGCGCTTTGCGACCCGACCGGCAAAGCCGATCACCCTACAAATGCTTTTTCGATCACGAACTCTTTGGGTTCGGAATTTGCGCCTTCACGCAGGCCGAACTCTTCCAGAATGGCCTTGATGTCGTGGTTGAACGCGAGGCTACCGCAGACCATGGCGCGGTCTGTTTCCGGCTTGATGCCGTCTTCGATGCCCAGATCCGCGAAAACAGTACCGTCCTGGAGCAGGGTGGTGATGCGGCCCATCTTGGCGCTCTCTTCCCGCGTGGTTGTTGGGTAGTAACGGATCTTGTCGGCAAAACCTTCACCGATCAATTCTGCCAACAGTTCGTCCTGTTTGATGCTCTCGATCAACTCGCGCCCATAATCCAGCTCGGCCACGTCGCGGCAGGTATGGGTAATGATGACCTCATCGTAATCCTCATAGGTCTGCGGTTCACGCAGCAGCGAGGCGAAGGGGGCAAAACCGGTGCCGGTGGCGAAGAACCAGATGCGCTTGCCCGGCAGCAGGGCATCATGAACCAGGGTGCCAACAGGTTTGGGACGCAGAATGATCTGATCACCCGGCTGGATATGCTGCAGTTTCGAGGTCAGCGGACCGTCCTGCACCTTGATAGAATAGAACTCAAGCTCTTCGTCCCACGAAGGCGAAGCGATGGAATAGGCGCGCAGCAGCGGTTTGCCGTTGTCGCCCAGCAGGCCGATCATCACGAACTCGCCCGAGCGGAACCTCAGGGACGCGGGGCGCGACACCTTGAAGGAAAACAGGCGGTCAGTCCAATGCTTGACCTCGGTCACGGTCTGAGCGTCGGGCAGAACGGGGGCCTTGACGGCGGTTGCTTCGGTCACGGGCTTCATCTCTGTCATCGTTGTCACTGTCGGCTGGGTAAACCGACATCTCCGTTTAATCTTTGATCCAAGTCAGGAAAAGGGGGCAGATTGCCCCCGTCCTTCAAAAGCAGGCGATGGTTGTTTCAGCCGCGCAGTCGAGCCTGATAGTTGTTGTCCTGCCAATTGGCGCGCGCAAGCCATTGATCTTCGGGCTGGCGGTTGGCTAGATTGTGATCGATCTCGACCTCATCAAAGCCGCTGCGCCGTGCCATGGCGTATTGATCGGCCAGTACGTGCCCTTTGGCGCGCAGGCGGCCGGTATAGCCTTTCAGGCGCAGAACGCGAGCGATCGTGAAACCTCTTCCATCCGCCGAAGACGGAAAATCTACGCGCACCATTTTGGCGCTGCCCAGACGTTCGACCAGTTCATCCGGGTCAGTGTCCGAGGCAACATCCAGCGCGACCACGTCATTTGCTGCATCGTCCAGCGTGACATAGCCGTCAGTCCAGTCATCGGGGGCGAAGCCCTCGTCCGTTACGATTACATTCATGTTTTCTCTCCGGTGCGGACTATCTTGCCATCGACAAAATGGATGCCGCATTCTTCTTTGTTCTGGTTGCGCCAACGTCCGGCGCGCGGGTCTTCGCCTTCTTTGACCGGCGAGGTGCAGGGCGCACAGCCGATCGAGGGGTAACCTTTGGCCACCAGCGGATGCCGGGGCAGGTTGTTTTCGTCCATATAGGTGCGCACGTCTTCGGGTGCCCAATGGGCCAGCGGATTGACCTTGATCCGACCCGTTCCGTCCTCGACCTCAAAGAACTCAAGCGCAGCTCGGGTGCCTGCCTGAAACCGCTTGCGCCCGCTGATCCAGCCGCAATACCCCGTCAGCGCCTGTTGCAGCGGGAAGGTCTTGCGCAGATTGCAGCACGCATCGGTGTCACGCAGGTGCAGAGCACCGTAAGGATCGTCACGTTGTACGTCTTCCTCATCCGCGTGGATGATCCTGACATTGCGCAACCCCAGGCGCGCGCTTACCTCTTGCTGGTATTCCAGCGTTTCGGTGAACAGCATCTGAGTGTCGATGAACAGCACCGGGGTCATCTTGTCGACCACCGCCGCCATGTGCAGCAACACCACCGACTCCGCCCCGAAACTGGACACGAGGGCGAGCTTGTCGATCTCTTCGATGGCACCGTGCATCACGTCGTGAGCAGAGTGGTGCCGGAACCGGGCGTTCAGCGCTTCGACTTTTTCTGTCAGTACGCTGCGGTCTTTGCCCAGTTCCGTCTGGATCAGGTCAAGCGGCATTCGCCTGAGCCTCGGGGTAAAGGGCAGCCTTGAACGGAGCCATGCCGACGCGACGGTAGGTTTGCAGGAATTCCTCTTCGGCGCTTTCGCGCTGTTCCAGATAGGTGTTCACGATCCGCTCGACTGCCGGAACGATCTCATCATAGGCAAAGCCCGGACCGGTGCGGTCGCCGATGGCAGCCGTTTCGGTACCGTCGCCACCCAGCGTGATCTGGTAGTTCTCGACGCCTGCGCGATCCAGGCCAAGGATACCGATATGGCCCACGTGGTGGTGCCCACAGGCGTTGATGCAGCCCGAAATCTTGATCTTCAGGTGACCGATATCATGCTCAAGCTTCAGGTCATCGAACCGAGTTGCGATTTCCTGTGCAACCGGGATCGAGCGTGCTGTCGCCAGTGCACAATAATCCATACCGGGGCAGGCGATGATGTCGCTGATCAGGCCAATATTGGCTGTGGCCAGTTCATATTCTTTCAGCTTCGCATGGATTGCGGGCAAGTCCGACTTGTGGACATGCGGCAGGATCACGTTCTGCTCGTGGCTGATGCGCAGTTCATCATAGGCGAACTCTTCAGCCAGATCGGCCATCACACGCATCTGCTCGGCGGTTGCATCACCCGGCGTCTGGCCGTGTTTCTTGATCGAGATCGTGACAATCGCGTGGTCTGCGTTCTTGTGCGGCGCGATATTGGTGTCGACCCACGAGCGGAAGACCGGATCGTTGTTATAGGCGCTTTCAAACGACGCAACCGAACCTTCGCGGAAGGCAGGGGCAGCAAAGTGGCCCTTGATCTCTTCCAGCAGAGCCATGTCGGCGCCTTTGAACTGAGGACGCACCTGCAGGAAGCGCTCGTTGACCTTGGCGCGGATGGCGTCAATGCCATGCTCATGCACGGTGATCTTGATGCGTGCCTTGTACTTGTTGTCGCGGCGGCCGATCTGGTTCCAGACCGACACGGTGGCTTCGAGATAGGCCAGCAGGTCGTCAAAGGCGACGAACTCGGACAGTTCTTTGCCGATCATCGGCGTGCGACCCAGGCCACCACCCACGATGACACGAGCGCCCAGAACGCCGTCACGCTCAACCAGTTGCAGGCCGATGTCATGTGCCTTGATCACTGCGCGGTCATTTTCCGAACCGGTGATGGCGATCTTGAACTTGCGTGGCATGAACTGGAATTCCGGGTGGTCGGTGGACCACTGGCGCAGCAGTTCGGCATAAGGGCGCGGGTCGGCGACCTCATCCGCGGCGGCACCGGCGAAATGGTCGGCGGTCACGTTGCGGATGGTGTTGCCCGAGGTTTGAATGGCGTGCATGCCAACCTCGGCCAGCGCGTCCAGCATGTCTGGCACGTCGTTCAATTTCGGCCAGTTGTATTGGATGTTTTGGCGGGTGGTGAAATGGCCGTAGCCCTTGTCCCACTTCTCAGCCAGCAGGGCTAGTTGGCGCATCTGTGCGCTGCTCAGTGTGCCATAAGGAATTGCAACGCGCAGCATGTAAGCGTGCAGTTGCAGATACAGGCCATTCATCAAGCGCAGTGGCTTGAATTCGTCTTCGGTCAATGAGCCGTCAATGCGGCGCTCGACCTGTGCGCGGAATTGCGCATTACGTTCTGCCAAAAATGCTGTGTCGAACTCGGAGTAGCGATACATGATTAGCTGTCCTTAGTTGCAGCCCCGAACCCGGGGCCTTGAAGAGGGGAGAGAGAGCCTGTGATCAGGCTCGGGGCTGCGGGGAAGTTTCCTGTTTGCCGTGGGCATAGTTGGACGGACCAGTCCGACGGAAATCTTCCCGGAAATGTGTGGGTTCGGGGCCGTTGTCTCCGGCCACGGCATCCGCCAGATAGGCACCAACAATCTTGTTGACCTGACGCTCTGCATCCAGCAAACGCAGCTGGGCGTGAGCTTCATCCGTGATCAATTCGGCCTCGGAGAGTTCGCGGGACCAGCGATCATCTTCGGTCAGATAAATCACATCGCCTTCCAACAGATCGTTGGCTGTAACCACTTTGGGAGTAAAAGCGCGGGGCATCAGGCAAGGTCCTCGTTGTTTACAGGCGTCAGCGCATTGCTGTTCAGGTTGTTTGACTTGAGTGGCAATATAGGAAATATTCCCACTTAAGCGCCATATCTCTTGGTAAATAAGAACGTTCGTTCTTTTTGATGGGGATCGTGGGGCTTCTGTTCTGAATCTAGGGAAATAATGGAATGTCGGTGCGCATAGACGACACGGATCGGAAAATTCTGGCTGAACTACAACGAGACGCCAGCCAATCACTTGACGAAATCGCGGCACGGGTCGGCAGTTCCAAGACCCCGGTCTGGAATCGCATTCGCAAGCTGAAAGGGGCCGGAGTGATCGGTCAGCAGACTGTGCTGCTCGACGCCGAAGCACTTGGTTTTGAGGCAACTTTCTTTGTGTTGATCCGCACGTCCGAGCATGAAGCCGATTGGCAAAAGAAGTTTCTGCAAGCTCTGCGTGACCGCCCGGAGGTACAAGAGGCTCACCGGTTGGCGGGGGATATCGATTACATCCTGAAAGTTCGCGTCAAAAATGCGCGTGCTTATGATGCCTTCTACCAAGCCCTGATATCAGAGGTGCGGGTGCACAACGTGACCGCTCTGTTGTCGATGGAAGAAATTAAGTCCACCACGATGTTGCCGCTGAACGTGACGAGCTCTGCTTGATACTGATCGACAAAGGGGGGGCGCTGCCCCCGTCGCCGTGTGGCGACTCCCCCGAGATATTTATAGCCAGATGAAGCAGGGATCCGTTCTTCATCTGGCGCAAAACACCTCCGCCGGAGGTATCGCGCGGCACGCGCGACCTGATGGCTTCAGATGCTAACTTTCAGCTCGGTCAGGCCATGGAAATGGTAGCTGTTCGAGTATTCCGGTTTGTTCAGTAGTGTCGAATTGGGGCATCTGCTGAACAAAATCGGCAAGGCGATCCTCATTTCAAGGCGGGCGAGCGGGGCTCCGACGCAGAAATGCAAGCCTCCGCCGAAGCTGGTATTGGCGCTGATCCCGCGGGTTGGATCGAAGCTGTTGGGGGCGTTCCAGACCGATGGATCCCGGTTGGCGGCCCCCAGAAGCAGGGCGACCTGCTCTCCGCGTGCAAATTTGTGCCCGAAGACTTCGACATCTTCGTAAGCATAGCGGGTGAACTTATGCAGGGGCGGATCGAAGCGCAGTATCTCTTCGACCATGTTGTCTATGACGTCTGGGGAAGCAATCTGCTCCTGAGTGCCGGTTTCCAGGATTGTTTTAACGCCATTTCCTAGGGCGTGAACAGTCGCCTCGTGACCGGCATTGAGCAACAGGATACAGGTTGTGATCAGCTCCTCACGCGAAAGCTTTGCGCCATCTTCTTCGGCAGCGATCAGGCGCGTGATCAGGTCATCGCGCGGATCCTTGCGGCGTGTTTCGATGTAGCCTTCGAGGAAACGTGTAAACTCGGTCGAGGCGCGTGCGGCGGCGTCTTCGGTTTGGCGTGTGCGGCTGGCCTGATACATCGCGACCATAGCGTGTGACCAGTCCAGAAGCTGCGGTGCCATGTTCTCGGGCACCCCCAATAGACGGCAAATGGTGATCACCGGCACCTGAGTGCAATAGGCTTGCAGAAGGTCGAAAGGCTCGTCCGGAAACTGATCAACTAGCGCATGGCAGAGCGTTTCGAGGGCGGGTGCAAGATCTGCTATGGCACGCGTCGTGAAAGCCCTTAACACAAGCGCGCGCAGCCGTGTGTGACGAGGTGGTTCGAGCTCCAGCATCGAATGCGCTTCGATTGCGAGCCAGGGCGCGAGGTGATCCGGGCCTGGCTCGGCTAGTTCTGACGGGATTTCGCGTCCGAAGCGACGATCTTTCAGCAGAGTCTGTACGGATTTATGAGAAACAGCAGCAACCATCCCATATTCTTCCCAATAGAACAGATCGCCGAACGCGCGTGCGGTGTCATAGAATGGGTAAGGGTTTTGTACAAAACCAGGGTCGGTGGGGGATTGGGACAGTGTCTTCATGCGCTGCACACTTGCCACCGGTCGCTGCGAATGCAAGACCCTATGACATGCAACGGGTTTGGATCATTGCCGGGTTTCTGTGTGCGGTTGCTTTGTTGTCGGCAACAGTCTGGACTTATGGTTACCGTCAGGCGCTGACTCAACTGAGTCAGCAGGCCGAGGCTGATCTTGAGCTGGCAGCAGACCGATTGAGCACTCAGATGCAGGTGTATCAGGAGGTTGCTGCGTTGATGGCGGATCATCCGGCATTGCGGGCGCTTGGGACTCCGACGCAGGTTCGAACCGCGCAATCGGTCCTGTTGGATGTGGCGGATAAGACAGCGGCGGTTAACGTGATCTATCTGGCACCGGATGGCCGGGTTCTGGCTTCGGCACAGCCTGTTGCGCAAACAGATATGGCTGAACATCCGGCGTTTGAACGCGCCATGCAGGGTGCGCTCGGCAGCGCGCATGGGGTCATGCCGGGCAGTGGGGATCGGATCTATTCTTACGTTGCTCCGGCCTTTGGTCCTGCGGGCCGGGTTGTGGGTGCGTTGATGGTCGTGGCCGATGTGCAGGATGTTGAGCAGACCTGGCGTGGTAGCACCGAGGCTGTGTTTTTCGTCGACGCCAATGGGGTTGTATTCATCTCGAATAGGTCGGATCTGCTGTTCTGGCAGCGTGCGGATGGGCAGCCGGGCCTGACGCCGCCGGATGGTCAATGGGTTGATTTCGCCTCAACACTGGTGGGCGGCCATGAACTCTGGCGGTTGGGATGGGGGCGCTACTTCCCGCGCCGCGCCCTGCATCTGACACTTGCGTTACCCGTGATCGATATGACAGCCGAGGTTTTAGTCGATGTCGCCCCGGCGCGGCGTCTGGCAGGATTGCAGGCGGCAGCCGTCGCCGCGATCTGTTTTGCCTTTGGCGCGCTGTTGTTTCTGGCCTCGGAACGTCGTCGTACGTTGGCTCTGGCCAACACGGTATTGGAGAGCCGTGTTGCGCAGCGTACCCGGGCCCTGACGGCGGCGAACTCGGCGTTGCGGCGCGAGGTTGCGGAGCGGCAAGAGGCTGAGGCGGCGCTGAAACAGGCGCAGGCAGATCTGGTGCAGGCCGGTAAACTGAGCGCGCTTGGCAAGATGTCAGCCGGGATCAGTCATGAGCTGAACCAGCCGCTGATGGCGATCCGTCAGTTCGCGGATAACGGTTCGGCCTTTCTGGAACGGGGCAAGGGTGAAAGAGCGGGCGAAAATCTGGGTCGTATTTCCGACATGGCGGCGCGCATGGCGCGGATCATCAAGAACTTGCGCGCATTTGCCCGCAACGAAAGCGAGCCGATGGGGAAAGTCGATCTGGTTCAGGTTCTAAACACCGCCGTCGAACTGACCGAGGCCCGGTTGCGCGATGAGGATGTGACGCTGGATTGGTCGCCGCCCGAGGTCGAGGTTTATGCTTGGGGTGGCGAAGTGCGGTTGGGTCAGGTTTTCGTCAACCTGATCAACAACGCGGCGGATGCCATGGCAGATCAGGCCTCGCGTCGGATTTCGATCCGTCTGACCGAAGAGGAGCGTATTCGTGTATCGGTGCGGGATACCGGCCCTGGCATCAAGGATCCGGACCGGGTGTTTGAGCCGTTCTATACCACGAAGACGGTAGGCAGCTCGGAAGGGATGGGGCTGGGGCTGTCCATCTCATACGGCTTGGTGCAGAGTTTCGGAGGGGACATCCGAGGCGCGAACACCGAAGACGGGGCCGAGTTCACTGTCGAACTAGAACCCTATGATGAGGACAAGATCGCATGATCCGTAAGGTTCTTTTGGTGGATGATGACTCGGCTGTGCGTGAGGCGTTGGCCCAGACGCTGGAACTGGCCGAGTACGAACCTGTTGCTGCCGGTTCCTTCGTGGCCGCCAAGGATCATATCCGGCGCGATTTTGAAGGGGTGATCGTTTCGGACATCCGGATGCCGGGGCGGGATGGGTTTCATCTGTTGAATTATGCGCGTGAGGTTGACCCGGAATTGCCGGTTGTTCTGTTGACGGGCGAAGGGGACATTCCAATGGCTGTACAAGCGATGGGGCAGGGTGCGTTTGATTTTCTGGAAAAACCCTGTGCTGCTGCCGATCTGCTGTCTGTTCTGGGGCGCGCTTTTAGTGCGCGGGCCGAGGTCCTTCAGTTGCGCGAACAAAAGAGCGAGCTGGAACGCGGTGATCCCGCTGCGCGGATACTGTTTGGACTGTCCGAGCAAGCCGAAGCCTTGCGTGAACGTGTGCGCGCAGTGGCGCCGACGCGGGCCGAGGTGCTTGTCACTGGTCCGGTGGGCAGCGGTATTTCCAAGGTGGCTGAGGTTGTGCATCTGATGTCTCCGGGCGGGCAGGGTCCGTTCGTCAAACGATCTGCGTCGGGGCTGACCGTCGAGGAACTGAGGAAGGGATGCGACGACGCCTCGGGAGGGTCGCTGTTTCTGGATGAGGTTTCGGCCATGTCCGATGCCACGCAATACGCGACTCTGGAGTTGATCGAGCAGGAATCAGAGGCACGTATCATCGCGGGAACGACGATGGACTTGTCTGAACTCGTTACACTGGGACGGTTCAATGCAGATCTGTTCTATCGTCTCGACGTAATGCGTGTGCGCATACCGTCTTTGTCTGAGCGTCCCGAGGATATCCCGGTTATTTTCCGCCATTACGTTGCACAGGCAGCCGAGCAAGCTGGCATTGCAGAGCCTGAGGTGACGCCCGAACATCTTGCCTCGCTCATGGCCCAGGATTGGCCGGGGAACGCCCGGTCGTTGATGTCGGCTGCAATGCGGTTTGTGCTGGGGATGCCCGAAGAAGTTGCCGAGGCCGGTGATCTAGGCTTGAGCGAGCAGCTTGCCCGGGTTGAGCGGTCGCTGCTGATCGCAGCGCTGGGTCGCCACAATGGCAAGGCTGCTGATGCGGCGAAGGCGTTGAAGCTGCCGCGCAAAACCTTCTACGACAAACTTGCGCGTTACCAGATTCGCCCCGAGGATTATCGCAGGTAACAAGAGCTCCCGCCTGTTTTGACAGCATTATCATGCTGTCAAAGCCGTTGGGCCGGGCAGCCCGCTGGTGCGGGCTGCGGTTGCGCGTCAGGTGAGACAACGCGATTCGGCTGGAATGATTCGCGATTGTGCGGAAATCCGCACAGCGCTGAATTTCGCTGTGCGAGATTCCGCACAGTGTTGGGGTCGCCTCGTCGAGATATTAGCAAAGCAGCTAGTTAAGCACATGATATGAATGCAGAAACATCGAATCCATATTCGCAAAAACAAATTCTTGAGAGCGTTGCGGCGATTCGCTTCACTGCGTCGCATATGGCGCTGGTCAGGCGCCTGACGGAAATCTCAAGGAAGTCTGGGAGGACAAAACTGATGAAATTCCTGGCAACAGCCGCTACTGCACTTGCGCTTACTGTGACTGCCACTGCAGGCATGGCCGCCTGCGACGATGGTGAGATCGTGGTCAAGTTTGCTCATGTGACCAACTCTGACAAACACCCCAAGGGCATCGCCGCATCACTGCTGGAACAGCGCGTGAATGATGAGATGAATGGGGTCATGTGCATGGAGGTGTTCCCCAACTCGACCCTCTACAACGATGACAAAGTGCTGGAGGCGATGCTGCAGGGCGATGTGCAATTGGCCGCGCCTTCACTGTCGAAGTTCGAAAAATTCACCAAACAGTTCCGACTGTTCGACTTGCCGTTCATGTTCAAGAACATCGACGCTGTCGACGCGTTCCAGGCCTCGGATGCCGGTCAGGCGATGAAGGACAGCATGCAGCGCCGTGGCCTGCAGGGTCTGGCGTTTTGGCATAATGGCATGAAGCAGATGTCTGCTAACAAACCTCTGGTCGATCCTTCGGACGCGGATGGCCTGAAGTTCCGCGTTCAGAGCTCGGATGTGCTGGTCGCGCAGATGGAGGCTATCGGCGGTAGCCCGCAGAAGATGGCATTCTCGGAAGTCTATGGCGCGCTGCAGCAGGGCGTTGTGGACGGGCAGGAGAACACTTGGTCGAACATCTACGGCAAGAAGTTCTTCGAGGTGCAAGACGGCATCACCGAAACCAACCATGGCATTATCGATTACCTGGTGGTGACCTCGGTTGACTGGCTCGACAGCCTGGAGCCAGAGGTCCGCGATCAGTTCCTAACCATTTTGTCTGAGGTGACCGAGACCCGGAACAAGGAAGCCTTCGCCGTGAACGAAGCGGCCAAAGCCTCGATCACCGATGCAGGCGGTATCATCCGCGACCTGAATCCCGATCAGCGTCAGGCATGGGTCGATGCGATGAAACCCGTTTGGGACAAATTCGCGGACGACGTCGGTCAGGACAAGATCGACGCAGCCCAGGCGATCAACGCCGGGTTCTGATCCCGGTTGAGGCCGCGCGTCGGGGGACTGGGGAGTTATCGACGCGCAGGCCGGGCGGGCCGTTGTGAGGCCCGCCAACCTTTTACTCTCATCACAAAAAATGCGGGGACAGAGAGATGTCTGGTGCGAAACCCGGCCAAGGCGGGCTGGTCGACCATATCGAAGAGACGATGATCGCGCTTTTGTTGGGCGTGATGACGGTCGTCACCTTCGCCAACGTAATTGCGCGGTTTGTGTTCAATTCCAACATTCTATGGGCGCTTGAGCTGACGGTATTCACCTTCGGCTGGCTGGTGCTTTTAGGCGCATCTTATGCCGTGAAGAAACACGCGCATCTGGGTGTGGACGCGATCCTGAACATGCTGGCGCCGGCGCCGCGTCGCATACTTGCGTTGATCGCGGTGGCCTGTTGTCTGGTGTTCTCGTTGCTGCTGCTGAAGGGGTCGTACGACTATTGGGCGGTCTTTGCAGACCTTCCGCCGACCTCGGGCCGTTGGTTCCCGACCGGGTTCGACACCGGAGCGCGCAGCCAGAGTTTTTACGAAGTGGATGACATTCCCATGGTTGCCCCGCTGCGGTTTCTGGAAGATCTGATCAACTATGGCGAGGGGTACGAGAAGATCCCTAAGGTGATCCCTTATCTGGTGTTGCCGGTTTCCATGCTGCTGCTGGTCATCCGCTTTTCTCAGGTTGCAGTTCAAATCTGGCGCGGCGAGACCGACCGCCTTGTTGCCAGCCACGAAGTAGAGGACGAGATCGAAGAAGTCCGCGCTCAGCAAGGGGAGCATAACTGATGGACGTCGTTCTTCTTTTCTCGATGGTCGTTGGCCTTCTGCTGATCGGTGTTCCGATTGCAGTGGCTCTGGGCCTCAGTTCGACCCTGTTCCTGTTGATCTATTCCGACAGCTCTCTGGCCTCGGTCGCGGGCACTCTGTTCGAAGCGTTTGAGGGGCACTTTACCCTTCTGGCGATTCCGTTCTTCATCCTCGCGTCGTCCTTCATGACGACCGGTGGCGTGGCGCGCCGGATCATCCGGTTTTCGATTGCTTGTGTCGGGCATCTGCCGGGCGGTCTGGCGATTGCAGGCGTCTTCGCCTGTATGCTGTTCGCCGCACTGTCAGGATCGTCCCCTGCGACGGTTGTGGCCATCGGTTCGATCGTCATCGCCGGTATGCGGCAGGTGGGCTATTCCAAGGAATTCGCAGCCGGTGTGATCTGTAACGCGGGTACGCTGGGCATCCTGATCCCGCCCTCTATCGTGATGGTTGTTTATGCGGCCGCCGTTGAGGTCTCGGTCGGTCGGATGTTCTTGGCGGGCGTGATACCGGGCCTGATGGCCGGTCTGATGCTGATGATCACGATTTATGTGATGGCGAAGGTCAAGAACCTTCCAAAGGGAGACTGGAAGGGCTGGGGTGAGATTTTTGTCTCGGCGCGCGAAGCCGGTTGGGGGCTATTCCTGATCGTGATCATTCTGGGCGGTATCTACGGCGGTATCTTTACGCCGACGGAGGCTGCCGCGGTTGCTGCTGTCTATGCCTTCCTGATCGCAAGCTTTGTCTACAAGGACATGGGGCCGCTCAGCACCGAAGAGGGTCAACCCAATGTACCGCTGCTCAAGAAACCTTACGCACTGGTGACGGCCTTCTTCCATCCCGATACCAAGCATACGCTTTTCGAGGCGGGCAAACTGACTGTCACGCTGCTATTCGTGATCGCCAACGCGCTGATCCTCAAGCACGTTCTGACGGACGAGCAGGTGCCGCAGCACATTGCCAGCGCCATGCTGTCGGCGGGTCTGGGGCCGGTAACCTTCCTGATCGTGGTCAACGTGATCCTGCTGATCGGTGGTCAGTTCATGGAGCCCTCGGGCCTGCTGGTCATCGTCGCGCCGCTGGTGTTTCCGATTGCAATCGAGTTGGGTATCGATCCGATCCATCTGGGTATTATCATGGTGGTGAACATGGAAATTGGGATGATCACGCCTCCGGTCGGTCTGAACCTGTTCGTGACCTCGGGCGTGGCGGGAATGCCGATGATGAGCGTGGTGAAAGCGGCGCTGCCGTTCCTGGCCGTGCTCTTCGTCTTCCTGATCATGGTGACGTATATCCCGTGGATATCTACCTTCCTGCCCAACACCTTCATGGGGCCGGAGATTATAACCAACTAGGATTGGGCAACCAGTCTAAACCGGGCGGTTCTGCTGCCCGGTTTTTTTATGCCTTGAAGCCAGTGCCCGAACGCATATCTAAGTGTTTGAGGACGACCTCACCACCATGGATGACCATTCGGGACGACCCGAATTCGAAGTGAGGTGTTCTTATGCCCTGGATACTACTGTTGTTCGCTGGCCTGCTTGAGATTGTCTGGGCTGTCGCAATGAAGCAAACCGCCGGTTTTACACGGCTGTGGCCAACGGCGATCATGAGTGTCTCGATGGTCGGGTCCTTTGGCCTGCTTGCGCTGGCGATGCGGGACCTGCCCTTGGGCACCGCCTATACCATCTGGACCGGGATTGGCGCTGTCGGCGCGTTCACCGTTGGCATTCTGTTTCTCGGTGAGGCTCTGACCCCGATGCGTATCCTTGCGGCCGTCCTGATTGTCACCGGCCTAGTGGTGATGAAGCTGGCCTAAGCGTTGACGCCTGAAACGGGGTCGGGCAGCTTGGTGTGGCGATTCAATAGGATACTGCCCATGTTGACCGATACCGATGCACGCCTGCTTCGCCTTGCCTATGACGAAGCGAAAGCGGGGTTTGACGAGGGTGGTTGTCCCATCGGTTCGGTGCTGGCACGGGGCGGCGAGGTCGTCTCGCAGGGACGCAATCAGCGCGTCCAAGGTGGCGATCCGATCGCCCATGGCGAAATGGATGCGCTGCGTAAGGCGGGGCGGCAGAGGACCTACCGTGATACCGTGCTCTACACCTCGTTGTCGCCGTGCATGATGTGTTCGGGCACGATCATTCAGTTCGGAATCCCACGCGTCGTTGTTGGCGAGAATCAGAATTTCGGCGGCAATGAAGATTTCCTGCGCTCACGCGGGGTCGAGGTCATCATCGCAAATGACCCCGACTGTATTGCGCTCATGAAACGCTTTATCGAAGAAAAGCCCGAGCTATGGGCCGAAGATATAGCCGAATAGACTGATCGTGCTCACGCGGCTTCGAGCGCGCGAATAATGCCCGAGAAATCGTCGGCCTTCAGGCTGGCACCGCCAACCAATGCTCCGTCGACATTGGAAACACCAAATATCTCGGCAGCGTTGCTAGGTTTGACCGACCCGCCGTAAAGCAGGCGTACTGAGCGGCCAACGCCCTCGCCAAAGCGGCGTTCCAGGCGGGCGCGGATGAAGTCATGAACCTCACCGATCTCTTCCAGTGTCGGAACTTTGCCGGTACCGATGGCCCAGATCGGCTCATAAGCCACGATCAGATTCTCACCCGTCGACTGATCCGGGATTGAGCCTGACATCTGCCCGCCAATAATGTCCAACGTGTTCGCAGCTTCGCGTTGTTCGAGGCTTTCGCCAACGCATATGATCGCTTTCAAACCGGCATCCATCGCCGCGCGCGCCTTGGCGCGGACATCTTCGTTCTGTTCCCCGTGGTCCTCACGCCGCTCTGAATGCCCAAGGATCACCGCCGAGGCGCCTGCATCAAGCAACATGTCGGCGCTCAGATCACCTGTATACGCACCCGAGGCGGCGGCATGGCAATCCTGACCGCCCACCGCGATCTCAGTCCCGCTGACCGTACCCGAAGCGCGGTGCAGCAACGTCGCGGGTGGGCAGATCAGGATGTCGATCGGCGAAGAGGGGTGCGCAGTCGCCAGCTTCTCAAGCTCGCCCAACGCGGTGCTTGTGCCGTTCATTTTCCAGTTGCCTGCCGCCAGTTTGCGCCGCATCGCGATCCCTCCGCATTATCCGTTATGTGTTTCGGATATCACCCTCGCGCAGTGCTTACAATTCCGGTTGCAGTCCGGGCGCAGTAACGACAGATTGCGCGTGAAAATGCTGAGGGTGACATGATCGAAAACCTTGACCTTGCCAAGCTGGATCTATGCGATCCGCCAGAGCTGGCAAAGCTGAAAGACGCCGTTGGGCGCGTCGGCTTTCTGACCGTGTCCAACACGGGGCTTGAGGATGATCGCGTCCGTCAGGTTATTGCGGCCTATCGCTCGTTCTTTCATCAACCCGATGAGATTAAACAAGCCGTCGATATGGCCGTGACCGGCTCTAATCGTGGCTGGGGTGCCTCTCAGTCCGAGCAGGTCGATCCGGACGCAAACCCGGACTACAAGGAAGTATTCGACTGCGGATATGAATTGTCGTCCGGCGATCCCTATGCCGATCGCGGGCTGAGCGTTTACGCACCCAATCTCTGGCCCGATGTGGCAGAGTTTCGAACGGTAATCCAAGCCTACTACACCGAAGCCAGTGCAGTTGCGATGCGCGTTTTACGTGCGATTGCTGTGGCACTTGGCCGTGACGCGCAGAGTTTCGATGCCTCATTCGATACACCCATGGCTCTGCTGCGTGGGAACTTCTATCCGCAACGGCCCGATTGGGCAGGGAAAAAGGATTTCGGGATTGCCGCACACACCGACTATGGCTGCCTGACACTACTGGCTACCGACGGTGCGCCGGGTCTTGAGGTGCGCATGCCGGATGGTAGGTGGCAGGCCGTTGAGGCCGCTCCGGGCGCATTCATCATCAATTTCGGTGAGATGCTGGAATTCTGGACCGGTGGCGAGGTTAAAGCGACCCTTCATAGGGTGATAGGCGGTGCGAAGGAGCGGATCTCGGTCCCGCTGTTCTTTAATCCGTCTTACGATACCAACGTCGCCCCGCCGGGCTCAGGGCAGGTGATCCGGGCGGGTGAGCATCTGACACGCCGTTTCAATGAGACCTACGTGCACCTTCAGGCTGCGTCTTAACGCTGCGCTGCCAATGTTTCGTCGAATTTGATCGATTCTCCACAGCCACAGGCATCGACCACATTCGGATTGCGAAATTTGAAGCCGGATTCAAGCAGCGTGACCTCATAATCGATCTCGGTTCCGAACAGGAACATCTGGGCCATGGGGGCAATCATCACGCGTGCGCCGTCTTGCTCGACCACTTCGTCATTGGGGTCGGCTTCATCGACATAATCCATGGTATATTCCATACCGGCACAGCCGCCTTTCTTCACACCGATGCGCAGACCGGCATGACCGCCGGATTGCATCAGCTGAACAATTTGGGCAGCTGCTTTTTCTGTCATGGTCACGGCTTGTTTGCCGGGAATGCCAAACATGGTGGACTCCGTTTTCGCGCGTTACATCTAATCTAAGGCCGACGAGCGCCGGGCTCAAGAGACCGAGTGTTCAATTCCTCTGACCGCAGCGGGTTGTCATGAGGGGTCGCAAGGCTTTAGCCTGCTCTATGCGGGCAAGTTTTCAGAAAGGTAAGGACCGATGGCAGTTCAACGCTTGGTTGGTAAAAGGGCATTTGCGACCGTGATTGGGCTGGCTTTGGCTTGTCCGGCGATGGCTGCAGATGACAGCAAACGGCACCCGGTGAATTGTGCCACCGCTCCGGGTGATTTGCGCGCAATTGCGGCCGAGAAGAAGCACGCCGAGGATCAACAAGTCGAAAGTGTCGTTTCGATCTTGCCCGCCGGTGCCTTGTTGGGGCTGGTCACGGGGACCGAGAACAAGCATCTCAAGATGTTGTCGGGGGATTACATAAAGCAGCTGGACGCACGGGCGGCAGAGATTAGATCGACCTGCGGTATTGAATAGCCTGAAAAAAAGACCGCCCTCGGGCAAGGGCGGTCCGTGATCCGGGACAGGTCATATGGGGGCGGCAATCAGTCTTTTACCCGGAGCACTGACACAGTAGGGATCGTCTGTGCCAACGCGGCAAAAGTGCCGGGCTTTCATGTCGAAAACCACACGGATTGGTAACAGGCTCATAACCGTTTTATGACAAACGGAAAAAATCTGTGGATAGATGCGCGGGTTACATGAACCCAAGCTCAAGTCGGGCTTCGTCCGACATCATCTCCATGCCCCAGGGCGGCTCCCATGTCAGTTCAACGTCTACTTCCTTGACGCCTGCAACGGGCTCGATGGCCTCCACGATCCAGCCGGGCATTTCGCCTGCGACCGGGCATCCGGGGGCGGTCAGGGTCATAATGACCTTAACGGCGTTCTCGCTGGTGATATCGATCGTGTAGATCAATCCGAGGTCATAGATATTGACCGGAATCTCGGGGTCAAACACTGTCCGGCAGGCTTCGACCACGGGTTCATAAAGAGGGTGGTCGATGGTCGAAGGCGCAATCAGCGGGGTGCCTTCGAACTGTTCGCTGGGATGGGTCATTTAAGCCTCGGGTTTGTTACCTGAGAAATTATATAGGGAAAGTGTCGGGCAGCGTCCAGAGGTGCCGCAGCGCCTGTTCAGGCGCCACGACGGTTCAGTCATTGATATCGTGCTTGAAGGTTTTGACCTGACCGTGAGGCAGGGCAAACATGCGGCGCAGCACCAACCATGCGATCAGCGACAGAGCCGCGAAGATCAGCAGAAGAACCGGCAGGGAGGGCGCAAGGCCCGGGATCATCAAAATCACTCCGGTAATGGCTGCGCCGATGGCAAAGCCCAGGAAGATGAAGCCAGGCAGGGCGACTTCGAGGATGGCCAGAGCAAGCGCTCCGGCCAGCCAGATCCACCATGTCAGCCAAAAGGGATCGGCCATCATTTGCCTCCTTTCAGCATGTTAAAGGCATTGCCAAAGGCTTCAAGGGCGTTTGCGGGCACAACGATGGTCTGAGAACCGGTGCCATTGCCCAGGGCATTGAGCGCTTCCACCTGCTTAAGGGCGACCTGATACTGCGCTGCTTCCAACCCGTTGTCCTGAATGGCTTTGGCCACGACCTGCGTCGCATAAGCTTCGGCCTCAGCCGAGATACGGCGAGCCTTTGCCGTCTGTTCCGCTGCGTAAAGCTCGGCATCGGCCTGCAGCTCAACGGCGCGCTTTTGACCTTCAGCCTCGGTGACCTGCGCACGGCGGGCACGCTCGGCGTTCAACTGTTGCAGCATCGCGTCGCGGGTGGCCTGATCGAGGTTCACATCCAGAATCTCGGCACGGGTCACTTCGATACCCCAGTCATCGACAGCGGTTTCGACGCTTTCCTGAATGCGTTCAATCAGTTGTGCGCGGTTCGACTGCACCTCATCCAGATCCATCTTACCGATTTCCGCACGCACGATACCAGCCACGGTTGTGGCAATTGCGCCGTCTACATCGCGGATGCGATAGACCGTCTTTTCAGGTTCCAGAATACGGTAAAATACCGAGGTATCGATCTGCACCAGAACGTTGTCCTTAGTGATCGCGTCCTGCGTTGCATTCGGCAACTGACGCTCAAGGATGGATATCTTGTGGCGGGCAACATCAAGAAATGGAACGATAAAATTGATCCCGGGCCCAAGCACAGAATGTAGGCGACCGAACCGTTCGACCACGTATTTCTCTGATTGTGGCACGATCTTGATGCCTTTGAAGATGACAATAGCAATTAGCGCCGCCGCCAGCAGGTAGATAATGTTCGATGTAAGCAGTCCGATAATCTGGTCTTCTGTCATACTGTCCTCATTATTTGTGTACTATAGTATACATTTGGGGATTGAGTCGCCCGATTTCAACTCTGGTATGGATTGTGAGGGCAGGAATGCAAGTCTTTGAAAGCGTTAATACCGGGCGGAATTTCCATGCTGTGGCCGCTTTGCATCCCGCGTGTGTTTGCGATATCCGGCAGGGATGAAACTGATTATCGACACAGACCCCGGTATCGACGACGCAATGGCGATCGCTTATGCCGCCGCGGCTTCCGAAATTGACCTGATCGGCCTGACAACCGTGTTCGGCAATACGCATGTGAATCAGTCCAGTCGCAATGCGCGGTTTCTTGTGGACAAACTGAGGCTGAGCATTCCGGTGGCAGAAGGGGCGCCTTATGCGCTTGGTGAAACCGCGCATTCGCCATCAGAGCATGTGCACGGTCCCGAAGGCTTTGGTGATCTGACGGAAATTGAAGATATCGGTCAGAACCATCCGTTGCCTGCGGCTGAATTTCTTGTCGAAATGGCACGCGCGCATCGAGAAGAGCTGGTGGTTTGCGCGGTTGGTCCGTTGACCAATATTGCGGATGCGATGCGCCTGGATCCTGAATTCG
Source organism: Ruegeria sp. CF4 (assembly GCF_056537345.1). Classification (NCBI taxonomy): domain Bacteria; kingdom Pseudomonadati; phylum Pseudomonadota; class Alphaproteobacteria; order Rhodobacterales; family Roseobacteraceae; genus Ruegeria; species Ruegeria sp. CF4. Next base: position 981,999 of record NZ_JBQFRJ010000001.1, on the reverse strand, counting down.
CGGGCAACCTTGGTAAATTGGTCATTATGGGCGGTGCTGTTTTCTGTCCGGGCAATATCACCGAACATGCCGAGGCGAATATATATCATGACGCCAAAGCCGCCGATGAAGTGTTTGCGGCGCCACCGCCTACGGTGCTTGTGGGCTTGGACGTTACTCTGAAGACGCTCTACGAAACCGCCGATTTTGAAGCTCTGGCCGAACGTTCCCCGGATATGGGCGGCTTTCTGCGTGATATCTCGCGGTTCTATCTGAGGTTTTACAAAGAGGTCGGGGGCCTTGAAGGCTGCGGTCTGCATGACTCGACGGCTGTTATCGCCTGCACGCATGAACCGATGTTCGAGGTTGTTGAAACGGGTTTGCACGTGGCGCTTGATGGGCCTGAAATTGGCGCGACGCGACCGAATTCCTCACGACCACCTGTAAGGGTCTGCCGCGATGTGGATGGAGCAGGGGTCGTGCGCCTGTTTACCGAGCGCGTGGCCTCGCTGCCCTGACGGGTTGCATTGCACCTGTAGATCGGGCAAAGCCTGCCCGGTTCAGCGACCCAAGGCGATGACATGACTCAGCGATTTTCTTTCGATCTGAAAGCCACCGACGGTAAGGCTCGTACCGGTGTGATCAACACGCCACGCGGCGGGGTGCGAACGCCCGCGTTTATGCCTGTCGGTACGGCCGCGACGGTCAAAGCGATGATGCCCGAAAGCGTGCGCGCGACGGGTGCTGATATTCTGCTGGGCAACACTTACCATCTGATGTTGCGCCCCACGGCCGAGCGGATCGATCGATTGGGCGGTTTGCACAAGTTCATGAACTGGGACCGTCCCATCCTTACGGATTCGGGCGGGTTTCAGGTGATGTCGCTGGCGGGTCTGCGCAAGCTGACTGAAAAGGGCGTCACCTTTAAGTCTCACGTGGATGGCTCCAAGCATGAATTGACCCCCGAACGGTCGATGGAAATCCAACGCCTGTTGGGTTCGGACATTGTCATGTGTTTCGATGAATGCCCGGCGCTGCCGGCAGATCGCGACCGGATCGCCGAATCCATGCGCCTGTCGATGCGGTGGGCCGAGCGGTCGCGCGAGGCGTTCGGGGACCGCCCCGGTCACGCTCTGTTCGGGATTATGCAGGGCGGGCTGGAGCAGGATCTGCGTGAAGAAAGTGCCGAGGCGCTCAAGGCGATCGGGTTCGAAGGTTACGCCATCGGCGGTCTTGCCGTGGGTGAGGGGCAGGAGGCGATGTTTGACTGCCTCGATTATGCGCCCGAGTTTCTGCCGCAAGACAGGCCGCGCTATCTGATGGGAGTGGGCAAACCGGATGACATCGTCGGTGCTGTCGCGCGTGGCGTGGATATGATGGATTGCGTCCTGCCGTCCCGCTCTGGCCGCACGGGGCAGGTGTTCACACGCTATGGTGTGGTCAACATAAAGAATGCCCGTCATGCCGACGACCCGCGTCCGCTGGACGAGCAGTGCAGCTGTCCGGCGTGCTCGAACTACTCTCGGGCCTACCTGCACCACGTGTTTCGCTCGAATGAGATGATCTCGGGCATGCTGCTGACCTGGCATAACCTGCATTATTTTCAGGAAATCATGCAGGGCATGCGCGACGCGATTGCATCCGGCACGTTTGCCGACTGGCAGGCTCAATTCCACGCACAGCGCGAGCAAGGTGATATCGAGCCACTTTGATCACAGTGACAAACAGAGCATTTTCTGTTATTATGACGACATTCTATTTCAGAAAATTTTCTTGTTTTGTTCAGGAGGACTCAATGCCTCGTTTTATTGCTATTTTTGCATCTTTTTGTCTGCTCTCTGCCGCACACGCCGATGTTTGGACGTTTGAAACACCATCTGAGAACATCCAATGTGTAGTGGGGCAGGAGCCCGGAACGTCGGACCTGTCCTGCACTATCATTGAACGGTCAGGCGCACCGGCGCTGCCCAAACCTGCCGATTGCAACTCGGATTGGGGGCATGATTTCTTTATGACCAACCAAGGTGCGGTGAGAATGCTGTGCCAACCAGTCAACCAGTCTCGCGATGGGTTTGACCGTGCAGATTACGGGGCTACCGGACAGTTTGGCGGATTTGTCTGTCACTCGTCCAAGAAGGGATTGGAGTGCAGGAATGAGGTCGGTCACGGTTTCTTCCTGTCACGTGCCAAACAAAGGATATTTTGACGCTGAATTGAGCTCATTACGTCCACGATGATGGGCTGGGATCGCAAAAACGGTGGATATGTGCGCACGACGCCTTGCAGTCGCCAAATCATCGGGTCATGCTACTTCACGACAGGTGGCGATGAGGTTGAAATGGGGGAACAGGTGCCCCACCTTAATCGTCCAAGACAGGAGACGGCCAAAGGTTGCCTGAATTAGGGACTGGTGCCGTCTTGCCAATGATAAGGATAGAGCATGCAAGAGCCTCTGAATTCCTCATACCCCGTTCTGCCGCTGCGCGACATCGTGGTGTTCCCACATATGATCGTGCCGCTGTTCGTGGGCCGAGACAAATCGGTCCGCGCGCTGGAAGAGGTGATGCAGGATGACAAGCAAATTCTGTTGTCCAGCCAAATGGACCCCAGCGATGATGATCCGGATATGGACGGAATCTACCGTTCGGGTGTGCTGGCCAATGTGCTGCAACTGCTGAAGCTGCCTGATGGCACCGTTAAGGTGCTGGTCGAGGGGCAGGCGCGGGTGCAGATCACCGAATTCCTTGAGAACGAAGACTTCTTCGAAGCCCGTGCCGAGTATCTGACCGAGATTCCCGGTGATGTCACAACGACCGAGGCGCTGCTGCGTACCGTCGCCGATGAGTTCGAGCGCTATGCAAAAGTGCGCAAGAATATTCCCGAAGAAGCACTGGCCGCAGTGGGTGAAACCACCGAGCCTGCGAAACTGGCCGACCTCGTATCGGGTCACCTCGGCATTGAAGTTGAGCAAAAGCAGGAACTGCTGGAGACGCTCTCGGTCAGCGAGCGGCTTGAGAAGGTCTATGGCCTGATGCAGGGCGAAATGTCCGTTCTGCAGGTCGAGAAAAAGATCAAGACCCGCGTCAAAACCCAGATGGAGAAGACGCAGCGCGAGTATTATCTGAATGAGCAGATGAAGGCCATTCAGAAGGAACTGGGTGATGGTGAGGACGGCAGCAACGAGGTTGCCGAGCTGGAAGCCAAAATCGCCGAGACCAAGCTGTCGAAAGAGGCGCGCGAGAAGGCGGATGGTGAGCTGAAGAAGCTCAAGAACATGTCGCCCATGTCGGCCGAGGCCACCGTTGTGCGCAACTATCTGGACTGGATTCTGTCGCTGCCATGGGGCACCAAGTCCCGCGTCAAAAAGGATCTGGGCCGCGCGCAGGACATTCTGGACGCCGATCATTATGGGCTTGAGAAGGTCAAAGAGCGGATCGTCGAGTATCTGGCGGTTCAGCAACGCTCGAAAAAGCTGAAAGGCCCAATCCTGTGCCTTGTTGGACCTCCGGGCGTGGGTAAAACCTCGCTGGGTAAGTCCGTTGCGAAAGCGACGGGGCGCGAGTTCATTCGCATCTCGCTGGGTGGTGTGCGCGATGAATCCGAGATCCGCGGTCACCGCCGGACCTATATCGGTTCGATGCCTGGTAAGATCATTCAGGCGCTGAAAAAGGCGAAGACCACGAACCCTCTCATCCTGCTCGACGAGATCGACAAGATGGGGCAGGACTTCCGTGGCGATCCGGCTTCGGCAATGCTTGAGGTGTTGGATCCGGAACAGAACAGCACGTTCATGGACCACTATCTTGAGGTCGAATATGACCTGTCCAACGTGATGTTCCTGACCACGTCGAACAGCTATAACATGCCCGGGCCTCTGCTGGACCGGATGGAGATCATCCCGCTGGCCGGTTACACCGAAGAGGAAAAGAGCGAGATCGCCAAGCAGCACCTGATCGGCAAGCAGGTCAAGAACCATGGCCTCAAGGCCAAGGAATTTGAGCTGACTGATGAGGCGTTGCAAAAGATGATCCGTACCTACACCCGTGAGGCGGGCGTGCGGAACCTTGAACGTGAGATCGCCAAAGTTGCACGGAAATCGTTGACCAAGATCATCAAGAAAGAGGCGGAAACCGTGAAGGTGACGCCTGATAATCTGGATGATTTCCTTGGTGTGCCCAAGTTCCGCTATGGTCTTGCTGAACAGGACGATCAGGTTGGTGTCGTCACCGGTCTGGCCTGGACATCGGTCGGTGGTGATCTGCTGCATATCGAGGCGCTGAAACTGCCCGGTAAGGGGCGGATGAAAACCACGGGTAAGCTGGGCGATGTGATGAAGGAATCCATCGATGCGGCCTCGTCCTACGTTCGGTCGATTTCTCCCAAGATCGGGGTGAAGCCGCCTCAGTTCGACAAGCTGGACATCCACGTCCACGTTCCTGACGGGGCGACGCCCAAGGATGGTCCAAGCGCTGGTCTGGCGATGGTCACGTCGATCGTTTCGGTGCTGACCGGTATTCCGGTGCGCAAGGACATCGCCATGACAGGCGAAGTTTCGCTGCGCGGCAATGCGATGCCGATTGGTGGGTTGAAAGAGAAACTGCTCGCGGCCCTGCGTGGCGGGATCAAGACCGTGCTCATTCCCGAAGAGAATGAGAAGGACTTGGCGGATATCCCCGACAACGTGAAAGAGGGGCTGGAGATCATTCCGGTCGAGCACGTCTCGGAAGTTCTGGAGCATTCATTGGTTCGCGAACCCGAGCCGATTGAATGGGACGAAGCTGCCGAGGAGGCCGCTGCAGCTGCGGCCAAGGTGGCCGAGGGTGCCGGCCCCTCTGCAACAGCCCATTGAACAAACTTAAAAGGCGGGTCTTAACCCGCCTTTTTTACAGCCCGATCACCGGTTCAGCCGGACCCAGCAGTTCTTCTTCCGCGATGTAGGCCTGGAATTTCTCATCAGACAGCGAAGATCGAACTGCGAGGGCAAAGACCACCACGGAAAACACCGCACATAGCAGGATATCCCAGCCAAACGGGATTTGCTTCAGAGCGCCATCGCCGAATTGCCCAAGGTATGAAATCAATCCCAGTCCGCCAAAATAAGGCACCAGCCAGAGTGCCTCGGTGGCATCCATTTCATCCAGCTTGTTGTGAAAGCGGGCGAGCAACAGCACCATCCCGATGACCAGAGCTATGCCCAGCCTCCAGACAGTGTCCCAGCCGCTCCAGTAGACAACGAGAGTCGAGATCGCGAAGGCCGTGGCACCAACAAGCTTGACCGCAGGCACCCGGATGGAGCGAGGGCGATCGGGCAACAGTTCTCTGAGGCAGACAACGGCGATCGGACCGACCGCAAAGGAAAGAACGATTGCGGCTCCGTTCAGGGCGATAACGGTCGTGAATGGGACAGTGAGCAGAAACACCATGCCGATCAGGAAGTTCAGCGCCAGTGCCCATAGGGGCACCCCGAATTTGGACAGGATCTGAAGGCGTTTTGGCAAGAAGCCGTTCTTTGACAACGCAAGCGCGATCCGGGCGTTCGAACCAGTCGCGACAAGTCCGTTGCCAAAAGGACCAACTACTGAGCCGACATTCAATAAGCTCAGAAACCACACGATGCCCACGGACATGATGATGGCGTCAAGCGGACCTTGCCCCCCAAAGTCGAGGCTTGCCCAACCATTGCTGATCATCGACGGATCCAAAGCGCCGATAAATGCGATCTGCAAGCCGATATAGATCAGCGCGCAGAGTATGATTGAAAGCACCAGAGCAGCCGGTATCGCGAATTTTGGATTGCGTACTTCGCCAGCCATGTCGACCACGTGCCGGAAACCGATGAAGGAGAAGATCACGCCTCCGGTCGATACGGCCGCCATGATCCCCTTGAGGCCGTAGGGGGCAAACCCGTCCGGCGTGGTCAGGTTCTGCGCATCAAACCGGGTGAGGACCAGAAGGATAGAAAGAAAGATCGGTATCGCGATCTTGGCCCAGGTCAGCACGGCGTTCACTTGGGCAAAAAATCGAACACCCAATGCGTTCACCGCCACAAACAGCAACATGAAAAGCAGCGCCACGAGGATACCTGCTCCGGTCAGGTCTCCGGTATCGGCCGCATGCAGCCAGGGGGCATATGGCGCGAGGTATTTCAGCATTGCCTCAACCTCGATCGGGGCGGTGGTGTTATAGCCGATCCAGGCAGTCCACCCCATCGCCATGGATACGATATTGCCATGCGAAAACTGGGGCACCCGCGCGATCCCACCCGGTATGGGCAGCATGGCCGAGATCTCGGCAAAGGTGATTGCCAATATGAACATTGCGACAGCGCCAATGATCCAGGAAAGGATCGCAGCGGGCCCTGCGTGTTGAACCGCCAGAAGGGGCCCGAACAGCCAGCCAGAGCCGATGATGCCACCGACCGAGATGAAGGTCAGGCCGACAAGACCGATTTCACGCTTGAGTTTCGCCATGCCATTTTCCCGACTGCATATCTGGCAACCTTAGGCAGATAGCGGGATTTCTGACAAGCTTCGGGAAACAGGGGGAAAACTCTGCCGTGCCGGCATTGGGCTTTGTCGAAAAGGGTGGAAAACAATGTTCGCCTGTTGCACGCTGATGATCTGCCCACGTCAGGAGGATGCCTCATGCCCCAATATAACGACCTGTTTGAGCTATCTGTCAGCGATATTGATCTCATTGAAGAGGCCATGCGCCAGACGATCACCTCAAAGTCGCTGGAACCTGCGGACGAGACAAGCGAAGACCGTGCAGCGCGTGAGGATTTTGTGCGGCGTATGCACGACCTACTGGGGCGGTTGCATGATCAGAAGATATTCTATCGTCCACGAAAGGGTGTATATGTCGGCGGTTAGAAGGGAGCGATGCCAGCTTTTCAGAACGGGACAAGGAAAGATGGTGGGTGATAAGAGATTTGAACTCCTGACATCTTCGATGTGAACGAAGCGCTCTACCACTGAGCTAATCACCCGTGACGCAGGCTCTTATAGTCAGATCAGGTCTTGCGCAAGGTTATTCGCCCCGTTCGAGATGGTCGTTCTGGAAAAAATCAGTATCGGGCAAAAAACTTCAAAACGCCGCTTGACGCTGCCCGACCGGGGCCATAATACACCCCAACGTTCAGCAATGAACGTGCAGCGGGCGGTTGTAGCTCAGTTGGTTAGAGTACCGGCCTGTCACGCCGGGGGTCGCGGGTTCGAGCCCCGTCAACCGCGCCATCGCTGCACTCCTTGGTCCAGGTCAAAGGCCACGAAAATAGATGCGCGGTTGTAGCTCAGTTGGTTAGAGTACCGGCCTGTCACGCCGGGGGTCGCGGGTTCGAGCCCCGTCAACCGCGCCACTTTTCCCCGAAATTTGAAAATGAACGCTGACAATCACGCAGCGTCGTGCTGTATTGCCGCCAAATCAACCGAGGGCTGCAGTGACTAGTCTGAACAGAGTGATCATGGCGCGGCGCAGCCGTGAGTGGATACGTAAGTTGACGCCGTCAAAGCTGGATGCGGTTGAGATATCCGGGTCGTGGGGTAATCAGTTCGGGTTTCGCAGCTATGAGCAGGTCTGGCGCAATGACCATGATATCTGCCGAGGGCCTTTGCTGGACGAGCAGGGAGAGGTCCGGACGTTTGATCTGGTTCTCGCCAATCAAGTCTGGGAGCATCTGGACCGCCCCTTTGAGGCTACGCTGAACGTTCAAGAGATGTTGCGGCCTGGTGGTTATTTCTGGCTGGCAGTTCCGTTCTTCATACCATTCCACGCAGCCCCGCACGATTGTTCGCGCTGGTCCGAACGCGGGCTGCGCAATCTGCTGACCGAGTGTGGATTTGATCCCGCAGATATCCGGGCCGAACAATGGGGGAACCGTCAAGCAGCTCTTCGGAACCTCGAACCAGACTGGCCTCCGGTCTATGAGCCCGAGACAGATAGCCTGGATAATGACCCGGCCTTTCCGATTTGTGCCTGGGCCTTGGCGCGCAAATCCGAAGGTTAAAACAGGATTGACTGAAAATCCGCTTGTTCATATTTTGTTCTAACTTTTTGGTTGGAGACTCACCGTCGCTCACCTATTTCTGAGAGGCACTGGTTGTTGGGGGCCGAAATGGCTGAGCTGAAGAATATCGAGGTGCGCGGCGCGCGCGAACATAACCTCAAGAGCATCGATGTCGACATTCCGCGGGATCAGCTGGTGGTGATCACCGGCCTGTCGGGCTCAGGCAAGTCTTCGCTGGCGTTTGACACGATTTATGCCGAGGGCCAGCGCCGCTATGTCGAAAGCCTGTCGGCCTACGCGCGCCAGTTCCTCGACATGATGGAAAAGCCCGATGTGGATCACATCAGCGGTCTGAGCCCCGCGATTTCGATTGAGCAAAAGACAACCTCGAAAAACCCCCGTTCGACAGTGGGCACCGTAACCGAAATCTACGATTATCTGCGACTGCTCTTCGCCCGCGCCGGAACGCCTTACAGCCCGGCTACAGGGCTACCGATTGAGGCGCAGCAGGTGCAGGACATGGTTGACCGGATCATGACGATGGAGGAGGGCACGCGCGGTTATCTGCTGGCGCCCATCGTGCGGGACCGGAAGGGTGAGTACAAAAAGGAATTCCTTGAGCTGCGCAAGCAGGGGTTCCAGCGCGTCAAAGTGGATGGTGAGTTCTACGAACTGGATGAACCACCAACGTTGGACAAGAAGTTTCGTCATGACATCGATGTCGTGGTCGATCGTCTGGTGGTGCGCGAAGGCATGGAAACGCGCTTGGCCGATAGCTTGCGCACTGCCTTGGATCTGGCCGACGGGATTGCGATTCTCGAAACGGCCCCGAAAGAGGGTGACCCGGAGCGTATCACGTTCAGCGAGAATTTTGCCTGTCCTGTCAGTGGTTTCACAATCCCTGAGATCGAGCCACGCTTGTTTTCATTCAATGCTCCGTTTGGCGCGTGCCCGGATTGTGATGGGCTTGGCGTCGAGCTGTTCTTTGACGAACGCCTTGTGGTGCCGGATCAGACGCTAAAGCTGTATGACGGTGCCTTGGCACCATGGCGCAAGGGAAAGTCACCATATTTCCTGCAAACCATCGAAGCCATCGCGCGGCATTACGAGTTCGACAAGAACACGCCGTGGAAAGACCTGCCCAAGAACGTGCAGCAGGTATTTCTGCGCGGGTCGGGCGATGAAGAAATCCAGTTCCGTTATGATGAAGGTGGCCGCGTTTATCAGGTCACCCGCACCTTTGAGGGCGTCATTCCCAATATGGAACGCCGTTATAGGGAAACAGACAGCGCGTGGATTCGGGAGGAGTTCGAGCGGTACCAGAACAACCGTCCTTGCGGCACATGCGAGGGGTATCGTCTGCGGGCTGAGGCTCTGGCTGTGAAGATCGCTGGCCTGCATGTGGGGCAGGTGGTTGAGATGTCGATCCGTGAAGCGCTTGCATGGGTTGAGGATGCGCCCAACCATCTGAGCACGCAGAAAAACGAGATTGCTCGTGCGATTCTGAAGGAAATTCGCGAACGCCTCGGATTTCTAAATAACGTAGGTTTGGAATATCTTACGCTATCACGTTCGAGTGGCACCCTGTCTGGTGGTGAGAGCCAACGCATCCGCTTGGCCAGTCAGATCGGCTCGGGCTTGACCGGGGTTTTGTACGTGCTGGACGAGCCATCAATCGGCCTGCACCAGCGTGACAATGACCGGCTGCTGGGTACGCTCAAGAATCTACGCGACCAGGGCAATACCGTCATCGTCGTGGAGCATGATGAGGAGGCTATTCGCGAGGCCGACTACGTCTTCGATATCGGCCCCGGGGCCGGGGTGCATGGCGGGCAGGTGGTCAGTCACGGTACGCCGGATCACATTGCCGGAGATGCAGCCTCGATTACGGGCCAGTATTTGTCGGGCACGCGCGAGATTGCGGTGCCATCCGAGCGGCGGAAGGGCAAGAAACAAAAGGTGACGGTGGTCAAAGCGACCGGAAACAACCTCAAGAACGTGACCGCCGAGTTTCCATTGGGCAAGTTTGTTTGTGTGACCGGTGTGTCCGGTGGCGGCAAGTCGACGCTGACCATCGAGACCCTGTTCAAGACCGCATCGATGCGATTGAACGGAGCGCGGCAAACACCTGCACCCTGCGAAACGATCAAGGGGCTGGAACATCTGGACAAAGTGATCGATATTGATCAGCGCCCGATTGGGCGGACTCCGCGTTCGAATCCAGCAACTTACACCGGGGCCTTCACCCCGATCCGTGACTGGTTCGCCGGTTTACCCGAAGCGAAGGCTCGCGGGTATAAACCCGGTCGCTTCAGCTTCAACGTCAAAGGTGGGCGTTGTGAGGCCTGCCAGGGCGACGGCGTTATCAAGATCGAGATGCACTTTCTGCCCGACGTCTATGTCACCTGCGAAACTTGCAAAGGCGCGCGCTACAATCGCGAGACCCTCGAAATCAAGTTCAAGGGCAAGTCCATCGCGGATGTGCTTGATATGACTGTGGAAGATGCTCAGGAATTCTTCAAGGCCGTGCCGTCGATCCGGGACAAGATGGATGCGTTGGCGCGAGTCGGGCTGGGCTATATCAAGGTTGGACAACAGGCTACGACCTTGTCGGGTGGTGAAGCTCAACGGGTGAAGCTGTCGAAAGAACTGTCAAAGCGTTCGACGGGACGAACGCTCTATATTCTTGATGAGCCCACGACCGGTCTGCATTTTGAAGACGTACGTAAGTTATTGGAAGTGCTCCATGAGCTGGTAGATCAGGGCAACACGGTTGTTGTGATTGAACACAATCTGGACGTTGTAAAAACCGCAGACTGGATCATCGATATCGGTCCCGAAGGCGGCGACGGAGGGGGGCAGATCGTGGCAGAAGGTACGCCGGAAGACGTCGCGGAATGCGAACGTAGCCATACTGGCCGATACCTCAATCCGATGCTGAACGCCGAGCGTGTGGCCGCCGAATAGTCTGTGGCCAATCAGGGATTAATATTGTGCGTATCGCGCCATATGCCAATGGCGAAGAATCGGCGGGAAAAACAAAAAGACGAAACCGAAGCTGACATAGGCAAAGACCATCAGCGGTACCCACAAAAACACTCCGATCAACCCGACAAACCCGGCAATGCGCGTTGCTGCACGGGGCGGTAAGAAGCGGTGCAGCACGGCGTGAAACAAACGCCCGCCATCCAATGGCATAAGGGGCAGCAGGTTGAAGAATGCCAGCCAGAGATTCAGGTCTGCCGTTACCGTCAGGATCCACGAAAGATTTGGTGAAGTGACGAATGGTTCCAGTAACGAGCACGAAGCCCATAGCGTAAGATTCACGATTGGGCCCATGGCTACGATCAATTCGTCTTCGTAAGAAGTGGTTGAGCGGCGGTGCTCACAATACCCGCCACCTCCATACAACACGATGCGTTTGACCGGCACATCCTGCACCAGACACCCCCAGGCGTGCCCTAACTCATGCAGCAGGATGGAGCCCAGAAGAATGGCCACAAACCCCAATGCGTAAGGCAAAGTTTCAGGATCAAAGCTGAATCCTACGATGATCAAGACCAAAAGGATCAGGCTTTGATGAAATTCTATCGGGACATTCCACGGGCCTCGAAACTGAAAAATCGCGCCGTCGTTACTCATGCATAATCCTCACAACAATGAGGAACTTGCTGACGTAAAATTGCGTCAAAATTTGGGAATTATCCCTATAGTTGTGTAATTTATGGCTGTTTCGAAAAACTTCGGGACAGAGTTACATCGAACCCCCTTGGTGCCGGGGTTCAGTTCAGGATGTCGACCACGGCGCCAATCAGGTTCAGAACTTTGCGTGTTTCGGGATCAACACGATATACATAATCCCCTGCGCGCAGGTAGTAATCGTTGCGGTTCAGACCATACCGATAGGGATTGTCAATCCAACGGTAATCCCGCGCGATGAACTCTCCATTGCGATAGATTTTTTTGGCCTGCCCCGGAGGAACGCATGGCACGGATTTCTTGGCCAGGCCCGGCGGGCAATGCCCGCCTTTGTTTTTGGCGATAGCCACGCCAGGGGCCAAGGCCAGCGCTGTAAGTGTCGCAGTCGTTACCAGAAATTTCGTCATGATACGGTCCTTCGGCCTTTTGGCTGTGCCTGTATCATCCAGATGGTGGCGTGCCCAATGGCTTTCAATCCGTTGGGCAAAACACCGCCGAGATCTTACTTTCGGCCGCGCGTTTCGAACCGAGGTAGCATCGCGCTGAAGTCGCGGCCCAGACCGTTTTCCTGTTCGACAAACTGCTCATACAGAGCGGTGGCGACCTGTCCCATTGGCGTGTCAGCATCGGCGCTGTCCGCCGCCTGTTGGCTTAGCCGCAAGTCCTTGAGCATCAGCTCAGCCGCGAAGCCGGGTTGATAGTCATTGTCTGCCGGGCTTTGCGGCCCGACACCGGGTGCGGGGCAATAGGCATTCATCGTCCAGCTATAGCCAGATGAGGTGCTGACCACGTCAAACATCTTCTGCCGGTCCAGCCCGAGCTTATCGGCCAGCGCAAAGGCCTCGCAGGTGGCTATCATGGTAACGCCAAGGATCATGTTGTTGCAGATCTTGGCGGCTTGACCGGCACCGGCCTCACCACAGTGGACCGCTTTCTGACCCATGATGTCGAACAGGGGGGCAGCCTTGGCAAAGGCGTCGTCAGAACCGCCGGCCATGAAGGTCAAGGTTCCTGCAGCCGCCCCACCGATCCCGCCGGATACAGGCGCATCAACGGCCCGAAGACCTGCATCGGAAGCCTGCTGTGCCACGGCGCGCGCGCTGTCGACATCTACGGTTGAGCAATCGATGAGTACCGCACCTTGGGTCATCGCCGGGATGACCTCGTCCGTAACCGCCCGCAGGATCTGCCCGTTGGGCAGCATTGTGATGACAGCTTCTGCGGTTGCAGCGGCTTCGGCCCCAGATGAGGCCATGGTCACGCCCTCAACGGTCACATCGGCCTGATCGAAGCCGACCACATCATGCCCGGCAGCCGCCAGATTCGCCGCCATCGGAGCGCCCATGTTGCCCAGTCCAATGAATGCAATTTTCATCTCTTATTCCTCCGAAAAACTCAGCGCGCTTTCGCCCAAAGGCTGCAGCATGTTTGCGACCGCTACTGCAGGTACGTTCATATCGGCAAATTGCCAGCGCGGGTTGCGATCCTTGTCAATGATCTGCGCGCGGATGCCTTCCAGAAAATCACCGTGCTCCATCGCGCGATAAGTAAAGCGATACTCCATATCCAAAGCCCTACGCATCGTTAGGTTTGCTCCGCGCAGCCGATGCAGCATTTCGACAGTACAGGCCATCGAAATCGGAGAATTCCGTTTGAGGCCGTCGAGAATTTTCGTCGAAAATTCTTTGCCGTCGCTGCGTAGACCATTCAGAATATCGGTCAGGCTTTCACCGTCGAAGAAGGCATCGATCTGCGGTTGTATATCGGCCAGTGTTCCCTCGGGTGGTGTATCAACGTGCTCTTCGATGACGTTCGCGCGGCCTGAAGCCTCCAGGAGTTCGATAAGGTCCGGCCAACGGTCTTGCGGAATGAAGTGATCGGCAAAGCCCGCATATATGGCATCTGCGGGGCCCATGCGATGGCCGGTTGTGCCCAGATATTCACCCAGACGCCCAGGGGCCAGAGCCAGCATCAGCGAGCCGCCCACATCCGGGATAAGGCCGATCGAGCATTCCGGCATTGATATCTTTGAGCTTTCGCCAACGATGCGATGACTACCATGGCAACCGATGCCCACACCGCCCCCCATGGTGAAACCCTGCAGGAAGCTGATCACCGGTTTGGGATACTCAAAAATCATCGCGTTCAGTCGGTATTCGTCGCGCCAGAATGTGCGGCCGTAGTCGTAATCTCCCTTGGTTCCGGTGGCATAAAGGTCGGCAATGTCGCCGCCGGCGCAGAATGCTTTATCGCCTTCGGCATCAAAGATGATCAGGTCGACTGCATCATCCTCACGCCAGTTACGCAGGGCGGTGTCGATGGCCATGCACATCTCATAGCTCATCGCATTCAAGGCTTTTGGACGTGTCAGAGTAATGCGCCCGGCGCGCCCCACGGTGCGGATGTCAATGTCAGCCATAAGGTCCTCAGCGGTTGGCAAGCATCTGGCGCGCGACGATGACGCGCATGATCTCGTTCGTACCCTCAAGTATCTGATGCACGCGCAGATCACGCACAAGCTTTTCGATGCCATAATCCGCAAGATAGCCGTAGCCGCCATGCAGCTGCAGGCACTGGTCCACTACCTTCGATCCCGTCTCGGTCACGAATTTCTTCGCCATGGCGCAGAACTTGGTGGCGTCGGGCGCGCCCTGATCCAGTTTCCACGCAGCCTGCCGCAGAAAGGTGCGGGCGGCCTGCAATTCGATCTCCATATCCGCAAGGCGGAATTGCAGGGCCTGGAACTGATCAATGGACTGACCGAAGGCCTTGCGTTCGGACATGTATTGCAGGGTCATATCCAGCCCGTTCTGAGCGGCCCCCAACGAACACGACGCGATGTTCAATCGCCCGCCGTCAAGTCCCATCATGGCGTATTTGAAACCGTCGCCTTCTGCGCCAACCAAATTGCCGGAGGGGATTTTGCAGTCATCAAACTGAACCTGCGCCGTGGGTTGGCTCTTCCAGCCCATCTTCTGTTCTAATGCCCCAAAACTGAGGCCAGAGGTTCCGTCTTCGACGTAGACTGTCGAAATTCCCTTGGGGCCATCTTCGCCAGTGCGGACCATGCAGACATAAGCGTCCGAATAACCGCCACCCGAGATGAAGGCTTTGGAGCCGTTCAGGGTATAGCCTTCATTGGTTCGTTCAGCGCGGGTTTTCAGGGCGGCTGCGTCCGACCCCGAACCGGGTTCTGTCAGGCAATAGCTGAGAACCGTTTCAAGGCTGAGAATGCCCGGCATGATCCTGGATTTCAGTTCATCGCTGGCAAAGCTGTCCAGCATCTTGGCACACATATTGTGGATCGACAGGAACGCCGCGACCGAGGGGCAAGCCATCGACAACGCCTCGAACACCAAGGTCGCATCCAGGCGGCTCAGCCCTGATCCGCCGCTTTCTTCAGAAACGTATAGGGCACCGAACCCAAGCTCTCCGATCTTGGGCCAAAGCTCTTTCGGGATGGTGCCGTCAGCTTCCCACTGGCGCGCGTATGGGGCGATATGGTCTTGGCCAAAGGCATAGGCCATGTCGAAGATGGCTGTCTGTTCTTCGGTCAGTGCGAAATCCATAGCTGTGGTCCCTGTATTCTGCAGAATTGAACGAGCGTTTTATTCTTCAATCCTTACAGAAATTTTTCAACGTCGGCAAACGCTGCGGCCATGTTTGGGGGAAATGGGGGGCTGCGCTATACTGCGGGCATTCTACGGATCAATTTCTTGGAGTATTCTGATGGCCTCACACAAACTGGCCGTGATTGTGATTCACGGAATGGGCAGCCAGCACAAACCGCAGGGACAGCCCGCATCCACGACCCCGACCTTTTCAAAAGGCCTCAAACGACGCGTCTCGAACCGGGTGGGCGCGGATATGAGCCACGTTATCTGGCATGAGGTCGTCTGGGCGCAGATCCTGCAGGGGCGGCAGAAAGACTATCTGAAAAAGATCAATCGCAGTCTGGGTTATGACAAGCTACGTGAGTTTGTGGTGTGCAACCTCTCGGATGCAGCGTCTTATCGTCCGACGCCGGACGATGGGGACAAAATCTATGAAGCCATCCACCAAAAGATCGAGAATGTGATGGGGGTCGTCAAACATCAGGTTGGTCCTGATGGTCCGGTTCTGATCCTTGCCCATTCATTGGGTGGGCACATCATGTCGAACTACATCTACGACATGCAAGGCCATATGCGGCCGGGTGGTGGTTTGCCGGTGCATCAGACCGATGTCGAGAACATGAAAACCGTGGCCGGGTTCGTGACCTTCGGGTGCAACATTCCGATTTTCCTGTTTGCCTATCCCGAGAGCGATATTTTCCCCATCATGGCCCCCAACAGCGCGCTGCCTGCGGCGCTGCAATTCCCGACGTGGTGGTACAACTACTACGACAAGCATGACGTTCTGGGCTTTCCGCTGGGCAAAAGCGCGCCGCGTTACAAGCAATTGTCTGATAGTGGAGCCCTTAAGGACAAGCCGATCAACGCGGGCAAGATCTTTACCTCGTGGAACCCGTTTTCCCACAACGGCTACTGGACCGATCGCGATCTCTATGCGCCGGTGGCGGATCGGATCAAAGAGATTTTGGCTCTGACCTAAGGCCTAAAGGTCCGCGTGAAATTCCTCGATCAGGTGTTTCACGACGGCCATACCCGGATCTTCTCCGCGCGCAACGGCTTCGGCATAGGCACGACGCTGGCGCGTGGCCGAAGTGCCGTTTTCGGCGATCTGACGCAGGCGGGCGAGTTCTGTCATGGTTCCCAAAGCCTCGGCATCTTCGGCCAGCATGCCCATCAACTCACCCATCAGATCAGCCATGGGCGTGATCGCGCGGTCGCCGAAATCGATCAACCCTTCGCCCACGCCATAGCGTTGCGCGCGCCAGCGGTTTTCGCCGATTAGGAACTTATCGTACTGTCGCCACCGTAGGTTGCGGGCTTTCAGGCGGCATAACATCCGGGTCAGCGCCTGTACTAGTGCGGCCAGAGATAGCGTATGCTCCAACCGGGGCTGCACGTCCATGATACGGGTTTCCAACGTCGGAAAACGATGTGACGGGCGCAAATCCCACCAGATTTTCGTTGTGTCCTCGATCACGCCCAGCTCGACGAGAACACCTGTTGTCCGTTCATATTCACCCCAACTGCCAAAAATAGGAGGTAGACCCGTGCGGGGCAGATTGTCGAATACGGTCAGCCGGTACGAGGACAGGCCCGTATCCTCGCCATTCCAATAGGGTGATGAGGTCGACAACGCCAACAGGTGGGGTAGAAAGTAAGACAGTTGCGGCATCAGATCAGCACGTAGCGCCTGATCCTGCACCCCCACATGCACATGCATTCCACAGATCAGCATACGACGCGCCACGCCGCCAAGCGCGTGCTGCAAGGCATCATAGCGTTCTTTGCGCGTGTGATGCTGATCTTTCCAATTCGCGAACGGGTGGCACGAAACGGCGATGGGGGCCAGGTTGTACTCTGCCGCACGTTTTGAAACGCAGGATCGCAGGCGCTTCAGGTCTTCTCGGGCTGTTTTGACTGTCGCGTGCGGGCGGGTTCCGACCTCGATCTGGCATTGCAGGAATTCGGGGCTGACCTGACCCTCGAAATCTGCCTGACAGGCCTCCATCAACGCTTCGGGGGCTTCGGCCAGCTGCAGACTGTCGCAGTCGACCAGCAGATATTCCTCTTCGATACCGATCGTAAATTCCTGCTGCATGGCGGCCCTCGTTCGTCAATTCAGATCAGTGAATACGGAAATTTCCGTTTTGCCAAGGGTTTGACGTGCAGGGTTCTTGCGGATGCCCCGGTGGCGCGGGTAAGGAACAGGCAGAACCGAATGTGGAGCTTCGCGTGAAACCCAGGAAATTTCCCCAGATCAACGCAGCCCTTGATGAGTTGGGGGTAAAGCTGGTCGACAAATCTGTCGAGAATGATGAACGCGCGCGACTTGAGGCGTTTGAGCGGGCAGGGGGACTGACCCGCCCGGCCTATGCGTTGTCACCGGGGATGGCGGAGTTCGACATCTCGCAGCTGGTTGCGGAGTACGCGCAGCACAAGGCGGCGCTTGAGGCGTTGAAGGACCCCGAACGTAATCAAACCGGATATCGGTTGGGGAACGGCTATTACGACAGCCCGGATGCGGATGCGCTGTATCTGATGATCCGCAGGTTCCAGCCGAAGCGCGTGATAGAGGTAGGTTGCGGCAACTCGACCCGCGTCACGCGACAGGCGATTGTCGACGGTGGATTGCAGACCGAGATCACCGCGATCGATCCCTATCCCCGTGCCGATATCGCCCATGTGGTTGATCATTTTGAGCAGAAACGGCTGGAAGAGGTCGACCCGGCGATGTTCGAACAACTCGAAGCTGGGGACGTTTTGTTCATCGACTCCAGCCACGTTGTTCGGATGAGCAATGACGTGGCGCACCTATTCTGCCGGATCATTCCCACGCTGAAACCGGGCGTTGTGATCCATGTTCACGATGTTTTTCTGCCCTACGAATATCCCAAGCGGTTTTTCTATGATTGCCCGGGGTGGGGAGAGCAGTACATGCTGCACGCCTTGCTGCAATCCGGTGCATATTCAATGCTTTGGCCGGGGTACTACCTGCAACAGGACCACCCCGAAGCCGTTGAGGCGTTGCCGTTCCTGAAGGATGGCCGGGCGCAAAGCATATGGGTTCAGATCAAAGAAAATTGACCCGGATGTGATCCGGACGCCGTAGTGTCGCGTAACCCTCTCCATAACAAGCTGGAGAGGAGTTAACAGCCATGTTCCGCCGCACATTCATGGGCGCCGCCGCCGCACTCGCATTGACACTTCCGGTCAAAGCGCAAGCTGCTGATATCGTCGATACCGCCGTTTCTGCCGGGTCATTCAACACTCTGGTCGCTGCTGTTCAGGCCGCAGGTCTGGTCGACACGCTGAAAGGCGATGGCCCGTTTACGGTTTTTGCACCCACGGATGAGGCTTTTGCCGCATTGCCTGAAGGCACGGTGGAAACGCTGCTTCTGCCCGAAAACAAAGATCAATTGGTGTCGATCCTGACCTATCACGTGGTGCCCGCCAAAGTGATGTCCGGCGACATCGCGGGCAAGCGCGCGAAGGTGCTCACGGTCCAGGGTGATCGTCTGAGCGTGAACGCAAAGAACGGTGTCAAGGTGAACGGGGCTGAAGTTATCCAGGCTGATATCGAGGCGAGCAATGGCGTTATTCACGTCGTGGACGAAGTGATCCTGCCTGAGTGAACCTTCAAGACCCTCTTTAAACACAAAGCCCCGGTCCAAATGGCCGGGGCTTCTTGTTGAAAGCGTTAGCTGATTACAGCAGGCGCACCTGAGTGCCGACCTGCACCAGCGGATACAGTTCTTCTACATGCTGGTTATAAAGGCCGATGCAACCCGATGAGCTCTGCCGGCCGATTTTACGCGTATCATGGGTGCCATGCACCAGATAGGCGGGCCAGGACAGGTACATCGCGCGGGTACCCAGCGGGTTACCCGGGTCGCCACCTTCCATACGGACGGGCAGCGATGGATCACGTTCACGCATCGATGCGGTCGGGGTCCAGCTTGGGTTTTCGCGCTTGCGCACCACCTCGGTATAGCCGCGCTTGGTCAGTTCCTCGCTCATCGGCACCGAGCTTGGGTAGAGCCTGTACGTTCCGTCCGGTCCCCAATAGTGCACCGCGCGGCTGGTAATGTCGGCTAGCAAACAGCCTACGCCCAGCTCATCGAAGTGATCCTGCCAGTCCTGCTGCGAAAAGGACGAGACGTTGCGGCGCACTGGTAACTGCGTGCTGATCGCATCCTCATCCTGCGGGAAAGCGTCCAGACTTTGCGCGCGCACCAAAGCGGGCGTTGCAATCAGTGATGCAACCCCCAACAGAGCTGAGCGGCGGTTCATGCGATTTTGGGACAAGGCTGCCTCCGGAAATATCAACTGCTCGAGCATTCGAATTGGCGGTAAAATATTGGTGATTGCCTCGTTTTTCCAGAGGGGCACTGCTGAATTTCTTGTGAGGTGCGGTTTGGTGCGAAATTGGACCAAGAAATGAAAAACCCGGCCAAATATGGCCGGGTTTGCGTTGCAGCGACAAAAGCGATCAGTCCATCGCTTTGAAATTGAACTCGCCGCCTTCCTTGATGCCCGAGGGCCAGCGCGAGGTGACGGTTTTCGTGCGGGTATAGAACTTGAAGCTGTCCGGGCCATGCTGGTTCAGGTCGCCGAACATGGATTTCTTCCAGCCGCCAAAGGTGTGATAGGCCAGCGGCACCGGGATCGGGACGTTGATGCCGACCATGCCAATGTTCACTCGGCTGGCAAAGTCGCGCGCTGTATCACCGTCACGGGTGAAGATCGCGGTGCCGTTGCCGTATTCATGGTCCATCGCCAGCTTCAGCGCCTCTTCATAAGAACCGGCACGGACAGTCGACAGAACCGGACCAAAGATTTCCTGCTTGTAGATATCCATGTCAGGCGTCACGTGGTCGAACAGGTGCGGGCCGACAAAGAAGCCGTCTTCATAGCCCTGCAGACTGAAGTCGCGGTTATCGACAACCAGCTTCGCGCCCTGTTCGACGCCGGAGTTGATCAGGCCAAGAATGCGTTCTTTCGCGGCTCCGGTCACAACCGGACCCATGTCCACATCATCGCCAGCCGTATAGGGACCAACCTTCAGCTTTTCGACGCGGGGGATCAACTTCTCGATCAGCGCGTCGGCGGTTTCTTCACCCACCGGAACGGCAACCGAGATTGCCATGCAGCGTTCGCCCGCAGCGCCAAATCCAGCTCCGACCAGAGCGTCAGCTGCTTGATCCAGATCGGCGTCCGGCATGACGATCATGTGGTTCTTGGCACCACCAAAGCACTGCGCACGCTTGCCGTTGGCGGTGGCACGGGAATAGATATACTGCGCGATCGGGGTCGAGCCCACGAACGAAACACCCTGAATGATCTCGCTGTCGAGCAGGGTGTCGACGGCCTCTTTGTCGCCATTCACGACCTGGAACACGCCTTTGGGCAGACCGGCCTCGATGAACAGTTCTGCCAGCATCAAGGGGACTGAGGGGTCACGCTCGGACGGCTTCAGCACAACTGCATTGCCACAGGCCAGCGCCGGACCAACATGCCACAACGGCATCATTGCAGGGAAGTTGAACGGCATGATCGATGCAACAACACCCAGCGGCTGGCGCATCGAGTACATATCGATGCCTGGGCCCGCGCTGTCGGTGAATTCACCTTTCAACATCTGAGGCGCACCGATGCAGTATTCGATCACCTCAAGACCGCGCTGCAGATCGCCCTTGGCGTCGGGCAGGGTCTTGCCGTGTTCGCGGCTGAGCGCTTCTGCCAGCTTGTCCATATCGCGGTTCATCAGGCCAACCATCGCCATCATCACACGCGCGCGCTTCTGCGGGTTGGTGGCCCCCCAAGCGACCTGGGCAGCAGCAGCGTGTTCTATGGCTGCAGTGGTTTCAGCCGCACTGGCCATCGGACATTTATACTGCACCTCGCCCGTGGCGGGGTTAAACACATCGTCGAAACGGCCCGATGTGCCGGCGACATTTTCACCATTGATGAAATGGGTCAGGTCGTTCATCGCAAACTCCTCCAAACAAAGTTGCGCGCAGAATAGGCTTGCGAAAATCCATTGAACAGAGGCAATGTTTCAAATCAGTTTTGCAAAAATGCAAAGGGTACGAGATGACACCGAACTGGGATGATCTGCGCGTATTTCTGGCTGTAGCACGCGAGGAAAGCCTGTCAGCGGCGGGCAGGGTGCTCAAAATTGATCCGGCCACGGTGGGGCGTCGGGTTGCGCGGCTTGAAGCCGCATTGGACGCGGTTTTGTTTACGAAATCCCAGCAGGGATATGTGCTGACGACTGCCGGCCAACGGTTGATGGATCACGGGCAGCAGGCCGAAGAGGCGATGCGCGCAGCGGCGGGGGCCATGTCCGGCTCGGCCAAATCGTTAAGTGGTCAGATCCGCATCGGAGCGCCAGATGGCAGCGCCAACTATCTTTTGCCGCAGGTCTGCGCAAAGATCGGCGATGCCAATCCAGATCTGGATATCCAGATACTGGCCCTTCCACGTATCATCAATCTGTCCCGGCGCGAGGCCGATATGGCGATCACAGTTAGTGCGCCGACCGCCGGGAAATTGCTTGTCCAGAAGATCACGGACTACAAGTTACATCTCGTTGCCGCTCAATCCTATCTCGACCGCAATCCGCCAATCCGATCGGTGAATGATCTCTGTGATCATCGCATGATCGGCTATATCCCGGATATGATCTTTGATCGTGAGTTGGACTATCTCAACGATATTGGGATTGAGCGTGTCGCACTTGCATCAAATTCAGTGTCGGTGCAGCTGCGGCAGGTCTCGTTGGGTTCGGGTGTCGGCGTCGCACATGACTTCACATTACCGTTTCACAAGGGATTGCAGAAAATCCTGACGGATCAGGTAAGTTTGACCCGAGGGTTCTATCTGGTTCGTCATCAGGGCGACCAACGCAATGAGCGGTTGAACCGCTTCGCCGAGGCCCTGACTCGTGGCCTGCGAGACGAAGTGGCGCGGCTTGAGCGGGAAGCTTCGCCTTGACACATTCAGACATTCCGGCAACGCTTTGGAAAACAGTACGTTATACCGGAGGTTTTGCTAATGCTTGTTCAGGCCATTCTTAAATCCAAGGCCACTGACGAGGTGGTGACGGTCGAACCATCAGCAACGGTCTCTCAGGCGGCCGAAATTCTGGCAAGCAAGCGGATTGGTACTGTGGTCATTTCCGAAGACGGCGGTCAGACGGCGGCGGGCATTTTATCTGAACGTGATATTGTGCGCGAACTTGCAGCCAGCGGCAGCGGATGCCTCGGCAAGCCTGTAAGCGCCTATATGACCAAGGACCTTGTGACGGCCACGCGACAGGACACGGTTGAGGCCATTCTGTCTCGCATGACCGAAGGCCGGTTTCGCCACATGCCCGTCGTGGAAGAGGGCAAACTGATCGGGATCGTCACGCTGGGCGATGCGGTGAAGGCACAACTGGCTGAGCTTGCGATGGAAAAAGACGCGCTTGAAGGCATGATTATGGGGCACTGAGGTCGCGTGGTGCACAGCTGACCCTTGCACCTGCGGCAAAGATGTGTTTGCTAGCGCAGAAATATTATTGCGCAGGAGGGCCTGATGCGGGTTGGATTATATCCTGGAACCTTTGATCCGATCACCTTGGGTCATATCGATATCATCCGTCGGGCCGCAGCTCTGGTGGACAAGCTTGTAATCGGGGTTGCAATCAATCGCGACAAAGGGCCGTTGTTTTCACTGGAAGAACGCGTGGCGATGATTGAGGCTGAATGCGCGCATCTCACCGAACAGACCGGCACCGAGATCGTGGCGCATCCTTTCGAAAACCTGCTGATTGACTGTGCCCGCGATGTAGGGGCACAGATCATTGTGCGTGGTCTGCGGGCGGTTGCGGATTTTGAGTATGAATTCCAGATGGTTGGAATGAACCGTGCGCTGGACAACTCGATTGAGACGGTCTTTTTGATGGCCGAAGCGCGGCATCAGGCGATTGCCTCGAAACTGGTGAAGGAAATCGCCCGGCTGGACGGAGACGTGTCGAAATTCGTCACGCCCCGTGTAAATGCTGCTCTGCGAGAGCGCTTAGGATAAAGCGCCCATCGCTGTGGCGGTGTCCAGCATCCGGTTCGAGAAACCCCATTCATTGTCATACCAGGCAAGTACGCGAACCAAGGTTCCGTCGGTTACTTTTGTTTCCGCCAGGGATACAGTTGAGCTGTGAGAGTCGTGATTGAAGTCGATTGAGATCAGTGGGCGTGTCTCGGCGGCCAATACATTAGGAATCTTCGCCGCGGCTTCGACGAACAGGGCATTGACCTCATCTTCGGTGGTTGGGCGAGAAACTTCGGCCACGAGATCGACGACCGAAACATTTGGCGTCGGCACACGGATTGCTTGCCCGGTCAGCTTTCCGGCCAATTGAGGCAGGACCAACCCGACGGCCGATGCTGCACCGGTCGTGGTTGGGATCATCGACAGAGCTGCTGCTCGAGACAGGTAGGGATCCTTGCCTGCAGTATCATGCACCGGCTGGCTGGCCGTATAGGCATGGACGGTGGTCATGTTGCCATGCTTGATGCCCAGTCCCGCATCCAAAGCCGCTGCGACAGGTGACAGGCAGTTGGTGGTGCAAGAAGCGTTGGAGACAACAATGTCGTCGGCAGTCAGCTCGTGATCGTTGACGCCGAACACTACGGTCTTCACCCCGCCATCGCCACGGGCAGGGGCCGAGATCAGAACTTTCTTCGATCCGTTTTTAAGGTGCCGCTCAGCCGCCTCGCGGGTGCGGAAGACGCCTGTGCATTCCAAAACGACATCCACATCCGACCAGTCCAGTGCTTCGGGGTCGCGCTCGCTGGTCAGCCGGATGGGGCCGGCGCCCACGTCCAGACCAGCGTCGCTGAGCGTGACCGGGTTGGGATAGCGGCCATGAACGCTGTCGAATTCAAACAGATGCGCGTTCATTTCCGGTTTAGCCAGATCGTTGATTGCGACGATTTCGACATCGGTACGGTCCGATTCCATCACCGCGCGCAGAACTCCGCGTCCGATACGTCCAAATCCGTTGATTGCCAGCTTGAGTGTCATGATGCGCTCCGTCCGAATGTCGTCCAAGAATGGTTAGCGCTAACAATGACAGATTGCGCCGAAAGTCAAGCAAAACCTCTGTCAGCGCCAAAAGGCGAGCCAGTCGAGGAAATCATAAAGTTTCTTGCCGAGAAAGAGCATGTGCTCGGTTCCGAACAAAGCCACATCCAACATCAGGCCGCCAAGAATGAGAACTCCGAGCCAGATGGCGATTTGATTGGTCATGGGGTGCCCCGAACGAAAATGCCCGCCCAGATAACCTGAGCGGGCATAAGGGTACAAGCGATGTGCGAAGGGTCAGTTAAGGCGGCCCATCGCAACAGCGACATCTGCCATACGAACCGAGAAGCCCCATTCGTTGTCATACCACGCCAACACACGCACCATTCGGTTGTCGACCACGCGGGTCTGATCCGGTGCGAAGATCGAGCTTTCTTCGGTGTGGTTGAAATCGGTCGAGACCAGCGGCGCGGGCTCATAGCCCAGAACGCGCTGCATCGGGCCTTTGGCGGCTTCTTCGACGATGGCGTTCACCTCTTCAACGGTGACGTCGCGCGACGCGCGGAACGACAGGTCAACGGCCGAAACATTCGGGGTGGGCACGCGGATGGCTGAGCCATCCAGACGGCCTTTCAGATTGGGCAGAACCTCACCCAGTGCTGCCGCAGCACCGGTCGAGGTCGGGATCATCGACATGGCTGCCGCGCGAGCACGATAGAGGTCACTGTGGCGACGGTCGAGTGTCGGCTGGTCGCCGGTATAGGCGTGGATGGTGGTCATGATGCCATGCTCGATGCCAACGCCTTCGTCCAGAACCTTGGCAAGCGGAGCAAGGCAGTTCGTGGTGCAGGAGCCGTTCGAGACCATGTTGTCATTCGCGGTCAGCGTGTTGTGGTTCACACCGAACACGATAGTTTTGTCGACATTCTTGCCAGGGGCCGACAGCAGAACTTTGCCCGCGCCACGATCGAGGTGGGTCTTGGCCTTTACGCCGTCGTTGAATTTGCCGGTGCATTCCAAGACGACATCACAGCCTTCCCAATCCAGCTCATTCATGTCGTAGGTGGAAAACATCTCCATCGGGCCGCGGCCCAGATCCATGGTGTTGCCTTCGATCGAGACCTCACGCGGGAAACGTCCGTGGACGCTGTCGTATTTCAGCAGATGCGCCGAGGTTTCCAGCGGGCCGGTGGCGTTGACTTTGATCACTTCGATGTCGTTGCGCGCCGATGCGGCGATGTGCGACAGGGTACAGCGGCCAATGCGGCCAAAACCATTGATACCGACCTTGATGGTCATTCGACGTCTCCAAAATGCGCTTGTGTTGCTGCGCATATAGCCGCGAATGTGGAATCCCAAAAGGGCAAAATTGGCATATTTTTAAGGTGTTAGCGCAAACCTGACCCGGTTGCGCTAACGCTTGCGCTAGCCGTTGGATCAGGTAGGGTCCAATCCGAGCGGACGATTGGAAAGGAAGCGCGATGAGTGGTCTTTTGGCCCTGTTGGATGACGTGGCAGGCATTGCAAAGGTCGCGGCAACCTCGGTTGACGATGTGGTTGCTGCTGCCGGCAAGGCGGGGGCCAAGACCGCTGGTGTAATCATCGACGACGCCGCAGTGACGCCCAAATACGTTCAGGGTTTTGCTCCGGCGCGGGAACTTCCGATCATCTGGCGGATCGCGCGGGGTTCGATCTTCAACAAGATCATTCTGTTGCTGCCCGTTGCGCTGCTGCTGGCAAACTTTGCCCCATGGCTGATAACGCCGCTGCTCATGATAGGGGGGTCTTATCTGTGCTTTGAGGGGGCTGAGAAGATTTTTCATGTCCTGTTCCCGCATGGGAGCAAGGTGATCGAAGAGGACATGAAAAACCCCGATCCCGGTCATCTGGAAGAGCAAAAGGTGAAGGGTGCGATCAAGACCGACTTCATCCTGTCTGCTGAAATCATGACCATCGCTTTGGCGGCCATTGAGGCTCCGAACGTCTGGATGCAAGCCGCGACGCTGGCCGTTGTGGGTATAGGCGTGACCGTCGCGGTCTACGGCTCGGTCGCACTGATCGTGAAGATGGATGATGTCGGTTTGTATCTGGCGCAAAACGCACCGACGCCGATTGGGCGCGGAACGGGCAGGGGTCTGGTCAAGGCGATGCCCGTTGTCATGAAGGTTTTGTCAATCGTCGGAACCGCTGCGATGCTGTGGGTCGGCGGGTCGATCATGATCCACGGCATGGAGGTTTTGGGCTTTGGCTGGCTGGGTCATCTCATTTACGACTGGGCCTATGCAGCGAGTCATATTGTGTCTGAGCAATGGGCCGGCGCGGTAAAGTGGATCGCCAAGGCGACAATGGATGGTGTGTTCGGTCTGGCCTATGGGCTGGCTCTGATACCCCTGGCAACCAAGTTTCTG
This sequence comes from Ruegeria sp. CF4, assembly GCF_056537345.1. Lineage (NCBI taxonomy): Bacteria > Pseudomonadati > Pseudomonadota > Alphaproteobacteria > Rhodobacterales > Roseobacteraceae > Ruegeria > Ruegeria sp. CF4. The sequence continues at coordinate 955,228 of NZ_JBQFRJ010000001.1, read as the reverse complement.
TCCCCGGCGATCAGCGCGTTTTCGGGCTCGGCGAAAAGACATTGAAACCAAGATCATGTGACGTGAGGTTTCGTCTGGCGTGCCCGCAAGGGCAGAGTATGGTCCAGCCGTAACTCATCAAATGTGAAATCCATGACAAAACTCAGCCTCTCCCAGGTTCTTGGCAGTTCAGAACGCATTGACGGGGATTTGCAGTTTCCTGTTCCGCCAAATTGGATGCAGGGTCGCACGACATATGGCGGGTTCTCTTCTGCCTTGTTGCTGGCTGCAGCGAGACATGCGGTCGACGATCTGCCACCTTTGCGCTCGGCCCTGATCAATTTCACCGCGCCCATAGGATCACCTCCGCTGATCGAAACCGAGGTGCTTCGCAAAGGGCGGAATGTCACGACGATCAGTGCACGGGCGAGGATTGAGGGTAAAACAGCCGCGTTGGGGACATTCACTTTCGGGCAGGCGCAGGACAGCCATGTGGCGTTTGCGCTTCCGGCGAAAGCAGAGACGCTACCAGAGGCGACCGATCACTATTTTCCACCGAATCTGCCAAGGCTTCCCATCGCGTTTCTGGAAAATTTTGATGTTCGATTGATCGAAGGTGCGCGGCCATTTGCTGGGGCTGAACATGGATATGTAAAAGTCTGGGCGCGCCATAATGATGCCGAGATGCGGGGCCGGATCGAGGGCTTGATCGCCATCGCTGATCTGCTGCCACCCGCAATATTTCCGACGTTGAAAAAACCGGGTAACAACTCGTCAATGAACTGGATATTCAATGTGTTGTCCGAAGACATTCAAACCCGTGATGGCTGGTGGCTGATGGAACATAAGCTGACAGCCGGACATGACGGCTACAGCTCTCAGGTCATGCGGATGTGGAACACCGAGGGCGATCTGGTCGTTGATGGCATGCAGTCGGTGATCATCTTCGTCTAACAAAAAAAGGCCCCGGTGTTGACCGGGGCCTTGTAGTTACGTTCTGCGGAACTAGCCCAGCAGTTCTTTAACCTTTGCAACTGTGGCCTCGGCAGTGATGCCGAAATGCTTGTACAACTCACCGGCAGGGGCTGATGCGCCGAAGCTGGACATGCCGATGAAACCGGCCTTGGCCTCACGTCCGCGCTCGCCTAGCAGCCAGCGGTCCCAGCCTCCGGCACGGACGGCGGCCTCGATGCCCACGCGCACTGCGCCCGCAGGCAGAACGCGCTTGCGATAGGCTTCATCCTGCTCAGCGAACAATTCCATGCAGGGCATGGATACAACGCGGGTACCGATGCCTTCGGCTTCGAGCGTCGCTTTGGCTTCCATCGCCAGCGATACCTCCGAGCCAGTGGCGATCAGTATGGCCTGACGTTTGCTTTCGGCCTCGGCCAGAACATAGGCGCCTTGTGCGGTCAGGTTCTTGCCTTTGTGCTGTGTCCGCACGGTCGGCACGCCTTGACGGGTCAGCGACAGGACCGAAGGGCTGTCCTTGAAGGTCAGCGCCAGTTCCCAGGCCTCAGCCGTTTCCACCGTATCAGCGGGGCGGAACACATAGGTGTTTGGCGTCGCGCGCGAGATGGCAAGATGCTCGACCGGCTGGTGAGTCGGGCCATCTTCGCCAAGACCGATCGAGTCATGGGTCATCACGAAGACCGACGGGACTTTCATCAACGCTGCTAGGCGCATCGAGGGACGGGCATAGTCGGTGAAGGCCATGAACGTGCCGCCATAGGGACGAATGCCGCCATGTAGTGCCATGCCGTTCATCGCCGCGGCCATGCCGTGTTCACGAATACCATAGTGGATGTAGCGACCCTTGCGGTTTTCCGGCAGGAACACACCCATATCCGCAGACTTGGTGTTGTTCGAGCCAGTCAGGTCAGCCGAGCCGCCAATGGTTTCGGTCATGATCGGGTTAACGACGTTCAGAACCTTTTCCGACGAGGCACGGGTCGCCAGTTTAGGCTGGTCTTCCGACATCTGTTTCTTGAACGCGCGAATTGCGCCCGCCAGCTTCTTGGGGGCTTCGAACAAGTAGGCGCGGTTGAACTCGGCTTGCTTGCGCTCGGAGATCTGAGCAAAACGCTCTTCCCAGGCTGCTCGCTCAGCAGCACCGCGTGCGCCGATGGCTTCCCATGCAGATTTGACATTTGCCGGAACCTCAAACGCGTCGTGCGGCCAGCCGTAGCCGTCTTTCGCGGCTTGCAACTGATCCTGATCCGTCAGCGCACCGTGGCCTTTCGAAGTGTCCTGCGCTGCGTGACCCAGAGCGATATGGCTTTCGCACGCAATCATGGTCGGTTTGTTCGACTTCTTGGCCTGAACGATAGCGGCGTCGATGGCCTTTGGGTCATGGCCGTCGATCTCGATGACATGCCAGCCCGAGGCCGCAAAGCGGCGCACCTGATCGGTGCGGTCGGCCATATCGACGGTGCCGTCGATGGTGATGTTGTTGTTGTCCCAGAACACGATCAGTTTGCTGAGTTCGTGACGACCGGCCAGAGTGATGGCCTCTTGGCTGACGCCCTCCATCAGGCAGCCATCGCCAGCGATGACATAGGTATAGTGATCGACGACTTTCTTGCCATAATGCGCGCGCTGAATCTCTTCTGCCATCGCGAAACCAACAGCATTCGAAATACCCTGACCCAGCGGGCCCGTTGTGGTCTCGATCCCGTCGATCAGGAAGTTTTCGGGATGGCCGGCGGTTTTTGCACCCAGCTGGCGGAAGTTCTTGATCTCGTCCAGCGTCACATCGGCATGGCCGGTGAGATACAGTAGCGAATAAACCAGCATTGAGCCGTGACCTGCCGACAGGATAAAGCGGTCGCGGTCAGGCCAGTTCGGGGCGGATGCGTCGAATTTCAGGTGCTTTTCAAACAGCACTGTTGCGACATCGGCCATGCCCATCGGCATGCCGGAATGGCCGGAATTGGCGGCGGCGACGGCGTCAAGGGTCAGGGTGCGGATGGCCGCAGCTTTGTCCCAGTGTTCGGGGTTTGCAGTGCGCAGCGCAGTCAGGTCCACGGGCGTTATTCCTTTGGGTTACGGACAGATGGGGCGCTGAATATCATCCGCCTGTCAAAGTGCAAGCAGAACCCGATGTTACCTTTGTGTGGCGCTTCAAGTGTGCTGCGCAAGTGCTTGAAACCAAACAGTGGGTATTTTCTGTCACATTCCGTTAGACTAGGGGTTAGAGCCGCCACCCTTGATTCGGGCAGGCGCGCGACAGAGAGAACCTTGGTAAAGAGGTGACAGGGGCATGAGCCAGATCGAAGAACTACAACGCCGTATCATAACTGCGATGGAGCGGATCGGCAGCGGTGTCGAGTCGTTGCAAAATATTACTCCGGCAGGGGGTGATGACGCCGCGATACGCGCCGCACTAGAAGAAGAGCGTTTGGCGAATGCGCAATTGGAGGAGCGGATCAAAACGCTCAAGGAACGCCATGCGCAGGAAATCGACGCCATGCGCGCTCAACCGGCCCAGAGCGACGAAACGGAAACGCTGCGCGTACAATTGGCCGAAGCCACATCCAAGCTGGCCACGGTTGAGGCCGCACGGGCCGAGTTGGCAGATGCAAAGGCTGCGCTTGAGAACAGCGACGAGGTTGCAGCTCTGAAGGCAGAAATTGAAACGCTGAGTGGCTATCAAGGGGCGGCTGAAGAGGCCGAGTCTCTGCGCGCGGAAGTCGAGCAACTGACGCCGATTGCGGATCGTGCTGAAGAGATGGAAGCGGAACTCAGCCAGTTGCGTGCTGAGCTTGTTGACAGCGAACGCCTGACCGAACTCAACGCTGAGCTTGAGATGCTGCGAGCGGAACGCGCCAGTCATGGTGCGGCAATGTCCCGGTTGGATGATGACCTTCAACGACTGCGTGGCGCGAACGAGCAATTGCGTACAGTTGTCGATGAACTCCGGGCCGCCGCCGAAGAAGGTGTGGCTGATGCGGAAATGCTGAACCGCGCGACGGCGGCAGAGCTTGAAGCAACCCGCGCTGCCCGGGCGTCTGACGCTGCTGAGGCGCATGCGGTGCTCGCACGGCTCGAGCCGTTGTTGTCCCACGCCAAACTGGCTGAAGGAGAGGTGGAATAATGCCCGAAGTAACCATTCATATCGGTGGCCGCGGCTTTGACGTTTCTTGCCAGGACGGGGAAGAAGCGTTTCTGCAGGCCGCAGCCAAGTTGTTGGACGATGAGGCGCAGGTGCTGTCGGATCAGATCGGGCGCATGCCTGAATCGCGTATGTTGCTGATGGCTGGCCTAATGTTGGCCGACAAGGCCGCAGCTCAGGACGATCGCGTGAAACTGGCCGAAGCAAAACTGGCCGAGGTTGAGGCAGAGCTCAACCGCCTGCGCAATATGCCTCAGCCTCAGCCAGAGCGGATCGAAGTTGCGGTGGTACCGCCTTCGGTGACGGATACTCTGGCGGAAATGGCCGCGCGGGCAGAAGCTTTGGCGGCTGTTATTGAAGAGAAAACAGTATGATACGCCTGAAGTGCGTATCGCTTTGCGCCTGTGCGCTATCGCTTTGGGCTCCAGCGGCGTTGGCAGAGATCGACATACTCACGGTGACGTTCTCATGTGAGAACGCCACGCAGGTACCAGTGGCCTACTTCAACGCTGCGGATGGAACTGGTGCCGCCGCGATGGTCATCGATGGCCAGTTGATAGCGATGCAGCAAACCGAAAGCGGGTCAGGCATACGCTATGAATCTGTCGGTGCGGACGGAACTTACACGTTGCGATCCAAAGGGTGGGAAGCCACGATCAGCCATCAGGCCGAAGGCAGCACAGCCCCCGAACTGGTCTTGTTTAGGAACTGTAGCAGCCGATAAATCAGGCGTTTGCTTCGCGGATCTTGTCGGCGGCGTCTTTGTTGTAGCCGACGCCGTTTTCATCGAACAAAGTGTCCAGCTCGCCCGATAGCGTCATCTCGGTGATGATGTCGCAACCGCCGACAAATTCGCCTTTGACGTAGAGCTGAGGCACGGTCGGCCAGTCAGAATAGTCCTTGATGCCCTGGCGTACCGCTTCATCTGCCAGAACGTTCACATCGGCATATTCGACGCCCATATAGTTCAGCACGCCCGCCACACGCGAAGAAAACCCGCACTGGGGCATTTCTTTGGTACCTTTCATGTACAGCACCACGTCGTTGGCTTTGACGGTTTCGTCGATTTGGGTTTTCACGTCGGTCATTTCGCGTTTCCTTGTCAATGGCGTCTAGTCGCGCCCATTCATACGTTCTAATCGTTCGTTCTCGGCCTGTACCTTGTTCACAAGGTCAACATTCGTTGCTTCCATGCCTAACGGGGGCTTACCTTCGGTTTTCGGTACTCTCCGACGAACTATGGCCGACAGAAGATCCCAAAACGTGGTTTTCATTCCGGTACTTTAGTGGTCAGCGCCAATGCGTGCAGCTCTCCATCTGGGCCGTCCATCTTGCCTTTCAAGGCCGCATAGACCGCGCGCTGCTGCTGGACGCGGTTCTTGCCTCGAAAGCTTTCGTCCACGACCATGGCGGACATGTGTACGCCATCGCTGCCACCAACCTGGATTTCCGCATTGGGAAAGCTTTCGCGTAGCAGAGTTTCAATCTCGTGGGCGCTCATCGGCATGTAGGTTCACTCCTGAAGGTCTTTCCCAAGATGTAGAGCGATGCACCGGAGCGTGCAAGATGGGAGCGGTGCGGTAAAACAGCAAATCCTGCACGTAGGGCTACGTACAGGATTTGCTGATATGAACCTGTCGAAGGGTGCGCCGATCAGGCGACGGCCTCGGCAAAGCTGCTGCGGAAGGTATCGATCAGCTCGGCCAGCGAAGCTTCGGAATTGCCGATCTTCACGCAGTCACCGGTGAAACGACCGACCGAAACCAGTGGAACACCGGCCTGACCGGCCGCAATCATCAGGGCCTCGGCCTGATCGAAGTTGCAAGCCACCAGATAGCGCGCCTGGTCTTCGCCAAACAGGAATTCGGTCGCGGCATCGTCGAGGCAGACGCCAACACCTGCAGCTTCGGCCAGTTCAAAGGCCGCCAAGGCAAGGCCGCCATCGCCCAAGTCGGTGCAGGCCTTGATCATCTGACGATTGGCTCGGATGAAGTCTCCGTTACGCTTTTCCGCGTCCAGATCAACCTGCGGTGCGTCACCGTCTTCGCGATTGAACACTTCGGCCAGCAGTGCGGATTGACCCAGATGACCTTTGGTTTCGCCGATCACCAGCGCCACATGACCCTCGCGGACTTCGTTGCCGATGATGTCGTCTGAATGTGCCAGCAAGCCAACTGCGCCAATGGTCGGTGTAGGCAGGATCGCCTGACCGTCTGTCTCGTTATAAAGCGAGACATTGCCAGACACGATGGGCATGTCCAGCGCGCCAACTGCAGCACCGATACCTTGAATCGCGCCGACGAACTGCCCCATGATCTCGGGCTTTTCGGGATTGCCGAAGTTCAGGTTGTCTGTGGTAGCCAGCGGTTTGGCACCAACAGCGGTCAGGTTGCGATAGGCCTCAGCCACCGCCTGCTTGCCGCCCTCAACCGGGTTGGCGCGGACATAGCGCGGAGTCACGTCGCTGGTGAAGGCCAGCACCTTGTCTGTGCCATGCACGCGGACCATTCCCGCGCCCAGACCCGGAGTGCGGGTGCTGTCGGCCATGACCATGGTGTCATATTGCTCATAGACCCATTGCTTACCCGCGTAGTTGGGCGAGGCGAGCAGGGCGCGCAGACCATCAATCGGGTCAATCTGAGGCACCTCGACCAGTTCGTCGGCTGCGGGAGTGGGCTCCCATGGACGGTCATATTCCGGTGCGGTCGAGGACAGTTTGGACAGGACCAGATCGGCTTTGACCTCACCATTGTGCATGATCAGGAAGCGGTCCTCGGCGATCGTTTCGCCGACGATTGCAAAATCAAGGTCCCATTTCTCGAATACAGCGCGGGCCTCGGCCTCGAGCTCGGGCTTCAGCACCATCAGCATGCGTTCCTGAGATTCCGACAGCATCATCTCATATGCCGTCATGTTCTCTTCGCGCTGGGGTACGTTTTCCAGATCGAGACGCACGCCAAGGCCACCTTTGTCACCCATCTCAACGGCCGAACAGGTTAGGCCCGCAGCCCCCATGTCTTGGATCGAGATCACGGCGCCGGTCTGCATCAGTTCAAGCGTGGCTTCCATCAGACGTTTTTCGGTGAAGGGGTCGCCGACCTGAACCGTGGGGCGTTTTTCCTCGATGGTATCGTCAAACTCGGCCGAGGCCATGGTCGCACCGCCCACGCCGTCACGGCCGGTTTTAGCGCCCAGATACACCACGGGCATGCCGACGCCGGATGCGGCCGAGTAGAAGATCTTATCGCTGTCGGCCAAACCAGCGGCAAACGCGTTCACCAGGCAGTTGCCATTGTATGCGGGGTGGAAGCGAACCTCGCCACCGACACAAGGTACGCCAAAGCAGTTGCCATAACCGCCGATACCTTCAACCACGCCATTCACCAATTGACGGGTCTTGTGGTGGGCAGGTTCGCCAAAGGACAGCGCATTCATCGATGCAATCGGGCGCGCGCCCATGGTGAAGACATCACGCAGGATACCACCCACGCCAGTCGCCGCGCCTTGATACGGTTCGATGTAGGAGGGGTGGTTGTGGCTTTCCATCTTGAACACCACGGCTTGGCCATCGCCGATATCGACCACGCCCGCATTCTCACCCGGGCCGCAGATCACCTGAGGGCCAGAGGTCGGCAGGGTGCGCAGCCACTTCTTGGACGATTTGTAGGAGCAGTGCTCGTTCCACATGGCCGAGAAAATGCCAAGCTCGGTGAAGGTCGGCTCGCGCCCGATGATCTCGAGGATCATGTCATATTCCTCGGGCTTGAGCCCGTGTGCGGCGATCAGATCGGGTGTGATTGCGGGCTCTTGCATCTTCTGTCCTGTGTCCAAGTGGGCCGAGATTGCGCGCCTTTTAGGGCAATGGGCCGCTTGAGGAAAGGGCCAAACTCGCGCAGGGGCATCAGAGAATGAAAAACGGAACCGACCATAAGACCGGTTCCGCGGTGAGTGTCCAAGTCATTTGCTTCAGCCAATGCCTGAGATTGGATGAAGCAAAGACATCAGGCCGGGTTTTGTCCTTTGTTGACCGTATCGGCCGCCGCAGCACCTACCGCTGCCTTTTGTTCTTCGCTCAGGTTCTCGGCCTCTTCCAGTCCGGGAATGGCGACGCGCACCTCGCGGCGGGCAAAGTCGATGCCGTTGGCGTTGAATTCAGCCTTCACGCGGTTGAAGATTTCCTTACGAAGCGTGAACTGCTTGCCCGGCTTGGCCATGAACTTGCCGCGGATGATCATGCCAACATCATCGAAGTCGAACACACCCTGAGATTTGAACGGCTGCAGAAAGCCATCCTTGTGAACCTCGTCTTGCATCATCTCGGCACCGATCTTCTTGAAGATTTTCTTTACCTTGTTGGGATCAGTGTCGAAGGGCACGGTGAATTTCAGCTTCATGATCACCCAGTCACGGCTGAAATTGGTCAGCTTCTGAATCTCGCCATAAGGGATCGTATGAACCGGGCCGCGATGGTGACGCAGTTGCATCGAACGGATTGAGATTTTCTCAACCGTACCCATAGTACCACCCACATCGACATATTCGCCGACCCGGAAGGCATCGTCGATCAGGAAGAAGATGCCGCCGACGATATCGGCAACCAGTTTCTGCGCACCAAAGCCGATGGCCAGACCCAGAACACCTGCGCCGGCCAGAAGCGGAGTAATGTTGATACCCAGCGCACCAAGGGCCAAAAGCCCGAAGATAACAGCAATCGTAACCTGCGCAGTGATCCGCAGCAGCGGCAGAACTGTGGCCAAGCGTGACCCGCCCGCACCGCCGCCTTCACCGCCGGCTTCTTCGTCTAGGGCTTCGGCTGCGGTCTGTTCCTTGGCCAGACGGCGATTGATCCACAACGAGACGACCTCGTTCATGATGTAGCCTATGGCGATGATCAGCAGGAACTCGATGATAGTTCCGCCCACCTCAGCGCTGACCCCGGCCGAGGCGACATGGCGCAGGTCCAATTGCCATGCGTTTGCAATCATGAAGACCACAAATAGCCCTGCAACCACGCGACCGATGCGGATATAGCTGCGCTTGGCCGACCGATACGCACGCTCGGCCAGCGGCCCTTCACCGGACATTGGCGGCTGCAGGTGACGGACCAATCCGCGTATCAGGGTATCAAGCGCCGGTGCGATCAGCAGCCAGAACATGGTGTTGAAATGCGCCCCGTTGACCAGCACGCGCATCACCGCAGGATCGCGTTGGGCAATCAGAAACTCAACCAGCAGCCAGATCACCACCGAGACGCCAATGGCGAAATAGGGGTAATAACGCGCGACCTCCTCGTCGAACCTGGTGTGGTCCGGGTCGGTGCCCAACATCATTTGGGACAACCCCTCGCGTGCAGTCCAGGCGATGACGCCGATATAGATATGGATCGCAGCGTTCAGCCAGAAGCCGATGCGGGTATCGTCACCGGTGACGCCATTAAGCGCGTTGAACCGGATGACGAACAGAGTGAAGCCGATCAGGATCAGCAGGCCGATTAGGTTGCGATGCAGGTATTTGGCCCAATGATCGTCAATATTGACCAGCCGGAATTGCGGTTTCTCAGGGGCCAGCACAAAGCGCGACGCGGCAGCCCCAAGGCGTGGCACCCAGATCAGATAGAACACAAACGGCGCGGCATAGGTGATCTGTTCAGTGGTCAACAGACCACGCCCGATGGCACGAATGACCACGTAGAACACGATCAGCCCGGCGATCTCGCGGCAGAAGCGGCGGAACAGGTATCGCACAGCGCCCCATAGGTCGGCTTCATCGGCGACCTCGGTCGCCTCGTGCCAGCGCCGGGTCAGGAAGATGAACAGTTTCTCGGCTATGAACCCTGCAATCAGCACCGATAGGACCAGCCCCATAAGCACAAAGACCCCAGTTGTCCCGAACGTATCCGAGAAATTGCTGAACGCGGTAATCTGTGCGGTCACGATATTGGGTAGCGTGGTCAGAACATGTGTCCAGGATGAAACCATTTCAGCCCAGATTTCGCTAATTTCCGTCAGCGGGTCGTCGACACTCGCTTTCTCTGCGGCCTGTTTTTCAGCAACCGCATCAAGGCGTTCCAATAGAATCGCGCGCACCTGATCGTCGGACATGCGTGCGACCAGGTCGTCTACCTGTTCGGGGGTAAGATCTTCAGGGATGGTGACCGTTGCCGTGGCGCCGGTATCTTGTGCATAAAGCGGAACCGCAAGAAACAATGCGGATACAATCGCCAGCACCAGGCGGAATGGATGGAACATAGATTTGCCCTCGAACACGAAATTTCTATCGTTTTCGGGATCATATGCTTATGCGTGCATTTTTCCCAGAAGTTTCGCAGACTTGATGCCGGGTATGACCAAAAAAAAGGCCGAGCACTAAGCTCGGCCGTAGTCCAACAGGGAGGTATGAAGATGATGAGCGTTACAGCATCACCGCCTTCGATTGCTCATTTAGGGATCACTTTATGAACGATCAAGGATTATTGGGGTCTTTAGACGTCATGCCCGCTATGCTTTTGGTGCATAGCTAAAGTTTGCCCAACTGCCGAAGCTGCTTGCGATGGGCGATGATCTCATCCTGAACGAAGTCACGAAATGCCGCTATCCGTTTGGAATGACGCAATTCTTCGGGGTAGGCGAGGTAAACGGGCACGTCCGCGCTTTCGATATCGGACAGGACCGGTACCAGATCAGGAAAGTCATCGGTCACATAATCGGGAAGTACGCCGATCCCGAGATCGTGTATCACCCCCTGAAGAACTCCGAAGTAGTTGTTTACCGTCATCAGCGAGGCAGGGTTGTAAGTCATCAGATGACGTACCATCGCCGCACTTGCTCCGACTTGGGGGGCCGAGGGTGTTTGGCAGATCAGCCGATGCTTTGAGATCTCCTCAAGCGTTCCGGGCGCGCCACCGTGGGTCTCAAGATAGGTCGGAGTTGCATAAAGCAGCATCTGAACGGTCATCAGCCGCTTTCTGACCAGATCGGCCTGGCTGGGCTCTTTCATGCGGATGGCGACATCCGCCTCGCGCATGGGCAGGTCCAGCACGCGTTCTTCCAGCATCAGGTCAATGTTCAGATCAGGATATTGCTCGTAGAGCTTCGGCAGGCGCGGGGCCAGCCAAAGAGTCCCGAAGCCAAAGGTGGTGGTCACACGCAGGACGCCGAAAACCTCATCCTCGCTGTCGCGAATGCGCGCCGCAGCCGCATCAAGGCGCTTGGACATGGTCGAGGTTGCATCAAAAAGCAGCTCACCCTGTTCCGTTAGAATCAGTCCGCGTGCGTGGCGGTGAAAAAGGGTCGCATCCAGCGATTCTTCGAGCGCCCGAATCTGACGGCTCACTGCAGATTGAGACAAATTAAGCTTGTCTCCTGCATGCGTGAGGCTGCCTGCATCCGCAACCGCATGAAATATTCTGAGCTTATCCCAATCCATCGCCGCAACTTTCGTTATCTTTGGGAAGCCCTATATGAAACACGTAACAAATTCCACAATCAAACCCGGAAATCGTTATGGAATAGGGTAAAATTACTATACAGGTCAGCAATTGTGACCTAAAATACACATGAATGAAGCACACTAATCCGACGAGGGGAGACGTCTGATGAGTCAGCCAAAGATTTCGCTCAACGACCGCTTTGATCTGTCCAAAAGCCCGGTCCTACTGAACGGTACACAGGCGCTTGTGCGGCTTATGCTGATGCAAAAGGCGCGTGATACGCAGGCGGGATTGAACACGGCGGGTCTGGTCACCGGCTATCGGGGATCTCCCCTTGGCGCGGTTGATCTGCAGATGTCCCGCGCTGAAAAGCAGCTGGCCGAAAGCGATGTCACATTTCAGTTCGGTTTGAACGAGGATCTGGCAGCAACTGCGTTGTGGGGTAGCCAGCAGGCGGGATTGCGTGGCGACGGGAAATTCGATGGTGTTTTTGGCCTCTGGTACGGGAAGGGCCCCGGCGTCGACCGATCCGGTGACGTGATGCGCCATGCCAATATGGCGGGTACGGCCAAGCATGGCGGTGTTTTGATGGCGATGGGCGATGACCACACGGGCGAAAGTTCGACCGTGTTGCATCAATCGGAATGGTCGCTGGTGGATATGTATATGCCCGTGGTCAGTCCCGCAGGTGTGCAAGAGATACTGGATTACGGCATCTACGGCTTCGCGCTCAGCCGGTTCGCTGGGGTTTGGGTCGGGCTGAAGACCATGAAGGACACGATTGAGGTGACCTCGGTCGTCGATGGCCGCCCGGATCGGATGCAACTGGTTACTCCTCAGTTCGATATGCCCGAAGGTGGTTTGAACATTCGGCTAGGCGACACGCCGCATCTTCAGGAAACGCGTGTGATCGATCACAAACGCTTTGCGGCTGAGGTGTTCTCGCACGCCAACAAGCTGGACAAGCGCGTCTGGGGTAAGCCCGGCGCCAAGATCGGGTTTGTGGCGGCAGGCAAGAACTGGCTGGACCTGGCTCATGCCATGTCGCTGCTGAACATCAACGCGGAAGAAGCCGAGCGTCTGGGCATTACCACCTATAAGATCGGCCAGACATTCCCCTTGGATATGAAGGGCTTCCACGATTGGGCTGAAGGGCTGGACCTGATCGTGATCGTCGAGGAGAAACGCAAGCTGATCGAGGTTCAGGTCAAAGAGGCGATCTTCGATGACCGGCGCGGACGCCGTGTTTACGGCTGGTACAAAGGCGGGGCCGGCACGCTGCATCGTGAAGAGCTTTTCCCGACACGTGGGGCGCTTGACCCGATCATGATTGCCGAGAAGCTTGGCGAGATCCTGATCGAAGAAGGGCGCGACACGGATGGCGTGCGCGCCGGCTTGGAAGCACTATCCGAGGCAAGACGGGCTGATAACGCTCAGGAGATTGCTGCGCGTTTGCCATATTTCTGTTCAGGATGTCCGCATAACAGTTCGACCAAACTGCCAGAGGGTAGCCGGGCTTACGCAGGGATCGGCTGTCACTACATGGTGCAGTGGATGGATCGCGAAACCACCGGGTTTACCCAGATGGGCGGAGAAGGGGCGAATTGGATCGGCGAAGCTCCGTTTTCGACAACCGAACACGTGTTCCAGAACCTTGGAGACGGGACCTATAACCACTCGGGCGTGCAGGCGATCCGGGCGGCGCTGGCAGCTGGTACGAACATCACCTTCAAGATCCTCTATAACGACGCGGTTGCAATGACCGGTGGGCAAGAGAACGAAGGCGGACTGAGCGCTGAACGTATCGTGGCCGAAGTCAAGGCGATGGGCGTCAGCAATGTGGCCGTTGTCTATGACGAAAAGGAAGATGTGAATTTTGCCGCCTTACCCTCGGGCGTTGAGACCTTCGAGCGTGCCAAGTTGATGCAGGTTCAGGAAAAGTTCCGTGAAATCGAGGGGGTATCGGTTATTGTTTATGTCCAGACCTGCGCTGCCGAAAAGCGCAGGCGGCGTAAACGCGGCACGTTCCCGGATCCCGATAAGCGGGTGTTTATCAACACTGACATATGTGAAGGTTGCGGAGACTGCGGTGTTCAGTCGAACTGCGTATCCATTGTTCCCAAAGAGACTGAACTTGGCCGCAAGCGGGCGATTGATCAGTCAAGCTGCAACAAGGATTTCTCATGCCTGAAAGGATTCTGCCCGTCGTTCGTGACCGTTGAAGGTGCGAAAATCCGGAAGGAAGCGACAACAGAGCTAGACCTGCCGGACCTGCCGGACCCCGTACTGCCGCAGATCGATGGCACCCATAATGTGGTGATCACAGGTGTTGGCGGAACCGGCGTCGTCACGATTGGCGCGGTTCTTGCGCAGGCGGCGCAGATTGACGGTAAAGGCGCCGGTATGATGGAGATGGCGGGCCTCGCGCAGAAGGGCGGTGCCGTTCATATCCACTGCCGCCTGGCCAACCGACCCGAGGACATCAGCGCCATTCGTGTCGCCACCGGTGAAGCGCATGCGCTAATTGGCGGTGATCTGGTGGTTTCTGCAGGGGCTAAAACGCTGGGTCTCACGCAGACCGGTCGAACCGGGGCGGTGGTGAACAGTCATGAGATCATTACCGGCGACTTTACCCGCGATACCGAATTCACGATCCCCAGCGATCAGCTGCAGCTTGCCCTTCAGGCGCGACTGAAGGACGGAGTGGCCCTGTTTGATGCCACAGATCTGGCGCGGGCCGTGATGGGGGATTCGATTTATTCCAACATGATGATCTTCGGCGCGGCTTGGCAGCGTGGTTTGCTGCCGATCAGCCATCAGGCGATCGTCGAGGCGATTGAGCTGAATGGCGCAGCGGTTGAACGCAACAAACGGGCGTTTGAGGTCGGTCGCTGGGCGGTGACCCATCCCGAAGAGGCAGCCGGTATTTTGCGTCCGAATGTGGCGGAGATGCCAAAGATACTCGATCAGGTGATCGACTTCCGCGCCGCGCATCTGACCGATTATCAGAGCAAGCGATTGGCGAAGCGCTATCGCAAACTGGTTGAAAGTGTCGAGGATCAAAAAGTCCGTGAGGCGATAGCCAAGGGTTACCATAAACTCTTGTCGTACAAGGATGAATACGAGGTCGCACGGTTGCTGCTCGACAGTCGCCAGAAGGCGGAGGCCGAGTTTGATGGTGACTTCAAGATGACTTTCCACCTTGCGCCTCCGACTTTGGGAACGAAGGGTGAGAACGGGCGTCCGGCCAAGAAGGCGTTCGGTGAGTGGTTTCTGGGGCCGTTGAAGATACTCGCAAAGCTGAAAGGCCTGCGTGGCACGCCTCTGGATATCTTTGGGTACACGGCAGAGCGCAAAATGGAGCGTGCTTTGATCCGCCAGTATGAAAAAGACATGAAAGAGGTTCTGCCCAAATTGACGCCTGAGACTAGTGATGCGATCGCTGCGCTTGCTGCTCTGCCGCTGGACATTCGTGGCTTTGGCCCAGTGCTAGTGGCAAACGAAGCCAAGGCCGCAAAACGGCGCGAGGAGTTGCTGGCTGTCATCCGCGATGGTGGGCCAGAACTGCAGGCTGCGGCAGAGTGAAGCTTCACAAGCCTGTCACGTAAGCTATGCAAAATGGCGATCCGGCCTTATCTAGGCGGCAGCAATCCGGAGTAGCCAATGCCCTCGCGCCATCACGTCGCCCGTGACATATCCTACGCCCACTCCGCAGAAACGCGGGGCGGGCGGATGATGATCAAGCTGATGGAGAACACAACCGGCCGCATGCGCCTGATCCGGCGTGCCGATGGGTACGAGCAAGAGGTCGCACAGGGGCGTGATTTCTGGTCCGTAATGGTGGATCGCTATGGTCTGACATTGGATGTGGTGGGCGGCGCGCTGTCGAACATTCCTCAGGATGGGCCGCTGATTCTAATTGCCAACCATCCCTATGGCATTTTGGATGGGCTGATGATGGGACATATCCTGTCCCAGACGCGCGGAGATTTTCGCATTCTGGCAAATCGGGTTTTCCGTAAAGCCGAGGATATCAATCGCATCATCCTTCCGATCTCGTTCGATGAGACGAAAGAGGCGATGAAGCTGAACCTTGAGACCAGAAAGACCGCTTTGAACTATCTGAGCGAAGGTGGCGCCATTGGGATTTTCCCGGGTGGTACAGTCAGCACTGCGGTCAAGCCATTTGCCCATCCGATGGATCCTGGCTGGCGCGGATTTACCGCGCGGATGGTTGCGAAATCCAACGCGACTGTGGTGCCTCTGTTTTTTGACGGCCACACCTCGCGCCTGTTCCAGATCGCCAGTCATTTGCACAACACGTTGCGGATGGGTTTGCTGATCAAAGAGTTTAAGAAGCGCGTCGACACCCCGGTTCGTGTCGTTGTTGGTGAGCCTATCGGGCGCGACATTCTAGACCCACTGGGCAAGGATACGCGCAAGATGATGGATTTCCTGCGCAAAGCCACGTATGAGCTGTCTCCAGAGCCGCTGAAGTCTTATGACTATGGCTATGAATTCGAGGAACGGCATCGCGCCTGAAGGGGCAAATGGCAGTAGGTATCTTTGATTCCGGGTTGGGCGGTCTGACCGTCCTGAACGCCGCGCAGAAACGTCTGCCCGACGTAGATTTTCTGTATTATGCGGACAGCGCGCACGCGCCCTACGGTGTGCGCGATGCCGAGGATATCTATAACCTGACGCGAGACGCTGTGCAGAACCTGTGGGATAGCGGCTGCAATCTGGTGATTCTGGCCTGCAACACCGCCAGTGCTGCCGCTCTGCGCCGGATGCAAGAGGCGGGCGTCCCCGAGGGAAAGCGCGTGCTGGGTGTCTTTGTGCCTCTGATCGAGGCGCTGACGGAACGGCAATGGGGCGATAACTCTCCACCACGCGAGGTGCAGGTGCAGCATGTCGCGCTGTTTGCGACACCCGCGACCGTGTCCAGCCGTGCATTTCAGCGCGAACTGGCGTTCCGGGCGATTGGCGTGGACGTAGAGGCACAAGCCTGCGGCGGTGTCGTCGACGCCATTGAAGACGGTGACATGATCCTGGCCGAGGCTTTGGTGCGCAGCCACGTTGATGCCCTGAAGCGCAAGATGCCGGAACCGCAAGCAGCGATTCTGGGCTGTACGCATTATCCTCTGATGGCAGAGACGTTCCAGCAGGCGCTTGGTCCGGACGTGAAGGTTTACAGTCAGGGCGACTTGGTTGCTGAGAGCTTGGCAGATTATCTGAAACGTCATCCAAATATGCTGGGTGAAGGTAAGTCTGGCTTCCTCACAACGGGCAAGCCGGGGGTGGTGACGGATCGTGCGACCCAGTTCCTCCGACGACAAATCACCTTTGCGGCCGCCTGACCAAGGTCAAGGACGGCGTCTTTTCCATCTCGTATTTCGTTGACCGTCACAGCGGCGGTCATCCATGTGACACATGAATGAAAGAGGTCTGACATGACCCACAAAATCGCAATCCTGGGTGCTTCCGGCTATACCGGCGCAGAACTCGTGCGGCTGATCGCCGGACATCCGAATATGGAAATCAAAGCTCTGGCCGCCGAGCGCAAGGCAGGGCAGACCATGGCACAGGTGTTTCCACATCTGCGTCATATGGATTTGCCGGTGCTCTGCAAAATCTCCGAGATCGACTTTTCGCAGATCGATCTGTGTTTCTGTGCCTTGCCGCATAAAACCAGTCAGGAAGTCATTCGGGACTTGCCCAATACTCTGAAAATCGTCGACCTTTCGGCGGATTTCCGGCTGCGGGATGGTGATGAATACCAGAAATGGTACGGCAACCCGCACGCCGCGCTGGGGCATCAGGAAGAAGCCGTCTATGGCCTCACCGAGTTTTACCGGGATGACATTCGCGCCGCGCGGCTGGTCGCCGGGACCGGATGCAACGCCGCGACCGGGCAATATGTGCTGCGGCCGCTGATCTCGGCGGGCGTGATTGATCTGGATGACATCATTCTGGACCTGAAATGCGCTGTCTCGGGTGCGGGTCGCGCTTTGAAAGAGAACCTGCTGCACGCAGAGCTAAGCGAAGGCGCGAACGCCTATGCGGTAGGTGGGACGCACCGGCATCTGGGTGAGTTCGATCAGGAGTTCTCGGAACTGGCGGGTCGTACCGTACATGTGCAGTTCACACCGCATCTGATCCCGGCCAACCGGGGCATTCTGGCCACCACATATGTGAAGGGCGATCCGCAGAGCGTTTATGAGACGCTTCAATCGGCCTATGAAGGCGAACCCTTCATTGAGATGTTGCCCTTCGGAGAAACACCTTCGACCCATCATGTTCGCGGTTCGAACTTCTGTCACATCGGGGTGGTCGGTGATCGGATCGAACGCCGCGCCATCGTGATTGCGGCACTGGATAACCTGACAAAAGGTAGCAGCGGGCAAGCCTTGCAGAACGCTAACCTGATGTTAGGTGAGGATGAAACCCTGGGGCTGATGATGGCCCCTCTGTTCCCGTGAGGACGGTATGAAAACGCTCAAGAAACGTCGTCGAATTCAGATCATTGTGCTAGCCGCGGTGGCCTTGGCCCTATCGACGGCGTTGATTGGCGTTGCCATGAAAGATGGCATTAACTTCTTCCGCTCTCCTAGTCAGGTGATCGCCGAGCCTCCACAACCGAACGAAGTGTTTCGCATCGGCGGTCTGGTCGAGGAAGGCTCGATCATTCGCGGGCAGGGTGAGACGGTGCGTTTCGTTGTGACCGATGGGGGCGAGAGCGTGCCCGTGGCTTTCACCGGTGTGCTGCCTGACTTGTTCTCTGAAAACCAAGGGATGGTGGGCACTGGAAGTTACGTCGATGGCGTCTTCGAAGCGACTGAAATTCTTGCGAAACATGATGAAACCTACATGCCGAAAGAGGTCGTAGACGCGCTGAAAGAGCAGGGTGTTTACAAAGAGAGCGGCGACAGCTGAACAGGCCATGGCGGCCTTCCTCCGACAGAGGTTTTTTAGAACAGAAGAAACAGGGTGTTGCGCGCAGAAAGCGGGCAACGCCCTTTGATTTGTCGAGGTGTTAATGCCTTTGCTTGACCGTTTGAGCCATCTGAGCAAAGGGGTGGTTCAATGCAGACGGTTCGGCAGATCGCTGAAGGTATCGTTACGCGCGAAGGTGGCTTTGTTGATGATCCGGATGATCCCGGCGGCGCGACGAAGTACGGTGTCACAATTCACACGATACGACGCTTGGGCCTGGACTTGACCGGTGATAGGGCAGTGAACCGCGCCGATGTGCGAGCGTTGACCCGAGTGCAGGCCGTTGAGATCTATCTGAAACACTATTTTTCGAGGCCCAAGATTGATCGGTTACCCGAGGTGTTATGGCCCACGGTATTCGACATGCATGTAAATGCGGGGGTGCAGGCGGTGACGATTCTGCAGAATCTGTTGCGCCGGATGGGATATGATCTTGCCATAGATGGGCTGGTCGGACCCCAGACTGCGCAGGCCTGCGAGAATGCGGCAGAGCCAAAACCAACCGTGCTGAGGGATGCCTATGGGATCGAACGTCGAAACTACTACTTCCGGCTAGCAGATCGAAAACCGGCATTGCGCAAATACGCCAGAACCAGGGCCGGTGGGAAAGGCGGATGGATCAGACGGGCTGAGGAGTTTTTGTCGCCCATCTATCACCTGAATGATGCAGAGTTTCAGCGGAGGGTTTCGGAATGGGATTGATTTCGGGGCTTTTGGGCCTGTTGTTCGGCAGTGGTCGAAATGTGGTTAGGGAAACGGCAGAAGTTTTTCGCGAAAACAGCGAAAGCGGGGCCGCGCGCGCGACGATGTTGCAAGCTTCGGCGATGACCCAGTTCGGAGCCGAGTTTCAGGCTCAGGGGAAAGGTTGTTTTGATCGGTTCATCGACGGTTTGAATCGCCTGCCGCGCCCGGCAATGGCATTGGGCACTTTGGGACTATTTGTCTCCGCAATGATCGATCCGGTTTGGTTTGCCCAGCGAATGCAGGGCATCGCACTTGTACCCGAGCCTCTCTGGTGGTTGTTGGGCGTTATCGTCACCTTCTATTTCGGGGCACGCCATCAGGTGAAAGCACAGGATTTCCAACGGGAAATCAGCAGCTCGATGCGTCTTCTGCCCGATGTTGTCGCCAACCTCGAAACGCTTGGTGCCTTGAAAAGCGATAGCTCCGACACCGCAGATACAACGATTGAGACGGAAGAAGTTGAGGCTGACTCCAATCCCGCGCTTAATGAATGGAGGCGCTTGCGCAGAAGCTAAGGCGCGACATTGTGTTCGGCGGTTGCGGGCGAATGTGAATGGCGCTTTGCGGGCCTTCGTACTATAAGTCCGCCATGATTACAGAGCTCGGACATTTCGCACTGATCCTCGCCTTTCTGGTTGCCATCGTTCAGACCTTGGTACCGCTTGTAGGCGCCGCAAAACGCTGGACCGGATGGATGGTATTTGCTGAGCCGGCAGCCATCACACAGTTCATTCTGACTGCGTTTTCGTTTGGCGCTCTGGTCTGGGCTTTTACGACGTCTGACTTCTCGTTGCGGATCGTGGTCGAGAACAGCCATTCGGCGAAACCAATGCTCTACAAGGTCAGTGGAACCTGGGGTAACCACGAAGGATCGATGCTGCTGTGGGTGCTGATTGTCGCGCTGTTTGGCGCCATGGCTGCGGTCTTTGGCGGGGGGCTGCCACCAACGTTGAAAGCACGGGTGCTGGCTGTTCAAGCGGCGATCGGCGTGGCGTTTTATGCCTTCATTCTGTTCACTTCGAACCCCTTTGACCGATTGCCTGTTCCGCCGTTTGACGGGCGTGATCTCAACCCACTCTTGCAAGATCCGGGTTTGGCCTTCCACCCGCCGTTCCTGTATCTGGGCTACGTTGGTCTCAGTATGGCGTTTAGCTTTGCTGTTGCTGCGCTGATCGAAGGCCGGGTCGACGCGGCATGGGGGCGTTGGGTGCGTCCCTGGACTCTGGCTGCTTGGATCTTCCTGACTATCGGCATCGCGCTTGGATCCTGGTGGGCCTATTACGAGCTTGGTTGGGGCGGGTTCTGGTTCTGGGATCCGGTTGAAAATGCCAGCTTCATGCCCTGGCTTCTTGCTGCCGCACTGCTGCATTCGGCCATTGTGGTCGAAAAGCGCGAGGCGCTGAAAAGCTGGACCATCTTGCTGGCGATCATCGCCTTCGGCTTCTCGTTGATCGGTACCTTCATCGTACGCTCAGGTCTGCTGACTTCGGTCCACGCATTCGCCAACGACCCCGAGCGCGGCGTGTTCATCCTGTTCATCCTCGTGGTCTTCACAGGAGGTGCTCTGACCTTGTTTGCTGCACGCGCGCAAGCGATGGAGGCGAAGGGTGTCTTTGGCATGGTCAGCCGCGAAAGTGCGCTGGTTTTGAACAACATCCTGCTGGCAGTCAGCTGTTTCGTGGTGTTCTTTGGCACACTCTGGCCGATGGTGGCTGAGATGGCGTTTGATCGAAAGCTTTCGGTCGGCGCGCCGTTCTTCAACGCTGCATTCACGCCCTTTATGGTAGTGCTTGGGATAGTCCTTCCATTGGGTGCGATGATACCGTGGAAGCGCGGTCGATTGGGCAAGGCGGCGTGGTCACTGCGTTATGCTTTCGTGTTGGCCGTTGCTCTGGCGATACTGGTCTGGGTCCTCCAGACGGGACGTAGCGCGTTGGGGCCAGTGGGGCTGTTCCTCGGGGCGTGGATTACCTTCGGAGCCATTGTTGATCTGTGGAGCCGCACAGGGCGCAAGGGCAGCTTTGCCCGCTTGTTCCGCTTGCCGGGTGCCGATTGGGGCAAGGCCGTCGCTCATACGGGTCTCGGTGTCACCATGTTTGCCATCGCAGGTCTGACCGCATGGGAGGTGGAAGATATCCGCGTCGCGCAACCTGGTGAGCCGTTCGAGGTTGGTCAGTTCACATTGACGCTGCAGGATGTACGACGTGTTGAGGGGCCGAACTATTTCTCGACCACCGCCGACGTTGCGGTTGAGTTGAATGGCCGTCCGATCACAATGCTGCACCCCGAAAAACGCGACTATCCCGTGGCGCGTATGCCCACGACAGAGGCGGCGATTGACTATCGCTTCCTGCGCGATCTCTACGTAGTGATCGGTGATCAGCAGGCGGACGGAGGTTGGGTCATGCGCACCTATATCAAACCTTTGGCCAACTGGATCTGGGCTGGATGCATTCTGATGTCTCTGGGCGGTTTGCTCAGTCTGTCGGACCGCCGCTTCCGTGTGGCAGCAGGCGCACGCAAGACGCCAGCAAGCGGAGTACCCGCCGAATGAAACGCTTCGTTCTGATCCTGATGTTGATGGCTGGCCCGCTTATGGCCGTGCAACCGGATGAAATTCTGGACGATCCCGTGCTTGAAGAGCGCGCGCGGGAGCTCAGCACCGGGCTGCGCTGTCTGGTGTGTCGGAATGAAAGCATCGACGAAAGCAATGCCGATCTCGCGCGCGACCTGCGTATTCTTCTGCGCGAGCGGTTGGTGGCCGGAGATACGGATCAGGAGGCGGTAGATTTTATTGTCGACCGCTATGGTGAGTACGTACTGCTAAAGCCCACTATAACAGGGTCGAACCTGATGTTGTGGCTGGCCGGTCCCGTCATGTTGCTTATCGCGGCAGGCATGGGGTGGAGCTTCTTGCGCAAACGGGCGCATGCACAGGCTTCCGGCCCCGGTGATAAACTCAGCGAAGAAGAACAAGAGCGTCTGCGCCAAATTCTGAAAGACTGACGCGCGGTTCTTCTTTTCCTTCCCTTACATTTGCGTAAGGTTTTGCAAAACGCTGCGCTGGTGAGGTTTTTCGATGGAATACAAAGCAGTCCAATTGGAGATTGCAGATGATCTGGCGGTTCTGACACTGAACCGGCCGGACAAAATGAACGCACTGACCACTCAGATGCGGGCTGAAGTTACTTATGCCATGAAAGAGGCCGCACGGCAGGCGCGCGCTATCGTTCTGACTGGTGCGGGACCTGCCTTCTGTTCCGGTCAGGATCTGGGAGACGCCTCAAGCACAGGTTCGATCGATCTGGAACGCGCTTTGCGGGATGAGTATGAGCCGATGCTTGAAGCAGTCTATGACTGTCCGGTCCCAACCATCGCCGCCGTCAACGGGCCGGCGGCGGGGGCAGGAGCCAACCTGGCACTGTGCGCGGATGTGGTGATTGCGACTGAGAGCGCTTATTTCCTGCAGGCATTTGCCCGGATCGGTCTGTTGCCCGATGCAGGTGGCACGTGGTTCATGCCGCGCCAGATGGGGTTTGCCAAGGCGATGGGCGCGGCGCTGTTTGCTGACAAGATCAGCGCACGACAAGCAGATGAGTGGGGGCTGATCTGGGAAGCCGTGGCGGATGATCAGTTTGATGCGCATTGGCGTAAACGGGCTGCTTATCTGGCCAATGGCCCGACCGCAGGTTTCCGTGCGATCAAACAGGCAATTCGAGGCACCTACGACAACACTCTGCCGCAGCAACTGGCGGCTGAGGCGCATCTGCAAGGTGAATGCGGACGCACGCGCGACTTTGCTGAAGGAGTCGTTGCTTTCCTTGAAAAGCGCCCCGCGAAGTTCGAGGGACGCTGATCGTCACATTATGCCCGGCGACGACGACGAGTACGCCGTTCTGGCGCGGCGTCGTCCCCGGTGCCGTCCGAGGCAGAGGTGAACGGGCCGAGCGCCAGCGTGATCTCATCCAGAGTTGGGCGATTGCCACGCGGTCGCGTGTCCAGTGCTTTGCGCATCTCGCGCAGATGCGCAGGCATCGTACCGCAGCAGCCGCCGATAATGGTCGCGCCTGAATCACGGGCCATCGCAGCGTATTGCCCCATCAGCTCGGGTGTACCGTCATAGTGGATGTGCCCGTCCACATATTTCGGGATACCCGCATTTCCCTTGGAAATCAGGGGACGCTCGGTACCCTGCGCTGCAAATCCCAGGATGGTGCGCAGAATATCCGAAGCACCCGTTCCGCAATTGGCACCGAAGGCCAAAGGCGGATTAGGCAGAGTTTCAACCATTGTCGCCAGATCGGATGAGGTCACGCCCATCATCGTGCGACCGGCAGTGTCAAAGCTCATGGTGCCGCACCAGGGCATATCGGCCAGTGCGAAGGCCTCGGCTGCGGCGCGGAACTCTTCCGGCGCGCTAATGGTCTCAAGCCACAGCACATCGGCACCACCGGCTTTCAGTGCCTCGGCCTGTTCGTGGAACATCTCGACCGCTTCCGCATGGGTCAGGCTGCCAACGGGTTCCATGATCTCTCCGGTCGGGCCGACCGAACCCGCCACGATCACGGGGCGGCCTGCCTTGTCTGCGACCTCACGGCCAAGTTCCGCACCGATACGGTTCAACTCAGCCACGCGACCCTGAGCGTCATGCAATTTCAGCCGCGCCGCAGTGCCGCCGAATGTGTTGGTCAGGAATAGATCACTGCCTGCATCGATCGAATCCTGATACAGCGCGCGGATCTTGTCGGGCGCATCGACATTCCACAGCTCGGGCGCGTCGCCGGATTGCAGGCCCATGTTGAACAGGTTGGTGCCAGTCGCACCATCCGCAAGGATGACATCGACCGTTTCCAGAAGCTTGCTGAGCGCGTTTGTCATTTGGGAATTCCAAAAAATAGGGGCTTGAGCCCAAAAAATGTGAGACACCCCGTGTCTCACGACCGGGGCGTCAAATCAAACTCATAAAACTCATGAAGATCATGAGTATTGCATTTTCAGGCCATCAGTGTTCGGCTTCTGCCATCACCTGTTCTTTGGCTTCGACAAGAAGTTCTGCCATTTTCGAACGGATCTTGGCCTCGTCTGCGAGATCGCCAAGATAGCCCTTGACCGCCTCGACAACATCGTCTTCGCTGACATTCTGCAGATCGGCATGGACCAATACCTCGCCGTATTTCCGTGCCTGTTCAACGGTTTCGCCCTTCAGCGTCGACGCCCAAACCGCCATAAATCGATTGCGGCGCATACGTGCGATGAACTGCATCTTTTCGTCATGGGCGAATTTGCTTTCAAACGCGGCTTCACGTTCGTCGAATGTGGTCATTGGTTGGGGACCCCTTGGATTACGATTTCTTTCTGATGATATGACAATACGACACCCGGGGCGCAAGGTATTTGCGCTGCGTCAAAGGCCCTCGGGGTAGCGAACTTGCGAGAACGCGGGGCTTGCACTATGAGGGCGCCAACGTGAAGGGACTCATTCCCTTTCTTCAGCCTGGAAAGGTCGCTCATGGCGCGTCGCAAGAAGATTTACGAAGGTAAGGCAAAGATTCTGTATGAGGGCCCCGAGCCGGGCACCATCGTGCAGTACTTCAAGGACGACGCCACCGCATTCAACGCCGAAAAGAAAGATGTCATCGACGGTAAGGGGGTTCTGAACAACCGCCTGAGCGAATTCTTCATGACCGGCCTGACACAGATCGGCATTCCGAACCACTTCATCCGCCGCCTCAACATGCGCGAGCAACTGGTCCGGAATTGCGAGATCGTTCCGCTGGAAGTGATCGTGCGCAATTATGCCGCTGGCTCTATGTCCAAACGTCTGGGCATTGCAGAAGGTACGCAGCTGCCGCGCCCGATCGTTGAATATTGCTATAAGGATGATGCTTTGGGTGATCCGCTGGTCACCGAAGAACACATTGCGGCCTTCGGTTGGGCCAGCCAGCAGGACATGGACGATATCCTCAGCCTCGCGCTGCGCGTGAATGATTTCATGAGCGGCGTGATGCTGGCCGTCGGTATCCGTCTGGTTGATTTCAAGATCGAGATCGGCCGGGTTTTTGAAGGCGACTATCAGCGCCTCATCGTCGCGGATGAGATCAGCCCCGATAGCTGCCGTTTGTGGGACATTGAAACCGGCCAGAAGCTGGACAAGGACGTGTTCCGGCGCGATCTGGGCAGCTTGACCGACGCCTATTCCGAGGTCGCACGCCGCCTTGGCGTTCTGCCGAAAAGCAATGTAACCAAGCCGACCCTGATCAACTGATCCTGCCCCTTGAGGCAGGGTTGTCCGACAGACCCAAGCGGGATATCCCGCACGCAACGAAACGGACCGGAGAGCGGTCCACGACTGGAGTTTTCGAACATGAAGGCACGTGTGCATGTGATGCTCAAGAACGGGGTTCTGGACCCGCAGGGCGAGGCTGTGCGTCACGCATTGGGTGCAATGGGTTTTGATCAGGTCGAAGGTGTGCGTCAGGGCAAGGTCATCGATCTGGAACTCGCCGAAGGTGCGACCGAGGCTGACGTGACCGAGATGTGCGAAAAGCTGTTGGCCAACACGGTCATCGAACGCTACGAGATCGAACTGGTCTAAGGGCATGCGGGCCGCGCGTCTGATCTCTTATCGACAGCCGCTTGAGGTGACGACGGTTCCTGACCCGGAACCGGCGGAGGATGGCGTTGTCGTGCGGGTTCTGGCTTGTGGCGTATGCCGCTCTGACTGGCACGCATGGTCCGGTTCGGACCCGGATGTTGTCCTGCCGATGATCCCAGGCCATGAGTACTGCGGCGAAGTTGTCGCGGTCGGCAGCCGGGTCAGCCGGTGGCGCGTCGGGGATCGGGTGATTGCACCTTTCATTCTGGCCTGCGGGCATTGTTCCGATTGTGCGCAGGGCCATCAGACGATCTGCTCCGATCAAGTTGTCCCGGGGTTCACCTGTGATGGTGCCTTCGCCGAATTCATTTCGGTTGCCCATGCAGATGCGAATCTGACCGCTCTGCCTGACACATTGGCTCCTGAGATTGCGGCGGCGCTGGGATGCCGGGTGACGACCGCGTGGCAGGCCTTGGTCGGTCGGGCGCAGATACAGGGCGGGGAATGGCTGGCCGTCTTCGGTGGCGGAGGGGTCGGTATCTCGCTGCTGCTGCTGGGCAAAGCGTTAGGCGCTCGCGTGATTGTGGTCGACATTGCAGACGACAAGCTGGCCTATGCAAAAAACCTTGGCGCAGACGCAGTGGTCAACGCGGCCACCTGCGACGCGCCACAAGCGGTCAAAGACCTGACGGGTGGTGGCGCACACGTTGCTATCGAGGCTCTGGGCATCGAGGTCACAACCGTATCCGCCATGCGTTCGGTGCGCAAACTGGGCCGGATGGTGCAGATCGGTATGCCTGCTGGCGATCACACCACAATGGCTCTGCCGATGGATGTTCTCTATTCCGGTCAATTGTCCGTCTACGGAACACGCGGCATGCCCAGTTGGCGCTATCCGTCGCTTCTGTCGTTGATCGCAGGCGGAGGGGTCGACCTGAGCCCGCTGGTCACGCGTCAAATCACACTGAATCAAGCAAGCGCTGAGCTTGCCGCCTTTGACCATCCAACGCCTCCGGGTGTTGCCGTTATCACTGACTTTGTCTCTTAGGAGGGTCCGCCATGCGCGCAGCCGTCATCGTTTTCCCCGGGTCCAACTGTGACCGCGATCTTGCCGTTGCTTTCGAACAGGCCGGGTTCTCGGTTGATATGGTCTGGCACAAAGACGCCACACTGCCTGAGGGCGTCGATATTGTCGGCGTGCCGGGGGGCTTCTCGTATGGCGATTACCTGCGCTGTGGCGCGATTGCCGCGCAATCGCCGATCTGCAAGGCATTGGCCGCTCATACCGAACGGGGTGGCTATGCAGTAGGTATTTGCAACGGTTTTCAGGTCCTGACCGAAACCGGCATTCTGCCGGGCGCGCTGCTGCGGAACGCGGGTCTCAAATACATCTGCAAGACAATCGGTCTGAAAGTCGCAACCAGCAACAGCGCTTTCACCGAAGGCTACAATGCCGGGGATGTGATCGACATTCCGATTGCGCATCATGACGGCAATTATTTCGCTGATGATGAGACTCTGGCGGCGCTGAAAGATCAGGACCGCATCGCCTTTACATATGCCGACAATCCCAACGGTTCGCGTGACGATATCGCAGGCATTTTGTCAAACAACCGTCGCGTGTTGGGGATGATGCCGCATCCTGAAAGGGCGGCGGATTCAGGCCACGGAGGCACCGATGGGACGGCGCTCTTCCGCGCATTGGCAGGGGTGCTGGCACCAGCGTGACTTGAGGTGATCGGTCGGGACGCGTAGCGTCAAAGGATGAGTGCGGAAGATCAACCACACAGCGCTGGATTTTTGAATCGGCTGCGCGGGTCGCCTATGGGCTGGCGACTGCGCCTTGCCGTCTTCCTGTTGCTGATTGCGACCGTCGCCACGGTATGGATCACCAACAGCCTTCTGACCGACCGCTTTACGGAATCCACACGCAACCGCGCCGAACTGCGCCTGACGCTGTATTCCGGCAACCTGCTGAGTGAACTGCGGCGCAACTCGATTGTGCCGCAATTGCTTGCGCGGGACCCGACGCTGATCTCGGCGCTTCAATCCAGTGATTATACGTTGTCCAGCCAACGCCTGATCTCTTTTGTTGAAGAGATCGGGGCGGCCTCAATCTTTCTGCTGGATCGGGACGGGCTGACACGGGCGGCGACCGAGCGGAATCGGCTGGGCGAGGGACATCGCAGTTCTCCTTATTTCATTGACGCGATGCGCTCCAACGCCACCATATTTTCGGTGATTCCGCGCGAAGCAGGCGGTTACAGTTTTACCTATTCGCGCCGGATCGAGGCCAATTCCGAAATCCTTGGCGTGATCGTGGTTGAGGTAGACCTTCAAAAATTCGAACGCGCCTGGGCCGGGATTTCGGATGCGGTGATGGTTACGGACAGTACCGGAACAATTATTCTTTCGACGGAACCTCAATGGCGTGGTCTGGACGAAAGCACCGCTATCCTGCGGCAACCTCCGCAAAGTGCGATACAGCGCGCGATCCGAGCTACAACGGACTGGAATGCGTTGCCGCCCGACGCGTATCTGCAGGGCGAGGCGGTGATGCGGATGGAGACCCGTATTCCCTTCCGAGGATGGCAGATGATGTCGTTTACCACCTATTCCTCGATACGGGAGAAGGTGAATAGCGTTCTGGCGCTGGAAATCATGGCGTTTGCGATTCTTCTGGCGCTGGCTTTCTATGCGCTCAGCCGTAGGGCCACGTCACGCATGACTTTGTTCCAACGCGAGTCGGCGGAGCTTCGCGCATTGAACGTAAGGCTGCAGCGGGAAATTGCTGAGCGGGAACGCGTTGAAAAGACGCTGGAAGTTGCCGAGCAAACTCTTGCGCAAAGCTCGAAATTGGCGGCGCTCGGTGAGATGTCTGCGGCGGTCAGTCACGAGTTGAACCAGCCGCTGGCTGCGATGAAAACCTATCTTGCGGGCGCGCGTCTGTTGCTGCGTCGGAACCGGCCCGAAGAGGCGCTGGCCAGCTTTGGCCGCATCGACGGGCTGATCGAACGGATGGGGGCAATCACGCGCCAGCTCAAATCCTATGCGCGTAAGGGCGCGGATGCGTTTTCGCCTGTAAACCTTGGCGAAGCGCTGGCATCAAGCCTATCGATGATGGAACCGCAGCTGCGCCAGCGGCATGTTAAGATCACGCAGATTTTGCCCGAAGAACCTGTTATAGTGATGGGAGATCGGATGCGGATCGAACAGGTTATGGTCAATCTCTTGCGCAATGCGCTGGACGCCACCAAATCTGTGCAGGAACCGGATGTCGAGATCATCCTCGCCGCGGGCGACACGGCCATACTGACCGTGCGCGACAATGGTCACGGGATCGAGGATATCGAGAACCTGTTTGAACCGTTCTACACGACCAAGCGCCCAGGAGACGGCGTGGGTCTGGGGCTTGCCATCTCGTCCGGGATCGTGAACGACCATGGCGGACGGCTGACCGCGCGCAACGGCCAACAGGGCGGCGCGGTGTTTGAGATGCAATTGCCCATTCTGGGAAGCGACGGCCTTGAGGCCGCGGAATAAAGGAAATGACTATGGCACAGGCCATGAAAATCGCCATCGTGGATGATGAACAGGACATGCGCCAGTCGATCAGCCAATGGCTGGCTCTGTCGGGATATGACACCGAAACTTTCGCCAGCGCTGAGGATGCGCTCAAGGTGCTCGGGCCCGAATATCCGGGAATCGTGATCTCGGACATCAAGATGCCTGGGATGGATGGCATTCAATTGCTGAAAAAGCTGATGGGGGCGGACAGCACGCTGCCGGTGATCATGATCACAGGTCATGGCGACGTTCCTATGGCTGTTGAGGCGATGCGCGTCGGGGCGTTCGATTTCCTCGAAAAGCCCTTCAACCCTGACCGGATGTCTGAACTGGCCAAACGCGCCAGTAATGCGCGGCGTC
Organism: Ruegeria sp. CF4; assembly: GCF_056537345.1. Classification (NCBI taxonomy): domain Bacteria; kingdom Pseudomonadati; phylum Pseudomonadota; class Alphaproteobacteria; order Rhodobacterales; family Roseobacteraceae; genus Ruegeria; species Ruegeria sp. CF4. The sequence goes on along the minus strand of NZ_JBQFRJ010000001.1, from coordinate 925,444 downwards.
TGACTTTGGACAACCGTGCCCTGCGGCGCGAGCTGTCGGGTGGTACGCAGATCATGAACAAGCTGATCGGGGCTAGCCCAGTCATGGAACGGCTGCGCGAGGATATTCTGGATTTGGGGCAGGCGGACGGCCATGTCCTGATTGATGGGGAAACCGGGACCGGCAAAACGTTGGTGGCCCACGCGCTGCACGCGGTTGGCAGCCGCGCTGGAAAGAAATTTGTGTTGGTCTCTTGTGCTGCGCTGGAAGAGGAAGCGTTGTCGAAACGCCTGTTCGGTCCGATGTTGCCCGAGGACACCCAATTGCCTGCCATCGAAGAGGCGCGTGGCGGTACGCTGGTCCTCGAAGATGTCGAAGCGCTGAGTGACACGCTGCAGGCGCGTTTGCTAAGTGTTATGAATGAGCAGGGGACGCCTGCAGAAACGCGGATCGTGGCGATTTCGAACCTGCAGGAAGCGGGCAAAACCTCCGAGGATGTTCTGCGACCGGACCTGTTCTATCGCCTTGCGGCGTTGCGCATCACGATGCCGCCCTTGCGTCAGCGCGGTGAAGACATTCTGACGTTGTTCACGCGTTTGAGCGAGCAGTTCGCCGAGGAATACGGCTGTGATTCACCTCAGGTCAGCGCTCAGGAGGCGGCACAGCTGTTGCAGGCACCGTGGCCGGGGAACGTGCGTCAGTTGATCAACATCGCGGAACGCGCTGTGCTGCAGTCACGACGCGGCTCGGGGACGATTGCTTCGCTGCTGATGTCCGATCATGAGGAAATGCAGCCGGTAATGACGACTGAGGGCAAGCCGCTGAAGGAATATGTCGAAGCCTTCGAACGGATGCTGATCGATAATACCATGCGGCGTCACAAGGGCTCAATCGCGTCGGTGATGGATGAGCTTTGCCTGCCGCGCCGGACGTTGAACGAGAAGATGGCCAAATACGGGCTGCAGCGTTCGGACTATTTGTAAGGGTCGTGAGGGGGCCAGCCCCCTCTTGAGCCTTCGGTTCAATTCACCCCCGAGATATTTATGGCCAGATGAAGGGATCCAGTGGCGCTTGAGGGCAGTGTCGTGCAGTTTGCCCATTGTCTTTTCCACAGGACTGCTTTTATTGTGAGCAGACGGGCCGGGCATTTGTGCCTGCAAGCCCCGTTATTTTGAGTTTCGCTGCTGAGCTGATGGTGAGGATCGATCCCGCGCGGCACGGCAGACCGATTGTGCCCTGGTTGGGGCAGATGAACGCCTGAGCCCGTAAATGCGGGCGAAAGGAATAAATGGGCGGGCCGCGTCGAGACGCGCCTGTCGGAGAAGAACCGCGATGACGCGCGCGCAACGATTGAGTATACGGGCAGGGGGCCAATGCGCCAGACCCTGCCGCGCGCCGTCCGATATCGCCCGTACAAGACACCTCCCCAAAAGCGCCTGTCCGCCTGGACGGGTCAGGACAACGCGTTTGGCGCGGTGCACCAAGGACACATGGCTAAGAAAATGCTTATCGATGCCACCCATGCGGAGGAAACCCGCGTTGTGGTGGTCGACGGAAACAAGGTTGAGGAATTTGACTTTGAATCCGAAAACAAACGCCAGCTTGCTGGCAACATCTATCTTGCAAAAGTAACTCGGGTCGAGCCGTCTCTGCAGGCGGCCTTTGTGGATTATGGCGGAAATCGTCATGGTTTCCTGGCCTTCTCGGAAATTCACCCGGACTATTATCAGATCCCCGTCGCTGACCGCGAGGCGCTGATGGAGGAAGAGCGCGCCTATGCTGAGGCCATGAAGGCGCGCGACGAGGCCGAAGAAGCAAAACCGAAAAAGCGCCGGTCGCGCTCGCGGTCCAAAGCTGCCGATGTGAAATCGGACGATCCGGTCGAGACGCTGGAGGTTTCCTCTGAGCCGACTGGCATGGAAACTATTGATCTGGATGACAGTGAAGAAGCCGATGTGCCTGAGGGGACATCGCCGATGGAGATTGTTGCCGAAACTCCGGTAGAAGAGCCCAGCGATAGTGTCGAGCCTGCGGCTGAGGAAGCGCCGGTAGAGGATGCCACATCAGAAGAGGCAGAACAGTCTGCTGAGGCCGTTGATGAGACCGCTGACGCGGAAGAAGAAGCTCCTGCCGAAGCAGAGGAAGTAGCCGGGGATGTCGCCTCGGAAGAGGTCGAGGCCGATTCTGATGTTGAAGAGGCAAAGGTTTCTGACGACGATCCGGATGCAGATGACGAGGCAGAAGGCAAAAGCACCGATGCAGCGTCGAAAGACGACTCAATCGAATCCGTAGCGGATGAAGATGATAGCGAAGACATTCGTCCTCCGCGCAAGCCGCGCCCGCGTCGTTACAAGATCCAGGAAGTGATCAAAGTGCGCCAGGTTCTGCTGGTGCAGGTCGTCAAGGAAGAGCGTGGCAATAAAGGTGCTGCGCTGACCACCTATTTGTCGCTGGCTGGCCGCTATTGTGTGCTGATGCCAAACACGGCACGTGGCGGCGGGATTAGCCGCAAGATCACCAACGCGGCAGATCGGAAGAAACTCAAGGATATTGCCGCTGAAATTGACGTACCGACCGGCGCGGGTCTTATCGTGCGTACGGCTGGGGCCAAGCGGACGAAATCCGAAATCAAGCGCGACTATGAATACCTGCAGCGCATGTGGGAGCAAATCCGCGAGCTGACGCTGCAATCCATCGCGCCTGCGAAGATTTATGAGGAAGGCGATCTGATCAAACGGTCGATCCGCGACCTGTACAACCGTGATATTGATGAGGTTCTGGTTGAAGGCGAGGGCGGTTACCGCATTGCCAAGGACTTCATGAAGATGATCATGCCGTCCCACGCCAAGAACGTGAAACGGTATGAGGACGCGCTGCCGCTCTTTGCACGCTACCAGGTGGAAAGCTATCTGGCGGGGATGTTCAACCCGACGGTCCAGCTGAAATCTGGCGGCTATATCGTGATCGGCGTAACCGAAGCGCTGGTGGCGATTGACGTGAACTCGGGTCGGGCGACCAAGGAAGGTTCGATCGAGGAAACCGCGCTCAAGACCAATCTTGAAGCTGCTGAAGAGGTTGCGCGTCAGCTGCGTCTGCGCGATTTGGCCGGTCTTATCGTCATCGATTTCATCGATATGGACGAACGCAAGAACAACGCGGCCGTCGAGAAGCGACTGAAAGACAAACTGAAGACTGATCGTGCACGCATTCAGGTGGGCCGGATTTCAGGCTTTGGCCTGCTTGAGATGAGCCGCCAGCGTCTGCGCCCCGGCATGATCGAGGCCACCACACAGCCGTGCCCGGCCTGTCATGGCACCGGCCTGATCCGTTCGGACGACAACATGGCGTTGTCGATCCTGCGCCAGATCGAAGAGGAAGGCACCCGCCGCCGTTCGCGTGAGGTTCTGGTGCGCTGCCCGGTCAGCATTGCGAACTTCCTGATGAACCAGAAGCGCGAACATATCGCGCAGATCGAGGCACGCTATGGCCTGTCGGTTCGGATCGAGGGCGACGTGCATCTGGTCAGCCCTGATTTCTCGATGGAGAAATTCAAGACCGCCAGCCGTGTGGTGCCTGAGGCGACGGCACCTGTAGTTTCGGTTGATGCCTCGCTGATGGACATGGTGGATGCCTCGGAAGAGGAAGAAGCCGTCGAAGAGACCGACGTACAGTCCGAAGAAGAAGCAAAACCCAAGCGCAAGCGGCGTCGGCGGCGTCGGAAGAAAAGCTCTGGCAATGCTGAGGCCGCAGAGGGTGGCGCCGAGACTTCGGACGACAACGCGGATGATGCTGTCGCGTCGGATGTTGCGAATGACGATGCAGCCGCTGAGGAAAAAGCAGTCGAAGAAGAGCCTGCTGTCGAAGCGGCGGAGAAGGCTGAGAAGCCTAAGAAGCGCCGTGCTCCGCGTCGTCGCAAGAAAGAGGTCGAAGCGGACGCTTCTGAGGAGGTTCAGCCTGCCGCAGAAGAGAGCACTTCGGAGCCTGAGCCGACCCAGGCAGAGGTTGCTGAAGTGGCAGCTGAGGAGCAGGATGCGGCAACTGAGAGCGCCGCAGTGGAGCCGGAACCAGAAGCCGTCGCAGACGACGTGTCGGAACCCGAAGCAGCCCCCGAGGCAGAAACAGCCGAGGTTGCTGAGCCTGAACCGGAAGTCGCGACCGAGGAAGCTCCTGCGGAAGAAACACCGGAACCTGTTCTTGAAACCGTTGCGGAAGAGCCCGAGCCAACCCCGGCCAAGCCGAAAAGGCGCGGTTGGTGGTCACTGGGGCAGTGATCGAAAGGGCGGGCCATCAGGTCCGCCTTTTTCTTTTTGATCAACCGGATTTTTGGATCAGATAAACCTGGTATCCATTCGTCGTGCCCTGCGAAACCAGCGTATGCCCGGCCTCACTGCAGAAATGCGGCACGTCGATGATGGCCGCCGGATCATCGGCAAGCACGCGCAGCAACCCTCCGGCGGGTAGGGATTTCAGCCGTTTTCGCGCTTTCAGTACGGGCAACGGGCACAACAGCCCCAACGCGTCGAGTGTTTCGGTCTCATCAGTCATGGGATTGAGATATTTCCAACGCGCGATGCTGTCCAGCGTGCAACCACGAGGATGTGACTGAATGGCCCCGTGACGAAATCGATCTGATACCATATGTGCTATTCCATGTTCGGAATAGATATCATCGACGCGGGGCTTCTGCCCGCCATGTTCATCGCCATGCTCGGCGGTTTGATCAGCTTTTTATCGCCCTGTGTGTTGCCGATTGTGCCACCATATCTGGCATATATGAGCGGCGTTTCGATCAACGAGATGAAGGACGAGGCGCGCGCACGCCGCAAGGCGACCCTGTCGGCACTGTTCTTTGTTTTGGGTCTTTCGACGGTTTTCCTGCTGCTTGGTTTTACTGCTTCTGCCTTCGGGGCGTTTGTTCTGCAAAATCAGGTGCTTTTCGCCAAGCTCTCAGGTGCGGTGGTCATCGTTTTCGGACTGCACTTTCTGAACGTCTTCCGTATCCCACTATTGGATCGTGAAGCGCGGGTTGAGACCGGGGATTCCGGTGGTTCGGTCTTCGGTGCCTATATTCTTGGCCTTGCCTTTGCGTTCGGCTGGACGCCCTGCATTGGGCCTCAGCTGGGTGCAATTCTATCGCTGGCTGCATCCGAAGCCTCGGTTGCGCGGGGCACCCTATTGCTGGGTGTTTATGCGGCGGGCTTGGGAATTCCTTTCCTGCTGGCGGCAATGTTCCTGAACCGCTCGATGGCTGTGATGAACCGGATCAAACCGCATATGGCGACTATTGAGAAGGTGATGGGCGGGCTACTGCTGTTCGTGGGTATTATGCTGATTACAGGTCTGTTCACCGAATTCAGCTGGTGGCTGCTGGAAACTTTCCCGGTTCTGGCCACGTTCGGTTAACCCTCTGGCGCTAAACGTGGATGTCGCGACGGCGGGTCTTACACCGCTTGCCGCTCTGCGCTAATCTGCGCGGCAGAGGGCCGGGTCAATGAGCAGTCAACAACCCCATCCAGAAGTGCGCAAACGCCGGGTGTTCTATATTCCCGGCTACGACCCGATTCATCCGCGCCGCTATCGTGAGCTTTACCGCACCGAAGGCCAGGCCCAGGCTGCGATTTCGGGATATGAAATCTCGATCCGCGGGCGAACCGGGAATGACCTTTATGGTTGGCAGATACATTCGGAACAGGAAGGGGCCACGGTCGCGGCGGTGGTCGATGTGCTGGTATGGTCCGATATCGTGCGCCAGAGCATGGCGCGCTCAATCCCTGCGACCTATCTGCAGCTTGCTCGCACTGCTTGGATTTATATCTCGACGGGAACACTTTGGCGCTTGATGCAGTTGCGCAAAGGCCCGGTGATCGCAGCGCTTTATCCCGTCGGTATGCTGTTGTTGCAACTGATCGCCGCTCTGGGGTTTACCTGGGGTCTGTCCGCTGCGCTGCATCCACTGATCGGGGGGTGGGGACTGTTGCCTGCGATTGGGGTCGCCTATGCGCTACTGCTCTGGTTTCGGAAGCTCGATAATCGGTTGTTTGCCTATTACCTGATGCATGACTACGCGCATTCAGCGCGCCTGCGGGGCTCGTATGCGCCAGAAATGAAACAACGGCTGAGGCAATTTTCCAACCTGATCTCAGACGCCCTTGAGGCCGATGTGGATGAGGTTCTGGTTGTAGGCCACAGTTCAGGAGCCCATCTGGGTATCTCGGTACTGGCAGAGCTGTTGCGGGGCCAGAAGATTCCAAGCGACGGTCCTGCATTATCTTTCCTGACATTGGGGCAGGTTGTACCGATGGTGTCCTTTCTGCCAGATGCCAGCGGGTTACGTTCGGACCTGCGTTATCTATCAGAGCACCCTGATCTGACATGGGTCGATGTCTCAGCTCCGGGGGATGGCTGCGCATTCGCGTTATGCGATCCGGTTGCCGTCAGTGGTGTCGCGACATCTCAGAAGCGCGGGCCTCTGGTGTTGTCAGCCGCCTTCACCCAGACCCTGTCCGCTGAACGCTGGAAGCAGTTACGATGGCGATTCTTCCGTCTGCATTTTCAATATCTCGGCGCATTCGATCGGCCCGGAGATTATGACTATTTCCGTATTACCGCAGGCCCCAGGACCTTGGCGAACCGGTTTAGGGACCGCACACCCTCACAATCACGTATCGAGAAACCAACCTCGAAATACACTTCGGTGCGCGCATGAGACCACCGAAGCCACAGGCGCGCCCCGACAAGGTATCTCTCTGGCAGTACATGCGCCTGTTCCGAAAGGATCTGTTGTCAGCTCAGCCACAAAGGCTCTACCGCGCTTGGATGGCCGAATTCAAAACGCCGTTCTTTCGGTCTTACATGATCAACCAGCCCGATCTGATCCGAACCGTGTTGAAAGACCGGCCAGACGATTTCCCCAAATCCGAGCGTATCAGCGAAGGGCTGCGTCCGTTGTTGGGGCAATCGGTTTTCCTGACCAATGGAGAAACATGGAAGCGTCAGCGGCGGATCATCGACCCGGCGTTCGAGGGCGGGCGGCTGAAAGACAGTTTTCCGGCCATGGTCGATGCGGCGCAGGCTTGTGTCGATAGATTGACCGCGCAGGCCGGTCAGGTGGTGGAATGCGAAGAGATCACCAGCCACGTTGCTGCCGATGTGATCTTTCGCACCCTGTTCTCGGTCCCGATTGAGCATGAGGTCGCAACGCAGGTTTTTGACAAGTTCCGCACCTATCAACGTGCGCAACCGCTGCTGAATCTGGCCGCGTTTATTCCGCTGCCACGTTGGATGCCTCGGTTTCATGTGCGCCGAACCCGGGAGACGGCGCGGGAAATCCGGACACTGATTGGTCGTCTGACAGCGGAACGTGCGAACGCGATCTCTGCGGGTAACGCTCCGGATGACCTCGCGACGAAGATCATGACGACGCCCGACCCGGAGACAGGCGCTTGTTTTGGCACCGAAGAAATGATCGATCAGGTGGCAATCTTCTTTCTTGCAGGGCACGAAACCAGTGCTTCGGCCTTGGCTTGGACGCTCTATCTCATGGCGCTTTATCCTGATTGGCAAGAGAAGGTCGCAAACGAGGCGCAGGCGGTCAATATCGACGATTTTGCCGTGATGTCGAAGCTGAGGCTCAGCCGAGACGCGTTTCGTGAAGCGCTGCGACTCTACCCGCCTGTACCCATGATGGTGCGTGAGACGACAGGCCCGGAACGCTTCCGCGACCGGGATATTGCGAAGGGCGCGCAGATCGTGATCAGCCCATGGCACCTGCACCGGCAGGAGCGCCTGTGGGACAACCCCGACGATTTCGATCCTGCTCGTTGGGCCACTGAAAATGGTCGAACATGCCTGCGAGAGGCTTATATCCCGTTTTCCGCCGGGCCACGGGTCTGCACAGGTGCGGGCTTTGCCATGATTGAAGGCCCACTGATCCTGTCGATTCTGCTACGGCGTTTTCGCTTCGAAACAATCGAGGGCAAAACGCCCATACCGGTCGCGCATCTGACGGTCCGCTCGAAAGACGGTATTTGGTTACGGCTGGTTGAGCGCTAACAAACTACCATCGTCCGACGGCTTGCTGTATGCGGAGGACAAATACGGAATCATATTGAACGGGAATGAGTTATGTCCAAGGCAGAACAGCGCGCACAGATGTCCGAAGGCGCAGGATTTATTGCAGCACTGGACCAAAGCGGGGGTTCGACACCTAAGGCGCTGGCGCTTTATGGCGTTGAGGCGTCGGACTACAGCTCAGACGAAGAAATGTTCGGTGAAATCCAGAAAATGCGTGCGCGCATCATTCTGGCCGATGACTTCACCAGTCAGAAGGTGATCGGTGCGATCCTGTTCGAACGGACTCTTGGTGAAGAAATTGATGGGAAGAAGGTCGCGGATTACCTTTGGTCGGCCAAGCAGATCGTGCCGTTCCTGAAGATCGACAAGGGTCTTGAAGATCAGGCCAATGGCGTTCAAATGATGAAACCGATCCCGGGTCTAGCCGAAACGCTTGCCAAGGCAGAAGGCGTATTCGGCACCAAAGAGCGTTCGGTCATTCATGAGGCCAACGCCGAAGGTATCGCCGCGGTTGTCGCGCAACAGTTCGAAGTGGCGCGTGTTGTGACAGATGCGGGCATGGTGCCGATTGTCGAGCCCGAGGTGAACATCCACTCGGAAACCAAAGCTGAGGCTGAGGATATTCTGAAAGCCGAGATCCTAAAAAACCTCGATCAACTGGCCGAGGGACAGGAGGTCATGCTGAAACTGACTATCCCGAGTCAGGTAAACCTCTATGATGCGCTGGCAGATCACCCGCGTGTTCTGCGCGTGGTCGCGTTGTCGGGCGGATATTCGACCGAACAAGCGTGTGATTTGCTGGATCAGAACGGCAAGATGATCGCCTCATTCTCCCGCGCGCTAACCGAAGGCCTGTCCAAGCAGCAGTCGGATGCAGAGTTCAATGCCGCGTTGGGCAGCAATATCGAAAAGATTTATCGCGCCTCGATCTGATCTTCAGACAGGTTTGGTGAAAGAGCGGCGCAACTGCGCCGCTTTTTTACGTCCGATGCACCCTTCGGCGTGGTCATTGACCAGACCCATGGCCTGCATGAAGGCAAAGACCGTGGTGGGGCCGACGAACTTCCACCCCCGTTTCTTCAGATCCTTCGACATTGCGATGGATTCCGGTGAGGTTGATGCCGTTTGCGGCGGCGGAGGCGTTTCGGCCTCATACCGCCAGACATAAGCGGCGAGAGAGCCCTCGGCCTTGATCAACTCTTGCGCGCGACGGGCGTTGTTGATCACCGCTTCGATCTTGCCACGGTGCCGTATGATGCCACTGTCTTGCAGAAGACGTTCAACATCTGCTTCAGAAAACGTAGCCATCTTGTTGAAATCAAAGTTACTAAAGGCTTTGCGAAAGTTCTCTCGCTTATTCAGGATCGTCCGCCAGCTTAGGCCTGACTGAAAACTCTCGAGGCACAGTTTCTCGAACAATCGCTGGTCATCCGCAACCGGATGGCCCCATTCTTCATCGTGATAGTTAAAGAACTCGGGCGCGGCCTGACACCAGGCGCAGCGCGGTTGGCCATCGGGTCCGGTAACAGTTTTGCTCATGACAATGTACCCTTTTTGTTCCTTCATAAGCTATACGCTCTGGAAAGTGTGTGACAAGCGTCAATCGCGGGTTCGATACCAATTAAGAACAAAAACCCGAATAGCCGAAGCGAGACCGGTTTCCGGATCACGCTCTACATCAATCTCGGCGGCCAGAGCGTTGATTGCCTGATCTTTTTCTTCGGCTATGTCACGGAATGCCCGCCAGAATTCATCCTCAAGGGATACTGATGTGCGATGACCTTTGAGGGTCAGCGAGCGTTTGACCGGGCGGCCGCTCATTCATCCAGCTCGTGATTGTCGAGGTCCCGCTTCAGCTTGTCCTGCTGCAGCTTCACCACCTCTTTCTCGGCCTTGGTTCGACCGAAAGCCACAGAGTTTTGGTCTGCACGGGCCTTCTTGTCGGCCCGCGCCTTTTCTTTTCGATACCGGTTCAGATTGACCGGCTTACCCATCAGTCTTTCGGGCCGATCATCTGTTCAGGACGCACGACTGCGTCAAACGTCGCTTCGTCCACAAAGCCCAGCGCAATCGCCTCTTCCTTGAGGGTGGTGCCGTTCTTGTGCGCGGTCTTGGCGACCGTAGTTGCGTTGTCGTAACCGATCGTCGGAGCCAGTGCAGTGACCAGCATCAGCGATTCCTTCATCAGCTTGTCAATGCGCGGCTCGTTGGCCTGAATGCCCAGCAACATCCGCTCGGTAAAGCTGTCAGTGGCATCACCCAGCAACTGGATCGATTGCAACAGATTATAGGACATCATCGGGTTGTAGACATTCAACTGGAAGTGACCCTGTGAGCCCGCGAATTTGATTGCAGCATCATTACCCATGACGTGGGCAGCCACCTGCGTCAGCGCCTCGGCTTGAGTCGGGTTGACCTTGCCCGGCATGATTGACGAACCCGGCTCGTTCTCGGGCAGGATTAGCTCACCCAGTCCCGAACGCGGGCCAGAACCCAATAGGCGGATGTCATTGGCGATCTTGTAGCAAGAACCAGCGATGGTCGCCAAAGCACCCGACAGGAAAACCATGGCGTCATGCGCCGCCAAAGCCTCGAATTTGTTCGGAGCGGTCACGAAGGGCAGGCCGGTGATTTCAGCCATATTGGCAGCGACGGCTTCGTCCCAGCCACCATGGGTGTTCAGACCGGTGCCAACGGCGGTGCCGCCCTGAGCAAGCTCATAGATGCCAGGCATCGCGGCCTCGACCCGAGCGATACCCTGACGGATCTGATGGGCATATGCTCCGAATTCCTGCTCCAGCGTCAGCGGCGTTGCATCTTGGGTGTGTGTGCGGCCAATCTTGATGATACCAGCGAACTCAGCGGCCTTTTTCTCAAGCGCCTCCGCAAATTTGGTCAGGCCGGGCAGCAACACGTCGCGCACGCTGACAGCAGTGGCGATATGCATGGCGGTGGGGAAGGTGTCGTTCGACGACTGGCCCATGTTGCAGTGATCGTTCGGATGCACCGGGTCTTTCGAGCCGATCACGCCGCCCATAATTTCGATAGCGCGGTTCGCAATGACCTCATTCGAGTTCATGTTCGACTGGGTACCGGATCCGGTTTGCCAAACGACCAGCGGGAAGTTGTCGTCGAACTTGCCCTCGATCACCTCACCAGCGGCCTGAATGATTGCATCGGCGATATTGGCGTCCAGCTTGCCGATGGCCTTGTTTTCCATCGCGCAGGCTTTCTTGATCACGCCCAGCGCACGCACGATGGCGACGGGTTGCTTTTCCCAACCAATGGGAAAGTTCATGATCGAACGCTGCGTTTGAGCGCCCCAATACTTGTCAGCAGGAACCTCAAGCGGGCCAAAGCTGTCGGATTCGGTGCGGGTCTGAGACATCTGTCACTCCGTCTGGTATGCGGTTGTATGCCGTTTAGCCCGAGCGGTGTCGTGACGCAATCGGCCAGTTGCGCGCACCTTAAACATCGACTGTTCAAAGGTATAGATGAGGCACCCGCTCAAATAATTTCTGTTAGCGAAAACAGTGCCATTGTACACGGGCGGGCTAGAGTTAGAATGGAAAGAAGACTCGCGACGGAGGCAGCTATGCGCGTGACAGTTTTTGGATCGGCCCTATACGGGATCATATTCGCCCTCGTCGTGACGACTTTCCTGGCGCTGCTGGCGCCGCATGCTTTGGCTAACACCATCAAACCATTTGTCGGGGATTACGTCGGTTCAGCCGATGTGGTTGATTCTGATGGTAGGTCCATGCCCCGGGATATGAGCGTTTCGATTCAGGAAATACGGGGCGGTTTCAATATCAGCTGGACGACGACAACTTATAAGGAAGATGGGCGGGTCAAAGAGGGGAAATACTCGGTCGATTTCCAGACAACTGAACGTCCTGATGTGTATTCCGCTGCTATGAAGCGAAATGTGTTCGGTCACGAAGTGCCGCTGGACCCGATGAAGGGAGAGCCCTTTGTCTGGGGCCGGATCGAGGGTGATACGCTAACCGTATTCTCGTTGTTTATCGGAGAGACGGGCGATTACGAATTGCAACAGTTCGACCGCACCCTCGCCGAAGGTGGTTTGGATCTGTCATTTTCCAGGTTTCGGAACGGCGTGAAATCACGCTCGGTTGAGACTTTCCTGAAAAAAGAATGAACCCCGCACTAGGCGGGGTTTGAAGCAGCTTATTTGCGGAAGCTGTCCAACGAGACCACATCGGCATCATGATGTGGCTCGGGCTCTTCCACATCCACCTTCATCGGAGCTTCGGAAGGCTGGTAATCCGCCTCGTCCTCATCTTCGGGGCTTTCAAAACGCAGGCCGAACTCGACCGAAGGGTCCACGAAGGTCTTGATGGCAAGATATGGAATATACAGCGGTTCCGGCGCGTCACCAAAATTCAGAGTGATCGAAAACCCGTTTTCTCCGACCTCAAGATTCTCGAACCAGTGCTGCATGACAATTGTCATCTCGTCCGGATACCGTTCACGCAGCCAGTCAGCCAGTTCGACACCCTCTTGCCGCGTGTCGAACGTGATAAAGAAATGATGAGCACCGGGCAGGCCATGTTCAGACACGCCCGTCAGGACGGTCTTGATCAGGCCGCGCATGGCCGTGTGCATCAAATTCCCGTAGTCGATGTCTTGCGACATGATTGATCCTTCGAAAGTGGTTGGTCTCAGCATAAGGGATTTGGACGGAAACGAAAGGCCGTGCTGGGCTGCATTGATTACAAAAAGTGCAATCCGATTCCGGCCAGAACCATTAAGAACAATGTGGTGGCTAAACCGGATTTCAAACGGAAAATCAACATGCCAGCGGCCAAGGTAAGGGTCAAAGCATCGATATTCAGCGTGTTCGGGTCAGGCAAGGGAAGAGAAACCGGCCCCCAAGCCCATCCGACGATATTGCCGAATAACACGTTCAGACCAAACCACACGGACAGGTTGAGAATCACTCCGACAACCGCAGCCGTGATCCCGTGCATCGCCGCTGCCAGGCGTGGGCGAGCGGCGATTCTCTCCAGATGCGGAGCCGCAAGGAATATCCATAGGAAACACGGTACAAAAGTCGCCCAGAGAGCGACGGCGCCTGCCGCCAGCGCCAAGGCCGTACCCCCGGCAATTTGGCCGCTGAGCATGGCGACGAACTGTGTCACCAGTATCAAGGGCCCGGGTGTGGTTTCAGCCAGTCCCAGCGCATCGATCATTTGGTCCGTGCTGATCCATTGATATGTCTCAACTACAGTTTGAGTCATATACGCCAGAACCGCATAGGCGCCGCCGAACGTGACCACGGCAAGCTTGGCGAAGAACCAGCCAAGATCGCTGAGCAAATTCTGATCACTCAGTTCCAAAAGCACCAGCGGACCTAGCCACAAGGGCAGCCAGATCATGCAGGTTCGGATTGGATGGGAAGCTGCGGGGAGCGGCCCGGTCGGAACTGGCGCGGTGTCCTTCGATGTGACATATCCCCAGAGCGCTGCGCACAGGATAATCAAGGGGAAGGGCAGGTTGAAGACGAATATACCCAGAAACCCGAGCACGGCGATCACTTGGTGTTCACGATCTGTCAGCGCTTTGCGCGAGAGATTTCGCAGCGCATTCAGGACGATGATAATGACCGTTGCTTTCACGCCCAGAAATCCGGCTTGCACCAGCGGGAGCGTGCCATACGCGGCATAAAGCGCGACCAGAACCGCGATTACAAAGGCGCCGGGCAGGACGAAAAGGGTGCCGGCGACCAAACCTCCGGCAACGCCGCGTAGCCGCCAACCTGCATAGGTGGCGAGTTGCATCGCTTCGGGGCCCGGCAGCAGCATGCACAACGATAGAGCGCGCAGGTAGGTCTGTTCGTCGAGCCACGCGCGCCGCTCGACAAGCTCTTGATGCATCAGGGAAATCTGCGCTGCAGGGCCGCCAAAGGACAAAAGGCCGATACGGCCGAACACTCGGACCAGTTCCAACATGGACGGAGCCAGTGTCTGTGACCCGGTGGCAGCCATCGCATGTCTCCTTCGTGGTTCGGATACATGCGAACTTGATCTGCCATCTGATGGGGTGTTCGCAAGCCAACCCCGCGTTTTCTGCTAGCGCGGAAACTCAGCTGCGGTCAAGCGTGCGGTTGCGTGCTTCAGGCCCAGTCTAGTCTTTGGCCTGTCATGCAAACGGGCAATGTGTCCTGAGGAAATTGCCCCAACTGCTCAAAGAGCGAAATGAAGTCAAACTGATTGTAGGCTTCGACCATCTTATCACCCTTGAACCGCGCCATCACTTGCCCGGTCACTTCAAGCGGAGCGCCATTATCAGCTCGGAACGTGCGAACGTGAAGAATACCAGATACCCAATCGCCGTTTTCGATGATCTTTGGCAACTCTACCGAGATGTCGCCAAGAACATGTCGAAAGGCCATTACGAGATCCCTGAAATCATCCGCGCCAACCTGCATCTCGGGGATCAGCCCCTCGGCCAGTGTATCCGGGGCAAAGAATTGGTCGATGGCGTCAATGTTTCCCTTTTCCCAGACCTCAGAATACCACGCGCGCAACTTGTCTGATTTCGACATCTCGACCTCCTGTCATCCGACGAAAGGATGAAACAGAGAAGTGAATAAACTCTGAATCTCGGGTGAGTTCTGAGCAAGAAACAGACATAAGAGGAAAAAATGCAGGTTTCTGTTGCCAGGTACCTGCGAACCCCGCCTTACGCGGCTAGGCGCAAGGGCTTAAGTTTCGGTCTTGCTACTGCTTACGCAGCAACTGCAACCGGAGCACGATTGTCGTTTGCAATTGTACTAGTTTCGCCGATAACGGTGGCAGACAGCCGAGACAAAGCTAACCCCTTTAGACGTTCGTCGATCCTGTTTCGGCCCCATGATCCCCAAACGAAGGATTATTGGTGGAGCCGCCGGGTACCGCCCCCGGGTCCGATCCGCTTATTACGAGCGCGTTTATGTCCATAGTCCCGAAGGACATACCTTATATAGGTGAGGATCAGGCCCGATGCAAACTCAGATTGAAGATTGCAGCGCACAATAAAGCCAATAACTTACGCCGTCTTGTTCATGTTTGCGAGGATCAACCAAAGGGCCAGAACCAGTTCGATTCCCCCGAATGTCAGCGCTTTGATCAGCGGAGGGTTGTCCAGTGCCACCGAGACGAACCGTCCAAGCGCAGCACCTGCATAAACCACGCCCAGCATCACATAAGCCATCGGATGGTTCAGCCACAGAACCGCGATGCCTGTAACCACAAACAAGCCTCCAACCGAGGCACGCATCTCGCTAAGGCCCATCGTACTGTTGGTAGGGGCCAGATCCAGCGCATTCGCGGTGAACGCAGGGGCCAGAAAGCCAAATGCGCCGAATCCGATCGTCAGAACTGCGGCAAGAATGTTCAACGCCGAGACCATCTTATTCCCCTCTGTCAGGCCGCGTACGCGGCATCAAAGAACTCCAGTTCAAGTTCGACGGCGCGGTGGAACAGGCGCGTCACCTCAGCCTGCGCATCGGCATCCAGCGTGAGCCAGATTTTGTCCAATTGGTCGCGCAAATAGGCGACCACACCTTCGAACCCTTCGCCTGCATGTAGCGTAATCCATTCGCCAAACCAGAACGGCAGGTCCGGGGCTGGTGGGTTCACCGGGGTGGCCCAACTGAGGTAGACCCATTCGGCGACCACCAGAACCGCCAGCATGTTCTCATACCGGCCCGATGCGGCGGCTTCGGCCATCAGTTGTTGGAAGGCCAATGTCGCAGGCGCAGGCTGATCGATGGGCGCCGTATCCAGAGCCTCCATCGCGCGCAAGAAATAGGTGTTTTCTGGCCCGGTGATCACCGCAAGGAATTGCGCCGCGGGCACACTGTCTGCAAGGCTAGGTGCATGCGCAATCGCGCTGGCCAGAAGACGTACTAAACCATCGACGAACTGATAATCCTGTTGCAGATACCAGCGCATCTTGTCAGCGGGCAGGGTGCCCGCTGCGAGATCGCGAGTGAAGGCATGAGTTGTGGCCGCCTGCCATTGCTCCAATCGACCTTGACGAAGGATTTCGGTTGGGCGTGCGCTGTTTTGCATCTCGATGCCTCCTGACTGTCTTGGTGGCAGACAAAACCGGTTTTTGTCCAAGATACAAGGCCTTACAGAAATGGGATTTGATCAGATCGCCGACCACAGTCCCAGACCACCGACCAGAATCAGGCTCAGCGCCCAGACCAGTTCCAGATTGAACCAACTGCGCGACAGGAATTGCAGGCCAAGCCAGCGATAGACGGCAAAGGCCAGAATGCCCCCGCCAAGTACCATCGCAGCGGTATGCAGCGCGGCAACGGCAAGCACCAGTATCCCGTTCGTAGTCATGATTTCAGACACTGCCCGATGGCCCGCATCCAGCTCATCCAGCCCGCAAAGGCCCAGATATATTGGCACCAACATCAGCGCAGCCCCGTGGGCCAGCGCCACCAGAAAGGACCAGAGCGCCAGCCTGCCGGGCGGGATGCGGGACAGCATGCGAGGATGGCGCCGGATGATGGCGATATAAGCCCCCATCGCGATCACGATCAGGGCGGCGCCGATCCGGATTTCGCGTTGGTAATCAACCAGTACGGCCATCAATGCGAAGGGCAAAAGGACGCCCAGCATGGCCAGAAAATGTCCTCCGGCAAGCGCAGCAAGGGCGCGCCAGAGGGCGGATTGCCGTTGCTCCATCAGGGCGGACGATACGGCCAGAGGCCAACCCATCCCGGGGTTCAATCCGTGATAGGCACCACTGAGAACAACGGCCAGCCAAAGGCCAGCCGTTGATGTCATCAGAACCTCCAAGTCAGACTGAAGGGTAGCAGAAGCTGTCAGTCGAGCAGTCCCCACCCTCAAGACGAATCTGGTGGCTGCGATAGCCTTTTGGGAACTCGACCCAGAACTTGGGATCAAGCGTTAGGCCACCGTTTTCACCAACATCCGCCTTGACCATCGCCGCCCCTCCTTCTTCGGGATAGAACTGATCGTCCCAGGTGGAGTAGAGCGAATTCGTCCAGTAGACGCGCTTGCCATCACGACTGATCTCCACCATCTGCGGGCCGTAGCCGAAGGTCTGACCGTTGGGATGTTTCGTTTTCTTCACGATCCCGCCGATTTCAACCTTACCCGCAAGCGTAGGGTTCGTCGGGTCTGACACATCATATTGATGCATTTCTCCGGTGCCCCAACAGGCGACGTAGAGGTATTTGTCGTCGAGGCTGAGGTCGATATCCGTGACCAGAGGCGGCACGGCCGCAAAACCTTTCAGCAGTTCCGGCAAGTCATCCGGATCAGCGGGTTGCGGGTCGATGGTGATGGTTTTCTTGGCTTCAAACGTACCATCATCGTTGCGCCACCAAGTGAAAATTGCCCCCTGCAAGTTCGTTGTGTCCACAACAACGCCACAGAACCCGTGTTGCTTGACCGGGTCATGCGCAGGCCGGATTTCCAGCGCCATCTGATGGTTTTCGCCCAGATCAATGGTCTGGATGTTGGTGCGGTTTCTCAGATTCCAGAAGTGGATACTGTGGCCGTATTTGTTCGACAATAGATCCTCAGCCACCAACCCGTTCTCGAATTGCGGCGGCAGGCCCCATTCCGAGCTGACCATGTAGTCGCGCGGCAGGTTCCACCAGAAATCATAATGTTTGTCCTGCACGCCGCGTTCGATCTCGTACCGTCCGATGATCTCGAAACTCTCACAATCCATGATGAAAATACCCGGAGGGCCATCGGTTCCGTCTTCTCCACCGCCGCCAAGCGTGCTGACATAGATACCTTCGGGTCCGCAATGGATCGTGTGAGGCCGGGAATAGCCTGTTTTGGCAAAGACTTCCTCGGGCTCGATGATCTTGTGGATCTTGGCTTCCAGTGGGTTTTTTACATCGATGATGTAGATGCGGCTAGACCGGATGCCGGGAATGATCAGATAGCGGCGTTCCAGAAATGCATGGCCGCTGAGCGGTGACAGTGCTGATGAACAGGCGTTCCAGCCAAAGTGATGAAATTCATCCCCTTTTTCCGGCATGATCACCTGATGAACGATCTTGCCATAGTCATCCGATGTCGGATCGACATTCACCACGGCCAGCCCGTCAGGTTGCGAAAAATCGGGGCTGAGCATCAACGTGAAGGCCAACGTCTCGGTTGGGCCCTCCATTGCCAGTTTGGCCGATGGGTAAAAGGTTGGGTCCGGTCTTTGGTTCATAACTTCCTCCCGTAAGTCATTGATATTCAATTCATAGTGAGAGTTCCGGTCTTGTCGCCGGATGTCATGCTGCCTGCTCGGGGTCCTCGTTGGTTTCGTTCTTATGCGGGTTTGCGCCGCTGTTCGGCGACATCTTGCGCCAGTTGTCTCGTATAGCTTTCCAGTTTGATCAGCGCGGCATCCACGGTCGCCGCATCGCCTGCCTCCAGCCCATCGGCGATGTCGGTGTGCAGCGCGATGATCTCTTCGCGCGACCGAGCTGTAAAGGTAATCATGTTCATCAGGGGCTGCATTGCTTCGACAGCCCCAGCAAGTTGGTAGGACAAAACCGGATTGCCCGCGCCATCGACCAGCGCGCGGTGAAAGGCCACGTCAGAGGCGCAAAATGCCTCATCCGTCAAACCCGGTTGCGATTGCCGAAAGATTTCAGCCCGCATCGTGGCCAGTTGATCGGCTGTGCGACGCTGCGCCGAAAGCGAGGCACAGGCGCGTTCTAGCGCATAGCGGGCCTCGCAAGCGGTATCAAAGCTGACTGCGTTCATCGACAGTAGCAAGGTTGAGGTCGTAATCTGCTGAGAATAAGCATCCTCAAAGTTCAGCCTGTTCACGAATGCACCACCCGATGCCCCGCGTTGCGTGCGGATCAGAGACTGTGCGGCAAGCCGCTTCAATGCCTCACGAACAGTCGGGCGCGAGACCTGAAACTGATCAGCGAGCTCGGATTCGGAGGGCAACCGCTCATCCACAATCAACCGGCCAGAAACGATCGCGTCCCGGATTGCCTGGGCAATTTGGGCCGACAGATCAGCAGGGTTTCGCGGGTCGATTTTCATGGTGTTTATGCGGATTCGAGAATTTTCATTTGTCTGACATTTAAAAGTCTGACATTTGAAAAGCAAGAGAGTTGAGTCGGGAGGGGCAAGTGAGTCGCTCAGTTTTCCGCAGCGCGCTTTGGTTGGGCTTCTACATCACGATCCTTTGGGCGTGGTGGATGATGTTCAGCATGAGCCGCGATATGGATCTGGACTGGATCGGCAGACCGGGCCCGATGGGACAATCCATGGCCGCGATGGATCCGCGGATGGACATGTATATGCCCATGGCCGAGTTTGGCCCGCTGTTCTGGATGTGGGCCATCATGATGGCGGCGATGATGCTACCAACGCTTGTGCCCACCCTGCGCAGCTATGACGACCTGATCCGCAGTGCAAACGGAACGCGGGCAGGGTGGCTGGGCGTTCTGAGCGGTTACTTCATTGTTTGGGTCGGTTTCGCGGCCCTGATCACCGGTCTGCAGCTGGCTCTGCTGTTTGGTGGCGCGGTTGACATGCTGGGTATCGCCAAATCACCCTATTTGGCAGCTGGGCTGCTGATCGCGGTTGGCGCATTCCAGTTCACCCGCGTGAAAGAGGTCTGCCATGGGGTTTGCCACGCCCCGATGACCTATTTTCTTGGGCACTGGAAGACGGGTTTCACCGGCGGTCTGCGAATGGGCTTGGGGCTGGGCTCGTTCTGCGTCGGATGCTGTTGGGGGTTCATGGCGCTCGGCTTTGTTGGTGGGATTATGAGCCTGTTGTGGATGGGTCTCGCGACCCTGTTCATGGTGTTGGAGAAACTTCCTCAGATCGGGCACGCGGTAACGCGCCCCTTGGGGTTCGCGCTGATTGCGGGCGGTTTTGGACTGCTGGCGTATCACATTGCATACGGAGGATAAGCCGATGGCAAAAAACAGAAAACCGGAATCGGACAAACTGCCGATCAGTCAACGGATCGACAGCCGGATGCCAAATCCCAAGCGCCGCGGGATGAGCCCGACGGACTGGGCCATCAAAGGTGAGCTGATCCTGAACTGTTCCTGCGATGTGTTCTGCCCCTGCGTTGTATCGCTTGGGGCGCACCCTCCGACAGAAGGGCACTGCCATGCCTGGATGGGCATCATCATCGATGAAGGTCATTATGAGGGCGAAGACCTGTCAGGCCTGAATGTGGGCCTGCTGGTCGATATCCCGGGCCGTATGGGCGAAGGTCAGTGGAAGGTCGCGGCCTATGTCGACGAACGCGCCAGCGGCAAAGCCTATAACGGTCTTCTGCAGATCTTCAGCGGTCAGGCAGGTGGCACAACGGGTCTGTTCACTATGCTGGTCAGCGAGATCATCGGGGCAGAGCGTGCTCCGGTTGTGATCGAGCGTGACGGCACCAAGCGGCGCATTGTGATCGGGCGCAAGATTCAAGGCGAGATTGAGATGCTGGCAGGCAAGGACCCGGAGCATCCGGTGATGGTCTCGAACTCGAAATACTGGATGGGGCCAGATATCATCGTGGCGAAGGGCACCAAATCCAAGGTGCGCGACTATGGTCGTGTCTGGGATTTCGGTGGCAAATCCGCCGAAATTTGTCCGATTGACTGGCATGGACCCAAGTAAGTCACGCGGGCGTTTCAGCCCAAAGTGATTGGCATCAATGCTGGTGTTGCCTGAGGAGGCATGAATGGCTCAAATCTCACTTTCTCGCCGACTGCGTCGCACGCCCTTCTCTGAGGGTGTCGAGGCGGCGGGGGTCAAGGGATACACCGTCTATAATCGTATGTTACTGCCCACGGTTTTCGAAAGCGTCGAGGCAGACTACCGGCATCTCAAATCCCATGTGCAGGTCTGGGACGTCTCATGCGAACGCCAGGTCGAGCTGCGGGGGCCTGATGCAGCCCGTCTGATGCAGATGCTGACACCGCGCGATCTGCGCGGAATGCTGCCCGGTCAGTGTTTCTATGTGCCGATCGTGGATGAAACGGGCGGTATGCTGAATGATCCGGTTGCAGTAAAACTATCGGACGACCGGTGGTGGATCTCGATCGCCGACAGCGATTTGCTGCTTTGGGTGAAAGGATTAGCCAACGGCTATCGTCTGGATGTTCTGGTAGATGAGCCGGATGTCTCTCCGCTGGCGGTACAAGGACCGAAAGCCGATGATCTGATGGCACGGGTGTTCGGCGACCGCGTGCGCGACATTCGGTTCTTCAAATTCGATATGTTCCAGTTTGAAGGACGCGATCTGGCCGTTGCGCGGTCGGGCTATTCAAAACAAGGCGGGTTCGAGATTTACGTCGAGGGCGGAGATGTCGGCATGCCACTTTGGAATGCTCTGTTCGCCGCAGGTGAAGACCTGAACGTGCGCGCCGGTTGCCCGAACCTGATCGAACGGATTGAGGGCGGTTTGCTGTCTTACGGCAACGACATGACCGACGACAACACTCCGCATGAATGCGGTCTTGGCAAGTTCTGTAACACTCACACAGCTATCGGTTGCGTCGGGCGCGATGCTTTGCTGCGTGTCGCCAAAGAGGGTCCTGTGCAGCAGATCAGACCGATTGAGATTTCCGGGGATACTGTCCCGCCATGCGATCGGCCCTGGCCTGTCTACGGTGGCGGCAAGCCTGTTGGGCAAGTGACCTCGGCCGCGTGGTCGCCGGATTTTCAGGTCAATGTCTCGATTGGAATGCTGCGGTTGAGCCATTGGGATCCGGGCACCGCGCTGGAGGTAGAGACGCCCGACGGGCAGCGAAGCGCGGTCGTGAAGGACGGGTTCTGGATTTGATCGGGGAAGGGGGCTCTGCCCCCGTCGCTGCGCGACTCCCCCGGGGTATTTTGGGCCAGATGAAGAAGCGGATCTGGTCGTTTGAAACAGAAAGGATATCAGATGTTTAACGCATTGGTCATGGACAAGGATGAAGAGAGCGGTCTGGCGAGCGCGTCGGTCAAGCAGATCAACGTGGATGACTTGCCTGCGGGCGAGGTGACGGTTGCTGTCGACTATTCGACCGTGAATTACAAGGATGGTCTGTGTATGTCGCCCAAAGGGGGCGGACTGGTGCGCAGCTACCCTCATATTCCAGGGATCGACTATGCGGGGACGGTCGAGGCGTCTTCAGACGAGCGGTACAAACCCGGTGACAAGGTTGTGCTGACCGGATGGCGCGTAGGCGAGGCGCATTGGGGTGGCTATTCCCAAAAAGCCAACGCGCGCGCAGATTGGCTTGTACCTCTGCCAGAAGGTCTGTCAGCACGTCAGGCGATGGCGGTTGGGACCGCCGGGTTCACCGCGATGTTGGCCGTTATGGCGCTTGAAGATCATGGCTTGGAGTCGGGGCATGGCCCGGTGCTGGTGACGGGGGCCGCCGGCGGCGTAGGCTCGGTCGCGACTGCGATATTAGCGCATCTTGGCTATGAAGTTGCCGCTGTCACAGGGCGCCCCGAGACAGCAGAGTATCTGACCTCGCTGGGGGCGACGACAATTGTGCCTCGGGATGAGTTGAACGAAACCACCAAGCGCCCATTGGAGAGTGAAACTTGGTCTGGCTGTGTGGATGCCGTTGGTGGTGCAATGTTGGCTCGGGTTCTGGGGCAGATGAAGTATGGTGCCTCGGTTGCGGCTGTTGGCCTTGCCGGAGGGGCTGCTTTGCCCGCGACCGTGATTCCGTTCCTTCTGCGTGGGGTCAACTTGCTTGGGATCGACAGCGTCATGCAGCCATATGAAAACCGCGTGCGGGCCTGGCAGCGCATCGCAACCGATTTGCCGATGGATAAGCTTGAAGCCATGGTGCATCCGGCAACATTGTCAGATCTGCCCGCATTGGGGGCAGATATTTTGAACGGACAGGTCAAAGGGCGCGTCGTGGTCGACGTTAACAGCTGATCAGCATGAGGTCTGAAGCTGGTCGGGTACGCTATCCGACCGGCTTTGTCGTTGTGATTGTGCAGAAGATACCAGAAACAGTTCTGGTCATTGCCACAATTCCTGCCCATGATTGCTATACATCCCATTTGTGATGGCTTAAGACCCATCCGAACAGCACCTGAAGACGGGGAGTGAGCAGCATGTCTGATGATTTTGACCTGGACACCGATGATCTGAAACGCCGCATGGACGGCGCTATGACAAACCTCAAAACCGAATTCGCATCGCTTCGGACAGGGCGGGCCTCGGCCTCAATGCTCGAACCGGTGATGGTTGACGCCTATGGCTCGATGACGCCGATCAATCAGGTGGGGACAGTGAACGTGCCCGAGCCGCGAATGGTGACGGTCAATGTCTGGGACAAGTCGCTTGTGGGAAAGGTTGAAAAGGCAATCCGTGAGAGTGGGTTGGGGATCAACCCTCAACTGAACGGCACGATCATCATGCTGCCGATCCCAGAATTGAACGAAGAACGCCGCCGAGAGCTGGGCAAGGTTGCAGGACAATATGCAGAAAGCGCGCGGGTTTCGATCCGTAATGTTCGGCGCGATGGCATGGATCAGATCAAGAAGGGCAAAGCCGATGGCCTGTCTGAGGATGACCAGAAGCTCTGGGAAGCCGAGGTGCAGGACCTGACCGACATGATGATCAAAGCCGTTGATGATGCGCTTGAGACAAAGCAAGCCGAGATCATGCAGGTCTGAGCGCGAGACATGCCGAAAGATCCCCATACCGCCCTCGATACAGGGCCGCGCCATGTGGCCATCATCATGGACGGAAATGGCCGCTGGGCGCAGGCGCGCGGGCGGCCCAGGTTGTTTGGCCATCACGCGGGCGCGCGCCGTGTGCGTGAGGTGGTTGAGGCCTGTCCTGGGCTGGGGATCAAATACCTCACGATATTCGCCTTTTCGACGGAAAACTGGAAACGCACGCAGGTCGAAGTTGCTGGTCTGATGAGCTTGTTTCGGCGGTATATCGTCAAAGAAACCAAGACGTTGAAGGATAATGGTATCCGAGTGCGGTTCATCGGCGATCGTGTGCGTCTGGACGCGAAGCTGATTGAGTTGATGGACACGCTAGAGCGAGAGACGCAGGATAACGAGCTGGTTCATCTGACCGTAGCCCTTAACTACGGCGGGCGTGATGAGGTGGCTCGCGCAACCAAACGTCTGGCTCGTGATGTGGCTGAGGGGCGCCTGCGGCCCGAAGACGTGGATGAGGAAACCCTGCCTAAATATCTGGATACGCGCGTACTTCCGGATCCGGATCTTGTGATCAGGACCAGTGGCGAGGCGCGGATTTCAAACTTTCTGCTCTGGCAATCCGCCTATTCCGAATATGAATTCATCGATACGCTGTGGCCCGATTTCACCGCCGCCGAGCTCGAGCGCCTGTGCCGCAGTTATGGCGCGCGCGAGCGGAGGTTTGGAGCGGTTCCAGCATGACTGATGGCCGATGGTCTGATCTGACCACCCGGGTCCTGTCGGCTGCGGTTCTCGTCATCGTCGGCGCGATCGAAGTCTGGCTGGGCGGATTGTGGTTCGAGGTATTCATTGCTGCAGCCTGTGGTCTGATGACCTGGGAACTGGTGCGTATGGTGGACCCCGACCGCAAAGGCGTCGCCATTCAGCTTGCGATCTTGACAGGCGTTGCCGTTATCCTGAGTTATCATTTGCCCCCGCTTTACAAACTTCCTTTCCTGCTGGCTCCAGCTCTGGTTGGGGCGGGGCAGGTCAGCCGCGCGCGCGGACTTTATGTTATGTTTGCGTTCTGGATTGCGGCCTCAGGGTTGGGCTTCATCTCGATCCGAGAAAATATGGGGTTCGGCTGGATGGTTTGGCTGATCCTGATCGTGGTCGCCACCGACGTCGCGGGATATTTTGTAGGCAAAACGCTGGGTGGACCTAAGTTCTGGCCAAAGGTAAGCCCCAAGAAGACGTGGTCGGGTACGGTCGGAGGCTGGCTGGCTGCCGCGTTGGTCGGGGTTATCTTCGCCGCTTATGTGGGCTTTGGGGCAGCTTTCGTTCTGGTATCGGTGCTTGCTTCTATGGCCAGCCAGGCCGGCGACATCGTCGAAAGCGCCGTGAAGCGTAAGCTCGGGGTCAAAGACAGCTCGAACCTGATCCCGGGGCACGGAGGGTTCCTGGATCGTTTTGATGGAATGATGGGCGCAGCGGTCTTTGTGTTGATTGCAGGGCTGATATACGCACCCGGAGGCATGTGATGCGCAGAGTATCGATATTCGGGGCGACCGGATCGATAGGGCAGAACACCATTGATCTGATCGCACGACATCCCGACGCCTACAAGGTGGTGGCGCTGACCGGTGCTGGTAACATCGCCCAGTTGGCGCAGGATGCCATACGCCTGCGCGCCGATATCGCGGTGACCGCATTCGAAGATCGGTTGGATGATCTGCGTGACGCTCTGGCTGGAAGCGGCGTTCAGGCTGCTGCGGGGCAGGCGGCTTTGATTGAGGCAGGCACGCGCCCGGCGGATTGGGTCATGTCGGCCATCGTTGGCGCAGCAGGGCTGGCTCCGGGGATCGAAGCGCTGAAACAGGGCGCGACACTCGCGCTGGCCAACAAAGAGACGCTGGTCTGCGCGGGTTCACTGGTTCTGGACACTGCGCGAGCACACGGCGCAAAGCTGTTGCCCGTCGACAGCGAACATTCGGCGGTGTTTCAGGCCCTTGTGGGCGAGGACATCAACTGCGTCGAGCGGGTTATCATAACGGCCAGTGGCGGGGCATTCCGAGATTGGCCATTGGCTGATCTGGCTCATGCCACGGTCGAACAAGCCTCGAGTCACCCTAATTGGGATATGGGTCAAAGGATCACGATCGACAGCGCTTCGATGTTCAATAAAGCGCTAGAAGTCATAGAGACCAAAGAATATTTTGGAATCGACCCTTCCCGAATTGAAGTGCTAGTTCATCCTGAATCAATCGTCCACGCACTGGTTGGGTTTCAGGACGGTGCGTTGATGGCACATCTCGGAGCACCGGATATGCGACATGCAATCGGATATGCGCTTCATTGGCCTGAACGGCGCGAATTACCGGTAGAACGGTTGGACCTCGCCAAACTTGGACAATTGCGCTTTGTGGCGCCGGACGAGACGCGTTATCCCGCCCTGCGGCTTGCGCGAGAGGTAATGGCACGCGGTGGCCTGTCCGGCGCAATCTTCAACGCGGCCAAGGAACGTGCTCTGGATCATTTCATTGCGCGCCGGATCGGGTTCTTGGATATGGCAGATGCAGTGGCTTCAGTGCTTGATCGATATGAGGCCTCGGACGGCCTTATTGATGCCCCTTTGACACTTGATAATGTGCAGCAAACGGACCATCTGACACGGCAATGGGTCGATGAAACCGTATTGCAACGAACAGGATAAACACCTTTGGACATACTCTCTCTGATCCCGCAATTCGGCAATCTTCTCTATACGATCCTGGCCTTTGTTGTGGCGCTTTCAGCGATCGTAGCCGTGCATGAATACGGGCACTATATTGTTGGCCGCTGGTCAGGCATTCATGCCGAAGTGTTTTCGATCGGGTTTGGTCCGGTGCTTTGGAGCCGCATCGATAAGCGCGGCACCCGCTGGCAAATCGCGCTGCTTCCGTTCGGGGGCTACGTAAAGTTCCTGGGCGATGCGAATGCCGCTTCGGGCAAAGATGAAGAAACGATGGCCGACATCGCCCATCAAAGCCCGGAAGAACTGCGTCGCACGATGCATGGTGCCCCGCTCTGGGCGCGCGCAGCGACCGTGGCGGCCGGGCCGATCTTTAATTTCGCGATGTCGATTTTGGTGTTTGGCCTGGTTTTCTGGTCGAACGGTGTGTCGCGTGAACCACTTACGGTTGGTGCACTGCAACCGCTTCCCGGGACGGCGCAAGGTTTGCAGGAGGGCGATGAAATCATCGCCATCGCAGGGCTGCAAACCCCGGATTTCGACGACGAGAACAACTGGTCGGACTTTATCGACGCCTTGCCGGTACTGCCGGAGTTGGACTATACGGTCATCCGTGATGGTGAGACGATTGACGTTCAAGGTCCATGGCTGTTCCCACCTTTGATTCAACAAGTTGCGCCACGCAGCGCAGCCATGGATATCCAGCTGCAGTCAGGCGATGTCATCACGGCTGTTGATGGTGATCCGATCTTTGCCTTCGACCAACTGAAGGAGCATGTCGAAGGCTCGGATGGTCGGGCTTTGTTGCTGACGGTCTGGCGCGACGGCGCAGATCTGGAGTTCGCTCTGGCCCCGCGCCGGACGGACGAACCAAAACCGGAAGGCGGATTTGTCACCCATTGGCGTATTGGCATCGTCGGCGGCATGATGATTGAACCCGAGAAGGTTCCGGCCGGAGTTTGGGACTCGTTAAAAGGTGGTGTCGCTCAGACAGGGCGTATCATCGAAGGCTCGCTTTCCGGCATATGGCATATGATTACGGGGGCCATCAGCACCTGCAACATTTCCGGGCCAATTGGGATTGCTGAAGTATCGGGGGCGATGGCCAGCCAGGGTACGCAAAGCTTCATCTTTTTCATCGCTGTGTTGTCCACTGCGGTAGGCCTTTTGAATCTTTTCCCGATCCCGGCGCTGGATGGTGGACATCTGTTGTTCTACGCCTATGAAGCGGTGTCTGGTAAACCGCCCAGCGACAAGGCACTGCGTGTTCTGATGGGTATCGGAGTAACGTTGATCCTGTCGTTGATGATCTTTTCGGTCAGCAATGACCTGTTCTGCTGATTAAGGCAGGCACGGCACGGTTCGGACGCAAAATTGCCTCATTTCGGCCCTATGCTCTTGGGTGCATTTTAAAGAATGGGCTCAAGGGCTATGACCAAGACACTGCAGAAATCGTATCAGAGTTTCAGCTATCTGTTTCTGTTGAACTGGGATGTGCTGCTCAGCTTTGGAGTCACCGCATTGGCGCTGGCGGTTGGCGGGTATCTCGTCGGACTGTGATTCTTTCTGCATCACTGTGACATCTTGGAACGGCCTGCGGGCCGTTTTTTACGTTTTGCGCTTTTGACATGATGCCACAATCGGGCTACTCAGCAGCTAAAGTCTGAAAATTCTGGGTAGTGACAAAAATGACTGACAGCAGAGGCACGGGCACATACTGCGGCTCTCGCGGGCGGCAAAACAATATTTTGTGGCAGGCACTAACGTTCTTTTTCTTCTTTGCTATACCGGGTTTACTGGTATTGCCGCAGCCGGCACAGGCGCAGTCTTACACGATCAACAGCTTCGATGTTGAAGGCAATCGCCGTATCGAAACCTCGACCATCATCGCCCGGACGGGAATCGAGCCGGGACAGACGGTAAGCGCTGGAGAGCTGAATGACGCCTTCCAGCGTTTGCTTGACAGTGGTGTTTTTGAGACAGTCGAGCTGACACCGCGTGGCAATACCCTGGTTATCGAGGTCGAAGAATACCCGACAATCAACCAGATCAGCATCGAAGGTAACCGCCGTGTTAAAGACGATGTTCTACTGGACGCGATTTCATCCGAGACGCGGCGCGTTTTCACACCGCAGGTGGCCGAAGCGGATGCCGAGCTGATCGCTCAGATCTATTCCTCGCAAGGCCGGGTGTCGGCCACTGTTATCCCGCGCATCATTCGCCGGAGCGACAATCGGGTCGATCTGGTTTTTGAGGTTGCCGAAGGCACGACCATCGAGGTGGAGCGCGTAAGCTTCGTGGGCAACCGGGCCTATTCGGACCGTCGTCTACGCCGTGTGCTCGAAACCAAGCAGGCGAACTTCCTTCGTACGTTCCTGCGTGGAGACACTTTCATCGCGGACCGTATCGAGTTCGACAAGCAAGTGATCCGCGATTTCTATCTGTCGCGGGGCTATGTCGATTTTCGGGTCAACAGCGCGAATGTTGAATTTACGCGTGAACGTGACGCCTTTTTCCTGGTCATGAATATTACGGAGGGCCAGCGTTTCGCGTTTGGCCAGATTTCCACAGTCAGCGAAATTCCGGGTGTGGACCCTGCGGTCTATCAAGACGCGTTGAAGATCAAACCCGGCGTTATCTACTCGCCGTCGCTGGTGGAAAACTCGATCGCTCGGATGGAGCGGCTGGGGATCAAGAACGGCGTCGACTTCCTGCGTGTTGAGCCTCGTATCACGCGAAACGCGCGAGATCTGACCTTGGACGTGCAATTCGTACTGACCCGCGGGCCGCGCATCTTCGTGGAGCGGATCGATATCGAAGGCAATACGACCACTCTGGACCGCGTAATTCGACGCCAGTTTGATACGGTCGAAGGTGACCCGTTCAATCCCCGTGAAATTCGTCAGAGCGCTGAGCGTATTCGTGCACTCGGCTTCTTCTCGGTCGCGGATGTGGAGACACGTGAAGGATCGACACCCAGCCAGGTTATTGTTGACGTCGATGTTGAAGAACAACCAACCGGGTCGCTGAGCCTTGGTGGTAGTTTTTCGGCCACAGATGGCTTCGGGATCGCAATTGGTCTGAATGAATCCAACTTTCTGGGACGTGGTCAGAATTTGGGTGTGACCCTGTCGACTGCGCAGGATTCGGAAGAATACTCGATCAACTTTACCGAGCCTTATCTGTTGGGCCGAAAGCTGCGCTTTGATTTGGGTTTGGGGCTTTCTACCACGAACTCGAGCTTTGCCAGCTTTGATACCAAAACGGTCTTCTTCAACCCTCAGATCAGCTATGCCATCGGTGAGCTTTCGGCGCTGCGCCTGCGCTATGGGTGGGACCGCAGCGAGATGACACAGCAAAGCAACGAAACCAACGGTGCTGTGATTGCCTCGGAAATTGCCCAAGGCAAACGCACCACGAGTTCGATTGGCCTGTCTTATGTCTATGACAGCCGTTTGGGCGGGCTGAATCCAACAGCTGGTGTTCTTTTCGAGGTTGGTGTGGATGCGGCCGGACTTGGTGGTGACAACGAATTCATTCAGACGACCGCGCGCGCCATCGCGCAAAAGCGGGTATGGAATGAAGAAGTTGTGCTTCGCGCCAGTCTGGAACTTGGGGCGTTGAATTGGACTGGTGACGACTTCAGCAGAACAATCGACCGTTTCGTGCTGGGTCCGAATACGTTCCGCGGCTTTGAGCCCGCTGGTCTCGGCCCGCGTGATCTCTCGAATGGCCAGGATGACGCGATCGGGGGCAACTACTATTGGGTAGCCCGTTTCGAATCCGACTTCCCGCTGGGCCTGCCCGAGGAATTGGGATTGCGGGGCGGTGTGTTCTATGACGTTGGCAATCTCTACAACATTGACAACGTGAACACTGCAGGATCTGATATTGTGGGTGCCAACGGTTCGATCCGTCATGTCATCGGCGTTTCGGTTCTGTGGACCACGCCCTTTGGTCCACTGCGCTTCAACTTCTCGAAGGCTCTCAAGAAGGAAGAGTTCGATAACGAGCGGAACTTCGACCTGACCATTCAGGCTCAGTTCTGATCCCGAATGCGTAACAGGAACATAATGTTATTGCAGGGCCCTTTTTGGGCCCTGTGTATTTTGGTCTTTTTGTCTGTATTGCCCGTAAGGGCACAGCAGCTTGGTGTGCCTCAAACCGGCGTACTGACAATTTCCAGCGAAAGGTTTTTCGCCGAATCCGCTTTTGGTCAGCGGGTATTTCGTGAAATCGAGACCGAGAGCGCCTTGTTGGCTCAGGAGAACGAGCGGATCGTTTCTGAGTTGAGCGAGGAAGAAAAAGACCTGACCGAAAAGCGTAAGTCTTTGTCGGCTGAAGAGTTTCGACCCCTGGCAGAAGCGTTTGACGAAAAGGTCCAGTCCCATCGCGAGGGTCAGCGCGCCAAGCTGGACCTTCTGGCACGGCGCGGTGAAGAGGCGCGCGGCCGGTTTTTCGAGCTGGCGCAGCCTGTTCTGATCGAGTTGCTGCGCGAATCCCAGGCTTCGGTTGTAATTGAAAGGGCGACGGTCGTGCTTAGCACGGACGCCTCAGACATCACGGACGCCGCGATTGAACGCATCAATGCCGCGATTGGCGATGGAAGCGCGCTTGGCGGCACCAACGGCGAATAGGCTGACTTGCCCTTACGTATCGGTATTGCTAACCACGCTTGAACGAGACATCCAAAACAGGACATCCAAACCATGACCACGGAAACCAAGAGCGCCGACATTCAGCTGATTCAGCGGATATTGCCGCATCGCTATCCGTTTTTGCTGGTCGATAAGGTCGTGGACATCCAGGGCTATCAATCCGCAGTTGGTATCAAGAACGTCACCATGAATGAACCCCATTTTCAGGGGCATTTTCCGGGCACTCCAATCATGCCCGGCGTCACGATTGTCGAGGCGATGGCGCAGACCGCCGGTGTCATGTTGGGCGTCGGCATGGACGTGATCGACAGTGAACTGCTGATCTATTTCATGAACATCGATAAGTGTAAGTTCCGCCGCAAGGTTGTGCCCGGCGACGTACTTGAGATGCATGTCGAAACGGTGCGTGGCAAGAAAGGCGGTAAAATCTTCAAATTCAGCGGTCGCGCAACCGTTGAAGGCGAAGTTGCCGCCGAGGCCGAATTCTCGGCCTATGTCGATTGGGATATGGAAAAGACGACATGAGCGGTATCCATCCCAGCGCCATTATCGAAGACGGGGCTCAGATCGGGCAGGGCTGCATCATCGGTCCCTTCTGTTACATCGGATCGCAGGTCCGTTTGGGTGATCGGGTTGAGTTGAAATCTCATGTGGTGGTGACCGGCGACACCAGCGTCGGCGAAGACACTGTGATCTTCAATTTCTCGGTCATTGGAGAAATACCGCAGGATCTGAAATTCGGCGGCGAGAATACCCGATTGGAAATCGGCAAACGCAACCGCATCCGTGAACATGTGACGGTTAACACCGGTACAGACGGTGGCGGTGGTGTGACCCGTATCGGCGACGATTGCCTGCTGATGGCCGGTGTCCATGTCGCCCATGACGTGCAGATTGGCAACCGGGTGATCATGGTCAACCATGCCGGCGCGGCCGGTCACTGCATTATTGAGGATGACGTGATCGTCGGCGGCATTTCCGGTCTGCATCAATTTGTGCGTGTCGGTCGCGGTGCGATCATCGGCGCGCTGACGATGGTGGCAAATGATGTGATTCCCTACGGCCTTGTGCAAGCTCCGCGCGGCGAACTGGATGGTCTGAACCTTGTGGGGTTGAAACGGCGTGGCGTGGCGCGTGCAGATATCTCGGCCCTGCGTGCCGCGTTTCGCGAATTGTCCGAGGGTGAGGGCACCTTCATGGATCGTGCCAAGCGATTGGGCGACGATCACGAAAGCGAATATGTGCGCCGGATCGTCGATTTCGTCACCGGTGAATCCGATCGCTCGTTCCTGACGCCGAGGAAGTAATCCGATGCTGGCTCTGATCGCGGGAACAGGTGCGCTACCGGATATGGTGCTTTCGTGCCTGTCCGATCGCCCGCTGATTTGCGCCATGGAGGAGTTCGAACCGGACACTCTGACAGCAGATGTGATCTTTCCTCTAGAACATCTCGGCAGTTTCATCGCTGACCTCAAAACGCGGGGCGTAACCGAGATCTGCATGGCCGGAGCAGTACGCCGCCCTGTTGTTGACCCGGCGCGGATCGACGCTGCAACGATGCCGCTGGTTCCGATCCTGCAGCAGGCCATCATGTCCGGAGACGATGGCGCGCTGCGAGCGGTCATCGGCATCTTTGAAGACGCCGGACTGAACGTTCGGGCCGCGCATGAGATTGCGCCTGATCTGCTGCCTCCGCTGGGTTGCCTGACCGAAGCGCACCCGTCCGAGGCCGATCTGGCAGATGCGGATCGCGCTGCGGGTATCCTGCGCGCGATGGGTGCTGCCGATATCGGTCAGGCTTGTGTGGTACAGAAAGGACAGGCGCTGGCGGTCGAGAGTATCTTTGGCACCGCATGGATGTTGCAATCTCTGACACAACGACCCGATGCGGGCGGTGGTGTTCTGTTCAAGGGCCCCAAGCCCGATCAGGACCGGCGTGCGGATATGCCCGCCATCGGGCCTGATACGGTATCTGGCGCTGTGGCTGCTGGTCTGGCTGGTATTGTGATCGAAAAGGGCGGTGTCATCGTGCTGCAGCGCGACCGTGTCATCGAGGAATGCAATCGTCTTGGCCTGTTCCTGCAGGTCCGTGAGCGCGCGGTCTGATGCGCGTCTTTCTGGTCGCGGGGGAACCTTCGGGCGACCGTTTAGGGGCCGCGTTGATGGAAGGTCTGCGTGTGCTGGTTCCTGATGTCACGTTTGACGGCGTGGGTGGTCCCTTGATGCAGGCGCAGGGGCTGAGCAGCCGATTTCCCATGTCAGAACTCAGCGTCATGGGGCTGGTTGAGGTTTTGCCCAAGTTTTTTCACCTCAAACGTCGTATTGCTGAAACCTCTCAGGAAGTGCTTGAGACGCAACCGGATGTATTGATCACCATCGACAGCCCGGATTTTTCCCTGCGTGTCGCGAAGCTGGTAAAGGCCGAAAGCAACATCCGCACCGTGCACTATGTTGCGCCCAGCGTTTGGGCTTGGCGGCCGGGGCGTGCCGATAAAATGGCGAAAGTGATTGATCACGTCCTCGCCCTGTTGCCGTTCGAACCGCCATATATGGAACGCGCCGGAATGGAGTGCGATTTCGTTGGCCATCCGGTTGTGAACGAACCCGTCGCCACAGATCAGGACATAGCGCAGTTCCGCACCGATCACGATCTGGGTGATGCGCCGATTATCCTTGCGCTGCCTGGTTCTCGCCGGGGTGAGGTTGAAAGGTTGGCTCCGATATTTGGCGCCGCCCTCGGGCAATTTCTGCAAGATCGGCCTGACATGCGCGTTGTTGTTCCCGCCGTTGCGCATATGGTGGATGCGGTTTCTGAGCAGGTGAAGGATTGGCCGGGTCAGCCGGTTGTTATCGATCCACGAGAATTGCCTTCGGATCAGGCTCAGGCGCAGAAACGGGCAGCCTTTGCCGCAGCCGATCTTGCGCTTGCGGCGTCTGGCACCGTTTCTCTGGAGCTCGCGGCGCAGGCGACGCCGATGGTGATTGCCTATAACCTGAACTGGCTAACCACGCTGATCGCAAAGCGTATGGTGAAACTGGACACGGTCACTCTGGTCAATCTGGTGTCAGAAACACGAACGGTCCCTGAATGTCTGCTGGACGACTGCCAGCCCGGTAAGATTGCTGATGCATTAAGAGACGTCGCGGCGACCCCCGGAAACCAGCAACAGGCGATGACTGAGACGATGCAGCGTCTGGGGCGAGGCGGCGAGGCCCCCGGCTTACGTGCGGCGCGCGCAGTCCTGGAACGGATGTCGTAACACCATGTTCGAGCATGTCCTTTTCGCCATATCGGCTGGGGTGGCGATGGTGTCGACGAACCTCGACAATCTGGCGGTATTGCTGGGCCTGATCCTGATCATGGAACAACGCCGCGCCATCGTCGGTTTTGCCATTGCACAGGCCATTGTCTTGTCTCTCGCGATGACCGTTGCGGTCGGATTGGATCAGAGCGGTATTCCCGAGTGGATCGGATACCTTGGTATCGTTCCGTTGATCTTCGGCCTGCGCGGAATCTGGCAGCAGTTTCGGGGGACGGAAGCGGAGGACGTAAGTTCCAAAGGTGCCGTCAGCTCGGTTATCACCTTATTCCTGAGCCTGTCGGTCGACAGCTTTGCGGTCATGACCCCGCTGTTAGCAGATTCGACGCCATCGTTCCGTTTTGCCGCCTTGGTGGGAGCCGCCATCGCTGCCTGTACCTTGGTCGCCGTTGCAACATGGGGTGCGCCACGGGCCAAAAGCCTTGGCCCGCAGGTGGCCCGGATGGATCGGGTCGCACCTTACATAATGGTCTGTGTCGGGCTCTACATCCTGTTCAACTCACCAACTGATGTGCTCTGATCTGACGTAACCAACGTATTGTGATCGGTCGGCATCTGTTGCAGCACCTGAAGGCTTGGATATGCTGGCTGCGAAGGAGATAGCCCATGACCCGAATCCCACCGCTGAGCGATGATGAAATGACCGACGCGGCCTGCGCGTCTCTTGCGGCGCTGCAGGGCTATGGACCATTCGATAACTGGGCACGCGTCGCGGCCTATTGCCCGCCGGTGCTTGAGCATGTGACGGGTCTGCTGACCACATTGCGTGCTCAGGAAAATCTGCCGAGACGTGCGCTCGAATTGGCGATGGTAACTGTTTCCAAGCTGAACGCCTGCGACTATTGCGTGTCGCATCATACACCGCTGCTGACTGTGACGGGGTTAAGCCCGGAAGGCGCGGCGCGTTTGCCCGATGTCGATGATCATCCCGAACTGGACGACTGTGACAAAGCGGTGGTCCGGTTTGCCGAAGCGGTGACGACACGATCAGGCAGGATGCGCGATTCTGAGGTTTCGGACCTGCGTGAATGGTTCAGCAATGCGCAGATCGTTGAGCTGACTTGGCGCATCGCTCTTACCGGCGCATTCAATCGCTTCAACGATGCGCTTCAGATACAGATCGAGGCCGAGGTCGGTCCGATTTCGGCTTAATAGCCACGCCAGATCCAGCCGCCGCCAAAAATCCGGCTGCCTTCGCTTGCATAGAACACGCAGGCTTGACCGGGCGATATCCCTTCTTCCGGCGTCAGCAATTCGACCTCTGCCGTTGTGTCGGAAAGGGGGCGAATGATCGCCTCACGCGGCGGCCGGGTCGAGCGGACCTTTACCGACAGATGCCATTCGTCGCGCGAGGTGAAGGGTTCATCGCCCAACCAGTTGATCTCGCGCACGGGTACGACGCGGGTGGCCAGCATCTCTTTTGGGCCGACGACGACCTGCTTCTTGTCCACGTCCAGTTTAACCACGTAGAGCGGTTCGCTGAGGCCGCCAATGCCAAGACCGCGGCGCTGACCGATCGTGTAGTGGATCACACCATCATGCTGCGCCAGTACGCGGCCATCGGCATGAACGATCTCGCCGGGCTCTGCCGCACCGGGGCGCAGCTTTTCGATCACGCTGGCATAGTTGCCGTTGGGCACGAAACAGATGTCCTGACTGTCCGGCTTGTCTGCTACGGCCAACCCATACTGCGCCGCCATCTCGCGGGTGGCGTCCTTGGAGGGAAGATGGCCCAAAGGAAAGCGCAGATAATCCAGTTGCTCGGGCGTGGTCGAGAACAGGAAGTAGGACTGATCGCGGTTTGCATCCTCGGCGCTGTGCAGTTCCGGGCCATTGGGGCCCATCTTGCGCTGGATGTAATGACCCGTGGCCATGCAATCGGCCTCAAGGTCCTTCGCCGTTTCGAGCAGGTCTTTGAACTTCACCCGTTCGTTACAGCGGATGCAGGGCACAGGCGTTGCACCGGCCAGATAGCTGTCGGCGAACTCATCAATTACCGCGTCCTTGAAGATGTTTTCATAATCCAGAACATAGTGCGGAAACCCGCGCTCCTCGGCCACGCGCCGTGCGTCGTGGATGTCGATCCCAGCACAACAGGCGCCTTTCTTGGCAAGCGCTGCGCCGTGGTCGTAAAGCTGCAAGGTCACCCCGACCACGTCATAGCCTTGTTCTGCCAGATGCGCGGCGACGACCGAACTGTCCACACCTCCGGACATGGCGACCACCACCCGCGTTTCCGAGGGCGGTTTGGCGAAGCCAAGCGAGTTCAGCGGGGTCTCGGTATCGAGGGCCATATCGATTCCAGTCAGGATTAAAGAAGACCGGCAGAATATAGGAAAATTCTACACACTCTCAAGGGGCGGTTTCACGCTGTTTTAAGTAGGCTGGGTGCAGCTTTGTCGCAGCAAAAGAAGGTGTAACAGATGTATTTGCACAAAGTGGAAGGGCCAAGGTCAGTCACCTTACCAGATGGAACCGTTCTGACGCGGGCAGATCTGCCACCTGCGGACACACGACGCTGGGTTGCATCACGTAAGATCGTTGTCGTGCGTGGCGTGTTGTACGGTCTGATTTCTTTGTCTGATGCCAAAAAGCGATACGGGCTTAGTGATGAAGAGTTCAATGCCTGGGTTTCTGCCGTAGCCGAACATGGAGCTGATGCACTCAAGGTCACGGCGCTAAAAAAATATCGACAACCTAAAGGAGAACATGAATAAATGAATCAACGGTAACGGCAGGTTAACCATTTTTGACCAGTCTCATTTCGAACCGAAGATTTTAACCGAATTGGAGCAGTTGAATGCGAATACTTCTTGTCGAGGATGATCCCACCACGTCCAAAAGCATCGAGTTGATGCTGACGCATGCGAATCTGAATGTGTATGCGACAGACTTGGGTGAAGAGGGGATCGATCTGGCCAAATTGTATGATTATGACCTGATCCTCCTGGACCTGAATCTGCCGGACATGAACGGACACGAAGTGCTGCGGCAGTTGCGTATTGCCCGGGTTGAAACGCCAATCCTGATCCTCTCGGGTGCTGACGATACTGAAAGCAAGATCAAGGGCTTCGGTTTTGGCGCGGACGATTATCTAACCAAGCCGTTCCATCGCGAAGAGCTTGTGGCGCGTATTCACGCGATCATCCGTCGCTCCAAAGGTCATTCGCAATCGGTGATCCATACCGGTCAGGTGGCAGTAAACCTGGATGCCAAAACGGTCGAGGTTGGCGGCAAAACCGTGCATCTGACCGGCAAAGAATACCAGATGCTCGAGCTTTTGAGCCTGCGCAAGGGTACGACGCTGACCAAAGAGATGTTTCTCAACCACCTCTATGGCGGCATGGATGAGCCCGAGCTGAAAATCATCGACGTGTTTATTTGCAAACTGCGCAAGAAGCTCAGCAATGCCACGGGTGGAGAGAACTATATCGAGACGGTCTGGGGCCGTGGCTATGTCCTGCGCGATCCACAGTCGGGCAGCGTCGACGAAACCCGCATCGCGGTTGGGGCCTGAACGCACAAGAAGTTTGCCGCCGCCGGTCCAGGGCGGCAATCCCACTCGCGGCTCAGCACAACACTGGACCTGACCATGGCCTCGCCCTATCACTGGGGTCCAAGACAACGTGACAGGGCGGGGACATGAGCAAGACCATCGCGGTAGCTGATTTGAGCGAAGACGAAGCGCGGGAAGAACTTGCCCGGCTCGCCGTGGCTTTGCTGCGCGCCAATGATCTGTATCATGCCAAAGATGCCCCTGAGATTTCGGATGCAGATTACGATGCGCTCAAGTGCCGAAATGCCGAAATCGAGGACCGGTTTCCGAATCTAAAGCGCGTCGACAGCCCCTCGGATCAGGTCGGTGCACGCCCTGCAGACGGGTTTGCCAAGGTGACCCATTCGATGCGTATGATGTCGTTGGGCAACGCCTTTGATGACGACGACGTCGCCGATTTCGACCGCTCGATTCGCAAATATCTGGGCCTGAGCACATATGCACCGCTGGCTTATACAGCAGAGCCCAAGATCGATGGCTTGTCCCTGTCTTTGCGGTACGAAGGCGGCGAGCTGGTGCAGGCTGCGACGCGCGGGGATGGCGAAGTCGGTGAAAACGTCACCGCAAACGCCCGTACGGTCGAGGATATCCCACACCGGATTGAGGGCGCCCCGGAGATTCTGGAGGTTCGGGGCGAAGTCTATATGTCTCATCAGGACTTCGACGCGCTGAACGTTCGGCAATCCGAAACCGGTGGAAAAGCTTTCGCAAACCCGCGCAATGCGGCGGCGGGGTCCCTACGGCAGCTTGATTCAGAAATCACCCGGTCTCGACCGCTGCGGTTCTTTGCTTATGCCTGGGGGACGTTGTCCAAACCATTAGCGGAAACGCAGATGGCTGCGATCGGGCGGCTTCGTGAGTTTGGATTTCAGGTCAATGATCTGACCCGCCTGTGTGCCACAACAAATCAGATGCTCGAACACTACCGTGAGATCGAAGCGCAGCGCGCAACCTTGGGCTACGATATCGATGGCGTGGTCTATAAGGTCGATGACCTTGGCCTGCAGGCTCGTCTGGGGTTTCGCTCGACGACGCCTCGTTGGGCCATCGCACATAAATTCCCGGCAGAACTTGCTTGGACACGGCTGGAGGCGATCGACATTCAAGTCGGCCGAACCGGAGCGCTCAGCCCGGTTGCTCGGTTGCATCCGGTCACGGTTGGTGGCGTCGTTGTTTCGAACGCGACCTTGCACAACGAGGACTATATCGCCGGGCGAGACGCCAAAGGCGGGGTAATCCGTGATGGCAAGGACATTCGTGTCGGGGATTGGGTGCAGGTCTATCGCGCGGGCGACGTGATCCCCAAGATCTCGGATGTGGACCTATCCAAGCGGCCCGACGATTCCGAACCCTATGATTTCCCATCGAAATGTCCCGAATGCAGCAGCGATGCGATCCGCGAAGAGGGCGATGCGGTTCGGCGCTGCACCGGTGGTTTAATTTGTCCGGCACAAGCGGTTGAGAAGCTTAAACACTTTGTGTCGCGCAAGGCCTTCGATATCGAAGGTTTGGGCGCGAAACAGATCGAGATGTTCCATGGCGACTCGATCCTGCCGATCAATACTCCTGCTGACATTTTCACGCTGCAGGATCGTGACGCGGGCAATCTGGCGCGCCTGAAGAATCGGGATGGCTGGGGCGACACCTCGGCCAGTAACCTGTTTGCGGCCATCGATGAAAAGCGGACAATTCCCTTTGCACGACTTTTGTTTGCCCTTGGTATTCGCCATGTCGGTGAGGTCGGCGCGCGCGATTTAGCACTGTTTTACCGCGATTGGGACGTTATGGCCGCAGCGATTGACACTGCACGCCCTGCGGCCTTGGCACAGCGGGCGGCGGACGAAGCGGAAGAGGCTGAACGGATCGCCGCCAGTGGCGAGGGTCGGCGCGCACGACTGAAGGAAGCGCGCGATGCGGCCGTGGCGCGGTTGGACGTACCTGCCTCAGCTGCAAATGCGTGGTCTGATCTGATCGGAATCGATGGAATTGGGGCTACTCTGGGCCTGTCACTATCCGACGCTTTCGCTAACGCCGAAGAGCGCAAGGCTTTTGACGATCTAAGCGCGCACCTGACGATTGTTCCACCCGAGGCGCCGTCGTCGGACAGCCCGGTCGCGGGCAAAACCGTTGTATTTACCGGAACGCTGGAAAAGATGACCCGTGCCGAGGCCAAGGCACGGGCTGAAGCATTAGGTGCAAAAGTTTCCGGCTCGGTCAGTCAGAAGACTGATATTCTTGTGGCTGGTCCCGGGGCCGGATCGAAGGCGAAGAAGGCAGCTGATCTGGGTATAGAAACACTCGACGAAGACGGCTGGCTGCAGCTGATCGGGGATGCATGAGCGGCAGACCCGAACAACTCTTTCCGCTGTTCGCAGGGCTTGAAACGCTCGACGGTGTTGGTCCCAAGACGGCGCAGCTGATGGGGCAGCTCGGGATCGAGTCGCCGCGTGATGTGTTGTTTGCGTTGCCCTATGCAGTGATCGACCGCAGGCGGCGAGACACGATCCAAGGCGCGGATTTACCGACGACCCTGACCGTGGAGGTGACCGTTGGCCCGCACAGACCTCCTCACAACAAGGGTGGTGCCTATCGTATTCATGTCGAAGATGCTCAGGCCGATTTCCAGCTGGTCTTTTTTCATGCGCGCGGGGACTACCTGAAGAAAATACTGCCGCAGGGCGCGCGCCGAGTGGTGTCGGGCAAACTTGAGCTGTTCGATGGCATGGCGCAGATGGTGCATCCCGACCATGTCGTGGCCCTTGAAAGTGCAGGCGAGTTGCCTGAGTTCGAGCCTGTTTACCATCTTACACAAGGCGTCACTCAGAAGACGGCCTACAAAGCTGCACAAAGCGCGTTGGCACGCGCGCCTGCTTTGACTGAGTGGGCTGATCCAGCCCAGGTCGCTCAGCAAAGCTGGCCGAATTGGCAAGCAGCGATGCAAGCGGCGCATCACCCGAAAGGTGCGGATGATGTGGCCTCATTTGCTCCGGCGCGTGAACGGTTGGCTTATGATGAGTTTCTGGCGCACCAGCTCACTTTAGCGATCGCGCGTCAAAAGGAACGCAAGACCCGTGGGGTCGTCAGTGTCGGAACAGGTGCGCTGCAGTCCAGGGTATTGGCAAGCCTGCCGTACCGTCCGACCGGGGCGCAAACGCGCGCGATTGAGGAGATCTCGGCAGACATGGCCTCGGACAGCCGTATGAATCGGTTGCTTCAGGGTGATGTGGGGGCAGGCAAGACACTAGTGGCGTTCATGGCCTTGCTGGTCGCCGTCGAGGCGGGCGGGCAGGGCGTAATGATGGCCCCAACCGAGATTCTGGCCCGTCAGCATTTGGAAGGGCTGCGCCCGTTGGCCGAGGAAGCTGGCGTTGTGCTCGAAATTCTGACCGGGCGCGACAAAGGTGCAGAACGGCGCGCCAAGCTGGCCGCATTGAAACAGGGTGATATCCAAATCCTCGTCGGCACCCATGCCGTTTTCCAAAGCGATGTAGAATTCAACGCTTTGCGGTTGGCGGTTGTCGACGAACAGCACCGCTTTGGCGTCCGTCAGCGGATGGAACTGTCCGAGAAAGGCCAGCGCGCAGATGTCCTGGTGATGACGGCGACTCCGATCCCGCGCAGCCTGGCTTTGGCACAATACGGGGATATGGATGTTTCGGTTCTGGACGAAAAACCTCCGGGCCGGAAACCGATCAAGACCGCCATCGTCAGCACGCAACGCATGAATGAGGTCGTGGCCCATCTCCGGGGCGCGATTGAAGCGGGCAAGCAATGCTATTGGGTTTGCCCTCTGGTGGACGAATCTGAAGTCTCCGATCTGACAGCGGCTGAGGAGCGGTTCAAACGATTGCGCGCGCTGTTGGGCGATGGCGTCGTGGGGCTTGTACACGGGCAAATGCCACCAGCTGAGAAAGACGCTGCCATGGCGGCGTTCCAATCTGGGCAGACCAAGGTTTTGGTGGCCACAACCGTGATCGAGGTGGGTGTGAACGTGCCCAACGCGACCATCATGGTAATCGAACGGGCCGAGATTTTCGGCCTGGCGCAATTGCACCAGCTGCGCGGTCGCGTAGGGCGGGGCGAGGATGCCTCGACCTGTTTGTTGATGTATCAGCCACCGCTCAGCGAAGGTGGGCGCAAGCGGCTGGAGGTCCTGCGTGAGACTGAAGACGGGTTTCGGATCGCCGAGACTGACTTGCAGATGCGCGGGGCCGGGGATCTGATTGGCACCGCACAATCGGGGTTGCCAAAGTTCCGCATTGCAGATCTTGAGCGGCAGGCCGGGTTGATGGCCGTTGCCCAATCCGACGCGCGCGCATTGCTGACTACTGACCCGGACTTGACCTCAGATCGGGGAAAGGCCGCGCGTATTCTTCTGTGGCTGATGAAACAGGATCAGGCAATCCGTTTGATTTCAGTGGGTTAAACCATAAATCCCCAAAAGTTCGCAAATGTTCTCAAAAAGTTCTTTACCGACTCGCCAAAATATGAGAACA
Source organism: Ruegeria sp. CF4 (assembly GCF_056537345.1). Taxonomy (NCBI): domain Bacteria; kingdom Pseudomonadati; phylum Pseudomonadota; class Alphaproteobacteria; order Rhodobacterales; family Roseobacteraceae; genus Ruegeria; species Ruegeria sp. CF4. The sequence continues at coordinate 882,993 of NZ_JBQFRJ010000001.1, read as the reverse complement.
AAAGGTCAACAAAAGATTAAACCCGACCGGAGGTGAGACCATGCTGGCCCAGATCAAGACTGCTTTCAGCCGTTCGCAAGCAACGATTTTGCAGGATGCTGTAGGCGCAGTCTCTCTGGTGGTCATGCTGGTGGTTGCCCTTCACCTGCCGACGGGGTTTTAAGCTTTTCTGCCTGCGATCTCATGCCGATAGCACCGCGCTTGTTTCCCCATCTCAGTCAAGGGTGACCTGCCTGTCCCAAACCCCTTGAAGGGGCCAGCCTCGGCCCCGCGCGGAAATCCGGACCCTACGTGAGACACGCACAACCTACCGCCGCCCTTTCCGCCCGGAAGGAGCGGCGGCTTTTTCATAATTGCCCGGTTTTGATGATTTCGAGCATCGCCGACAGCACAGAGTTCACCGCGACCGAGGCCAGGATCATCCCCATGATCCGACTGATGATCGCGGCACCCGAATGTCCGATCCAACGTATGATGGGCTCGGCCAGCAACATCAGCACAAAGGCAATGGCAATCACCACCAACATCACCAGAGCGGTTATGCCCTGATCGGCAATGCTGTAACGATTGTTGTCGGTCAGCACGACGATCGCCAGCATCGCGCCAGGTGAGGCGAGGGACGGAACCGCCAGCGGAAAGATCGCAGGATTGGTCTTATGCATCCTGTCTTGCAGATCTTCCTGAGCCTCGCGCTGTTCGATATCCTGTTTGCTTTCGCCAAAGATCATGGTCAGCGCGAACAGGAACAGAATAATCCCGCCAGCGACCTGAAAGGAATTGAGACCGATATCCAGTGCCTCAATCACCAGCTGTCCACAGACGAGGAAGAACAGAAGTATACCCGCACTGACAAGCGCGGCCAGCAGAGCGGTTTTGCGCCGGGCAGCGACCCCGACGCTTGTGGTGACGGCTATGAAGACGGGGATCGTGCCAATCGGATCAATGACAACCCAGAGGGTTACGAAATGTTCGAGCAGTTTTTCCACGCCTTACTCCCCCGGATTTCGGCGGAGATTAGACGGGTTTGTCGAAAAAGACCACGCTCAGGCGCAGTTGGCCTGTTCAGCTTGTTCCATCGCCTCGGCAGTGGCTTCCAACGCCAGAAGAATTGAGGCGTGACGGTTTTTGTAGTCGCGCGACGGCATCAGCACCTCAAGCCCGTCAAACGGTGCATCGGGGGCAGGGCCGTCTTTCTTAAGCATCGCAGACAGTTGCTCGCGTGCGGTTTCCACCTGAGCTCGGGTTGCGCCAATCACCGCGCTTCCAACCACTGAAGCCGAAGCCTGACCCAAAGCGCAGGCTTTGACATCCTGTGCAAAATCAGAAATCCGCCCGTCTTCGACCTTAACGTCCACGGTCACCGTCGAGCCACAAAGCGGCGCGCGTTTCTTTACGGTTGCGTCCGGATTTTCAAGCCGCTCGAGATGGGGGATATCAGCGGCAAGCGCAAGAATGCGTCCTGAATATAGCTTGATCAGATCGGTTTCGCCGCTCATGGCTTTCCCTCGTTGGCTGTTCCCCATACATAGTGACCATGTTCCGGGATGCAAAAGGTTTTTGCCATGACACAAACTGTTTCGTTCGATCCGTCGACGCTCAAGTATAACGAAGCAGGACTGGTGCCTGCGATTGCACAAGACGAGGGTACCGGTGAAGTGTTGATGATGGCATGGATGAGCGCCGAAGCAATTGAACGCACATTGAAGACCGGTCGCGTGACCTATTGGTCTCGGTCGCGGCAGGCGTTCTGGATCAAAGGCGAAAGCTCAGGCCATGTACAGGAACTGGTGGATTTCCGCGTCGATTGTGACCGTGACTGCCTGTTGGTGCTCGTGCGGCAGACAGGACCTGCATGCCACACCAATCGGCGTAGCTGCTTTTACACTGCTGTGCGCGCCGGAACCGAAGTTGAGCTGATGTCGCCGATGGAATGAACACCGCTCGCGGCACTGGTATCCAGAAAAAGGCGCCGCCGGGTCAAAGGCCGACCATCGTTCGGATATCGACGGGGGAGGCACCTTGCTCTCGATAGATCGTGATGGCGCGCGCGTCGTCCCGTTTGGCAAGGCGCTTGCCGTTCTCGTCTCGGATCAGGCTATGGTGGTGATAGACCGGCGTAGGCAGGTCAAGCAGGCTCTGCAGCAGGACATGGATTTGGGTCGCGTCGAACAGATCCTCGCCGCGTACGACATGGGTGATGCACTGATCGGCATCGTCGATGACTACGGACAGATGGTAGGAACTTCCCATATTCCGACGCACCAGAATTATGTCACCGACCGAATGGATCAGGTGCTCGGGCTGAAGATGATGCGTTCCAAAGAACTTGGGACCGGTTTCACAAAATGATGTTAGATCAGCCACTTCAAGCGCTTTGCGCATGTTGAGCCTTAAAACATCGTTTGCGCCAGAATCGGAAAGTAGGCGCTGCCGGCAGGTGCCGGGATAAATGCGTCCATCCGGACCAAATTGCGGTACACCTTCTTGAGGTGCCCCGGCGGCAGATTCAATATCAGCGCGGTTGCAGGAACAAGGATAGACCAAATCCTGCTTGATCAGCTCTTCAAGCGCTTGCTGATATCGCGGCAACCTGTTCGATTGCCGCATAACAGGTTGCGGCCAGCGCAACCCAAGCCAAGACAGGTCTTCATAGATTTGCTCTTCCCAGTGCAGGCGAGATCGGGACTGATCTATATCCTCAATCCGCAGCAGGAACTGTCCGTTTTCGGCTTTGGCCATATCCTGCGCCAAAAGCGCAGAATAGGCGTGACCAAGATGCAGAGGTCCTGTCGGCGATGGGGCAAAACGGGTGGTGAAGGTCAAGCTTTTTCAACAACGTAGACGTCGGATTTCATGTCCATGCCGGGCAGATGCGGACCGTATTCGCGAAACAGCAGCCGCGCGTGGCCCATGTCCAGCCAGTCATTCAGCCGAGAGGTATACGTGCGATCAGCCAGAGTATAGTCGTTAAACGAAAACGCCAGATATCCGTTGCGTGGCAAAGCGTTCATCAGCAAATCGAAGGTCTCTGGCGGCGCCGCGCCCGAACCGATCACGCCGATGGCGGTAATCGCGGTGTAGGAGCCTGCCTCGATCGGTTCGGGATCAGTGAGTTCAAAACCTATGAGATTGCGGTATACGCCTTTGGCTGCGGCTTGTTCCAGCATCTTCGGCGTCGGGTCCATCCCGTCGATAACTCGAAAGCCCGCTTTGTAAAGCGCCGCGCCTGACAGCCCAGTTCCGCAGCCATAGTCCAAGATAGGGACCTGATCATCTGGCATATACGACTTCAGCGCAGCCGAAACGCGATCCGGGGTAACGTAGCCATGCTCTCCCACCTCATCATCGTATGAGGCCGCCCATTTCTGGTAGTGGTCGCGGGTTTCCTGGGCCGAGTTCAATCCATACGTATTTTTCAGAAACTTATCGCTCATACCTTATGTTAGGCGCAGGCGAGGCATATCGTCCAGTCAGCAATGCGCCAACCAGTCCGACCAAGCCGACTTGGCGCGGTCGGTATAGGCCTTATAGCGATCCTTACGGCCCCGGCGGCCGCCCTTCAGGCCGTCCACGGGGCGGAACAGGCCGAAATTCACGTTCATCGGCTGGAATGTTTTGGCGTCTGCACCGCCAGTGATGTGGTGGATCAGAGCGCCCATGGCACTGTCCTGCGGAACATCGGGCAGAGTCCGACCCAGAATTTCAGCGGCGGCGAGGCGACCGGCCAGCAGGCCCATCGCGGCGCTTTCCACATAACCTTCGACCCCGGTGATCTGACCGGCAAATCGGACATTGGGCCGAGATTTCAGCCGCATTTGCGCATCCAGCAAGGTTGGAGAGTTGATGAAGGTATTGCGATGAATGCCTCCAAGCCGCGCAAAGCTGGCATTCTCAAGCCCCGGAATCATGCGAAATACATCTGTTTGCGCGCCGTATTTCATCTTGGTCTGAAAACCCACGATGTTGAACAGAGTGCCCAGAGCGTTGTCTCGGCGCAGCTGAACTACGGCATGTGGTTTTACATCCGGCTGATGCGGGTTGGTCAGGCCCACGGGCTTCATCGGACCATGCCGCAGAGTTTCGTGGCCACGTTCAGCCATAACTTCAATCGGCAGGCAGCCGTCGAAATATCCGGCGGTTTCGCCTTCGTGGAACTCTGTCTTGTCGGCGGCCAGCAGAGCATCGATGAACGCTTCATATTGGTCGCGGTCCATTGGGCAGTTCAAGTAGGCGGTCCGCTCTTCCTCAGTCTCGCCCTTGTCATAACGGGACTGCATCCAGGCCTGGCTCATATCGATGCTGTCGGCATAGACGATAGGCGCGATGGCGTCGAAGAAGGCAAGTGCCTCGGCCCCGGTTTCCGCGCGAATGGCATCTCCCAAAGCGGCAGAGGTCAGCGGACCGGTTGCAAAGATCCAGTGGCCTTCGGCAGGTAGCGACGTAACCTCTTCGCCGGTAACAGACACGCGCGGATGAGCTTTGAGCTTGGCTGTTACCGTCTCAGCAAATGGATCGCGGTCTACCGCCAGCGCTCCGCCCGCGGGTAAGCGGTGGGCGTCTGCAGTGGTCATGATCAGACCATTGGCCGCGCGCATCTCCCAATGCAACAAGCCCACGGCGTTCTGCTCATCATCGTCTGAGCGGAACGAATTCGAACACACCATCTCGGCCAGATTGCCGGTTTGATGCGCAAACGTGCCCACTTGAGGCCGCATTTCGTGGATCACGACATCCACACCCATCTCTGCGGCCTGCCAAGCGGCCTCGGACCCGGCCATGCCGCCGCCCACAATATGCAATTTCTCTGTCATGGGCTGCCACATAGGGCACTGCAACGTCCTGCGCAATGCGCTGTGTTGGGTGTATTTTCTTAGGAGAGTCTTGGGGTCGCCGCTGCGGGAATGTCAACGCCGGTGAGAGAAACCAGCTTGGAGGGACCTTCCGCCCACGGCGACCCAAAAGTCAAAAGAGGCCTCAGCCTTGACCCACCATTGCCACAGTGTCGCCCTTTTGAAAAGTGCAAAAATGCGAACAGTAGGTAAAAATGCATAAAATAATCGCGTTATTGCTGCCAATTGGGCGGTCGTTTCTCGATAAATGCGGTTATGCCTTCTTCGGTGTCACGATGCATCATATTCTGTGCCATTACCTCGGCGGTATAGTCATAGGCCTGTTCCGTGGACATCGGAAGCTGTTGATAGAACGCCTCTTTTCCGATCTTTACAGCTGCGCCCAGCTTGGCCGCCAATTTCTCGGCCAAGGCATTGGTTTCCTGTTCCAGCTGATCGGCGGGCACAACGCGGTTGATCAGACCCAATTCAGCGGCGCGGTCAGCGCTGATAAAAACTCCGGTCGTCAACATTTCAAACGCCTGTTTCCGCGGGATGTTCCGGCTGAGCGCCACCATTGGCGTAGAGCAGAACAGGCCGATATTGACGCCGTTGACGCCAAATCGCGTCCCTTCAGCGGCCAAAGCCAGATCGCATGTGGCGACCAACTGACAGCCAGCGGCTGTCGCGATGCCATGGGTCTGCGCGATGACAGGTTGGGGCAGGGACTGAATCGACATCATCATCTTGGCGCAGCGATCGAAAAGGTCCTGAAAATAGCCAAGCCCACCATCCGGAGCTTGCCGTCCCTGGGTCATCTGCTTCAGATCATGCCCCGCGCAAAACGCCTTACCCGCACCTGAAAGAATGACAACACGAATCGATTTGTCCTCGCGTAGGGCGTCCAGTTCGGCCTGAAGGGCGGCCAACATCTCGTCGCTCAGTGCATTCAGGCGCTCAGGTGCGTTCATCTCAAGCCGCGCAATTGCGCCTGTGTCGTTACGTTTCAGAATTGCCATCTTGCCCTCCTGCTGGCTGTTGGGCCAACTCTAGGGGGGCAGGGCGAAGAGGGGAAGCATGTCATTAGCGCTAAACAAAAAAGAACTGGCTGAGTATCTGACACAGGTATTTCCGCAGGTTCACGGAGATTTCGTCGTTGAGGACCTGACCGAGACGACCATCACAATGCGGCTGCGGGTCAAAGACAGGCATCTGCGCCCGGGCGGTACGGTCTCAGGGCCGTCTATGTTCGGCCTGGCTGACGTGTGTGTCTATGCGATGGTTCTGGCGCGCAAAGGACGGCAATCACTGGCGGTCACCACCAGCAGCTCGATGGACTTTCTTCGGAAGCCCGAAGGTGGCAGGGACATGATCGCTGAGTGTCGCCTGCTGAAACTCGGGCGGACACTGGCTGTAGGTGACGTGCTTATGTATTCCGAGGGATCGGATAAGCCGGTTGCGCGGGCCAGCATGACTTATTCCATACCGCCCGAAGGCTCCGCAGCGGCCGCGTTCGGATAAAAAAGGCCGGGGGCAAGCCCCGGCCAGGAAGAGGTCCCATGAAAAAAGGGACTGGGGATAACTTACCTCATCCAGAAATAGCGACTGGTTTCGACGTCAGCCTGAGGGCGGGTCAGACCGACGTCCCGCAACAGCCTGTCATCCAGCTTACCCAGATTGATGCGACTGCGGCGGCGTTGCTCCCACTGAGTGACCGACGCCGCAAACCGCACGGCCAGAACCGCGATCAGCGGCAGCCGGGGGCTGTCGTTCAGCAGTATGAGGGCGGGGTTGTGCATTGCGCGTGTCATAGTGGGTATCCTTTCAAATTGTATTGACACAAAGTTGAGATGTTCGATATATTGAGTTGATACATTCAAGATTGTGTCGAAATCAAAGGAAGAATTGTAATGGATACAATTTGGCCGGAATCGCTACCCAAAGCGAAGGGTCCAAAATACACTTTGGTCGCCGATACGATTCGAAAAGCAATTGAAAACAAAACACTGGAGGTTGGCGTGAAGCTGCCCCCGGTGCGCGAACTTGCGTATCGATTGCAGATCACACCGGGCACGGTTGCGCGGGCTTATACCATTCTGACGGACGAGGGATTGTTACAAGCCGAAGTCGGACGTGGTACATTTGTCGCCCCTCCGCGATCACCGATCCTCGATGATGTCTGGTCGCGGCAGTTGCATTTGCGGGATGACAAGCACGACGCCAATGTCAGCCTGTTCAGTCCACGCCTGCCTGATGTGGGGCAGGTTGCGTTGATCCGAGAGTGCCTGAGCAAGGTCGCACAGGGTGATCCGCGCATGTTCATGAACTATCCAACGCGTGACGCCTATCAGCCTGTGCGGCAAGTGGTGGTGGATTGGCTCTCAGACCTGCCATTGGGTGCGGTGACGGCGGATGATATCGTTCTGACGCATGGCGGTCAGAGCGGGCTTTGCGTTGTGTTCCAGACCGTCCTCAGCGGAGCCAAACCCGTGGTTCTAGTCGAAGACCTGTCCTATGCAGGCTTCCGCCGGGCCGGAGAGCTGATGCGCGCAGATGTTGTTGGTGTGAAAATGGATAAATGGGGCATTAGCCCCGATGCCTTGGATCACATTCTAAGGCAAACACAGGCACAGGCGATTTGCGTCTCACCCGAAGTGCAGAACCCGACTGGCGGGCATTCACCGCTGGAACGCCGCAAAGAAGTGGTTGAGGTCGCGCGCAAGCACGATCTGCAGATCATTGAGGACGACTGCTATCGCATGGGCGACGCTCGCGCGCCCAGCTATCGCGCGCTGGCGCCAGAACGAGGCTGGCATGTCTCTTCGATCTCAAAAACTCTGACACCCGCGTTGCGTGTCGGTTTTGCCATCGCTCCAAAAGAGCGTAGCGTCGATCTGCGCAGGTCGGCGGAATATGGGTATTTTGGGCTCGCTCAGCCATTGGCAGAATTGACCCGGTTATTGTTAAGCCATCCTTCTGCGCGGCAACTCGCCTCTGAGGTTCGCTCCAAGACGGGTGAATATGTCCGCGTCGCTGTGAATGCCCTTGGAGGTTTCGATTTGAACTGGGACCCGCATATTCCGTTCCTTTGGCTGAACCTGCCCTCGGGTTGGCGGTCGGCCGCCTTCAGCCGGGCTGCCGAGCGGGAAGGGATCCAACTGCGATCAGCCGACGAGTTCGCCCTGCGCGACGGGCGTGCGCCGAATGCAGTGCGCATTGCCGTGAACGGGCATGTTTCGTTGTCTCAGTTCGAAGATGCAATGCTGCGTTTGCGGGCATTGCTGGATACTCCGCCCGAACAGATCAGCGTTTAGGACAAGGGCACCGGGTCTCCAAAGAAACCGGCCAGATGGGCGATCTTGCCTTGTGCGTCCAGGCGAATGAAATCATGACCGGCGACCATGACCGCACCGTCTGGCGCGACCATGTGCCAAGTGAAATGAACCACATCATGATGTGTGGTTGGTTCGCTGGTGATATCAACCCGTCCATTAGTGTCGTCCAAGACCGCGCCAATATGTGCGCTCAGTTGATCTCGCCCCGAAACATCCGCCGTCGGATCGACATAGCGGCCGGTCTCTGCAAAACAACGTTCGAGCAGGTCGCGCCGGCGTTCCGGATCGGTTTCCTGCCACGCCGCTCCATAATCAGCGATGACCTGTTTCAATTCCTGCATGACAATCTCCAATCTAAAACTCGATCAGCGGGCTACACCTGAGCTTCACAGGGTTCGACATAGTAGTGATATTTTTGGGGTAAAATAATACCTATTTTATAAGTTATTGTTATTGTTTGGAATAATCTGTATTGCGTGTGTTGACCTGCATTGCGAGTAGGTCTAAACCCCCTCCATCGAATTCGGACCGCTCCGTAAGGGGGCGGTCTTTCACATCAAACAGGACTATCCTGCCATGAAAACCTTTTCTGCAACACCTGCAGACATCGACAAGAAATGGATCCTGATCGACGCCGAGGGCGTTGTTCTGGGCCGTCTTGCCTCGATCGTCGCCATGCGTCTGCGTGGCAAGCACAAAGCGTCGTTCACCCCGAATATGGACATGGGCGACAATGTCATCGTGATCAACGCTGACAAAATCCAGATGACCGGCAAGAAGCGCGAAGAGAACTTCTATTGGCACACTGGCCACCCGGGCGGCATCAAGTCGCGCACCAAACAGCAGATCCTCGAAGGTGCACACCCCGAGCGCGTCGTGACCCAAGCGGTCAAGCGCATGCTGCCGGGTAACCGTCTGGCGCGTCAGCAAATGACCAACCTGCGCGTTTACGCCGGTGCCGAGCACCCTCATGAGGCGCAAGCGCCCGAAGTTCTGGACGTCAAGTCCATGAACAAGAAAAACACCCGGAGCTAATGACCGATGGCTGATCAGATCAATACTCTCGAAGAGCTGAGCGCCGTCGCAGGCGTTGAAACCGTGGCCGAAGAAGTTGTTGTACGTGAACCCGTGCGCGACGAGCTGGGCCGTTCCTACGCCACCGGCAAGCGTAAAGACGCTGTTGCTCGCGTTTGGATCAAGCCGGGTTCCGGCAAGGTCACCGTGAACGGTAAAGACCAGGACAAGTACTTCGCTCGTCCCGTTCTGCAGCTGATCCTGCGCCAGCCGTTCCAGGTTGCCGGTGTGGAAGGCGAATTCGACGTTGTTGCAACTGTCAAAGGCGGTGGCCTGACCGGTCAGGCCGGTGCAGTCAAGCACGGCATCTCGAAAGCTCTGCAGCTGTACGATCCGTCGCTGCGTGGCGCACTGAAAGCCGCTGGCTTCCTGACCCGCGACAGCCGCGTTGTGGAACGTAAGAAATACGGTAAGCGCAAAGCGCGTCGTTCGTTCCAGTTCTCGAAGCGTTAATCGCTACGGACACAGAATTGGAAAGGGCTCGCAATTGCGAGCCCTTTTTCTTTGGTGGGTTTATTCTTCGTAAACCAGTTTCCACGCGCCATTTTCGACGACGCTGACAAAGACGGTATCTGCGCCCTGATGATCGTCCGGGCCATACGTGATCTGGTTGCCGACCAACTCGTCCATGTAGTCTAGGGACTCCATTGCTGCGATAAAGCTGTCATGAGTGAGGTCAGGTCCTGCGGCTTCCAGCGCCTTGACCATCATCTCGGCCGCTGAATAGCCCAGCATCGAGAAACCGACCGGGTCTTCGCCCGTAGCCGCTTTGTATTCAGCAATAAAAGCTGCCGGGGCGGGCTCCTCCGCGCGCGCCCAAAGATCCAGCCATGACGCCGCAGCGTAAAAACCATCCGTCACACCGCCGGGCACCTGTGCCACAACGGTCAGAAAGCTGGCCGAGGTGCCGAGAAACTTCATATCGGTCAGACCCATCTTCTTGGCCGTTCCAACAACGGTGATCGCCTGACGCACACCGAGCGCCATCGTGACGATATCGCAGCCTTCCTCTTTAAGCTTGCTCAGGGACCCGACGAAATCCGTCTCGTCTGGCTTGTGGGTGGTCTCTGCACCAAAAGTAATGCCAGCCTCTTCGGCCCCGGCTTTGCTGCCTTCCAGAATTTCCTCGCCGAAATCGGTGGGCAGATACATGGTGCAAACAGTTTGTGATCCAAACTCACCGTTCAGATATTTCACACCGATCCGCGCCTGATCGTAATAGGTCGAGAACGAGGTAAACTTGTTCTTCACAGGCTCTTGCAGCATTTGCCGCGCCGCGGTCAGGGGGGCGACGTTAGGGATACCTTTCGGGTCCAGCAGCTTGAACCCGGCGACATTCATCGGCGTGCCCAGTGACTGCAACATCGCGAAAACCTTGTCGCGGTTCAGCAGCTTGTTATAGCCCTGCATCGCGCGCGGCATCTGATAGCCATTGTCTTCGACCACAAAGCGAATCTTACGCCCGTGAACACCGCCCTCGGCGTTGACCCGGTCAAAGACCACATTTGCGCCCTTGGTCGCCGGCACGCCCACGGCGGCGAAAATACCACTGAGGTCATTCACCGATCCGATGACGATCTCATCATCCGTCACGCCTTGGGTTTGTGCCCAGCCCATCGTGGCAGATGCAGTCAATGCCGTGGCTGCGGCAATGCCCTTAAACAAACGTTTCATTCTTCTCCTCCCAGTTGGGTCGCCCCTTAACTAATTGTACATATCTTCAATGAGATGTGCGTGTTTCTTTTCCACCAGACCACGCTTGAGTTTCATCGTGGCGGTCAGTTCCTCATCCTCAGCGGTGAGCAGCACGTCAATCAGCCGGAAATCCTTGATCTGTTCAACCCGTGCAAAGTCTTTATTAACCGCTGCGATTTCCTCGCCGATCAGCGCCGTCACTTCAGACGCAGCACAGAGGGAGGCGAAGTTCGAGAATGGAATCTTCCGCTCCTGCGCGAATTTCTCGACGTTTTCCTGATCGATCATCACCAGCGCAGTCAGATATTTGCGCCGATCCCCGATGATCACGGCGTCTGAGATATATTGGCTGAATTTCAGGCCACTCTCAATCTCTGCAGGCGTGATGTTTTTGCCGCCTGCGGTGATGATGATGTCTTTCAGGCGACCGGTTATGGTGACGAAACCTTCCTCGTCGATATGCCCCATGTCACCGGTGCGCAGCCAGCCGTCGCAGGTGAAACTTTCAGCTGTCTTGGCATTGTTGCGCCAGTAGCCCTGAAAGACATTCAGACCTTTGACCTGAATTTCTCCCTCTTCCGAGATCCGGAGATCGTTGCCGGGAACCGGTTTTCCAATGGTGCCGATCTTGTTGGCTTCAAGCGTGTTCAGAGCCGCGATGCCTGCGGTTTCGGTCATCCCGAAGCCCTCGACGATGGGCACGCCAATGGCCCAGTACCACCTGAGCAAATCAGGTGAGATCGGAGCAGCGCCCGAACCTCCGCGCCGCATCCGGTCCATTCCCAGCATGCGACGCAGGTTGCGTAAGACCAATCGGTCCCACAGCCAGAACCGCAGCCCAATCATCAGGGGGACGGGATTGCCGGCAAGGATATAGTCTGCCCGCGCCATGCCCGCCTTCAGTGCCTGCCCAAAGGCGAAACGCCCGGTCGGTGTTGCTTCTTTCGCCATGAACATGACGTGAGAATAAATCTTCTCCCACACACGCGGGACGGCGGTGAAGGTGGCCGGAGAGACCTCTTGCAGGTTCGCGAACACCGTTTCGAGACTTTCTGCGAAATTCACCGTGCTTTTTGTCGCCAGTGGGTAATAGATCGAAACATCGCGCTCCAGAACATGGCAGAGCGGCAGGAAACAAAGCTGTTCGTCCGTCGCGAGTGAGGGCAGGGAATGCGCTCCGCCCTCAATCGCGGCCATGATGTTCTCATGGCTCAGCATGGCGCCTTTGGGGTTGCCGGTCGTACCCGAGGTGTAGATCAGCAGAGCAGTATCCTGCGGCGTGGCCCGCGCGATTTCGGCCTCAAACGCGTCGGGTTCGTCGGCCTCGGTCTGCTGACCCAGAGCATACATATCTCCGATCATCATGCAGCGGGGATGATTGAGGTCATGCAGGCCTTCGTCCTCAAGGATAATGACCTTGAGCAGATCGGGCAGGCCCTCTTCGACTTCGAGGAACTTGTCCAACTGTTCTTCGTCTTCAACGATCAGAAACCGGCTGTCGCTGTCATTAATCAGGTATTTCAGCTGGTTGGCCGAATCCGTGGTGTAGACACCCGAAGCAATCCCCCCGACGCATTGGATGCCCATGTCGAACCACGCCCATTCCTTGCGGTCTTCGGACAGGATTGAAACGACCTCGCCACGCTGCAGGCCCAGCTTGCGCAAGGCCAGCCCGATCCATTTGGCGTGCTGCCAGTATTCGGCCCAGGAATAGGACTTCCAGATACCGAAATCCTTCTCACGATGCGCGGTGCGCGATCCCAAGTCGGCGCATCGTTTCTGGAACAGTTCGCAAATCGTGGTGCAGCCATCGACGCGCAGGGGCCGCTGTCCGGGTGTTGCGTTGAACCGCACGCCGTTGATCGTGGTCTGGGGGGGAAGGGGGCTTGCGTCCATCTGGCTCACCTCCAGGTCTTCTTGCGTTTCCAGCGGCGGTTTTCCCGCGCACCTTCCTCCTGAACGCCCAGATAGAAATTCTGGATGTCCTCGGACTGCAGTAAGGTTTCAGCCGCGCCATCCATGACGATCCGCCCGATCTCCATCACATAGCCATGGTGGGCAAGCTCCAGCGCCGCATTGGCATTCTGTTCAACTAGCATCATCGTCATGTTCTGCTCGTCATTGAGACGCTTGAGGATGCCAAAAATCTCTTGCACCAGCAGCGGGGACAGGCCCAGCGAAGGCTCGTCCAGCAGCATGATGCGCGGGTTGGCCATAAGGCCTCGCCCGATTGCCAGCATCTGCTGCTGCCCGCCAGATAGCGTTCCGGCCTCTTGTGTGCGGCGCTCTTTCAAGACGGGAAAATACGAAAACACCAGATCGCGATCATGATCGATCTGGCCTTTATCCGAAAGAGTATAGGCCCCAAGGCTCAGGTTTTCATCAACCGTCAGCAGCGGGAAAACCTCGCGCCCTTCCGGTACATGAACGATGCCTTTCTGCACCACCTTATGTGGTTCCAATCCCTGTATCTGCTGACCAACAAATGTGATCGTGCCTTTTTCAGGATCCATCACGCCTGATACGGTTTTCATCAGAGTCGTCTTGCCCGCGCCATTTGCGCCCAGGATCGAGACGATCTGACCTGGGTGCACATCCAGCGATACACCGCGAATAGCCATGATCGGACCATAGAAGCTTTCGATATTGCGGATGCTGAGGATCGGTTGGCTCATGAGGCCTTTCCCAGATAGGCCTCGACCACGGCCGGATGCGATTGAACTTCTGCCGGGGTTCCTAGCGCAAGTTTCGCTCCGTCTGCCATCGCCAGCACCCGGTCGGAAACGCCCGAGACCAGTCCCATGTCATGTTCCACCATCAGAACGGTGATCCCCATCTGCCGCCGGATGTCATCGATCCACCAACGCATATCGGTGGTCTCTTCAACCGACAGACCTGAGGCGGGTTCGTCCAGCAGCAGTAGCTTCGGATCAGTGGCCAACGCACGGGCGACCTCGACCACCTTGCGCACGCCGTAGGGCAGGCCCGAGATCATTTTGTCGCGAAAGGCCTGGAGGTCGAGGAAGTCGATGATTTCTTCAACCTTTTCGCGGTTTGCGATCTCTTGCCTGCGCGCGGAGGGCGTGAACAGGATTTCCGAGATCAGGTTGGTCTTGCGATGGCGGTGGCGCCCGACCAGCAGGTTCTGCAAAACGGTCGCATGTTCGAACAGCTCGATATTCTGGAACGTTCGCGCAACGCCATAGGCCGCGACGGCCGAGGGTTTGACACGCAGCAGGTCATGCCCATCAAACCGGATCGCCCCGGCATAGGGGTCGTAAAAGCGCGAGATCAAGTTGAAGACAGTGGATTTGCCTGCGCCATTCGGGCCAACGATGGCGAACACTTCTCCCTCTTGCACGTCGAATGACAGATCATCCACCGCAGTCAGCCCGCCGAACTTGAGAGTTACGTTTTCGAACTCCAGCATGCTCATCTCAGACGCTCCGTCTTGAGGTAGGATTTCTGCCGTTTGAACATGTCCTTGCGGTAGAAGGGAAACAACTCGAACCACGTCCGGATTTTCAGCCATCGGCCATAGAGGCCCATCGGCTCGAACAGGATGAAAGCAATCAGGATCATGCCGAAGATGCCAAACTCCAACCCCGGAATGGCGACCGTGTTGCCGCCAAACAGGACGGCCGCATATTCCTTTGAAATCGACAGGAACTGCGGAAGAAACCCGATCACGATTGCCCCCAGAAACGCGCCATGGATCGAGCCCAGTCCGCCGATCACGATCATCATCAGCAACTGGATCGAGATCACAACACTGAACGTCTCATTGTTGAACGCCCCAGCAAACAGCCCCATTAGCGCACCCGCCAGACCGGTGACCGCACAGGACAGCGCAAATGAAATCGTTTTGGTGCGTGCGATATCAACGCCCATGGCCTGCGCCGAGACCTCAGAATCCCGTACAGCGATAAAGCTGCGACCCAAGGGCGAGCGCAGCAGGTTGATATAGCCAAGCGTGACGATGACAGCGACAGCCAGCACCAGCCAGAAGAATTGTCCCGGCGTGGCCCAGCGATCGACCAAATGCCCGAAGATTTCGACGCCACCCAGGTACTTGCCGGCAACGCCTCCGGTGATGGGTTCAGCCAGAACTATGATGTCGTCCATCAGCACGGACAGGGCCAGCGTGAAAATCGCCAGATAGATGCCGTGGAGGCGTAGGGCAGGGATGGCGACTGTTGCGCCGACGATGCCGGTCATCAGGCCTGCCAGCGGGAAAGCCAGCAAAAAGGGCACGCCTGCTTCGATCAGGATTACATTTGCATAGCACCCGACGGCCAGAAAGGCGGCATGGCCAAGGCTGGCCTGCCCGGTATGACCGGTCAGGATCATCAGGCCGAGCCCCGCAATGGCCCAGATCAAAACATTGGTCAGTTCCCCAAGATAGAAATCGTCCAGCCACCAAGGTGCGGCGGCAACGATGGCCAACAGGATCAGGTAAAGGCTTAGCTGATAACCGTCCTTCCACGGACGAATGTCCTGCATATAGTTGGTTTTGAAAACAACCCGCATGGCGATCAGACCTTCTTGACCCGCACTTGGCTAAACAGCCCGTGTGGTCGGAAGATCAGCACCGCCAGCAACAAGGCGTAGGGGGCAATCTGACTATACCCAGCAGCGATATAGCGGCTGGCGAAAGGCTCAATGACACCTACGATAAGTCCTCCGGCCAGGGCGCCGGGCAGGCTGCCGAACCCGCCGATCACCGCAGCCGCGAAAGCCTTGATCCCCAGCAATCCGGTTGTGGGATCAACCGAGCCCTTTGCCGCGAACAAAATCCCGGCAATCCCCGCAACAACTCCGGCCAGAGCCCAGATAAACCCCTGCACCTGCTTGACCGGGATGCCCATATAATACGCCGCCAATTGGTTCTGAGACGCGCCTTGCATCGCAAGCCCCAACTTGGTTTTGCTGAAAAACACGTATAGGCCCCATGTCAGCAGGACGGTGACAACGATCACGGCCACATCCTCCATCCCCAGGACCAGACCACCAAAACGGAATTCCTTACCCGCGAGAGGGTTCTGAAGAGTCTGCGGCTCATGCCCCCAGATCAGCCCGGCGACAAACCGGATTACAAAGCCTAACGCGATGGTCAGGATCACCACAGCTGTCTGGCTTTCGCCAAACAGGCGGCGGATGATCAGTCGGTCGACCAGATACCCCAACGCCCCCATGATCCCCAATGAGATCGGCAGCGCCAACCAAAAGGGCAGGCCCATATACTCTGTGTTGGTCAGGCCGATGGTAACGAAAGCACCCAGCATCATGAAATCGCCCTGCGCGAAATTCACCGCCTCGGTGGCCTTGTAAATCAACACAAAGCCAAGAGCGATCAGGCCGTAGACACAGCCATTCGCCAGCCCGCTGATCAGCAGCTGTGCGTTATCCAATCTCACCCTCCCTCAGCCGGATTTGCCCGGCGCTTTGATCTACTATGGCGTGATAATCACCTTGCCGTCACTCTTTTTCAGCGCGTTCGCGAGATTTGGCAAAACCTCCCGCAAAGAAAGCCGGGCCGACACGTCCGTGCGCCACCGGCCATCCGCAAACCGCGCTTGAACTTCACCGACAACGCGCATCTGATCAGCAGGGGGCGTGTCCATCATCCAGCGGGTCAGCCAGAACCCTTCAATCTGTTTGCTCATGAATATCAGCTGACCCATCTGTGTCAGCGTCGGCAATTCGGGACTGAGTTTGCCGTAGCACACCCAGCGCGCGCCATTTGGCATGGCGCAGAAAACCTGCTCGGAGAGCTGATCGGCAACAGCATCCAGAAAGACACGGGGTTTCAGGGCTGCGCTGATCTTTGCGAACTGATCTGCAACATCGGCTTCACCGGTCACCAGAACTTCGGCAGCTCCAAGCTCTTTCATTGTGTCCGCCGTTTCCGCCCGGCGCACCAGCGCGATTGGCTTCAAACCAAGATCGCGCCCCAAGCTGCACATAAGTTTGCCTAGCTGACTGGTCGCGGCGGAGACTACAAAAGCCTCTCCGGCGTCGCGGGCAATATCCACCATCGCCATCGCAGTCAGAGGGTTCACGATCTGAGCAGCACCGTCCTCATCCGAAATGTCCGGCCGCAGGGGGATACACATCATCGCTTGCGTCACCACATATTCGGCCCAAGCGCCTGAACCCGCCGCGACAAAGGCCACACGCTGCCCCTGCAGCGCTTCGGCCCCACTACCTGTTGCGACGACATCACCACAGCCTTCGAATCCAGCGGCGGCTCCTTTGACGCGTGGTTGACCGTATTCACCCTTGATGAAGTGGATATCGGAGGGATTGACCGAGGCAGTGCGAAGTTTGATCAGAACCTGCCCGGGACCTGGCGTGGGGACGGGAAGCTCTGCTTCGGCCAGCCAATCAGACGCCTCAGCCAATGTGGGCCCTGTGGCGCTCCCCGAATACCCTTCATGAGTTTGAACAATGGCGAACATCGTATCGGGCAGGGCGGTCATATGGGTTTCCTTCGTTACGTTACCTGTGCAGCGGAAGCCTCTGACAAAGCGATCTAATTCCGCGGAATATCTGCTTAGAGGCAAACAAAGTCAGACGTCAGGGTCAATCCGCAAAGTCAGTGACGCCGCGGAATCCATTGATTGGCAGTGCGGGTTGGCCTGATGCGGCCAACCCAGTGCGTTTCTTAGGGTTGGGACATCAGCGTGCGCAGGTCCTGAATCTTGGCTACCACGGTTTCCGGTGAAGCTTTGATGTCATCGAGGATCTGGATCACCTGTGTTTTGACATTCTGCGCCAATGCGCTGTCCTGAACAGAAGCAACCATCGCGTCGTAGTCAAAATTTTGCGCGGTCAGCATCCCGTCCTGTACCCAAGTGTTCAAAAGCTCCTGGCCCTGCGCAGCAAGGGCTGCCACCTGATCGCCTGCCGCAGCGGCGGCCGTATCCGCCTGTTCGGCCACCGCGTTTGCGGCGTCGCTGGCCTGTTCGGTAACTGATGAGGCCGCTTCGCTGGCCTGATCCGCGAGCGATGAAGCCGCCTCGGACGCCTGCTCAGTTGCTTCATTCAATGCTTCGGTTGCAGCTTCTTGCGCAGCGGAGGCGGCATCACCTACCGCTTCGGTCGCATCCTCAGCGGCGGCTTGCAGCTTTTCAGCCGGCGTGGGCTCGGGTTTGGTTGCAAAATAATAGGCGCCAGCGCCAATGGCGGCGATGACAACGATAAGTAGTAGGCGTGACATAAGTGTCTCCTTCAAAAGATGTGTCGCCGAGATGGGATAAAACTAACCGGGCTCAAAGGGGAAAACCCGTGAAATTGCAGCATATTCCGGGTTTGAGCCATGGCACGCTGATTAACCCCACAGTCAACGGCGGGTTCACGCCGCCAGCGATCGCTGCGGCCACTTTTTTTTGATGTTGGGGCTTGAATAATTATGGCGGAGAGACAGGGATTCGAACCCTGGGTGGGCTTGCACCCACAACGGTTTTCGAGACCGCCCCGTTCGACCACTCCGGCACCTCTCCGCGGGGGTCTGTGAGGGGGGGATTTAGTGAGGAACGCGCAGGGGTGCAAGCAGAAAATTCCCGAAATTCACTAAGACGGGATTTTCCATTGCCAGTACGCAGAAAACACCTAGGCTGATAGTCATGACCTATCATCTACGCCGTTTCACCCTTTGGCTTGTCCTGCCGCTGCTCGCCTTCACTTCAACCGCCCAAGCAGCGAACCGCGACCGGATCGAGGCGTTTCTGACCACAACCGGTTTCGATGTGGCGCTTGAGAGCATTGCACTGGCTTCGGCCTCGGCCCCGCAAATGCTGGGGATTGATGCTGACGGCTTCGGCTCGGATTGGAGCAGGCTGACCGAAGAGGTGTTCGATACCGAAGAGATGCACGATACAGCCGTTTCGATACTCGAACAGACCCTCAACGACGATGCCCTGAAACATGCGGTTGAATTCTACGCGTCGGATCTGGGGCAAAGACTGGTTGTTGCTGAGAACGCCGCGCATATGGACGACGATGACGCGGCGAAACAGCAGCAAGGGCAGGAGATTGTGTCCGAGTTGATCAAAAGCGGCTCGAACCGCGTCGAAAGCTTGAAGCGGATGAACCGGGCTGTGGATGCAAGCGGTACATCTTTGCGGGCTCTGCAGGAAATTCAGGTGCGGTTTTTGCTGGCGGCCAGCGCGTCCGGCATCATTGAACTGCAACTCAATGGCGACGAATTGCGTGAGATGATGCGACAGAACGAGGGCGAAACGCGTCGGTCCTTGCAGATATCTGCACTGGCAGGCGCGGCCTATACGTATCAGGACTTCTCGGATGCGGATGTAGATGCCTATGTCGAAGCGCTGGAGCAGCCGCTGATGCAGGAGGTGTATGAGCTGCTGAATGCCATTCAGTACGAGATCATGGCCATGCGCTTTGAGGTTCTGGCCACGCGTATGGCCGAGCTGCGCCCTGCGCAAGACATCTGATGCGCTTACTGGCCGCTGTACTGGCGCTGTTCCTATCAGCCGTCCCGCTCGCCGCTGGGGAGCAGGTTGAGCGTCTGACGCAGGCTATGCAGCTGTCAGAGTTCCTTGAAATCCTGAGCGAAGAGGGGCAGACCCAAGGCCAGTCGATAAATGAAACGATACTCGGCAGCGCGGGCGGATCCTATTTCGAGGCTCAGATCGAAGAGCTCTATGATCCGGTCTGGATGCATCAGCAAATGTCGAACGCTGTAGAACGGAATATGACCGACGCTCAACTGGAACAGGCCGCAATCTTCTTCGAAAGTGATCTGGGCCAGACCATAGTATCGCTCGAGAATTCGGCCCGCCGAGCCTTGTCCGACGATGCGATTGAGGAGATGGCCCGCGCAGCTTATGAACAGGCTGATCATGACGATGCCTTGTTCCGCCTGGTTGATGAGTATGTTCAGGTCAATGACCTGATTGAACAGAATGTCCGGGGAACACTGAGTGCCGATCTCAGCTTCTACCGGGGACTGGCGAGCGGGCAGGGGCCGCTTGCGGACGAAGGGGCGTGGCTTGAGCAGTTGCTCGCGCAGCAGGACGAAACAAAGGAAGAGACGACGGAATGGATGTACTCCTTCCTGTTAATGGCTTATCAGCCGCTGTCCGAATCCGAGATGCGGGAAAATATCGCCTTTTCACGTACCGAAACCGGACGGGCCTTGAACAAGGCACTGTTTGAAGGGTTCGATCAGATGATCGACGGCATCTCATTCCAGTTGGGACAGATTGTTGCACAGGCAATGCAAGCCTCTGATCTGTGACTGCCGAATTGGGTTGACTTTGCCCCTGAATGTTTAGATAAGCGCGCATCCCGGCCGGAATCTCCGCGCCGGGTCTCGTTATTATTGACCTATCGGGCTGGTCCCGCGGGTCGTCACACAGCCCGAAAAGGGCGCGCTGTTCGAGGTGGCCGAGGCCAGTAACACCCAACCGGGGACCACAGAACGCGGGTTAGAAAAGGAAAGACGCATGTTTGCGGTCCTCAAGACTGGCGGCAAGCAGTACAAGGTTCAGGCGGGCGATGTGCTCCGCGTTGAAAAACTGGCTGCCGACGCAGGTGAAAAAGTTCAATTCAACGATGTTCTGATGCTGGGCGGCGACGCTCCGGTTGTTGGTGCACCTTTCGTTGAAGGCGCAGGCGTACAGGCCGAAGTGATCGAACAGATCAAAGGTGACAAGGTCATCAAATTCGTCAAGCGCCGTCGTAAGCACAGCTCGAAGCGTACCGTTGGCCACCGTCAGAAACTGACTCTGGTCAAGATCACCGACATCCTGTTGTCGGGCGCTGACAAGTCGGGCATCAAAGCTGCAACCGGTTCCGCTCCGGCTGGCGAAGCGGCACCTGCTGCAAAGCCTGCCAAGAAAGCTGAAGCCAAGGCAGAGGCACCCGCCGCTGCTGCCGCTGACGATCTGACCAAGCTGAACGGTGTCGGCCCTGCCGCTGCCAAAAAGCTGGTTGAGGCCGGTATCGAGAGCTTTGCCGCTCTGGCCGCCTTGTCGGATGAGCAGATTGCTGCTATCGACACCATCAAAGTAAAACCCGAATGGGTTGAGCAAGCCAAAGAGCTGGCTCAGGGCTAAGGAGAGAGAGAATGGCACATAAGAAAGCTGGCGGTTCCTCCCGTAACGGTCGCGACTCAGCTGGTCGCCGCCTTGGCGTGAAACTGTATGGTGGCCAGGCCGCCATCGCAGGCAACATCATCGTGCGTCAGCGCGGCACCAAGTTCTGGCCGGGCGAAGGCGTAGGCATGGGCAAAGACCATACCATCTTTGCAACCACCGATGGCGCCGTGAAGTTCCATAAGGGACTTAAAAACCGCACCTTTATTTCGGTCCTGCCAGTGGCGGAGGCCGCAGAGTAAGCCGAAACCCAGAAGGTTTAAGAAAAATTCATGGGGGACCGGCACAAAGTGCCGGTCCCTTTTTCGTTTTAACGCAGTTGTGAACAAGAACCCGATGGCCGTCGCAACCACCAGTTTCCTGATTTTTGCCGCCTCGCAGGTTGGCACGCCGGGGCCAGCCAACATGGTCCTGCTGGGAACAGGTGCGCGTTATGGCTTTCGGGCGGCGCTGCCCTTTGTAGGCGGGGTCATTCTGGGCAAACAGTTGATCATCTGGCCCGTCGGGTTTGGACTGATGCAGGTGGCCGATCAGGCGCCGCTGGTGTTCGAAGCGCTCAAATACGCCTCTGCTGCCTATATTTGCTGGCTGGCATGGAAAATCGCTAATCTGCGGCTTTCCAGAGGGCAGGCGGATGAGCAGGTCCCGGGGTTTTTGGCCGGGTTGGTCGTGCATCCGCTTAATCCCAAAGCCTGGGCGATGATTATCGCCGGTTTCACGGGGTTTGTCGCAGCGGGAACATCCAGCTTTAATGCAACGTTTACGATTGCTGTCTGTTTGTTGCTTTGCCAGGTGATTTTACACCCGATCTGGACTTTTGCAGGGGATCGGATCGCCCATGCGGTTGAAGGTCGGCCTGCGGAAAAATATCTGATGTGGACGTTAGCGAGTGTCACTGTTGCGTCCGTACTTTTTGTGTTGTTCGGAGGAGGAACGCACTCATGAAACTTGAGACAATAATAAACCAGCCGGTCATTGAAACCGAGCGGTTCGATCTGCGCCCCTTGCGTCGGTCGGATATGGGTCTCATCGAACATTATGCAGGCGATGAGCGCGTGGCGCGCATGACATCCAGCATACCGCATCCACTCCCGCCGGGTTCAATCGAAGCGTATGTCACGCGCGCGATGGCCGAGGACCGGGACGAGGATGTTTGGGCGATGGATGCCACCAAAGATGGCGGACCAGAACTGATCGGCGTGATTTCCCTGATCCGGCTGGACCGCAACCAGTCCGAGGTCGGTTATTGGGTCGCCCCAGTCTATTGGAATACGGGTGTGGCATCGCTGGCCGTCGAAGCATTGGTGAACGCCAACCCGCTGGAGAACGCCAACATGTTCGCCAGCGTGTTTCAGGATAACCCGGCCTCGGCTCGGGTGCTGACTCATTGCGGGTTCCAGTATCTTGGCGATGCGGAAAGTTATTCGGTGGCGCGCGATGCGAATGTGCCCACCTGGACCTATACAAAGAAACTCTGACTTGTGGCCGATGGGGCCTTTGCAGTAGGGGACACACATGAAATTTCTCGATCTTGCAAAGGTCTACATCCGGTCCGGGGCCGGAGGTGGCGGCTGCGTCAGCTTTCGGCGCGAAAAATACATCGAATACGGCGGTCCCGATGGTGGGGACGGCGGTAAGGGCGGCTCGGTCTGGGCCGAGGTTGTGGACGGGCTGAACACCCTGATCGACTTCCGCTACCAGCAGCATTTCTTCGCCAAGAACGGCCAGCCTGGCCGCGGTCAGCAGCGCACCGGCAAGGATGGTGACGACATCATCCTACGCGTACCTGTCGGGACCGAGATTCTGGACGAAGACGAAGAAACCGTGATCTGCGACCTGACCGAGGTCGGCCAACGGTTCCTGCTGGCCAAAGGCGGCAATGGCGGCTTCGGCAACTTGCACTTCAAATCGGCCACCAATCAGGCCCCGCGCCGCGCCAATCCGGGGCAGGCAGGGATCGACCGCACAATCTGGCTGCGATTGAAACTGATTGCGGATGTGGGCCTGTTGGGCATGCCCAACGCTGGCAAGTCGACCTTTCTGGCCGCCACATCGAATGCGCGACCCAAGATCGCTGACTATCCGTTCACTACGCTACACCCCAATCTGGGCGTTGTCGGCGTTGATAACGTTGAATTCGTCGTGGCAGACATTCCCGGCCTGATCGAAGGCGCGCATGAAGGGCGTGGGATCGGAGACCGTTTCCTTGGGCACGTGGAACGCTGTGCGGTGTTGCTGCACCTGGTCGACGGCACCTCGGACACTGTGGTCGAGGACTATCATACCATCATCACCGAACTCGAGGCTTACGGCGGAGAGCTGGCGGATAAGCCGCGTATCACCGTCTTGAACAAGATCGACGCGCTGGATGATGAGGAACGCGACCTGATCAAGACCGAACTGGAAGAGGCCGTCGGCGGCCCCGTTATGACCATGTCTGGTGTGGCGCATCTGGGCGTGACCGAAGTGTTGCGGGCCCTGCGGGCACAAATCGACGAAAACCGCCTGCGTCAGAAGCCTGCTGAGGAGGCCGCGCCTTGGCAACCCTGACCAATGCCCGCCGGCTGGTGGTCAAGATCGGATCGGCCTTGTTGGTCGACCGGGACACAGGATTGCTCAGGTCGGATTGGCTGAAATCTCTGGCACAGGACGTGGCCTGGCTGAAGGGGCAGGGGACGGACGTCGTTCTGGTCTCGTCCGGGTCAATCGCGTTGGGTCGAGGCGTACTTGGCCTGCCGATGCAGAATCTACCGTTGGAACAATCGCAGGCCGCTGCGGCCGTTGGGCAAATCCGGCTCGCCCGTGCGTATGAAGAAGCGTTGGCACCGCATGAGATCAAGACCGCCCAAGTGCTGGTTACGTTGGAAGACAGCGCAGATCGGCGACGGTACCTGAACTCGCGCGCTACTCTGGAAACTCTTCTGGGTCTGGGGGTAGTTCCTATTGTCAACGAAAACGACACAGTCGCAACGGATGAGATCCGATATGGCGACAATGACCGGCTTGCGGCACAGATCGCCGTGACTATCGGGGCGGATCAGTTGATCTTGCTCTCGGATGTCGATGGGTTCTATTCGGGCAATCCTAACGAGGACGCATCAGCCACCCGTTATGATGTGATCGAACAGATCACGCCCGAGATCGAAGCAATGGCGGGCGACGCCGGGTCGGGGCTATCCAAAGGTGGCATGAAGACCAAGCTCCTGGCGGCCAAGATGGCGACGGCAGCTGGATGTGACATGGCGATCACTGAGGGATCACCCCTGAACCCGCTGAAAACGCTTGAAAATGGCGCAAACTGCACTTGGTTCACGGCAACGCTTGACCCGCATGCGGCACGGAAACGCTGGATCTCGGCTATGAAACCGCGCGGTGAAATCGTGATAGATGACGGTGCGGCAAAGGCGCTTTCCAATGGCAAGAGCCTGCTACCCGCTGGCATCGTTGCGGTGAACGGAGATTTTGGTCGCGGCGATCCCGTGGCCATTCTGGATGCGCAGGCACGAAGGTTGGCACAAGGGCTCAGCCGCTATACCGCGCAAGAGGCGGATGCGATCAAAGGGCGGAAATCGTCCGAGATCGAAGCGACACTGGGCTATCCCGGCCGAGCGGCGTTGATCCACCGGGACGATCTGGCGCTGTGACAGCGCGACCTGATATACTGAAACCGAAAGGCGCTTGAGATGAAGGATTTCGACAACATTCCCGCAATGATGACCGACCTTGGTGCGCGCGCCAAAGCCGCCTCGCAAGAGCTTGCCTTTGCAAACGCCGAACGTAAGCACGCAGCACTGATTGCGGCGGCTGAAGCTGTTTGGAATAATCGTGCTGACATCATCGAAGCCAATAAGAAAGATCTTGAGTTCGGTCGCGAGAAGGGCCTTAGCCCCGCAATGATGGACCGGTTGATGCTGGATGAGGCGCGCGTTCAGGGCATGGTTGACGGTCTGCGCACAGTGGCTGATCAGGCCGATCCGGTGGGTGAGGTGATGGCTGAATGGGACATGGCCTCGGGCCTGAACATTCAGCGCGTGCGTACGCCTCTGGGCGTGATTGGCGTGATCTATGAAAGCCGCCCGAATGTGACGGCCGATGCGGGCGCTCTGTGCCTGAAATCCGGCAATGCGGTGATCTTGCGTGGCGGGTCGGAAAGTTTTCATTCATCAACTGCGATCCACGCCTGTCTGGTCGAGGGGCTGAAAGCCGTGAATCTGCCCGAAGATGCCATACAGCTTGTGCCCACCCGCGACCGCGCCGCTGTGCAAGAGCTTTTGACCATGACCGATTACGTCGACGTCATTGTGCCCCGAGGCGGCAAAGGTCTTGTGGGCCTTGTCCAACGCGAGGCCCGCGTGCCGGTCTTTGCGCATCTTGAAGGCATCGTTCATATCTATGTCGACAAAGCCGCAGATCCGCAGAAAACGCTGGATGTTGTGCTGAACGCCAAAACCCGTCGCACCGGCATTTGCGGCGCTGCAGAGTGCTTGCTGATTCATCAAGACGTGGCCGAAACGCTTGGTCGCGATCTTGTTGCGGCGCTTCAGACTGCTGGTGTCGTGGTGCACGCAGAAGGTGTGTTGGCGACTGATAATACTGTGCCCGCTACAGATGCAGACTGGGGCAAAGAATATCTCGACAGCATCATTGCCGCGCGACCCGTCGCTGATATTGATGCGGCCATCGCGCATATTCGGAGATACGGCTCAAACCACACCGATTGCATCATGACTGAGGATGCCGTCGCCGCCGATCGATTCTTCGAACGGCTAGACAGCGCGATCCTGATGCACAACGCCTCGACCCAGTTCGCGGATGGTGGAGAGTTTGGTATGGGCGCCGAGATCGGCATTGCCACAGGCAAGATGCATGCGCGCGGCCCAGTTGGCGCCGCTCAACTTACCAGTTTCAAGTATTTGGTGCGTGGCAACGGAACCGTCCGTA
The DNA here is from genome assembly GCF_056537345.1 of Ruegeria sp. CF4. Lineage (NCBI taxonomy): Bacteria > Pseudomonadati > Pseudomonadota > Alphaproteobacteria > Rhodobacterales > Roseobacteraceae > Ruegeria > Ruegeria sp. CF4. The sequence goes on along the minus strand of NZ_JBQFRJ010000001.1, from coordinate 856,992 downwards.
GCTAGAACTTCAGCGTGACGCGGGTTGCGGTGGTTTCCGCCGCGACCCTGCGCCCCATCGCGGACGCGGTCTGCGGCAGAAGCGCGAATTGAACCTGTGCCGGGCTGACTTTATCGCCAAAGCAACCGTTCACGACGCCCTTCCACAGGCTGCCGTCGATATTCAGCTTGTCGGCAACACCTGTCACAGCCCATGCGCCGTCTTGTGTCGTGATATCAACCTCACCACCAAAGGGCATCGCGCTTTCGCAACACATCAGGGCCAAAAAGGCCAGTTTGACCTGATTGCGGGGCACCGCATCTGTCAGGTTCCAGTTGATGCGGACCCGACCCGCGCGTTCCACGTCACGCAACAGCTCGCTCACTTCGGTCCGCCCCAGAAGTTGATCGCTGGCAGAGCCAAAGGCCACCCGAAAGAACCGGATTCGTGCGCCCGCACTGCCGACACTGCCCGAGATCAGCTCCATCTCGGGGCCTTGAACGGCACCGACCATCTCCAACAGTTCCAACCCGTTGGTGATAGCTCCGATCGGGCTGATCAGGTCATGGCAGATCCGCGATCCGATCAACTCGGCCAGGTTGACGTCAGTTGCACCCATGCGTACCTCCTGCTGTATCTGCCGCAAGAAGCCGGAGCCCCGATATGACAGACCTGAATGCTATTCTTGCACCGGGCATGTATGTCCGCCACCCCGATTTCCCCGATTGGGGCGTTGGACAGGTGCAGTCCAATATCGGAGGCAAGATCACCGTGAACTTTCGCGAGCAGGGGAAAGTGGTAATCGACGGGACACGCATAGCCCTGATGCCGGTCTTTGATCCGTGAAACTGGTTTAGGAAAGGTTAACGCCGTCGACCATAAGTGCGAACCGTCGCGGAAATATTGCCATCGCCCGGAAACCTGCGCTATCAGCGCAAAACTCTTAGACGGAATTCTCGATGCCAGACACAGGCCCTTCGTTCACAATTAAGCTGGCCGAAACCGATGATGAACTGCGCGCCGCTCAGCGTCTGCGCTATGATGTATTCGTTCAGGAACTTGGCGGCGGCGGCGAAATGGTCGATCACGAGGCCAGATTGGAACGAGATCAGTTCGATCCGTATTTTGACCACATGCTGGCTATCGACAATCAGACCGGAGAAACCGTCGGTGTTTACAGGCTTTTACCGGGTGGACGCGCCGCAGAACTTGGGCAGTTCTATTCCGAAGATGAATATGATCTAACCGTGCTCAAGGAAAGCGGACGAAAGCTGCTGGAACTCGGCCGATCCTGCTTGCATCCGGACTATCGCGGCGGCACCGCGATGTACCATCTTTGGAACGGATTGGCCGCATACGTAGCTGAACGAGAGATCGAGGTTCTATTCGGAGTTGCCAGCTTTCACGGCATCGATATCAATGCTCTGGCGCAGCCGCTGTCGATGCTACATCACAATCATCTGGCCCCACTTGATCTCAGGGTGCGCGCGCAGCCGGACGTATATCAATCGATGGATCTGGTTGCGGAGGACGCACTGGACCGCCGCGCAGCAATGGTGCAGGTGCCCGCACTGATCAAGGCTTACCTGCGCCTGGGAGGTTTTGTGGGCGAAGGGGCCTTTATCGATCATGCCTTTAACACGACTGATGTGTGCCTGATCCTTGATACCGCCCGTATGAACGAACGGCAGCGCCGAATTTACAGCGGAGCCTGAACCGGTGAGCGACACCTCATGGCAAAGTGACGATGATCCCGATCCTTTAGAGCTGGGAATTGCGGGCTGTTTCTTGGCAATCCTGCGCGGTTTGCCATTGGCGGTGCTTGTTTTTGGTGGGCTGATCATTCTGCTAATCGTGCGCATGATCGAGCGTCCCGTGTTCGGGCTCCGTCGGCCGATCACGCCGTTCATCACTCAGATCGTCTGCCGAAATGCATTTCGCATCTTGGGCATCGGTTTTCGATCCTCCGGCACCTTTATGCAAGAACGCGGTGCTGTCGTCGCGAACCATACTTCATGGCTTGATATCTTTGCACTCAACGCGCGCAAGCGTGTCTATTTTGTTTCAAAGGCCGAGGTCGCGAAATGGCCAGGTATCGGTTGGCTGGCCCGCGCGACCGGAACGGTATTTATCGAACGCGACCGAAAGAAAGCGCGCGAACAAACACTTGTGTTTCAAGAACGACTTTCAGCGGGTCATAAACTCTTGTTCTTTCCGGAAGGCACCTCGACTGACGGTCTTCGCGTTTTGCCTTTCAAATCAACGCTTTTCGCTGCATTCTTTGCTGATGAATTGCGTGATTTCATGTATGTACAACCGGTGTCTGTTGTCTATCACGCACCCATAGGGCAGCCGGGCCGGTTCTATGGCTGGTGGGGCGATATGGATTTCGGGCCTCACTTGTTGAAAACACTCGGCGCACGCAGGCAAGGATCGGTTGAGCTGATCTATCACGCGCCAGCAAAAGTAAGCGACTTCGGTAATCGCAAGGAACTGGCCACGCACTGCGAAGAGGCTGTGCGCCACGCCCATGCGCTCGCTTTGCTTGAAAAATAAGGGCAAAAGGCCCTTGCGTTGCCACAAAACCTGCCGTATACGCGCGCCATTCAAACCCGCAGGCGGGGTTTGGGCTTTATAGGGGAGACATCCTTATCTGGCCCGCCGGTTGGAGCATCCGCTTCTTTCACCCCCGCCGAGGCGTAAACCGGAAAAGGAAAGAATAGCATGGCTCTTCCCGAGTTCTCCATGCGTCAGCTGCTGGAAGCTGGCGTTCACTTTGGTCACCAGACACAGCGTTGGAATCCCCGCATGGGCCCGTTCATCTACGGCTCGCGCAATGGAATCCACATCATGGACCTGACCCAGACCGTTCCGATGCTGGATCAGGCTCTGCAGGCTGTTCGTGACACCGTCGCCAAAGGTGGCCGCGTTCTGTTCGTTGGCACCAAGCGTCAGGCCGCTGGCCCGATCGCTGAAGCCGCTGAAAAGTCGGCTCAGTACTACATGAACCACCGCTGGCTGGGCGGCACGTTGACCAACTGGAAAACCGTTTCCCAGTCGATCAACCGTCTGAACCAGATCGACGAAGCCATGGAATCGGGCGCCGAAGGCCTGACCAAGAAAGAGCGTCTGGGCATGGAGCGTGACCAGGCCAAGCTGCAGGCGTCGCTGGGCGGTATCCGCGAGATGGGCGGCGTTCCTGATCTGCTGTTCGTCATCGACGTCAAGAAAGAAGCATTGGCTATCGCCGAAGCCAACAAGCTGGGTATCCCGGTTGTGGCTGTTGTCGACACCAACTGCTCGCCCGACGGTGTTGACTACATCATCCCCGGCAACGACGACGCAGCCCGCGCCATCGCGCTGTATTGCGATCTGGCCGCACGTGCCGCTCTGGACGGTATGACCGCTCAGATGGGTGCAGCAGGCGTTGACCTGGGCGCGTTCGAAGAAGCTCCGGTTGAGGAAGTGGTTGCTGAAGAAGCACCCGCAGAAGAAGCCGCGCCGGAAGCCAAAGCCGAAGCGTAAGCTGCCCGTCACGTTATTGACATATGGGGCAGGGTAGACCTGCCCCAATTCCGTTTGAATTGAGGAGAGCCTAAAGATGGCAATCACAGCAGCAATGGTTAAAGAACTGCGCGACTCGACCGGCGCAGGCATGATGGACGCAAAAAAAGCGCTGACCGAAACCGGCGGTAACATGGACGAAGCCGTTGACTGGCTGCGCACCAAAGGCCTGGCCAAAGCGGCCAAGAAATCGGGCCGTACCGCAGCAGAAGGTCTGGTTGCTGTTCACGTCAACGGTGGCAACGGTGTTGCTGTCGAAGTGAACTCGGAAACCGACTTCGTTGCGAAAAACGCTGACTTCCAGGAAATGGTCGGCAAGATCACCTACGCTGCCGAAGGCGTTGACGACATCGACGCTCTGCTGGCTGCTGATCTGGGCGGCAAGTCGGTTGCAGACACCCTGACCGACAAGATCGCCACCATCGGTGAGAACATGTCGGTGCGCCGCATGGCCAAACTGTCTGGCGACACTGTTGTGTCCTACGTCCACAACGCCGCGACAACCGGCATGGGCAAAATCGGCGTTCTGGTTGCTCTGTCGGGTGGTGACGAAGCCATCGGCAAGCAGGTTGCGATGCATATCGCGGCTGTGAACCCGGCGGCCCTGTCCGAAGCGGACATGGATCCGGCGGTTGTCGAGAAAGAAAAGCAGGTTCAGATGGACATCGCCCGCGAATCCGGCAAACCGGAGCAGGTGATCGAAAAGATGATCGAAGGCCGCATGAAGAAATTCGTCGCCGAATCGACCTTGCTGAACCAATCCTTCGTTGTGAACCCTGACCTGACCGTCGAAGCAGCGGCCAAGGAAGCGGGCGCAACAATCACCGGCTTTGTTCGCATGGAAGTCGGCGAAGGTATCGTAGTCGAAAAAGAAGACTTTGCCGCAGAAGTTGCAAAGGCCGCTCAGGGCTAACGCAAGCTCTTTTCTGGCATTGAAGTTCAAGAACCCGGCTGCCCAAGCAGTCGGGTTTTTTCATATGAAACAAGTAGCTATCAGTTTCTTGTAGGTACAAGCTGATGGCACGATTTTCTGGTGAGATTGAGGGGCCCCGCATGATGGGGATGGACAGGGCCCCTCAACAATTTCCAACTAAGTGACGCGGACGAATAGGCGCCTCTTGGTCAGATCAATCAGAGAGCTTTGTTATGGCAAAGATCTGATCAGAATGTTCCCTGGCTAAAGCCACCACTCACGGAACAGTATCAATTTGCAATTTTAAAGATAGATTCGGAAAGTCATGTATTCCTTACCCTAGGTCAATCTGACGCAATACGGCGTCAGAACCGGGTCAGACTTCCATCACGAACATCTGATTCTGAAGCGCGGCCTTCAATACGGCCTGGGCCGTCGTCTCAACCGAGAGCGCTTCGCGCGCGAGCCGGAGGTGTTTTTCTACGGTCGCCGCCGTCAGCCCCATCAGCAGGGCAATATCTTGCGTGGTCTTCCCGTCACCCACCCATTGCAGGGCTTCACGCTGGCGTTTCGTCAAGGCGCGGTTCGGAGCGTTGTACGGCAAGGTGAGTATTTTCAGATGAGCAACATTGTTCATCAGCAGAATATCATCACCATGCTTTCGCCAGACCTCGTCCATCTCTTTCTGGTCGTGGTCACGCGCTGCCAACGAAATAGCGCCTTTTGAACGCATCGAGACCGAATTGAAGCTGACTGTATAGCCAGACGTCACACCAAAAGATTTGTTGAAGTCATATACTCTGCGTTCCTCGGCTGACATTACACCGCTGGACATCATGTCATTTATCATGCTCCAGCTTGCCGCGCCTTCATTATCCAGCGCCCACTTCAGCATCGGGGCGTGAAAATAAAGCCCGGAACGCAAAAAGCCATCCAGATAGTTGGTGCAATGGTTGCTGAGGATAACAAAATCTTCAGGATCACCTAGCGATGTCGCGGTGCGATATTGCGTATAACCATAGAGCAGCCGATCGAAACCAAACCCGGCCATCTGGCGGCAATGCGCATCCCAAAGCTCTTCCAGAGTTTTCGTATAACTCAGAAAGCTGAGGTATTCCCTGAGGTTCATACCACGCTCCTCTCGCTGAGATGGGCTGCAAGGGCGTCAAGCGCCATGACATAGCTTTGTGCACCAAATCCGCAGATTTGACCGATCGCGACTCGGGCGATGTAAGAGGTATGACGATACACCTCACGAGCGTGGATGTTGGACAGATGCACCTCGACCGTCGGCACTTGCGCCGAGGAGATCGCATCCATCAGGGCCACCGAGGTATGGGTATAGCCGCCGGCATTCAGAACGATGCCATCCTGCACCCCGCGTGCCGAATGGATCGCATCGATCAGGGCGCCTTCGTGATTGGACTGAAGATGAGTAACCGACAGGCCAATCGTCTGGCCGTGAGACACGCACAGGTCTTCGATCATCTTCAATGTCGTATGGCCATAAACCTCGGGCTGTCTTGTGCCCAGCAAATTCAGGTTCGGACCATTCAGAACCAGGATATTATGCATCTTCAAACTGTCCCCATCTCTCTTTTTCATAAACTCGAATAATCTGGGCGTCCAGCGGCCTCGTTCAGAGAAGGTAAGGTCGCATCGACGCATCGTGGCTGATGGGAATATTTGGAGATGTAATAAGGATCACACATCCTGCATTGTCACAACGACCTTTCCGAGAACCGAACGCTGTTCCAGCAGCTCAATTGCCTCTGCCGCGCGTATCAGAGGCAATCGCAAGCTGATACGTGGTGAGATTTTTCCGTCGTTGTAGAGTGTGAAAAGCTCTTCAAGATTTTGGGCATGGCCTTTGGGGTCGCGAAACACCGATGCGCCCCAAAAGACCCCAACAATCTGGCAACCTTTGAGCAAGGTCAGATTCAACGGAAGGCTCGGGATTCCTGCCGGAAAACCGACCACCAAATAGCGGCCGCCCCATGCCATGCTGCGCAGGGCGGGTTCGGCATAGTCTCCGCCCACGGCATCATAGACGACGTCGACCCCATCACCCCCGACAAGCGATTTGATCTTGGCGGAAAGCGCTTTCTGGGCGTCTCGATCCAATTCGCGCGAGTAAACGAGTGTCTCACCCGCGCCAATCTGTTTGCAGAACTCTGCCTTGTCTTCGGAAGAAACCGCCGCAATGACGCGCGCGCCCATAGCCTTGGCCAGCTCTATTGCTGCAGACCCCACGCCACCAGCCGCGCCCAATACCAGAACGGTTTCTCCGGCTTGCAGCTGTGCCCGGTCTTTCAGAGCGTGATAAGATGTGCCGTAGGTAAAAATGAAACAGGCAGCGTCATCAAAAGGCATCGCATCGGGGATTTTCACTGCAGTCGCAGCTTTGAGGGTAAGATGTGTTGAGAACCCTCCATGCCCCGTCAGAGCCAGAACACGATCCCCGGGCTCGAATCCAGACACTCCGTAACCAAGCGCGAGGACTTCGCCCGCAATCTCTCCGCCCGGAGCAAAGGGACGCGGCGGCTTCATCTGATACAGATCGCGAATGATCAGAGTATCGGGGAAGTTCACACCAGAAGCCCGGACACGGATCAACAGTTCGCCCTTGCCAGGTGTCGGGTCGGGCAGTGTGGTTAGCTCCAAAGCCTCGGGACCACCCGGTGTGACGCTGAGTAATGTTTGCATGCCTTCTCTTGCCCCTTGCTTCGGTGGAGCTGAAATCGTTGGATTACAGGCACGGGTTGTCAAGAAGATGACCTGTCAGCTTCCGTAACGGTATCTGGGTAGAGGAGAGCACATGACGCCTGAGACATTGTTTTCGCTGAACGGCAAAACCGCTCTGGTCACCGGGGGCGCAACAGGCATCGGTCGGATGGCGGCCGAGGCTCTGGCGCGCGCAGGGGCCCATGTATTGATCGCTTCACGTAAAGGCGACGCATGTGAGGCCGTAGCCGCAGAACTGAACGCGATGGATACGCCCGGATCGGCTGAGGGGTTTGCAGGGGATATCGGCAGTGAAGAGGGAATAGATGCTCTGATCGCTGAAGTGAGGAAACGGACAGAAACACTAGAAATCCTGATGAATAATGCCGGGGTCACTTGGGGTGCGCCTATGGGGCAGTTCCCATATGCAGCATGGGATAAGGTGATGTCAGTCAATGTAGCAGGTATTTTTGATCTGACCCAAAAGCTGTTGCCGCTGTTGATGAAATCCGCCTCGGATGACGACCCGGCGCGTGTGGTCAATGTTGGGTCTGTGATGGGTGAAACGCCGATGGGTGACGGCGCCTACAGCTATTCCGCGTCGAAAGCGGCAGTAATCCATCTGTCCAAGATTATGGCCAAGGAGTTGGCACCATACCGCGTGACAGTGAATGCGCTTGCGCCGGGACCGTTCGTGTCGCGTATGACAGCCTTTGCCACCGAAGATGAGGACAAACGTGAGCGTGTTGGCAAATCCGTCCCGCTTGGCCGCGTAGGTCGTGCCGAGGATATTGGAGGCTGCGTACTCTTCCTCTGTGGACGCGGAGGCAGCTATGTCACCGGGGCGGTGCTGCCAGTCTCGGGCGGGATAAATGTGCAGAGTGGCGGGAACATCTTTGCCGACGCTCTATAGCTGTTTTCAACATCTGGATATCGGATGACTGATCAGGAAAATACTTTAGATATAAATGCAGTAAATGCATATCTTGAAGCGCATTTAGATGATTATCAGGGCCCGCTTCAAGCAACGAAATTCACGGTCGGGCAATCCAATCCGACCTATCTGCTGCAAACGCCTAGTAAGAACTACGTTCTGCGGCGCAAGCCACCGGGCGTATTGCTCAAGTCTGCTCATGCAGTGGATCGTGAGTTTCGGGTTCAAAGCGCTCTGATCAGCTCCAGGGTCCCGGTGCCGCAGATGTACCTTCTGTGCGAAGACGACAGCATCATCGGCTCAGCGTTCTATGTGATGGAGCATCTGGACGGACGTTCATTCGTTGATCCTGTTATGAAGGGTGAAAACAATGCCACTCGTGCTGGCATATTGGCCGAGATGAACCGCGTTCTGGCCGAGTTGCACATGGTAGATATCGATGCGGCAGGCCTGTCGGATTTCGGCCCTCCGGGGAATTACTTCGAACGACAGATCGGGCGATGGACCAAGCAGTACCGAGCTTCGGAAACCGAAGATATAAACTATATGAATAGCTTGATCGGCAAACTTGAACAACAAATCCCTGCTGATGACGGCCAGAGAACATTGGTTCATGGCGACTATAGGATTGATAATATGTTGTTCGAGCACACTGGAACGAACTGCATTGGCGTGCTGGATTGGGAACTGTCGACCATTGGCCATCCCTACGCGGATCTTGCCGCGGTAATCATGCAGTGGCAGTTGCCACCGGGTAAGGAAGGGCGTGGATTGGCAGGGGTGGATCGCGATGCACTGGGCCTCCCATCGGATCAGTCTTTTATCGCAGATTATTGCACGCGGCGTGGCCTGCCGGGGATCGAGAATTTCGGCTTCTATCTCGCTTTCAACTTCTTCCGCATGGCGGCCATACTTCAGGGTGTCTACAAACGGTCGCTAGATGGCAACGCGTCAGACCCTGCAAGGGCGCGCGCCTTCGGGGCGTATGTTCCGGTATTTGCTCAACATGGCCTATCCGCGCTGGAGGTGTAGATCATGAAATTTGACCAAACCGCGCTAACCCGCATTCAAGCCTGGATGCAGCGATATGTGGACGAGAAAAAATATGCCGGCAGCAGCCTACTGATTCTGCACAACGGGCAGGAGGCGTTCTTTCACAGTTGTGGTCACCGTTGCCTTGAAAAAGACCTGCCGTTCCAGCGCGATAGCCTCGTGCGTATTTATTCTATGACCAAACCCGTGACTTCGGTTGCGCTTATGAGGTTGGTTGAGCGCGGGCAGTTTCATCTCGACGCACCGGTTTCCGAGTTCCTGCCCGAGTTTCAGTCGATGCAAGCCCTGATTCCCGGCGCCACGCGCTTGGATCAGACCGAGGCCGCACCAACGCCAACCCTGCATCAGTTGCTGACGCATACCAGTGGTCTCAGTTATCCGTTTAATCCCGGGTTACTGCCCGAGGCGATGGATGAGCTTGGCCTGATATTTTCACCGGCACAGGGCCCGCTCGCAGATCGGGTCGAGGTCCTGGCCACTTTGCCTCTGGCTTTTCAACCGGGCCACCGCTGGGAATACTCAGTGGGCATCGACGTCATCGGTCGCGTCATCGAGGTCGCCTCGGGTCAGCCCTTCGACCGCTTTCTGGCCGAGCACATTTTTGAGCCACTCGGCATGCACGAGACGGGGTTTTCAGTGCCGAACGGGGCAGGGGATCGGTTCGCCTCGCTCTATACGCCGCTTGAAGGCGACGCGATGGCATTGAATGCGGCCAAGACCGGGGGTGATACGCTGCGCCTGGTTGATTGCGCCGGAGACTCTCCGTTTGAAGCCACAACGACTTTCTCTGGTGGAGGCGGGCTGATCGGTACGATCGATGATTACAGTCGCTTCGCTGAAATGTTGCGCAACAAAGGCTCAGGAAACGGGGAGCGCATTCTGGGGCCAAAAACGATAGAATTCATGCTACGCAACCACTTACCCGGCGATATTGCATCGATGGGTCCCCAAAGCTTTGCCGAGCAACCCATGGAAGGAACCGGGTTTGGCATTGGAGGTGCAGTGGTTTTGGACCCGGCGCGCCTGCGGTGTCCGGGCTCGGTCGGTGATTTCGGCTGGGGTGGCATGGCGTCCACTTATTTCTGGGTGGATCAAGTCAATGATTTTTCGGCTGTGTTCTTCACTCAGCTGTCACCTTCCAGCTCTTACCCCTCGCGTGCGGAATTGAAGGCACTTGTACATGGTGCGCTCGTTGAATGACCTCGGTGTGGATGATAGCCGGGGACATCGCTAAGCCGGAGACCCACTTATGACCGAAGCCGAACGCGTTCTGCTTGACCTGCTCAACATCGAAGCGCTTGAAGTTGATCTGTTCCGGGGTACTGGCTCTGGTGGAGAGACCCCAACGCGCATCTTTGGTGGGCAAGTGATCGCGCAGGCCCTTGCAGCAGCTTACAGGACCGTCGATGACCGATTGTGTCATTCCCTGCACGCTTACTTTATTCGGCCCGGCGATCCATCGATTCCCGTTATCTATCAAGTAGATCGCGCCCGAGATGGAGGTTCTTTCACCACCCGTCGTGTGGTTGCAATCCAACATGGCAAACAAATCCTGAACCTTTCGGCATCGTTCCACAAACAGGATGATGGATGGGATCATCAGCATCCCGTGCCGGATGTGGAGCCACCAGAGCATCACCCATCACGCGATGAAATGCGTCAGAAGTATCTGACTCGCGTGCCTGAAGCGCTCAAAACAGAACTTCTGCGCGAACGTCCAATCGAAGTACGAGAGGTCGCGCCGCTGGACCTTTTTACGCCGGACAAAGCAGATGACCGGAACCATGTGTGGTTCCGTATGGGTGCGGCAGCACAGGCCGACCGGATTACGCAGCACCTGTTGCTGGCCTATGCATCTGATATGAGTCTGCTGAGTTCGGGCATGCGCCCGCATGGCCTCAGTTGGTTCACTGGTGAGATCGATGGTGCCAGCTTGGATCATGCGCTCTGGTTTCACGCGCCGGTACAGTTCCAGAACTGGCACCTTTACGCGATGGAATCGCCATGGACGGGGCAGGGGCGTAGTTTCAACCGAGGATCGATTTATTCGCAAGACGGCACATTGGTTGCCTCGGTCGCGCAGGAAGGTTTGCTTCGGCGACGTCGCTCGCGTTAAGTTTCGCTGGTATATTTTTGATTTAGCTTAGACATTCCGCCAATCCAGCGGTCATAATCTGCTGTTTTTAAACGCATATAGTCCAATACCTGAGGATGCGGCAGGATTAAAAACCGCTCGTCAGCCAGCGCTTCGACACAGGCCTGCGCGACCGCTTCGGGCTCAAGCATCCCGTCGATTGCCGCAACCGAATCCTCATGTCCACGGGTCATGTCCGAACGTACCGCCTGAGGGCATAGAACCGACACTCGAATTCCTTGATGCGCATAGGTCAACGCGACCCATTCAGCAAACCCAATGGCGGCATGTTTTGTGACGCCGTATGGTGCCGCACCAGGTTGATTGAGCAGCCCTGCGGCCGAGGCGGTCGTCATCAGGTATCCGCCGCCACGCGCCACCATACGCGGCAATAAATGCCGAGCGGTCCAGACATGAGACATGACGTTAATTTGCCAAATCCGTTCCCATTCGGTGTCCGGAACATCAAGCCCGCCAAGCGTTAGAATACCGGCATTCGCACAAAACAGATCTATTGGTGCGATGCTATCCTCAACGGTTTCGATCAAGTTGCAAATGTCAGATTCCAGGGAAACATCGCAATGAATGGCATGACCACCGATCTTGTCCGCAATGTGCTGCGCACCGGCAGCGTCGATATCTGCGCAAACAACGCGAGCGCCTTCATTGGCAAATCGTTCAGCAAGTCCTTTGCCAATGCCACCAGCGGCGCCGGTCACAACAACTGTCTTTTCGTTCAGGTGCATGTCTGTCTGTGCTCTGAGTTTCGCAGATCAGCCTAACACGTTGAAAAACCATCGCCAGAGTGGATTTTCTGGCGATGGCTTATTTTACATAATCACGATTATACGGCATTCGCCATATCAGTAGAATGCCTGCAACCCGGTCTGCGCCCGACCAAGAATCAGCGCATGCACGTCATGCGTCCCCTCATAGGTATTTACTGTCTCAAGATTGATCATGTGGCGCACCACCTGGAACTCAAGCGAGATACCATTGCCGCCATGCATGTCCCGTGACATCCGCGCGATATCCAGCGCCTTGCCGCAGTTGTTGCGCTTGATGATCGAGATCATCTCGGGTGCGGCTTCGGCCTGATCCATCAAACGCCCAACACGCAGGCTTGCCTGAAGGCCCAGAGCGATTTCAGTTTGCATCTCAGCCAGTTTGCGTTGGAACAGTTGGGTCTGCGCCAATGGCCGATTGAATTGCTTGCGATCCAGACCGTATTGACGCGCAGCATGCCAGCAGCTCTCGGCCGCCCCCATAGCGCCCCAACTGATCCCGTAACGTGCGCGGTTCAGACATCCGAACGGTCCTTTCAGGCCCTGCACATGCGGCAGTAACGCATCTTCGCCGACCTCAACGCCTTCCATCACGATTTCGCCGGTGATCGAAGCGCGCAGGCTCAGCTTGTTTTCGATCTTCGGCGCGCTCAACCCCTTGGTGTTCTTGTCCAGAACGAAGCCCCGGATCTTGCCATCATGCGCATCCGACTTGGCCCACACGACAAACACATCTGCAATCGGAGCATTCGAAATCCACATCTTGCTACCGGTCAGACGATAGCCACCGTCAATCTTTTCAGCCCGGGTTTTCATGGCAGCTGGGTCAGAGCCGGCATCCGGCTCGGTCAAGCCGAAACAACCAATCCATTCGCCGCTGGCCAGCTTTGGCAGGTATTTCCGGCGCTGCTCTTCGCTGCCATAGGCATAGATCGGATACATCACCAGCGAGCTTTGCACCGACATCATCGAGCGATAGCCGGAATCCACCCGCTCAACCTCGCGCGCGACCAATCCATAGCTCACATATCCCGCACCGATGCCGCCATATTCCTCGGGGATTGTCGTGCCCAACAGGCCCATTTCACCCATTTCCCTAAAGATTTCAGGATCGGTCTCCTCGTTCTGAAACGCCTGCGTGACGCGCGGCTGCAGCTTTTCCTGCGCATATGCACGGGCGCTGTCAGCAACCAATCGTTCATCTTCTTCCAACTGATCTGCCAGGCGGAAAGGATCGTCCCAAGCAAAATTTCCCAAATCGGGCGCGTCTTTGGCCCTTAGAACGGGTTTGGTCTCTGGCGCGTTCATGATGAGTCTCCGATACAATGTCTCGCGCATCATAATCTGAGGTTTCCTCAAAAAACAGCGAGACATTTGCACATTTACATGACTAAAACGCATAGATGAGTATGCGCCGCCCTATCCTGCCCCCGATCTCCGCCCTGCGTGCATTGGAAGCGCTGGATCGACTAGGCTCCGCCTCGGCGGTTGCCGACGAAATGGCATTGACGCAGAGCGCTGTCAGTCGGTCGCTGCAAACGCTTGAGGCGCATCTGGGCGCAGAACTCGTCAGCCGTGACCGAAAGAGATTGTCGCTGACCAAGGCCGGGCAGGATTATGTGCAAGAGATTCGGCCAGCTTTGTCACAGATTGCGCAGGCCGCTCTGAAACTACATGTGTCGCCTGTTGGAGGGACGTTGAATCTGGCAATCCTGCCGACCTTTGGGATGCGTTGGCTGGTACCGCGCCTACCGGATTTCGCGCGTTTGCATCCGGACATAACCATCAATATGACAACTCGGTTGAGACCATTCAATTTCGCGTCGGAACCCTTTGACGCTGCGTTGCATTTTGGTGAGCCTGACTGGCCAGGAACCGACCGTTTGCTGCTAAAAATGGAACGCGTTCTGCCGGTCTGCGCGCCTGAGTTGCTACCGCAGGGAACACCGTCGACACCGGACGAGTTGCTCAAACTGCCGTTACTGCACATCCAGACGCGCCCACGGGCTTGGCAAGAGTGGTTCCGACAAATGGGGGTCGAGGCTCCGCACCCCCTGCCCGGCACGGTGCATGATCAATTCAACACGATCAATCAGGCGGCCCTGCACGGTCTGGGTGTTGCGTTGCTGCCCAACTACCTAATCGAGCAAGACCTTGCGACAGGAAATCTGGTCGCCGCCTTCCCCGATGCGTTTGAGACGCTGGGTGCCTATTATCTGGTCTGGCCCCACGACAAATCGCAGGACGATTCGTTGCGACAGTTCCGACACTGGCTTGCCTCTCAGGCCCAGACCGAAGAGACGTTGCCGCGTTAGCCTAACGCGTACCCTGCGCCACGGACGGTCCGCACCGGGTCTTCACCACCGTGCTGAGTCAATGCCTTGCGCAAACGTCCGATATGAACGTCCACAGTGCGCGTATCGACATATATATCGCGGCCCCAGACCCGGTCGAGCAACTGTTCGCGGCTCCAGACCCGCCCCGGCTTTTCCATAAAGGTGCTGAGCAGGCGGAACTCGGTTGGGCCGAGTTTCAAAGGCTTGTTGTCCCGGCTGACCTTATGGGTCTCCGAATCCAGAATGATATCATCGAATTCCAGCCGAATACCCACGGTCGCTGGACGCACCCGACGTAGCTGGGTGCGGACCCGCGCCATCAGCTCTACCACCGAGTAAGGCTTGATCACGTAGTCATCCGCCCCGGTTTCCAGACCGCGCACCTTATCGACCTCTTCCGAACGCGCCGACAGCATGATGATCGGGATCGATCGGGTATCGGGCCGTGTCTTCAGGCGGCGACAGACCTCAATACCGCTGAGATTGGGCATCATCCAGTCGAGAACGATAATGTCCGGGCGGTCTTCTTCGACGAGCAACAAACCCTCGTCACCATTCGCGGCTTTTGTGACCCGGAACCCCTCGGCTTCGAGGTTATAGGAAAGAACCTCACGCTGGGCCAATTCATCTTCAACCACCAGCACCGTCGGTTGATCAGCGGACATAAGGTCAGCCTCCTAGATCGTTTGCGAGGTGTTATCGGCCTTAGGCCGTGCTTCGGTCGGCCGTTCACCAGTGACCAAATAGACCACCTGTTCCGCGATTGCCGTAACGTGATCACCCATGCGTTCGATGTTCTTCGCGATGAAGTGCAGATGCATGCAGGACGAGATGTTGCGCGGATCTTCTGCCATGAAAGTCAGGAATTCGCGGAACAGCCCGTTATACATCTGGTCAACCTCCAGATCGCGTTCAATCACATCCGTCGCGAGTTCGGCGTCACGTTGAATATAGGCATCCAATGCATCGCGCAGCATCAGCTCAACCTCGCGCGCCATCCGACGTAGGGCGGCGGCGCTGCCGTTGATTTCACCAGCGTTGACCAGCACGGTCGTGCGCTTGGCGATATTCTTGGAATAGTCGCCGATCCGCTCAAGGTTGGTCGACACCTTCAAAACTGACAGCACCAGACGCAGATCACCCGCCGTTGGCGCGCGCAGCGCGATCAGTCGTGCGGTTTCTTCGTCGATAAGCTCTTCCAGCGCGTCGATGGCCTTGTCGCCCTGACGTACTTCTTTCGCCAGTTCTTCGTCGCGGGTTTCCAGCGACCGGGCCGCACCCATGATCGCGGCCTCGACCAAACCGCCCATCTTCATGATATGCGCCTGAATGGTTTCGAGGTCGCGGTCGAACGCGGATGCAATATGTTGTTCGCTCATTGCAATAATCCTGTGCTCAGCCGATCCGGCCGGTGATGTAGCTTTCTGTGCGAGGGTCTTCGGGGTTGGTGAAGATTTGCCCCGTCTCGCCAAATTCAACCAGATTGCCCAGATGGAAGAATGCTGTCTTCTGGCTGACCCTTGCCGCCTGCTGCATCGAATGAGTCACGATCACCACCGAATAGCGCGAGCGCAGTTCATCGATCAGCTCTTCAACCTGAGCCGTTGCGATTGGGTCAAGCGCCGAGCAAGGCTCGTCCATCAACAGAACCTCAGGTTCGGTTGCGACCGCACGCGCAATGCAAAGGCGTTGTTGTTGACCACCCGAGAGGCCGGTGCCGGGGGCATCCAGACGATCCTTGACCTCATCCCAGATCGCGCCACGGCGTAGGGATTTCTCAACGATCTCATCCAGTTCCGCCTTGTTCTTTGCGAGGCCGTGGATGCGTGGACCGTAAGCCACGTTGTCATAGATCGATTTGGGGAACGGGTTCGGCTTCTGAAACACCATGCCGACTTTGGCACGCAGCTGCACCGGGTCGACGCGCTTGTCATAGATATCCTCACCATCCAGCAGGATATCACCTTCAACGCGACAGATATCAATCGTGTCGTTCATCCGGTTCAGACAGCGCAGAAAGGTGGATTTACCGCAGCCCGAGGGACCAATGAAGGCCGTCACGGTCTTATCTTCGATATCAACGCTCACGTCCTTGATGGCGTGGGTCTCGCCGTAATAGACCTGAACCTGCTTGGCGTTGATCTTGATGTTTTTGGAGTCCACGGTTCTCTCCACTCGTGTCATGTCGTTCATTTTAGCCCCCAATTACCAGCGGCGTTCAAAGCGGCGGCGCAGGATGATTGCGATGATATTCATGGTCAGCAGGAACATCAAAAGGATGATGATGCCGCCCCAGGCTTTCTCATAGAACCCCACATCGGCACGCGCGGCCCAGGTATAGATCTGTGCGGGCATGGCCGAGTTCGGCTCAGTAAAACCTGCGAGGAAACCATCGGGGTAACCGCGGGCAACGAAGCCCACCATGCCGATCAGCAGCAGCGGCGCGGTTTCTCCCAGCGCCTGCGCCAGACCGATAATTGTACCAGTCAGGATACCTGGCGCCGCCAGCGGCAACACATGGTGGAACACGGCCTGCATTTTCGAGGCCCCAACTCCCAGCGCTGCGTCACGGATTGACGGCGGCACGGCTTTCAGTGAGGCGCGGGTCGAGATGATGATCGTTGGCAGTGTCATCAGCGTCAGCACCAGACCACCCACCAGCGGGGCCGATTGCGGCAGGTGCATGAACTGAATGAACACGGCCAGCCCCAGGATGCCGAACACGATGGACGGAACGGCGGCCAGGTTCGAAATATTCACCTCGATCAGATCGGTGAACTTGTTCTGTGGTGCGAATTCTTCCAGATAGATCGAGGCGGCGACCCCAATGGGCAGCGACAGGCACAGCACCACCAGCATCATGAAGAATGAGCCGACGACCGAGGCACCGATGCCTGCGCCACCGGGGTTATCCACGCCCGAGTCGGCTCCGGTGATGAACGGCCAGTTGAAGGCCTGCTTGATGGTGCCAGCTTCTCTCAGCGCGTCCACCAGATCCAGATCGCTGAGTTGCAGGAAGCGGCTGTCCTGAAGGGTGTCGCGTGACACCCGGCCCTTAAAATACCCATCCACACGGCTTGAAGCCGCCAGATCGAACATGATCGGCTCACCCAGCTTGCTAGGATTATCGGCATAGAAGGTTCGGATCGTACCGCCGATTTTGCCCAACAGACGCTCGATGGCATCCTGATCGAAATCCACGGTGATACCACTTTCGGCCAGTTGTTCATTCAGTTCCGCAATGAACAGATTGGAGTAGGCCTTTGTCTTGAACATCGTGCCTTCGGCTTCATCGCGCTGCGCTTCGCTCAGCGTGAATTCTAAACTGATAACTGTGCGCTGGAAGGCCGGGATGCCCTGCGACAGGATCGAGGCAAACAGCACAATCAGAAAGAACAGTCCGGTCGCGATGGCGACGATCCCATAGGCGCGAAAACGCTTTTCGGCAGCCGCGCGTTTTTTGGTCCGGGCATCGGATGCAGTCAGCGAGGTCGAGGTGTTTTGCATGCTGGCGTCGGTCATTCGTACTGCTCCCGATACTTGCGCACGATATAAAGGGCGAAAACGTTCAGCCCCAGCGTGAGGATGAACAGCGTCATGCCAAGCGCGAAGGCGACGAGGGCCTCGGGCGAGGCGAAATCGGCGTCGCCCGTCAGCTGGCTGACGATCTTGGCGGTGACGGTGGTCATGGCCTCGAACGGGTTCAGGTCCAGACGCGCGGCGGCCCCTGCCCCCAGAACCACGATCATGGTCTCACCGATGGCGCGCGATGCTGCCAGCAGGATCGCTCCCACGATCCCGGGCAAGGCTGCGGGCAAAACGACCTGCCGGATGGTCTCGGATTGTGTGGCCCCCAGCCCGTAAGAGCCATCACGCATGGCCTGAGGCACCGCGTTGATGATGTCATCGGAAAGCGACGAAACGAACGGGATCAGCATGATGCCCATCACAAGACCAGCGGTCATCACGGCCGTACCGGCTTTCATCCAGCCCAAACCGTCATCCCCGAACACGCTCAGCAACAGTGGGCCAACGGTTAGCAAGGCAAAAAGACCGTAAACAATGGTCGGGATACCGGCCAGCACCTCCAGCATCGGTTTGGCGATCGAGCGCACGCGGGAAGAAGCGTACTCGCTGAGATAAATCGCAGCGAAAAGACCGATCGGCACAGCCACCAGCAATGCAACCAACGAGATGTAGAATGTGCCCCATAGCAACGGGATGATACCTAGATCAGACGCGCCACCACGGCCCGAGAAACTGGGGGCCCATGTTGTTCCGAAGAAGAACTCTGATGCTGGATAAAGCTTGAAGAATTCCCACGTGTTGAACACGAGCGACAGTACGATGCCGACCGTTGTCAGGATCGCAATCGACGCCGCCGCCAGCAGCATCACACGAATTCCCTGCTCAACCACATTGCGGGCGCGGTATTCCGAATGTGTCTGGAACCAGCTGAACGCGGCACCTGCCAAGGCGATCAGTATCACGGCAATGGACATAATCGTATAGCCGGTCGAGTTCATCGACCGGTATGCCTGGGCGGCATGCAACACGGGCTGTGTAATATCCGAGGTCACAACCTGGCCCGCGTCTTTCAGCCGCTGGGTCATCTCCGAAACATCCGCCTGCGCATCCTGTGCGGTCTCTTCGGTGAGATGCCCCTGAGCGACCGCACTGTCCAGACCATTAGCCGTCCGGCGCACTTCGGCCATAACAAGGCTACGCGACGATCCTTCCTTGATCGCCGTTTCGGGAACCATCTCCGAGACCTGAGAATTCACGTAGAGCGGCTGAACCAGCAGCCAGACGATCAACAGACCAAAGGCGGGAACGATAACTTTCAGCGCAACATTCGCCCCATAAAACGAGGGAAGAGAATGCAGGTTACGGCTGTCCCCTCTGGCACTTTGCAAGGCGCGCATTCGCCCCAACACATATCCGACTGCCGCGATCGCAAGTACGATCAGAATGAGCCAAAGAATTGGCATATTGCCCCCACAGGTCTTGATCGGGATTAGGGAAAGAAACGGGGGCGACTATAAATGCCGCCCCCGCTCAATTAACACGGGGTTTGGAATTAGCTGCCCGAACCCAAAGTTACTTCGTTGGCAATCGCATCCTGCGTTTTTGCCAGCTCAGGATCGGCAACCAGACCGTAGTTGGCCAGCGGACCCGACGCACCTGCAATCTCATCATGAGTGAAAAACTGAGCGTATTCTTTCAGGCCAGGGATCACGCCGATATGCGCTTTCTTGACGTAGAAGAACAGCGGGCGGGAAACAGGGTATTCACCCGACGCGATGGTCTCGGTCGACGGCGCGATACCACCCATGGTGGCCACTTTCAGCTTGTCGGTGTTGTTCTCGTAGAACGCCAGACCGAAAACGCCGATGCCGTTGGTGTTAGTGTCGATGCGGGCCAAGGTCTCGGTGTAGTCACCGTCGATGTCGACCGACTTACCGTCAGTACGAACGTCGAGGCATGCATCTTCGGCGTCATCTTCGCTCATGCCGCCTGCGATCATGGCTTCCATGGCGCCGGTTGCTTCACAACCTGCAAGCAGAACCTTGTCTTCGAACACTTCACGGGTGCCGTGCTTGGTGCCCGGGATGAACATCGCGATCTCAACATCCGGCAGGTCGCCATTGAACTCGGCCCAGCTGTTGAAGCTGTTGTCGACCAGCGCGCCGTCTTTCATGACTTTCGAACCGATGGCGTTGTAGATGTCTGCCGGCTGAAATGCAGTAAAGGCCGGACCCGACTGCTGGCTTGCGAACACGATGCCGTCATAGCCAATGCGTACTTCCATGATGTCGGTCACACCGTTTTCGGCGCAAGTTTTGATTTCTTTTTCGCGGATGGCGCGCGATGCGTTTGCAACGTCGATTGTGTTTTCGCCAACGCCTTCGCAGAACCGCTTGAGACCAGCCGACGAACCACCCGATTCAACAACCGGGGTCGGGAAGTCTGTATTTTCACCAAACAGTTCGGCAACGATCGAAGCATAAGGCAGTACGGTCGACGAACCGGCAACCTGAACGTTGTCACGTGCAGCAGCAGCAGTTGCCGAGACGGCAGCGATTGCCAGCGCAGAAGCCGACAGTTTTACAAAGGACATTTCAGTCTCCTTGAGAAGGATGGGTACTGATCATCCCCATGATGATCTGCGCAAAGCCCTAAAAGCCGCGCGTAAGCCTTTTGTGACAGGTATGTAACGGTTTTATGACAAGTTAGGATATTTTGAGAATTTCTTAACTTGACGATACGTCAGCGGCGGATCGCCTATCAGCCATCTGACCTCAACGGGGCAGTATGACGGTGAACACGGCACCCTGCCCCAGCTCACTTTCCACCCGCAACCTGCCCCGATGTCGGTTGACAATGTGTTTGACGATCGCAAGCCCCAGCCCTGTTCCACCCAACTCGCGCGAGCGATGGCTGTCTGCGCGATAGAAACGCTCGGTCAAGCGGGGAAGATGTATTGGGTTGATGCCGGGACCCTGATCAATGATTCCGATTCTCACGGCTGGCCCGCGCATGGCAGTATCGCGCTCCGACAATGTCACTACGACCTGAACCAGCCCCCCGCTGCCGCCGTATTTGATCCCGTTTTCCACCAGGTTGGTGATAACCTGTCGTAACTGATCGCTGTCACCGACCATCGTCACCGGATCATCCGGGGCGTCCAGTGACAGCTTTACATTGGCATCATCTGCAAGAGGTCGAAGGGTGTTCAATGTGGATTGGATCAGGCCGGTCAGTTCCAGAGGTTCCTTTGGCCTGACCCGCTCTTCGCTTTCCACCCTGTTGAGTGACAGCAGATCCCCCACCAACCGATTCATCCGATTGGCCTCGTCCGCCATGATCTGCAAAAACCGCTCTCGGGCCGCCGTATCATCGCGCGCAGGCCCGCGCAGTGTTTCGATGAACCCCATCAGAGCAGTCAGCGGCGTCCGCAGCTCATGACTGACATTGGCCACAAAATCGCGTCGCATCTGACCGGCCTGCTCCAGATGGGTGACATCCTGAAACACTACAAGCACAACCCGAGAGTCGTTCATATACCGGCACTGCACCTCAAAGGTCGTATCTTGTGCACCATCATTGGACAGATGCCGCGCGTTGCTAGGCTGCTTTGACCCAATACATTGCTCAATCGCTTCGATCACCTGAGGTTGCCGAAGGATCGTGGCGAAGTGCCGTCCCTCAATCGCCGCACCCAACAGAGTACGCGCTTCGGTGTTCGCCGCAACGATCCGCTCAGATTGGTCAACCAGCAGGGTCGGCATCGGGATGGCAGATACAAGCTCGGCATGAAAGGGATCCGACATGCGATATCAGACCGGTTTCAGCGTTTCGCGGAACTTGCGCATGTTGTCCTGATAGTGCAGCGCGCTCAGCGTCAGGTGTTGCGCGGCCTCATCATCAAGCTGACGCACAACCTTGCCCGGCGTTCCCATGACCAGCGAATTATCAGGGATCTCTTTGCCTTCAGTGATCAGGGCCCCTGCCCCGATCAGGCAATTCTTACCGATTTTTGCCCCGTTCAGAACGATAGCCCCCATGCCGATCAGAGAGTTGTCCCCGATCGTGCATCCATGCAGCATGACCTTATGCCCGATGGTGCAATTCGCGCCGATGGTCAGCGGGTATCCGGCATCGATATGCATCACGCAATCTTCCTGCACGTTACTGCCCGCACCAACGCGAATCTCTTCGTGATCTGCGCGGATTGTGCAGCCAAACCAGATCGAGGCCCCCTGTTCCAGCACCACCTTACCGATCAGGTTGGCATCAGGCGCGACCCAGGTATCCTCGTGAATCTGAGGCTGATGCTCTCCCAAAGCATAGATCGTCATGACTGTTCCTCGAACTCGGTCTGCAAGGTACGGATGTGGTTCTGCAGGCGCGGCTGCTGAATGCGGCGCATCCGCTCGGCACTGACGATGGTTTTCAGCTTCTCCTCGGTCGCGTCCAGATCGTCGTTGATCAGGACATAATCGTAGTAACCCCAGTGGCTGATCTCATCCCAGCTTTTCAGCATGCGCTTGGCAATCACGTCTTCGCTGTCCTGCCCCCGGCCTTCCAGGCGGCGCCTCAGTTCGGGAATCGACGGTGGCAGGATGAAGATCGACAACGCATGTTTGCCCAAATCCGAATTCCTGATCTGCACTTCCCCCTGCCAATCGACATCGAACAACACGTCACGGCCCTTGTTGATCGACTCGCGCACCGGATCGGCGGGTGAGCCATAAAAGTTCCCGAACACGTGGGCATGTTCCAGCATTTGCCCATCGGCAACCTGCTGTTTGAACGCGTCTTCTGACAGGAAGTAGTATTCGCGCCCATGTTCTTCGCCCGGTCGTGGTGCACGCGTGGTGGCCGAGATCGAAAACTCCAGATCGCTGTCCCATTGCATCAAACGTCGGGCCAAAGTGGACTTGCCTGCGCCCGAGGGCGAGGACAGAATGATTAATAGACCCCGGCGATCTGCCATGTGTGTGCCCTCGTTCCTATTCCACGTTCTGAACTTGTTCGCGCATCTGATCGATCACCGCCTTCAACTCAAGCCCGACGGATGTCAGCTCGGCATTTTGCGATTTTGAACAGAGCGTATTGGCCTCGCGATTGAATTCCTGCATCAGGAAATCCAGCTTGCGCCCGACCGGACCGTCCTGATCCAGCAGCGCACGCGCGGCGGCGACATGAGCGGCCAGACGGTCGATCTCTTCAGTGATGTCCGCCTTGACGGCGATCAGCGCCAGTTCCTGCGCGACTCGTTCAGCGTCGACACCTTGCGCATTATCGACAACACGCGCCAGATTGTCCTTTAGCGCCTGTGCCATCTCCTCTCGCCGCTGCTCGGCCAGATCGGCAGCCGTCTCTGTCAGCCTAGAAATCTGATCTAACTGACCGCCGAGAATGCCGGCCAGCGCTTGCCCCTCGGCCTTACGCATGTCTAGGAAAGCAGCCAGCAAGCCGCTGAATTCGGTCTTGAGCTTCTCAACCAACGGAGCGGGATCATCATCTTCGCTGCCCGCTTCAAGCATGCCCTTCAGCGTCAGCAGATCACTGGCCTTGGATCCCGCCAGTTCGATACCACGCGCAGCGGCCATCGCCTCGGTCTGCGATAGCGCCGCCAGAGCGGCCTCCATGGCTGAAACGTTCAGCTTGATGTCAGAGGCGCTCTCTTCCCGGTTCAGCCGTAACGATAACGTCACGTTGCCCCGGCTGACCTGTTTCGACAGCTCCCCCCGCAGCGCAGCCTCAAGCCCGGTCAACCAGTCCGGCACGCGCAGGCGCATATCCAGTCCCTTGCCGTTTACGCTGCGCAGCTCCCAGCTCCAGCTATGGGGGCCAAACGCTCCTTTGCCCGAGGCGAAACCGGTCATGGATTTGATCATGCCTGCCCTTTCCGTCAAAACCGCTCGCCGCACCTAATGCCAACAACGGGCTAGGGGCAAGACCTTGCTCATTTGTGGCAGAGACGCGATCGGTTAACCATTCGTTAAAGAATTGATCCAAAATTGTATTAACCCGTGTCAATCTGACAGTCGGAAGCGCTGATGAACCCCAGCTATGCCCGAAAGATGGCATTTTAGGAAAATGGCGACTGATTGACGATAGGGTGATGAAATGAAAACCTTTTTCGGGACTGGCTCTGGCTCAGGATTTGGAAAGATCGTCGCGATGGACCGATTTGACAGCGGGCGCAGCCTGTCCCCAATTCGTCAGGCCGAAGCTTATTGGACCGCCCTTCTTGGCGGCGACGGCGTGCCGATGCGGTCACAGATCGATCCTCGCGGGTTAGAGAATGTTCTGGAATACACGTTCATACTCGAACGTATTGCACCGGGTCTGGCACGGTTTCGTCTCGCCGGAAGCCACCTGAACAAGCTGGCTGGGATGGAGGTGCGCGGCATGCCTCTGACTGCCTTTTTCGAACCCAGCGCGCGTGATGATGTCAAAACCTATCTCGACCGGGTGTTCACGGCACCGGCTGTGGTCGAACTTGGATTGACCTCAAAAGGCAAACTGGGCCGTGCATGCCTGCAAGCTCGTATGATCCTGTTGCCGCTTAAAAGCGATCTTGGGGATGTCAGCCGCGTGCTGGGTGTCATGCTCAGTGACGGCGTGATTGGCACCACACCGCGTCGTTTCTCGATAACTGATCATCGGGTGCGCGAACTGTCAGAGCTACGGCAACCGCCCAAACCCGCTCCGCATGAGGCTATGGGTTTTGCCGAACAGCAAAGCGAGTTTGTGCGGTCCGAACCATATCTTCGGCTGGTATCTTCCCGCGATGACTAAGAAAAACGGCGGGTCAGTGGCCCGCCGTTCTGATTTCTAAACTGTCGCGGTCTCTCAACTCGCGGCACGTTTGACGCGATCGCGGCGCAGATTGGTCAATTCTTCCGCCACCAGGAATGCCAGCTCCAGCGACTGCGTCGCGTTCAGGCGCGGGTCGCAGGCCGTATGGTAGCGATCCGACAAGTCCTCTTCCGTCACGGCGCGTACGCCACCGGTGCATTCGGTGACATCAAGACCGGTCATCTCAAAATGCACACCGCCGGGCACGGTGCCCTCGGCCTGATGCACTCCGAAGAAGTCGCGCACCTCGCGCAGGACCGAGTCGAACGGACGCGTCTTGTAGCCCGTCGCGGACTTGATGGTGTTGCCATGCATCGGATCGCAGACCCAGGTTACCTTGGCACCTTCTTCCTTCACGGCCTTGACCAAACGTGGCAGATGCTCACCAGCCTTACCCGCACCAAAACGCGCAATCAGGGTCAGGCGACCCTCTTCGTTCTCGGGGTTCAGCTTGGACATCAGGACCTTCAGGTCTTCCGCTGTCGTTGTCGGACCACATTTCAGGCCGATCGGATTCAGAACACCGCGGCAGAATTCGACATGCGCGCCATCGGGCTGACGTGTCCGATCACCAATCCAGATCATGTGACCGGAGCCTGCCAGCCAGTTGCCTGAAGTCGAATCCAGACGGGTCAGCGCCTCTTCGTATTCCAGCAGCAAGCCTTCGTGGCTGGTGTAGAACTCAACTGTCGAGAACTCATGCGTGCTATCTGCGGTAATCCCGGCAGCGCCCATGAAATCGATGGTGTCTTGGATGCGGTCGGCAATTTCCGAGTATTTCTGAACGTCCTGTTCATCCGTGAAACCCAGAGTCCACGAATGCACCATGCTCATATCGGCGAAACCACCGGTCGAGAAGGCGCGCAAAAGGTTCAGCGTCGCGGCTGCCTGCGTGTAGGCCTGAAGCATCTTGCCGGGATTCGGGATGCGTGCCTCGGGTGTGAAGGCCAGTTCATTGATGATGTCACCGCGGTAACTAGGCAGTTCCACCCCATCCACCACTTCGGTCGGGGCGCTGCGGGGCTTGGCGAACTGACCCGCCATCCGGCCCACTTTAACCACAGGCACCTTGGCGCCATAGGTCAGAACCATGGCCATCTGCAGCATCACCTTGAACGTGTCACGGATCGCATCAGCACTGAATTGTTCAAAGCTTTCAGCACAATCGCCGCCCTGCAACAGGAAGGCCTCGCCGCGACCAGCGGCACCCAGATGTTGCTTGAGACGCCGCGCTTCGCCTGCAAAGACCAGCGGGGGATACTGCGAAAGCTGCGCCTCGACTTTGGCCAGCGCGGTTGCGTCGGTATAGTCTGGCATCTGAACCCTGGGCTTGCTGCGCCAGTTCGTTTTTTGCCATTCCGTCATAGCTTGGATCTCCGCTGAGGTAATTCAGGTGGTCTCTATACAAAATGCATTCGTCAGAGACCATATCACATTTGCGCCTCTTGACGCCGCAAACAAGCTTTGAGCATGGTGACAGCCATATCCGCCGACGTTTCGAACCCGGCGTGCACCGAATCAAGGACACATCGCCATGCAAGAGCAACGCCAAGTTGTCACCGTGGATCGAGAAGCGGGCAAGCCGCTCAATTTTGTTTTCGTTCTGCTGGATAAGTTCTCGCTGCTTTCCTTTGCGTCTGCGCTCGACAGCCTGCGGATTGCCAACCGGATGGCGAACCGGGAGCTTTACACCTGGAAACTGACCGGTGAAGGCGGTGAACTTGTACAGTGTTCGGCGGGAACCACCTTCAAACTGGATGCCGATCTTGAAGAATTGCAACGCGACGACGTGATCCTGATCTGCGGCGGAGTTGATGTTCAGGCGGCGACCACCAAACGGATTCTGAACTGGATGCGCCGTGAGGCGCGCAAGGGGTTGAAGATCGGAGGGCTTTGTACGGCCGCCTATACGCTGGCTAAAGCCGGATTGCTGGAAGGCAAACGGGCCACGATCCACTGGGAGAACTCGGACAGTTTCTCGGAAGAATTCGACACTGTTGAACTGACCAAATCAGTGTTTCAGGTCGATGGGAACCGGATGACGACGGCGGGCGGCACCTCATCAATTGACCTGATGCTCAAAATTATCGCCGATGACTATGGCGAGGATCTTGCGAATGCAGTTGCCGATCAGATGATCTATTCCTCGATCCGCACCGATCAAGACACCCAGCGTTTGTCGACGCCGACGCGTATCGGGGTGCGGCATCCGAAGCTCAGTCAGGTAATTCTGATGATGGAAAAGAACATCGAAGAGCCGATCTCACCCTCGATCCTGGCCAAGGATGTGGGCATGTCCACCCGCCAGCTGGAGCGTCTGTTCCGCCGCTACCTCAGCCGTTCGCCCAAGCGGTATTACATGGAGCTACGCCTGCACAAGGCGCGCAATCTGCTGATGCAGACCGATATGAGCGTCATCAACGTGGCGCTGGCCTGTGGTTTTGCCTCGCCCAGCCATTTCTCAAAATGCTACCGGGCGCACTATAACACCACGCCTTACCGCGAGCGCGGTGCGCAGAGCGGACGGCTGTCGGTTTAATATTAAAACCTTGTCAAAAGTTCCTCGGGATTGGTGTTGAGATAGAACTGAATAACTATCAAATCGTCATCGCGTTCGTGTAACAGCGCGTAGAAGTAAACATAGCTTTTCATGTCATTCCAATAGGCTCGCAACTCCTGCGAGAAGCCATTTTCCAATTCAACACGCTTAATGACTGCCGCGTTTGTCAAATAATAAGGAACCACATCTCGAAGCTGGGTCTGGATGCGGGCCAGCTCTTGCTCAGTATATTCATCCGCACCGCCGAAATCTCTGATTACAGTAGAGAATTCCCGGTTCTTCATCTTCTTGTCCAAAAAGCTCTGATACTCTTCGTAGGATGAAAACTCTTCGGCCAGAGCGGGCATTGCGGAAAAAAGCGCAACGATAATAAACTGAACTCGTAGCATAAAGCAATCCAATAGGTTGTGATGCTTCTGTGTTACTTGTCGGGTGTCATCCTGTAAACTGCTCCCTCACCTACAGAAATATACCAGATCGACCCATCGGGCGCTTCGACGATATCGCGTACGCGTTCCGTTTCAGGGCCTTTTATCTGTTCGACCTCGCGCAACGGTGTCCCAGCCAGCCGGGAAATGTAATCGAACTTGAGTGACCCCACGAAAAGGTTTCCAGCCCAGCTCGGCCAAAGCTTACCAGAATATACCATCAGCCCAGAGGGCGCGATGGACGGGTCCCAATAGTGCTGCGGTTGCTCCATGCCTTCTTTTGCGGTGCCTTCTCCGATTTTCTTGCCTGAGTAGTGCTTGCCATACGAAATAACGGGCCAACCATAGTTTCGCCCCGGCTGAATCAGATTTACCTCGTCACCACCCTGCGCACCGTGCTCGGCAGTCCAAAGACGCCCCTGAGCATCCAAACCGGCCCCTTGCGGATTGCGGTGGCCATAGGTCCAGATTTCAGGGCGAATATCGCCCTGCCCTACAAACGGATTGTCCGAAGGCACCGATCCATCACGATTAATCCGGATCACGGACCCGATGTGATTTTTCCGGTTCTGTGCCTGCGGCCGATCCCCCCGGTCTCCAATCGTGACAAAGAGCGTTCCATCATTGGCCTCGACAACGCGTGAGCCAAAATGACGTCCACCGGAGCCGCCGGGAAGGGCCTCAAAGATGATCCGAGTGTTGGTCAGACGCTTGTCGTTTTCCGATAAACGCGCCACCGCGAGCGCGGTGCCTGCCGCCCCACCGCTTTGCGGCTTGGAAAAGGTCAAAAAAATCTCACGCGTCTGGCCGAAGTCTCGTGCAATTGTCACATCCAGCAAACCGCCCTGCCCGTTCGCAGCAACTTTCGGGGCACCCTGCACTTTCTGGGATTTGCCATCAGACACATACAGCAACTGCCCGTCACGCTCAGTCACCAGAAAAGAACCATCTGGCAATATTCCGACCGCCCAGGGGGTATCGAGCTCTTCGATCATAGGTTGGACAAGAACCGCGCCTTCTGACGTTTCAAGGATATCGGCGCGGACA
Organism: Ruegeria sp. CF4; assembly: GCF_056537345.1. Classification (NCBI taxonomy): domain Bacteria; kingdom Pseudomonadati; phylum Pseudomonadota; class Alphaproteobacteria; order Rhodobacterales; family Roseobacteraceae; genus Ruegeria; species Ruegeria sp. CF4. Next base: position 828,161 of record NZ_JBQFRJ010000001.1, on the reverse strand, counting down.
ATCCCCGCGCTAGACAGCAGGATTAGAATCGCAAACGCTTTGAACTTCATGATCTCTTCCTCGGACACGCGGTTTTATCATCATGAGAACAAATAGGTTTATGCCCCACAAAAACACGTTTGCGTTAGGACTTTTCTTTTTCGCATGGCTTGCCTAGGGTCGTGCGCAGAACGAATACGTTCACAATAGGGAGTAACCATATGAAAAAGCTGCTGACTGCAACTGCAGCCACCGCTCTGCTGGCGGGTACCGCAATGGCCGAAGACGTCAAACTGGGCGTGCTGTTCGGCTTCACCGGCCCAATCGAATCGCTCGCACCTGCCATGGGTTCGGGTGCCGAAATGGCGATGGCCGAGGTCACCGAATCCGGGAAACTGCTGGACGGTGCGACCGTCACCGGGACCCGCGCCGACACGGGCTGCATCGACAACGGTCTGGCCACCTCGAACGGCGAACGTATGATCGCGGACGGCGTTGCCGGTATCATCGGCGGTGACTGCTCGGGCGTGACCGGAGCAATTCTGCAGAACGTCGCGATCCCCAACGGCATGGTGATGATCTCGCCATCGGCGACCTCGCCGGGTCTATCGACCATGGAAGATAACGGCCTGTTCTTCCGCACCGCCCCGTCGGATGCGCGTGAAGGTCAGGTGATGGCTGACATCCTGAATGATCGTGGCATCAGCTCGATCGCGCTGACCTACACCAACAACGACTACGGCAAGGGTCTGGCAGATGCGATCCAGTCCTCGTTCGAGGCTTCGGGTGGCGAAGTCACCATCGTTGCCGCGCACGAAGACGGCAAAGCCGACTATTCGGCCGAAGTTGGCGCGCTGGCCTCGGCCGGTGGCGACATTTTGGTCGTTGCAGGCTATCTGGACCAAGGCGGTCTGGGCATCATCCAATCGGCGCTGGACAGCGGTGCGTTTGACACCTTCGGTCTGCCCGGCGGCATGATAGGTGACTCGCTGCCTGCAAACGTTGGTCCCGACCTGAATGGTTCGTTCGGTCAGATCGCCGGTTCGGGTGGTGAAGGTGCCGAGAAGTACTTTGCCATGGCCGAAGCCGCTGGTTTTGACGGCTCGTCCCCGTACTCGCCGGAAAGCTATGATGCAGCAGCACTGTTCATGCTGGCCATGCAGGCCGCAGGTTCGACCAACGCTGCTGACTACGGCGCCAAGATCATGGACGTTGCCAATGCTCCGGGTGAGAAGATCTATCCGGGTGAACTGGCCAAGGGTCTGGAACTGTTGGCTGCCGGTCAGGAGATCGACTATGTCGGCGCATCGGGCGTTGAACTGATCGGCCCCGGCGAAAGCGCTGGCTCGTATCGTGAGATCGAAGTCACCGACGGCGAGAACAAGACCGTCAACTTCCGTTGATACTGCGTTAACAGTCATAAAAACAAGCAGCCCGGGCCTTGTGTCCGGGCTGTTTCAATGACAAAAGGCCGCACCTTTCACACGGGGATGGGGCAACGACGCCGAAAACGGCGGCTAGGGGAAAAGATGATCGTCGTCGAAGACGTGCACAAGCATTTCGGCGGGTTTCATGCGGTGGACGGGGCATCGCTGGAAATCCAACAGGGCTCGATCACCGGTCTGATTGGGCCGAACGGGGCCGGAAAAACCACTCTGTTCAATGTGATCGCGGGTGTTCTTCCACCAACCAGTGGCAAGGTCTTCATGGATGGTGAGGATATCACCGGCCTGCCCCCGCATGAGCTGTTTCACAAAGGCCTGCTGCGCACCTTCCAGATCGCGCATGAGTTTTCGTCGATGACCTGCCGCGAGAATCTGATGATGGTGCCTGGTGCGCAATCAGGTGAATCGCTCTGGAACACATGGTTCGGACGCAAACGCATCGCCGATGAAGAACGCGCGTTGAAGGCCAAGGCCGATGAGGTGCTGGAATTCCTGACCATCGAACATCTGGCTGATCATAAGGCCGGTCAGGTTTCGGGCGGTCAGAAGAAGCTGCTGGAACTAGGTCGCACCATGATGGTCGACGCCAAGATCGTGTTCCTGGATGAGGTCGGTGCGGGTGTGAATCGCACCCTGCTGATGACCATCGCCGACACGATCCTGCGCCTGAACAAGGAGCGCGGCTATACCTTCGTCGTCATCGAGCACGATATGGATTTCATCGGCAAGATCTGCGACCCGGTCATTTGCATGGCCGAGGGTAAGGTGCTCGCCGAGGGTACTCTGGACGAGATCAAGGCCAACGAGCATGTGATCGAGGCCTATCTGGGTACCGGCCTGAAAAACAAAGATAAACTGGAGGCGGGTGCATGAGCGACAACCCCTACCAGGACGATAAAGGCAACAAGGACGCCTCGATCACCAATGCGCATGGCGTCGGCACTATGACCCCCGCCCATCGCAAAAGCGGTGAGACGCATCGGGTTGAGGGCGGCCCTTTCCTGATCGGCGACACCATGACCGGCGGCTATGGCAAAGGGCCGGACATTTTGCACGATTGCACCATCGCCGTCGATAAAGGTGAGATTGCTGTGATCGTTGGCCCCAACGGTGCGGGTAAATCCACCGCGATGAAGGCCGTTTTCGGTATGTTGGATGTGCGCTCGGGCGCGGTTCGGCTCGACGGTGAAGACATCACCTCGCTCACACCGCAGGATCGCGTGGTACGTGGCATGGGATTTGTGCCCCAGACCTCGAACATCTTCACTTCGATGACGGTGGAAGAGAACCTGGAAATGGGCGCCTTCATCCGCCGCGACGACATCAGCCAAACGATGGAGCAGGTCTATGACCTGTTCCCTATCCTCCGCGACAAACGCAATCAGGCTGCAGGAGAGCTGTCGGGCGGTCAACGCCAGCAGGTCGCCGTGGGCCGCGCGCTGATGACCCAGCCCAAAGTGTTGATGCTAGACGAACCCACCGCCGGCGTTTCGCCCATCGTAATGGATGAACTGTTCGACCGGATCATTGAGGTCTCACGTACCGGGTTGCCGATCCTGATGGTCGAACAGAACGCCCGTCAGGCGCTGGAGATCGCGGACAAGGGATATGTGCTGGTTCAGGGGCGGAATGCCTATACCGGCACAGGCAAAGAACTGCTGGCCGATCCCGAAGTGCGTAAGAGTTTCTTGGGGGGGTAGCGTGAAGATACCTGCAGCATTGATCATTGCCTCACTAACCGGCGCCGCTGGTGCCGAAGCATGCTTTCTAAGTGAAGTCTGTGAACACGAAGAAGAGTGCTTGGGTTCAACATTCGATATCGAGTTCGTCGGCAGTCCGCCCAATCAAGTTCGAAGTAATTTCGGGGAGTTCAGAATTGATGGCACGTCCGCGGCCGGAGAAACGACTTCCAACTTACGCCTTTCGAATAGAACAGAGTATGTTGTCACATCTAAAAACTCATTGATGATCGCGTCTCAAAAGACAGAGAATAGCAACTCGATCGTATACTTCGTACGAACACCACCATCAACGCTGACGGCTACGCTCGTCGTCGTTCCGCAGAAATATGTCAATTACTCAGAGACCTTCAATGCGCGTCGCGTATTTGAAGGCGATTGCGAGCAGGAGTTTTAATGGACTTCCTCAACGCCCTTGTGGCGCTCTCCAACTTCGTCCTTGTTCCCGCAATCGCCTATGGCAGCCAGTTGGCGCTGGGTGCCTTGGGGGTGACGCTGATCTACGGCATCCTGCGGTTCTCGAACTTTGCCCATGGCGACACGATGGCCTTTGGCGCGATGATCGCTGTGCTGGTCACATGGGGCCTGCAGGCGGCCGGGGTCAGTTTCGGGCCGTTGCCGACCGCTCTGCTGGCCCTGCCCTTTGCCATTCTGGGCTGTATCGTTCTGGTGCTGGTCACTGACCGGCTGGTCTATCGCTTCTACCGGGAACAAAAGGCCAAACCTGTCATTCTGGTGATCGTGTCGATGGGCGTGATGTTCATCATGAACGGCCTTGTGCGGTTCATCATCGGACCGGATGATCAGAGGTTCTCGGACGGCGCGCGCTTCATCGTCTCGGCACGGGATTTCAAGGCAATGACCGGGCTGCGGGAAGGGCTGGCGATCAAGACCTCTCAGGGAATCACTGTGATTGTTGCCGTTGTTGCTGTGGTGCTGCTGTTCTGGTTCCTCAACAAGACCCGCACCGGCAAGTCGATGCGTGCCTATTCGGATAACGAGGATCTGGCGCTGCTGTCCGGCATCAACCCCGAACGCGTTGTGATGATCACCTGGATCATCGTGGCCGCGCTGGCCACTACTGCGGGTGTGCTCTACGGGCTGGACAAGAGCTTCAAGCCCTTTGTCTATTTCCAGCTTCTGCTGCCAATCTTTGCCTCGGCCATCGTGGGAGGCCTTGGCAATCCAATTGGAGCCATCGCGGGCGGGTTCATTATCGCATTCTCCGAGGTGACCATCACCTATGCGTGGAAGAAAGTGCTGACCTATCTGGCCCCGGAAAATCTCGAGCCGTCAGGATTGGTCCAGTTCCTGTCCACCGATTACAAGTTCGCCGTCAGTTTTGCGATCCTGCTGATCGTGCTGCTGTTTAAGCCCACGGGCCTGTTTAAGGGGAAAGTGATATGAGCGAGCCCGTCAAAAACACGCTGCTTTTTGTTGTCGTCGGCGCTCTGATCCTGCTGACCGGCTTCACACAAAGCTGGAACGCGGCAATTCTGATCCTGAACATGGGCCTGATCTCGGCCATCATGTCGATTGGCGTGAACCTGCAATGGGGCTTTGCGGGCCTTTTCAACGTTGGTGTCATGGGCTTTGTCGCGCTGGGCGGGCTGGCGGTTGTGCTGGTCTCGACCCCACCAACGCCCGGAGCTTGGTCGGCGGGCGGCTATGGCGTCGTGCTTGCCCTCTTGCTGGGTGCAGCGACAGTTGTTGCGGCAGTGATGGTTGCGCAGAAGATGCCAAAAGGGCGTGTGCAAACGCTGGCCATCATCGGTATTCTCGTTGTTGGTTTCTTTGTCTACCGTGCAATCTTTGACCCCAGCATCGCGGCGATTGAGGCGATCGATCCCGCCGTTGCAGGCAATATCGGTGGCCTGAACCTGCCGGTCCTGTTGGCATGGCCTGCCGGGGGATTGCTGGCTGCGGGTGCCGCCTGGCTGATTGGCAAAACCGCGTTGGGTCTACGCTCGGACTATTTGGCGATTGCGACACTGGGCATTGCCGAGATCATCATCGCCATCATGAAAAACGAAGACTGGCTGGCGCGCGGCGTAAAGAATGTCTACGGCATCCCCCGCCCCTCGCCTGTGGTTGGCTATGAGGTTGAGCTGCAGCAAGATCCCTCGTTCATCGCACGCGCGGATTGGTTGGGAGTTGACCCGGTGATCGCCTCGACGCTTTCGGTCAAACTGGGTTATTCGCTGCTGTTCCTGATCGTCTTGCTGGTGCTGCTGTGGATGGCGCAGATGGCACTGAAGAGCCCGTGGGGCCGGATGATGCGTGCCATTCGTGACAACGAAGTTGCGGCCGAAGCGATGGGCAAGGACGTCACTCGTCGCCATCTGCAGATCTTCGTCCTCGGCTCGGCCATTTGCGGTATCGCAGGTGCCATGATGACCACTCTGGACGGGCAGTTGACGCCGGGCACCTACAACCCGCTGCGCTTTACCTTCCTTGTCTGGGTCATGGTCATTGTCGGCGGGTCAGGCAACAACTTCGGAGCCGTTCTGGGTGCGTTCCTGATCTGGTTCCTTTGGGTGCAAGTTGAACCCATCGGCTTGTGGCTGATGAACCTGATCACCTCAGGAATGCCTGATGGCAGCGCTCTCAAGACGCATCTGATCGATAGTGCAGCGCATATGCGCCTGTTCACGATGGGCTTGATCTTGCTGATTGTTCTCAGATTCAGTCCAAGGGGTTTGATCCCCGAGAAATAAGCAAAATTTCGTGAGAATTTCCCCTACCGCGCCGTTTGACGGCGCGGTTTATTGTATGGGTGATCAAAACGGTCTAAACAGCCACACCCGCGATCCACCACATCGCCACTCTGTCTTCATACGACTTGTGTTTGGGCAGGCCTTTTAACGATCACGAAGTTAACCAGGATAAGAGCACCTTATTTGCTATGAAACGACCACTCAGATTCTTTGCTATAGCCACCCCGCTTCTGGCGGTGCTGAGCGCATGCATCCCGTCGCCCGAGCAACTTGAAACCACTCCGGTGAAGGTTCAGACGCCCAAAGGTGTCGTAACCTGCCAGTTGTACCGGCAGGATCGTGTGACATGGGACCGTGCGATTGACTTTCCGGCCACCAAAATGTCGGTGCCAGAGGCTGATGGATATTGCCGTCAGGAAGGGCTGCGTCGTCTGAATCGCTAACAGATCTGGCGCCCCTGATGTATTGCGGGGCGCCTCACTCATTCTCTATCGATTTCGGAATAGGCCACCCAGTATGCCGCGCACAATGCGGCGCCCAGTCGTTCCTTTTAGTTCCTTTATCACCGCCTCGCTCATCGCTGTTGCAAATGATTCTTTCTTGCGCGCAGCGCGTGACGAGGACCGTCCGACGCGGCTGCCCGAATATCTGCGAGCCGATGCGTATTCGCGCTGCATTGGGTTTTGTTGCTCCAAAACCTCCTCAGATTCGGCCTCAGCCGCTGCTTGTGCGGCTGCATTGGCTCGGGCTTGAAGGATCTCGAACGCCGATTTCCGATCAACCCTCTCGCCATATTTCGCCTGCATTGCTGAGGCATCCATCACCGTCCTGCGTTGAGCCTTCGTGATCGGCCCGAGTTGAGAGCCCGGAGGCCGGATCAGCGTCCGTTCGACAACGCCCGGTACGCCCTTCTTCTGCAGCATCGAGGTCACCGCTTCACCCACACCCACCTCACGGATGGCGGTTTCGGTGTCAAAGGCCGGATTCTCGCGATAGGTCTCAGCTGCCAGACGCAGATTCTTACGATCCCGTGCAGTAAATGCACGCAGAGCGTGCTGCACCCGGTTGCCCAATTGCCCAAGGATATCTTCGGGAATGTCTGCTGGGTTTTGCGTGATGAAGTACACCCCAACCCCTTTCGAACGGATCAGGCGCGCGACCTGTTCGACCTTGTCCACCAGAACTTTGGGCGCGTCTTCGAACAGCAGATGCGCTTCATCAAAGAAGAAGACTAGTTTGGGTTTTTCCGGATCTCCGACTTCGGGCAATTCCTCAAACAGCTCGCTTAGAAGCCACAGCAGAAAGGTTGCATAAAGACGCGGCGCACCCATCAATTTGTCCGAGGCAAGAATATTGACCATCCCCTGCCCGTTCTCATCGGTCCGCATCAGGTCCGAGAGTTCGAGCGCGGGCTCACCAAACAGATTGGCTCCACCCTGGTTTTCCAACACCAGCAGACGGCGCTGAATAGCTCCGATTGATGCGGTCGAGACATTGCCATAACGCAAAGACAGTTGCGCCCTGTTTTCACCGATCCAGACCAGCAGTGCCTGCAGATCCTTCAGATCCAACAAGGGCATTCCTTCTTCGTCTGCCACGCGGAAGGCGATGTTGAGAATTCCCTCCTGCGCCTCGCTGAGCTCCAGCAACCGCGACAACAACAGCGGCCCCATCTCGGTCACGGTGGTGCGTACCGGATGCCCTTGTTCTCCGAACAGATCCCAGAAAGTCACTGGGCATGCGTTGTATGAGAATGCATCAAACCCGATACGGTTTGCCCGATCCATGAACGCCTGATGCAGCTTGTGATCAACGCTCCCCGGCAACGCCAGCCCCGACAGATCACCTTTGACATCGGCTAGAAAAACGGGGACCCCCGCCTGCGAGAACCCTTCGGCCAAAATTTGCAGCGTGACCGTTTTCCCGGTACCCGTCGCCCCTGCGATCAAGCCGTGTCGGTTGGCGTATTTCAACGAAAGCCCTTGCGCGTGGCTGTATCCTTCGCCCGCGCCGCCGATAAAGATCTTGTTGTCCATTCAATATCTGTCCCAGTTCTACCGATCTGCGCCAAGCATACAAAGTTAACCTTTGGCTGCGAGAGTAAATCTCACCTCATCGCGGCATTGTCGCGGTGGGGCAAATTCCTCCCTGTCGACTGGCCGTGCCTTCGGGCGCGGCTTTTTTGCGAAATATGGCAAAATTCAGGTCTCGAAGGGTTAAATTCTTTGGCTTAGCAGTTGACCCTTGGGTTCCCCTTTCGTAACGTCTGCGCATAACTAAGTCGGCCAGTCCGACGGGGAGAAAAATTTCATGAAGGGAGCCGCTCCACCGGCTCCCTTTTTCTTTGGCTCTAACGTGGTCTCTTTATCCCGTTTCGGCAAAAATCCGTTCAATTCCAGCGCAGGTATTCGGTTTGAGCCTGACACCACAAGCACAGAGTGATAGACGGATCAAAAAGCGGGATCATAAAGATGAGGCATTCATGATCAGGAAACTTCTCCCTCTAAATCTGGTTGCTGCTGCATTGCTGAGCAGTGCGGCCTATGCGCAGGAAACCACAGATGCCCCTGAGGCCGAAGCCGAAGTAGGGAGCGATCTGGACCTGGGTCAATCAGGTCCTCGGATCGGCGAGCAATATGTGCGTGAGCAGGTTGGCGATTGGAACATCTCCTGCATCAAAACGCAGGAAGACGAAGATCCCTGCGCGATGGTTCAGATTCTCAACAATCAACAAGGCGATCCCATTGCCGAAGTGTCGCTCGGCAAACTGCCGGAAGGCGGCGCAGCCGTTGCATGGGCGAATGTGGTTGTTCCGCTAGAGACCCTGCTGCAGGCGCAGCTGGCGGTGTCGATCGATGGCGCGCCGCGTAAGCTGTACAATTATCATCACTGCGTTTCGGTCGGCTGTATTGCGCAGCTCGGATTTACCCAGGGCGATATCGACGCGATGAAAGCAGGCTCCAAGGCGGTACTGTCGCTGGTTCCTGCCCGCCTTCCGGATCAGGTGTTGAACATGGATATGTCGCTATCAGGCTTCACCTCAGCCTTCGACGGACTGAATGTTTCGGTGAGATAAGCCTCAAGGGTTACTTTACAAAGCCGCCGTTCTTACACGGCGGCTTTCTTATATCCGTTTCAGCGCAAGAACGGCGTTCAGACCGCCAAATGCAAATGCGTTGCTGAGGGCGACATTGACCTTTGCTTCACGTGCTTCATTAGGCACTACGTCTAGCGCGCATTCCGGGTCGGGCTCTTCATAACCAATGGTCGGAGCGATCACGCCATCGCGCAGCGCCATGATACATGCCAACAATTCGACCGCGCCGGTCCCACCGATCAGATGGCCATGCATCGACTTGGTGGACGAGATCATCAGTTCATCCGCATGCGGGCCAAACACACCGGCAACCGCAGCGCATTCCGTCTTGTCATTGGCCGCCGTGCCCGTCCCGTGCGCGTTGATATAACATACATCGCTGGCATTCAGGCGCGCGTCCTTCAGCGCACCTGCCATGGCGCGGGAAGCCCCTTGCTTGCTTGGCATCACGATGTCAGCGGCGTCTGACGACATCGCAAACCCTACAACCTCGCACAGGATATCTGCCCCCCGGGCCCGCGCGTGTTCGTATTCTTCGAACACAAAGATGCCTGCACCTTCGCCCTGAACCATGCCGTTCCGGTTGGCACTGAACGGGCGGCAAGCGTCTTTGGACATCACGCGTAGCCCTTCCCACGCCTTGACCCCTCCAAAGCACAGCATCGATTCCGATCCGCCTGTGACCATGGCAGGCGCGGCACCGCTGCGAACCAGTTGAAACGCCTGCGCCATCGCGTGGTTGGAAGAGGCACAGGCCGTCGATACCGTAAAGCTGGGCCCTTTGAGGTTATGCTCCATCGAGACATGGCTGGCTGCTGCGTTGTTCATCAACTTAGGCACAACGAACGGATGGACCCGGTTCTTGCCATCTTCATAGACCGAGCGGTAATTGTCATCCCAGGTCGACACACCCCCACCGGCAGTCCCAAGAACGACACCGGACAGCGCAGCAGTTTCGCCCGAAAACACGATCCCGGACTGATCGATCGCTTCTTTCGCCGCAATCAGAGTGAACTGGGTGAAACGGTCATAAAGGCTCATCTGCTGGCGGTTGAACCGACCCTCTGCCTCAAAGCCGCGTACCTGACCGCCGATCTTGATCGACAGACGTTCGACATCCCTGAACTCCAGCTCGGAAATGCCGCAACGACCTTCGCGCATTGCTTCGAAAGTATCGGGCACCGAATGACCCAGCGAGTTGATGGTGCCCGCACCCGTAATGACAACGCGTTTCATAGCCCGGCGTCAGACCTTTTCCGCCACGAGCTTTTCAATACCCGCAATAATCGCAGCCACGTTGGTGATATCGAAATCACTGGCCGAAGGCTCGTTGGCGTTGAAGGGCACCGAGATGTCGAACTCTTCTTCGATGGCAAAGATGCTCTCGACCAAACCCAGGCTGTCGATACCCAGATCTTCGAGCGTGCTATCGGGCGTCACGTCCGAAGGCTCAAGAACGGCCTGCTCGGCAATGATTGCAATGACGCGGTCGCTGATGCTCATATCGGTCCCCTGATTTTCGCGTTGGGGATGATTTAATCGCTCGGCGGCTGTTTGAAAACAGCCTTTTTCAACGCCTCGACGTCACGGGCCATACGCGGCAGACGGCGTTGTGCCTTATAAATATTGGTATGGCTATCCATTTTAATGCCGGGATAGCCCATGATTACACGCCCCGCGGGCACGTTCGACAGAATCTTTGTACCGCCACCAGAAATCACGCCATCACCGATGAAAATATTATCGACCACGCCGGTCTGACCGCCAAGGACGACGTTGTTCCCGATCTCGACCGATCCCGAAACCCCGGTTTGGCCGCACAACAGGCAATCTTGCCCGACGCGCGTGTTGTGGCCCACATGCACGAGGTTATCCAGCTTGGATCCGCTCCCGATCACCGTATTGCGAATGGTCCCGTTATCGACTGTGCAGTTTGATCCTACTTCGACATCATCGCCAATCTCGACCGCACCCAAGGAATGAATTCGCAACCAGCTCTGCGCCTTGGCATCCCCTTGATCACCCAGCGTTTTTCGGGCGTTTTCAGCACCCGACACCTCGGGAGTGACATAACTGAAACCATCGCCCCCGATACGCGCACCCGGCTGAGCGATAAAGCGATCCCCGATCTGTGCCCGTGCCCCGATGCTTACCATTTCGCGCAGTAAGGCGTTCTTACCCAGCAGCGCATCCATGCCGACCACGCAATGCGCACCGATGACCGAGCCGGCCCCGATCTGAGCGCGCGCGCCGATGACGGCCAGCGGCCCGATGGATACGTCCGCACCAATCTCGGCAGTTGGATCAATCACGGCAGATGGATGGATTCCAGGCTCGATCCCCTGCCCGCGATCCAGCATTGACGTAATTCCCGCCATCGCCATCCGCGGCCGCTGTACGAATATCGCCGCCTCAAGGCCCAAGGACTGCCAGTCGGCACCATCCCAAAGCACAGCCGCCCGCGCAGATCCCTTCGCCAGTGCCTCGGCATATTTCGGAGACATCGCCATCGCCAGATCGGTTGGCCCGGCATCCCCCGGTTCGGCGGCGCGTAGGATGGTCAGGCCTGTCTGACCAGCGGCCGCGGCCCCGATGGCTTCGGCGATTTGCTCAACGGTGAACTGCATGTCGGGCTTCCTTATGGCAGGACTTGCCCTCGTGATTACCCCTGAACGTCCGGCAGGACCACCCCTGCCTTTTGCAACGCCTTCCAAATCTTGGCGTCACGGTCATAGACGTCGCGGCGGTACTGAACGTCGCCCTTCGGGCCGATATAGGCGGTGCGGTAGATCAGATGTACCGGAACTTTTTTATCCAGCTTCACGGTGGTTTCTTTCCCTGTGTTCAGCACGCGGTGGAAAAACGCCTTCGGATCTTCCTCCTGCTTGGCCAACAGCGCGTATGCGAACTCGAACGGTTGCGCCAGCCGGATACAGCCATGCGAGAAGGCGCGCACCTCTCGTGCAAACAGAGATTTCTGAGGCGTATCATGCAGATAGATGTTGTACTTGTTGGGGAACATGAACTTCACCAAGCCCAATGCATTGCTTTGGCTCGGGGGTTGCCGCATCGAAAACGGGAAGTTCCGAGCGGTGAATTGGGTGAAATCCACGGCGCCGCGATTTACCTGCCGACCACTACGGTCAGTGATCTGGATATGGCCGACCGCATTCGGATTGGATTGCAGCTTTGGCAGGTATTCCTTGGTGATGATCGAGCGTGGTACATACCAGCTGGGATTGATCACCATATGCTCCATCTCGTCCGAGAATTCGGGGCTGCGGCGATCACTCGTGTTCTTCCCGATCACGGCGCGGGTTTCGAAAGTGACCCGACCGTCATCAACAATCTTGGCTGAAAAGTCCGCCTGATTTACCAATACGTGGCGCGCGCCACGCTCTTCCGGAAGCCAACGTTCCCGTTCAAGCGCAACGAGCACAGCCTTGAGCCGATCCGACGCAGGGCGATTGACTTCGGTGATCGTACCTTTGCCTGCAACGCCATCCGGTTCCAAACCATGCGCGGTCTGAAACGCCCTGACGGCCTCGATCAGCGCGCCATCATAGGTCGGGCTGGCGGTCGGCTTGAGGTAACCCATCGACACCAGCCGGTTCCGCAGTTTGAGGACGCTTGGGCCGGTATCCCCGCGCTCCAGCTTGGTGATTGGTACGGTCGCGCCCCATCCGCCTTGTGAGATTAAATCTTCCAACACCCTCTTCTGCTTCATCAGCGCCAGATACTGTGGGGATTGCGGCATCAGATCCTGAAGATAGCTCCCGCCCTCCGACGTGGTGAGCCGTCGAAGGTGTTCACTGGCCGAGCGTCGTTCAATCTTGCGGACGAGCCCATTGTCGATCTGCGACGGCGTCACAGTCCCGGATTGCAGATCACGTGCGTATTTTACGAAGACACGGCTCATTTCCGCCTCGACCCGACCGAGATCGCGAGTGGTCCGCGCCTGCCGCATTTGGTCCATCAACGATTGCACGTCATAACGCGCGGCAGGTAACCCGTGCAGATCGGTTGTTGACAGTGCCTTGATCAAAGCCGCACGCCGCGCTTCATGTTCGGAAGTGTCGCCGACCCATACCGGATCAAAACCGTTATCACGGTAAAATTCGGCCAAAACGGGTGCTGATGCCGTGTTCTCGGCAACGGCCATCTGAAAGGCTGTTCCATCCGTGCTCGCCTGAGCAAAGGATGCCGTAGATGCCAGTAGGGTGAAAAGCAAAACGCGGGAACGGGAAACAAACGACATGAGATGACCTTGGTTATTCAATAGCTTGACGCGCACTGCTTGGACGCGTCCAATGATAATGTTAAGCTGTGCGATTGTTGTCTATTCACAAATGCATCACCAAAGTGCATCTTTTCGCCTCTGGTGCGTGTTTGCATCGGCGGCGCAGCCAACTGCTGTAGATCAAAGCATACTTGCATCAGTTGCGCAAAAAACTGCCGAAAATTCCCCCTTGATTCAGCTGCGGCCAAAGATTTCTTGGCTGTTGAATCCGTCTGTGCCATAACTCCCGCATCTGGGATGGGAAAAAATTAATACAGCGCGCGTAACATCGTGTGCAGGCAGGAACAGTACGGGACGAAACACAAATGACCAAGAGCAGTGCATCGGGCGTGACCCGGCGTGCCTTATTGGGCGCATTCGCCGCAACGGCAGTCGTAGCAGCTCCGACCTATTCCAAGGCAGCAGGATTCCTCCGCGGAGGGGGCGATATTCGCCGCATTCGCATGTATTCAGGCCGCACGGGTGAGCGTCTGGATATGGTATATTGGGTCGATGGCAAATACATCAAGGATGCCGTCAAAGAAGTGAACTACTTCATGCGTGATTGGCGTAACGATCAGGTCAAACCCATGGACCTGCGCACCATCGATATCATGGCCGCCGCGCACAATATGCTGGATGTCAGCGAGCCCTATATGCTGCTTTCGGGCTATCGCTCTCCCAAGACCAATGCAATGCTACGCTCCCGATCGCGCGGAGTGGCCAAAAACTCGCTTCACATGAAGGGCCAAGCCGCCGATCTGCGCTTGTCGTCCCGCTCCGTCTCTCAGATGGCCAAAGCGGCAATGTCCTGCCGCGCAGGTGGCGTTGGGCAGTACTACCGCTCGAACTTCGTACACATGGATTGTGGCGACATCCGCACCTGGCGCGGCTAGTATCGCGTACCTTTGCTCTGATGAGTTAGCCCCCTCAGATGGTTCTGGTGGGGGTATTGTTTTGTCTGGTGACGTGGTTCAGGCGATCAAGAACATGTGAAATGGCGCACCTGAGAGGATTCGAACCTCTGGCCTCTGCCTTCGGAGGGCAGCGCTCTATCCAGCTGAGCTACAGGTGCCTTGGCCGTTAGCTACCCTCGTTCCGATCCGGGTGCAACTGCAAATGCAACCGGATCAGGCAAACAGATCATGCGCCAGTTCCAGCGCATCAATCAGCGTATCAACCTCATCCGTAGTGTTATAGAGACCAAAGCTGGCGCGGCAGGTGGCGGTGACGCCCAAATGATCCATCAGAGGCCCAGCGCAATGATGGCCTGCACGCACAGCAACGCCTTTCTTGTCCAGAATGGTCGAAATATCATGCGCGTGCCCTGCCCCATCCAGCGTGAAGCTGAAGATTGCGGCCTTGTCGGCGGTCTTACCCTGCACCTGCAACCAGTTTAATCCGGTCAGGCGCTGCATGGCATAGTCGCGCAGACCTGCCTCATGGGCGGCAATACTCTCCATACCCAGATCCATCATGTAATCCAGCGCCACACCCAACCCGATGGTTTGAACGATCCCGGGGGTTCCGGCCTCAAACTTCATAGGCGGATCGTTATAGATCACCTGATCCTTCGAGACCTCTTTGATCATGTCCCCGCCACCGATGAACGGACGCATTTCGGCCATACGTTCGGACTTGATGAAAATCGCGCCCGACCCCGAAGGGCCATAGAGCTTGTGGCCAGTGATCGCATAGAAATCGCAGCCGATATCTTCGACATTAACCGGCGTGTGCACCGCCCCCTGGCTACCGTCGATAAGAACCGGCACGCCCTTGGCGTGCGCGGCCTGCGTGATGGTTTTAACATCCACCACCGTGCCCAGCACGTTCGAGCAATGGGTGACCGCAACCAGCTTGGTCTTGGGGCCGATCGCATCGATGACGGCTTGCGGATCCAGATGGCCCGCAGCATCGACATCAACCCATTTCAGGACGACGCCCTGACGTTCGCGCAGGAAATGCCAGGGTACGATATTTGCATGGTGCTCCATGACGCTCAGGACGATCTCATCCCCCGCCTCAAGGCGCGGCATTGCCCAGCCATAGGCTACCAGATTAATCCCTTCGGTCGTGCCGGAGTTCAGCACGATCTCATTCTCGTCAGAAACACCCAGAAAGCGCGCGACTGTGCCGCGCACGGCTTCGTATTTCTCGGTCGCGAGATTCGACAGGTAGTGAAGTCCACGATGCACATTCGAATATTCATGCGCATAGGCTTGCGCAACCGCGTCGATCACCACCTGAGGTTTCTGCGCAGAGGCACCGTTATCCAGATAGGTCAACGGCTTACCATTCACCTCTCGTGACAGGATCGGAAAGTCAGCGCGGATTTTCTCTACGTCGTACATAGAAAGGAATTCCCTATACAGGCCCGCCGGGGGACAACCAAAGAACGAAGGGGATCGCCAGAACACCCGAGATGAGCATCACCAGGAACGATTTGCCAAGCGAGCCAAACCGGTGCGCTTCATTCAGAAAATGCAGAGTGATGTACAGACTCAGACCCAGCATTATGAGGCTGGCAGGAAGAAACAGAAATGGTGCGAGCGACGCCGAAAAAAGGACAATCGCCTGGCCAGCGATCTGCAGAATCTGCAGCCATATCACCAGTGTTGCGACCTCGGTTATCGCGCCGGTTCCACCCAGCATCCGCCCTACAAGCTGAAACGTCACAACGCTGATCAGGATGGCCCCGGCGGATACCAGCAGGGTCTGCACCATCGGAACTGCCAGTTGCTGCACATCAGGTGAGATCAGGGGCAAAATGACACCAGAGGCAGATTGTACAATCCCGTTCAGAATAACCGCCAAAAAGAACGCCAACCACAACACGTCACGACCAAGCCGCATCGCCATCAGACGACGTGCGGCCTCGGCAGGGTTCGACAGGGTCAGAACGACCATATTCATCAACGTGGTAGAGCTCATTCAGGTGCCCTTTGCGTTTGCCTCAGCCCCGAGAACCAGAACCAGACGAAAACTGCAACCCACAACAGACCAATCAAAGACTGCGCTGCCCCCGGGCCAATAAACCCGGCCACTAGGCCATTGAGCAGCACCAGCGGTACCGAGGCTAGCAGCGCCCAGAACAGTGCAAGACGCGCGCCATAGCTTGTACCCTTGCCTCCGACAGCCCGTGCTACCAAATAAGACAGCCAGGCCAGACCGTAGAAGATCAACGGCAGAATGAAGACAGAGCCCAGCAAGGCTCCGCCCATCAGCATATTCAACTCGGACCCTTCCAGATGCGCCTTCCGCGCAAGGCTGGGTAATTGAGCGATAAAGCCAATCACACAAAAGGCCATGACAAACGCCAGCGCTCGATCTTCCCGTGGCCCCATATCCAACAGGCGACGCACTACGCGCCCCGGTCCGCGATACGTGGCCACGATATCGGTTGTGACCGGCATCAGTTTCGGCGCGCCAACCAGCTTTCAAGGCGTTCGACGATCACATCGGCCAGCGCTTCGTCCTCGATCTCTTCCACGGCTTCTGCAAGGAAGGCCAGTGTCAGCATATCGGTTGCATCATTGACCGGTACGCCGCGCGACCGCAAATAGAACAGCGCCGTTTCGTCAATGGCACCGGAGGTCGAGCCGTGCGAACAGGCCACGTCATCGGCATAGATCTCAAGCTCGGGCTTGGCCAGGAACTGGCTGTCATCGTCCAGCAGTAAGGATTGACTGATCTGATAGCCATCCGTCTTCTGCGCGCCCTCCTTGACCAGAATTTTACCCTGAAATACGCCCGTTGCGCCGTTGCGCAGCACTTTCTTGAACACCTGACGGCTTTCGCAGTTCACCGCATCATGGGTGATGAACACCGTGTCATCGTGATGGAAATCCCCGTCACCTACACAAGCGCCAGCGACATGCGCCACCGCGTCATCTCCGGTCAGTTCGACAACCTGCTCATTACGGGTGAGCACGCCATTCACAGTCAATGTGAACGACTTATAGACAGACTCATGCCCCATTCGCGTAAACATATGGGTGGCCGCGCGGCGCTGATGATCACGGCCCTGCGCACGCACATGGTGCAAGGTTCCGCGATCCGCGATGTCGATCTCCATACACTTGTTGAAACGCGAGGCTGCCGGGCCATTTTCCAGGATCGTCACCTCGGCGGCACTCTCAACCCGCACGATATGGTGCAGAATGGCATCCGAAGTCTCGGACTCATGACGATAGATCAGGCTGATCGGTTTGGACGGCTTGCCCGTGACATGAATAGCCACACCATCTGAGGCGAAGGCCGTATTCAAGGCCGCCAGAGGTCGCTGAACCGGGTTCTGACCACGGGCTTCAAGAACGCCATACAGCTCTTTTGCCCAATGGATGTCTTTGCAGCAGATATCCTCCAACCGGTCGATTGAGACGCCTTCCAGCGACAGGTCGTCCGATTCTTCGGGGCTGAACACGCCATCGACAAAAACGATCTTCAGGCGGTCGAACTCATGGAACATCATGGGTTCGTCGGTGTGGAACAGTGCCGCCGGGACAGCCTCGGCAGAGGTCAGAGTGTCCGGTCGGGTGTATTTCCAATACTCATCCCGGCGCCCAGGCAGACCCATTTCGCGAACACGCGCCAATGCGGCTTCGCGCGCTTTGCGGGTACACCCGGCGTCCGGCATGGCCATCGCAGCCAGCCGTTCCTCGGTTGCCGTCTGTTTTGCTTGGGGCAAAGCCATCAGTTCACCTCGGCCAGAATGTCGGCATAGCCGTTGTTCTCAACTTCCAGCGCCAGTTCGGGACCGCCGGATTTCACGATGCGGCCATCGGCCATGATGTGCACCACGTCGGGTTTGATGTGATCCAGCAGCCGCTGATAGTGTGTAATCACAAGGAACCCGCGCCCTTCGTCACGCAGCGCGTTTACGCCCTCGGACACCAGCTTCATGGCATCCACATCCAGACCCGAGTCCGTCTCATCCAGGATGCACATCTTGGGTTCGAGCATTGCCATCTGCAGAATTTCGTTGCGCTTTTTCTCGCCGCCCGAGAAGCCCACATTCACTGGGCGCTTCAACATATCCGCGTCGATCTTCAGAGCCTTCGCCTTAGCCCGCACCTCTTTCAGGAAATCGGTTGCCGACAGTTCCTCCTGCCCGCGCGCTTTGCGTTGAGCGTTTACCGCGGTGCGCAGGAACGTCATATTACCTACACCCGGAATTTCGACCGGGTATTGGAACGCCAAGAAGATCCCCGCAGCTGCGCGCTCTTCCGGTTCCATCTCAAGCAGGTCTTCGCCTTCGAGAGTGGCCGTACCATCGGTCACCTCATAGCCATCACGACCCGACAAGACGTAGCTGAGTGTCGACTTGCCCGAACCGTTCGGCCCCATGATCGCGTGCACCTTGCCGGCCTCAACCGTCAGATC
The DNA here is from genome assembly GCF_056537345.1 of Ruegeria sp. CF4. Classification (NCBI taxonomy): domain Bacteria; kingdom Pseudomonadati; phylum Pseudomonadota; class Alphaproteobacteria; order Rhodobacterales; family Roseobacteraceae; genus Ruegeria; species Ruegeria sp. CF4. Next base: position 809,523 of record NZ_JBQFRJ010000001.1, on the reverse strand, counting down.
AACGCCTTTGAGGATCGTTTTATCCTCTTCTTCAAGTTTCACGTGCAGGTTCTTGATTTCAAGCATGATTTACCTCGTAAATAGCGTGTCCATCGGATCGATGGGTTTGTTCTTGGAGATCGACGTGGCCTCAGCCGCATACGTTGCGGGCACGAAAAGAAAGGCGCAATCCGTTGCGCATACGTCGATCGAGTGTTTCGTGTTGATGTTAGGGTTCGATTGAAAGTCGCGCGCAATAACAGGGCGCGAGAAACCACTCAGTCGAACTCGATTGCGATGTGGAACACCTGGAGACTGTGCGGCTCGGTCTGTTGCTGTACGAATTCGACCCATTCCGGGCCGTAAACCACTTCGAATGCGTCGGGGTACGCCCAAACCGCGTTGTGAAACGTGAAGGTTGTCACAATCATCGCAAACGCGCTCATTGTGGCGAATTCCTTCTGATTGTTCTTTAGCAAGAACGAGATCAGGAACACGACGCCACCCGCAAGGGCCAAGCCGATAAAATCCTGTCCGCTTCCCTTGGCCTCGCCGGGCAACCCTGCCAGCTTCAGTTGCAGAAATCGCGAGAAGAAGAACGCGCCGACGCCCAGAGCAAACGCTCCGATGAACGCTGCCGGATAGGTAAGGCGTGTCCAGATCGTGTCGCCTTTCCGCTTCGGAGCATGTTTCTTTGCTTCCTGCGCCCGCGTATTGATACGCTCTACACGATCCTGAAAACTTGTTGCTTGTTTTTCGCTCATTGGCGTTCTTGGCAATCACAAATTCAATAACTGTGCATTTGCTTACCAAGCAGAGTCGAGAGGGGCAATTCACAATCTCCGCGCGAAACGGAGAAGTGATAGCGAAGCGTCCCATTGACGCCCCACCGTAGCCACCCGCGATACGTTCAGCATCACCAGTTATGAACGACGTGACCTGCATTTTAGTTAGCCGACCGAGCCTTCAAGGCTGATCGCCACCAGTTGCTGCGCTTCCATCGCGAACTCCATCGGCAGCGCTTGCAGCACGTCCTTACAGAACCCGTTCACAACCAAAGCCACGGCTTCTTCCTCGTCCATACCGCGCTGACGGCAGTAGAACAGCTGATCGTCGTCCACCTTGGAGGTTGTCGCCTCGTGCTCAACGCGGCTGGAGTTGTTCCTGACCTCGATATACGGAACCGTGTGCGCGCCACACTTATCTCCGATCAGCAGCGAGTCACACTGGGTGTAGTTGCGGCTGTCCTTGGCCTTGGGGTGCATCGAGACCAGACCGCGATAGGTGTTCTGCGCCTTACCAGCGCTAATTCCCTTCGACACGATGCGCGATTTGGTGTTCTTGCCCAAATGCACCATCTTCGTGCCGGTATCAGCCTGCTGATAGTTGTTGGCAATCGCGATCGAGTAGAACTCACCCTGGCTGTCGTCACCACGCAAGATGCATGACGGGTATTTCCAGGTTACGGCAGAACCGGTTTCGACCTGCGTCCACATCACCTTGGAACGATCCCCGCGGCAATCAGCGCGCTTGGTCACGAAGTTATAAATCCCGCCCTTGCCGTTCTCATCTCCTGGGAACCAGTTCTGAACGGTCGAGTATTTCACCTCGGCATCTTCTTCGATGATGATCTCAACCACCGCCGCGTGCAGCTGTGCCGTGTCGCGTTGCGGCGCCGTACAGCCTTCCAGATAGGACACGTAAGAGCCCTTGTCGGCGATAATCAACGTGCGCTCAAACTGACCCGTGTTCTCGGCGTTAATACGGAAATAGGTGCTCAACTCCATCGGACAGCGCACGCCCGGTGGCACATAGACGAACGAACCGTCCGAGAACACGGCCGAGTTCAGCGTCGCGTAGAAATTGTCTGAAACTGGTACGACTGATCCCAGATACTTTTTGACCAGTTCAGGATGTTCTTTGATCGCCTCTGAGATCGAACAGAAGATCACGCCAGCCTTTTTCAGCTCAGCCTGAAAGGTGGTTCCGACCGAAACCGAGTCGAACACAGCATCAACTGCAACCTTGCGACCTTCTGCCGGAGCATCTTCAGCACCTTCAACGCCCGCCAGAATCATCTGTTCTTTCAGCGGGATACCCAGCTTTTCGTATGTCGCTAAAAGCTTAGGATCGACCTCATCCAGCGATTTGGGTTTTTCTTCCATCGATTTTGGACGGGCATAATAATACTGGTTCTGAAAATCGATTTCGGGATAGCTGACCATCGCCCATTTGGGCTCTTCCATCTGGGTCCAACGTTCGAACGCGGCCAGACGCCATTCGGTCATCCATTCCGGCTCTTCATTCTTTTCCGAGATCAAACGGACGATATCGGGATTCACGCCTTTTGGCGCGTATTCCATCTCGATATCGGTTTCCCAGCCGTATTTATAAGTGCTGACCTCGCGAACCGCATCCACGGTTTCCTGATCGACACCCTCTTTTACCTGGGTCTGGTCCAAAGCGGCCATGTGACACCCTCCGTCTGATCACGCGGCACGCGCGCGATGCTTTTTCTCTTTTTCGAGCCACGCTTCCGCGAAACGCAGCACTTCTTCTTTCGTCGTCTCAGGCCCCAGCGAAACGCGGATCGCGCTCGATGCAACCGTCTCATCAAAACCCATTGCAGTCAGGACCCGACTTGTCTTGACCTTGCCACTTGAACAGGCCGAACCCGCACTGATAGCGAAGCCTGACAAATCCATCTGCATGACCTGTGTTTCGCCCTTCCAGCCGGGCGTCGCAAAACACATGGTATTCGGGAGTCGCTCCTGATCTTTCCCGACAAAAATAGTAGCTTTAGAGCTAGCCTCAAGAGCGTTTTCTAGAATATTTCTAAGTTCTCCGACTTTTGACCAAACACCATCAGTCAGATCCCGCATTGATGCCTCAATAGCCGCGCCTAAACCTGCTATACCAATCACATTTTCCGTGCCGGACCTACGTCCCATCTCCTGGCCGCCACCGCTGGCCAAAGGCGCGATATCCAACCCTTGCCTCAGAATCAGAGCGCCAACACCCTTTGGCCCCCCGATCTTGTGCGCTGAGAGGACAGCCATATCCGCCCCGCTCCAGGCGAAAGAAAAGGGAATGCGCCCAATGGCCTGTGTCACGTCCAGCAACAACCAATCCGCGCGCCGTGCGCCATAAGGCCACTGATTTTCTACCCTTTCTGGGGGTTGCGAAATAATCCCGGTCTCAGAGTTCGCAAGGCCCATTGCCAATGTATGGCCGGGGCCAAAGGGTCGTTGCTCACAGTTGGACAGATCGATATGCGACCAGAGCGCATCATGCGCGGTGGTCTCGACGAACACATCGCAATCCTCGGGGCGATTTTCCAGAACCCGTGCGGCCTCAGTAGCGCCAGAGGTAAAGATGACTTCTTGTGGACGGCAGCCCACCGCCTCTGCGACCTGTGCCCGCGCACGTTCCACTACTGCCTTTGCTGCACGCCCTTCTGCGTGCACAGACGACGGATTCCCCATCACATCCATCGCCGCCGCCATGGCTGCGCGTGCCTCTGGGCGCAGGGGCGTTGTGGCATTGTGATCCAGATAAACACGTTTCATGGATACATCTTTTCTGGTGTCAGCGTGGGGCGCGTGGGCATAGCTCGCATCGGATCAGTCGTCCACGACCGCGAACAGGCTCGGCACTGCTGGACAGGGCGCAAGGTCATTCCGGATCACGTCCGACAGGCGTGTCTGGTGCAGAAAAACATAGACATTCGCGCTGAGGCTTTCCCACAACCGGTTGGTCAGCGACTGCGCACGGCTGCCCGAAGACCCGCCCGATGCCCCTGCGCCTTTGTGCATCGCATCCACGGTCTCATCCACGGCTGCCAAAACTTCGACCACCCGAATATCAGATGCCGGGCGCGCCAGACGGTATCCACCACCCGGACCGCGTACGGAACTGACCAGTTCGGCCCGCCGCAGCTTGACGAACAACTGCTCAAGATAGGGAAGCGAGATATCCTGACGTTCGGAAATCTCGCCAAGCGTCACAAGCTTATCGGACGACTGCAAAGCGATATCGGCCAGCGCAACCATCGCGTAGCGGCCTTTGGTCGACAGCTTCATTTCATTCCCTCTCGGCAAGAACCGCGCGAAAACATTGACGTCGGTGCAGCCAATGCGTATCTCCCACTGGCAGCGTTATGACGCGACAATGATGTAATTAGAACCGTTCTAAAGTACCCGAGAATTACCGTCAAGATAGTCTCGGGGCCGCTACGGTAAAAAACAGGACAAAAGCACATATGCCCGAGGTGATTTTTCCCGGACCCGAAGGACGCCTGGAAGGCCGCTACCACCCGCAAAAGGAAAAAGACGCACCGATCGCCATCGTGTTGCACCCGCATCCTCAGTTCGGCGGGACGATGAACAATAAGGTTGTCTATAACCTGCATTATGCCTTCTACAACATGGGCTTCACCGTGCTTCGCTTTAACTTCCGCGGCGTTGGCCGCAGCCAGGGCGAATACGATCAGGGCGTTGGTGAATTGAGCGATGCAGCCTCGGCGCTGGATTACCTGCAGTCGATGAACAACAACTCGAAGCACTGCTGGGTCGCCGGTTTCTCATTCGGGGCCTGGATCGGGATGCAGCTGCTGATGCGCCGCCCCGAAATCACCGGCTTCATCAGCGTATCGCCGCCTGCAAATATGTACGACTTCTCGTTCCTGGCACCCTGCCCGTCTTCGGGCCTGATCATCAATGGCTCGGCTGACCGTGTAGCACCGCCTGCTGACACCACTTCGCTGGTGGGCAAGCTGCACGAGCAGAAGGGGATCACCATCACCCATCATGAGGTCGAAGGTGCAGATCACTTCTTCCAGGACCGTCACATGGATACGTTGATGACCGACGTGACCGACTACGTGAAACGTCGCTTGACCGAGAACACGCGCTGATGTCTGACACCATCAATACTCTGGCCGCCAAGTTGGCCGAGGACACGATGAAGGTCATGGATGAAACAGGTGATGAGCGCTTCTTTGTTGAGGTCGGCGAGGTTCTCGGGGCCGCCTCACAATCACTGGAAGAGGCGTTTCTGACCGAAATCCGCGTTCGATTGGCCGAGCGCAAAGCGCGGCAGTTTGTTGTGAAAAGACTGTCGCAACATCGCTCGAAGCTCAAAGCAATTGAAAAGCAGTGACCAGATTTCCTGGCCCATGCTTTGAAACGAAAAAAAGGAGCCCGAGGGCTCCTTTTCTCTACTATCGTTCGATGGGCGCTTAAACTGGAATACCCGTTAACCGCTCAACATTCTGGGCTGCATCAATGTCGACGGACCCCCCGTCTGCAAGCCACCCCAGCGCCACAATCAATACCGAAACGATAATGACAGATTTTGCAAAAGTCGTCATATTACCAAACTCGTTAAAAATTCACTAAAAACTGCGTTGTAGTTAACACGACAGGTATCATTCCGGGTAGTCGGGTATCCCTTACCTTTGGTAAACGCCACCGTGGATCGACTTACTCTCGCGCTGAAGGTCATGCCGGCTGGCGTTTCCTGCGCGATCTGAGCCAGACTCGGGATCAGCCTGACCACGCTGATCGGGTTTCTCGTCTTTGATCAACGGTTGGATTGGCCGGTAATCATTGGGCAGACCTTATTGCTCGGCGGTATCCTGATCATCCACCCGTTTTCTACCGCAGCCAGCCGCTGACCGCCGGTTAGGGCTGGCATATTTCTCCGCACCACGTTATGCGCCGGGCAACTTCCCGTTCAAAGGCTGACCTCTCATGGACCTGCGCAACATCGCAATCATCGCTCACGTGGACCACGGCAAGACGACTCTGGTGGATGAGCTACTCAAACAATCCGGCGCGTTCCGGGAAAATCAGGCCGTGGCCGAGCGCGCCATGGACAGCAATGACCTGGAACGCGAACGCGGCATCACTATTCTGGCCAAGGCGACGTCAGTTGAGTGGAAAAATACGCGCATCAACATCGTTGACACGCCCGGTCACGCCGATTTCGGCGGAGAGGTCGAGCGTATCCTCAGCATGGTCGATGGCGTTGTCCTGCTGGTTGATGCCGCCGAAGGCCCGATGCCACAGACCAAGTTTGTAACCTCCAAGGCGCTGGCTCTGGGCCTGCGCCCGATTGTAGTGCTGAACAAGGTCGACAAACCAGATGCCGAGCCCGACCGCGCATTGGATGAGTGCTTTGACCTCTTCGCCAACCTCGGTGCCGACGATGATCAGCTGGATTTTCCTGCGATGTACGCCTCAGGTCGCTCGGGCTGGGCAGATATGGAACTGGACGGTCCACGCAAGGATCTGACTGCACTGTTCGATCTGATCGTCGACCACGTCCCTGCCCCGAAACAGATCGAGCAAAAAAGCGAACCGTTCCGGATGCTGGCCACTACACTGGGCAGCGACCCGTTCATCGGCCGCATCCTCACCGGTCGCGTCGAGAGCGGTACATTGAAAGCGGGCGACAGCCTCAAAGCGCTCAGCCGTGACGGAACCCTGATCGAAAATTTCCGTGCTTCGAAAATCCTGGCGTTCCGTGGTCTGGCACAGCAGCCGATCGACGTCGCCGAAGCCGGTGACATCGTCACCATCGCAGGTATGAGCAAAGCCACCGTGGCAGATTCGCTCGTCTCCCCACAGGTTGAAGAGGCCCTACCCGCTCAGCCCATCGACCCGCCGACCATCACGGTGACATTCGGCATCAACGATTCTCCGCTGGCCGGTCGTGACGGCAAGAAGGTTCAGTCCCGTGTAATCCGCGATCGTCTGATGAAAGAAGCTGAATCGAATGTTGCCATTCGCATCACAGACACCCCCGGCGGCGAAGCCTTCGAGGTTGCCGGCCGCGGCGAACTCCAAATGGGTGTTCTGATCGAAAACATGCGCCGCGAGGGGTTCGAACTCAGCATATCACGCCCGCAAGTTCTGTTCCGCGAAGAAGATGGCCAGCGATTGGAGCCCATCGAGGAAGTCACGATCGACGTGGATGACGAATATTCCGGTTCGGTCATTGAAAAGATCACAGGTGCGCGCAAAGGTGAACTGGCCGAGATGCGCCCCGCAGGCGCAGGCAAGACCCGCATTATCGCCCACGTCCCGTCGCGCGGCCTGATCGGTTATCACGGAGAGTTCCTGACCGATACCCGCGGTACGGGTGTTCTGAACCGCGTGTTTCACGGTTGGGCGGCGCACAAAGGCCCGATCCCAGGCCGTCGCGCGGGTGTTTTGATCTCAATGGAGAACGGTCAGGCGGTCGCCTACGCCCTTTGGAACCTTGAAGAGCGGGGCCGCATGTTTGTCGGACCGCAGACTGATGTCTATCAGGGCATGGTGATCGGTGAGCATTCGCGCGACAACGATCTTGAGGTAAACCCGCTGAAGGGCAAAAAGCTGACCAATGTGCGCGCCAGTGGCTCGGACGATGCGGTTCGCCTCACTCCGCATGTTCAGTTTTCGTTGGAAGAGGCCATCGCCTATATTGACGATGACGAATTGGTCGAGGTGACACCGAACGCCATTCGTCTGCGCAAACGGTACCTCGATCCGCATGAACGCAAGAGGATGTCCAAATCCGCGTGACAGCGCAGTAATCTTGTTCACAGATTGGAAACAATGATCCAATCGTGGCAATTTTGCGTCATATCGAGACGTCTACGAAAAACGAAGGCCCGCCTCATTGGCGGGCTTTCTATTTGATTTTTAATCAATTTTCAGAACCGCATTTCTGTCAAGGAGCGAGAACACCCTCCCTTCCCCTTGTCAAAACGTCAAAAAAACGATCACTTTATGTTCAAAGTATGTCATCGCTTCAGTATACCGCGATGTAGTTGATGTAATTTACGAGTTCCAAGGAGAGGCGCCATGCGCATCAGATCCAAACTGCTATCTTTTGTTTTTGTTTCCGCAACACTTCCTTTCATGTCGGCCGGAGCAGCCCAGGCCTCAGACATGTGCACCGTCAAAACGGCTAAGCAATCTGTATCTTCGACCACCCTTTGCGCTTGCGATGTCGTGAGCTCTCGGATGGTCAGATACATACAGCGACGGGCCGACTTTGAATCTATACTGGAGCAAACCTTGCTGGATTGCCCGGCCTTTGCTGCCATATTGACCGACCTTCCAACCGCATCTGTTGGCTTTGCTGAAAAGAGAACCGGCGATGGTCGCGACGATGAGACCTTCGGCGACGATGACGGACCCGACGATAATGGTGACCCGGACGTCGAAACGGATCCTGATCCTGAGTCAGAGCCGCCTAAGTCGGACCCGCCTAAGTCGGACCCACCTAAGTCGGACCCACCTAAGTCGGACCCACCTAAGTCGGACCCGCCTAAAAACAACGACGCATAATCCTACTGCTTAGTGAAGCAACGTCTTAAAACTGGACTACGCTTAGAGGCTATGTATTCGGTGATCGAGCTAGGGGCAAACTGCTCCTAGCTCCGTCCGTAGACTCCAACCCAGCGACGTGGCTGCTTTGGATCTTGCATACGCAAGAACAGATACCGCGTTTCCGACCATGGCTTGATCCGGTTTGTCAGATTATCCAAAACCAGATCACCCTGGCTCGAGCGAAACACCAGAACTGCATGAGAATTTCTGCGCGTATCCAAAACAGTCGCAATCAACAGCTTTCGTGGATCGATTCCGGCTTTGATCAGGTCCCGTTTCTTAAGCAGCGCAAAATCTTCGCAATCGCCGCCCAGTGAGGTCGGAAGCGCCCAAAGCTCGCGGGTCTTGTATTGGGATTGGTCCGTCACTTCGCGTGTCGAGGCATTCACACGGCGATTGATCTGCTTGACCAGTTTCATTTCCTGTTCGCTGGGCATCGCGGCCCCAGCCTTATACGAACATGCCCAGGCATATTGTCTGCACAATTGCTGCGCGCCCGACGGAGGCGGTGTTGTCGCAACGCTTGTGATAAAGGCAGCGTCCCGGGCCCATGCATTCGAACCATACAGCAGAGCGCTTCCAACCAGAGCAGCCAAGCCGCAATGGCCTCCAAACCTGATGGTGCGCTTGCCAAAGGCTTTTACAATAGTGCCAACCAGTTTCATGCCTGTCCCTCAAGTTCCGTTCAATCCAAGCGATCAGCGTGGCTCAGAACCCTATCTGCTCACGGGAAAATATCCGTAAACTGCAGGCGGCACGCAATCATTGAAGAATTTGTCGAGGAAAAGCGGCGGAAATTCGTCGTTTTTTGTGACCATTTCCGCACCAGATCATGGCGCGAACGCCACATTCAGTCGGCAGAATGCCCCAAACGCACCTGCACAAGCAATTGTATTATATTACTTTTATCCGAAAAATCATCACTGCACGACAGCACAATCAGGCTGTCGTGCCTTAGAGCTTCGCAATCACATAAAAGTCATGCGGTTTTGGAGGTAAGTGATTCTCAATCGGTGATTTCAACCACGACCAACTCTCGTTCGCTGGCACCGCGCGCATGATCGAGCGCTTTTTGGTATTCGGCTGAATGATAGCAGTCTACAGCGGCCTCAAGAGAAGGGAACCGGGCAACCACATTACGAGGCCGCTCTTTTCCTTCCAGCTGAACATAGCGGGCGGCACGGGCAATGAACTCCCCGCCATGCGCCGCAATGGCCGGACCGGCGAGTTCGGCGTATTTGCCATATGCGTCGGTGTCAGTGACCGTGACATGTGCAATCCAAAGTGCTGGCATCTTATCCTCCCAATACCTGTTCGGCAGCTTTGATGGCTGCGTCTGCGTTCGAGGCATCTTTGCCCCCGCCCTGCGCCATGTCAGGCCGACCACCACCGCCTTTGCCACCCAGTTCTGTTACCGCTGCCTTGACCAGATCCACTGCCGACACTTTGTCCGTCAGGTCAGAGGTCACGCCCGCAGCCACGGCCGCTTTGCCGCCCGTGTCAGCGATCAGCAGAACTGCACCCGATCCCAGACGGCTTTTGTGTTCATCAATCAGCGCGGGCAAATCCTTGCCTGATACACCGGTCAGCGACTGGGCAAAAAATGCAACGCCATTCACCTCTCGGGCATCGGCGCCACCACCCTGCCCCGCACCGCCGGCCATTGCCAAATCGCGGCGCAATTGAGCCACCTCGTTCTGCAGCGCTTTACGTTCATCCAGCAGGGATTTCACACGCGCGACGACATCATCCGGTTGAGCCTTCAGCTCCAACGCAATTGTCCCCAAACGATGATCCTGCGCCGACAGATATTTGAACGCTTCGTCACCGGTCAGAGCCTCGATCCGTCGGACACCCGCGCTGCTGGCACTGTCACCCAGCACCACGAACGTGCCGATATCACCGGTCTGACGTACATGAGTGCCCCCGCAAAGCTCAATCGACCAGGTTTCACCATCCTGCCCTTTGCCCGTGGGTGCCTTACCCATAGAAACAACGCGTACTTCATCGCCGTATTTCTCGCCAAACAACGCTTGCGCACCCAAGGCGCGCGCGTCATCGGGCGTCATGATACGAGTTTCAACCGCCGAATTCTGGCGGATGAAATCATTCACCTCACGCTCGACCTTGTGAATTTCTTCTAAGGTCAGAGCCTTGGAGTGACTGAAGTCGAACCGCAGACGTTCGGCCGCGTTCAGCGACCCGCGCTGCGCAACGTGATCACCAAGCGTTTCTCGCAAGGCTTCATGCAGCAGGTGCGTGGCCGAATGGTTGGCACGAATGGCCGTGCGACGGGCGTGATCGACCTCAAGTTCGACCGCATCGCCTTTGGACAGCGCACCGCGTTCCACGGTAACTTTATGCGCATAGACTTTGCCGTCGGCGAATTTCTTTGTGTCTTCGACGCGAGAGATATCCTCACGCTCTTCCAGACGTCTGATCTCACCTGAATCTCCGACCTGGCCGCCAGCCTCACCATAGAAAGGCGTCTGGTTAACGATGGCCCATCCAGTGCCGCCCTGCTCGATCTTGTCGACCAACGCGCCATCTACGACCAGAGCGGCAATCTGCCCCTCGGCCTTCTCGGTGTCGTACCCCAGAAAATCGGTGGCCCCTGCCGTATCCAATACGTCAAACCACACAGCCTGATCAGCTGCTTCGCCGGATCCGGCCCAAGCGGCGCGCGCTTTAGCCTTTTGCTCGGCCATCGCTGCATCAAAGCCATCGGTATCAACGGTCAGGCCTTTCTCGCGCAGCGCATCCTGTGTTAGATCGAGCGGGAAACCATATGTGTCATAGAGTTTAAAGGCTGCGTCACCGGGCAAAGCTGCGCCTGCAGACAGGCCTGCAACCTCGTCATCCAACAGCTTGAGGCCACGGTCGAGGGTTTGCTTGAACCGCGTCTCTTCAAGCAGAAGCGTTTCTTCGATCAAAGCTTGAGCCTGACCGAGTTCGGAATACTGCGCACCCATCAGCTGCACCAGCGTCGGCACCAGCCTGTGCATGACAGGATCCTTTGCGCCCAGCAGATGTGCATGACGCATGGCCCGTCGCATGATCCGACGCAACACGTAACCCCGCCCGTCATTGCTGGGCATCACCCCATCCGCAATCAGGAACGAGGTCGAGCGCAGGTGATCCGCGATCACCCGATGATGCACGTTCTGATCCCCATAAGGATCAACGCCGGTGGCATCTGCTGACGCCTCAATCAGCGTTTTGAACAGATCTGTGTCATAGTTGTCGTGGCTGCCTTGCAGCAACGCACCGATCCGCTCTAGCCCCATGCCGGTGTCGATGGACTGCATGTCGAGTTCCACCATCGAGCCGTCCTCGAACTGCTCGTTCTGCATGAAAACGATGTTCCAGATTTCGATGAACCGGTCGCCATCTTCCTCGGCCGAGCCCGGAGGGCCACCCCAGATGTGATCGCCGTGATCATAGAAAATTTCGGTGCACGGGCCGCAGGGGCCGGTCGGGCCCATCTGCCAGAAATTGTCACTGGTGGCGATGCGGATGATCCGGTCCTCGGGCACGCCGACTTTCTTCCAGATTTCAAACGCCTCATCATCGGTGTGATAGACTGTTGTCAGCAGACGGTTCTTATCGATGCCGAATTCCTTGGTGATCAACTCCCAGGCAAACGGGATGGCATCGTGCTTGAAGTAATCCCCGAACGAGAAATTCCCCAGCATTTCAAAGAACGTATGGTGACGCGCGGTATAGCCCACATTGTCCAGATCGTTGTGCTTACCGCCGGCGCGCACGCATTTCTGTGCCGTGGTTGCGCGGCTATAGTCCCGAGTCTCGAGGCCAGTAAACAGGTTCTTGAACTGCACCATGCCCGAGTTCACGAACATCAGCGTCGGGTCATTGCGCGGGACAAGCGGGCTGGACGCCACAACTTCATGGCCTTGCTTGGCGAAGTAATTCAGAAAGGTTGATCGGATATCGTTCAGCGTGGGCATTTGGGCTCTCTCGACGCGCATTCACTAGGGTCTGCGAAGGTTTAGCCCCCCACCTCGGGAGTGTCCACAGCATTGGCTACCCCGGAACGAAACAAGGCGGCCCCGATGGACCGCCCTGTTCCAGGTATTCTCAGCACCATCGGGGTGCCGTAGGATTTCTGCAGTTCCCGTCAGCGTTCCTTATGCTTCGAGAATATCGTCCTCTTCCGCTTCGGGCGGCATCTCGAAATCTAGACCGTGGGCTGCACGAATCTTGTCCTCAATCTCCAGCGCAGCACGGGTGTTGTCGCGCAGATACTGCTTGGCGTTCTCACGCCCCTGCCCGATCCGCTCATCCCCATAGCTGAACCACGAACCCGATTTCTCGACCACACCGGCCTTGACGCCCAGATCCAGCAGTTCGCCCATCTTGCTGATGCCTTCGCCATACATGATGTCGAATTCAACCTGCTTGAACGGAGGCGCGACCTTGTTCTTGACGACTTTCACGCGGGTCTGGTTGCCGACCACTTCGTCACGATCCTTGATCGCACCGATGCGGCGGATATCCAGACGGACCGAGCTGTAGAATTTCAGAGCATTACCGCCGGTGGTGGTCTCCGGGCTGCCGAACATTACACCGATCTTCATCCGAATCTGGTTGATGAAGATCACCATGCAGTTCGAGCGGCTGATCGAGCCGGTGAGTTTCCGCATCGCCTGGCTCATCAGACGAGCTTGAACACCCACATTGCTGTCACCCATATCGCCTTCAAGCTCAGATTTCGGCGTCAGCGCCGCCACCGAGTCGACCACGACCATGTTTACCGCGCCCGACCGCACCAGCGTATCGGTGATCTCCAACGCCTGTTCGCCGGTATCGGGTTGCGAGATCAGCAACTCATCCAAATCAACGCCCAGCTTGCGTGCATATTGCGGGTCCAGCGCGTGTTCCGCATCGACGAAGGCACAAACACCACCGCGTTTCTGCTGTTCTGCAATGCAATGCAATGTCAGCGTTGTCTTACCCGAGCTTTCGGGTCCGTAAATCTCAACAATTCGCCCCATCGGCAAACCACCGATTCCCAGCGCAATATCCAACCCCAGCGAGCCGGTCGAGCTTGCATCGATATCCTGCTTGGCATCCTCGCCAAGCTTCATGATCGAGCCCTTGCCGAACTGCCGTTCGATCTGCGCCAGCGCGCTGTCGAGCGCCTTTTGCTTGTCTGCGTTTTTCTTGTCGCTCATTGTCAGAAGATCCGCCATTGTCCTGTCACTATCCCTTTTGTCACACCCTTTGACGGGCGGCAATCGCTGCTTTGTTCGCCTCTTGTTCCTTATGGGACCAAAAAGAGAACATTTCAACTAAAACTTATGAAACCCACTGTTGAGCAATTGTGTTAAAGAGTCGTTTACGACAATCTGCGACACGAAAAGCGTTGAAGAGAAAAGATAAATGCTTGTGTTTTACAAAGAGCGTCTGGCGCTTTTATCCGTTCCCAAAACCGGCAGCACCGCCTATCAGACCGCATTACGCGACCGGGCCGATATCGTCGTCTCTGGTCCGACGGATCTGAAACACGCGAACATGCGCCGCTTTGACCGGTTCTTTCAAACAATGTTCCGCAAGATGTTCGACACCGAGATGGAGGTGATGGCTGTGGTCCGCGAGCCCATCGATTGGCTGGGCAGTTGGTATCGGTACCGCACCCGGTCCGAGCGCGCGGGACACCCTTATTCAACGCAAAGTCTGAGTTTCGACGAATTCCTCAACGCCTATATGAACACGCCACGCCCGGCATTTGCGGATGTCGGATGCCAATCCGATTTTTTCAGACCGCGCAGTAACGGTGCCGGGGTCACTCATCTATTCAAATACGAGAATCAGGACCAGATACTGGCGTTTCTCCAGGATCGTCTGGACTGCGAAATCCATCTGACATCCGAGAATGTCTCACCAGACCGACCGTTAGATATGTCAGCGCAAACTGAACAGCGCTTTCGATCGTTAAACGCGGCTGAATTCACCCTGCATCAATCTGCGCGTTAACTCAGCTGTTGGAACACAGCCTCGGTCAACTGCGTGAGTGAGAAAGGTTTGGGTAGGAAGGTCGAGTTCTCGATTTCAGGCCCGGATTCGCCAAAGGCCCCTTCGGTGTAGCCAGACATAAAGACAACTTTGACATCCGGGCGCGACTGTCGGGCTTCGCGTACCCAGGTCGGACCGTCCATGCCCGGCATGACCACATCGGTGACAAAAACATCCACAGACAAATCGGGGTCTTCGAGAAGATGCAGCGCGTCCTCGGCTGATTCCGCTTCGAGCACCGTATAGCCTTTCAGCCGCAAAGCCCGCGTTGCAAAGGCCCGAACCGGCGCTTCGTCTTCGACCAGCAGAACCACACCTTCGCCCTGCCGTGCGACTTGTTCTTCCTGAACGATGGGCACCTCAGGCTCAGTGGCTTCAATCGCAGCCGCCACCGGCAATAGGACAGTAAATTCGGTGCCTTTTCCCCGCACGCTGTCGACGAAAATGAACCCTCCGGTTTGCTTCACAATTCCATAAACGGTAGACAGGCCAAGCCCTGTACCTTCGCCTGTGCGTTTGGTCGTGTAGAAAGGTTCGAACACTTTTTGCAGCTTGTCCGCGGGTATTCCCACACCACTGTCGATCACCTTGACTGTGACATATTCTCCGGGCTGGACGGTTGCCCGGTCACGCGTAAAGGGCCGGTCCAGAGATAAGACTTCAGTCTCGATCCGAATCTCTCCACCTTCCGGCATCGCATCCCGGGCATTCACCACGAGATTCATCAGTACCTGCTCAAGCTGACGCTTGTCTGCACATACGGGTTTCAGAACAGGGTCGTGGCTGAGTGCCAGCCTCACTTTCTCGCCCACTAGCCGGTTCAGCAAGTGGATCAGATCCGAGATGGTATCACGCAAATCCAGCGTCTCGGGGCGCAAGGTTTGTTTGCGCGAAAACGCCAGTAACTGACTGACCAAGGCCGCCGCACGGTTGGCATTCTGATTGATCTGCACCAGGTCACCATAGTTCGGATCGTTCTGATCATGACGTAACAGCAACAGGTCGCAATGACCTGAAATCGCAGTCAGAAGGTTGTTAAAGTCATGCGCAACGCCGCCAGCAAGCTGCCCCACCGCCTGCATCTTCTGTCCTTGCACAAACTGCGCTTCAAGCGTCTTGAGCTCGGTCGCATCATTCAGAACAGCAATCAGACCAGCCTGCCCTTCACGCTGTATTCGCGAGAGAGTGACTTGCACGAAAACCTCTCTGTCTCGCCGTGTCAGACGCAGGAATTCGGAGCGCGGCCCAGCATCCTGCTCCATCGCGCGGGTCAGCCAATCCCGGATTGGATATCCCAGCCCCTGCATCATTGCCTCAAGATTTGCACATCCCGGCCTGATCTCGCCGATCAATTGTCGTGCAAGAGGGTTGGCCTCAAGGATCTCCCCTTCGGGAGACAGCCGCATGATTGGAACAGGCAGATCAGCGAACGAGGCCAGATCGGGTGCAGGCTCTGCATTCTCAAGCGGTATCATCAGAAGTTCACGGGATGACTCTCTCTTCCGCAGAGTTGAGACAATCACGCGTCTTTTTCCACTCTCCGTCTCCATCTGTTGGATGCCATCGCGACCGTCGTTGGAAATCACCTGATCAGCCGTAGCGGGAGATTTGCCTAGCAAATCAACTGCGCTTTTGTTCAGGTCCAGCACGACATTGTCGCGTCCTACGGTCATGATCGGAACCTCAAGATCATTCCAGAAGCTGCCAGCACCCAGTGAGATGCGCCAGCAAAACCGATCTTCGTTCAACATCGACACCTCAATCGATACCGATTGCCCACGTGTAACGATTTCTCTCCGCGCGAACCCCTTTGCCTTGGCGAGAGTTTGAAGGCTGAGCAAAACAGCTGCTGGGTTGGCCACAGCAGATCGTAGGCAGTCTTCCAAACGATTGCCTGCGGCTGCCTTATAACGCGCCGCAGCACATTCATTAGCGATCAGGACGCGTCCGGTTGCATCTGCCACCAAGCAGGTCGCGCCCTGATGATTCAGGTATGTTGAAAGATATGTAAGCGCCTGCAGTTCCGATCGGCGTGAAAACCAAGCGCGCGCGATCTCAAGAGTTCCGACCGACAGAAAGGAAACCCCGATCGTTGCGGCCATGACGTTCCAAGGCCGCGGCAACTGCCCGAACAGCGAGAGCACGCACAAAACGATGGCGATCACCCCGAGTGAGGCATATCGCGCACGCGCACCACTCCATCGCTCTGAGCCACTGGAAAAAACAGCAGAAATACTGGACATAAACAGCTCATGTTAAGTCAATTTTTGACCAATATCGGCCCGCAATGGTTAACTGCCGCTTAACAAAATCACGGCGTGAACTGCCTATGGTTGATTTTATATAATCAAGATCGCGTCAAGTGCGCGGTGTAGAATCCATCCGTTCCGTGGGAAACTAGCCACGATCTGCGCAGACCCGATTGCCACTCAGGGTAGTCCTTAAGAAACCTGTCGACCACTGCATCATTCTCAACAGTCAGCATAGAACAGGTGGCGTAGGCCAGCACGCCGCGTGCGGCAACCAGGGGTGACACATCTCGCAGAATGTCTGCCTGAATGCTGGAAAGATCTCTCAAACGCTCGGGCGTCAGCGCCCACTTCCCGGCGGGCGCCCGCCGCCAGGAACCGCTGCCCGAACACGGCACGTCCGTCAAAACGATATCGAACGGCGCTTGTTGAGCCAGCTGGTCCGATTGCAAAATAGTCACCTCTGCACCCGCTCTTGACGCTCGGGCAGGCAGATCGCGCATACGACCGGGATTGGCATCGTGGGCAAAGACCTGCACGCCCTTCGAAGCCGCCAGCGCCAGCGTTTTACCGCCCCCGCCTGCACAATAATCCAGAACCCGCATACCGGGCTGAAGGTCGAGCGCCGCGACGACCGCCTGACTTGCAGCATCCTGCAACTCAACGAGCCCCCTCTTATAAACATCGCTCTGCGCGATCTTGCGCTCCCCCTCGGCGACCTCAAGCGCGGTATCACAAGCGGGATGTGCGCTTGTCTGAATGCCGCCCTCTGAGAGTAGACGGATCACATCTTCACGCTCTACCTTTGCTCTGTTGACGCGCAGATGCACGGGTGCGCGAGATTGCAGCGCGATGGCGGCGGCCTCGGCCTCATCGCCCAATGCCTGCTGAAATTCAGGCCAGAGCCATTCGGGGATATCCAAGCGCTCGGCCTCTGACTGGAACACCCGCGCTTGATCACCGTCGGAGATCGGTGCAGGCGCAAACCGTTCACCCGTGAATAGTTGAGCGGGATCACCACCCGACGAGCGGAACGCGCCGATCATCAACCCGCGCCCTGTCTCTGCGCCGCCACACGCCGCGAAAGACCGTTTGCAACGAAGCGCGCCAAACACGTGATCACGGACCGCCGCGCGATCCTTTGAGCCCGCAAAACGGCTCTGCCTGGCCCAGCCCGTCAGCGCCTTTTCGACAGGCGCACCAGACAGTATCTGATCCAGTATCTCAATCGCGGCCTGCACGCGCGCTGCCGGGGTCATCGTTGGCTCCGATCCTGATCAGGCCCGATCACATCACGCGATAGTTCGGGCTTTCCCGCGTGATCTGAACATCGTGCACATGGCTTTCCTTCAGACCCGCGCCTGTGATTTTGACGAAGTTGCAGTTCTTTCGCATCTCGTCCACCGTCGCACATCCGGTATAGCCCATCGCCGCACGCAAGCCGCCGACCAGTTGATGGACAACTGCGCTGGCCGATCCCTTATAGGGCACCTGCCCCTCTATCCCCTCAGGCACCAGCTTGTCGTTGGCCGCGTCCTTCTGGAAGTATCGGTCCGCCGAGCCACGCGCCATTGCGCCCAAACTTCCCATGCCGCGATAGGATTTGAACGAGCGACCCTGATACAGGATCACCTCACCCGGGCTTTCATCGGTGCCCGCAATCATCGAGCCGACCATGGCGCAAGAGGCTCCCGCCGCGATTGCTTTGGCAAAATCGCCCGAGAATTTGATACCGCCATCCGCAATTACAGGAACGTCACCTGCCGCGGCAGCACAATCCATGATTGCCGTCAGCTGAGGCACCCCGACACCCGCAACCATCCTTGTCGTACAGATGGAGCCCGGTCCGATGCCCACCTTGATCGCATCCGCGCCAGCATCAATCAGCGCCTTGGTCGCTTCGGCGGTGGCAACATTGCCTGCAATAATCTGCACCTCATTCGACAGCATCTTGGCGCGTTTCACCGCATCCAGAACCCCTTGAGAATGGCCATGTGCAGTATCCACAACGATAATATCGACGCCGGAATCCACCAGTTGCTCGGACCGTTCAAAGCCGGCATCACCCACAGAGGTCGCCGCGGCCACCCGCAGACGACCCAGGTGGTCTTTGCAAGCAGTGGGGTTCAGCACGGCCTGTTCAGTGTCTTTCAGGGTCAGCAGGCCGGTCAGTTTGCCACTACCGTCGACAACCAACAGCTTTTCGATCCGGCGGGCCCGCATCAGGCTTTTGGCTTCTTCCAGATCGGCGGGTTCTTGCAGCATCGCGAGGTTGTCCGAGGTCATCATCGCCTTGATCGGCGTATCGTCCGAGGTTGCAAAGCGCATGTCCCGGTTCGTCACGATGCCGACGACCCGCCCGTCGCCGTCAACGACAGGGAAACCGGTGAAGTTATACCGCTCGACCAAAGCCTGCGCATCCGCCAGTGTCTGATCCGCCCGCAGCGTCACCGGGTTGTAAACGATGCCGGATTCGAACCGTTTAACCCGGCGAATCTCGCGCGCCTGTTCTTCGACCGAAAGGTTCTTGTGGACAACACCGATACCCCCGGCCTGCGCCATTGCAATGGCCATGCGCGCCTCGGTCACCGTGTCCATCGCCGAGCTGAGCAGCGGAATGTTCATGGTAATCTCACGCGTCACGCGCGTGGTGGTATCTGCCGTAGCCGGAAGCACTGAAGATGCGCCCGGAACCAGGAGAACGTCGTCGAAGGTGAGTGCCTCACGAATCTGCATCTGAAAACCCCATGCAAAAGCCCGTTTGGCGGTGACCCTATTACATGGATTTCACCCGAGGGAAAGCCCTGAACCCAAGTTGTTTTTCCATGCGGGGCTTTGCCGCGCCCGAAAACGACGCAAGCGATGCAAAACGTGCCGCTGAATGCCCTTTCCCTTTTCGCTCAAACCCATATCTTCCGCGGCATACGCGCGAATACAAAGGCAGGCCTTTCATGACCACCGATCCTCTTGTCGTCTTCACCCCTTCCGGCAAACGCGGGCACTTTCCCATCGGCACGCCGATTCTGACCGCAGCACGTCAGTTGGGCGTTGATCTGGATTCGGTCTGCGGCGGGCGCGGCATCTGTTCCAAATGCCAGATCACCCCCAGCTATGGCGAGTTCCCCAAACACGGTGTCACCGTTTCCGAGGACGCCCTGAGCGAGTGGAATGCGGTCGAGCAGCGTTATGACGACAAACGCGGTCTGAAGCCGGGTCGCCGACTGGGCTGCCAGGCGTCGGTACAGGGTGATGTGGTGATCGACGTCCCACCCGAAAGCCAGGTCCACCGTCAGGTCGTCCGCAAGGCCGCAGCTGCGCGTGCGATCATCATGGACCCGGCCACGCGGCTCTATTTCGTCGTGGTGGAAGAGCCTGACATGCATTCCCCTACCGGCGATCTGGAGCGGCTGGAACGCGCCCTACGCCAGCAATGGAACATTGAAGCCGTCACCGCTGATCTGTCCCTGATGTCCAAGCTGCAGCCCGTGCTGCGCAAGGGTAAGTGGGAGGTCACCGTGGCCGTCCACAAAGGCCACAAGGATGACGTGGCCCGTATTGTCGAAATCTGGCCCGGTCTGCACGAGCAAGGCCTGTATGGTCTGGCCATCGACCTTGGCTCAACAACCATTGCGGCGCATCTGACGGATCTGGAAACCGGTGAGGTCAAAGCGTCGTCGGGCCTGATGAACCCTCAAATCCGCTTCGGCGAAGACCTGATGAGCCGCGTTTCATACGCCATGATGAACCCCGGCGGCGATCAGGAGATGACGAAGGCCGTGCGTGAGGCGATCAATGACCTGACCACTTCGATCGCCGAAGAAGCCGGAATCGACGCCGCGCTGATCGTCGAGACCGTGTTTGTGTGTAACCCGGTGATGCACCACCTGCTGCTGGGTCTGGACCCGGTCGAGTTGGGGCAAGCCCCGTTTGCGCTGGCCACGTCCGAAAGCATGTCCCTGCCCGCGCGCGAGATGGACCTGACCGCCATGAACCCGCGCGCGCAGGTCTATATCCTGCCCTGTATCGCAGGCCACGTCGGCGCGGACTGTGCCGCCGTCGCCCTGTCCGAAGAACCCGGCAAATCCGACGACCTCGTTCTGATTGTCGACGTCGGTACCAATGCGGAAATCTTGCTGGGCAACACCCACCGCGTTCTGGCCTGTTCTTCGCCCACCGGCCCTGCATTCGAGGGTGCGCAGATCAGCTCGGGCCAGCGCGCCGCGCCCGGTGCGATTGAACGGATTGAGATCGATCCTGTCACCAAAGAACCTCGCTTCTGCGTGATCGGGTCCGAGAAATGGTCGGACGAGGACGGGTTCGATCAGGACATCGCCACCACCGGCATCACTGGCATCTGCGGATCGGGCATTATCGAAGCCGTGGCCGAAATGCGTATCGCTGGCCTGCTCGACGAGAGCGGCCTGATCGGATCCGCTGAGCAGACCGGCACCGCGCGCTGCGTCCCGGAAGGGCGCACCCATGCCTATTTGATCCACGATGCGAGCGCCGAAGGCGGACCGCGCATCACCGTTACCCAAGGCGACATCCGCGCAATCCAGCTGGCCAAATCCGCACTCTACGCCGGTGCGCGTCTGCTCATGGATGAAATGGAGGTCGACCGGGTCGATCGTGTCGTTCTGGCGGGTGCATTTGGTGCCCATATCTCGACCAAACACGCGATGGTGCTAGGCATGATCCCTGACGCGCCGCTGGATAAGGTCTCAAGCGCGGGCAACGCCGCCGGAACCGGTGCGCGGATTGCGCTGTGTAACATCGGATCACGCGCCGAAATCGAGCGCGTCGTGCGAGAAATTACCAAGGTCGAAACCGCCATCGAGCCCAAGTTCCAGGACCATTTCGTCGCCGCCAACGCGATCCCTCATAAAACCGATCCGTTCCCCGAACTGGCGCAAGTCGTCACCCTGCCTGCGCCATCCTTCAACACCGGCGGCGGGGATGAGGAAAAGTCTGGTCGTCGACGTCGCAGGAGGTCATAGTCGCCCCAAACGGCGGAGGGCAACATGCTGACGATCAACGGAGATCAGGAAGAGTTCTGGGGCAAGTCCGAAATGGGCACGCGCTGGCTGAC
The DNA here is from genome assembly GCF_056537345.1 of Ruegeria sp. CF4. Classification (NCBI taxonomy): domain Bacteria; kingdom Pseudomonadati; phylum Pseudomonadota; class Alphaproteobacteria; order Rhodobacterales; family Roseobacteraceae; genus Ruegeria; species Ruegeria sp. CF4. The sequence goes on along the minus strand of NZ_JBQFRJ010000001.1, from coordinate 787,786 downwards.
TTTCGAAGATCAACTGGATCACCTCTTCACTCCCGTTCTGGATCTGGTCCTTGACCGCGCCGCATTGTCCGATGGAATGCGCGTCATCGACATCGGCTGCGGCACCGGAGCTAGCGCACTGCGGGCCGCACAGCAGGTTGGTTCCGACGGCCATGTGCTGGGTGTCGATATTTCGGAACAGTTTCTGGAACGGGCGCGCAACCGCGCGGCCCGTGCCCAACTTTCCAATCTGGCGTTTCAATATGCCGATGCACAGGTCGCTGATCTGGGGACAAACAACTGCGACGCCATGATCTCGCGCTTTGGAGTCATGTTCTTCTCAGACCCGGTTGCGGCCTTTGCAAATATGGCACGCGCGCTGAAGCCCGGCGGACAAATGACATTCGCGGCCTGGGGCGGTCTGTCTGAAAACCCGTGGTTCAAAATACCGCATGTCGCTGCTGTCAAACGATTGGGCCAACCTCCTAAGGTAGACCGAAACGCGCCGGGGCCGTTGGCCTTTCACGACCGCGACAGAGTCGCAGGTCTTATGTCCTCTGCCGGATTGACGGATATAAGGGTCGAGGCGATCCCCTTGATGCTCTCTGGCCCAAAGACCGTGGCGGACGCAGCCTTGTTGTGCACCCGCGTTGGCCCGGCGGCGCGGGTTGTCGCTCATTTCGAGGGCATGCAAACGGATGTCGACGCTATCGTCGATGCCGTTGCCGAAGAATTCAAAGCATACCAAACGTCCGAAGGCGTGAAGATCCCTGCTGTGATAAACCTGCTACAGGCGCGTGTGGCCCAGTGATGGACGGAAAATGGGCCGCGTAGCGCATACCGTGTTGTAATAGAAAGTTTTTGTAAGTCGAAATGAATGCTGCATTTTTGGCAAACGTCGTCTGTGTCAGTTGGCAGCAGATTTTCGCAAACGATCACAACTTTAGTTCAAGTATCATATGCGTAGGGCAAAAAATATTTCGCGAAGCATCAACCACCTTTCCACACAAGAGAAATCATATGTAAGTTCCGAACTTATCATCCAGGTGGAAGATGACAGTATCTAATTGAAGCGCGGGCTGGTGCACCGTGGTCCTATCGCAATCAACTCGACGACGAGCGGCAAGACATTGGACTTAGATCTTATCCGGATATTTCGCCGCCCAACATCAGCATATATCGGTCAATTGGTTTGCATATTTACACGCATAGAAGCGATCTGTTGATAAGTATTCTCAACACTAACAAGTCGAATCCAAACGGAAACAAACAAAGATGTTCGCCGCTTGGTTTGCAAACCACGCAACAAGAATCCTTCTCAAATCACTAGTTCTGAACCTACGCCCACCAGCTTCTGTTCAAACCAACAAATGACCTACAATCAATCCAAATCAAGATTTTGAAGCTTAGAATAAAGGTACTCACCTATTGCCCGTGAACCGAGCGCGGTAGTGTGGATTGGATCATAGAAATCCATCGCTAGGTTAAACTCAATTTCTGTCAAAAGATCGAGGCAAATGGCACCCAGTTTCTCACACTCTTCCATTTGTGCTTCCGCCAAAGCACGTTCAATCCTATAGAAATCGACACCGTTCAATGTTTGAAATTCTTCCGGTAGTTGCTGACGAACCAATTCGAAGAAATCTGGCTCGTATTTGGCGATGCCGAAAATTTTTCCATCGCGACGGTCCCATCGGGCACTTCTCTGCGTGACAAAAATCGGCTCTGCACCGAATTCACGGGTCATTCGGTCTAATTCAGAGATGCGCTCGGCGTAGCTATCCAGTGAAGTACTGAAAATATCAGACAAAGGGGCAGAAATCAGCGGCTCTGTTACAAGAGGTTCGTGATCAGCGATATTCGTCCTGTTTAGTTCGTTAAGTGCATGTTCTTCAGAAAGAGCAGTTCTCGATATTCTATACAATTGATAGAATATCGACTTGTCTTTGATAAATGCCTTCAGATCGTTATAGGTGCTATCTTCCAGCGCAACCACATCATACGAAGATTCAGGCTCAGACTTGAGAAGATCGTTTATTCCAACATAAAATAGCACGTAGCGTGCACTGAGACCTGGTATTTTATTAAACCAGGAAGTGAAGTTGGCCATATGCCCGAAGGTTGACTGACCATCAATACCTGCATTGGCGATCGAAACATCCTTGCCATCATCAGCAAACAACTCGCGCAGAGTGGCTTGATAGGTCTCTGAATCGTCAATCCATCTCTGATCGGTCGTGGAACCGACAACCGTCAAAATATCAATTTCTGATACGTCCCCCTCCAATCCACGAAATCCAAATGAGTCACGGGTACACGTGATCGTGGATTTACCGACGTGAACTGGATTATCTTGTACATTTTTGAAGTTTCTAACCTGGGTGAACTTCATCATAGCATGCTTCTCAGAGAACCAAGTTCCAAACAGAAGTTCTGCCGCAATCAAAACAAGTCCAATTAGCAAACCGTTAATTATAATTACTCTAAATAAATTATTACTCCGCGTAATTCGTTTATCAGGAACAAATTAATCAGTTTGATGTTCCTTGATCTCTTCATGCAAACTTGCTCCGCTTGGTACAACACCAGATGCGCGTTTTGAGGGGCTATCCATCAGACTATCTTGGTCACGTGAAATCTCATGAAACCATATCGGCAACACCATTTGAAACCCTAGTGCCACCAATAACTGCCCGGGGTCGTTGATTGTCAACGAGTTCCAACCAATCTCTTTGAATTTAAATGATTGAATCGAAATTCGATCAAGGATCAATGAACTCCAAGAGAACTGGCGTTGCACTTATGTGACCCTCACCTAACGACTAGTGTTTTCGTGGCTTCGACAGAGTAAAATCTTAATCCGTGTCAAAACGAAAAAGGCCGGGCGCTGGGCCCGGCCTTTCGATTTTAGTTATTCAGGATCACGCGCGACGACGACGACCACCTCCGCGGCGGCCACCACCAGCGGCGGCACCTGCTTCGTCAGGCGCTTTGTTGAACCTGATCCACTCACCGCCATGCGGGTCATTGTTGGTCAGCAGGTTCGCGGCGCGGATGGCTTCCATTTCTTTGCCCGCGCGCGGCTTGGTCGAGCCAAGGCCGAACAGCTGGCAGAACGTTTCATCATCCATATCCGCAGGTAGAACGATGCCCTTGGCTTCGACCTCGGCCTTTTTCTCGGCCAGTTTCTTGGGACCAACCGGCAGAGCGACCGGGTTCATGATCGCCGAGGTCATGCCTGCACCCATCGCCATCGGCAGGAACGCGTTGTTGATGCCGTGCCGGTTTGGCAGACCGAACGAGATGTTCGATGCGCCGCAAGTGGTGTTTACGCCCAACTCTTCGCGCAGACGGCGGACCAGAGCAAATACCTGATTGCCAGCGGTTGCCATCGCGCCAATTGGCATGACCAGCGGGTCAACCACGATGTCGTGCGCAGGGATGCCGAAATCGGCGGCACGCTCAACGATCTTCTTGGCCACGTCGAACCGCACATCGGGGTCTTCCGAAATACCGGTGTCGTCGTTCGAGATCGCCACAACCGGCACATTGTATTTCTTGACCAGCGGCAGAACCAGTTCCAGACGCTCTTCCTCACCCGTGACCGAGTTCAACAGCGGGCGACCCTCGGCAGCTTCCAGACCTGCCTCAAGCGCACCGGGAACCGATGAGTCGATGCACAGAGGCACTTCAACCAGCCCCTGCACCAGCTCGACGATTTTGGTCATCAGGGGCGGCTCGGTCTCGTTTGGGTTGGGGTTCGAGTTGTAAACAACACCCGCATTGATATCCAGAACGGTAGCGCCTGCAGCAACCTGAGCGATGGCGTCTTTCTCGACTGTCGAGAAGTCGCCTGCTTCCAGCTCGGCCGCCAGTTTCTTGCGGCCAGTCGGGTTGATCCGTTCACCGATCACGCAGAACGGTTCGTCAAAGCCCAGAACGGCAGTTTTTGTTTTTGATTCAACGACTGTACGGGTCATGTCCGGTCCTTAGGAGTTTACAGGCTTTGCCGAAGCGCCGCCGTTTTCAATCGCCCAGTTGGCGTTGGTCTTGATACCACCCAGCGGGAAGAAGTGCACTTTGGTGATGTTGAAGTCGGGGTTCGCAGCTTTGTGGTTCGCCAGTTCGGTCAGCACGTCTGTCGGCTCATAAGGCAGCAGCAGCTTCGAGACATCCATGGCACGCTTCTGCAGAACCTTGAGCGACGGGCCGACGCCGCAGGCGATGGCGAACTTGATCAGGGTCTGAAGCTTGGCGGGGCCAGCGATGCCGATGTGAATCGGCAGGTCGATGCCCGCTTCTTTCAGACTATCCGCCCAAGCGATGATCGGTTTGGCATCAAAGGCAAACTGTGTCGCCAGCGCCATTTCGGCGTCGGTGGTTTCCGAGAACTTCTGTTTCCAGCGCAGCGCATCGTCGACGTTCTTTGTCGAACCGTCGGGGTCGATGTCTTTGTTGCCTTCCGGATGACCAGCGACATGCAGATGCTTGAAGCCCGCCTTGTCAAAAAGACCGGTTTCCAGCAATTGCATCGAGCTGTCGAAATCACCGTGCGGGTTTGCAACCCCACCCGCCAGCAGCAGCGCCTGCTCAACCCCGGCTTCGCCCTGATACATGGAAATCCAGTTCTCCAGCGTCGCAGCGTCTTTGATGATCCGCGCCGGGAAGTGCGGCATCACGGGATAGCCTTCGTCGGCGATACGTTTGGCGGTTTTCACCATGTCTTCGATCGGTGTGCCCTCGATATGGGCAATGTAGACACGGGTACCTTCCGGCAACAACGCGCGGAAATCCTCGACCTTTTCTGCGGTACGCGGCATCACCTCGATCGAATAGCCTTGCAGGAAGGCTTCGACAGTCGGGTTCACCGGGGCCTTCGCGGCCGCATCACGTTTCTTGAAGTTCAGCAAAGCCATCGCGGCCTCCCATAAAGATTTGGGGCTCATGCCCAACCGTCGTTCGCGATCAGCGCTTTGATGCGGTCCTGATCGTATTCAGCTTCAAGGCGCACAGCTTCGGCCTCGGCAATCTCGGACGGGTCGCCCTCAACCGCAAAAGGCTCGGCCTTGCGCCATTCTGCCAGGTAGGCATCACTGTCCTTTGCGTTCACCTTCATGGCTGCCCGGTCGATGGCTTGCTCGAACCGTTCTTCCAGTTGCCGCTTGGCACCACGGCGGCCTTTGCCGACGATGACCTGAGCGGGAATGTCGCGCCAGTATACGATGGTGACGTCAGGCATTGCTGTGATTCCTTCTAACCCGATGGAGCGGTTCTAAACTTCAATGTGAGCTCGGGTCGGTCGATTTTCGACACCCGACGCTTTTCAAACGACCTTTTCGTTACGCCAGTCTTCCGGGCTTTTAGCCAATTCCTGGGCAAACACGCATAGCAAATTTCTCAATATCTCTGTGAATGCCCTTCATAAAAAGAAAAAACCCCGGACGGCATAAGCCATCCGGGGCGTTTCAAGGGTGGAAATCGGTTTAACCGACCAAACCGCCATCTTCGCGGGTAATCGCAATAATGGCCGAACGCGGCACCGCGTCACCACCTTCGGGCCAATGGCTGTTGCCATCCTCGCCCGGGTGCTGAATGCCCACAAACATGGTACGGCGATCCGGCGACCAGCTTAGGCCGGTGACCTCACATTCGTTCGGGCCAACTAGGAAGCGACGGATTTCCCCGGTGACCGGATCACCGGCCAACATCTGGTTGTTACCCTGCCCTACGAAGTCCCCTTCGTTGCCATAGTTGCCATCGGTCTGGATCCACAGCAGGCCATTGCTGTCGAATTTCAGGCCATCGGGCGAGTTGAACATGTTATCGGCATTGACGTTATCCGAACCCGCATAAGCGTCCTGATGCACGGTTGGGTTTCCTGCCAGCACGTACAGGTCCCAGCCAAAGCCCGGCGCTGTGTGGTCACCGCCGTCCGGGCGCCAACGCACGATCTGGCCATAATGATTGGCGTCACGCGGGTTCGGGCCATTAGCCGAGGTGTCGTCACCGCCAGCATTCGGCTTCACGCCACGGTTCTTGTTGTTGGTCAAACAGCAGTAGACCTCGGGTGCGTTCGGGTTGGCCGCAACCCACTCGGGCCGATCCATGGTAGTGGCCCCAACGGTCGATGCCGCCTGACGCGTGTGGATGCTGACTTCGGCAAGTGAAGCAAGACCGGTTGTCTCAGGTGTCAGCTCCAGCCACTCACCCGTACCATCGTCATTGAACCTGGCAACTGACAGAGTTCCGTTTTCCAGCAGAGCGTTGGTATCAACCCCAGCGGCATAAACGCCATCCGAAACGAAACGATACAGGAACTCACCCCGTTCATCATCGCCCATATAGACAACAACGCGGCCATCATTGTTGACGATGGTTTCAGCATTCTCATGCTTGAAACGACCCAAGGCGGTCAGTTTGCGCGGGGTCGAGTTTGGATCGGTCGGATCGATTTCAACCACGTAACCGGCGCGGTTCGGTTCGTTGGGGTTTTTCGAGACGTCGAACCGGTCGTCGATCTTGGCCCAGCCATAGCCCCAGTCTTTCGTCGAAACGCCATAGCGCTTCAGTTCGGCGCTGACCTCATGATTTTCGTCTTCTGCCGAGAAGTAGCCGTTGAAGTTCTCTTCACAGGCCAGATAGGTGCCCCACGGTGTCATGCCGTTGCCGCAGTTGTTCCAGGTACCTTTGGAAGTGGTGCCCGACGGATCAGCAGCAGTTTTCATCAGATCGTGACCTGCCGCCGGACCGGTAATGGCCATATCGGTCTGCGGTGTGATGCGACGGTTATATGGGCTGTCCTTAACGATACTCCAGGTGCCGTCGGCATTTGCAATCTCAACCACGGTGACACCGTGCGCCATCATGCCCTTCGCAACATCGTCATCCGAGGCCGCCTTGGCATCCGGATTGTTGCCCCAAAGGATATCGCGGTTGGTGTATTCGTTGTTCACAACCAGCAGAACATGACCGTCATGGAAGAAAACGTCCTGCCCATCGGTGTTGTCACCAAAGGCGCGTTCCTGACTGGCGGCAGTGCCACGCGTGGCGTGATCGAATTCGGGCGCGTCGGACCACAGTGGATCACCCCAGCGCACCATGACTTCGGCCTTGTAGCCCGCAGGTACAATCACGTCGTCTGCGGTGGAAACAGGGATCGCTTCGAACGAGAACCGGTCCGTCGCAGCGCGCGCACCCGATGGAATAAGCGAGCCGCCAACAGCCGTGAAGCTACCCACTGCCAGAACGCCGCCCAGAAAGCCGCGACGCGACAACGCACGTTCGACCACGCGGTCAAATTCGCATTCTTCCGGACGTGGATTCACAACTTCGTCAAATTCATCGAATGTCAGGATGCGCTCATCTTTCATGGCAGTCTCCGTATCTGGCTGAGAGCTTGTAAGGAATCCCGATCAAGGGATCAGCACGGAATTCGCATTTCAGTATGAACGCAGTGTGACAGTCCAGGTAATTTCAAAACTGAAATCACTTGCGCGTCGGCGATACGCCGCCTAGGGTCAAACTAACTCGAAAATCGGAGGGCGTGACGAATGGCGCCCAAGCGTCCCAAAGGTGCGGGCGCGTTCCCGAAGGCGGTCGAAAGCCCCGCGCCGGCAAGACCCGATCCGGATGCACTCTACGCGGCACTGGATCTGGGAACAAATAGCTGCCGCATGTTGATAGCCCAGCCCAAGGGCAGCGGGTTCCATGTGGTAGACAGCTTCTCCAAATCGGTGCAGTTGGGCGCCGGTCTGGAACGTACCGGACGACTGTCGCGGGCGTCTATGTCGCGTACCGTTCAGGCCCTTCGGATCTGCCAGCAAAAGCTGAAACGCAACAAGGTCAAGCGCATGCGCCTGATCGCAACCGAGGCTTGCCGCCGAGCCAAGAACTCGCGCGATTTCATCCGGCAAGTGCGGCGTGAAACCGGCCTGACTCTCGAAATCATCCAGCCCGAGGAAGAAGCGCGTCTGGCCGTGATTTCCTGCGCTCCACTTGTTTCGACCAAGACCGAACAGTTGCTGGTGGTGGATATCGGCGGCGGCTCGACCGAGCTGGTGTGGATCGACATCTCATCCGTTCCGCGACGCGACCGTCCGGCGGCGATCATGCGGTTGCACAATGGCTTCCACACCGCCGACAGCCCATTCCCTGCTGCCAAGGTCGTCGACTGGATCAGCGTCCCGCTGGGTGTTGCCACCTTGCGGGATCAGTTCAATGACGTCGAAGACGATGCAGCGCGCTTCGCTCTGATGAGTTGGTTCTTCGAAGAGAATCTGGCCGACTTTGCGCCTTACAAGGACGAGCAAGCCCGCGAAGGCTTCCAGATCGTCGGCACCAGCGGCACGGTCACGACCGTCGCGGCCTCTCACCTGGGTCTGAAGCGTTATGACCGAACCAAGGTCGATGGGCTGCGCATGACCAGCGATCAGATCGACAAAGTGATCCGCGGCTATCTGGAACTCGGACCTCAGGGACGGCGCAGGGATCCCCGGATTGGCGATGATCGGCAGGCTCTGATCATGTCCGGCTCGGCCATCTTGCAGGCACTGCTCAGATGCTGGCCCACCGATCGCCTTTCGGTGGCAGACCGCGGCTTGCGCGAAGGCCTTCTTTACGCACAGATGAGCGCGGACGGTGTATTGGAAGACGGGCCGTTCTGATTGCTCACAGACGCCTTTACAGTAGTTGCCATCGCCTACCGTACCAGCACCGCTGCAACTGCAATCTGCTCACTCGAAGCTGCGGGTTTTGACGTTTTCAGCCCGGGTTTCAACTTGGTTAGCGTGGCTCCGCACTGGTCTTGGGCGATTGGCGGCATCCATATTGCCGTACCAAACTCTCAGGCTTCGGAGGCCCGGGATCTGATACGCAGCTTCGAGCCATCAACACGGGATCGGCCATCTTGTACTGCGCAGATAATGAATGGTGCGGGTTGGTTGGCGTTTGGCATTTCTTCACCATGGCCAGACCTGCTAGTGAGGGATTAGCGTCGCCTTGCCACTCATCCAGCAAGGCGGTATGGACGGTCAGCTTTCAGGAGATCAATCACATGGCGAAGACACCGAGTGGAAAGAACATCTCGGGTCGCGGGCAACGTGACCTGAAGGTTAAGGTCAAAACCGCGCGCGGGCGCAAGCTGAGTTCGACCCGCTGGCTCGAACGGCAGTTGAACGATCCATATGTAAAACGCGCGCAGGTCGAAGGGTATCGCGGACGCGCGGCCTTCAAGATATTGGAACTGGACGACAAATTCCGGTTTCTGGTGCCGGGCGCTCGCGTGGTCGATCTGGGCTGCGCCCCCGGCGGCTGGCTGCAGATCGCGGTCAAGCGGGTCAACGCACTGGGTGAGAAAAGCGGAAAGCGTATTGGCACCGTTCTTGGGGTCGATCTGCAAGAAGTCGAACCAGTCGCAGGCGCAACCGCCCATGTGCTGGATTTCATGGAAGATGACGCCGATCGGAAAGTGAAAGACTGGCTGGGCGGCAAAGCGGATGTGGTGATGTCGGACATGGCCGCAGCCTCGTCGGGTCATAAGCAGACCGACCATTTGCGGATCATGGCGCTGTGTGAAACCGCTGCCTATTTCGCATTTGACGTGCTGGAAGAAGGTGGCACTTTTGTTGCCAAAGTCCTGGCCGGTGGGGCCGAGGGGGATCTGCAGAAGCTACTGAAGCAGAAATTCACCAAGGTCGCCAACGTCAAACCGCCTGCATCCCGATCGGACAGCTCCGAGAAATTTGTGGTTGCTACAGGTTTCCGGGGCTGAACGTCAGTCGAGATCGATCCTGCCCTGTGCCAGACGCTGTTCGCGCAGAGAAGCCGCAGCGATGCCTTGCAGCAACAACGCCTCACCATGGTTGATATCCACGGGCTTGCGCGCGCGCAGTTCCTCGATCCTCTGATCCAGAGTTGTGTTCCGCGTACCAGTCAATTGCGGCGGACGTGTTGCTGAACGATCCGACATAGCTCACCTTTAGTTTCAAGGGTGAGTTTAGTGAGACAATGAGCCCGCATCGTGGCGGAAATCGGTCTGTTCGATGCCGATCATTGCGCCAGTTCGCTCGCTAATTGGCGCAGGTTTGGATCGTCGGGAAGCACTTCAAGGCCCTCATCCAGAACATCCAAAGCAGCCTGTCGGCCGCGGTTGATATGCGCGAGCTGGACCAGCATCGGCCAAGCTTCGGCGCGCTGGGGATCCAATAAAACAACTTCGCGGAAAGCCCGCTCTGCCGCCGGTGCGTTGCGTAATGTCAGTGCGAGGCCGCCCAGAACCAGATGGGTTTCGGGAAAGTCCAAACGATTGGACATGCTGCGCTGCCAGTCTGCCATACCCTGCTGTGCATTGGCGTTCTGCTGAGGAGTTAGGGCTTGAGGCGGGATCGGCAGGAACTCTTTCGCAGTGGCGATGCGCACGTTGCGCAAGGGGTCCGACAAAAGGGGTTCCAGCCGCGAGATACGCTCAGCCAATGGAGCTTGTCGTTGCAGAGCTACCGAGTTGGCGCGCACCAAAGGGTCAGGGTCGGTCAGGGTCGGCATCAATGCCTCGGCTAAATCAGGCGAAGCAAAGGGTTGCAGCAAGTAAAGAGCCGAGGCTCGCACGATGCCTGCCTGCTGCGTATCCAGAGCAATCGTCGTCAATGCATCAGGATTATCCAGTTGGCCATCGGCGGCATCCGCAAACGATGTTCCGTAATGCGATGTCCTGTGTGTGGCCTCGGGAAACCAGCCTTCGATCTCTCGCGCGGCCCAGGGTTGATCCTGATCCGCGTGACAATCGGTACAGGCATCGACGCCAAGCCCCAAATCAGGTCTCGGGATACGAAAACTGTGGTCACGGCGGCCATCGACGCCCATATAGACGCGCTCGATCATGTGGCAGCTTTTGCACTGGGCCCCCTCCGACCCCTCGGCATGATGGTGGTGGTCCGGAGTGTCGTACTCGGCCTGTCGCAGCGTTGGAAATTCTGGATTGCCCGCGGGCGAATGACACTGCGTGCAGACACCATTGCCCTCGGCTTTCAGGTCGGCCCGGTGGGCGTCATGGCAATTCATGCAGCCCACGCCGCGCGCATACATGCGGGATTGCAGGAATGAGCCATAAACATAGACCTCATCCAGTATCTGCCCGTCCGGATGATATTGGCTCGGGCGCAAAACGGCGAGATTGTAAGCGTCGTGATATGCGGTTCCAGGCAAGGGATTGCCGTCTTCCAGGGCCTCGCGCCGGGAATGGCAACCCGCGCATTGTTGAATCTCAGCCTCGGTCTGCCCACTGCTCCAGCTCATCGAGAACCCAAACTCGGTCAGCCCATCGTTCAGTTCTTTGCCTGAGACCCATTCCAGATGCGCAGACCCCGGCCCATGGCACGCCTCACACCCGACACCAATCTCTGCCTGTTTCGAGGCGTAGGTTCTGGTGACAGCATCATAGTTCTTCACATACCCGGTCGCGTGACATTCAGCACAGCGCGCGTTCCAGTTCTTATATGGCCCCGTCCAGTGCAAACCATCATCCGGCGGCAAGTTCTGATCGGGGTAGAGATGGAACCAACGGCCCTTTTCCGTATCCCAGACAACATCAAAACTCTGCAGCCTGCCCGGTTCTGTTTCGAACAGGTATTGCTGCAAAGGTTCGATGCCGACGACCGAATGGACGGGATAATCCGTGATGATGCCATCCTTTTCGGTCACCTGCGCGCTGAGTGTTCCGTCCTGATCGCCAAACGTGACCGTCATCCCGTCATGTTCAAAACCGGTGCCCGCAAAATCTGCCAGAACCTTGCCATCCGACACATCGGTCCACGCAAGGGCGTGGTGCGAGCCTCGCCACGCCGTGGCCTCCTCCTGATGGCAATCCGTGCAAGCTTCGGACCCGACATAATCCTGCGCCCAACCGATCTGAGCCGTCGCCAACAGCGCGACCACCGTCGGGACAACTCTCATCCGTCTTCTGCCTGTTTCAGATCGATCAGCGCACCATTATACTCCGCGCCAAGGATGAGCATGGCCGAGCAGAGATAAAGAAAAATCAGCGCGGCCATCGCACCCGCCAGCCCGGCATAAGTCGCGCTGTAAGATGCGAACTGAGCGATATAGACAGAAAATCCCCAACCGCCCGCAGCCCAAAGCGCCAGCGTCAGCACCACCCCCGGCAGAATCTGTGCCAGACTGTGGCGTCGTGTCGGCAAAACCAAATGCGCCAAAAGGACCGTCCCCACCGGCACGGCGACAGTGAAGGTCCAGCGCAAGCGGTCGACCGAAAGCCAGTTATCGACATCCACCGCCGTCGTCTCGGACACCAGACGCGTGTAGACCGGTAAAACCACCTCGACCGCCGCGATGGCGAGGATTGCTGCGCCGCCGATGATGACCAAAGCAAAACACAACAGCCGCGTTTTCCAGAACGGCCAGCTGTCCTTATCGTGATAGGCCTGCGTCATCGCCTTGCGCACAGCTGCGACGCCGTTCGAGGCAAAATAGATCGCCAACAGACCGCCCAGAGTGATTACGCCCGAGCCGGCCCCGGCCAACACCGCGCGCAGTTCTGCAATGATCGGGTCGGCGACATCCTTGGGCCACGCGCCAAAGATCAGTTCGATCAGTTCATCCGTCACATAGCCCTGCGATAACGCCCCGGCCAACGCCACAGTAAACAGAACGAACGGAAACAGCGCCATCATCAATGACATGGCGACATGGCTGCTCATGACAAAGCCGTTCTTGTCATTGAACCGCCGCACCGCAAGCCAGAGGCCTCGCACAAACTGGCCGGAGGATGGAATCGCAATACGTGACATTTTCTGACCCTAACCTGCCTTCCGACCACTCTGAACTGCCAATCTGTGTGGTTTTGTGAATTTTCGCACGTAAGCACCTGCGCGGATTGCATAAACCGGCAAGCCCGTGCAGGATCGGCCTCAACGCACAGCAAGGTTATCCAATGAACCCCGATGACAACCAGGCTCGGCCCCGTCTTCAACTGGGCGTACTGCGCGACATTGCGATTGTCGCCACTCTGGTCGTGCTGGGCCTTTATGCGGGGGCCAACTTTCTGGTGCCGCTGACCATGGCTCTGCTGGTGAACGTCCTGATCATTGCGCTGAGCGATCGGGTCATCGCCCTGACCCGCGCGCCGATCTGGCTGGCAAATATCGCTGGTGTGACGGTGGTTTTAGCGGGTTTGTTCATGATCATGTACATCCTCGGCAGTCAGGCCACACAATTCGCCCGCTCAATCAATACCTATGAAAGTCAATTTGACGGCGCCGTGAACAGGATCACCGGGCTCGTGGGCAATGATGTGACCAGCTTTATCCGGGACAATCTGGTCAGTATCGACATGTCCTACGTGGCGCGCGTGTTGTTGGGCAGCGCAACATCCCTGCTCAACCAGTTCTTTCTGATCAGCCTCTATGTGGCCTTTCTGATGGCCGAGCGTCTGGCCTTTCGCAAGAAAATCCGGCTTGCAGCAGGTAGCCCGCAGCTTGGGGCGGATCTGGCTGCGGTGCTGGATGCGATCTCGTTCAGCCTGCAGCGCTATGTTGGAGTGAAAACCCTGATCAGCCTGATCACAGCCACCATCAGCTATTCCATCTTCAAGCTTCTGGGGCTGGAATACGCCGAGACCTGGGCCGTCCTAACCTTCGCCCTGAATTTCATTCCGTCAATCGGTTCGATCATCGCTGTGATCTTCCCGGCCATGATCGCGTTGGTTCAGTTCGAGACTATCGGGCCCTTCCTCGTGATCGTACTGGGCTGCGGGACCATCCAGTTCGTGATTGGCAACTTTCTGGACCCTGCCATGCTGGGCCGTTCGCTGAACATGTCGACCTTCCTTGTGATCCTGGCGCTGACCTTCTGGACAACGGTCTGGGGCCTGATTGGCGCGTTTCTGAGCGTGCCGCTGACGGTCTGCATCCTGATCATCTTCAGCCACATCCCTGCCTTACGTCCCGTCGCGATCTTGATGTCGCTGGACGGCAGGCTAGGTGAAGACGGCGATGCACGAGCCACCAAATAACCAATGCGCCACCCTATGTTCATAGGGTCCGAGATCTATCGGAACTCGACTTATGGCGCGAAGCATCCTCTGGCGATCCCGCGCGTATCCACTGTGATCGATCTGTGCCAGTCCCTGGGGTGGCTCGATGCAAAAAACTACAGGGTAAGCCCATGCGCCAAACCAAAGGCGCTGCACAGGTTTCATGCGCCAGACTATATTTCGGCGCTGCAACGGGCGGAAAAGACCCAGTCGGTCACTGACGATGTTAAACGCAAATATGGGCTGGGAACATTGTCCAACCCGGTCTTTGCCGAGATGTATCGACGCCCGGCAACCGCCGCCGGTGGGTCCATGTTGGGCGCAGAACTGATCCGCGACGGAGGGATCGTCTTCAACCCGGCCGGGGGTACCCATCATGGGATGGCCGACCGGGCCAACGGATTTTGCTATTTGAACGATCCCGTTCTCGCAATCCTCAGGCTACTTGATCTGGGGCTGGAGCGAATCGTCTATGTAGACATAGATGCGCATCACTGCGATGGAGTCGAGGCTGCCTTTCACGGCTCGACCAAGGTGCGGATGATCTCAGTGCATGAGGCCCGCAGATGGCCCTTCACGGGACAGCTGGAAGATGACGCGGGCGGTGCCGCCTGGAACCTGCCCGTTGATCGCGGACTGAACGACGATGAGTTTCAGGCCATACTGGACGAGATGATCCTTCCGGTAACTCAGGCATTCCACCCGCAGGCCATTGTCTTGCAATGCGGCGCTGATGCGGTGGTCGAAGACCCCTTGTCCCGGCTGGCTTTGTCAAACAATTCACATTGGCGTGCCGTCGCCGGCCTTCAGGCCCTGACGTCCCGATTTCTGGTCCTCGGCGGTGGCGGGTATAACCCATGGTCCGTGGCACGTTTGTGGAGCGGGGTTTGGGCCACCCTGAACGGGTGTGACATTCCATCAAACTTGGGCGAAGATCAGCAAACGATCTTGGATGGCCTGTATTGGAACCGAAAACTCAGGCAGAAAAGGCCAAAGCATTGGTCAACCACGCTGCGTGATCCTTGTAGCCCGGGACCTATCCGCGAGCAGATTACGATTGATATTCAAAAACTCATAAACCGGAATTCCTAGTGGCCCGAACGCCGTCGTCCTGATAACAATTTAACATCACTTGAAAATCCCGAGTCTCGGCTTTCGCAGACATCTGGTTGCAAAGCCTGCATATCGGGCGGTTACGGGATATTCTTTATGAGCGCACTCAACCAGATCATGGATCTCAGATCCCTTATGGGCCAATCGATCATCGGTCAGACCGAGGTCATTGATCGCCTGCTGATCGGTCTTCTGGCAAATGGCAACCTTTTGATCGAAGGCCTGCCTGGCCTGGCCAAGACGCGCGCGGTCAAGGCAATGGCGAAGAACATGGATGCAAGTTTTAGCCGCATTCAATTCACGCCGGACCTGTTGCCCTCGGATGTGACCGGAACCGAGATTTTCCAGCAAACCGATACAGGGGGTGAGTTCAAATTCGAACCCGGACCCATCTTCGCCAACATCGTTCTTGCGGATGAGATCAACCGAGCACCCGCCAAAGTGCAGGCCGCCCTGCTGGAAGCGATGGAGGAGCGGCAGGTCACCGTTTCCGGCACCACCCACAAGATGGAACCCCTGTTCATTGTGATTGCGACGCAGAACCCCATCGAGCAGGAAGGCACCTACCCTTTACCTGAGGCTCAGATGGACCGGTTTCTGATGCATGTGCAGATCACATATCCCCCGGTTGAGGACGAAGTGGAAGTGATCCGCCTTGTCCGGAGTGAAGAAATCGCTGCTGCCAAAGGTGGGTCCGCTGAAACCCCCGCAGCCATTCCGCAGGATGTTGTTTTTGCCGCCCGTTCCGAGATTGGGCAAATCCACGTCTCAGACGCGATGGATCGCTATATGGCCGACCTCGTACAGGCGACGCGCACGCCCGAAGCTTTAAGCCCGGAACTTGCGAGTTGGATTGAGATTGGAGCGAGTCCGCGTGCATCGCTGGCGCTAGACAAATGCGGGCGCGCGCATGCCTGGATGAACGGTCGCGATTATGTCGATCCTGCGGACATCCGCGCCATTGCGCATGATGTATTTCGCCATCGCGTGACCCTTAGTTTCGAAGCCCAAGGATCGGGAAAATCCGCGGATGATGTGATCGCAGAACTGTTGCGCTTGGTTGCATTGCCCTAGTCACCACGGAAATCGGAGCATGACCCAGACTGCGCCATATCCGAACGACCCACGCATCCATGTCGATGCTGACCATCTTTTGCAGCTGGGGCTCAAATCGCGGGCACTCAGCCTGCTACCTCGCCAACCCGCGCGATCGATCCTGAATGGTCGTCACGCCTCGCGCTTACGCGGCCGCGGCCTGAATTTTGAAGAACTGCGCGGCTACCTGCCGGGTGACGACATCCGAACCATCGATTGGAAGGTCACTGCGCGCACGGGAAAGCCCCATGTCAGGGTCTATACCGAAGAGCGTGATCGCCCTGCTCTTCTGCTGGTCGATCAGCGCATTTCGATGTTCTTCGGAACAAAAGTCTACATGAAATCCGTCATCGCTGCCGAAGCTGCTGCGATTGCGGCGCATCGGATTCTTGGCCAAGGCGATCGTGTCGGAGGCCTCGTATTTGGCGACACAGACGTTGCCGAACACAGACCACAGCGCCGCGCAGCAGCCCTTACCCGGTTTTTATCCTCCATCGGAGCTGCCAATTCACGCTTGCAAGCAGGCTTTAATCTACAGCCAACCGTGTCTCTGAACGATATTCTTTCAGAAGCTGCGCGCATCACCCAGACCAGTGGATTGATCTGCCTGTTTTCGGACTGTGATGGGCTGGATGCGGGGTCTGAACCTTTGTTGCGCCGCATGGCGCTCTCAAACGATCTGATCGTGTTCAATATTGCGGATCCAACGGCTCAGGTCCTCGCACCGAACTTGAAAATGACGGTTTCCGACGGTGACGAGCAGATCGAAATCGACAGTTCCGATCCTGAATTATCAGCAAAAATCCGAAAATCCATGGAGGATCGGTTGGCGCAACTGCACATCTGGTCCCGACGATATGGTTTTCCGGTCATTTCTTTGACAACGGCGGAACCCGCGTTGGATCAGTTGCTGCGCTTGTTTGGACATCGTGGGGGTCTGAAATGAGTGTCGATACAACGGGAAAATCTTTGGTTGATCTGTTGGACATGCTCGCACCAGCGCCGGAGCCTACGGTTATTTCGATGATGCCCCAGACATGGGGGTGGGTTGCAATCGTCGCCGTACTGCTGAGTATTGCTGCTTTCGGCACAGTCATGATCCTTAGGCACAGGCGCATGAATGCCTACAGGCGGTACGCGCTGGCAGAGCTTGCGTCGTCCGATCTCTCTGCCGCAAAGGTTGCCGAGATCCTTCGCCGCACTGCACTGGCCGCGTATCCGCGCGAACAAGTCGCGGGAATTTATGGTGAAGATTGGCTGAAGTTTCTATCTCAAACAATTGATAGTAAATCGTTTAACGACGAAACGGGGCAGCTGCTTGCAAAAGCTCCATATCAAGACACCCCACCAAACCCTGCCATCACGCAGCTTGCACGGCACTGGGTCAAATCCCACAAATCGTATCGGAGAACGTGATGTTTTCGTTCGCTGCTCCGTGGGTTTTTCTGTTATTTCCGTTGCCGTTGCTGGTTTACTTTCTTGCTCCACCCCAGCGCGAAAAAGCTGCTTCCATACGCATTCCATTCTTTCGCCGTGTTGCGAAGGCGGCGGGTGTTGAGCCGAAATCAGGTTCATTGATCCCAGGTCGGTCCCAGCTTCAAATGGCGAGTGTAGTGTTGATCTGGATTCTATTGGTGCTGTCGCTGGCCCGTCCGGAACGATTGGGCGATCCCATAGTGATAGAAAAGTCAGCGCGTGACGTCGTTCTTGCATTAGACATTTCGGGCTCAATGGATCAGCGCGATTTCGAAACCGAATCTGGCGCCCCGATGCAAAGGCTGGAGGCTGTCAAAGACGTCTTGAGAAAATTTATTTCCGAACGAGATGGCGATAGAATGGCCCTGATTATCTTTGGCACACGCGCCTTCATTCAAGCACCTTTCACGGAAGACCTGAATAGTTTGAATGGGTTCCTGGATCAAACTCAAGTTGGAATGGCAGGTCCGAATACCGCCTTGGGCGATGCGATCGGGCTCGGGATCAGAACGTTTGATTCCAGTGAGGTCGACCAACGTCTCATGATCGTCCTCAGCGACGGAGCCGATACGTCAAGCCGAATGACACCGATAAATGCTTCGACAATCGCCGCTGAAAAAAATGTGGTCGTCTATACGATTGGCGTCGGAGATCCCAACGCCTCGGGAGAAGACCGCGTGGATCTACAAGCGCTGAAGGACATCGCCGATCGCACCGGAGGTGAATACTTCTTTGCCGATGATACCTCAGCTCTCGCAAAGACCTACGAACGCATTGATCAGCTCAACCCCAGAATAGTGGAAACTCAAAGCTATCGTCCCACACGAAGCCTCACCCATATTCCGTTGGCATTTGCATTGATTGTCATTCTTATCAGCGCAACCGGGTTCCATTTCTCCCAGCGACTTAAGGGGGTCATTCAATAATGGAGCTGTCTGATTTCCATTTTATAAGAGGCTATTACCTTCTGCTTCTCATCCCGATCGCCGCTTTGTGGTGGTTGATCAGGCCTAAACCCGCGACTGAGGCCAGGCCGCCTGCGGGGATCGCCCCACATCTGGCCGCTGCTTTGCAGGTGGGTAAGGACGAGATCCGCCACGTTCAGCCAATTGATGTCGCGATGATCATCGCGACACTTGTCGCCCTCGCGGCCTCAGGTCCTACCTGGTCGCGTGCATCCAATCCGCTGATCGCGGATACCGCCCCATTGGTAATCGCCCTCAAAGTCACGGACAGTATGGAGAGTGCCGACCTTGCGCCCTCGCGGTTGGACCGCGCAAAGTTCAAAATCGCCGATCTGATCAACGAACGTTCTGGCGCGCGCACCGCCCTGATAGCATATGCAGGAACGCCGCACCGTGTGGCCCCCTTGACCGATGATGCCAACATCCTTCGCCCTCTGCTTGAGGGTCTAACGCCAGCGGTCATGCCAGTCGAAGGTGACGCCGCAACTGACGCCCTCGTGTTGGCTCAATCCATACTGGACGACAGCGAGACCCCGGGGGCTGTACTGTTCGTATTGGACGACCTCGATCCGTCTCAAGTGTCCGAGATAAATACCTCAACTACCGATATTTTCTTTCTAACAATGTTGCCAGATAGCGGACGTATTTCGCAGCTGGATAACATCCAGGGCGCATCGGTCGTTCCGTTCTCCGACGACAATCGAGACATTGATCGACTGCAACGCCAGATTCAATCAGCCTACACAGCCGCGCTGGATGAAGATGACCGCCTGGACTGGCAGGATAACGGCTGGATCCTGGCGTGGCCCGCCGCCTTGTTGTCGTTGCTATGGTTCAGAAAAGGCTGGGTGATCCGTTGGGCTTTGCTGGCGATATTCGTTCTGCCACCCTCCGGAGCGCGCGCCGATGGGTGGCGAGATTGGTTCCTCACTCCCGACCAGCAAGGACAGATTGCGATGAACCAAAAGCGCTTTGGCGATGCCGCGGAATTGTTTGAGGACCCCTATCACAAAGGTTATGCCTATCTAAGGGACGGGCAGTATCCGCAAGCGTCCACCATTTTTGCCGGGCTGGACACTCCGGAAGCGGCGTTTGCCGAAGGCATGGCCCGAATACGAAACCGAGAATATCGCCCAGCCATTCTGGCCTTCGAGACCGCTCTGGATCGGCGTCCGGGTTGGCCCGAAGCGCAGCACAATCTCGAGCTGTCCAAAGCTATCCTGGATTTTGTCGAAACGACCCGCGAACAGTCCGATACAGGCGAGGAAGCTGGCATCGGTGCGGATGACACAGTGTTCGACAATGACGCGGCGCGCGGTAGCGAAACTACGATTCAGGCGCCCAAGGACGGGCCACAGACGCTTTCAGCAGATCAGTGGATCAGTACGATTGATACCGATATGCAGGATTTCTTGCGCAACCGGTTTCTTCTGGAAAATCAGGAGCAAAAGGAATGAGATACGTTATCTTCTTCATTCTTCTTTTCGCTCGTCCCGTGTTCGCTCAGGGCAGCGAAGCGACTGCGCCTCAGGTCACAATCGAAGTCCCTGACGAGCCTGTCATTGTAGGTCAACCGACGATCGTCCGGATCAGGGTTTTGGTGCCGACCTACATGCCGCAACCTCCGGTGTTTCCTTCATTGGAACAACAAAACCTTTTGGTTCGACTGCCTGAGCGCGCTTCGGGACCGATCAGCGAGACGGTGAATGGAGCGACCTGGTCCGGCGTTCAGCGCAGCTATCGCTTATATCCTTTGGCGGCAGGACCGGTTTCGTTTAACTCGCAAGAGATTGTCGTGACTTATGCCGATCCTCAGACCAACGACCCTGTTCAGGTTTCGTTGGCACTCCCGCCTGTGCAGCTCAACGCCGAGGTGCCTGAAGGTGCCCGAGGACTTGATCCGTTGATCATCGCAACCGGGTTCTTGCTTGAACAGCAGGTGGACGGCCCGACCGATATGCAGGCCGGTGATGCCATCACACGCGAACTGATCGCGCGGATCACAGGCACCACACCACTGTTGATCCCCAAATTGACGCCGCCTGATCCCGCCTCCTTGCTGAGCGCATATCCCAAGGAGCCTCGCTTTACAGAAGCAGAAGATCGTGGAGTGCTGTCCGGAACACGCGTCGAAGAGACAGTATATATCGCGCAGGAGGGTGGCGAGACGCAATTACCCGCTGTGTCAATCAACTGGTTCAATTTGCAGACCAACAAAGTCGAAACGACCTCGATCCCTGCAACCGAGCTGATTCTGGCGCCGCCAAAGTGGCAGCCTCCCGACACGGAAACCCTTGTTAGAGCAGCACTTTGGATCGCGTTTATTGTTTCGGCTTCATGGCTTGCGGTACGATTTATTCGCCCACGCTATCGGGTCTGGAACGATGCGCGGCAGTTTAGATATCTTGCCTCGGGAAAATACGCCACTGACGCCTTGAAATCTGCGTTGCAGGCGCAGGATTTAGCCGCTGCTTATGGGGCTTTGGAGCTTTGGAAAAAGCGCAGCGATCGACCCGATCACGCATTACCGCTCGAACGCAGCCTGACTACGATTGGAGCCGCGCGGTATTCCGGCGGGAACCAGAAACCCTCTGAAGATTGGGCTTCGGCAATGCAATGCCTGAAAGACTTAGACCGTACCGCACGACCCGAGCGCGGAGCGTTGCCACCGCTCAATCCCTAGGAGTCAACTTTGACAGTTCGCGATCAATTTGCGCCTGTCAATCAAACGTAGTCGACCATATCCCAACTCAACCAAGCCCAAATCCGCCAAGCGGTGAAGGCTGCGACGCAATGTCGGTTGTGACACTGCAACCATCGCCGCAAGCTCGTCCTGAGACACAATGATCCAGCCATTGGATTTCGACGTGCCCTCGTCCAGATGCAGCAGACGCAGAACCAGACGTTTTTCCGAACCTGTGACCGCCAAGTTCGCCATGATACGCAGGGCTGTTTTCATGTTTTCCCGCGTCAACGCATAGAAATCGCGGACATATTCAGGATTTTCTTGAACCAGCCGCTCTATACGAGAGCTGGGAAAGAACAGCGTACGAGTCTTCTGAGTGCTCACGACGCTGACCAGTCGTTGCGCCTCGGCAAAAAGTGCAAGGTCCCCAATCCAGAAGCCTATGCCATCCCGATGAAGCGCGAATTCCTGCCCATCATCGGCTGGTGCCGTGATCTGTACAGATCCATCAAGTACCGCGTGGATACCATTTGCCGGGTCGCCATGGTGATAGAGGGTTTCGCCAGGGTCGAAGGTTCTGGCAACTGCACAGGTCAAAAGGTCGTTCTGGAACTTTGCATCACGCGTGCCAAACCAGTCGGTTTGGGTCAGAGTTCTCATATCGTCATCATTATCAAACATTAGCATCTTTCAAAATGATCATATGATAGGTTTTCGACACGTTTCATCGCGTAAGCTAGTTCCGTTCGATTCCCGGACCATTACATATTTTTTCTGTCGGTAATCAACAGCTTGCGCACGGCTTCAAAGTTCAGACTAGTCGCTGCCTCTAAAACTCAATTGGTCGGGCCATTAAAGCTCGCTTAGTCAGGAGCACCCTATGTCACCTCCACAAATGATTGCAGATAGCTGGCGCAACACGATGCGCAAGTTCGCAGTTGCGACCTTTTCCGTCGCGCTCGCCCTGCCCGCCTGGGCGCAGGATCAGAAGCCCAATATTCTGGTGATATGGGGCGATGATATCGGTCAGTCGAACATCTCGGCCTATACCATGGGTCTGATGGGGTATCAGACGCCCAACATCGACCGCGTGGCCAATGAAGGCATGATCTTCACCGATTACTATGGTGAACAATCCTGCACCGCCGGTCGGTCGTCCTATATCATGGGACAGTCCGTGTTCCGGACCGGTCTATCCAAGGTTGGTCTTCCCGGTGCTGATCTTGGTATGCAGGTCGAAGACCCGACAATCGCGGGTTTGTTGAAAGACCACGGATATGTCACTGGTCAGTTTGGCAAAAACCACCTTGGCGACAAGGATGAACATCTTCCGACAAACCATGGATTTGATGAATTTTTTGGCAACCTCTACCACCTGAACGCTGAAGAAGAGCCAGAAAACGAGGACTATCCGGGGGACCGGGTACTGTCCGATGGTCGTACCTTCCGCGAGGCGTATGGTCCGCGCGGCGTCATCAAATCCAAGTCCGATGGCACCATCGAAGACACGGGCCCCTTGACCCGCAAGCGCATGGAAACCGTGGATGACGAAACCGTAGCCGCGGCGATCGATTTCATCCAGCGGGCACATGAGCAAGGCCAGCCCTTCTATGTCTGGTGGAACGGCACGCGAATGCATTTCCGCACCCATGTCAAAGACGAGATGCGCGCACAGGCCAATGAAATCTCGGGCCGCGTTGCGGATGAATACACTGCGGGCATGATCGAACACGACATGCATGTCGGGCAATTGCTGGATCTGCTGGACGAGCTTGGCATCGCCGACAACACGATCGTCCATTATTCCACAGATAACGGACCGCACATGAACACCTGGCCCGATGCGGCAGCGACGCCGTTCTGGGGTGAGAAGAACACCAACTGGGAAGGTGGATGGCGCGTTCCATCCATGGTGCGCTGGCCGGGTCAGATTGAAGCCGGGTCTGTGACCAATGAAATCGTCCATCACATGGACTGGCTGCCCACCTACCTTGCGGTTGCCGGTGATCCCGACATCAAGGAAAAGCTGAAGGCCGGTTACAGCTCCTCCGGCATGGGGCGCGAGTACAAGGTGCATCTGGATGGCTATAACATGCTGCCTCTGCTGACCGGTGAAAGCACTGAGAGCCCGCGCAAAGAGATCTTCTATTTCTCGGATGATGGCGACCTCACGGCGCTGCGCTTCGAAGATTGGAAACTGATCTTCCTTGAGCAGAAAGCATGGGCAACCCTGCGCGCCTGGATCGAACCATGGACCGAGCTGCGCATCCCTCTGATCGTCAATCTGCGACGCGACCCGTATGAACGGGCCTATCGGACCTCTAACACCTACTATGACTGGCTGCTGGACCGGGCCTATTTCCTCGTGCCGGCCCAACAATATGTTGGCGCTTTCCTAGGCACGTTTGAGGAGTTCCCTCCCCGCCAGAAAGCTGCCAGCTTCAACCTGGATCAGGTCATGGAGAAGCTGACAACGCCGACCAACAACTAGGTTCGGCAGTTCTGCATCATTGGTCGCCCTGTAAAGGGCGGCCTTTTAGCATTGTAAACCGATGAGATTCTCATGCGACACGTTGTTCTAGGCGCCTTATTGGCCTTCACGCCACTGCCTCTGCTTGCGGACCCTTTACCCAGTTGGAATTCGACGGGTGCGAAAGAGGCAATCGTCGAATTTGTTAATGCGGTTACTGATTCGGAAGGGCCGGACTATGTGACCCCGGCAGATCGGATTGCCGTCTTCGACAATGACGGCACGCTTTGGGCAGAACAGCCGGTATATTTTCAGTTCATCTTCGCGATGGATCGGCTGGCTGAACTGGCTAAACAAGATCCCGGCATTCTCTCGACCCCTATCCTGAAAGCAGCTGCCGAAGGTGATCTCGAGACCGTTTTTGAAGGCGGACATGACGCTTTGATTGAGGTGATCAACGCCACCCATTCCGGCGAAAGCGTCGAAGAGTTTCAGGCCACCGTCGCCACGTGGCTGAACACCGCGCGTCATCGCGACACCGATCTACCTTACAACCAAATGACCTATCAACCGATGGTCGAACTGCTGCGCTATCTGCGCGATGAAGGGTTCACAACCTATATCGTCTCGGGCGGTGGGCTGCATTTCATGCGCGTCTTTGCAGAAGAGGCCTATGGTATCCCCCCGGATCAGGTCCTGGGCACCTACGGAGAGACTGTCTATGACACGTCGGGGGATGCTCCGATGATCATCAAGGCCCCTGGAATTGCCTTTATCGACGACAAGGAAGGCAAGCCAATCAACATCGAACGGACCATCGGCAAACGTCCCGTTCTGGCCGGGGGCAACTCGGACGGGGATTTCGCCATGCTGGAATGGACAACCGCCGGCGACGGGCCGCGCCTGGGCGTTTTGATCCATCATACCGACCCTGATCGGGAATGGGCCTATGATCGTGAAAGCCCGATCGGGCGGCTGGTCGACGGGCTGGATAAGGGGCCGGATATGGGCTGGGTCATAGTTGATATGGCCAAGGACTGGTCGCGCGTCTACACTGGGACAAACTGAACAATCCCGGACTGTTAGACGCCGATGTGGACCTTGCTCGTTTCGATCTCTGTATTTGCACTTTATTGCGCGGCAGTGGTTTTTTCGGTGCGGGCAGCCCAGACCGCGCGTACCCCACAAGGTGCAGTCGGCTGGGTGGTATTCCTGCTGTCAGCGCCAGTCTTTGGTGTTCCGCTCTATCTGTTTCTGGGCCACCACCGATTTCGTGGCTATCGCATCGCCCGTCAGGAGAGCGAGCGCGTGGTCGAAGGAATCAAGACCTTCGCCGATTTCTCGAAACCCGACCCAGAAACCCTGCGGATCAATCCGCGACCGTTCGAGGCCCTTGCCCACCTACCCGTTTCGCGCGGCAATGGTGCCGAGCTGTTGATCGATGGGCAAGCCACTTTTGACGCCATCCTGGGCGAGATAGACAAGGCCAAAAACTATGTACTGATCCAGTTCTACATCGTGCGTGACGATGACCTTGGTCGGCAGGTTCAAGAGCGTCTGATCGCTGCCGTCAAACGTGGCGTGCATGTGCGTTTCATGACCGATGCGGTCGGCAGCTATGGTTTGCCTACCAGCTATCTCGAAACCCTGCGTGAAGGTGGGGTTGATGTTGCGGATCCCCGCGAGCAACGCGGCCCGAATTTCCGGTTCCAGCTGAACTATCGCAACCATCGCAAGACGGTGATCATCGATGGTGAAACCGGATTCATCGGGGGCCATAACATCGGGGTGGAGTATCTTGGACAAAGCCCTCGGTTCGGGCGTTGGCGTGATACGCATATCCGAATGACAGGCCATGTCGTCCGGCAGCTGCAATTGATCTTCACTGAAGACTGGCATTGGGCCCGGGATGAAGACTTGATCGACGAGCTCGACTGGGCTGGCAGCGAATCTGATCAGGATATGAACGCTCTGCTTGTGGCAACCGGCCCGGGCGACGAGACGGAAACCGGTTCGATGATGTTCTTTGCCGCCATCACCGAAGCAAAAGAGCGCCTTTGGATCGCCTCACCTTATTTCGTGCCGGACATCGACATCATGACCGCCCTGCAACATGCCGCGCTGCGCGGTGTTGATGTGCGTATTCTGGTGCCCGACGTAATCGATCACCGCCTGCCTTGGCTGGCCGCCTTTGCCTATTTCGACGAAATCCGCGACTGCGGTGCACGGGTGTTCCGCTATACCGACGGGTTCATGCATCAGAAGGCTTTTGTCGTCGATGATACCTTGGCCGCGGTTGGCACCACCAATCTGGACAACCGTTCTTTCCGGCTGAATTTCGAGGCGATGGCCCTGTTCTTTGACCCGCGCGCAGCGAATGCGGTGGCACAGATGCTCGAGACCGATTTCGAATCGAGCTACGAGCTGACCCAAAATCTGCTGCAACAACCGGCGCATATACGCTTCGGCGCACCGCTCGCGCGGCTCTTTGCGCCGATCCTCTAGCTCAGGAACCGTTCTTCGAACACGCGAGTCATCAGGGCAACAAGGAAAGCGGTGGACAGGCCAAATGCCAGCAGCCCCGTAACCGAAGCGAACGCCCCGAATATCCGCAACCCTTCACCCAGCACGATGTCGCCGTAACCCAGCGTCGTGAACGTCACCAACGAAAAATAAAGCGCCGAGTTCCAGTCCGGCAACACATCCCCCAGCACCCAGACAATCGCCCAGATCCAGACCTGCACGGTATGAGTCAAAACGATAAACAAAAGCGCCACCGTAATCGGCCCCGCAGTCGCTATGATCGTATTTCGCGTCTCCCACCAGTCCACTAGCCTGCGGATGACGATGACACAGACGGTCAGAAGGATAATCTCGATCAGAAAGCAAATGCCCAGATAGAGGCTGCCCCAAAGGATTTGCTGTGACAAAGTCATGAAACGGCCTCGGACCTCTGCGCTGACGTTGTTTGCAGCATGGGGCTTTCTGTGTCGGTGAACAACCCTGAGGCCTGCGGCGAATAGAACCGAATTCCGCTCTGGACACTGCCGGGTTGCGTTGCACATTGTGACCAAACCAGATGAGGCCACGCATGCTGCTGTCGATTGATCACGTCCGGAAATCTTATGCCGGAGGACGACCCGTTCTGAACGATGTCTCGCTGAGTCTGGAACAAGGTCAAACACTGGCACTGACCGGCGAAAGCGGTAGTGGCAAGAGCACCCTTCTGCATCTGGTCGCGGCGCTGGATGGGTTTGACGGCGGAGAGATCACTCTGGACGGTCAACCGCTGTCGCCGCTGAATGACACTGACCGCGCTGCATTGCGTCGCAACAGTCTGTCGCTGGTGTTTCAGCAGTTCAACCTGATCCCGTCGCTGACAGTCGCGCAAAACCTCTCGATTCATGCACGCCTTGCGGAGCGTGCCGACACCAAGTGGATCGAGCATCTGAGCGAACGGCTCGGGTTGTCCGAGCTGAAGGATCGATACCCCGAAAGCCTCTCGGGCGGCCAGCAGCAGCGCGTTGCTATCGGACGCGCCATGGCAACGCGGCCCAAACTGCTGCTTGCGGATGAGCCCACCGGCAATCTGGACGAAACGGCCAGTGCCGTCGTGCTGGATCTGATGCTGTCTCTGGTGGCCGATACGGGTGCAGCGTTGCTGCTTGTCACGCATTCGAACGAGATTGCCGCGCGGCTCGACCGACGCGCGCATCTGGCGGGTGGTCGCATTACATGATTGGTCCTGCCGTTCAGTCTCTGTTATCTCACTGGCGCGCGCATCCACTGCAGCTGGTGACGTTGCTGACGGGGATTGCTCTGGCCACCTGTCTCTGGTCCGCCGTTCAGGCCATCAACGCCGAAGCGCGTGCCAGCTATGCACGCGCCAATGCTCAACTCGTCATCGGGCAGTTCGATGAGCTTCAGAATCCCGGTGGCACCATCACTCTTCAGCAATATGCCGAACTCAGGCGCACCGGTTGGCAGGTTGCCGCGGTTCTCGAAGGCCCACTGCGCGTGGGAGAGCGCCGCCTACGACTGATGGGTGTCGATATGGTGGCCTATCCTGCCTTGCCCGCTGTTACAGAAGTCAATGAAAGCACCACCCCCCCTGATCCCTCCGATGTTCTGACCGCGCCGGGGCGTTTGATTATGGCTCCCGACCTTGTCCCCCTGTTCGAGGTGACGGAGACTTTTCCGCCTGTGATTGAGACCACCGCCCTGCCCCCGGATCTCATCCTTACCGATATCGGCGTGGCCGAACGTCTGCTGGGGCGTCCGGGGCAAATCTCGCGACTGGTGATCCTGCCCCAGCAGCCCCGCGCGGTACCGCCCTTGTCTGAGGTCGCACCTGAATTGCAACGCATCAGCGCGTCGGCGCAAATGGACACCGCGCAACTGACCGACAGTTTCCACCTGAACCTGACGGCCTTTGGTCTGCTTTCATTCGCGGTCGGCCTGTTCATTGTCCACGGAACAGTCGGACTGGCCTTTGCCCAAAGACGCGGCATGATCCGTACCCTGCGCGCGCTGGGGCTGCCACTGAAACAACTGGTGATCATCGTGCTGGGCGAATTGCTGTTCATCGCCCTGATCGGAGGCATCCTGGGCCTCATTCTGGGCTTCTTCCTGGCAGGCGCACTGCTGCCCGACGTTGCTGTCACATTGCGCGGGCTCTACGGCGCATCGGTCGACGGACAGATATCCCTGCGCCCGCAATGGATCGCGGCGGGGCTTGCCATGGCAATCGGCGGCACCCTTGTCGCCAGCGGCCACGCCCTGTGGCGGCTGTCACGCATGCCAATTCTAGCAGGCCCCGGTTTGCAAGCTTGGCGCAGTCAGGGATCCGCGCGCCTCAGCGGAGCCTTGGGGCTTGGATTGATCGCCGCTGGGATCATCATCTTTTTCGCAGCCGGTGGTTTGCTATCAGGTTTCGCACTGCTGGCCGGAGTGTTGACGGGTGCCGCCCTGACCCTGCCCGCACTGCTGTCCGCAATCCTCTCTTACTTTGCACGTCGGGCAAAAGGCCCGCTAGCGCAATGGGTTTGGGCCGACATGCGCGCGCAGTTGCCGGGCCTCTCACTCGCGCTGATGGCATTGCTTCTGGCGCTCGCCGCGAACATCGGCGTGGGCACGATGGTCTCGAGTTTTCGGCTCACCTTTATCGGCTGGCTCGACCAGCGCCTGACGTCCGAGCTCTACGTGACTGCACAAGACGAAGCTCAGGCCGCGCAGATAGCGGAATGGCTGGACCAGCAAGTCGCGGCAATCTTACCCATTCGCAGCACCGAACTGCCGCATGAGACAGGTCCATTGTTTCTGTATGGCATCGTCGATGATGATACCTATCGCCAGAATTGGCCGCTGATCGCCCAAGCAACCGATGTATGGGATAATGTCCTGCTACGCGGTGATGTGTTGATCAATGAACAACTCGCCCGCCGCGCCGATCTATGGCCCGGCGATACGCTGTCGCTCTCGCCGGAACATGAACTGAGCATCGCTGGCGTGTATTCCGACTATGGTAACCCCACCGGACAGGCGATCGTTGCGATGCCCATTCTCGATCAGATCGCCCCCGGCACGGACGACCGACGCTTTGGTATCCGTATCGCGCCAGACCGCGCAACCGATCTGGCCCAAACCCTGCGGCAGCGGTTCGATCTGCCAGCTCGCGCAGTTGTCCACCAGGCAGCAATGAAAGCCCAATCACTGGCGATATTCGAAAAAACCTTCGTCGTGACCTCGGCCCTGAACATCTTGACGCTCGGGGTCGCGGGCTTTGCGATCCTGACGAGCCTGCTGACGCTGTGGACACAACGCTTGCCGCAGGTCGCACCGGTTTGGTCTTTAGGGCTCACACGGGCGCAGCTGGCACGGCTGGAGCTTCTGCGCAGCGTACTACTGGCCGCCCTGACCGCCTGTCTGGCGCTACCGCTTGGGTTGGTGCTTGCCTGGGTTCTGTTGACAGTGATCAACGTCCAGGCCTTTGGCTGGAAGCTCCCGATGCACCTCTTTCCCGGCGACTGGATTGGACTGTTTCTGCTAACCTTGATCGCCGCGACCCTCGCGGCGGCATTGCCCGCTTGGCGGCTGCTCCGCCTGCCCCCTGCCGCCCTGCTGAGAGTTTTC
This sequence comes from Ruegeria sp. CF4, assembly GCF_056537345.1. Taxonomy (NCBI): domain Bacteria; kingdom Pseudomonadati; phylum Pseudomonadota; class Alphaproteobacteria; order Rhodobacterales; family Roseobacteraceae; genus Ruegeria; species Ruegeria sp. CF4. Next base: position 757,826 of record NZ_JBQFRJ010000001.1, on the reverse strand, counting down.
GCAAATGAACGTTAAAGCCCTCGTTCTCTTCCTCCTGCTCCCGGTTACGGCCTGGGCGCAAGGCTATGCCGGGCTAGGTGGCAGCGCCGATGGATTCGATCGCCCAGCCGCTGGATACAGTTTCCAGTTCCCCCGCGATCATGGCCCGCACTCAACCTACCGGATCGAGTGGTGGTATCTGACCGCAAATCTAACCGGAGAGGACGGGCGCGACTATGGCATCCAATGGACCTTGTTTCGCTCGGCGCTGAAACCGTCGGAAGCCGACGGATGGCAAAGCCCTCAAATCTGGATGGGCCACGCCGCGGTCACGACGCCTGATGCGCACTATTTCACCGAACGCCTGTCGCGCGGGGGCGTTGGTCAGGCAGGTGTCATCGCAAATCCGTTCGAAGCCTGGATCGACGAATGGCACATGCGCGGAGACATCGAGGGTTCGATGGACCTGACCGCCAACGGCAATGATTTCGGCTATGATCTAAGTCTTCAAGCGCAGGGTCCGCTGGTGTTCCACGGAGAAGACGGATACTCTATTAAATCCGCCGACGGGCAAGCCAGCTTCTATTACTCGCAACCTTTCTACAGCGTCGAGGGCACCCTACATCTGCCGGACCGTGATATCTCTGTGACCGGTCAGGGCTGGCTGGACCGCGAGTGGTCCTCGCAACCGCTGGCCGAAGATCAGAGCGGCTGGGATTGGTTCTCGCTCAGCTTCAACGGCGGAGACAAACTGATGGCCTTCCGCCTGCGCGGTGCGCGCGGCGATTTCACCGCCGCGACATGGATCAACGCGGATGGCCAGACGCAGGCGCTGCCAGATGGGTCGGTCAAATTCACGGCCCTCGGGACCAGTCCGGTCGCGCAGCGCGACATTCCGACCAGATGGCGCGTTCAGGTGCCGGATCGTGAGCTTGATGTTGAAGTAGCCGCCCTGACCCCCCGATCCTGGATGGGTACAAGCTTCGAGTATTGGGAAGGCCCGATAACCATTTCAGGCAGCCACAGCGGGCGCGGTTATCTTGAAATGACCGGGTATTAGGGATTTGTCACCGACCCGCCAACGATATCGGCAGAAAGATTGCTTGCCAGGTTCAGATCTTCTGGTTGAACGTCGATATGTGCGGCTCAGTTTCGCATCAGAAAACCAGGTGTTTCGCCTGACAGGTTTTCTGAAGAGCAGCCCAGAACCCTATTTTTTAAGCGTATATTGCTCTGAAATGATTGATGTGGTGCCCAAGGAGAGACTCGAACTCTCACGCCCGTGAAGGCGGGGGATTTTGAATCCCCTGCGTCTACCATTCCGCCACTTGGGCCACGTCACTTGGATTAGCCTTCAACTGACGGAAGGTCCAGAGGCAAAAAACAACCATTGGCACGTTTGTTTAAATGACAGAGGTTGACCCCTCTGCAGGTGCATGCTTTGGCTTGGCCCAACAATTGCCGGGATACTTGTACCTTATGTTGCGATCACTTTATGACTGGACCATTCGTCTGGCCGAGCATCCTCACGCGCTTTGGGCGCTGGCGGTTGTCGCTTTTGTAGAAAGCTCGTTTTTTCCCATCCCGCCGGATGTTTTGATGATTCCCATGATCCTGGCACGCCCGTCTCGGGCATGGTTGATTGCCTCGGTCGCGCTGGTGGCTTCCGTTCTCGGGGGAATTCTGGGTTATGCAATCGGTGCCTTCTTCTATGAAAGCCTCGGCCAACCTGTGCTGGAAGCCATGGGCAAGGCCCATGCCATGGAAGAGTTCAACACCCGCTTCAACGATTTTGGCTTCTGGGCCGTGCTCACCGCCGGAGTTACGCCGTTCCCTTACAAAGTGATCACGATCATGTCGGGTTGGACCGGGATGCCGTTGGGAACCTTCATCGCAACATCGATACTCGCGCGGGCACTGCGATTCTTCGTCGTGGCTGGTTTGCTCTGGGGCTTCGGCGAACCGATCCGAGACTTCATCGAAAAACGACTTGGGCTGGTATTTACGATATTCATCGTGTTGCTGGTCGGAGGTTTCTTCCTGGTACGTTACCTATGACACGGAAATCACTGATTTTGCTGGCCGCCACAGGGTCGGCTGCCTTATTACTGGGTGCTTGGGCGTTTCAATACATCGGCGGACTGGCTCCCTGCAAAATGTGTATATGGCAGCGTTATCCGCATGGGATGGTTGTGATACTGGGTGTGCTGGCCTTTGCGTTTCCGGGCATCCGCCCTTTGCCCTTGCTAGGTGCGCTCGCCGCCGCAACAACCGCCGGGATCGGTTTGTTCCATGCAGGCGTTGAACAAGGTTGGTGGGAGGGCCCTTCGACGTGCACCTCTGGCCCAATCGGTGGGCTGAGCGCCGAGGAATTGCTGGATCAGATCATGTCTGCCCCACTGGTACGCTGCGACGACATCCCGTGGGAGATGCTCGGAATTTCCATGGCTGGTTGGAACGGGCTTCTCTCAAGCGCGCTTGCATTGATCTGGATTGCTGCCTGGCGAGCGCGCTAGGCGATTATTGCTGATCCAGCTCCGCATCCCAATAGAGGAAATCGATCCAACTGTCGTGAAGGTGGTTTGGCGGGAATTTACGGCCAATATTACGAAGGGCCTCAGCATCAGGTTGACGCGGCGGTTTGTTCAGAGACATCCTGGCTTGCCGCAGCGATTTCGACCCTTTGCGCAGGTTACACGGGCTGCAGGCAGCAACCACGTTCTGCCAGCTGGTAACACCACCCGCCGCACGCGGAACGACGTGATCGAAAGTAAGCTCTCCGCGGCTGCCACAGTATTGGCACTTGAATTCATCCCGCAGAAATAAATTAAAGCGCGTGAAGGCCACGCGCTTTCTGGGTTTTACATAATCTTTCAAAACAACGACCGAGGGTATTCGGATCTCGGTACTTGGGCTTCGAACCACTTCGTCGTATTCGGCAACTATGTCCACGCGGTCCAGCCACGCCGCTTTGATGGCCTCCTGCCAGGGCCAGAGAGACAGCGGATAATAGGAAAGCGGGCGATAATCGGCGTTCAGAACCAATGCCGGATGATGCCTCAGCGCACCGGGTTCCCTGACAAATTCGGTCCTGAAGTCTCCGTCCATATCAGAATCGCTCCTCGCTCTGTACTGCCCGTTTGTGACATCAGAGCGGGGAACACCCGCCCCGGCCTTAAGTTAACTATATATCGTGTTAAATCTCTGACAAGTGCCGAGTTCACACAACATCTCGGGTACTGGTTAGGACGAATCCGTAACAGATAAGTGACACTTATCCACAGGTTGCGCAGATGTGGCCCGGACGCTATGGCGGTGGCATGTCCTGGTTCATCCGCTTCAACAAACCTTTCGATGTGTTGCCGCAGTTCACCGACCGCGCCAACGCCGACTCGCCCCGCGCCACACTGTCGGACTTCATCGATCTGCCCGGCGTGTATCCAGCCGGGCGGCTGGACCGAGATAGTGAGGGCTTGATGCTGCTGACCGATAACGGGCGGCTGCAGGCACAGATATCCGATCCCAAGCACAAGATGGCCAAAACCTATTGGGTACAGGTCGAAGGCCTACCCGACGCAGCCGCACTTAAGGCGCTGCGTGATGGCGTTGAGCTTAAGGATGGTCTGACGCGTCCCGCCAAAGCGCGTTTAATTGATGAGCCTTCAGACCTCTGGCCGCGCACCCCGCCGATCCGTGTCCGTCAGACAGTACCGGATAGTTGGATCGAACTGACGATCCGTGAAGGTCGCAATCGTCAGGTTCGCCGCATGACGGCAGCTGTAGGCCATCCGACCTTGCGCCTGATCCGCGCCCGGATCGGAGACTGGTCCTTGGACGGCCTTGAGCCCGGCCAGTGGGAGAGCCTGCCGATGCCAGAGATAAGCGCCGCACCATCGCGCAAACGGGACAGACGTCCGCGCCGATGACAGGGACTGCCCCTAAATGCTAGACTGGCTTCATGAAAGTAACGCCCGACATACCCGCCCCGTCAGCGATACTAGAAGCAGCTCTTTACGTGGATGATCTGGACGCGGCCGAGCGGTTCTATGGTGAGCTGCTTGGACTTTCGAAGATTCAGCGGGTGTCTGACAGGCACGTCTTCTATCGAATCGGCGGCTCGGTCCTGCTGATTTTCAATGCGGACAAGACCGAAAAGCCACCACTGAACCCCGATCTGCCTGTCCCACCTCACGGCGCGCGCGGACCCGGCCATGTATGTCTGGTTCTGACCCGACCCGAGATCGAAGTGATGCGAAGGCACCTGCTTGACTGGAACGTACCGGTGGACGCCGAGTTTGACTGGCCCAGTGGCGCGCACTCGCTTTATGTGCGCGATCCTTCAGGTAATTCAGTTGAGTTTACCGAGGCACATCTGTGGGATTAACCTAGATCGAGACGTTTGGATATCCGATCCACCGGAGTCCCGTCACGAAGTAGCACGCCATATTTTACCGAGAAATCGCGAAAACCCATCTTTTCATAGTAATTCAGACCCAGAGTGTTATCGGCCCGTATGGTCGCGTTGATGCTGTTGAAACCCAGAGCACGGGCCAATTTCTCAGTTTCCGCAAACAATGCACACCCTGCCCCTTTCAACGCTGGCTCTCGACGGGTGAACGTCGCTATGTCGGCGCAATCATCCGGCAGGCTTTCGTGGATCCCGAGCCATTGGAAGCCAGCCACCTGACCTTTGTTATCCAGCGCGACATGGCAGCAAAGCTTGTCAGACCCTTTGAGATAGCTTTGGACAAATAGTGTTTCAGAGAATGGAAACTCAAACGCTGTCGTTCCGCAGATCTCGATGATCTGATTGAGGATGCTGCAGGCGTCTGCCACATCCTCTCTCATCATGGGGCGGATGACGATCATCTTACAGACTCAGCTTGTCGCGCATGAAGGCCAGCGCGACGCTCAGGCCATCCGGCGCGATGCCGTGGCCAGTGCCCTTCATCACATGAGCATAAATCTCTTTGAACCCGGCTGTTTGCAGCGCCTCGGCGGCCTCGGGCAGTGATTGCGGCGGCACCACATCATCGGCGTCACCATGGACCAGCAGAATTGGCATGCGGCTCACGGTTTCGTCCGGCAGCAAGTCTGGTTCCAGCAAACGGCCCGAGAAGGCGACGATCCCGGCCACCGGGTCTTCGCGGCGCGGGGCGACATGCAGGCTCATCATGGTGCCTTGGCTGAAGCCAAACAGAACGACCTGCTCTGGCAGGACATCTTCATCCACCATCAGCGCGTCCAAGAATGCGTTGAAATCCTCAACCGCCATTTCCATGCCACGCCGCGCCTCTTCTTCGGACGAGCCATCAATCCACGGGATCGGAAACCATTGAAAGCCGTTCGGCATGCCTGGGATTTGTTCCTGCGCATCGGGCGCCACGAACAGCGTATCCGGCAAATGCTCACCCAGAGGATCAGCCAGCCCCAGCAGATCAGCACCGTTCGCGCCATAGCCATGCACAAACACCACGACCGAGCGTGTATCCCCCGAAACCGGCTCTTTCCGGAGCGCATTCAAAACCCGTGTCATCTGATCCCTTCTCTGTCTTTTGCGACCCGGTAATAGGCCCACAGCACCCGTGCCGCAACTGATCGCCACGGCGACCACGCTTCGGCCATCTGGCGCAACTCTTTGTCTTTTGGTCTTTCTGGTAAGTCGTAGAGGATGCGCGCGGCCTCTTGCAGGGCCAAGTCACCCGGTGCAATCACATCGGCACGGCCCAGCGAGAACATGGCGTAAATCTCAGCGGTCCAGACACCGATCCCCGGTACCTCGGTCAGAATTGCGACCACTTCGTCATCCGGTGCATCGCGAAGCGCTTTGTAATTGATCCGCGCCTCGGCCAACGCGCGGGCATAGCGGATTTTCTGACGGCTGAGACCCACCGCTCTCAGGTCGTCATCCGTTGCCCGCATGATCTTGCGCGGGCCGGTCAATTTGGCGACCTGCAATCGCTTCCAGATTGCATTTGCCGAGGCTACGCTGACCTGCTGACTGACAATCGCACTGAGAAGCTGCGCAAACCCGTCCGGCTTACGCCGCAATGGCAGAGGGCCTGTTTGCGCCATCGCATAAGCCATCCTCGGGCAAGCCCCGGCCAGCCATTCGGCCCCTTCATTTACGCAGTCCGGTGTTTCGATGATGCGTCCGACGGACATGCGCTCTCCGATAAATGATCCTTGTCCGCACGTTAGGCTGATGTGCCGCATATGCAACCCGCTTGTGCCGAGTCTCAATCGTAGATAACCATTCGCTCATGACAATGATCGCTGCCACCCCCAACGACAGTCAGGCCAAACGCAACGTCGCCGTTTTGGTGGCGGCGCAGGCGATATTGGGTGCGCAGATGCCGATGATGTTCATCGTCGGAGGGCTTGCCGGTCAATCGCTGGCCAGCAACGCCTGCCTTGCAACGCTGCCGATTTCACTGATCGTACTGGGTTCGATGCTGGCCGCCACACCGATCTCGGCCATCATGCAGCGCTGGGGGCGCCGCGCCGGGTTTCTTGTGGGATCGACCGCGGGTGCTACAGGCGGGGTTATCGGCGCCTATGGCCTTTACCTCGGCTCGTTCCCGATCTTCCTGATCGGTAGCTTTCTGACCGGCATCTACATGAGCGCGCATGGCTTCTATCGCTTTGCCGCCGCCGATACCGCGTCCGACGCATTCCGGCCCAAGGCGATTTCTTACGTCATGGCCGGAGGGCTCGCAGCTGCTATCATCGGCCCGCAGATCGTTAAGCTGACCTCGCAGGCCTATGTGATCCCGTTTTTGGGCACCTATCTGGCCGTGATCGCGATCAATGTGGTTGGCTCTGCCCTGTTCTTCTTCCTCGACATCCCCACGCCGCCGAAACCTACCGAGGATGAACCCAAAGGCCGCACACGATTAGAGCTGCTCAGAACTCCGCGCATCGCTGTGGCCATCATTTGCGCCATGGTCTCTTACGCGCTGATGAACCTTGTGATGACGTCCACACCTCTGGCCGTTGTCGGATGCGGATATACCGAGGGCGATGCAGCCGATATCGTGACCAGCCACGTGCTGGCGATGTATATTCCCAGCTTTTTCACCGGCCATCTGATCGCGCGGTTTGGGGTCGAAAAGATCGTGGCCCTCGGTCTGGCCATCCTCGGCGGCGCAGGCATTGTCGCCCTGCAAGGTGTTGATCTTGGTAACTTCTTCGCCGCTCTGATCCTGCTGGGCGTCGGCTGGAACTTTGGCTTCATCGGCGCCACCAGCATGCTGGCCGACTCGCACGAAGTACACGAACGCGGACGGATGCAGGGCCTGAACGACCTGCTGGTCTTTGGCGGCGTGACTTTCGCCTCGCTTGCGTCTGGCGGGTTAATGAACTGCTCGGGCGGTTCAGCGGTCGAAGGCTGGACGGCGGTCAACCTCGCCATGATCCCGCTGCTGACCCTTGCGGGCGGCGCGCTGTTGTGGCTGGTCCTGAGACCATCAGACCCCCAAACTGCCTGATCCTACCAGCGTCCGGTTGCTGCTGTCTTCATCAGGGAAAACCGGCGGCGGATTTCACCCTGCGCCAACGCGCCCGAAGCCACGCTCCCGGGCTGGGTCAGAGCCTTCTGCAGTACCCATTCCGTCTGCCAGCCTGCATAGAGCGCAGGCCGCGCCTGGGCCGAGACCTCATTGCGCACAGAACGCGCCCGTGCCAATCGGTCCAGCGCCTTTTGCGCTAGCGCCCGAACGCCGTCATGTGTACCATCGAGCAAGGGAATGCGACCGCGCGCTTCAAGTTCGGGAATGGCGCGCAGCCAATTTGCAATCCCCGTCGCATAGCCAAAGTCGCGCAGCACAGTTTCGTCTGCCGAGCCCAAAGCCTGCGCGGATACAACCATCAGAGTCCCGGCGCTATGGTTTATGTAGGCATCAAAATGATCTTCATCCTCAAACGGATCACGATAAACATCCCAACGCCTTACAGCCACATACTCATCCAGCTGCGCCGCGAGATGCGGAGAGAGTACACGCGACAACGGCGTAACAACCTCATGCCGACGCACGATGGGGCCTTCAGCAATTTCCTGCAACGCATCGCGCCACCATTGCAGGCGCATTTCGGCGATCATGCTTTCCTGCGTCACCCAGGGCGCGCGAGCCACCTCGACATTCAGCGCATAGATCGGAAACAGAACCGCCCGCGCTGCGACCGGCGCCGCCATCGCCGCCATGAACCGGTCCGGATCAGCGCGGTGCACCAGCGCCGCGCAGGCCTTGATGTCGTCGTCGAATTCCACGCTATTCGGCTGCCGCTGACTGCGGGCTGCAATCGCTCACCAGCTTCCACTGGATCGCGTCCAACAGCGCCTCGAACGAGGCATCGATAATGTTCGCACTGACGCCAACTGTGGACCAACGCCGCCCCTGCCCGTCTTCGCTGTCGATGATCACGCGCGTGACCGCCTCGGTCCCGCCTTGAGTGATGCGCACCTTGAAGTCGACCAACCGCATATCCGACAGTATCTGCGAATACTGCCCCAAATCCTTGGCCAGAGCTTTCGCCAGCGCGTTCACCGGGCCGCGATCGCTGCCGCTTTCATCGAGTGATTCACTCACCGACAGCTTCTTCTCGCCATCCACTTTCACAACAACGACCGCCTCGGACAGGCTGACCATCTTGTTGTATTTGTTCTTCCGGCGCTCAACGGTCACCTTATATCGTTTGACCTCAAAGAATTCGGGCAGTTGCCCCAACTCATCCCGCGCCAACAGTTCGAAACTGGCCTGCGCGGTGTCGTAGGAATAGCCCTCGGCCTCGCGCAGTTTGATCCGCTCCAGAATACGCCCCAGCGCCGGATCGCTCGCTTCAACGGCCAATCCTGCATCGGTCAGCCGTTTGCGCAGGTTCGATTGCCCAGCCTGGTTCGACATCGGAATAATGCGCGCATTGCCGACACTTGCGGGATCAATATGCTCATAGGTCGTCGGGTCCTTGAGGATCGCGCTGGCATGCAGCCCGGCCTTATGCGCAAAAGCCGACGCGCCGACATAGGCACTCTGCTTGCTGGGCACGCGGTTCAGGATATCATCCAGCATCCTGCTGATCCGCGTCAATCCGGCCAGAGCCTCGGGCTTCACTCCGATCTCATAGTGCGAGGCATAGGGCTCTTTCAGCATCAACGTCGGGATCAAAGCGGTCAGGTTGGCGTTACCGCAGCGCTCTCCCAAACCATTCAGCGTCCCCTGTATCTGCCGCGCGCCCGCGTCAACGGCAGCCAGCGAGCACGCCACGGCATTTTCGGTATCGTTATGAGTATGAATACCCAGCCGATCCCCGGGTAGACCGGCCGCAATCACCTCAGACACGATCCGCCCGACTTCTGCCGGCAAGGCCCCGCCATTGGTGTCACACAGAACCACCCACCGTGCCCCCGCATCGAGCGCAGCGCGACAGACTTCAACCGCATATTCCGGTTTGTCCTTGTAGCCATCAAAGAAATGCTCGGCATCAAACAGAGCCTCCCGCCCCTGCGCCACGATATGCGCGACCGAGGCACGAACGTTCTCGGTGTTCTCCTCCAGCGTGATACCAAGCGCATGGGTCACGTGGTAATCGTGCGATTTCCCCACGAGACAAACGGCTGGTGTTCCCGCGTTCATCACAGCAGCCAGAACGTCATCATTCTCCGCCGATCGGCCCGCGCGTTTGGTCATCCCAAACGCGGTCATACAGGCCGAAGTCTTGGGCGCGGCATCAAAAAAGGCGCTGTCAGTCGGGTTCGCCCCGGGCCAGCCTCCTTCGATGTAATCAAGCCCCAACGAATCCAGAGCCTGCGCGATCTGTACCTTCTCTGCGGTCGAGAACTGTACGCCTTGCGTCTGCTGCCCGTCGCGCAAGGTGGTGTCATAGAGATAAAGGCGCTGTTTGGTCATTCGACCGCCTCCAACTTCGCGGCATCAAAGCCAGCACCTGGCACCAATTCCACACCGTCCTTGCTCATCCGAACCTCCAGCCCTGCGGCGACATAGGCCGCCTTCAGGCGATCGACCTCAGAGAAATCCTTGTTCTGCATCGCAAGAGCGCGCGCATCGGCCAGTTTTTCTGCGTGGGATGACAGATCAGCCACGGCGGTATGCGCCCAAGCTGCCATTTCATCCGTCAACAGCCCGATTACCTGTGCACTCGCCAGCAATAAAGCAGCGTTGCTGTCAGCAGCCAAACGATGAAGTTCAGCGATGGCACCTGCCGTGTTCATGTCATCTGCAAGCGCATCAATGACCGCAGGTGCCGCGGTGGCAGCGGGCTCGATGCCTGCTGTCAGCGCCCGCCACTTGCGCAACGTTGCCTCGGCTTCGCGTGCCTTCTTCTCGGTCCAGTCCATCGGCTTGCGATAATGGGTCTGCAGGAACACAAACCGGATCACCTCACCCGGCACACCCTGCTCCAGCAAGTCATGAACGGTGAAGAAATTGCCCAGCGATTTGGACATCTTCTTGCCCTCGACCTGCAGCATCTCATTATGCATCCAGACACGCGCGAATTCGCCATGCGGATGGGCGCATTTGCTCTGAGCAATCTCGTTCTCGTGATGCGGGAACATCAGATCGTTACCGCCGCCATGAATGTCAAAGCTTTCGCCCAACAGCTCATAGCTCATCGCCGAGCACTCAATGTGCCAGCCCGGACGCCCCCGGCCCCATGGGCTGTCCCAGCCGGGCAACTCATCGGTCGACGGCTTCCACAGAACAAAATCCATCGGGTTTTTCTTGTAAGGCGCAACCTCAACCCGAGCGCCCGCGATCATGTCATCGACCGACCGTCCAGAAAGAGCGCCGTAGTGCTCCTTCCAGCTATCCACCGCAAAAAGAACATGCCCCTCGGCGACATAGGCATGCCCCTTGGCGATCAGGTCTTCGATCATCGCAATCATCTGCGCGATATATTCTGTGGCACGAGGCATCGCGTTCGGCTCCATCGCCCCAAGCGCGCCCATATCATGAAGATACCAGCCAATGGTCTCGTCCGAACGCTCCTGCACCAACTGCTCAAGCGAACCCTCGGCTCCGGCCTTCTTACGCGCCAGAGCGGTGGCGTTGATCTTGTCGTCCACGTCGGTGAAATTGCGCACATAGGTCACGTGATCAGCACCGTACACATGCCGCAACAAACGATAGAGCACGTCGAACACAACCACAGGCCGTGCATTCCCCAAATGCGCCCGGTCATAGACCGTCGGACCACAGACATACATCCGCACATTGTCGGGATCGATCGGCGCGAAATCCTCTTTCGTCCGTGTCCTTGTGTTGTGCAGTTTGATCGTCGTCATCTGGTCGTGCTCCTGAAACAGCATATACGTCACGCGTTGGCGCGGGCTTAGCAACTTGTCTCAGAGATGAAAACGAAAGAAACCGGCCCGCTTGAGAAATCAGCAGGTAATGCAGCAGATAATGATGCAAGTTTTCCGGTTCATGCGCTTTGCCTAGCACGGGATCGGTTTTGAGCCAAGCCTTAAGTTTTAGCGCCCTCAGCGGCAGTCTGCCCACCATGACCCGTGATTACGTCAATTCCGTATGCGCAGACCTGCCCGGTGCCGAACTTTCCGACCCTTGGGGTGGCGGCCACGACGCATGGAAAGTTGGCGGCAAGATGTTCGCCTGCGTCGGTTCGGTCGGCGACGGAGTTTCGATCAAGACGCCCGACATAGAGACCGCGCAGATGCTGATTGATGCCGGGATCGGCACCAAAGCCCCCTATTTTCACCGCAGTTGGGTCCGGCTGCCTTGGGAAACCGAAGTCGACGAGATGCGGCACCGTCTGGTCACCTCGTACGACATTGTCCGCGCATCGCTGACCAAGAAAGTGCAATCTGGCTTGCCGCCACGAAGCTGATTGACAAAGCTGCGGCGCTCTGCCCCATTCGGCGTAAGGACCGGAGGGCGCGTCATGAAATTATCGCATCGCATCACGCATCTGACAGGCGGTGGATCGGATGGATGGGACGTTTTCTACCGCGCGCGCCGGATGATCGGCGAAGGTCGCGCGGTCACCGAACTGACCATTGGCGAACATGATATCCGAACCGATCCTTCAATTCTGGCTGCGATGGATGCCTCTGCCCGTGACGGTCACACCGGCTATGCCATGGTGCCCGGCACAGACCTGCTGCGCGATACAGTCGCTGCCCGCGTTCAGCTGCGCACCGGGGTCAGAACAACACGTGACAACGTAATGATTACGCCGGGTGGACAGGCCGCGCTATTCGCTGCGCATACGGCGCTCTGCGATCCTGGTGATGTTGGCCTGTATCTCGATCCTTATTATGCCACCTATCCCGGCACAATTCGCGGGGCCGGTGCTATTGCCAGACCCATCGCAACCCGTGCAGAAGATGCGTTTCAACCGCGCGCGCAGGATATCGACGCGGCCGCTGACGGCGCGGTATCGCTGCTGATCAACACGCCGAACAACCCAACGGGAGTGGTGTATTCCACCGAAACGCTCTCGGCCATTTCGAAGCTTTGCGAGCGCCGCGATTTGTGGCTGATCTCGGATGAAGTCTATGACACTCAGGTCTGGGACGGCACCCATGTCTCGCCGCGCGCCCTGCCCGGCATGGCCGAGCGTACATTGGTGATCGGATCAATGTCGAAATCGCATGCCATGACAGGCTCACGCTGTGGCTGGATCGTCGCGCCGGAGGAGGTGATCGAGCACCTGATCAACCTTGCCACCCATACGACATACGGAGTGCCCGGTTTCATTCAGGACGCCGCCAGCTTTGCCCTGAGCGCCGGTCACGAACTGGAAGATCGGATATCCGAGCCATTTAGACGTCGCCGCGCATTGGCGCTTGAAGTGCTGGGCGCGCAACAAGCCGTTGGTTTGATCCCGGCACAAGGAGCGATGTACCTGATGCTCGATATCCGCGCCACCGGCCTCAGCGGAGAAGCCTTTGCCAACGCACTATTGGACACCCATTCCATCGCCGTTATGCCCGGTGAGAGTTTTGGGACCGCCGCCGCCGGACACGTCCGTGTCGCCATGACGATAGCGGATGAGAAGTTTGCCGCCTCGCTGAAACTGCTCTGCGATTTCGCTGCGCAGTTGGCCGGAGGAGTTCAGACAGCTACCGCCTGATGCCCGGATCAGAACCGGAACGTGGTCCGCAAATTGAACACATTTGCATCCAGACCTCGGCCCGAGGTTGGAATATCATCGAAATCCTGTCGCAAAGCCTCGCCACTGATGACGAACCGATCGCCTAGCGGATAGGCAACACCGATCCCGTAAACGGCAGCCGTGTCGCTATCACCCGAGGTACTGGCGCGTGCGGTGCCCACCACCACATAGCCGAGGGCCGGGCCAAAATCGTACCCGCCGCGCAGCTTCAGGCGAGACATACTATCGAGGCTTCCCTGAGACTGACCCAGATCAAGGTTCAGGCGGTTATATTCCAGTTCACCACCCAGAACGAAATTGCCAAAATCGTAGTCGTAACCGATAAGCGGTCCAAAGCTGCCACCGTTGCCCCCTGCACCACCAGATCCATCTACGTCCGCATAACCAAAACTGAACCCGGCATAGGCACCGGTCCAATCCTCAGCCAAAACGGGTCCAGCCACCGCGAACAGTACTGCGACAAGTGTGGCCTTTATCGATTTCATTCAGACCTCCGAACCTATGGTGCCGGTCTGGGCGGATTGGCGGGGCTGCGTTTCAACACCTTGCAGCAATGATTATAACTTAAACTCTCGCGCTTTCGTTAATTAACTATGTACAGAGTAACAGATTTCTAGCGTAACGGGAAAAACATTTTCTCACGCTTAGTTGTGGTTCCATGACTAATTTCTGATAAAAAATATCCATACCCAAGTCGCAAACGGGACAGATTATGTCGCCCGGTATTGGAACACTCAGGACACCAGACTGAGGACACGCATGCAAAGTGATGTCGGAAAAATACGCCTGATCAGCCGCACCATTGGTGCGGATCGGGGACGTGCGGCACGCGGCAGGCCAGCGACACGCTGATCGCACCTGAATATACGCTTGCAATCTCAGAACCGGACTCAACTCTATGAACGATCAAACCCGTACTTCCTCCCGCAGTGGTGGGCGCGCTGCGCGCCGTGCTGCCCGCGCCACGGCACTGCCAGAGCATCTCCGCCCCATCCGTCCCGGAATGGAAGGCGGTGTCCTCAATGTCCTGACCCAGGCCCAGATCGAGCGCATCCACGAGGCTGCCCTGACGGCGCTCGAAACCATCGGTCTGGCAGATGCGCCGCAAAGCGGTATCGATTATCTGACCGCCGCCGGGTGCACATTGGGCGACGATGGCCGCATTCGTTTTCCGCGTGCGCTGGTGGAAGATACGATTGCCAAGGCCAATCGCTCGGTTACACTCTACAGTCGGGATGGAAAAACCGATCTGGAACTGTCTGGTACCAAGGTTCACTATGGCACGGCCGGTGCTGCGGTCAGCATGGTTGATGTCCAAGGGCTGGAATACCGTGATTCGACCGTTCAGGACCTGCACGACGCCGCACGCATCTGCGAACAACTTGAAAACATTCACTTTGTTCAAAGACCGATGGTGTGCCGCGACATCCCCGACAACCTTGAGATGGACCTGAACACGATCTACGCCGCATGTTCGGGTACCTTCAAACACATCGGCACTTCTTTCACAGAACCCAGCCATGTCGCACCGGCAATGGAGTTGATCCACATGATTGCCGGTGGCGAGGACGCCTATCGCGAGCGACCTTTCGTGTCGAACTCGAACTGCTTTGTTGTTCCGCCAATGAAATTTGCGACCGAAAGCTGCGAAGTGATGGAGGAATGCATCAAGGCCGGGATGCCCGTTCTGCTGCTTTCCGCTGGCATGGCCGGTGCTACCGCGCCCTCAACCATCGCCGGAGCGATCATGCAAGCTACCGCTGAATGTCTGGCTGGACTGGTTTATGTAAACGCCGTAAGTCCCGGTGCTCCGGCGATTTTTGGCACCTGGCCCTTTGGCCTCGACCTGCGGACGGGCGCGATGTCTATCGGATCAGGCGAGCAAGCCTTGCTGACCGCTGGATGTGCGCAAATGCATCGCTTCTATAATCTGCCCGGCGGTGCCGCTGCGGGCGCATCGGACTCGAAACTGCCCGATATGCAAGCCGGGTGGGAGCAGATGTGTTCCAACGTCATGGCAGGCCTGTCGGGTCTGAACATGGTGTACGAAGCGGCTGGCATGCACGCCTCTCTGCTAGGCTTTTGCCATGAAAGCCTCATCCTCAGCGATGATCTGATCGGTCAGGCGCAGCGCTGCGTGCGCGGCATTGAGGTCAGTGATGAAACGCTCGCGCTGGATCAAATCGCCGAGGTCTGCATGGGTGGCCCCGGGCACTATCTGGGTACGGATGCGACGCTCAGCCGGATGCAGGCAGATTACGTCTATCCGACTTTCGGCGACCGGACCTCGCCCAAGGAGTGGGCGGAACTCGGAAAGCCCGATCTGATCGAAAAGGCCATCGCTCGGAAGGAAGAGATCTTGGCGACCCCTTCCATGGCTCGGTTCGATCCGGTTCTGGATGCTGAACTGCGCAGCAGGTTCAACATTCACTTGCCTACGTAAGATGTTGAAAACAGGCAGCTCGATGCATATCGAGCTGCCTTCTTTATCGCTACGTTCACCCGTTGGATGGCGGTAGCAACCCTGCTTCCTGCGCGACCGCGATCTCTTCGGGATCCAACGCTCCGTCCCCATTGGCATCCATCAGCGCAAAGCCATCGGCATCGACGCCAGGTACAACCGCCTGCACTTCTTCGATGGTCAGAACCCCGTCGCCATTTGTGTCAGCCGTTCCCTGTGCCAGAGCCATCATCGGCAGTCCAAAAGCCAGAGTGGAAAGTATCGCCAGTTTCTTCGGTTCCATTTGTGCCTCCTGAGTGTGTTTTAGGTGTATTTCTCGTCCGGACAGGCACCACAAAACGCCTCTTGATCACACAGGTCACCCGCATTCCGCGATCCCAAGCCATTCAGGCCAATCTCTGCGTGTTTGACTGAGTCGCATCTGCAAAGCCCTGCCGGGCAAAACGGCCAACTGAAGATTAGGCAAGCTTTACCCGATGAAAGGCGTGCGATCCGGCAAGGGTCTGCTGAAAAGACCGACTCGGCGGCCCAAAAAAGAAAGGGGGCCGAAGCCCCCTGTCAGTTTCGCCTTCCAGGCTCATTTCGTTGACCGCCCGGTGTTTTTTTGCCTGCGGCCTGGACTGCGCATGGGGCGAGCGCACCCGCCCCGTGAGAGAGTGGGAGGGAGCAAATATTCCGCCCCACCCTGTTCCCGGCCAACACGGGCATGTCGGCCGAGTGGACCAAGGCATCGATGGTAAGTCTCAGCGCCTTGCTCCGTATTCGTCGGGGTCGGTACCTGTGGCAGCTATCCGACCCCTGCACCCCGGGTTGCCGGGGCGCTAAACTCAGCTACACCCGCTTGTCGCGCCGCAGGTGTTGCATTTCATGCAGGTGCCGTTGCGCACCAGCGTGTAGTTTCCACATTCACCGCAGGGATCGCCCTCGTACCCTTGCATCTTGGCTTTGGTGCGGGCGTCCATTCCGGTTGCGACTGCCGTTTCAGCAGGTGCTTCGAAAGCGGCTGAGGTTTCTGCCATGCCGGTTACGTCAGCCTGACCACCGTTAAAGACCATCAGATCTTGCGGCAGACGCTTGCGCAAATAGCCAGTCGAACTGATTTGTTTCAGCACTTCCAACGACTTGGTCGCCGCGCTGTCGCTGATCTCAGACACATTCGACAATCCGTCTTCCTCGCCACGGCCCAGATCGTCGAACGTCGCGCCTTCGGGCTTCACATGGGCCAGATCGGTGCGGTCCAGATAGGACACAGCCAGTTCACGGAAGATATAGTCTAGGATCGATGTCGCGTTCTTGATCGAGTCGTTGCCCTGCACCATCCCTGCCGGTTCGAATTTGGTGAAGGTGAAGGCGTCCACGAACTCTTCTAGCGGCACGCCATATTGCAGACCAACCGACACGGCGATGGCAAAGTTGTTCATCATCGCCCGGAAGCCAGCGCCTTCCTTGTGCATGTCGATGAAGATCTCGCCCAGCTTGCCGTCTTCGAACTCACCAGTGCGCAGATAGACCTTGTGGCCACCCACGATTGCCTTCTGAGTGTAACCCTTGCGGCGATGCGGCAGTTTCTCGCGGTGGCTGCGGATCATTTCCTTGACCACAACCTTCTCGATCACTTTCTCGGCCAGAACGACAGCTTTTTCCTGCGTCGAGCCGCTTTCCAGCACTTCCGCTGCCTCGTCGTCATCCTCGACCAGCGCCGCGGCCAGGGGCTGCGACAGTTTTGAGCCGTCGCGGTACAGCGCATTGGCCTTCACACCCAGCGACCAGCTGAGTTCGTAGGCCTTCTGGCAATCCTCGATGGTCGCGTCGTTCGGCATGTTGATCGTCTTCGAGATCGCACCCGAGATGAAGCTCTGCGCCGCCGCCATCATAGTGATGTGGCTATCAACCCCCAGGAAACGCTTGCCTTTCTTGCCGCACGGGTTGGCGCAGTCAAAGATCGCGTAGTGTTCCTCTTTCAGGTGCGGCGCGCCTTCCAGCGTCATGGTTCCGCAGACGTGGTCATTGGCCGCGTCGATATCCGCCTTGGTAAAGCCCAGATGGCGCAGCAGGTCGAATGTCGGGTCGTTCAGCTTGGTCGCCGGGATGCCCAGAACGCCGGTGCAGAAATCCTCGCCCAGTGTCCACTGGTTGAAGACGAACCGGATGTCGAAGGCGCTTTCCAGTGCGGCGTCCACTTTGGCCAGTTCATTCGGCCCAAAGCCATGACCGGTCAGCGAGGTGTGGTTGATCCCCGGTGCGTTGCCGATGGTGCCGTGCCCAACCGCATAGCCCACGATCTCTTCGATCTGAGCCGAGGAATAGCCCAGCTTCTCCAGCGCCGAAGGCACCGAGCGGTTGATAATCTTGAAGTAACCGCCACCGGCCAGCTTTTTGAATTTAACCAGCGCAAAATCGGGCTCGATCCCGGTTGTGTCGCAGTCCATCACCAGACCAATAGTGCCGGTCGGTGCGATAACTGTGGCCTGCGCGTTGCGGTAGCCGTTCTTCTCACCGAGGTTCAGCGCCTCATCCCAAGCCGACATGGCCAGATCGACCAGACGTTTGTCCGGGCAATTGCCGTGGTCCAGAGGCACCGGCTTCACGGCCAGCTTCTCATAACCGTCGGTCACACCTTGCGACGCACGGCGGTGGTTACGGATGACGCGTAGCATGTGATCGGCGTTGCGCTCATATCCTTTGAACGGGCCAAGCTCGCCTGCAATCTCCGCCGAGGTCGCATAAGCCACACCGGTCATGATCGCGGTCAGCGCGCCACAGATCGCCCGGCCCTCGTCCGAGTCATAGCTGTAGCCCATGTTCATCAGCAGACCGCCAATATTGGCGTAACCCAGACCCAAAGTACGGAAGTCATAGGACAGTTGCGCGATTTCCTTCGACGGGAACTGCGCCATGGTCACCGAGATTTCCAGCGTCAGGGTCCACAGGCGCGAAGCGTGCATATAGTCCGCCGCCTGGAACTCACCATCCTTGAGGAAGGTCAGCAGGTTCATCGACGCCAGGTTACAGGCCGTGTCATCGAGGAACATATATTCCGAGCACGGGTTCGAGCCGCGAATCTCACCATCTTCGGGGCATGTGTGCCATTCGTTGACGGTATCGTGGAATTGAATGCCCGGATCGGCACAGGCCCAAGCGGCGTGGCCAACTTTCTCCCAAAGGTCCCGCGCCTTGACGGTGCGAGCGACCTTGCCGTCGGTGCGGTTGATCAGTTCCCAATCGGCATCTTTCTCGACAGCGGTCAGGAACGCATTGGTCACGCGGATCGAGTTGTTCGAGTTCTGACCCGAGACCGAGCTATAGGCCTCCGAATCCCAGTCCGTGTCGTAAGTCGGGAACTCGATGCTGTCGTGACCCTGCCGCGCATAGTCCAGCACGCGCTTGATGTAAGTTTCGGGGATCGCAACTTTTTTCGCCTCACGCACCGCTTTCTTCAAACTATCATTCTTGTTGGGCTCATACGCATCGTCCTGCGCACCGTCCCAGCTGCGGATGGCCTCGAAAATGCCATTCAGCATCTTCTCGTGCATCTTTGATCCCGCAACGATCGAGGCAACCTTCTGCTCTTCGATCACTTTCCACTCGATGAATTGCTCGATATCCGGGTGATCCGCATCGACGATTACCATCTTTGCTGCCCGACGGGTTGTCCCGCCCGATTTGATCGCGCCGGCGGCGCGGTCACCGATCTTGAGAAAGCCCATCAGGCCCGAGGACTTGCCGCCACCCGACAGCGCCTCGCCCTCAGCCCGCAGATGGCTGAAGTTGGTCCCGGTACCTGAGCCGTATTTGAACAGGCGCGCCTCGCGCACCCACAGATCCATGATACCGCCTTCGTTGACCAGATCATCATCTACGGACTGGATGAAGCACGCATGCGGCTGCGGGTGCTCGTAAGCCGATTTCGATTTGGTCAGCTTGCCGGTTTTGTAGTCAACATAATGGTGACCCTGCGCCGGACCGTCGATTCCATATGCCCAGTGCAGACCGGTGTTAAACCACTGCGGCGAGTTAGGCGCGGCGCGCTGGGTTGCCAGCATATACCGCATCTCATCAAAGTAAGCGCGCGCGTCGTCCTCGGTCGAGAAATAGCCGCCCTTCCAGCCCCAATAGGCCCAAGCACCAGCCAAACGGTCGAACACCTGCTTTGACGAAGTTTCACCATCGAATTCAGCGTCATCAGCGGGAACAGAGCGCCACAGGAACTCAGGGACGTCCTTCTCCTTGACCTTTTTCAGCTTGGACGGAACACCCGCCTTTCGGAAATACTTCTGCGCGATGACGTCGCTGGCTACCTGGCTCCACTTCGCGGGAACCTCGATCTCGTCCAAGCGGAACACGATGGTGCCATCCGGATTGCGGATCTCGGACGTTGCGGACACAAAATCCAGCTCGGCATATGCATCCTGCCCCGGTTTGGTGAATTTTCTTTCAATCTTCATGTCCGCTGCCCCAGCTTCACGTTGTCCAAAATTTTCAACCCCGACACCAAATCTTGTGTTGCGGGGTGCCGCCCGCACAACCGATTCAACAAAGGCACAAAGGACCTAGCGCTGCCCGTTACAGCGCAGAACCGCTTACGCGGTCGCACGTTATATTGGTTTGCTGTCCGTCCCTTGCCCGACGCCCGCTTCTGGTCATTACCTACCAGATTTAGTGGCTCGTTCATCGGTTTATACAATCTGACGTATATACCCATAGTTGGTCAACGGGCTTTTTGGGTCATTTTTGAAATCTTTTGGCTTGACCCAATCTGACAAACAGGCGGGAAATCGCCGGTCGATGATTCCTCCACAGGCCGGTCGCCCGGATCAATCACGCACGAGCCATTAGTCCCAAATTGATTTCCCGTTTTGAACGCCACAGTTACGCGAAATTGATCAAGCGCGCGGCCATCAAGAACACTATCAGAGAATCATCGTCTACTGTGTTGAACACATGGCATAGTCAGCGTGTTGTGTTTTTTCCGTACGGGATTTTATTCCACCATGCGCCTGCTGCTTCTGTTGCCCCTTCTGGCCCTGACCGTGTCTTGTACATCACAAGAGGCGCTGCTTGCATCGCGCAGTGCTCAGTTCCCAAGTTATCCAGAAAGCCTGTTCAACACCTTCAAGACAGATTGTTCAGGCCCCGGTGACAGCTATCGGAAAACCAGTTCGAACAGCTATGAGTGCCACGAGACGCTGTCCCCTCAGGCCACCGCCTATCTGATTCTCAGCTATGACGGTTATCCACAGAATTTGCCTCAGATCGTGACGCGACTGAGCTCGACAAAAAACCAACAAGGCTATCGCGTGGATGCCGAGTTGTTTTTCCTTGTTCCGCAGAAAAGCGGTAAAACGCTAAGGATTCCGGTAGAAAGCAAGGATTTGGATCGCGATTTTTCGCGGCTCTACAACACTTTCGGCGGAACGCCAGTGTAAACAGAGAGAAGTGGTCGGGGCGGCAGGATTCGAACCTACGACCCCCTGTACCCAAAACAGGTGCGCTACCAGACTGCGCCACGCCCCGGACCGTGCGCCTTCCTAAACGCGGCAATCTGATTTGAAAAGCCCTAACAGGGCCAAATTGCGGGACCTTGCGAAAAAACTTCGTGTCGCATCTGAGTTCCGGGCCGAATGCCATAGCGTGCAGCGAGCCCTGCATTGATTTCAAGCACAGCATAGACCGAATCGCCGCCCTCGATCGGGGTCAGATCGCCAGGAACGGCCCCTTCATGCACGCGCGTCACCGCGCCAGCGCGATCCACAAAAATCATGTCGAGCGGAATCAGTGTGTTCTTCATCCAGAATGCCACGCGTTGCGGCGGATCGAAGATAAACAACATCCCCGACCGGCTGGGCATGCTCTCACGGAACATCAATCCGCGCGACCGTTCCTCTGGGGTCACTGCCAGTTCGATGTCGAACCGAACCTGCGCCGCATCATTTCGCAGCTCAACCCGGTCAGCACGACACTCGGCCCAGGCGGTCCCAGAGAACAGAACCGTGAGAGCAATTAGAGCTGTCGCGAATTTCTTCATGTACTGCTTAACTGTTCAGTGCCGCTTCCCAGGCTAGCACCTGAGCGGCCATGCGCCCGCGCTTGCCATCGATGACCCGCATGGCCAGCGCCTCGCCCGGTTGCAGATCAGCAAGGCCCGAGCGACGCAGAACCTCAATATGAAGAAACACGTCTTCGCTGCTGCCGAACACGTTCGCAAACCCGAAACCCTTACCCTTGTCGAACCATTTGACCCGCGCAGCCTCGAGCGGCGCGCTTCCGATCACGTTCGGATCAAGCTCGGCAAAATCGGCAAGCATCATGGTCTCGGCACGAACCGGTGGATCCACACTGACGACCTCGACCGCCTGAACACCGCGGTCGGTCTTGTGTGTCATGATCTCGATCCCGGCGCCGTCCGCGACCGAGCTTTGACCGAAATTCCGCAAGACGTTGACGTGCAACAGAATATCCGGCCCACCTTCGTCGGACACAACAAATCCGTACCCCTTGGCGGGGTCGAACCATTTTACGTGTCCACGAACGCGGTACATGCTGTTCAGATCTTCTGGCACTGTTTTCCCATCACGAAGATTACTAAGTCGTTAAGGGTTTGTTGTTTATGGTATTGGCCCGCAAATTCAAGCTGAAAAAAGCCTTTGTTTACCGACTGTTGCATTTCACGATACGCGAACGTCACGGATTTAACCTCTGCACTTGCCAGTTAGATGCGTCACCGTCACGTCTCCACTGAAACCGATCATGCAGCCGAAAGGCTCCGTCGGCCCAAAACTCTATTTCAACAGGCACCAATCGATACCCACCCCAGAATTTAGGGCGCGGCGGATTCGTTCCCAGCTTCGCCGTCACTTTAGCCACTTCGGCCATCAGAGTTGCACGGCTTTCAAGCGGTTGCGACTGATGCGACGCCCAAGCCCCTAGTCTACTCTTGAGCGAGCGCGATGCATAGTATTCATCCGCCTGCGGACCGTCCTCACGGGTGATTGTACCACGAACACGAATTTGACGCCGCAAAGATTTCCAGTGCATCACGAAGGCTGCCTTGCCGGCGTCATCGAGTTCCTGGGCTTTGGCGCTGTGATAATTGGTATAAAAGACAAACGCGTCTTTTTCGATTTCCTTCAGCAATACCATCCGGACATTGGGTAGACCTTCTGAATCCACGGTCGCCAGCGCAATCGCGTTCGGATCGTTTGATTCTGTCTTCTCTGCCTCAGCCAGCCACCGTCCCGCAATTTCAAACGGATCGGCCCCGGCAAAGATGCCACTGCGCTCGTTCATTTCCATCCCCTGGAAACAGTTGAACTTGACCCTAAGGCGAGAACCCGCTGCGGGCAAGAGCGCATGGCCTTGATGCAGACCAATCAATGGCATAAACCAACCGGACATAACGCGACGACATGCGGAGAACCGAAGATGTCAAATCAGTTGATGGCCGGAAAACGCGGCCTCATCATGGGACTGGCCAATGACAAATCAATCGCATGGGGAATCGCCCGCGCCTTGTCCGCCGCCGGGGCCGAACTGGCCTTTTCCTATCAGGGTGATGCCCTGAAGAAACGCGTCGACCCTTTGGCGGCGCAACTGGGCAGCGAGGTCGTTTTGCCCTGCGATGTTAGCGACGAAGAATCAATCGATGGTCTGTTCGCAGCACTCGAACAGAAATGGGGTAAGCTGGATTTCGTCGTGCACGCCATCGGCTTCTCCGACAAGAACGAGCTGCGCGGTCGCTATGTCGATACCAGCCGTGCGAACTTCAAGCTGACCATGGATGTGTCGGTTTACTCGTTTACCGCAGTCATGCAGCGCGCAGAAAAGCTGATGACCGAGGGTGGCTCTGCCATCACGCTTACCTATTACGGTGCCGAGCAGGTGATGCCGCATTATAATGTCATGGGCGTCGCAAAGGCCGCGCTTGAGGCGTCGGTGAAATATCTTGCCGAAGACCTCGGTAAGGATGGCATTCGCGTGAACGCGATCTCGGCCGGTCCGATCAAGACGCTGGCAGCCAGCGGCATCGGTGATTTCCGGTACATCATGAAGTGGAACGAGTATAACTCGCCCCTGCGCCGCAACGTCACGATCGACGACGTAGGCAACTCAGCGCTCTACCTGCTGTCTGATCTCAGCAGTGGTGTGACCGGTGAAAACCTGCACGTGGATTCGGGCTATCACATTGTCGGCATGAAAGCCGTTGACGCACCAGACGTTGAGAAGGGTTAAAACATGAGCGCCAAGGATCGCCTGCCCCACGAAAAAGGCTTTCACATCAGCTGGGACCAGATTCACCGCGACTCGCGCGCCTTGGCGTGGAGGCTTGACGGGCAAGGCCCCGACGACGGCGCATGGCGCGCCGTCGTGGCCATCACTCGCGGTGGCATGGCTCCTGCGATGATTGTCAGCCGCGAGCTCGACATTCGCACCGTCGATACCGTCAGCGTGAGATCCTATCACCATCAGGAACAGGGCGAGGCCGAGGTACTGAAGGCTCCTGACGCCGATTTGATGAGGGATGGCGAGGGCATTCTGATCATTGATGATCTGGTCGATAGCGGTAAGACGCTGGAACTCGTGCGTGAGATGTACCCCAAAGCCCATTTCGCCACTGTATATGCCAAACCCAAAGGTCGCCCCATGGTTGATACCTTCATTACCGAGGTCAGCCAGGACACGTGGATCTTCTTTCCGTGGGACATGGCCCTGCAATATGTTGAGCCCTATCGCGGCACCGACTGACCCTTTATTGCTGTTCAAAAAACCTCGGATCGCGGGGCGGAGCCTCGCAAAAGGACGGTCCTGCCATGGCTCAGACACGCACCAGCGCCACCTTCCCCCCACCGGTGATGGAGGCGCGCCGCTGGCTTGACGGCGTTACGTTTTCCGAAGATCGGCCTCTGATCAATGTCAGCCAGGCGGCGCCGGTTGATCCGCCACCACTGGCACTGCGACAAGCGATGGCAGAATTCGCCGTATCGCAAGACAGCGCTCATCTCTACGGCCCCGTTTTGGGCAACGATGATCTTCGGGCCGAGCTTGCCACGCAGATCAGCGCCCACTACGAAGCACGTGTCACTGCCGCCCAGGTGGCGATCACTTCCGGCTGTAACCAAGCCTTCTCGGCCGTCATTTCCGCAATCACCGATCAAGGGGATGAAGTCATCCTGCCAACCCCATGGTATTTCAACCATAAAATGTGGCTTGATATGGCCGGGGTCACGGCCATCGACCTATCCACTGGCGATGATCTTCTACCCGACCCAGTCAGGGCGCGCGCTCTGATCACCGATAAAACGCGCGCGATTGCACTGGTTACCCCGAATAATCCCGGTGGTGTGGAATACCCTGCTGGGTTGGTGCGCGCGTTCTATGACCTCGCAGAGGAATTCGGTCTGCGTTTGCTGGTCGATGAGACCTATCGCGATTTCGACAGCCGCAGCGGCCCTCCGCATGAGCTGTTTCAGCAGCCCAACTGGGACCTCACGCAAGTCCACCTCTATTCATTCTCGAAGGCCTATCGGCTGACGGGTCACCGCGTCGGTGCAATTGCGACCAGTCCTGCCCTGTTGGCCGAGATTGAGAAGTTTCTCGACACTGTCGCGATCTGCCCCGGTCAAATCGGGCAGTTCGCCGCGCTCTGGGGCATGCAGAACCTGTCACAATGGGTCGCGGGCGAGCGGGAAGAAATCCTCGACCGCCGCGCAGCGATCACGGAAGGCATGCCACGCCTTGCCGAAAAGGGATGGCGTCTGCTGGGTCTGGGTGCGTATTTCGCTTATCTCGAACACCCGTTCGATATTCCCTCGGACGAATTGGCGAAACGGTTGGTGGCCGAGGCCGGGGTTCTACTGCTGCCCGGCACGATGTTCATGCCCGACCATGACCCGGCCGGAAAGCGGCAGGTCAGGGTCGCGTTTGCCAATCTCGACCGCGCCGGTATCGCGCAATTATTCGACCGGCTGCAGGGCTTGTCCATCTGAGCTTGCCCCCCCGCGCCGTGCATCGTATTCAGGGCCGCAACCAACAGGGCAGACACTCGCCAATACAACCAAGAGGGCACCATGGCCGCAGGCATGAAAAACCTATCCAAGACCTTTGTATGGATCCTTATGGGTCTTTTAATGCTGGGCCTTGCAGGATTCGGTGCGACCAGCCTGACGGGCACGGTACGTACCGTGGCTCAGGTCGGGGATGAAAGTGTTTCCGTCGACGAATATTTCCGCGAATTGCAGCGCGAAATTCGCGCGGTCGAGGCCCAGACCCGCCAGCCGATGCAAATCTCGCAGGCCATTGATCTGGGTCTGGATCAACTTGCCTTGTCCCGACTGATCGCACTCGCTGCCCTGGACAATGAGGTAGGTCAGCTCGGAATCTCGATTGGCGATGAAAACCTGCAGCGCGAGATCGTGCAGATCCCCGCCTTTCAGGGCGTCGATGGCACATTCGACCGCGAAGCCTATGACTTTCAACTGGATCAGGTCGGCATGTCCGATGCTGAATTCGAGTCTGACCTGCGCAAGGAATCTGCGCGTACCATCGTTCAGGGCGCGGTCACGAGCGGGGTCGAGATGCCTCTGACAATGACCGAGACGTTGTCGAACTATGTCCTCGCCCGCCGCAGCTTTACCGTCGCGACTTTGTCTGCCGATGCGCTTGAAACTCCGGTTGCTGAGCCAACGGATGAGCAGGTACAGGCCTATTACGACGAAAACGGCGATCGCTTTACCCTGCCCCGCACCAAACGCCTGACCTACGCCATTCTGTCGCCCGAGATGTTATTGGACACGGTTGAGGTCGATGAGGACTCGCTGCGCCGTTTGTATGATCAGCGTGCAGATCAATACCAGCAGCCCGAACGCCGTCTGGTCGAACGCCTGACCTATCCCAGCGAAGAGGCGGCGACCGAGGCGTTGGCGCAGCTGGAAGTTGGCGGTGCCGATTTCGAGCAGTTGGTTCGCGATCGTCAGCTTGATCTCAGCGATGTGGACTTGGGAGATGTGACCCGCGAAAATCTGGGCGAAGCCGCCGATGCAGTCTTCGCTGCCGAGATCGACGATGTCGTTGGTCCTTTGCCGTCCACCTTCGGCCCTGCCCTGTTCCGCATAAACGGCTCGCTGGCTGCGAACAACGTGACATTCGAAGAAGCTGAAGCCGAGCTACGCGAAGAATTGGCTGCCGAGCGTGCACGTCGTCAAATCGAAGCGCAGGCCGAAGACATAAATGACCTGCTGGCAGGCGGTGCAACGCTGGAAGAGCTGGTTGACGAGACCGAGCTTGAGCTGGGTCAGATCGACTGGACGCAACAAAGCGATGAAGGTGTCGCCGCCTATGACGGATTCCGCGAAGCCGCGGTCGCCATTCAGGAAGACGATTTCCCCGAGGTCGCATTCCTCGAAGATGGATCGCTCTTCGCCATGCGTTTGGATGAGGTTCTGCCCGAACGTCCCGAACCATTGGAAAGCGCGCGCGCTCGGGTTGCCGGTGCCTGGGTGCAGGATGAGACTGCAAAAGCACTGCAAAACCAGGCCAATTCGATCCTGACGCAACTTGCAACGGATGGCGATTTCACCGCGACTGGTCTGCCCTTCCGCGTCGAAAACGCTTTGACCCGCACCGCGTTTCTTGAGGACGTGCCTGTCGATTTCATGACTCAGGTCTTCGAAATGGACCCTGCTGAGCTGCGCGTCATTCCCGGCAATGGCACTGCACTGATCGTGCGGCTGGACGAAGAGCTGCCCCCGGCGGAGACCGATGAACAACGCCGGATGCAGGACGCGCTGGCCGCACAGATGAATCAGGCGCTGGCACAGAACATTTTTGATATCTACGTGCGTGACGCTCAAACGCGTGCGCGCCCCGTGCTGGATCAGCAAGCGCTGAACGCAGTGCGTTCAAGCTACTAGAAGAGACATCAGATGGCCCTGACACCGGATTTCGACAGTTTCGCGCGCGCCTATGACGCGGGCGAAAATCAGGTCGTCTATACCCGCCTTGCCGCCGATCTGGATACGCCGGTTTCGCTGATGCTCAAGCTGACGGGGGCGCAGAAGGATGCCTTCATGCTCGAGTCGGTGACCGGGGGTGAGGTGCGCGGGCGCTATTCGATCATCGGTATGAAGCCCGATCTGGTCTGGCGCTGTCATAGCGAAGCTTCAGCCCTGAACCGGTCTGCCCGGTTCGACGCCGAAGCGTTTGAACCGCAGAATGGCAACCCGATGGACAATCTGCGCGACTTGCTGGCCGAAAGCCGCATCGCGCTGCCGGATGATCTGCCGCAGGCGGCTGCCGGGCTGTTCGGTTATCTGGGGTATGACATGGTGCGGCTGGTGGAGTACCTGCCGGATGTGAATCCCGATCCCTTGGACCTACCGGACGCGATCATGCTGCGCCCGTCGGTCATCGCCGTATTAGATGGCGTCAAAGGCGAAGTCACCGTTGTATCGCCCGCATGGGTCAGCGAAGGCCAAACCGCCAAAGCCGCTTATGCGCAAGCAGCAGAACGCGTGATGGACGCCGTGCGTGATCTGGAACGCGCGATGCCTGCTGAGACGCGCGATCTGGGCGAGGCGATTGAAGTTGGACCGCCTGTGTCGAACTTCACCAAGTCGGGTTATATGGAGGCCGTAGAAAAGGCCAAGGAATACATCCGCGCAGGCGATATCTTTCAGGTCGTCCCGGCGCAGCGTTGGACGCAGGATTTCCCGCAACCCCCTTTCGCGCTCTACCGTTCGTTGCGACGCACAAACCCGTCGCCCTTCATGTTCTATTTCAACTTTGGCGGCTTTCAGGTGGTGGGTGCCAGCCCGGAAATCCTCGTGCGGGTCTTCGGTAACGAAGTCACAATACGCCCTATCGCAGGCACCCGTCCACGCGGCGCAACGCCCGAAGAAGACAAGGCCAACGAGGTCGATCTGCTGGCCGACAAGAAGGAATTGGCAGAGCATCTGATGCTGCTGGATCTGGGCCGTAACGATACCGGTCGCGTCGCGAAGATCGGTACAGTACGCCCCACCGAAGAGTTCATCATCGAACGCTACAGCCACGTGATGCACATCGTGTCGAACGTGGTCGGGGAACTGGCCGAGGACAAAGACGCGCTGGATGCGTTCTTTGCCGGGATGCCTGCCGGTACGGTTTCGGGTGCGCCCAAAGTGCGTGCGATGGAGATCATCGACGAGTTGGAACCCGAAAAGCGTGGTATCTATGGTGGCGGCGTTGGGTATTTCAGTGCTGGCGGCGATATGGATATGTGTATCGCCCTACGCACGGCCATCGTCAAAGACCACAAGCTTTATATCCAGGCGGGCGGCGGCGTTGTCTATGACAGCGACCCCGAGGCGGAATATATGGAGACCGTCCACAAATCGAACGCGATCCGCCGTGCGGCGGCCGATGCAGCGCGATTTACTGGAAATGGGAACAGCTAAGAACGGCAGCACATCATTGCCGCCGTTTTATGTTCAGGACCCGGAGTCGTCCTGCTGAACCTCTTGCATCATCACGGCCGAGATCGGGGCCATCGCCACGCGGCTGCCGCGGTCTTCGAGTCCCCAAAGCAACAGAGCCGAGATCGTCTCGGGGCGCAGGCGTCCCAGCATCACCACAGCACCCTCCTGCCCGGCGCGAAAGGCCGCCTGATCCAGAAAGCGGCGCATGACCTTGGGGTCCTGCTTGGCCCCGTCGAAATCCCTGAACACAACGCTTGAGGGGATGCCATTGCGCGCGGCCAATTTCTGCACCGTGTTCAGACCACTGTCCTGCATGACCACCCCGCGCCCACTGTCGCCTGCAATTGCCGCGACCTGATCGGCCAGCTTGCGGTTGCCCTGGATGCCCGTCTCGATACCTTCAAGGATGCCAACCGTATGGGGTAACTGGTCCAGCCATACGGACAGGGATACCTCGGCGTCCTGCGCAGTTGACGCTTCGTGCATATCAACAAGCGCAAGCACCTCGAACCCGGCCTCGCGATGACGGGCCATTTTCTCGGCGGCATCCGGATCAGTTGGGCTGATGGCAAAGCTCAGCGGATACGGGAAGTCCTGCAACGCTTCGGCACCAAAGGCACCTTCATCATCGATCAGTATGATCGACATCAGCGGCTTTGACTCAGGGTTCTCAAAGTTTGCCGCATGTTCTTCGATCGGTTTTTTTGCTTCCGCAACCGTCTCATCCGTCGGCTCGGCGGGTGGATCGTCGCGATCCGTCAGCGGCACAACGCGTTTGCCAACCAAAGTGCTGGAACCAGTCGACCCATCCCCTCCGATTTGCGGCAACGTGCGGACACGAGGCTTAGATACTGGCTGGGTATCTTCCTCACCCTCAACCGCTATCGGATTGTCCTGCGGCGCAGTCTCAGGCTCGGGTGTCTCAATTGCATCCGGCTGAATAGCAGCTATCTGAGGCAACTCTTTGTCTGGCGCCTCATCGATACTCTCCGCTGGAGGGATTGTCTCGACACTCTCAGGTTCCGGCGCTTCTGCGACCACTTCAGGCTCTGGCTCGCTCTCAGGCGCAGGCGGCGGAGGCGCTTCTGCGATGACCTCGGGTTCCGCCTCAGGTTGAGGTGAAGCAGGGGCTGACGCAGGAGCCTGCGGCGCGGCAGGAGCGTCCGTCTGTACAGTCACCGTGGTCGTTGAGACCGGCTCAGGGGTTTCAGACTCGGCGGGCACATCAACGGGTTCGGGTCGCTGGCCCGGTTCCAACTCGATGCCGGAGAGCGCGTCGAGCGAATCCGACGCGGCATCGGGGCTTTCTGGTCCCGAAGGCGGCAGCTCAACCAGATCCGCATCAACACTGGCCTCTTCGATCTCGACAGCCTGCGCAAGTTCCGGCGCTTCAGCCACCTCTGGTGCCTCAGCCGTCACTTCGGGTTTGCGCGACAAAGGCGTCGTCAGCGACAAGATAACACCCAAAGCCAGTACAGAGACCGCCCCGGCGATCAGTCCACCGTAAAATCCGCCCATCGAAATCTCGCCTCTCGCGTTGTTTCGTGCCTCTTCCGCCCATACACCATCTTCCGCGGTGCTCACTTGTGCTGCGCCAAGTTGGGTATGTCCTCTTGACGCTGCCGCACAAGCCTGAGCATGTATGTCCCGACATCATACCGTGGCAACGGGCTGCATCGCCAGCCTGAAATGCCCATAAGAAGATAAGTGCTCAAATGCTGCTGCTGATCGACAACTATGACTCGTTTACCTACAACCTTGTTCACTACCTCGGTGAGCTTGGAGCCGAGATGGTCGTGCGCCGGAATGATGCGCTGGACGTGCAGGAAGCGATGGCGATGAACCCGGCTGGTATTTTGCTGAGCCCCGGCCCCTGCGACCCGGATCAGGCCGGTATCTGTCTGGCATTGACCGAGGCGGCGGCCGAGACGCAAACACCGCTGATGGGTGTCTGTCTGGGGCATCAAACCATCGGTCAGGCGTTTGGTGGCAAGGTCGTGCGCTGCCATGAGATCGTGCATGGCAAGATGGGCACGATGAACCACACCGGCAAAGGTGTCTTCGCCGGGCTACCCTCGCCCTTTGAGGCAACTCGCTACCACTCGCTGGTTGTCGAACGCGAAAGCTTGCCTGACTGCCTTGAGATCACGGCGGAACTCGAAGACGGCACCATCATGGGCCTGCAGCACAAAGAGCTGCCAATCCATGGGGTTCAGTTCCACCCGGAATCCATCGCCTCCGAGCACGGACATGCCCTGCTCAAGAATTTCCTGAATGAAATGAAAGTCCCCGCATGAGCGACGCTCTGAAACCGCTGATTGGCGCTGCGGCTGATCGGCCTCTGACCCGCGCCGAGGCAGAACAAGCTTTTAGCATCCTGTTTGAAGGTGCCGCGACACCAAGCCAGATCGGCGGGTTGTTGATGGCGATGCGTACGCGGGGTGAGACCGTTGACGAATATGCAGCCGCCGCCGCCGTTATGCGCGCGAAATGCAACGCTGTGAAGGCACCGGCAGGTGCGATTGATATCGTCGGCACGGGTGGCGATGGCAAAGGCACCCTAAACATCTCAACCGCGACGGCCTTTGTAACGGCAGGAGCCGGGGTCACGGTTGCAAAACACGGCAACCGGAACCTGAGCTCGAAATCCGGCGCGGCAGATGCACTCGGCCAGCTTGGAATCAACGTGATGGTCGGGTCAGAAGTGGTTGAAAAAGCGATACAAGAGGTCGGCATCGGCTTCATGATGGCCCCAATGCATCACCCTGCGATTGCCCATGTTATGCCCTCACGACAAGAACTCGGGACGCGGACAATTTTCAATATTCTGGGCCCGCTCACCAATCCGGCTGGCGTGAAACGCCAACTGACCGGTGCTTTCAGCCGTGACCTGATACGCCCGATGGCTGAAACTCTGGGCCTTCTGGGCGCAGAACATGCCTGGCTAGTGCACGGATCGGACGGCACCGATGAGCTGACGATTACGGGCATCAGCTGGGTCGCCTCTGTAGAGGACGGTATTGTGAAAGAGGTCGAGCTTCATCCCGAAGACGCAGGCCTGCCGGTTCACCCGTTCGAGGACATCATCGGCGGCACACCGGAAGAAAACGCCGTCGCGTTCCACGCTCTGCTGGACGGGCAGCCCTCGGCCTACCGCGACGCGGTGTTGCTGAACTCCGCCGCCGCTCTCGTCGTCGCCGACGCAGCCGACGATTTGCGCGAAGGCGTCGCCATGGCGCGGGAAAGCATAGACAGCGGCAAAGCTCGCGAAAAGATCAACGCGCTGGCACGCATTACACAGGAAGCCGCATGACCGAGACCGTTCTGGACAGGATCAAAGCCTACAAGCTGGAAGAAGTCGCTTCAGACAAGGCGCATAAGTCGCTGGAAACACTGGAGTCTGAGGCTCGTAATGCACCCGAAGTGCGTGGCTTCGCCAACGCTCTGCATAATGCCACGCGCAACGGCTACGGGCTGATTGCCGAGGTCAAGAAAGCCAGCCCCTCGAAAGGTCTGATCCGCGGGGATTTCAATCCGCCTGCGTTGGCCCAGGCCTATGAAGACGGCGGCGCAGCATGCCTGTCGGTGCTGACCGATACTCCCAGTTTTCAGGGCGCAAAAGAATTTCTGACGGAGGCGCGCGCGGCCTGTTCGCTGCCGGCGTTGCGCAAGGATTTTATGTATGACCCCTATCAAGTGGTCGAGGCGCGTGCGTTGGGTGCGGATTGCATCCTGATCATCATGGCGTCCGTCGAGGATGCACAGGCGGCAGAACTCGAACAAACCGCCTTCGACTGGGGGATGGATGTTCTGATCGAAGTCCATGACGCTGAAGAGCTGGAGCGTGCGACCCAGTTAAAAAGTCCTTTGATCGGGATAAACAACCGCAATCTCAAGACCTTCGAGACCACTCTTGATACGACACGCCATCTGTCAAAACTGGTTCCGGCCGATCGGACCATCGTGTGCGAAAGCGGTCTGAGTACGCCCACTGATCTGGCCGACATCGCCCGTTATGGCGCGCGCTGCTTCTTGATTGGCGAAAGCCTGATGCGGCAGGATGATGTGGCTTCGGCCACCCGAAACCTGTTGGCCAACCCGCTGATCCCCGGAGTGATGTGATGCCGTTGACCCATTTCGATGCCCAAGGTCAGGCGCATATGGTGGATGTCTCGGATAAGGCGGTGACCGACCGGGTCGCGGTCGCGGCGGGTTACATCAAGATGGCGCAGGAAACCTTTGATCTTATTTCAGAAGGTCGCTCCGAGAAGGGCGATGTTCTGGGCGTGGCCCGGCTTGCCGGGATCATGGGTGCGAAGAGAACACCGGACCTGATTCCGCTCTGCCATCCTCTGCCGGTCACCAAGGTCGCGGTAGAACTGACACTGGATTCGGATCTGCCCGGCGTGCAGATCGAGGCAACTGTCAAGACTTCGGGTCAAACCGGGGTAGAGATGGAGGCGCTGACAGCCGTGTCGACTGCGGCATTGACCGTATATGACATGACCAAGGCCGTCGATAAGACTATGGAGATCGGCGGGATTCGCCTTCTGCTTAAAGATGGCGGGAAATCAGGGCGTTACGAAGCGACATGATTTCAGTCGAAGACGCACGCGCCCTTCTGTTCGACCTTGTCTCTCCGCTATCTGCTGAGAGTGTTCCCTTGATCGAAGCTTCGGGACGTATTCTTGCACAGAACATCTCTGCCACCCGTGATCAGCCGCCATTTGCGGCTTCTTCGATGGATGGCTACGCGGTCAAAGCCGCTGAAGTCGAACTGCACGCCATGTTCAAAGTGGTCGGCGAAGCGGCGGCCGGCAAGCGTTTCGACGGCACAGTGAGACCCGGTCAGGCGATCCGCATTTTCACTGGTGCTCCTGTGCCCGAAGGTGCCGATTTTGTCGTCATACAGGAAGACGTAGATCGGCACGGCGATCTGATCACCATCACGGATGCGCCGGGCCCAAAATCCAACATACGCCCGGCTGGCGTGGATTTTGCCGTTGGTGCGCAGATTACTGCGCCACGACGGCTCCGCCCAGAAGATATGGCGCTGATGGCAGCGATGAATATTGCCTCGGTCCCGGTGACACGGAAACCGGTGGTGGCGCTGATCTCAACTGGCGACGAACTGGTCATGCCGGGTGAGACCCCCGGCCCCGATCAGATCATTGCTTCGAATACCTTTGGCCTCAAGGCGTTGCTGGAAGACGTTGGCACACATGTACGCGTGCTGCCCATCGCACAAGACACGGTTGCCTCGCTGGAAACTGCCTTTGGTCTGGCGCAAGGCGCCGATCTAGTGGTGACAATCGGCGGGGCGTCCGTTGGTGAATATGATCTGGTCGCCGATGTCTCTGAAGCACTGGGGATGGAGCGCTCATTCTACAAGATTCGTATGCGCCCTGGTAAACCGCTGATGGCTGGTCGTCTGGGTGATGCCGCGATGGTTGGCCTGCCTGGAAATCCGGTCAGCGCAATGGTCTGCGGCTACCTCTTTCTGATCCCGATGGTACGTCGGATGCTGGGAATCGAACAGGTTCTGAACCCGTTCAAACGCGCTCGCCTTGCAGCGCCGCTTGCCGAAAATGGTCCGCGAGAACATTACATGCGGGCGGTCTTGGACGACGGCGACATTCGTGCGTGCGAGGATCAGGACAGCTCACTTCTAAGTGTTTTGGCGCAGGCCAACGCATTACTGGTGCGCCAGCCGCATGATCCCGCCCGCGCCGCCGGGGAAGAGGTGCTTTACCTGCCAATTTAGCAAATCCGTTGACACAAAACGTGAACATGCGTAGAACAAAAGAAAACGCATGAACGATGAGGTGCGAGCGATGCTGACCAAGAAGCAATTGGATTTGCTGGAATTCATCCATAAACGCGTGCAGGCGGACGGTGTTCCGCCCAGTTTTGATGAGATGAAAGCTGCGCTGGATTTGCGGTCGAAATCCGGTATCCACCGTCTGATAACTGCGTTGGAGGAGCGTGGCTTTATCCGCCGCCTCGCCCACCGGGCCCGCGCGATCGAGATTGTCAAGCTTCCCGAAAGCCTTGGTGGAGAGCCGACCGCTGCGTTCAAACCGCGCGTGATCGAAGGGGATCGCCCGGAAGGTCCGCGCCCGGCCAATTTCGAACCCGTTACGATCGACGCAATGGAACTCCCGGTCATGGGCCGGATTGCCGCCGGTGTGCCGATTGAAGCCATCAGCCATGTTTCGCACAGGGTCGCGGTGCCGGGCACGATGGTTTCAGGTCACGGTGAACACTACGCGCTTGAAGTGCGGGGAGATTCGATGATCGACGCGGGCATCAATGATGGCGACGTAGTGGTGATCCGCGAAACCTCAGCCGCCGACAATGGTGACATCGTGGTGGCGCTGGTCGAAGATCAGGAGGCCACGTTGAAACGTTTCTTCCGCCGGGGTCAGGCCATTGCGCTTGAAGCTGCAAACCCCGCATATGAGACGCGCGTCCTGCCCGAAGACAAAGTCAAGGTTCAGGGCCGACTGGTTGGCCTGATCCGCAGTTACTGATGGGTACTGGGCGACCAGAGCCGGTCGCCCGTCACCTCGGCACTGCTAAGCAGTCGTCCGTTCGAAAGCGCCAGACTCCCCGTTTCGTGCAGCTTGTTTGGGTCATAGAAAATGCAATCCCCTCTCAGCTCCAGTGAAACCGGAGCCACCACGATTTGCCCGCTCTCGCATTCATCAAATGCAAGCGCTGCACGCTTTCTGGTGAGGTGCACAAGTTCTTTATCTCCAATCAAATAACGCTGAACGCCGCGCGAGGCATTTGGCCAACGCCCTGCCGCTTTTGGCTGATCAGCGGAATCTCCGTCATTCTCCAACCAGACCGAAGCGACAAAGCCGCCACCCTTCTCTTTGCTCAAAGCACGGCCTTGTTCGGTCATCACCCCGACAAGGCCTCCTGTTTCGGCTATAAGAGCGTCAGGCCGGTATCCCTGCCCCCACATCGCCAAAGCAAAACACGCCGGAATAACACCCAGCCAACGCACGCGCCCCTGCCACAGGAAGAGCCACAGCAGCGCACCTGAAAGAACCGGCAACGCAAAATCCGGTGGGTTGGATATGTGACTCTGTGCGCCATCCAGATTTGAGACCCAATCTGCCACGGCCAGTATCCACTGCAATCCCAACCCCATGACATGCAGCGCTATGCCGTCCAACCCAAACGGCGCCAGCAACGCCGCGATAACCGCCGCCGGGACGACCAGACTGCCCATCATCGGAACCGAAAGAAGATTTGCCACCAGACCGTAATGCGACAGCGTATTAAAATGCGCCGCTCCGATCGGGGCTGTCGCCAACCCGGCAACGCCCGATGATATCAACACCGCCCAGATCGGCCCCAGCCATTTGGGCCCGGGCAGATGACCATGGTCGCGCAAGGCACCGAACACGGCCACAAGCGCTGTAGTGGCCGCAAAAGACATCTGAAATCCCGGGCTCAGCAGCGTCTCGGGCCGCAGAACCATGACGATCAATGCAGCAACTGCCACTCCGCGCAGCGAGATCGCGCGGCGATCCAGAAGCACAGCACCCAACATGACGCAGACCATCACAAAGGCGCGCTCGGTCGCGACGTTTCCGCCGGACAGGAACAAATAGATCGTCGCGGAACACAGCGCGCAAATCGAGGCGAGTTTGCGGACAGGCAAGCGCAAAGCAACAGAGGGAATGCACGACAGCCCCATGCGGCAGGCCACAAAGACAAACCCTGTCAACAACCCCATATGCAGCCCAGAGATCGCCAGTAGATGCGCCAGGTTCGAAGCGCGCAGCCTGTCCAGCGCGGCCTGATCCATCCCACTTCGGTCACCTGTGGTAACGGCAGCGGCGAAACCACCGACCTCGCCGGGCAGCACCGAGCGCACGTGATCCGAAATTGCCATACGCCATGCGGTGACCAGGACGCCTTCAACGCCCTGGTCAGCAGGCGCGATCGTCAGAACAGGTACCCGAGTGTAGCCGACTGCGCCCAGTCGCTGAAACCACGCATGGCGGCGGAAATCGAAACCACCGGGTTCGACCGGACCTTGCGGTGGCGAGAGATGTGCAGTGGTCATTACCCTCTGCCCCGGCGACAAATGCGTAGAATCGCCATGTAACGAAAGCCGGACGCGCCGGGGCCTCTGATCCGCAGGAACGTCCCCGATCCGCACCTGATCAAGAGTAACCCGCGGCGCGTCCGACGCAGAGCGGTCCAGCGCCACGACCCTCCCCTCGACCGGGCCATAATAGCGCCATTGCAAGACCGGCTCTGCAACGGTGTGTGCCCGCGCACCCGCAAGCAGAAACCCTGCCGCCACAAGGGCAACACCGGTCGCCAGCGGCGCCCAGGCCGCCCGCATCCACCGGGCGGCGACCGCGCTGACCAATGCCAGAACCGTCACGGCAACATAAAGCGCAGCGTCCGGTTCGAACTTAAGGCAGAAATACCAACCAATCCCACCCGCCAGGCAAACCGGAGCCCATGGAAACAGATACCCACGTTGGGTCAGTAACGCGGCCTCGGCCCGTGCCAGAACACGCATGGTTGCCCCCGTCCTTCGGGCTGGGTAGATAGTCGCCAAACTATGCTCGCTACGGTTACCAAAAGGTTAATCCACACAATGTCCGATCAGGTCGTCACCCGTTTTGCCCCCTCTCCCACCGGATTTCTTCACATCGGTGGCGCGCGCACCGCTTTGTTCAACTGGCTCTATGCGCGGGGTCGTGGTGGCAAGTTCCTGCTGCGGATTGAAGATACCGACCGCGAACGCTCGACCCCTGAGGCGACAGCCGCGATTCTGAAAGGCATGGAGTGGCTGGGTCTGGACCACGATGGCGAGGTCATCAGCCAGTTCGAAGGGGCCAATCGTCATGCCGAGGTGGCGCATCAGCTTCTGGCCGAGGACAAAGCCTACAAGTGTTTCTCGACGCAGGACGAAATCGCAGCGTTTCGAGAACAGGCACGCGCCGAGGGTAAATCGACCCTGTTCCGGAGCCCATGGCGCAATGCAGATGAATCGACCCATCCGGATGCGCCCTTTGCGATCCGCATCAAAGCGCCGCAAGACGGAAGCACCGTGATCCGCGATCAGGTGCAGGGCGACGTGACCATTCGCAACGATCAGCTCGACGACATGATCCTGCTGCGTTCGGATGGCACACCGGTCTATATGCTGGCCGTTGTAGTGGACGATCATGATATGGGCGTGACCCATGTGATCCGGGGGGATGATCACCTCAACAACGCGGCCCGGCAGATGATGATCTATGAGGCGATGGATTGGGACGTTCCGGTCTGGGCGCATATTCCGCTGATTCACGGTCCGGACGGGAAGAAGCTGTCGAAACGCCATGGCGCACTTGGCGCGCAGGAATATCAGGCGATGGGCTACCCTGCCGCTGGTATGCGTAACTATCTGGCCCGCCTGGGCTGGAGCCATGGCGATGATGAATTCTTCACCGACGCGCAGGCGCAGGAGTGGTTCGATCTGGATGGGATTGGCAAAAGCCCTGCACGGTTCGATCTGAAAAAGCTGGAAAACCTTTGCGGTCAGCACATCGCCATCTCGGATGATGCTGCACTGCGGCAAGAAATCGAAGCCTATCTGGTGGCTGCGGGCCTGCCTGCTCTCACCCATGCACAATCCGGTGATCTGGAACGTGCGATGTATTGCCTCAAGGATCGAGCCCGGACATTCCCGGAACTCATTGAAAAAGCTCAATTTGCACTCACCTCACGCCCCATCACCCCCGATGAGAAGGCGGCAAAGGCGCTATCGACGGTATCCGACGGTATACTGGAAGAATTGACGCCGCAGCTGCAAAATGTTAGCTGGTCTCGGAACGAACTGGAGGAGGCCCTGAATTCCTTCGCAGAAGCGAAAGGGGTTAAGTTCGGCAAACTGGCGGGTCCGCTGCGTGCGGTGCTGGCAGGTCGGGCGGTCACACCTTCGGTATTTGACATGATGCTTGTGCTTGGGCGGGATGAAACCCTGGCGCGGCTTTCTGATGCAGCGACCTGATCCCGGTTTCACATTCGGGTAACGCTGCTCCGTTAAGACCCGGACTGCGCGACTGCGCGCAGCCGTTGCCCGTTTGGTCGGACAGCGAACCGACATGCGCATGAATGAAGAAGGGATACACATGACTGAGAGCCAAAAAACAGCCACCCTGACTGTCCATGGCAACACCTATGAGCTGCCGGTACACTCACCCACCGCTGGCCCAGATGTCATCGACATCCGCAAGCTTTATAGCCAGGCTGATGTGTTCACTTACGACCCCGGCTTTACCTCGACCGCCAGCTGCGACAGCACGATCACCTATATCGACGGCGAAAAGGGCGAATTGCTGCACCGCGGTTACCCGATCGATCAACTGGCTGAGAAATCGCATTTCCTCGAAGTCTGCTATCTGCTGCTGTACGGAGAGCTTCCGGCGTCCAAGGATCTGGAAAAGTTCGAAACCACGATCACCCGCCACACAATGCTGCACGAGCAGATGCAGTATTTCTACCGCGGCTTCCGCCGTGACGCCCATCCGATGGCCATCATGGTTGGCGTGGTTGGCGCGATGTCCGCGTTCTATCACGACTCGACCGACATCGCGGACCCGCATCAGCGCGAGGTCGCCTCGCACCGCCTGATCGCCAAGATGCCAACCATCGCGGCCTGGGCCTACAAATATCACACCGGTCAGCCCTTTGTGTATCCGCGCAACGATCTGGACTATGCGTCGAACTTCCTGCGGATGTGTTTCAGCGTTCCAGCCGAGGAATATGAGGTCAATCCGATCCTCAGCCGCGCGATGGATCGCATCTTCACCTTGCACGCCGATCATGAACAGAACGCATCGACCT
Source organism: Ruegeria sp. CF4 (assembly GCF_056537345.1). Lineage (NCBI taxonomy): Bacteria > Pseudomonadati > Pseudomonadota > Alphaproteobacteria > Rhodobacterales > Roseobacteraceae > Ruegeria > Ruegeria sp. CF4. Next base: position 717,911 of record NZ_JBQFRJ010000001.1, on the reverse strand, counting down.
CGACCGTGCGTCTGGCTTCGTCATCGGGTGCGAACCCATTTGCCTGTATCGCTGCCGGTATCGCCTGCCTCTGGGGCCCGGCCCATGGTGGCGCCAACCAAGCCTGCCTTGAGATGCTGGAAGAAATCGGCACCGTCGATCGCATTCCGGAATACATTGCGCGCGCCAAAGACAAAAACGATCCGTTCCGCCTGATGGGTTTTGGCCACCGGGTCTACAAGAACTTCGACCCGCGCGCGAAGGTGATGAAGCAGTCCGCCGACGAGGTGCTGGATCTGCTTGGTGTTGAAGACAACCCCAAGCTGCAAGTCGCGAAGGAACTTGAGCGCGAGGCGCTGGAAGATCCCTATTTCGCCGAGAAGAAGCTGTTCCCGAATGTCGACTTCTATTCGGGCATCATCCTTGAGGCGATGGGCTTCCCGACCTCGATGTTCACCCCGATCTTCGCGCTTTCGCGCACCGTTGGCTGGGTCAGTCAGTGGAAAGAGATGATTGCCGATCCTCAGAACAAGATCGGCCGCCCGCGCCAGCTGTATCTGGGTGAAACAATGCGGGATTATGTGGATATCGAAAACCGCTAACTCTTCTGTGGTGTCCATCGGACGTTCCCATAGCAAGGCCCCGGTTCTCCGGGGCTTTGTCTTTTGGTGTTACCGAAATGTAGTCTCCGGTGCGAAATCCGCGCGAGGAGCCTTGCCATAGCTTTGCAGACAACAAGGCTGAGCTTAGTGTCGCACGGAAATTTTCCTCAGACATACGGCCTTATGCGTAACATTATTATCTTTTTTTTCCTGTTAATCGGCCTACCCGCCGTCGCACAGACACCGCTGGAAGACGCCTTTAATGATGTACAGCGCGAATACGCGGCAGGCTCGCTTGCGGTTCTCAGCCTGGCAGGAATCCCGGATGACTCAGCCAGTGCGATTTCACTGCAATCCAACACGGACAATCGCGAGTACGACTTTAAATCGGCGCAATTGGGTGGAGGGTTCCGCTTGAGCGAAGGCATCCCGCTCTATCTTGAAGGATATATCGGTTATGCCCGGTATGATCCGGTCTTCACTTTCAGCGACACGGGCAACACCACGACCCTTCCGTTGAAATGGACCAGTCTCGCCGTCACGGGTGGCGTCGGGTACCAGTTCGACCTGGGCGAACGCTGGAAACTCACACCAATGGCGCACATCTCGATTGGACGCACACAATCCGATGCGTCTGTCGGGGCGCAAGTTATAGCCAACCGGCTGGGCCTGGACCGCGACTTCGTCGAAAGCGGAGGATTGTGGGCCGGGGGTGCAGGTGGATCCCTGACCGTCGATTATGATTTGCCGCTTGAAAATGATCGCGAGTTTGAAGCCAGCCTGCGTTATACGCATATCGAATATTGGCCCATCGGTGATGATGAAGACCTTCTGATTCAATCGACCGCAGCCAATGCCGTTCTGTGGACCCGATATCGTTTCCCCAGTGGCAAACGCATGTTCGGACGGCCTGTGCGCTGGGTCGGCGATCTGTCCCTCTCTTATCTTATCGGTGATCAATCGATTGTGCTCGGCACCGATTGGTTGGCGCGCGTTGGCGGCGGGATCGAGGTCGATCTTTCAGACACGTGGGTGCCTTGGGTCACCACCACCCGGCTGATGGTCCGGTACTACGGTAGTGATACGGTGAATGGCTTCACCGTGGGGCTTGGGATCAGCTTTTGACACGTTTCAGAACAACGTAAGTTGATCTCCGGGCTGCGGCGGGGGCCTGAAGTGATCGGTGCTGAGCGGCGGTGTTCTGATCGCGAGCCCCAGCCTTTTGCAGGCCGCTTTGAAACGCTGAGCGATCATCTGGGCATAGGTCCCCTCTCCTCGCATCCTGTGCCCCCATCGCGGGTCATAGTCCCTGCCCCCGTGCATTTCGCGCAATCGCTCCATAACTTTCGCCGCTCTGCCCGGTTCATGCAGATCCAACCATTCCTGCCACAAAGCCGAGACTTCGCGGGGCAGTCGCAGCATGATCCAGCTGGCGGCATCTGCACCAGCTTCCTGACCGGCCTCAAGCAAATGCTCTAGCTCGTGATCGGTCAGCCCCGGCACAATCGGAGAGGTCATGACGCGCACCGGCACGCCGGCTTCGGTCAATCTCTGGATCATACGCAACCGGCGCAGCGGTGACGGTGCGCGCGGTTCCATCTTGCGCGACAGGGATGGATCAAGCGTGGTCAAAGAAATACCGACACGCACCAGATTCTTGCGCGCCATGGGGGCAAGAATATCCAGATCACGCTCAACCAGAGCACCTTTGGTTACGATCCCCACAGGGTGATGAAATTCACTCAGAACCCTCAAACACTCTCTTGTTATCTCGCGGTTTTTCTCAATCGGCTGGTATGGATCGGTGTTGGTTCCAAGCGCAATCGTCGCCACTTTGTATCTGCGCGTAGACAGCTCTCGCCTGAGGATTTCCGCCGCGTTTGGACGGGCGATCAGACGTGTTTCGAAATCCAACCCGGGTGACAAGCCGAGATAGGCATGCGTCGGGCGGGCAAAACAGTAAACACAGCCATGTTCGCATCCTCGGTACGGGTTGATAGAGCAATCAAAGGGCAAATCCGGGGACTTGTTATAGGTGATAAACGTGTGCGCGATCTCATCCCTGACTTCGGTACGCAGGGGGGGCAGGTCCTCTGGCAAGTCCCAGCCATCATCTGTTGTTTCGGTTGTAAAACGCTCAAACCGGCCCGTGGCATTGGAAGCGGCCCCGCGCCCCGAACGCTTTGGTTGGGCTGGCATATGTTCTCTCTTTGTTCTTTATTTCAGATTTAGTCGAAACTCCAAACACTGACAAGTGCTTGATTCCGAGCATATCGGCCTGGCGAGCGTCCAAACCGGCCAGAAAATTCGACAAAAAACATCAGCCTGACGCAGAAGATGAGAAAGCTGCAGGATGATCTTGCAAAAAATTACCTCGCTGACCGTGATAATTCGACCTATAGGTCGGTCCCGTATCCGCCGAGGTCGCAATCGTCACAGTAGAACTGCGACGAAATGGCCAAAACAAAAAAAATGCCACCACGGGCCGAGCGCCCGCCAAGCTCAGGGAAATGCCCCATGTCCGACGAAGAAGACATCATCCTGTCCGAACTCAACGACGACGAACTTGTCGAACAGATGTTCGATGACCTGTATGACGGCCTGAAAGAGGAAATCGAAGAAGGTGTGAATATCCTGCTGGAACGCGGGTGGCAGCCTTACGACATCCTGACCAAAGCCCTCGTCGGTGGCATGACCATCGTGGGGCACGACTTCCGCGACGGCATCCTGTTCGTTCCCGAAGTGCTTCTGGCCGCCAACGCCATGAAAGGCGGCATGTCAATCCTGAAGCCCCTGCTGGCCGAAACAGGCGCGCCGCGTGTCGGCAAGATGGTCATCGGCACCGTCAAGGGCGACATCCATGACATCGGCAAAAACCTTGTTGCGATGATGATGGAAGGCGCAGGGTTCGAAGTTGTGGATCTCGGCATCAACAACCCGGTCGAGAACTACCTGGAAGCGCTGGAAAACGAAAAGCCCGACATTCTGGGCATGTCGGCTCTGCTGACGACCACCATGCCCTACATGAAGGTCGTGATCGACACGATGGTCGAGCAGGGTCTGCGTGAAGAATACGTGGTACTGGTCGGCGGTGCTCCGCTGAACGAAGAATTCGGAAAGGCCATCGGTGCAGACGGTTACTGCCGTGATGCTGCTGTAGCCGTGGAAATGGCCAAAGACTTCATGTCACGCAGGCACAATCAACTGGCCGGCTGAGGCACAGACCATGCTGTGAGACAGGCCGTCCAATCAGGGGCGGCCTTTTTCGTTCTGGCGATGCGTACCTATATCAATATCAGCCCCGGAGGCGCGTTCAGATGACCGATACCCCCCTGCCAGATGATGAGAGCCTGACTCGTCAGGGCTATGCCACAACGCGTGCAGCCGAATCCATTCTGCTGATTGCCTGCGGCGCACTGGCGCGCGAGATTCTGGACCTAAAAGAACGCAATGGCTGGGATCACATCGCGCTGACCTGTCTGCCGGCGATTCTGCACGTCTTTCCTGAGAAGATCACACAGGCGGTCGAAGACGCCGTTGCCAAACATCGCGACAACTACGACCATATATTTATTGTCTATGCCGATTGCGGCACCGGCGGACTGCTTCAGGCTGCGTGCAAAAAACTAGGCGTCGAGATGATCAATGGTCCCCATTGCTATTCTTTCTTTGAAGGCAATGCGGCGTTTGCCGCCCATAGCGACGACGAAACCACCGCATTTTATCTGACCGACTTTCTGGCCCGGCAATTCGATGCTTTCGTCTGGAAACCCCTCGGGCTGGACCGCCATCCAGAACTGCGGGACATGTATTTCGGCAACTACACCAAACTCGTTTATCAGGCGCAGACCGACGATCCTGAACTGACACGCCGCGCACAGGATTGTGCCGACCGCATGGGCCTTGAGTTCGAGCGCCGCCTGACCGGTTATGGCGATCTGGAGGTCACTTTGTCAGAATGGGCCGCGCGCGGCTGATCGTCAGGCGCTCGCTAACGCAACCTCGCGAATACGCTCAATCATCGCCCGCAAACCGTTCGAACGTTGCGCCGACAGGTGATCGTGCAGGCCCAGCCGCGCCAACTCTCCACCCGCGTCCACCTTAGGCACCTCGGCCACCGGCAAGCCATTGTAGAGCGTGCGCAGCACTGCAATGAGGCCGCGTACGATCAGCGCGTCGCTGTCTCCGTCGAAACGGAACCGGCCGTCCTCTATGGTTGGATGCAACCAAACCTGACTGGCGCAACCGGTCACTTTGGTGGCAGGTACTTTGAACGCTTCGTCCAGAGGCTCCATCGCTTTGCCCTGTTCGATCACATGGCGATAGCGATCTTCCCAGTCTTCCAGGAACTCGAAATCTTCGGCAATTTCTTCAAAGGCTGGCGTGGCCATGATGGGCTGTCCTTGCGTTGAGCGATCACAAATGTGAACTATGTCCAGCTTTCCCCGCTGTCCAGCCCCTAGCGTGCCTTTTCAAGCCGCTGAATTTGCGTTAACCCGATGGTGGTAAAGTTGCGCAAAGTGTTGGGTCCATGCACAAAACTCTGTCTGTTCTTCTGGTCGCCTCGATGTTTCTGTCCGCGTGCAGCGGATGGCGCGATTCCCGAGTGAACCCGTCGAACTGGTTTGGCAACAGCACCCCGGCTCCAGTGGAGTACTCGGTCGATGATGCAAACGCCCTCGTCCCCGAGCAAAGCGATGGCAGCGGCTTGTTTGCCCGACCCGAGGCCGAGGATAACAGTGTGCCGATCGCCATCATTGATGAACTCCGCATCGATCCCACCCCGACAGGTGCCATTATCTATGCCGCAGGCACAGCGATCCGTCAGGGGGCGTTCAACGCTCAGTTGGCGCGGGTCCGGTCAGAAGAGTTGAGCAAAAATGGCGTGATGGAATTCACTTTCCGCGTGGATTACCCAGAATACGCCACAGTTCAGGGCAATGTGCGGTCGCGTATGGTCTCTGAGGCTGTCACCGTCAGCACGCAGGAGCTGGAAGGCATCCGGTTGGTTCGGGTCAAAGGTGCGCAGAACGCGCTGGAATCCCGCCGCCGCTAAAGCGAAACCACACGCACCGCCTGCCCTTTAGCCGCCAAGGCGATCTTGCCGTCGCACAGTTTCAGGGCGTCTTCGCCGAACACCTCGAACCGCCAGCCAGATAGTGCAGGTACTTCACGTTCACCGGCAGCGATCTGATCCAGATCAGCGCTGGAAGCGATCAGTTTCGCGGCCACACCTGCGCTTTCTGTCTTGGACTTCAGAAGCACGCGCAACAAATCGGCCAAAGCCGGATTGACCTTCAACTTGTCGCGGCTGTTATCCACCTTCGGCAATTGGTCCGGCGGGCAGTTCACGCCCCGCTTCACCGCTGCCAGAATCCCGTCCGCTATCGGACCCTTGCGTGCCTCGCGCAACAGCATACGCGAACCACCCAGATCCGAAGATGATTTCGGCTTGATCGAGGCCATCTCGATCAGCGCATCATCTTTGAACACCCGACTGCGCGGAACGTTGTTTTCCTGCGCATAGGCTTCGCGGAACTCTGCCAGTTCCCGCACAACTGCCAGAAATTTGGCCGAGTTTGTGCGTGTTTTGACCCGCCGCCAAGCCTCCTCAGGGCGGATATCATAGGTTTCAGAGCGGGTCAGAATGCGCAACTCTTCGGCAACCCAATGATCTCGCCGGGTCTTCTCCAACTCGGCCGCGAGGTATTCATAGATGCGCCGCAAATGGGTCACGTCCGCCAGCGCATAGGACTTTTGCGCATCGCTCAACGGGCGACGCGACCAGTCCGTGAACCGAGAGGTCTTGTCGACGCCTTCCTTGCAGATCTTGCGTACAAGGGTCTCATACCCCACCTGCTCGCCGAAGCCGCAAACCATAGCCGCCACCTGAGTGTCAAACAGAGGGGTCGGCAAAACACCGGCATCAACCCAGAAAATCTCAAGGTCCTGACGAGCCGCATGAAAGACTTTGACTACGTTCTCGTTGCGGAACAGTTCGTACAACGGGTCCAGCGACATGCCATCGGCCAAAGGATCGACCAGCACCGCACTGTCTTCATCATCTGAAGGCACCGCAAGCTGTACGAGGCACAGCTTGGAATAATAGGTTCGTTCGCGCAGAAACTCTGTATCCACGGTGACGTAGGGATGGTCCGCAGCGGCCGTGCAGAAAGCGGCCAGCTCTTGCGTCGTTGTCAGGGTTTTCATGCGCCGTTGTGTTCTTGCTTTTATGGTTTTTGTTGCTGCCCGTTTTGTCCTCATCCCGAGCGATATGCGACCATAAGACGAATAATCGGCGCGTGTAAATCACCCGTGTGGGTCAGGGCAAAAGAACCGGGTCGGTGTTGCCCAGAGAATACCTCTGCAACACTGCTGGATAGAGTTTATGTTCCCATGTCAGCACACGCGCGGCGAGGGTTTCAGGTGTGTCGCCGGGTTCGATCCCTACGCAGGCCTGCCCCAGAATCGGGCCATCATCCAGTGCGGCCGTCACTTCGTGGACGGTGCAACCATGTTCGGTATCACCAGCCTCGATCGCACGCGCATGGGTGTTCAGTCCCTTGTATTTGGGCAGCAGCGACGGGTGAATATTCAGCATGCGTCCCTGAAACCGCGAAACGAAATCCCCGGTCAAAACCCGCATGAACCCGGCAAGGCAGACGATATCAGGCTCGGCCTCAAGCAGAGGTTTCAACAATTCAGCCTCGAACGCGGTTCGGTCCTTGCCAAAGGGGCGGTGATCAACCGCAGCCGTCGGGATGCCCCGTTCAGCCGCTTTTTTCAGGCCACCTGCCTCGGCATCGTTAGACAAGACCAGACAGGGGCGCGCCGGATGATCACCAGTCATGCTGTCGACCAGTGACAGCATGTTCGAGCCGCCCCCGGAAATCAGGATGGCGACGCGTTTATGGCTCACAGCAGCTTGCCCGAATAGGCGACACCCGGCGCGTCAGTGACGATGCCGATTCGCGAGACGGTTTCGCCTGCGTCAGCCAGCAGAGCCTCCAGCCCCTCGGCCTGGTCCGCTGCGCAGACCACGATCATGCCGATGCCGCAGTTGAAGGTCTTGAGCATTTCTGCCTCGGCAATCCCGCCAGTTTCCGCCATCCAGTTGAAGACCGCGGGCAATTCCCATGCGTCCAGATCGACCTCGGCCCCAAGGTCTTCGGGCAGCACGCGCGGCAGGTTTTCGGTCAGGCCACCGCCTGTGATATGAGCCAACGCATGTACGCCCCCTGCCCGGAGCGCCTGCAGCGCAGGCTGAACGTAAAGCCGCGTTGGAGTCAGCAGCGCCTCGCCCAGCGTCCCGTCGCCGAAGGGTGAAGCGGCATCCCAGCCCAGTCCCGAAATCTCGACCAGCTTGCGCACCAGAGAATAGCCGTTGGAATGCACCCCGTTCGAGGCCAAGCCCAGCAGAACATCCCCCTGCTGCACGCCTTCCGGCAGCGCTGTGCCCCGTTCCATCGCACCGACCGAGAACCCGGCCAGATCGAAATCGCCATCCGGATACATGCCCGGCATTTCGGCTGTTTCGCCACCAATGAGAGCACACCCGGACTGAACGCAACCTTCGGCGATACCTTCGATGATGCGCGCGGCAGTGTCTGTATCGAGTTTTCCGGTGGCAAAATAATCAAGGAAGAACAGCGGCTCGGCCCCCTGACAGATCAGATCGTTGACGCACATGGCCACCAGATCGATGCCAACGCCATCAACAACGCCGGTGTCGATTGCAATCCGCAGTTTGGTGCCAACACCATCGGTTGCGCCGACCAAGATCGGATCTTCGTACCCTGCCGCCTTGAGGTCGAACAGAGCACCAAATCCACCCAGCCCGCTCATTACGCCCGAGCGATTGGTCCGCTTGGCTGCAGGCTTGATTCGGTCGACCAGAGCGTTCCCTGCATCGATATCGACACCCGCATCGGCGTAGGTGATTCCGTTCTTGCCCGCTGTCATGGCCAATCCCTCATGAGTGCTTTGCGCGCGGGTTATTCTATTGTGCAACATGTTGCAACGGTCAGGCTTGACGCGGGGGCTGATCGTGATACCCAAGGCGACATGGCGGGCCTGTAGCTCAATTGGTTAGAGCAGAGCGCTCATAACGCTTTGGTTGCGGGTTCAAGTCCTGCCGGGCCTACCAAATCACCGCCCAATCACGATATCCGCACAAAGCCCACCCAATTTTTTGCTGCTGCCCAACCGCAGAGTACCACCATGAACGCGTGCGATATCGGCCACGATGGCAAGGCCAAGGCCAACGCCGCTGCCCTGATTCTGATTTCGTGCAGGATCGAGTCGGGTAAAGGGTTTCACCGCTTCTGTACGTTGTTCGGCCGGAATGCCGGGGCCGTCATCCTCGACCCTGATCCGCAGCGACTTTGGTGTCATGTGCAGGCTGACTTCGGCTTTGTTTCCATAACGGATCGCGTTTCCGATCAGATTTTCAACAGCCCGACGCATGGCTGTTGGGCGTAACATTGCACAGCCCTGCCCTTCGACAGATACCAGCTCGACCTGCTGCCCGGCCCGCTGCGCATCATCGACGATCTGACTCAACCAGGTTTCGGGGTCGACTGCTTCGGGTGCGCTTTCTGCAGCTCCTCGCGAGAACTCAAGGAACGCATCCAGCAGCGACTGCATTTCATCGACGTCCTTCTGCAGTGGTGCCGCTTCATCCTCTGGCAACAGCGACAGCCCCAGTTTGAGCCGGGTAAGCGGAGTTCGCAGATCATGGCTGACCCCAGACAGCATAAGCGTGCGCTGTTCGATCTGCCGCTCAATCCGGGCGCGCATATCGACAAACGCGCTTCCTGCTGCCCGCACCTCGATCGCGCCGCCGGGCGTATAAGGCACGACACGGCCACGTCCAAACGCCTGAGCCGCATCGGCAAGCCGGGTGATCGGGCGCAGCTGATTGCGCATATAGAGGAAAGAGATTGAGGTCATCAAACCTGCAAAGAACACCATCGTCACGATCAACTGATGCGGGGCGGTGGGCGACAGACGCCGACGATCAAAACTCAATTCAAGCGTTCCAAGATCGGTCGCCAGATACAGACGAACCTCATTGCCGTCGGGCAATGCGATTTCCTGGAGTTCGGGGATCAGGGCGCGCATCTCGGTGTCCACCTGCGGCGCGATGAAATCGTACCATCGGCGCGATTCACTCTGCGGTTCCTCGTTTAAAGGCAGAAACCGGGCCCTCATATCCAGAACCGACAGCTCCGTGCGCGCCGCAGCCAACGCTTGTTGCTGGGTCTCCGTCCCCTGCATGAGATCCAGCACCAGCATGACCTCACGCGCGGCGGCGCGGGTCATCTGTGCCGTGACTTCCTCGAGGTGTTTCTGCAGAAAGGCAATGGAAACAACCAACAAGACAACAATGACCGGCAGCACCAGGATCAGCGCTGCACGCGCATATAGGCTGCGCGGCATATAGGGTTTGAGCCATTGCGTCGACATGCGCTAAACCTAGCGGGCCGCCCGGGTAAGAGGAAGAGGTCACGATGCAGGCTCCCGACGATTTCAACCCAACTCCCGGACAGATTCATGAGCTTTCGCCGGGCCTGAGCCGATTGCTCGCGCCCAACCCATCTCCGATGACCTATCGCGGGACAAACACTTATCTTCTGGGGGATAAAGACATCGCGGTGATCGACCCCGGTCCGCTGAGCGATGCCCATCTCGACGCAATCCTGGCTGCCCTGAAACCGGGGCAGCGGATCAGCCATATCTTTGTCACCCACACCCATCTGGACCACTCTCCGCTAGCCGCCCCGTTATCGGCACACACAGGCGCTCCGATTCTCGCCCTCGGAGGGCCTCAGGCAGGACGCAGCGCCGTCATGACGCAGCTGGCGCAAAATGGTCTTGCAGGTGGTGGAGAGGGAATCGATACCGATTTCCGCCCTGATGTCGAACTTGAAGATGGTGAGGTGATCGCGACCGACAGCTGGGAGCTGGAAGTCATCCATACGCCAGGTCATCTGGGCAATCACATCGCGTTTGCCTGGGGCGATATCTGTTTCACAGCGGATCATGTCATGGGTTGGGCCAGTTCCTTGGTTTCCCCTCCGGATGGAGACCTGACGGATTTCATGGCTGCTTGCCGTCGCCTGCGCGCGCGCAACTGGTCGGTTTTCCACTCAGGTCATGGAGCGCCGATCACAAACCCCGCCGAACGTCTGGATTGGCTGATTGAACACAGATTGCAAAGAGAAACTCAGATTCTTGATGCGTTGTCGCAAGGCCCCGCGACGGCTCAGGGGCTGGCTGAGCAGATCTACGTCGAAACCCCAAAAGCACTGCTTCCCGCGGCTGAGCGCAATGTGTTCGCCCATCTGGTCGATCTGACCGGCAAATCCCGCGTTGCGCCCCAGGGTGACCTGTCTGCCGGTGCGCGTTTCAGGCGTCTCGTATGAGCTCGCAAAAAATTTTTCGTCAGCTATGCACTTCCTCTCTGGACGGCGAAAATTGCTGTTGTTATACGCCCCTCAGTTCCGGCGTAGCTCAGCGGTAGAGCAGTTGACTGTTAATCAATTGGTCGTAGGTTCGATCCCTACCGCCGGAGCCAAATCTTCCCAAAATCAGCTAGATTTGCATCGTTTGCCACTGGCAAGTTTTTTCGTCGAAAAAACTCCAACGCCCTCTGGACGGCGCAGATACAGGTTGCTATACGGCGCGAACCGTTCCGGCGTAGCTCAGCGGTAGAGCAGTTGACTGTTAATCAATTGGTCGTAGGTTCGATCCCTACCGCCGGAGCCATTCTTCCCAAACTGGCACTTACCCTATCAGCGCATCGCTGAAATCCGCACGCAATGTGCGTTTCAGGACCTTTCCGGTCGCGTTCAGGGGCAAAGCGTCGACAAACACAACCTTGTCCGGCACCTGCCATTTGGCGATTTTACCGTCAAAGAATGCTAATAAATCCTGCTCGGTCGGCTCTTCGCCTTCGGCCTTCACGGCCACCAACAGCGGACGTTCATCCCATTTCGGATGCGGCACGCCTACGACGGCAGCAGTTGCCAGCTGAGGGTGCGCGACGGCGATATTCTCCAACTCGACAGAGCTAATCCATTCGCCGCCTGATTTGATGATGTCCTTCGACCGGTCGCGGATCGTCATGTATCCGTCCGGATCCAGCGTCGCCACATCGCCCGTCGCGAACCAGCCATCCTGCAGCAGGGCTTCATCCTGCATGTGGAAGTAACTATCCAGCACCCAGTGACCGCGCACCATCAGATCACCCTGAGTTTCACCGTCATGAGGAAGATCATTGCCGTCATCGTCGACGATCTTCAGTTCTACCCCAAAGGGTGGGCGGCCCTGATTCTCACGCAACTTGTGCTGCGCTTCGATGGGCATCTCCAGATGTTTGGCCATGGGATAGTTTGTGGTGCCCAGAGGGCTCATTTCACTCATCCCCCAGGCGTGAACGGTGTCTACGCCATAGGTCTCGCGGAAGGTTTCGATCATCGAGGGTGGACATGCGGCACCACCGATCACAGTGCGATTGAGACTTTCCAGCTTCGTTCCACATTTCGCGGCGTGGGCCAGCAGGCCCTGCCAGATGGTCGGCACGCCCATCGCCAGTGTCACTCCGAAGGTGTCGATCAGGTTGACCAGCGCTTCGCCATGCAGATCAGGCCCTGGCATCACCATGCGCGAGCCAGACATCGCGCTGGCGTAAGGGGACCCCCAGGCATTGACGTGGAACATCGGCACCACCGGCATCACCACATCCATGGCAGAATAGCCGATCACATCGCGCGTATTTGACGCAAAGCTATGCAGCAATGTGGACCGGTGCGAATAGAGAACCCCCTTGGGATTACCTGTCGTACCCGACGTGTAGCACAGGCTGGAGGCAGTATTTTCGTCAAAGCTGGGCCACGCAAAATCCGCATCCCCGGTTTCTATCAGCTCATCATAGAAAACCAGCCCCGGCACCTGAGACAGCGCGGCCTCATCGCGCGCGCCCATCAGAACGAAATGCTGCACCTCGGTCAGATGTTCTTGCAGAGCAGATACCAACGGCAGGAAGGTTGCATCAAAAAACAGGACCCGGTCCTGCGCATGGTTAATGATATAAGTCAGCTGTTCCGGAAACAGGCGCGGATTGATCGTGTGGCAGACGAAGCCGGCACCGGATACGGCATAGTAGATCTCTAGGTGGCGGCGGTTGTTCCAAGCCAGTGTACCCACGCGATCCTGCGGCTGCAGCCCCAGCTTCACAAGCGCCGAGGCCATCCGTCGCGCATTCTGCGCAATGCCCGCCCAGTTGGTCTCGGTTACGGTTCCGTCGGTTTCGACCGAGATAATCTCGGTCTGGCCGTGATAGCGTTCGGCGTGATCAATCAGCGACGAAATCAGCAAAGGCTGCGTCATCATCTGTCCCAGCATGGACATTCCTCCCATCGTCAGCGCTTGGCCGCGCCTTAGTCTCTTGGCAGCAACCCTGCCAAGAATTCAATTGTCTGACAATAAGAGAGTGCGACCGGGCGCGGCGTCAACTGCGATGGCGTAAAGCGTATTCGACCAGAGCGGCGGTCGAACCGTCCTTGCCCTCGGTGCCACTCTCTCCATCGACAATAGGACCCAGAGAAGTCGCCAGTTCCTTGCCCAGCTCAACGCCCCATTGATCGAAAGAGTTTATGCCCAGCAATACCCCTTCGACAAACACACGATGTTCGTAGAGCGCGATGATCTGGCCCAGCACAAAAGGTGTCAATTGTGGGTAAATCAACGTGGTCGAAGGGCGATTGCCCGAGAATACGCGGTGCCTTGCCTGACGCTCCAACTCGTCTCCGGTCAGACCTTTTTCCGCCATACGTGACCGGGCTTTCTCTAACGAGCGCCCCCGCATCAAAGCCTCGGACTGGGCCAGACAATTGGCCAGCAACAACCGGTGATGATGCGCCAATTCGGGTTCATGCCCCTCGGCAGCCACCATGAACTCGCAGGGGATCACATCGGTGCCCTGATGGATCAGCTGATAGAACGCGTGCTGCCCGTTGGTGCCGGGCTCACCCCAGACCACTGGGCCGGATGGTATTGTCAGATCGCTGCCATCCATGGCGACGGATTTACCATTCGATTCCATCTCAAGCTGCTGGAAATAGGCAGGAAGGCGCAGCAGGCGTTGATCATAGGGCAGCACCGCGCGGCTGGCATGCCCCAGCACCTGACGATGCCAGATACCGACCAGGGCCAACATCACCGGCATATTCTCGACCCATTCTGCCGAGCGAAAATGCAGATCCATCGCCTGCCCGCCCCGCAGAAACGCATCAAACGCGTTTGATCCAACGGCGATCATCACTGGCAGTCCCACCGGCCCCCAAACGGAATAGCGCCCGCCGACCCAGCCGGCGAACCCGAACACGTGCTCTTCGGGGATGCCGAATGCGGCCGTTCTGTCCACAGCGCTCGAGACAGCCGCGAATTGCTGAGACAGGTCCCCACCCCCGTCCACCATCCACGCCCGTGCGGTACGTGCATTGGTCATGGTCTCGATCGTGGTGAACGTTTTCGTAGCCACGATGACCAGCGTGCGCTTCGGATCAAGCGGACGTAAAGTATCGGCAATATGCGCGCCATCCACGTTCGACACATAATGCAGCCGTGGCCCATCGTGATATGGCGACAGCGCATGGGTCGCCATGACCGGTCCCAGATCCGAGCCGCCGATGCCGATACTCACTACATCGGTAAAGCTGCCCCCCGCCCCTTGGATCGCGCCGCCGCGCACTTCCTCGGCGAAGATACGCATCCGCTGCAGGGTGCTGAGCACATCTGGCATCACATCCTGCCCATCAACCTCAACCGGGTCGCCATCAAGGTTGCGCAGCGCCGTATGCAGCACCGCACGGTCTTCGGTCTCGTTGATCTTCTGGCCTGTGAACATGGCCTCGCGGCGTTCGGCCAGCCCCGCCTGATCGCACAAATCAATCAAACCCGACCGGATACTCTCATCAATCTGTGTTTTCGAGTAATCAAACAGCAGATCACCGGTCGAGGCCGAGAACCCCTGTGCGCGCGTTGGATCGTCAGCGAACAGATCCTCGATACGTCGGCCCTGGGTCACCGCGACATAGGTCTTGAGGCTATCCAACTGCATCGCGTCTACTCCGCCCAATGAACCGTCATACCACTCAGCACTGCCGCGATCGGAGCGTCTTCGGGCGGCAACGTCATAGCCCGCTCAAGCGCATCACGTTTGGCGGTGCCGAAAATGATCAGATGTTTCGAAAGCGCCCCCTCCAGAACCGGCGCAGTCAGGGTAATGCGCGGTTCTGGCTGCACATCGGTGCGTGCCACCGCAAGCGTTGGCGCATGGCTGTCCAGCGCGGCCGCCAACCCGTCCATCCCCGGAAAAAGCGAGGCGGTGTGCATATCCTCACCCATCCCAAGCACCAGCACTGACAGCGGCAGCACTGGGTTAATCAAGCTCTCAATCTCGGGTAAAACTTCCTCAGGTTCGTGGCCTTCAACATAGAGTGGCACATATTGCGCAACCGAGGCGCGGCTGGTCAGCAAACGCTCTCGGATCAGACGCTCGTTTGAGCGTTCGCTATCCCCCGCAACACAGCGCTCATCAGTGGGCAGAACCCGCACCCGATCCCATTCCAGATCGGCGGCGCAGAGGACGTCGAACACCGGCCCTGGTGTCGTCCCGCCGGGAACCGCAAGCGAGACCATGTCATGGTGCAGCAAGGCGGATTCCAAGTCTCCGGCGAGATCATTGGCGACATCTATCGCCAGCATGTCACGGTCGGCATATTCTTTGATATTCATGGGTTTATCCCCTGCCAGCGGCGACCATCTCGTTTCATCAGCAATTCGGCGTCGCCGGGGCCGGTGCTGCCACTTTCATAAGGTTTGGGCACATCGCCCCGTGCTTCCCAGCCAGCGATGATCGGGTCGGTCCAGGCCCAGGCGGCCTCGACCTCATCACCGCGCATGAACAGGGTCTGGTTGCCGCGAATAACATCCATCACCAGCCGTTCATAGGCATCAGGTGGATTCTGGCTTTCGGGTCCCAGCGCCTCGGCAAAACTCATGTCCAGCGGCACGTCGACCAGACGCATACCGCCCTGCCCGGGTTCCTTGATCGTCACCTTCAGCGTAATGCCTTCATTGGGCTGCAGCCGGATCGACAGCGCATTTGCATGGCGCCCCGCCTCTTCCCCGAAGATCGAATGCGGCGCGTCCTTGAACATCACATTGATGACCGAAGACCGGGCCACCAATTCTTTGCCCGTACGCAGATAGAACGGAGTTCCCGCCCACCGCCAATTGCTGATATGGGCGCGCAAAGCCACATAGCTTTCAGTTGTGGAGCGCGGGTTTCCTACAACGTCACGATAACCTTGGCCCGCTGCACCGTCGACGAATTGACCGCGCACGATGTGGTGCGGCTCAACCGGATCCAGCGCCCGGATCACCTTCAGCTTTTCATCACGCACCGCGTCGGGGTCGAATTTCGCCGGTGGCTCCATCGCGATGAGGCATAGAAGCTGCATCAGGTGGTTCTGCATCATGTCGCGCATCGCACCCGCACGCTCATAATAATCCTCACGCCCGTCAATGCCGACAGTTTCAGCAACTGTGATCTGAATGTGGTCGACGTATTGGCTGTTCCAGAGCGGCTCGAACAGCATATTGCCGAAACGGACGGCCATCAGGTTCTGCACCGTCTCTTTGCCCAGATAATGATCGATCCGATAGATCTGGCTCTCATCAAAATGCGCCGCGAGCGTTGCGTTCAACGCTCGGGCGCTTTCCAGATCATGTCCGAACGGTTTTTCAACCACGATCCGCGCCTGCTCGGTCAAAAGGTCATGCGCTTTGATCTGCTCGGCCAGTGGCCCAAACAGGCGTGGCCCAACCGAGAAATAGAAGGCCCGTACGCGTTGCGGCTGCAACTTTCCGGCAAGCCTCGCCCAACCCTCATCCGACAAGGCATCCAGCGAAACATAATCAACGCGCTGCAGAAACCCCTGCAGCGCCTCGGCATCCCTAACCTGATCCGGCGCGTGCCGATGGAGCGAATCAGAGACCATCGCCCGAAACGCCCCGGCGTCCAGCCCGCCCCGCGCAGCACCAATAATCTGAGTGTCCTGAGGCCATTGACCAGCGCAATAGCGTCGAAACAGCGCCGGAACGATCTTGCGCTGCGCCAGATCGCCAGTTGCGCCGAAAATGACCAGATCGAAGGGGTCGACAGGTATGACACGAGAAACCATGCGTTTTCCTTACCTTGCCGCTTGGGCCATGTCCAATGTTAGCGCAACCATAAAGCAATAAATCGCTGCCATCAAAACTCCGTCAATGACAGGTTGCTCCACTTAACGAAACCCACCTGATTGGTTAGGTCAGGAAGGCAAGCGCACTGAACCGGATACCGGAATGAAAGACAACGTCCCGCAGGTTGCCAATATCGGCAAGTTTCAAAACAAAAAGGTGACAGCAGACGGCCAGACACGTGCCTCGGTCACCCTGACCAACCCCGAGACGTTGTGGTTCAACACTGGAACCCTGTGCAATATCGAATGTGTGAACTGCTACATAGCCAGTAGCCCAACGAATGACGCCTTGGTTTACATCACCGCTGACGAAGTGCGTGACTATCTGGATCAGATCGAAGAGCGTAAATGGCCGATCCGCGAGATCGGATTTACTGGCGGCGAACCCTTTATGAACCCCGAGATGATCGACATGACCCAAACGGCGCTGGAGCGTGGATACGAGGTGCTGATCCTGACCAATGCGATGTTACCGATGATGCGTCGCAAAACGCGCGAGGGGTTGTTGGATTTGCAGCAAACCTACGGCGATAAGCTTACCCTGCGGATTTCGGTCGATCATTATCGGCCTGAACTTCATGATGAGGAACGTGGCGGAGGCAGCTTTGACAAAACGGTCGCGGGAATGGAGTGGTTGCGCGACAATGGGTTCAAGATGGCTATCGCTGGTCGCACGCTCTGGGGCGATACCGACGCCGAAAGCCGCGCAGGCTATGCCGCGTTTTTTGCAAAGCATGGGTTTGACATCGACGCCCAGAACCCTGCTCAGACCGTCCTGTTCCCCGAGATGGATGAAACTGTGGAAGTGCCCGAGATCACCACGGCCTGCTGGGGCATTCTGAACAAATCGCCTGATGCGGTGATGTGCGCCAGCTCTCGAATGGTGATAAAGCGCAAAGGTGCCGAACGTCCCGCTGTTTTGGCCTGCACGCTGCTGCCCTATGCGCCTGAATTCGAAATGGGTGCAACCCTGGCCGAGGCGGAATCCAACGTTCATCTGAACCACCCCCACTGCGCCAAATTCTGCGTGTTAGGCGGGGCAAGCTGTTCAGCCTGAGGGTTAATTCACCCGGAATTCACCCACCATATTGCGCCACTCCCCCGGGGCGATCATCTTACGATGGGTGAACCGGACCGAATGCAACGGTCCTTCGATCTCTTTTTGCCAGAATTCTACGAATTTAAAGAGTTTCGGATGATCCGGAGCAAGGTCGTAATCCTGCCAGATAAAGGTATTCAGAACATGAATATAATCGGGCATGTGATAAAAGAACTCCGCCGTCGTCAGCCCGTACCCCTTGAGCATCAATTCGGTTTCGCTTTGCGCCATTCAGACCTCCAAATTTGTTAAAAGGTCTTCTCAGGGTAACACGGAACCCTCCTAATACTTATATAACAATATGTTACCCTCGTGTTACTGCGGTATTTTTTGCTAAATCATCAGCTTGCTTGCACCTTATATGCCGGGTCTGATAAGGTGCATCCACAAGATATAGATCAAGAACAAGACACGGGCAGCCTACGTGAGCGATACGCCAGAAACCCCAGAAAACATGGATGAAACCCCGCCCGAGCGCCCAGTCTATGACGGCCCGACGGTCTCCATCGAATCCGAGATGCGCACGTCCTATCTGGACTATGCCATGTCGGTCATCGTGTCCCGCGCGATCCCCGATCTGCGCGATGGCTTGAAACCGGTTCACCGGCGGATTCTCTATGCCATGCACGAGACCGGGAATACGCATGACAAAGCGTATCGCAAATCGGCCCGTCCGGTGGGCGATGTGATGGGTAAATATCACCCGCATGGTGACAGCGCGATCTATGACGCGCTGGTGCGGATGGCGCAGGATTTCTCGATGTCGCTGCCGCTGTTGGACGGTCAGGGCAACTTTGGCTCAATGGACGGCGATAACCCGGCGGCGATGCGTTACACCGAAGTGCGGATGGACAAGCCTGCCGCCGCGCTGCTGGCAGATATCGAAAAAGAGACGGTTGATTTTCAGGACAACTACGACGGCAAGGACAAGGAACCGACCGTCCTGCCCGCGCGTTTCCCGAACATGCTGGTCAATGGCGCCGGTGGTATCGCTGTGGGTATGGCCACGAACATCCCGCCGCACAATCTGGGTGAAGTGGTCGACGCAACTCTGGCGCTGATCGACGACCCAGATTTGACGTCCGAGCAACTGATCGAATACGTCCCCGGCCCCGACTTCCCCACCGGCGGTGTGATGCTGGGTCGTTCTGGCGCACGCAAAGCCTATCTAGAGGGCCGTGGCAGCGTCATCATCCGTGCTAAGACGCGGGTCGAAGAACTGCGCAAGGATCGCTACGCCATTGTCGTGGATGAGATCCCGTATCAGGTAAACAAGGCTTCGATGATCGAGAAGATCGCCGAGGCGGTGCGCGAGAAACGCATCGAAGGCGTGGCGCATGTACAGGACGAATCCGACCGCAATGGCGTGCGCGTGGTGGTCGAACTGAAACGCGATGCAACGCCTGAAGTTGTTCTGAACCAGCTCTATCGCTTCTCACCGATGCAGACATCCTTTGGCTGCAACATGCTGGCGCTGAACGGTGGCCGCCCCGAGCAGTTGACCCTGCGCCGGTTCCTGACCTCGTTCATCGACTTCCGCGAGGATGTCGTTGCCCGACGCACAGCCTACGACCTGCGCAAAGCGCGTGAACGCAGCCATATCCTGTGTGGTCTGGCCGTGGCCGTGTCGAACGTGGACGAAGTGGTCGCCACGATCCGCTCGTCGGCAGACGCCGCAGAGGCGCGCGAGAAACTGATGACCCGCCGCTGGCCTGCATCCGAGATCGAGGGCTATCTGCGCCTGATCGACGATCCTTTGTCCAAGATGAACGACGATGGCACCTATAACCTGACCGAGGTTCAGGCCCGTGCCATCCTCGACCTGCGTCTTCAGCGCCTGACCCAACTGGGTGTCAAAGAGGTCACGGACGAGCTGGAAGAACTGGCCGCCAAGATCAAGGAATACCTGGATATTCTGTCCTCACGCGAGCGCATCATGGGCATCATCGCCGATGAACTGCGCGACGTCCGCGAGAAATTCGCCGTCGACCGCCGTACCGAGATCGTTGACTGGTCCGGCGACATGGAAGACGAGGACCTGATCGAGCGTGAGGATATGGTCGTGACCGTCACCTCGGGCGGCTATATCAAACGTACGCCGCTGGCCGATTTCCGCTCCCAAAAACGCGGCGGCAAGGGCTTGTCGGGGATGCAGACCAAGGAAGAGGATGTTGTCACCAACCTCTTCGTGGCCAACACGCATACTCAACTGCTGTTCTTCACCACCGATGGCATGGTCTACAAGCTCAAGACTTGGCGCCTGCCGCAATCGGGACGCACCGGTAAAGGCAAGGCGATCGTCAACATCCTGCCGATCCCAACGGGCGTTTCCATCGCGGCGATCATGCCGGTCGATGTGCCGGATGAAGAATGGGAAAACCTGCAGATCGTCTTCGCCACCAGCGCGGGCGACGTGCGCCGCAACCGCTTGTCGGACTTCACCAACGTTCGCCGCAATGGCAAGATCGCAATGAAGCTGCCCGAGGGCGTGGAACTGGTAAACGCCCGCATCTGTTCAGAAGATGAAGACGTGATGCTGGTGACCAACTCAGGCCGCGCGATCCGCTTCCGCACTACCGATGTCCGCGTCTTCAATTCGCGCGAGTCGACTGGCGTGCGCGGCATCAAGCTGACCAATGGCGACCGTGTCGTCTCGATGTCCGTAATCCGCCACTTCGAAGCTGATCCGGATGAGCGCGCTGCTTATCTCAAAATGCGCCGCGCCGTCGCGGGGATTGCTGATGATGGAGAGACAGACGAGGACGAAGCCGCGCCCGGCTCAATCACACAGGAACGCTATGCCGAGATGTCGGCGGCCGAAAACCTGATCCTGACCATCACGACCGGTGGCGCGGGCAAGCTGAGCTCAAGCCATGATTACCCCGTCCGCGGACGCGGCGGCATGGGTGTCGCGGCGATGGACAAGGCCATGCGTGGCGGCGAACTGGTGGCCTCGTTCCCCGTTGAGATCGATGACCAGATCATGCTGGCAACGTCCAAAGGCCAGTCGATCCGGGTGCCGGTCGAGGGCATCTCGTTCCGCTCCCGCAGCGCGGGCGGAGTTCGGGTCTTCAACACCGGCAAAGGTGAAGAAGTTGTTAGCGTCGCCTGGATAGCCGATCAGGGTGATGAAGAAAGCGAAGAATAACAAAGCACTACAGAAGTGTAACAAAGCGCCCGTTTTGCGGGCGTTTTTGTTATTCTGGGTCACGTTCATGCCAACGGCCCCGTTGGCGGACTTGCCCGAGACCCACCGCAGCCCTAGCCTTTTATTATGTGGTCTTTCGCCCATATCCGCCCTGCCTACAGCCGCGCTGAACGCATAAGCGATGGTGTCATTCATGTCCTGGGCGTGTCCTCGGCGCTGATCGCGGTGCCAATGCTGATCATCATGACGGTTTTCTATCGATCCGACCCGGCGGCGGTCCTGGGGGCTTCGATCTATGGTATCACGCTGGTTCTGATGCTGACCTTCTCGGCGCTTTACAACATGATCGAACATGACGAATGGGCAGAGTTTCTGCGCCGTCTCGATCATTCCGGCATCTACGTGAAGATTGCGGGCACCTATACACCGTTTCTATTGCTTTCGGCCTCACAACCACCGGGGTTGCTGCTGGGCCTATGGTCTTCGGCCACGCTCGGGTCGGTCCTGAAGATGATCGACCCCAGCCGCTTCCGCTGGTTCGGACTGGCGCTTTATCTGCTGATGGGGTGGGCCGCAGTCTGGGCCGGGCAATCCATGCTGGCCGAGCTTTCGCCGGGCACCTTGACGCTTATGATTGCCGGGGGTCTGATCTACACCGCAGGCGTGGTATTCTACCTTTTGGACTGGCTGCCCTATCACAACACCATATGGCATGTGTTCGTCTTGACTGGTAGCGGCCTGTTCTTTGCCGCCGTCGCCCTGCGTATCGAAATGGTACCGTCTGGGCCCATCTAAGGTCGAACCCGATCATGCCGAGCGGGCTTCAAAGCCCATACAACGCCCCAAACTTCTGCTCCAGATAGGCCAACAGCGGCTCTGGTCCCGGTTCCACGCCACTGGCGCGCTGGATGATTTCGCGGGGCGCGTACAGCCCTCCGTGTTGCTGAACCTGCTCTCGAAGCCAGCCGGTGGCCTCGGATGTATCGCCAGCCGCCAACTGCCCCTCAAGTTTGGGAATTGCCGTGCGCAGCGCATGATACAGGCATCCCGCATAGACGTTGCCCAGCGAATAGGTCGGGAAATAGCCAAACAAGCCAACCGACCAATGCACATCCTGCAAACACCCGTTCGAGGGCTTATCCACCGCATACCCGAAATCCGCTTTGAAACGATCATTCCAAGCAGCCTCAAGGTCGCTCACCTGCAAGTCGCCGGCCATCAGGGCGCGTTCCAGATCAAAGCGCAGCATGATGTGAAGGTTGTATTGAACCTCATCGGCTTCGGTCCGGATATACCCGTTATGGACCCGATTCACCGTGGCATAGAACGCATCCGCGTCCGCGACGCCAAAGTCACCAAACGCGTCGGTCATCTGCTTGAACAGCCAACCGGTGAAGGCACGAGACCGGCCCAACTGGTTCTCATAGATACGGCTTTGGCTCTCATGCACGCCCATCGAGACACCCCGGCCCAGTGGGGTCAGCAGATAGTTGCGGTCGATCCCCTGTTCATAAGCTGCGTGCCCGACTTCATGAATCGTGGAATAGAAGCAGTTGAACGGGTCGGTTTCACTGGTCCGGGTGGTGATGCGCACATCCAGACCGCTGCCCGAGCTGAACGGGTGCACGGCCTTGTCTACGCGTCCATTGTTCAGATCATACCCAAAGGCCACGGCCAGCTTTTGTGATAGACGCATCTGAGTGAGTTCATCAAAACGGCCCGTCAGTGCAGCAGGCTCGGGACGATCCAGGACAGCGGCGCGTAGGGCAACCAGACGCGGGCGCATTTCGTCAAAGATCGCGGCAATCTGGGCTCCGGTCGTATAGGGTTCATAATCCTCGACCATCGCGTCATAGATATCGCTGCCTTGTGCCAACGCTTCGCCTTCCTGGCGTTTCAGGGAAACAACCTCTTCCAATACCGGAAGGAAAGCCGAAACGTCTTCGTCCGCACGCGCCTGCGCCCATTTACCCTGCGCCGCCGAGGTTACCCGGGCAATCGCCGTGGCCAGATCAGCGGGCACCTTTACCGCCCGGTCATAGGCGCGCCGGATTTCACGCAGCTGCGCCTTGCCAACCTCGTCCTGAGGCGCAGCCTGCTCCAGCCAGTCCGCAACACGCGGGTCGGAACGGCGGGCATGCAGAACAGCCTCAATCGCTGCCATCTCCTCGGCCCGCTGCACAGCCGCTCCGCGCGGCATCACCGTTTCCTGATCCCAACCCAGCCGTCCGGCAATCTGGCCCAGGGCCGAGATTTCGCGCTGAAAGGCCATCAGATCATTGAATGCTGTCATGAAATCATTCTCCGCGCAGAGAGGTTGCGATGGGGTAAGCTGTCAGGAACCGCGCGCGCAGGATCAAGGTCCAGACAACCACGGCCATGAACTGGTGGAAAATGGCGATCTGCCACGGGGCTGCGTAAACGACAGTCACGATGCCCACAACCACCTGTAGCGAGAGCGCCGCAAAGGCCGCGTTGAATGCGAACCGGGTTTGTGGATGGGCGCTGGTCTGCCCACGCCGCCAGACGACAAAGGCGAAGATGAGCAGCAGATAGCCCACGCAACGATGAATGAACTGCACCAGACCGGGGCTTTCGAAGAAGTTGCGCCACATCGGCTCAAGCATCGCCGCATCAGGCGGCAGCAGTTGCCCACCAATCAGAGGCCAGTCGGTGTAGGACCGCCCGGCGTCGATCCCTGCCACCAAGGCACCGATGAGGATTTGCAAAAAGGTGAAGTGCAGCAGACCGGTCGACAGAGAGAAAAGTTTGGTCTCTTTCGCGCGTCGGGCCTGCATCAGGTCACGCTCTTCCCGGCCAAGTTCAAAGATGTACCAGGCAAGGAAACCGAGGATCACGAAGGCCAACCCCAGATGCGTCGCCAGACGATAGCTGGCAACGGCGGTCATGCCTTCACCTTGCGTGACGCCCGAGGCAACCATCCACCAGCCAACAGCCCCCTGAACGCCGCCCAGAGCGCCGGGGATCAGCAGCTTGCCGGTCCATCCCGTCGGGATTTTGCGCGCCACAAGAAAGCCGAAGAACCCGATGGCCCAGACGAGTCCAATCACGCGGCCCAGTTGGCGATGGCCCCATTCCCACCAATAGATGGTTTTGAAATCATCCAGTTCCATCCACTGGTTCTGAATGCGCCACTGGTCGATTTCTTTGTACTTATCAAACTCGGATTGCCAGTCGGCCTCATTCATCGGCGGGATGGCCCCGGTGATAGGCCGCCATTCGGTGATCGAGAGACCGCTATCGGTCAGGCGCGTCAGCCCGCCCACCGCAATCATCACCACCACCAGAGCAAACAGGATCATCAGCCAGGCGCGGATTGCATTGCGCGCGCCACCGCGGCCCCGATCGATCATACCGGGTTGAACTGCCTGTTGCTTTTCGGTGTCCGAGACTTCCTCGAAGATGCTGCGCTTACCGCTCATGCTGTCCTCATGTCCTGAATTTCATCGCAAGCTAGGGCCACCGGCAGCCGAGGTCCAGCCTCAGCCTTTGTCCTTCCAGCGGACCATCTGCCGCATGATCCCGTGCAGCATCTGCACATCCGCACGTGTCATCCGCATCCGCGACCACAGATTGCGCAGATTGACCTTCATGCCCTCCGCCTTTTCGGGTGGATAGAAGAACCCGGCCTCTTCCAACCGGTCCTCGTAATGCTCGACCAGTTTTTCGACCTCGATACCCGTGGCCCAGTCGCCCTTGCCCAGATCAGTTGCCTCATGCACGACATCCCCGGTCTGGCGCATCCATTCATAGGCGGTCAGCAGCACGCATTGCCCAAGGTTCAACGAGGCATATTCCGGATTCACAGGGACCGAGATGATCGCGTTGGCCTTGGCAATATCTTCGTTTTCAAGCCCTGCACGTTCCGGGCCAAACAGCACAGCCACCTTTTCGCCCGCCGCCACTTTCTCAGCTGCGAGCTGCATTGCACGCTCCGGGCTATAGACGGGCTTGGTCAACCCGCGCTGCCGCGCTGTTGTGGCAAAGACAAAGGTGGTGTCCGCCAGCGCGCCCGCCAGATCATCGAACAGCTGCGCCTCGTCCAGCAGCCGTCCAGCCCCGCTGGACATCGCCACAGCCTTGGGATTGGGCCACCCGTCCCGCGGCGCCACGATCCGCATCCGGTCCAGCCCAAAGTTCCACATCGCCCGCGCGGCGGCACCGATGTTTTCACCCATCTGCGGGCGCACCAGAACGAAGGAAGGCTGGGATGTATCGCTGGGCATGGCTCACTCCGAAAAACTCCGCCTGCTCTACTGGCCACATGGATCAAGGGCAAGCCGCCCCTGCCTGTTCTGCTCTCAAATAGATGCTCAGCGGGCATAAAAGTTTGCTTCCCCCGCGCAATCCGCTAAACCGCGCGAAAGAATTCAAAGCCGAAGGACGCGCAATGGACACTCCAGAGCAGCCGCAGATTTACCTGATCACGCCTCCGACTATCGCGCTGAGCACATTCCCCGAACAATTGGGCCGTGTGCTGGATGGGGCTGACATTGCCTGTATTCGTCTGGCTTTGGCAGGCAGCGACGAAGACACCATCTCGCGCGCGGCCGATGCCTGCCGCGAGGTGGCGCATGCGCGGGACGTGGCCATCGTGATTTCCAACCACGTTCTGCTTGCGCAGCGGTTGGGGCTGGATGGCGTGCATCTGGATGACGGCGCGCGCTCCATCCGGGCTGCCCGCAAGGAATTGGGCGCAGACGCGATCGTAGGCAGCTTCTGCGGCACCTCCAGCCATGATGGCATGACCGCTGGTGAGAATGGTGCGGATTATGTGGCCTTTGGCCCGGTCGGCTCTGTCACGCTGGGCGATGGTACGCAGGCCGAGAAAGACCTGTTCCAATGGTGGTCCGAGATGATCGAGGTTCCGGTCGTGGCCGAAGGTGGGCTGACCCCGGAACTGGTGCAGGACCTTACCCCCTGCACTGATTTCTTCGGCATCGGCGAGGAAATCTGGTCACAAGATAACCCGCTGGACGCGCTGAACTCTCTGATTGCCGCAATGCGCTGAGGGATGTGAGCGTTAACCCTTGCACCCACGCCGGGGCTGCGGCATGACACGTGGCATGAATAAGAACAGCGAAATCCTGTGCATCGGTTCAGTCCTTTGGGACGTGATCGGACGGTCGGCCAGCGCCATGCGTCAGGGCTCGGACGTGCCGGGTCGCATCACCCGCCTGCCCGGTGGCGTCGCCATGAACATCGCCATGACGCTGGTGCGGTTTGGGATGACTCCCACGCTGCTGACCGCAATAGGCCGCGACCCCGAGGGCGACGAACTGGTTCAGTCCTGCGCGCGCCTCGGGATGGTCACCGATCACATCTATCGCTCGCAAGACCTGCCAACCGACAGATATATGGCTGTCGAGGGCGCAAACGGGCTGATCGCCGCCATTGCCGATGCGCATTCGCTGGAAGCCGCCGGAGCCAAAATCCTGCGCCCTCTCATGCACGGGCCTTTGGGTTACGAAAATACACCTTTCGAAGGCCCCATTGCACTGGATGGCAACCTGACACTCACCCTTCTGGAAGAGATTGCCCAAAGCCCCGCCTTCGCCAAAGCCGATCTGCGCGTCGCGCCCGCCTCACCCGGTAAGGCCGAGCGGCTGCTGCCCTTCCTCAAACACGCCCGCGCGACACTGTATGTGAACCTCGAAGAGGCCGGCCTGCTATGTCAGCGCGAATTCACCGATTCCGAAAGCGCCGCCAAGGGTCTGCTGGATCGTGGTGCCCTGCGGGTACTGGTAACCGATGGCGGAAACTCAGCCACTGTCGGGGATACTGACGGCGTTCTGACCCAAACACCCCCTTCGGTTCTGGTCACTCGTGTGACTGGTGCCGGAGATACCTTCATGGCCGCCCATATCGCCGCCGAGGCAAATGGCGCAGTGAATGACGCGGCCCTCAGCCGCGCCCTGCATGCCGCCGCAACCTATGTTTCCGGAGAAACCCCACTGTGATCACCCTTCACTATTCCGCCGAGGTCCGTGCTGCCAAAGATGCAGGCCAACCCATCGTGGCACTGGAAAGCACCATTATTACCCACGGCATGCCCTACCCTCAGAACATCGAGGTTGCGGCCCAGGTCGAACAGGATATCCGTGATGCCGGTGCAGTTCCGGCCACAATCGCCGTTATCGACGGTGTTCTGAATGTCGGTCTCGAAGCCGACCAGTTGAGTGCATTGGGTCAGGCTCAGGGCGTCGCCAAACTGTCGCGTGCTGACATGGCGGCGTGCCTCGCTACCGGCGGCACAGGCGCAACCACGGTTGCGGCCACGATGATCGCCGCACATTACGCCGGTATCGAGGTTTTTGCGACCGGGGGCATCGGAGGGGTGCATCAGGGGGCCGAAACTTCATTCGATATTTCTGCCGATTTGCACGAGCTTGCCCACACCCCGGTCACCGTTGTAGCGGCCGGGGCCAAAGCCATCCTCGACCTAGCCAAAACGCTTGAGGTTCTGGAAACGCTGGGCGTGCCCGTCATCGCGCATGGGCAGGACGAGTTTCCGGCGTTCTGGTCCGCAAAGTCTCCGCTCGCGGCCCCGCTGCGCATGGACGATGCTGCCAAGATTGCCAAAGCCCACGCCACCCGTCGCGCGCTGGGTCTACCCGGCGGACAATTGGTGGCCAACCCGATCCCCGATGCCGATCAGATCCCGTCCGATGAATTGGCGCCTATCATCGCATCGGCCCAATCCGACGCCGAGACGCACCGCATCACCGGCAAGGGCGTTACCCCTTATCTGCTGCAGCGTATCTACGAACAGACCGAGGGCCGTTCCCTTACTGCCAATATCGCTCTGGTCCGCAACAATGCCCGCCTGGCTGCCGCCATCGCGCGAGAATTGGCAAAATCGGCACCGTAAAGGGGCCTATTGTACCAAAGGCCCAGACTGCTTACCTAAATCCGCAAACCACTCAGGACCGCAATGAACACTCCGTTTGACGAAGAACCTCACCGCCGACCGGGTCTGTTGTCCCGGCTGCGCGCGTCTTTTCTGACGGGCATTGTCGTCATCGCGCCCGTGTGGCTGACTGTTTGGTTGATCTGGTCTGTCGTGGGCTGGATCGACAGCGCGGTACTGCCGCTGATCCCGCAGCGGTTCCAGCCTTCGGAATATGTCGGCATCAACTTGCGCGGCGTGGGCGTCGTCATCTTCCTGCTCTTCACGGTCATCGTCGGCTGGATTGCCAAAGGCATCCTGGGCCGCTCGTTGATCCATTTCGCCGAGAGCCTCGTCGA
Organism: Ruegeria sp. CF4; assembly: GCF_056537345.1. NCBI lineage: Bacteria > Pseudomonadati > Pseudomonadota > Alphaproteobacteria > Rhodobacterales > Roseobacteraceae > Ruegeria > Ruegeria sp. CF4. Next base: position 689,501 of record NZ_JBQFRJ010000001.1, on the reverse strand, counting down.
CCGTATGCCCGTTGTTCGTTCGGTCTATTCCGGGATCAAGCAAATCTCGGAAACGGTGTTCGCGCAGACCGAGCGGTCTTTCGAAAAGGCTTGCCTGATCCAGTATCCCCGCCGAGGCATCTGGGCCATCGGCTTTGTCTCGACCACCGCCCGGGGCGAAGTGAGTGAGCGCGCTGAAACCGGGGGCGAGTTGCTGAGCGTGTTTGTCCCCACAACTCCGAACCCTACATCCGGTTTCCTGCTGTTTTTCCCCGCCGAGGACGTGATCCTGCTGGACATGTCCATCGAGGACGCAGCCAAACTGGTGATTTCAGCCGGTCTTGTTTATCCGAACGACAAAGACCCGACCCAACCACCTGAATAATCAGCCAAACATCGCAGGCAGATCGACTGTGCTGCGCTCTCCCAGATCGTCTTTATAAGCAGTCAGAAACTGCTCTGCCGCGTTGCGTCCGGCCTTTTTCAACCGGTTCAACACAACCGGGTTGGGTACAATTTTGGTCGCCGCCGAGAGGTCGTTCATCAAGGCGTCATCCGCAATCATATGCACCAGCACCCGGCTCATCTCTCCCGCTTTCAGTTTGCCCTCGGCCAGCAAGCGCTGCACGAAATTGATAGCTCGTAATTCGCGAAAGAGCGATGAGTTGAAACTGATCTCGTTGATCCGGTTCTGGATTTGCTGCGGCGTTTTGGGAACCTCGTCACGTTCCAGTGGGTTGATGTTCACGATCACCACATCATCCGGCAAACCATTGTTGAACAATGGATAGAGAGCCGGATTGCCCGTATAGCCCCCATCCCAATAGGCCTCGGTTCGCCCGGATTTGGGGTCAAAAATTTCAACCGCCTGAAACAGGTTGGGCAGGCAGGCCGAGGCCAGAATGGCATCTGTCGAAATCTCTTCCCCGGCAAACACGCGGATCTTGCCGCTGCGCACACAGGTCGCGCAGACAAAAAGCTCTGGCCCCTCATCTGCGCAGATTTCGTCAAAGTTGAAGCGATCCACCACCGGGGTAAGCGGATTGCGGTAGAACGGACCATAGGCATAGGGCGACACCAGCCGCGACCAGGTCTCGGCCATCGAAAACGGAACCGAGTATTCCAGCGCCTGAGCAACATGAGCGGGCTCAATGCCGCGCATCCAATGGGCAATCCGCATATCCCCGACGGCCCCCATGCGCTTCCACAACCCATCCAGAGAAGCCCGCGCGCCCTCACGCCCGTCTCGTACCATCCCCGACTTAAACGCTGCCCCGTTCAGCGCCCCCGCCGAGGTTCCTGTGATCGCTGCAACCTCGATGTCCTCTTCGTCCAGCAAACGGTCCAGCACGCCCCAGGTGAACGCCCCATGCGCCCCACCACCCTGCAATGCCAGATTGATCCTCTTCACGACCCCACCCTCTTCTTCTGACTAATATTACTTCGGGGGCATGGGGGCTGTGCCCCCAAGAAAACTCACAAGGCGGTCCAACCTCCATCGACCGAAATCGTCGTACCCGTAATCTGCGCAGCCGCATCCGAGCACAGGAAGATCGTCGTACCGCCCAGTTGTTCGATTGTCGCGAACTCTTTTGAAGGCTGCCGCTCCAGCAATACGTTCTTTATGACCTCTTCCCGGGTCATGTTGTATTCTCGCATCGTGTTAGGGATCTGGGAATCTATCAAAGGTGTCAACACATAGCCCGGGCAGATCGCATTGCAGGTGATCGGCTCTTGCGCGGTTTCCAACGCCACGGTTTTGGTCATCCCAACCACGCCATGTTTGGCCGCGATATACGCCGCTTTGAAGGGCGAGGCCGTCAGACCATGGGCCGAGGCGATATTCACGATCCGTCCCCAGCCCGCCGCACGCATCATCGGCAGGGCAGCAGCCGTGGTGTGGAAGGCCGAGTTCATGTTGATCGCAATGACCGCGTCCCACTTGTCAGCCGGAAACTGATCGATCGGATCGACGTGCTGAATGCCCGCATTGTTCACCAGGATGTCACAAGCGCCCGCCTGCTCGATCAGGGCGCGGCACTCGTCACCCTTGGACATATCCGCCTTGATGTAGCGCGCATTGGTGCCCGTCTCCTGCCCGATCTCGGCGGCCAGCGCATGATCCTCGTCTCGGTCGGTGAACGAGTTCAGCACCACATCCGCCCCGGCCTTGGCCAACTCGCGCGCGATGCCCAGCCCGATCCCTGAATTCGACCCCGTGATGACGGCTGTTTTGCCCGACAGACCCATGACATTCTCCCTGCTGGATTTCATTTCGCGCGCACTGTGCCATGCTGCACCTGCAAATAAAACGGGGAATGATGACGGGTTTGTTTCCCGGCTCAGATCTGCATAAAAAAACGCCCGCACGAAGCGGGCGTTAAGTTATTGAGGCAGGTTTCATACAGGCAAGAAACCTATCGAGCAGTGCATCCTTTATAAGCAATTCTTTGCATCCATCCAAGCTAAAAGTTTGATAATAAGAAAAATCATGGCTACGGTGAATCCCAAACAAAATAAGGCCAGAGCAGGATTGTTTCCAAAATGAGCCCCGATTATCTCCGCCCGTTCAGACACGTTATCGCGGGAATCACCTGCATTTTTACTGCCTCTTTGGTTTCTGCAGAATCGGTCCATGGCATAGCTATGTATGGGGACCCGGCCTTACCACCGGATTTTGTGTCGCTGCCCTATGCAAATCCGGACGCGCCGAAGGGCGGTAAAGTCGTGTTCGGAAACACCGGCGCCTATAACAGCCTTAATCCGTTTGTGCAAAAAGGCACGTCACCCTGGCAGTTGCGATTTTGGACCCATGAAAGCCTGATGGGCCGATCCTGGGACGAACCTTTCACTCTTTACGGGTTGTTAGCCGAATCAGTTGAGACGGCCGACGACCGCTCCTGGGTCGAATTCACACTTCGCGAGAACGCCGCATTTTCAGACGGAACCCCCGTGACCGTCGATGACGTGATCTGGTCATACGAGACTTTGGGCACCGAAGGCCACCTGCGCTATCGCGGGCTTTGGGGCAAAATCGACAGCATCGAACAGACCGGGCCGCGCAGCGTGCGCATCACCTTCAACGAACCGGATCGAGAGCTGGCCCTGATCGCCGGTCTACGCCCGATCCTGCGAAAAGCCCAATGGGAGGGGAAGGATTTCGCCGACGCTCCGCTGCAGGATATCCCCATCGGAACCGGGCCTTACGTCATCGATGATTATGAGGCCGGTCGCTATGTCACCCTGCGGCGGAACCCTGACTATTGGGGTGCCGATATCCCGTTCCGCAAAGGCACCATGAACCTTGATGAAATGCTGCTGGAATTCTACGGTGATGCTACGGTTCTGTTCGAGGCGTTCAAGGCCGGAGAACTGACCGCCGTGCGTGAGTTCAACGCCGATAAGTGGGACACCCAGTTCAACTTTCCCTCAGTGCAACGTGGCGATGTCATCAAGACGGAAATCCCACATAGCAAGCCCTCAGGCATGACGGGCTATGTAATGAACACGCGCAAAGCCCCGTTCGACGACTGGCGCGTGCGCGAAGCGCTGACGCTGGCCTTCAATTTCGAATTTATCAACGACACCATCACCGGTGGCGCACAGCCCCGGATTACGTCGTATTTCTCAGGTTCTGATCTGGCCATGCAGCCAGGTCCGGCAACCGGCCGTGTTGCCGAGCTGCTGGAACCCTACGCCGCTGATCTGCCGCCCGGAACGCTTGACGGGTACACCCCGCCAGCGGGCGATGGATCGGCCCGGAACCGTGCCAACATCCGCGCGGCCGCAAACCTGCTGGCTGAAGCAGGCTGGACCATTCAGGACGGTGTCCTGCGCAATGACAAAGGCGAGCCCTTCACCATCACGGTCCTGCTGCAACAAGGCGACAGCGACAATATGACGGCGATGGAGATCTATACCCGCGCGCTGGAACGTCTGGGTATTCAGGTGACAATCGAACAGGTCGACAGCGCGCAATATACAGGGCGCACCTCCGAGCTGGATTTTGACATGACCATCTTCCGCCGCGCGCTGTCGCTTTCGCCGGGCAACGAGCAGCGCCTGTATTGGGGCAGCGAGAATGCGGACACACCCGGTACGCGGAACCTGATGGGCGTCACATCGCCTGCGGTTGATGGTTTGATCGACGCGATGCTGACCTCGGAAAGCCACGAGGATTTCGTTGCCGCCACCCGCGCGCTGGATCGCGTTCTGACTGCCGGGCGCTATGTGATCCCGATTTGGAACTTTGACGTTGGGCGCATCGCCCACGCCAAGGAACTGAAGCACCCAAGCACTTGGCCGATCTATGGCGATGGACCCGAATATATGCCTCAGGTCTGGTGGTATGAGGAATGACACGCTCAAGATGAAATTTGTCTTCGCCGCTAGCGACCATACCGCCAACGAGACCTGCCTGATTTGACCCGAGTCCCGGGTGCGCATTTCAACCCGGTGGTGCCTAAGCCAGATGCCATATATTCGATCGTCCGATACTATAGACATCCGAGACTCTGCACCGCACCGGTTCGCACCAGTGATTTTCCGAGATCATCGCCGCCCTCGACCTGATCTTCGTAGTTTTCGGCGGATTTCAGCACAAGCGGATACGATACCAGTCCTTGTGCAGCTCCACATCGTTGACGCCTACAAATATACATCATCCATAAGTTTTGAGATTCTGGCAGCTATCATCACAAGATGGCTTTACGGATAGGTTCTTGGGGATATACCCTGCACATATACCGACGTTCGTTATAATGCAGATAATTGCTGTATTTATCGGGCATGTTTTACTGAGCTGGCTGTTCAAGCCAGAGGAATTACGGACCGGCCGCCACTCACTAAACAGCAGGTCCGTAGGCCCGTTGCGGTTACGCCGCAGCGGGTTTTTTGCACCAGAATGACCCGATTGCACCCTGCGACATTTTGTCATGTCCGCAGCATCGCGCCTCACTCCGTACGCTGGTTTGGGGGAGAGCAATCCTGAAACACTAACAAAGGAAGGCTCGCAGATGCTGAACTGGGCTGATCTGACGCAAGACTGGGGCGCGTCTTATGCGCGCGCGAAACGCAGGTTTCCAAACCTGCGAGACAGGGATATGGCCCGCGTTGGCGAAGATCGCAAACAGTTCGAGGCCTATCTGGCCGAGCGTCATCACCTGACAGTCAACGAAGCACGCGAAGAGCTTGAGGATTTCCTGTTTACTGAGGCTCTAAACCGCGAGGCTGCCCAGTCTTTAGCTAAGTGAAGTCACCCACAGGATCGTTGCGTCTTCATCACTGACCGAAATGACATTGTGCCCCATGCTGCCATCGTAATAGGCACTGTCGCCCCGACGCATCTCGACGGGTTCATAAAACTCGGTGAACAACCGGACAACACCGGTCAGCACGTACAGAAATTCCTCACCATCATGGCGCACCCAGCCATCAAATTCTTCCATCGATCGCGCACGAACGCGGGCGCGATACGGCAGCATCTGTTTTTTGGTCAGCGTTTCGGCCAATAGCTCATGCTCGTAGGTCGCGGTTGCATGCGCGGCCCCCTCACCCATCTTGGTCACCGCCATGCGACCAATCACCTGATCGCGCTGCGGTGGCGTGAATAGCTGCGGCACCGAGATCTCCAGACCGGTAGCCAGCTTTTTCAGCGCGTCATAGGTCGGAGACATCTGACCGTTCTCGATCTTGCTAAGCGTTGAACGTGCCAGCCCGGCCTGAGTGGCGGCCTGCTCCAACGTCCATTTGCGCGCCTTGCGCAGCTCACGCACCCGCGCACCCAGATCGACAGGCTCCAATTCCTTGCTGTTGCCGTTGTCGCGCGCAATGCGGACGATGGATTTGTGATCATTCGTGCTCATAGCTCTTTCTATAGGGCCAGGCCGCGCCGCTTGCAACGCACGGCACCCGACGGTAGCCGTAGGCCATGTTGTCGATCTTTGATCAGGGACCCTTTGCACCCTGTCCCAACCCCTTCAATCTGGCGGCGCATGTTCTGCGCCATGCAGATGAATGCGCCGGCAAAACGGCCCTGTCCGTTCTTGGCGGTCACTTGGCCCGTGACTGGACCTATGCCGACTTAAAGGCAGCGATCCTTGGCACCGGGGCCGGGTTGCTGGACGCGGGTCTCACGCCCGGAGACATCGTGGTCATGCGGTTAGGCAATACCGTTGATTTCCCGATTGCCTATCTGGGCGCCATCGCAGTGGGCCTTGTTCCGGTCCCGACATCCTCGCAACTGACAGAGGCTGAGACCGCTGGTATCCTGAGTGACCTCAACCCGGCCGCCATCCTGCGCGACCCGGACGTGGCCTGCGCCCCGCATCCGCGTCAGATCACCCTGTTCGACCTGACCGAGATGCGCAGCCTGCCCCCTGCGCGCTTTGAGATGGGGGATCCCGACCGCATGGCCTATGTGGTCTATACTTCGGGCACGTCGGGCAAGCCGCGCGCGGTTGCGCATGCCCACCGGGCGATCTGGGCGCGGCAGATGATGGTTGATGGCTGGTACGGGCTAACGCCATCCGACCGACTGTGCCATGCAGGCGCGTTCAACTGGACCTATACGCTGGGCACCGGGTTGATGGATCCGTGGACCATCGGCGCAACCGCGCTGATCCCTGAACCCGGCACCGATATCGCGGATCTGCCCGCGTTGCTGAATCAGCATCGAGCCACGATCTTCGCCGCCGCGCCGGGCGTCTATCGCAAGATGTTGCAGGCCCCCGAACGTATGAGCTTGCCCAACCTGCGCCATGGCCTCTCGGCGGGCGAGAAACTGTCGCGTCACCTGCACGAACGCTGGATGCAGAGCACCGGCACCGAACTGTACGAAGCCTACGGCATGTCCGAATGCTCGACCTTTATCTCATCCAGCCCGACCCACCCGGCACGCGGAGAGGCTCTGGGCCAACCACAGCCCGGTCGCCGGATCGCCATCGTTGGGCCTGACGGACCGGTCCCTCAGGGGCAAGAGGGTACAATTGCAATTCATCGCAACGACCCCGGTCTGATGTTGACCTACCTGAACGCACCGGAAGAGGCCGAGGCGCGCATGGCCGGGAACTGGTTCCTGACCGGCGATCAGGGGGCGATGGCAGCAGACGGTCAGATCATCTATCTCGGCCGCGACGACGATATGATGAATGCGGGTGGGTACCGGGTATCTCCGGTCGAGGTCGAGGCGGCACTGTCTACCCACCCCGGCATCACTCAGGTCGGCGCGTCGGCGGTTGAGGTGAAACAGGACAGCTCGATCATCGTTGCCTTCTACACCGGCCCCGAAGAACTGGACGCGGAGGTGTTGCGCGCCTATGTGTCTGACAAGCTGGCGCGCTACAAACAGCCGCGCGCCTTTGTCCATCTGTCCGCCCTGCCTACCGGAGGCAACAGCAAACTCCTGCGCCGCGCCCTGCCGGCCTATTTCAAGGCGACGTCCGAATGACACAGACCGTTAAGCTCGACATCATGTCCGACCCGATTTGCCCCTGGTGCTATATCGGCAAGACCCATCTGGACAAAGCGCTGGCAGAGGTGCCGAACCACCCCTTTGTGATCGAATGGCATCCGTTTCAGCTGAATCCCGACATGCCTGACGCGGGTATGGACCGGCGCGAATACCTTGAACGTAAATTCGGCGGCAAGGACGGTGCCGTCCGCGCCTATGCACCCGTGGTAGAACATGCCGATAACGCTGGTCTGAAAATCGATTTCGAGGGCATGAAACGCACCCCCAACACGCTGGATGCCCACCGGCTGATCCACTGGGCCGGGATCGAGGGCAAACAGAACGCCGTGGTTGACGCGCTGTTCAACGCCTATTTCGTCGAGGCGCGCGATATTGGCGATCATGAGGTTCTGGCAGATATCGCCGACACCGTCGGCATGGATGCCGCCGTTGTACTGAAACTGCTGAAGTCAAACGCCGACCGGGAAGATATCCGCAACCGGGATACGCATTCGCGGCAGATGGGCGTGAATTCGGTTCCGACATTCATCGTGGCCAATCAACATGCGGTTCCTGGTGCGCAACCCCCTGAATTATGGGGGAAAGTGATCGCGGACATCATGTCTCAACTTGAGGCTTCCCCTGCAGAATAGCACATACCTCTGTGCATTCCTGATCTAGTCCAACCCGTTGCACCGTGATAGCGCTGCTGGGAAGGAGCTTCCCATGACCAATCGTATGTCGCGGGGCGAATTCATTGCGCTGGTCGCGATGATGTTCGCCACGATTGCCTTTTCGATCGATTCAATGCTGCCCGCCCTGCCTGAAATCGGGGCAGAGCTCAGCCCCGGTGATCTCAACAAGGCCCAGCTGATCCTGACGTCCTTTGTTCTGGGCATGGGGATCGGCACGTTTTTTACGGGGCCAATCTCGGATGCAGTCGGACGAAAGCCTGTGATCTACGGAGGTGTGGTACTTTACATCCTCGCCTCCGCCGTGGCCTGGGCCAGTTCGTCGCTCGAACTGGTACTGGCGGCGCGGGTGGCTCAGGGGTTGGGCGCAGCTGGTCCGCGCGTTGTGGCAATGGCAATCATTCGTGACCTCTTTGCCGGGCGCGAGATGGCCCGCATCATCTCAATCGCGATGATGATTTTCACTCTGGTTCCTGCGATCGCTCCGCTGCTTGGCGCAGGCGTTATCGCTTTGGTCGGCTGGCGCGGTATCTTCGTGTCATTCATCCTGTTCGCATTGGTCATTGTGATCTGGATGACCGGTCGACTGCCCGAATCCTTAGCACCCGAAAACCGCCGCCCCTTCCGCTTGCCGCTGATGATTGCGGCGGTACAAGAGATGATCGCGCATCCCACCGTCCGCCTGTCGATCATGGTGCAAACGCTTTGCATGGGCCTGCTGTTCACCATGCTGACAATGGTGCAACCGATCTTTGACGTCGTGCATGACCGGGCCGAAAGCTTTCCGTTCTGGTTCGGCTTCGTGGCGTTGATCTCAGGCTCGGCCAGCCTGTTGAACGCGGCGCTGGTCGTCCGTGTTGGCATGCGCCGGATGGTGACCTGGGCCTTGGGAGGGCAAATCCTGATCACCAGCTGCGTCATTTTCCTGAACATGACACCGTTGTCGCCCGACGCCTCGTTCGGCCTGTTCGTGGCCTGGCAAACATCGGTCTTTTTCATGGCGGGTGTGACCATGGGCAACCTGAACGCCATCGCGATGGAGCCGATGGGCCATATCGCAGGTATGGCGGCCTCAGTGATCGGCTCGATCGCCACCGTGCTGGCGGCGGCCATCGCGGCTCCGGTCGGTTTGTTGTTCGATGGTTCGATCACGCCGCTGACAACTGCTGTACTGATCATGTGCATCGTGGGCTTCGGCCTGATGCTGCATATGGGCCGGATTGAAAACAGACTTCTCGCCTGATCTGTGCAGCGCTCCTGAAACGCGCTAACCTGCCTCCCAGACTTGGGAGGGGGTTTTCATGAACGATTACTATGATCTGGGCACATATTCCTGTGCGGTCACGACATCGTCGCCCGAGGCGCAGCTCTGGTTCGATCGCGGGCTGGTCTGGACCTATGGTTATAACCACGACGAAGCGGTCGCCTGTTTTCAGAAGGCCGCCGAACATGACCCTGACTGCGCCATGGCGCATTGGGGCGTCGCCTATGCGGCAGGACCGAACTACAATCTGCCGTGGGATTTGCGCGACGATCAAAATCAAACCAAATCATTGGCGATTGCCTACGATTCAACGCAGCGGGCAATGTCGCTGCTGGACAAATGTACCCCGGTTGAACAAGCCCTCATCCGCGCCCTGCCCGCGCGATACCCGCAGCGTGATCCGACTGAGGGTATGCACCGATGGGACTACGATTACGCCGACGCGATGCGCGCGGCCTTTGCCGAACAGCCTGACGATCTGGATTTGCGTACGATCTATGTCGAGGCGCTGATGAACCTCACGCCATGGCAGATGTGGGATCTAAAGACCGGTCAACCTGCCCAAGGCGCAGCCACGTTCGAGGCGCAGGAGGCTTTAGAAACCGCGATGGCCAACGATCCGGCAGCCATGTCTCATCCCGGATTGCTTCATCTATATGTCCATCTGATGGAGATGTCCCCAACGCCGGAAAAGGCCCTGAAGGCGGGGGATATCCTGCGCACTTTGGTGCCGGATGCGGGGCATCTGGTGCATATGCCCACCCATATCGATGTGCTGTGCGGCCACTATCAAAACGTTGTCCATTGGAACGAACAGGCCTCGGTCGCCGATCTGAAATATTATGAGCGTGAAGGTGCCTTCAACATCTACACCGGTTATCGCCAGCACAATTATCACTTCACCATTTACGGCGCTTTGTTCCTCGGTCAGATGGAACCGGCTTTGCGCGCCAATCAGGGCCTGTGGGACACTACGCCCGAGGATATGTTGCGCGTCGAAAGCCCGCCCATGGCGGATTATTTCGAAAGCTACATGTCAATGGGGCCGCATATTCTGATCCGTTTTGGCCGCTGGGAAGAAGCCAAGGCACTGGAATTGCCTGAGGATCCCGACCTGTACCGCACCCTGACCGCGACCACGCATTATGCCCGCGCCATCGCCCATGCCGCGACCGGAGAGGTGACACAGGCCGAGGCCGAAGAGCAGTTGTTCCTCGCCGCAAAAACCTGCGTGCCCGAGGCTCGCCGATTGCACAACAACCGGGTCATCGACCTGCTGGAGATTGCAGGGGAAATGCTGCGCGGTGAGATCGAGTATCGCAAAGGCAATTATGAGATCGCTTATGCCCATCTGCGCCGCTCGGTCGAACTGGATGATACACTGCCCTATGACGAGCCATGGGGATGGATGCAGCCGACCCGCCACGCACTCGGCGCATTGCTGTTTGAACAGGGCCATGTCGCCGAGGCCGAGGCCGTCTATCGCGAAGATCTGGGTCTGGGCGGCACGCTCAGCCGCGCCTCGATCCACCCCGACAATGTCTGGAGCCTGAAGGGCCTGCACGATTGCCTGAGCGCGCGCGGAGAGGCGGTGGAAATCCGGCAGATCAAACAACGTCTGGACCTCGCGCTTGCCCGCGCCGACCGCGCAGTCGGAGCATCTTGTTTCTGCGCACAAGCCGCAATGAGGGCCGCTGAATGAGAATACCCCTTCTGGTGGCCAGCTTGCTGATTGCTGGTCCGGCGCTTGCGCAGCGCCAGACCTTTCCACCCGTTGATGAGGCGGAGCGCGATCCCACGTTGCTCGCTTTCCGCGAAGACCTGCGGGCAAAGATCGACGCCCGCGATACAGATGCCGTCGTCGCCGCCGCCTGCCCAGATATCTATCTCAGCCATGGCAGCACCGGTGGCCCGGAAGAGTTCCATACCAACCTCACCGTGCCCCCGGAAATACTGGATGAAGAGTTTCAGGACGAAGCTGCGGAGCTTCGTGAATACTACTGGTCGCAATTACAGAAAACGCTTTCCCAACCGGGATATTTCGACGATCAGGGTGAATTCTGGATGCCGCATCATTGGCGGATCACCTTGCCCGCTGCCGTGGACCCATTCACGGCGTTCTTTGTTTCGGGCGAAAGCATCACTCTGCGACAGACCCCATCGCGCGGCGCAGCCATCCTCGCGCTGATCAGCCATGAGATTGTGATCGTCCCTGACTTTCAGCCTGACGAAGAATATCAGAAGATAAGACTGACCGATGGGACTACGGGATATCTGCTCAGCGATTTCTTGACTTCGATGGTCGGTTACCGCGCCGCAATTGTGAAATCCGACGCAGGTGAGTGGCAGCTCTGCACCTTTGTGACCGGAGACTAAGCCTTCGCCTTTTTCTTCTGGGCCACAACCTTTTCGGCCAGATCACGGGCAATGGCAAAAGCCCCTTTGATCTTGTCGCTGTCCTTCTTCCAGTCGCGGCGCACGACGATCTTGTTGTCCTTAACCTTGGCCAGCCCGCGCTGGTTCTGGATGAACTCGACCAGACCTTCAGGCGAGGCGAACTTGTCGTTGTGGAACTGGATCGTCGCGCCCTTCGGCCCGCCATCTAGCTTGGCAATGCCAGCGCGTTTGCACATCGCCTTGATACGCACGACCAGCATCAGGGTGTTGACCTCTTTCGGCAGGGTACCGAAGCGGTCGATCAACTCGGCGGCGAACCCTTCCAGCTCGACCTTGGTCGACAGGGACGACAGTCGGCGATAAAGCCCCAACCGCACGTCCAGATCGGGCACGTAATCCTCGGGGATCAGAACCGGTACGCCCAGATTGATCTGTGGTGCCCATTGGTCGTCAGCATCCGACAGGCCTTCCATCTCACCCGCTTTGATCTTGGCAATCGCCTCTTCCAGCATCGACTGATAAAGCTCATAGCCAACATCGCGCATCTGGCCCGATTGCTCTTCGCCCAGAAGGTTACCTGCCCCGCGAATGTCTAGGTCCTGAGACGCCAGCGTGAACCCGGCCCCCAGCGTATCCAGCGAGCCCAGAACCCGCAGGCGCTTCTCGGCCGTCGCCGTAAGTTTCTGACGCGGCTTGGTTGTCAGATAGGCATAGGCGCGGGTTTTCGAGCGCCCCACCCGACCCCGGATCTGATAGAGCTGCGCAAGGCCGAACATATCCGCTCGATGCACGACCATCGTGTTCGCAGTCGGAATATCCAGCCCGCTTTCCACAATCGTGGTCGCCAACAGCACATCATATTTGCCGTCATAGAAGGCATTCATCCGGTCATCGAGTTCGCCCGCTGCCATCTGTCCGTGTGCAACCACATAGGTCAGCTCTGGCAACTGCTCCTTCAGGAATTCCTCGATCTCGGGCAAGTCCGAAATGCGCGGCACCACATAGAAACTCTGCCCGCCGCGATAGTGCTCGCGCAGTAGCGCTTCACGGATCGTCACCGCGTCAAACTCGCTGACATAGGTGCGGATCGCCAGACGGTCGATGGGCGGAGTGCCGATGATCGACAGATCACGTACGCCGGTCAGCGACAATTGCAACGTACGCGGGATCGGCGTGGCGGTAAGCGTCAGGACGTGCACGTCCGAGCGCAGCTGTTTCAGCCGCTCTTTATGACCCACACCGAAATGTTGTTCCTCGTCGATGATCAGCAGACCTAGGTTCTGGAACCGTATCCCCTTGGCCAGCAGCGCATGCGTGCCGATCACGATATCCACCGTGCCGCGCGCCAGCCCATCGCGGGTCTGCTGCGCCTCTTTCGCCGAAACAAAGCGCGACAATTGCCGGACCTCCAGCGGGAAACCGCGGAAGCGATCCTTGAACGAGGCCGCATGTTGTCGGGCCAGCAGAGTGGTCGGGGCGATCACAGCCACCTGCACGCCAGACATTGCCGCGACAAAGGCAGCACGCATCGCAACCTCGGTCTTACCAAAACCCACATCGCCGCAGATCAGACGATCCATCGGCGCGCCGGAATGCAGATCCTCCATGACTTCCGCTATCGCGCGCAGCTGGTCGTCGGTTTCCTGATACGGGAAACGTGCGCTGAACTCCTCCCACGCATGCGGCGGCGGATCCATGACCGGCGCCTTGCGCAAGGCACGCTCGGCAGCGATGCGGATCAGCTTGTCCGCCATCTCGCGAATACGCTCTTTCAGCTTGGCCTTCTTGGCCTGCCACGCACCACCACCCAGACGGTCCAGCAGCCCCTCGTCATGGCCGTATTTCGACAGCAGCTCGATGTTTTCGACCGGCAGGTACAGCTTGGACTGTTCGGCATATTCCAACAGCAAGCATTCATGCGCCGCACCTGCTGCCGTAACAACTTCCATCCCCTGATAGCGGCCAATACCGTGATCCACATGCACCACCAGATCACCGGGGGACAGCGATTGGGTCTCGGTCAAGAAGTTCTCTGCCTTGCGGCGTTTCTTGGGCTGACGGATCAGGCGGTCGCCCAGTACATCCTGTTCAGCGATCACCGTCAGGTCAGGGGTTTCGAACCCGTGCTCCAACGCCCAGACGGCCAGATGCAGTCCGCGTTTCCCAACGCGGGTACCGTCGGTCACAGGGATCGCCTCGGCCAGACCTTCATCCTCAATCAACCCGGTCAGACGTTCGCGCGCGCCTTCGGAATAAGACGCGATCAGCACCGGCCCCTTGGCCATCTTGTCGGTGATATGACTGGCCAGAGCGCCGAACAGGCTGATGCTCTCCTGCTGCCGCTCGGGTGCAAAGTTGCGCCCAATGCGGCCACCCGCATCGATCACACCTGGCCCGCTGGCCTGCGGCAGAGGGCTAAATTGCAGAACGCGGCGGTCACCAACGGCCTGCTCCCACGCGGCGTCATCCAGATACAGCAAACCGGGTGGGGTCGGTTTGTAAACCGTATCCATGCGCGAGCGGTTTTCGAGTGCCAGCTTGCGCGTCTCGTATTGGTCGGAAATCGTATCCCAACGCGCCAGCCGTGCGGGCGTGACCTGATCGTCCAGCGAAACGGAGGCCTCAGGCAGATAATCAAAGAGTGTTTCCAGTTTTTCATGGAAGAACGGCAACCAATGCTCAATGCCCTGGTGCTTACGGCCCGCACTGACCGCCTCATAAAGCGGATCGTCAGTACCGGCCGCGCCGAACTCAATGCGGTAGTTCTGACGGAACCGGGTAATGGCGGCTTCGTCCAGAATGACCTCAGACACCGGGGCGAGTTCGACCACCTCAAGCTTCTCGGTCGTGCGTTGCGACACCGGATCGAACCGACGCGCCCCGTCCAATACATCCCCGAACAGGTCCAGCCGGACGGGGCCGGATTCGCCCGGCGGGAAGATGTCAATAATCCCGCCGCGGATGGCATAGTCACCTGGCTCCATGACGGTCGGGCTTTGGGTGAACCCCATGCGCACCAGGAAATTCCGCAAAGCCTCTTCATCAACCCGATGATCAACACGCGCCGTGAAGGCAGCCTCGCGTAGCACGTCCCGCGCAGGAACCCGCTGTGTCGCCGCATTCAGCGTCGTCAGCAGAACAAACCGAGCCGGCATCTGGTGCACCAGCGCCGCAAGCGTCGCCACCCGTGCGGCCGCTATATCCGCGTTGGGCGATACCCGGTCATAAGGCAGGCAGTCCCAACCCGGAAACACGAAGACCGGCATGTCCGGGGCAAAGAAGGCAAGCGCCGCCCGCATCGCCGCCATCCGCTTGTCATCGCGGGCCACATGAACAACAGGACCACCCGAACGGGCAATCTCGTTCAGGACAAGCTGCGCGTCAAACCCCTCAGGGGCACCGCCAACCGTAACATGGTTCGGAGCCGTCATCGCCTCGTCCTTTCCGATTTTACCAACCCAAAAGGCCAATCGAGAAATTCTGGTACATCCCCCAGAGGGACGTGATCAAGATCGAAATCATCCCAATGATCTGAGTATAGACCCGGCATCGCGTCAGTATCTTGGATACAGTCTCAAGCGTTGGCTCCTGCCGGCGCAACCGCCGAGCCGCCGAGATATTTATCAGCATTACGAAACACAAGGGAAACAGCAGCAGAAACACCGCCTGTGCGAACTCGACACCGTAGAAGAATCCCAGCGTCGCGAGGCCGGTGAAGATGAAACAACTCAGCGCCAGGATAGCCAGACCGGACACATCAACGATATTCAGCAACCGATTCCCATTGATGCGAACGATGTCCAGCAGATCGCGTTCAGTCTGTCCACCAACCCGGCGCGCACGCACCACCAGATCGTAAGGCACCCCCATCGCCCAGTGGCTGACCGAAGACCAAAGCACGGCCAATCCGATCCAATACCATAGGTTCGAGAAGCTACGCATGTCGATGAGTTCGAAAATCGTAGAGTATATGTCCAAGCGTCAGCCCTTTATTCACCGTCTGCAGGGACCTTCATCGCATCGACGCGTCCATTGTTACCCTTGAGACTACGGGCAATTCATGCCACCCAATGTGCGATTATTCAAGGAGAGCGCGCCATGAAACCGACCATCGCCCCCTATCCCCTGACCCGCTTCCGCAGGGCCCGCCAATCGCAGGCGATACGGGGACTGGTGCGTGAGAATACCCTGACGGTCGATGATTTTATCTGGCCCGTCTTTGTGCGCGATGGGGAAGGTATCGAAGAGCCTGTACCGTCGATGCCGGGCGTCGTGCGCCGATCGGTCGACCTGATCGCCAAAGCCGCTGTCGAGGCGCAGGCCCTCGGCATACCGGCGATTTGCGTGTTCCCCTACACTGATCCCAGCTTGAAAACCGAAGATTGCGCCGAAGCCTGGAACCCCGACAACCTGTCCAACCGCGCGATTCGCGCCATCAAGGCGGCGGCTCCGGATATTGCGGTGATGACCGACGTGGCGCTCGATCCCTACAACATCAACGGCCACGACGGCTATGTGGTAGATGGCGAGATCGTGAATGATCAGACGGTCGAAGCGCTGGTGAAAATGACGCTGGCACAGGCCGAAGCCGGGGCCGATATTATCGGCCCCTCAGACATGATGGATGGCCGGATCGGCGCGATGCGCAATGCGCTCGAAGCGGCAGGGCATCACAATGTGATGATCCTCAGCTATGCCGCAAAGTATGCGAGTGCCTTTTACGGCCCGTTCCGTGATGCCGTGGGGGCCTCGGGCGCTTTGACAGGCGACAAGAAGACTTACCAGATGGATCCGGCCAATTCGAACGAGGCCTTACGTCTGATCGAACGCGATCTGACCGAGGGCGCGGATATGGTCATGATCAAACCGGGAATGCCCTATCTGGACATCTGCCGCCGCGTGAAAGACAGCTTTGGCGCGCCAACCTATGCGTATCAAGTGTCTGGTGAATACGCGATGATCCAGGCCGCCGCACAGAACGGATGGATCGACGGCGAAAATGTGATGTTGGAAAGCCTGCTGGCCTTCAAACGCGCAGGCTGTGACGGCATCTTGACCTATTTTGCACCCGAAGCTGCTCGCATTCTGCAAGGCTAACGTCTCAGATTGTCGCGATTTTTCGCCGATTTGCTGCGCCCGCGGCACAGCTTTCCCGTGACAGGCGGCCGCAATCGGCGTATTCTTGCATACAAGATCGGGAATACCCGACATATCAGGCACATATACAGAGACAGAGAAACATGAGCAGTTCAAACTCCCCCCGACTCAGCCGTCGCGGCTTTGCTTTTGGCATGGCCGGGCTGACCCTGACCGCAGCATGCGGCAATGGGGTCGGCAACTCGAATGCGGCCACCATCGACGCGCGTGTCGATGCAACGCTGAACGAAATGTACAACAAGTACCCCAACACCCTTGAGATCGCGAACAAGGCCAACGGAATGCTGGTCATGCCGCTGATCACCGAGGCCGGTTTCATCTTCGGCGGTGCCTATGGTCAAGGAGCGCTGCGTATACAAGGCGCGACCGTGGACTATTACTCGGCCATTTCGGGCAGCGCGGGCCTTCAGATCGGTGCGCAACAATATGCGCATGTGCTGTTCTTCATGACCGACGAGGCGTTGAACGATTTCCGCCGCTCGAACGGTTGGACCGCCGGGGCCGACATCGGTTACGTGGTCGATGCGACAGGAGAATCCCTGTCGACCGACACCACGCAATTACGCAAACCCGTTCTGGCTGCGGTTTTCGGGCAGGCTGGTTTGAAATTCGGCGCGACGGTCGAAGGCACCAAATACACGCGCATCATCCCCTGATACTCAGAGATACCACCCTCCCCCCTCGGACAAGCCCCGCTGCATGTTGTGGCGGGGCTCTGAGTTTCGATGGTTTTCGACGAAGACAGGCGGCATTCCTCTTTCGGTCCGGCTGGGGTTCCAGTAACCTCGGCGAAAATAATGACGCAAAGATTTCGGGGGACAAATGGGTCTGGTTTTTCGCTGGCTGGTGAGACTTACGACAGGCCTGATCCTGCTGGTGATCGCCGCCGTAGGGCTGGTCTATTTCCTGGCAAGCCAATCCCTGCCCGAATACGATCAAACCCTTGACGTAGAAGGAATAACCGCCCCGGTCGAGATTGTACGCGACACGGCGAACGTGCCGCATATCCTGGGTGCTTCCGATCCGGATGTATTTTTTGGCCTTGGATATGCGCATGCGCAGGATCGGTTGTGGCAGATGACCATTCTGCGCCGCACCGTACAGGGCCGTTTGTCCGAAGTTTTTGGGCAACGCACCGTATCCATCGACAAGTTGTTGCGCCGACTGGACCTCTACGGGCTCGCCCATCGCTCGGTCGAGGTGCAGGATGACTATACCAAAGCCGCCCTGCGCGCATATTCAGCCGGGATCAACGCGCGTCTGACCGAAATCAACGAAGAGGCGCTTGGTCGGGGTGCACCCGAGATGTTCCTGTTCAACGCGCCGGTTCCCCCGTGGCAGCCGGGCGACAGTCTAGCGATCATGAAGTTGATGAGCCTGCAACTTTCGGGCCACCTCGCAGACGAAGTTCTGCGTGCGCGTACGTCTCTGATGTTGGACGATCCTGCGCGACTTGCCGACATACTGCCCAACGTCCCCGGCCCCGGTATCGCGGCGTTGCCCGAATACGCGGCGCTGTTCCCAAACCTGCCGCGCTTTGCGCAAGGCACACCGATGCCCGACTCGCCGCTGTCCCCATTCCCGCAGCGTGGTCTGGCGGGCGCATCAAACGCCTGGACCGCCGCGCCGTCCCGCTCAGCTAGTGGTGGCACCTTGCTGGCCAACGATCCGCATCTGGGTTTCACCGCACCCGGCATCTGGTATCTGGCACGGTTGGAGCTGACCAAAGGCGGCGTAATCGGCGCGACCATTCCGGGCATTCCGGCGGTCTCGGCCGGGCGCAGCGAACGTCTGGGTTGGGGGCTGACCTCGTCCTATTTGGATGATCAGGACGTTCACATCGAACAGCTGAACCCCGATAATCCCGAGGAATACCTCACGCCCGACGGCTACAAACGCTTTCAGACCCGCCCCTCGATCATCGAGATCAAGGATACCGCACCAATCACCCTGACCCTGCGCTGGACCGAGAATGGCCCCGTTCTGCCGGGCACCGATTACGATCTGGAAACCATCACACCGCCGGGCCACGTGGCGTCATTGTCGTGGAGCGCATTGAGCCCTCGCGACACGTCGATGAGCGCCTCTCTGGCGCTGATGAACGCTGACACGGTGCGCGAAGCCATTGATCTGGGTGAAGATTTCATTGCCCCATCGCAAAACCTGTCGCTGGTCGACAAAGACACGATCGGCCTGAAATTGATCGGAGCGATGCCCCGGCGCGACCTGAATCATCAAAGCCGCGGTCGTATTCCCTCTCCCGGCTGGCTGGAACGGAACCGCTGGCAGGGTCGTCTGCCCTATACTGATAACCCTGAGTTTGTGGCCCCGGTCGGCGGCGTGCTCGGCAACACGAATAACAAGATCATTGACCGCCCCTTTCCGCGACACGTTTCCTATGAATGGGGCGACACCCAGAGGATCAATCGCTGGGAACGCCTCATGCAGTCGCGCGAAGTGCACACCCGCGACAGCTTTATCGAAGCGCAACTGGATACGGTCAGCTTCACGGCGCGGTCCCTGCTACCACTGATCGGTGCCGACCTCTGGTTCACGGGCGAATCCGCGCCCGAAGACACCCCCAAACGGCAACGTCAGATTGC
Source organism: Ruegeria sp. CF4 (assembly GCF_056537345.1). Classification (NCBI taxonomy): domain Bacteria; kingdom Pseudomonadati; phylum Pseudomonadota; class Alphaproteobacteria; order Rhodobacterales; family Roseobacteraceae; genus Ruegeria; species Ruegeria sp. CF4. The sequence goes on along the minus strand of NZ_JBQFRJ010000001.1, from coordinate 669,959 downwards.
GCTGGACCTGCTGGCCAACTGGAACGGTGAGATGAACGAACATCTGCCGGAACCGCTGATCTACGCCGCGTGGCTGCGCGCGTTGCAGATCCGCCTAATCACGGACGAACTCGGCCCGCTTGCTACGGAATTCAAGCACGTGGACCCCCTCTTCATCGAGCGGGTTTACCGCGATATCGATGGTGCGTCGGTCTGGTGCGACGTACATCAAAGCGCACCGCTTGAGACCTGTACTGACATGGCGCGGCTAGCACTGGACGACGCCATTATCTGGATTTCCGAGCGCTATGGCTCTGCGCTTGAGTCCTTGCGTTGGGGCGATGCGCATCAGGCAACCCATGACCACCCCGTGTTGGGTGACGTTCCGGTGCTGCGATTCTTCGTCAACATCCGTCAATCCACCAGCGGTGGCGACAACACTCTGCTGCGTGGACGCACCTCAGGCGAAGGGCCGGACCCGTTCCAGAACGTGCATGGTGCAGGCTATCGTGGCGTTTACGATTTCGCCGATCCCGACAGTTCGGTCTTTATCACCGCGACCGGGCAATCAGGCCATTTCCTGTCGCGCTACTACGACGATCAGGCGCAGCTGTGGCGGAGGGGGGAATATATCCCGATGTCGCTGGACATTGGGCTTGCCCGCGCTGCAGCCGTCGGGGTGACCGTGCTCAACCCGCGCTAATCAAATCGGCAAATCCCCGCCCCTTTCTGCGCCACTCGTGGACGCACTCATTCGTTTTCGCCTAAAATCATCAGGCCGTCGCATTGTACGAAGGGGGAAATGCATGGGCAGCCTTCGCGATACCTTGAACAATCTCGCACGTGATTATGCCATCGCCTGGAGTTCGGGCGATCCTGAATCTGTCGCTCGTTTCTTCGCCCCTGAAGGCCGGATCACCATCAATCACGGCGAAACTCTGCAGGGCCACGCAGAAATCGCTGAGATGGCGCGCGCATTGTACGCAGAGTTTCCCGATCTCGAAGTGCGTTGCGACATGATGCGATGGGCCGGACCGCATGCCTTGTTCGTCAGGACGCTCGAAGGGCACCACAAAGCCACCGGAAACCGTGTCGTCACGCGCGGTTGGGAACAATGGGAACTAACGCCGGACAATAAGATCCAAAGTTCATCGGAATGGTTCGATGCGGACGAGCGTCAAAGCCAGATTGACGGAACCTAAAGCGCTGCGAAACGCGCCGCTTGTTTGTCGGTCCAGAGTACCGTGATCTCAAAACCCTCTTCGGTCTGTTCCTCTGATCGCACGACATCCTGACGAAACAGCCATGCACGCTTTTGGCCCTCGGCAAAGCCCAATGACAGCGTCACCTCATGCCGCGCGCCCTGCAGAATCGTTGCAATTTCAGAGAGCAGAGGATCAACGCCCTCGCCCGTCACGGCCGATATCGCAAAGATCGCCGGATCGCGCTCAGCCCGCGCCGTAGCGGCTTCGCGTTCGTCGCGATTCAGCAAGTCGATCTTATTCCAGACCTCAAGCCGGGGCCGATCATCCTCGACCCCGAGAGAGGTCAGGATCGTCTCAACATCCTGCGCCTGTGCATCCGTCTCTTCGTGGCTGATGTCGCGGACATGCACGACCAGATCAGCGCCCAGCACCTCTTCCAACGTGGCGCGGAAAGCGGCGACCAGCTCGGTTGGCAGGTTCGAGATAAAACCCACCGTGTCGGACAGGATCACTTCGGGGCCATCCGGTAGCTCAACCCGCCGCATCGTCGGGTCCAGCGTAGCGAACAGCATGTCCTTGGCCATCACCTCGGCCCCGGTCAGACGGTTGAACAGGGTGGACTTCCCGGCGTTGGTGTATCCGACCAGAGCGACAATCGGGTACGGAACCTTGGCTCGCGCGGCCCTGTGCAGGGTGCGTGTCTTCACCACTTTCTGCAACTGGCGGCGCAAACGCACCAGTTGTTCGTCGATGGCGCGCCGGTCAGCCTCGATCTGGGTTTCGCCGGGTCCGCCGACAAAACCAAGGCCACCACGCTGGCGTTCTAGGTGGGTCCAGGCCCGCACCAGCCGCGTACGCTGATAGCTGAGCGCGGCCATCTCGACCTGCAGCACACCTTCTCGGGTACGCGCACGGTCGCTGAAGATCTCCAGAATCAAACCGGTCCGGTCGAGGATTTTGACCTTCCACGCCTTTTCCAGATTGCGCTGCTGAACCGGTGTCACCGGCCCGTCGATCAGAACCAGCTCAATCTCATTATCATGGAGGCGCTCGGCGAGTTCTTCAATCTTGCCGCTGCCGAACAACAATCCGGCTTGTGCGCGCGGCAGGCGCACGATTTCAGAACCGACCACATCCAGATCGGGCAAAGCGGCAGCCAATGCCACCGCCTCTTCCAGCGCCGGTTCGGGGACACGGCGCTGTTCATCTGATTTGATTTCGGGATGCAGCACCCAAGCGCGGGTGCGCGCCCTCTCATGTTCCATCAAGAGGCGTCTTCGCCCTCATACAGGTTGATCGGCTGTGACGGCATGATGGTCGAAATCGCATGCTTATAGACCAACTGCGACTGTCCGTCGCGGCGTAGAAGCACGCAGAAATTATCGAACCAGGTGATCACACCCTGCAATTTCACGCCGTTGATCAGGAATATTGTGACCGGGACCTTTGCTTTCCGTACATTGTTCAGGAACGCGTCCTGCAGATTCTGTCTGTCCGAAGCCATATTTTATTATCTCGCCATTGTTCTTGCTACGCGCTGCGGACCAACGCGCTCCCTCTGGAGGAGTATGGAGTGCCGCGCACAGATATTCCAGATGAAAAATCAGGCAGTAACGCCAACCGTTGACGATAGGTCAATCGCGCCACAGAGTGGGCGTGATCAGCGCAACGATGGCCAGCGTCTCAAGCCGCCCGATCACCATCGCCGCGCAAAGCGTCAGCTTGGCCCCGCCGGACAGGTCGATCAGACGGATCGGAACGTCCGTTGCCAGCTCGATCAACGGCCCCGTCGTGCTGAGCGCGGCAACGCTCAGCACCATTGCCTGTTCAAACCCGACCCCCATCGCGGCCAGCAAAAGATCAAACATCGCCAGCGTCAGAGCGAACATCATCAGAAAGATCCACGCGATGAAGGCACCGTCGCTTTGGATGCGGCGGTTGCCCCCGCCCTCGCCACTTACCGATGAGGGATAGATCAGCCGGTCAATCTCACGCTTACCATTGAGGTAGAGCGCAAAGACACGCAACAGCTTCACCCCGCCTGCGGTGGTTGCAACCCCGCCTCCGATCAGTGCCAGCCCCATCAGGATCAGCCCCGGCGTGCCCAGGCCCGAGAGTTGCTGCGCATCATTCCAGTTTGCACTCTCAAACCCTGCCGTGGTCAGGAACGACATCGCAGTAAAGATCATGCCCCAGATCACCTGCAGCGCCTGCAGCGGAGTGACATCAATGCTCAGTTCCGCCACGCCCGACAAAAAGCGCAGGAACAGCAGCACGGCCACGGCAAGCACGATTGAAACGCCGATGCGAAGCTCGGGGTCTTTGTCCAACCGGGTATAGCCCGAGGTGGCCGTGTCGGTTGAGAATGTCAGCCGCGACAGGGCGAAGAACAGAAAGAGAAACAGGATCGCCTCCCCTGTGAAGCCAGCTGTCGACCCCTCCAACCCTCCGACAGGCGAGATGCCCGACGTCGCCATCACCGACATCGCATGGCAAACGGCTGTCAGACCCTGCTCTCCAGCGATCAGCAACAGGATCCAGATTACAGCGGTTAGCCCGGCATAGACAGGGGTCAGCGTACGCGTCACGCGGATCAGATGCCCGCGCGGATCCATCTTTTCGCTTTGCGCCACGCCGGTGACCGGGCGGCCCGGTTGTCCGCGCGCAGTGACCTCGAACCCTCCCAGCGACAGCGGGGCAAGGATCGCCGCCGCCGCAATCCACATCAGCAGACCGCCCAGCCAACCCACCAGAGCGCGCCACAGATGTAGTGGCGCAGACAGGCGTCCGGGATCAGGAAACAGATCAGCCCCGGTGGTGGTGAGCGCACTGACCATATCGAAATAGGCGTTCAGAAAGCTCGTCGTGCCAAGCGCCTCATGGAATGGGATAGCCAGAAAAACCGGCAGGATCGTGAACGAGGCCAGCAGAACGGCCAACTGGCCCAGCGTCCCGCGTCGCGGTGTTCTGTTCGACATCGCCACAGCAATGATCGACACTACAAACAGGCCTAGAAGCCCGGAATAAAAGAACGATCGCGAGGTGTGGTGATCATCCAGTGTCAGCGCGTAGATCGCTGGTATCCACATCGCAAGCGCCGAAACGCCCCAGATCATCAGAAGCAACGGCAGCCGCCGCAGCACTCCGACCCGATGCTGTCCGCGCGCTTGCAACATCAGAAGAAATCGATCGAGACCTGCATCAGGCGTTCCACCTCGGGTACGTCCTTGGCCATCGCAAAGATGGCGACCACGTCTTTCTCATCAATGCGAAGGCTGCCGGTCGGGCGCACTACTTCGTCGCCCTTACGTACCGCTCCGACCAGAACGCCTTCGGGGAAATCGATGTCACGCAGTTTTTGCCCGGCCATCGGTGAGGTTGAAAGCACCTCGGCCTCGATCACTTCGGCCTCGGCATCGCCGATGGAATAGACCTGACGAACGCGCCCGTGGCGGATATGGCGCAGGATCGAGCTGACGGTCGTGGCGCGCGGGTTGATATAGGCGTCGATGCCCAACGGGCCCATCAGCGCCACCATGCTGGGGTCATTGATCAATGCAATGGCCAGCGCGCAGCCCTCGCCCTTGGCACGCACGGCGGCCAGCATGTTGGTGCGATCATCATCCGTAACCGCAAGCATCGCATCCGCGCGTTCGATACCCGCCTCGCTCAACAGTGCCGAGTCCAGACCATCGCCGTTCAGAACGATCGTCCGTTCCAACGCCTCAGCGGCGATTTCAGCGCATCTGCGATCGCGTTCGATAATCTTGGCACGCACGCGGCTTTCACGCTCTTCCAGCGTCCGGGCCACTTCCAGCCCGACATTACCGCCCCCAACGATCACAACCCGATCCTGCTGGCGTTGCGCCTTGCCAAACACCTCCATCGTGCGGTCGACATCCTTGACGCTGGTGAAGACATAACATTCGTCGCCAACAAACAGCTGATCATCCGGCTCGGGGGCAAACAGCGACCCTTCGCGCCGGACGCCCACGACGATGGAACTGAGGGTCGAGAACAGGTCGGTCAGCTGACGCAGAGGCGTATTCACAATCGGGCAGTCCTCATCGACCCGAATGCCCAAAAGCTGCGCCTTACCATCCATGAACAGTTCGGTGTCAAAGGCCGAAGGGGCCGAGAGGCGCCGCATGGCCGCTGCCGCGACCTCGCGTTCGGGGCTGATCACAACATCAATGGGCAGATGATCGCGGCGGTAGAGATCGGAATGGATCGCCTCCAGATAGGATTTCGAGCGCAGCCGCGCGATCTTGCGCTGGATCGCAAACACCGAATGCGCCATCTGACAGGTGACCATATTCACCTCGTCCGAATGGGTTGCGGCGATGATCATATCGGCGTCACGCGCCCCTGCCCGTTCCAGCACATCCGGATAGCTGGCGAACCCTGCAATGCCCTGCACGTCCAGCGTCTCGGTCGCGCGGCGCACCAGATCGGGGTTGTTATCGACCACCGTCACATCGTTCAGCTCGCCCGAAAGATGACGCGCAATCTGCCAGCCCACCTGACCGGCACCGCATATGATGACCTTCATACAATTGGCCCCTCTGCCTGAAATCTTTGAATGACAGATGCCCCCAAAGCGGTCAATTGAATTGTCATACCGCATAAGCTGCGGCAAGATAAGCGCATGAAAACATTGCTGCCCGGCCTGATTTGCCTGCTGACCCTTTCTGCTTGCGGACCACTGTCGCTTTATTACCGCGAGGGCGAGAGCGTCGCGCGCATGCAGACCGAGACCACCGCCTGTCAGGTGCAGGCACTGAAAGACGCCCCCGTCGCCAATCAGGTCCGGCAGAGCCCGCCGGTCTATTGGCCCGGTCGCACCTATTGCGACCGCAATGGCAGATGCTATCGAAATCCGGGCTGGTGGGAGCCGGGACGGATTTACACGGTCGATGTGAATCAGGGCCTGCGAAACAAGGTCGAGGCGCAGTGTATGGCCTCAAAAGGGTATCGCCCGGTCAGCCTGCCACCCTGCAAACAAGGGGTGAAATCGCGGGTTGTGCCCACTCGGACGACCACATTTCCGCCCTTGAGCACCGAGTCCTGTTTCGTGAAGTTTGACGATGGCTCGTTCCAGATCATCACGCCGGGGCAAACGGGATAGTCCTCAGCCGCTAGTCGCTGACCATAGCGCGGCGCAGTCCAAGAAAGATGTGCAGCATCATTGCTATGGCATAGAACCCGACAACAGCCCCGAACATCGCCGTTTCATCAATACCCACAAGGATCGCCAGCAGAACCGGAGTGCCCAGCAGGTTTCCGGCATTTCCCATCTGCGCCATTCCACCATAGCTAAGCGCCTGCGCCTCGGCCGTGTCATTGAGCTGAGGTACCGCAGCAAAACTGCCGCCCTGAACCAGCCCCAACACGGCAAACAAGGCAATACCGACAACCGCCAGCGGTGCCCCGATAAACAAGGCCCCGATGCTCACTATGCCCAGACCAAAGCCTAGATTAACAACGGTGACACAGGAAAAGACATTCAGAAGCAGCGGCACCAACAGCCAGGACAGCGCAATCCCAGCCAAAGGCATCAATGCCGCAACCGACGCGCCCTGCCCCTCAGGCAACTGTCCCGGCAGAATCGCAAGCAGCGAAACAAAGGTCAGCGTATAGAAGAACCACCCGATCGCGGGCGCCGAAATAAAGGGTGAGCGGTAGGTTCTGACATGAGCCTCAAGAAACGCAGCCAATCCACGGCTTCTTTCCTCAATCGATCCCATCTCGATCTTGATCCGGCTCAGCGCGATCATTGCGGCGATCAACAGCATCAGGGCTCCGTGCAGGGCGAAATAGGTGGGCAGTCCGAAACGGTCTACAATCGGCAGGCCGAACCACGCATTCAGCGCGAAGGCGACACCAAAGAAGGTGCTCCACAACACCATCGCCAGATTGCGCGCCTTGCCGGTGGTGATCTGGGCAATCAGCGTGGGGGCCGCGACAACGATTGCCAGATGCGACGCCCCTTCGACGACGCGACTTGCCAGCATCATTTGGAATCCCGGCAGACTCGCCTGCAGCAAAGACAAAGCACCGCCCAGAACCAGCCCGGACAAGAGCAGACGCATCGGCCCAACCCGGGCAGTGATCGCGCCCGAGGTCGCCCCGAACACCGCACCCATCAGGCTGATGATCGACAGTGACCAGCCGATCACCGCGGATTGCTCGGGATACAGCAGGCTGATTTCGGCGAAAGGTACAGCGATCTTGGCGAATTGCGTGGCAGCACCAAGCCCTGCAAACCAGATCAGCATGACCTGCGCAAATCTCAGGTAAGGAAATGTCATGTTCCGGGTCTAACCCGCCCGGCTGCGCGCGGGAACGCATAAATTATGCGACTTGCCCCCGCGATCCGCTGACCAGACGAACCGGGGTGCCATCGGCCAGATACAGCCGCTCCCAAACGATCTGGCCTGCACTGATCCTGATACGGTCATGCACGGCCTCTGAGGTCAGAAAGGCCTTGGGTGCGGGCGTGTGCATGTCCCACCAACCTTCGCTTTGCAGCTCTGCTTCAGCCTGCCGGATCTCGTCCGTCGCAAACTGCCAGAGCGAGACGCCCAGCAGAGCATTCTGCGAGGTTTTCCAATCTCGGGCCCGGCTGGCCGAATAGGCCAGACAGGTATGGCTGGCCTCCTCAACCAAATGAACGCAGTCAGTCGATTGGGCCACCAGCCGTTTCAGCGCTGAATCCTGAACGCGCACTGGGGCCAGAACTGAGAAAACGCCCTGCTGTATCTCTGCCGAAGGGGTGTGAGCCCCGCTCTCCCACCTCGAAATCGTGGCCTGATCCACTTCCAGCATATCAGCCAAAGCGGATTGCTTGAGGCCAACCGACCGGCGAAGCCGTCTAAGCCTGCGACCAAATGCAGGATAGCCGATGGGCCCTGTACCATCGGCTTTTGCATACCTGCTGATCAATTGCTTCGCCTTGGTCGCAGAAATCACTCTGCCGGTTCAGGCTCATCAATCTGAGCGACACGCGCGCCTGATTTGTTCGACGTCACAACCCCCAGCGATTTCAGCTTGCGATGCAAGGCGCTGCGCTCCATGCCGACAAAACTGGCGGTGCGGCTGATATTGCCCCCGAAACGGTTGATCTGGGTCAGCAGATATTCCCGCTCGAACGCCTCGCGTGCTTCGCGCAGCGGCAGGGTCGCCAATGCCCCAGACAGGACAACGCGACCGGATTCATCGGATTTCTCTTCCTCACTCGGCAGCTCGCGCGCCTCGATCGGCCCGGTGCCATCGCCAAGGATCAGCACACGCTCGATCAGGTTTTTAAGCTGACGTACATTGCCCGGCCAAGTCATCGTTTGCAGCAGGGCGACCGCCTCGTCCGACAATTCGCGGGCAGGCAAACCCTGAGTTTCGTTGCACATTTCGATGAAATGCTGGGCCAGAACCGGAATATCCTCGCGCCGTTCTTCCAGCGACGGGACAGCAATCGGCACCACATTCAGGCGATGATAAAGCTCTTCGCGGAACCGTTCAGCTGCGATTTCATCTTCCAGATCGCGGTTGGTCGATGAAATGACCCGCAGATCGACGCGCACCTTGTCACTGCCGCCCACACGCTGGAACTGCTGATCCACCAGCACTCGCAGGATTTTGGACTGGGTGCCCAGGGGCATATCGGCCACCTCATCGAAATAGATCACCCCGCCATGCGCCTCTTCCAGCAGACCGGATTCGATCCCCCGTTCCGAGGATTCGCGACCGAACAGAACCTCTTCAACCCGCTCAGGCTCAATCCCCGCACAATTGACGGTGACGAAAGGCGCGTTGGCACGGTTCGAATGAGCGTGGATGTAGCGCGCAGCGATTTCCTTGCCTGACCCGGCCGGGCCGCTCAACATCACGCGCCCGTTCGATTTGGTCACCTTGTCCAATTGACCCTGCATCGCCCGGAACGAAGCCGACTTGCCGATCATGTCGGAGCAGCTCACCTCTTTCCGCTTCAGCGAGGCATTCTCGCGGCGCAGGCGCGAGGTTTCCATCGCGCGACGGATCACCACCATCAACTGGTCAATGTTGAAGGGCTTCTCGATAAAATCGTAAGCACCCTGCTTGATGGCCGCCACGGCGATCTCAATGTTACCGTGGCCCGAAATGATCACCACCGGTACATCCGGATTGTCGCGTTTCACCGCTTTCAGGATATCGATCCCATCCATGCGGCTGTCCTTTAGCCAGATATCCAGGATCAACAGCCCCGGAGGCTCGGCATTGATCGACGACATACACTCATCCGAGTTCGCCGCCAGTCGGGTGGAATAGCCTTCGTCCTCTAGAATATCGGACACCAATTCGCGAATATCGCGTTCGTCATCTACGATCAGAATGTCGCTCATCTTTGGCCTGCTTTCAGTTTGTTTGTTTTAATCGCCTGTTTGTCCGACGCGATTGACGGGCCGCCTGAGGCCCCAGGGAGACGAATGACAGCCATCGCGCCGAAATGGTCCTGTCCGTCAAAGGTGGGCGCGTCTTCTAATGTCAGCGCTCCGCCATGTTCTTCGATGATTTTCTTCACGATAGGCAAGCCGAGGCCAGTGCCCTCATCACGAGTTGTCACATAAGGTTCAAACAACCGCGCACGATCCTCGGGCAGCCCGATACCATTATCGGCAATGGTGATCTGCATTCCCGCATCGTCGCTGGACACAGCCACCTTGATCTGCGGTTTCAGATTGTCGGGCGCGCCTTTTTTCTTCAACGTTTCAATGGCCTCGCCCGCATTCTTGATCAGGTTAGTCAGGGCTTGGCTCAACATCGTTGCGTCAACATCCGCCAGAACAGGCTGTTCAGGCAGGTCTGCATCAATCTGCACATCCGGCTGTCCGGCCTGTTGCAGCAGCACCGCCTCGCGCACCAGTGTGACGATGTTTTCCTCATGCCGCTCCGGCTCGGGCATCCGCGCGAATTTTGAGAACTCGTCCACGATCCGCCGCAGATCATTGGTCTGTCGCACGATCACGTCAGTCATCGACTCAAGGCTGTCGCAATCTTCTTCATCCAGCTTGCGCGAGAACTTGCGTTTGATCCGCTCCGCGCTCAGCTGGATCGGAGTCAAAGGATTCTTGATCTCATGCGCAATACGACGCGCCACGTCGCCCCACGCCGCCATACGCTGCGCGCTGACCAGATCGGTCACGTCATCAAAGGCCACCACATAGCCTTCCAACCCGCCATCCTCGCCCCGCCGCGTGGCCATGCGCACCAGCAGGTTTTCCAACTGACCCTTACGGGTCACCTTGACCTCTCCCTGCACCGCCTCTTGACCGCTGGATTTCAGCTCTTCGAACAGCGGCAGGAATTCAGGCACGGCAATGCCGATGGCCAGATGCTGTTCACCGCTGGTCCAGTCCAGCAGGCGCTCGCCCGAGCGGTTCACGAAGGTCACGCATCCATCGGGATCAACGCCCACCACGCCCGAGGTCACCGAACTCAGAACCGAGTCGAACAGCCGGCGGCGACGTTCGATGTGGCGTGTGTTCTCCAACAGGGTATCGCGCTGCCCTTTCAACTGGCGGGTCATCTGGTTGAAATAGCGGCCCAGCATGGCGATCTCGTCATCGCTGGCCTCTTCATAGACCTGAACGCTCAAATCCCCGGCACCGACACGTTGCGCTGCAGTTGTCAGGCGCCCAACCGGGCGCGACAGACGTTCGGCAAACCACATGCCCAGAGACATCGCAGCCAGAATGAGGATCACCGCAAAACCGAGATACAGAAGGCCAAACTCAAACAGCACCCTGCCCCGTTCACTTTCCAGCTGACTGTAGAACTGTGCCGTTTCCTTGGTTTCATCCAACAGGGTCAACAGGTCGCCATCAACCTCGCGACTGACATAGAGATAGCGATCCAGATAAGCCTGCAACGGCACCAGAGCCCTAAATTCGCTGTTATCCCAATCGGCTATGATCGCTACGCCCTGATCGTTCGACTCGATCATCTCTTCAGGCGTGGGGGCCTCATAATCAAAAAGATAAGAGCGATCGCCACGCGACCGGATCTCGCTGCTGCCATCGATCACATAAGCCTCGCGCAGCCCGCGCTGAATCTGCGACTGCCCCTGGGCCAGAACTTCTCGCAATTCCGCATCCGAGATGTAGTAATCCAACGTCCGCGCGTTATCCAGAAAGCGCGCCAGCGCCATCGCGTCCTGCGTCAGGCCCTGACGATGCTCCTGCTCGTATGCCTCCGCCGCACTCAGCGATGAACCAACAACCTGCCGCACGCGGTCCGAGAACCAGCCTTCGAGGCCGATATTGACGGTCAGACCGGCGAAGATTGCCACAGTTACCGTGGGCACAAGGGCAAGCAGCGTGAACGCGCCGATCAGGCGCAGGTGAAGCCGAGAGCCGGCTGACTTGGCCCGCCGTGCTGCGATCAGACTGAACAACTGTCCCAGAACAAGCGCGGCCACGACCAGCACATAGACCAGATCGGCAAGAAGAATCAGCCGCAGCGTCGGGGCCGCAGCGCCAAGATCGAAGGGTCCAATGACCAGATACGTCGCAAGCGCCAGCACCGGGCCCAGCATCACGAGCCCCAAGGTGCTGAAATTGCGCATCCTCCGGGACTTGCGCCACCGGTTGATCGATAGGATCGGCCCGTTCTGTGCCCGGGTTGCCACCGTCTGCCCTCTTACTGATGTGCCGCATTCGCGGCTTACCGCCATATGTCGTGGTCGTTCCCGGGTGCGAACCCGAATGCCACGGTTTGTGTGGCGATATTACATCAGTTTGCGACGGCGTGTCACCTGAATATCGAGGTCGGAGATCTTTTTACGCAGCGTATTCCGGTTAATCCCTAGAAGATCAGCACATTTTGCCTGATTTCCACCGGTCGCATCCAGCGCGATTTCGATCAGGGGTGCCTCAACCTCGCGCAGAATGCGCTGATACAGGCCCGGCGGTGGCAGGATGTTTCCGTGCAAATCGAAATAGCGGCGCAGATGACGGCCCACCGATGACGACAATTTCTCACGCTCACCATCGCCCAGAACCGGTTCGGCCTCGGGCTGGCTTCCCAGCACCATCTCAACCTCGGTGCGCGAGATTTCATCCGCGCGGCTGGTCAGGCTGAGACGACGGATCGCATTTTCCAGCTGACGCACATTACCGGGCCATGAATACCGGCGCACCAGTTCCACGGCCTCGGGGCTCAGGCGACGCTGGGTGCCGCTTTCACGCTCTTCCCGCTGAAGAAAATGGTCGGTCAGCAAGGTGATGTCGTCAACCCGTTCGCGCAGGGCCGGAACATGAATCGTCGCACCGCACAGGCGATAATACAGGTCCTGCCGCACCCGACCGCTTTCCATCGCGTCGGTCAGGTCCGATTGGCTGGTGGCCATGAAACGGGGAACATGATCCCCCGGGGTGTCCATCATGCGCACGATGCGCGCCTGAATCTCATCGTCTATGTCGGCAATCTCATCAATCAGCAGCGTCCCGCCCCGCACCCGCGCCATGACCCGCGCGGGGCCTTCCAGATCGCTCAGATCAGCCGCCGTCGCGGTTACGAAAGGCAGCGTGCGCCGGTCAGAGAAATCGTGAATCGCGCGCGCGATCAGCGACTTACCGGTGCCACTTTCGCCCGAGATCATCACGGACAGGTCGGTGTTCATCACCCGCGCCACCAGACGATACAGCGCCTGCATCAGCGGGGTTCGTCCGACCAGCGGCAACTCGTCCGGGCGCTCTTCGCTGGTCAGGGCGGGCTCGGACTGACTGCGTTGCTTTTGATCCAGCGCCCGCGCCGTGCGCTTCATCAGATCGGGCAGATCGAAGGGCTTGGGCAGATAGTCATAGGCATCCGCCTCGGCCGCCTGAATGGCCGTCATGATGGTGTTCTGGGCCGAGATCACGATGACCGGCAAGCCGGGGCGGTCCTGCGCGATCTTCGGCAGCATCTCCAGCCCGTTTCCGTCCGGCATCACCACGTCCGAGATGACAACGTCGCCCTTGCCTTCAGCCACCCAGCGCATCAACGTGGTCAGCGAGGACGTCGCGTGCACCTTGCACCCGGCCCGCGTCAGGGCCTGTGTCAGAACCGTGCGGATCGTGCGGTCGTCATCGGCGACCAGAACTGTGCCATCCATCAGATGCTCTCCTTTTCATAGGCGTCCGGCGGTGCGCGCCGCAGGGATAGGCGGAATACGGTGCGTCCGGGCACGGATTCCGCCGAAATCCAGCCGTCATGGTCGGATATGATCTTGCTGACCAGCGCCAGCCCCAGCCCGGTGCCATTCTCCTTGCCCGACACGAAGGGATCGAAGATATCGCTCCGGATGTTTTCCGGCAGCCCCGGCCCGTCGTCGATGATCTCAATCTGCAAGGGCAGCGAGTGTCCCGACCCGTCACTGCGCCGAAGACGGAACGAGTGTTCGAAATATGTGCGCAACCGAATTGTGCCATTACCATCAGCGGCTTCCGAGGCGTTCCTGAGCAAATTCAGCACCACTTGCAGGAACTGATCCGGATCTCCGTAGGCCAATGGCAGCGAGGGGTCATAATCCTCGACAATCGTCATATGCGCGCCGAAGCCCAGCAGCGCCGACCGCCGCGCGCGGTCCAGAACGTCGTGGATATTAACCGGTTTGAAATCGGGCTGCGACAGGTTTCCGAACTGCTCCACCTGCTCCAGCAGCTTCACGATGCGGCGGCTTTCTTCGACGATAAGGTCAGTTAGTTCAAGGTCTTGCTGAGAGATATTCATGCTGAGCAGCTGCGCCGCGCCGGTGATGCCTGCCAAGGGGTTCTTGATCTCATGCGCCAGCATTTCGGCCATGCCGATGGCCGATTGCGCCGCCGATTTCACCGTATTGCCCCGTGTCATCCGCCCCGCCAGCTCTCGTGGCGAGATGATCATGATCATCGAACCAGGATGTCCCATAAGCGGCGCGATCTGCAGCGCACATTGCAGCGGTGCGCGATTACCCGAGCCCACATCCACATCGTTGACGAACAAGGGGGTCCCCTGCTGACGAGCCCGCAAGAACGCCTCTTCCAACGGCGCATCGACTGCCAGTTGATCCCATACGGGGTGTCCGATCACCGCCTTGCGCGAGGCGTTCAGAAACCCCTCGCCCGAGGAATTGACGTCGGATATCCGATCCTCGGCATCAATGATGAAGGCCGGAACCGGCAGCGAGGTCCAGATGCTCTGATCCGAGGTCATGCCGCTTCCTCCGCTGGGCCGTTCAGTGCTTCCCCCAACAGCCGCAGCACCTCATCCGTATCGCGTGAGGTCAGGATAGCACGCCGCAGCATGGCAGGCGTTCCGGCTTCATCCATGTACCAGCCCAAATGCTTGCGCGCGACGCGCAGGCCCAGATCGGTGCCATAGAATCCAAGCATTGCCTGATAATGACTGCGCACCATCTCGATCAGATCAGCGCCCGTCGGAATGGTCGGCGCAGCAGGGCCATAGAGATCATGACAGATTTGCGACAGCAGCCATGGCTTGCCCTGCGCACCCCGACCGACCATCACGCCATCCGCACCAGACTGCTCCAGCGCGGTTTGCGCGGCTTCCGTATCAACAATATCCCCATTTGCGATGACCGGAATCGAGACTGCCTCTTTCACTGCCCGGATCGCCCGCCAATCGGCGCGCCCCTTGTAGAACTGGCAGCGTGTGCGTCCGTGGATCGTAACCATTCGGATGCCCGCGTCCTGCGCCCGCCGCGCCATATCCGGGGCGTTCAGCAAGCTGTCATCCCAGCCCAGACGCGTTTTCAGCGTCACCGGTACATCCACCGCCTCCACCACGGCCTCAATCAGCGTCAGGGCGTGGTCCGGAGTTTTCAGCAAGGCCGAACCGGAATAGCCGTTGGTGACTTTCTTGGCAGGGCATCCCATGTTGATATCGATCACCCGCGCGCCCCGGTCGGCGACCTGCCGGGCAGCCTCGGCCATCCAATGCGCCTCGCGTCCGGCCAGTTGCACGGCGGTATTTTCCACATCCGCCGACAGCTCGGCCCGTTCGCGGACACCCGGCTTGGCCTGTACCATCTCCTGGCTGGCAACCATTTCACTGACCACCATACCTGCACCAAAGCGCATCACGAGATCGCGGAACGGGCGGTCGGTGATTCCGGCCATCGGCGCCAGCAGCACCGGAGGGGTCAGATCCTTTTCAGCAAGACGCAGGGTCAATGTGCCTAATCCTTGAGCAGTTGCGCATTTGATATCGAAATCGCAGCATATGAACAACAAAACGGCGGCATTCAAGCCCGCAAAATCATCACTTGCTTAATTTTTAGGCAAACAGATGCGGGTGATTGCCTCTGCATTCACCGCCCCCTAAACAATGCCTCAATCAGGAGAACCCGCAGATGACCACAGCCGCCATCATCGTCGCCGCCGGGCGCGGCCAACGCGCCGGAGGTGGAGTGCCCAAGCAGTGGCGCGCCCTGGGCGGGCAGCGCGTGGCCGATTGGACCATAGATCGCTTTATGGGCCTGGTTGATCACATTGTTTTGGTGCTCGCCGAAGAGGACACAGCGGCTTGGCAAGAATTCAGCACCACCGGTTTGATTCTCGCTCAGGGCGGTGCAGACCGGGCAGGATCGGTCCGCAACGGCCTGCAGGCGTTGGGATCGTATGGCATTGAAAAGGTTCTGATTCACGACGTGGCCCGCCCTTGCGTCAGCGCTCGGGTGATCGGGGAAGTTCTCGCTGCGCTCGATACACATCCCGCGGCGGCGCCCGGTCTGGCCGTCACCGATGCGCTCTGGACCGGGGATGGATCGGTGGTGACAGGTACGCAGGATCGTTCCGGCCTCTTCGCTGCGCAGACTCCGCAAGGGTTTCTTTACAACGCGATCACCGCAGCGCACGCGACTCATCCCGGAGGCGCGGCAGATGACGTCGAGGTCGCGCGTGCTGCCGGGATTGATGTCGCGATCATTCCCGGCGACGCGGACAATCTGAAAATCACCCGGCCCGAGGATTTTGCTCGGGCTGAACGCATAATGGGTAACGATATGGATGTAAGGCTGGGCAACGGCTATGATGTGCACCGCTTTGGTGAAGGAGATCACGTGATCCTCTGCGGCGTGAAAGTGCCGCATGATCGCGGGCTGCAGGGACATTCGGATGCGGATGTCGGCATGCACGCGGTGACCGACGCGATCTATGGCGCGCTGGCGCAAGGTGATATCGGGCAGCACTTCCCGCCCACAGACCCGCAATGGAAAGGCGCGGCCAGCGAGATATTCCTGCGTCACGCCGTCGAACTGGCCGGGCAGATGGGGTATGCGATTTCGAATGTCGACTGCACGCTGGTCTGTGAACACCCCAAGATCGGGCCGCATGCTGAGGCCATGCGTACCGAGATGGCGCGGATCATGGGCTTGCAGGCGGATCAGGTCTCGGTCAAGGCGACAACTTCGGAGAGATTGGGCTTTACCGGACGCGGCGAAGGCATCGCCTCGCTCGCCACTGCCTGTCTGGTGAAGTCATGACTGCGGCGCGTCTGATCGGAACCGTCTGCGGCGTCGGCTATCTGCGCCCTGCCCCCGGCACCTGGGGATCGCTGGCCGCGCTGCCTCTGGCTTGGGTGCTACATACGCTCGGCGGCTTTCCTCTGCTGGTTATCGGGACCTTTGCTGCCTTCTTCGGCGGCCTCTGGGCTACGCGTGTCATGACTGCCGGGCAAGAGGACCACGACCCGTCCGAAATCGTCATCGACGAGGTTGCTGGCCAGTTCATTGCAATCTGGGCCATTTCCTACCCGTCCTGGGCGCATGGGATCGAAATCACCGCGCTCTGGCCCGGCTGGATCGCCGGTTTCCTGCTGTTCCGCTTGTTCGACATCACCAAACCCGGCCCCGTTGGCTGGGCCGATCGGCGCGGAGATCCGATGGGCGTGATGCTGGACGATGTGATTGCCGGGGTCTTTGCCGCAATCGGCGTCATCATCCTCGCTGGAATTTCACACGGGGTCTTGGGTCTATGACCGTGACCGACCTGCTGGACCGCGCCAAAGCGCAAGGCGTGATGATCGCAACAGCCGAAAGCTGCACTGGCGGCATGGTCGCCGCTGCGCTGACCGACGTCCCCGGCAGCTCTGCTGTGGTCGAGCGTGGTTTCGTCACCTACACCAATACCGCCAAGCAAGAGATGCTGGGCGTACGTGCCGATACGCTTAGGGCGCACGGCGCGGTCTCGGAAGAGGTCGCGCGCGAAATGGCCGAAGGCGCGTTGCACCACTCGCAGGCTCAACTGGCGGTCTCGATCACCGGTATCGCCGGTCCCGGCGGGTCCGAGCATAAGCCAGAAGGCCGCGTTTGCTTTGGTCTCGCCACGGACGGCCAACCCACCCGGACTGAAACAATCGAATTCGGCGCGCTGGGGCGGGATAATGTGCGCAAAGCCGCGCGTGATCATGCGTTGCAGATGCTGCTACGCGGCCTTTCACAACTCGCCTAATTTTAATGCGCATGCGCCATATGGGCGCAAATTTCATCACCAGTTGAGAAAAAGCCGCCTAAACAGGCGGCTTTTTGCACCTCTGCCTCTTTTTTCCCCAACTCAGGTCGGCTTCAACCCGCCGCACACCACTCACAAGGCATCGGTTGGGGTGTGTTTGCCCAATCGACGCCCCCACAGGGAAAGGAGAGCGGCCCATGAACGGAGCCGATACAGCGTGGATCATTGTGGCAACAGCACTGGTCCTGTTCATGACATTGCCGGGCCTTGCCCTGTTCTACGGCGGGCTCGTGCGTGCCCGAAATGTCCTCAGCGTCTTCATGCATTGCTTTTCGATTGCCTGTTTGATGAGCATTCTGTGGCTGGTCGCGGGGTATTCCATTGCCTTCGGCCCGGGTGAGAGCGGCCTTTGGGGTGGTCTGGGCAAAGCGTTTCTAAACGGCGTGGACGCCGACAGCCTCGCAGGCACCCTGCCCGAGGTCCTGTTCTTCGCCTTCCAGATGACCTTCGCGATCATCACCCCTGCCCTGATCGTCGGCGCCTATGTCGAGCGTGTGGGCTTTGGCTTCGTCCTGACATTCTCAGCCCTCTGGATGCTGCTCTGCTATGCACCCGTCGTCCATTGGATTTGGGGCGGTGGAATGCTGGCGGATGGAGGCATTCTGGGTGAGATCGGCGTACGTGACTTCGCGGGTGGCATCGTCGTCCACGAAACCGCCGGTCTGGCGGCATTGATCATCGCCGTCATACTCGGCCCGCGCCGCAATCGCACCACGCCTCCGCACAACCCCGGCTATGTGATGGTGGGTGCCGCAATGCTGTGGGTGGGCTGGTTCGGCTTCAACGGTGGCTCGCAACTGGCCGCTGACGGAGGCGCCGCGATGGCCATGACCGTCACCCACCTGTCGGCTGCAACCGCATCGCTGACCTGGGCGCTGTGGGAACGCATCCGTTTTGGCAAAGCCTCTATGGTCGGCCTTGTGACTGGCACCATCGCCGGTCTGGCCTCGATCACTCCGGCCTCGGGCTTTGTGGGGCCAGTGCAGGCGCTGATCATCGGTGCCGTTGCAGGTATCCTGTGCCAGGAGGCGGTCAATTTGATCCGCAACAAGCTGAACATCGACGACACATTGGATGTTTTCGCCGTTCACGGTGTCGGAGGCATCTTCGGCACATTGATGATCGCCCTGTTCGGTTTGGGCACATGGACCGCACAACTGGGTGGGTTGGTGATTGTGGGTGTCTTTACGGCAATTGTCACGATTGTGTTGGTAAAGGTGGTTGCACTCATCACCCCGCTTCGCGTAGACGCCGAGACCGAAACAAACGGGCTCGATCTCTCGGTACATGGGGAACGCGCCTACGACATGAGCAGCTAAGCCCACCTTGGCTGCTATGCGCCCGCAAAGGGCCAAAGCGGACCTCTTGACGAGGTCCGCTTTTCTACAGCCAGTCGTGGTTCATAACATCTATCAACTCTTCCCAAGGCTCCACCAGCGTTCAGCGCTGAAACTGGCGATAGACACACAACCGCTTATCAAACTCTTCACGCAGATCATGTTACGGAGCTCGAGTTCGAGCGAGCAAGAATATCCCATCCAGAACTAGGTAGTTGTATTTGCCTCTGCGCAGCAAGCTAAGAAAAAACGATCAGAGAACGCCTATTCTCCATCCGATGTCAGGTGTCATATCAAGCCGCACCCCAATACCGATAACGGCAAGTTTCATACTGTACACCGTATCTGTTTTCCATATACCAACGCGGCCCTCGGAGTGATCGATGTCCGAACATCCACCGACTTCTCAGATGTTTCTAAGTCAGCTTTACCCGCCGCTATGTACCATTCGATTTATAGCGTCTTGAAAAGGTGCCCATTTTGCGATTTCCTTCGCAGCAACGGCGTGACCAATTGCACTCCAATGTGTATCACCCCAAAACCACGGGTTTTCACCGGTTTCCACCTGTTCTTGCAATGCTGACGTAAGGTCGAGGAAGGGCACTCCACTTGCGCTCGACCATGCCTGAATGTCCTCACGCAGCGGAGACAGATGACTTTCTACATTTGCCAACTTACTGTCTTCTGGGAAGGTACAATATGGCGAAAGCACCCGAAGCTTTGACGGAATGTAAACAACTAGATATTCGCCACCTTCTTCCTCGATACGCGCAGCGAATTCGTCCATTGACTTTGTTATGATGGCGGCTTGGTCCTCGTATCCATCTATGACCCAAGACGTCAATCGAAACGTATAGACATCTCCATCAATATGACAGATATCCAGCCCACTCAGCCCGCGCTGCCGATCGGTTAATGTCGTAAGTGCGCCCCACGCCATTCTGGTCAGATACGGATAGTGCGGATCGTGTACAGCACGAGAGTCTTCGACAATACCGTCAGTTCCTCTCGCTTCATAAAAATAGGAATCCCACAGATCATTACCGCCGAATATAAACTGAACAACAACTTTATCCTTGGCCGGAATGCCAGAATTCCAGAAAACACCTTGACCCGCTTGCGGCGACAATCCCAAAAGCGCCGCCTGAGCGACCTGTAAGCCAGTTTCATTAGACAAAACCGAATCCATTGTATCCTTTTGCTGTATCAATGGGCCTTGGATGAAACTGTCCCCAACCAGCACTACAGCAGCGTTTCTTGAATCCGATGCGTTCCTGAAACCAACCGGGTCGGTCTTGAAATCAAAGACAATTGGTTCGCTTGGGAGTCCCCAAGCCAAGGCTGTGTCTTGTCCAGAAGTGATTTCACGATCAACATCCGGCACACGAGTATACCCCAGTTCATAAAGATCTGTTCCCGGGCTTTTGATCAGCGATTGCCAACTGAACAACCCGGTCTGTCCAAGCAGTTCTAAAAATGCAAAAGAAAGCCCGCAAACCAACACAGTTCCTAAAAATGTAAACTGTTGTTCTCTCCGGCCGAGCACCAATAGTAACAAATAAACTGCAACAAGAAGCATTCCAAAGAAGAATGCGACGTGACGGAACCTCCAAAGTCCAAAAAGTCGTCTGCTATCAGGTGTTGTTGGCGTTGAATCTGCCGACAATAATGCAAAGGCAACCGCAGCAGCTACTATTGTAATGGCCACGGCCAGAATGCGCCAATCTCTTCTTCTTTGCAAAGTTACCTCCAATACTGGTTACTATTCAATTACACGTGACGCCCTACACATGATCCAATGGGAATACTTGGCATCAACTCGGCTGTTATTGCAGAATGCTATAATAAGGATGCTTATCGTCTGCTTGCTGTCAAGCTTACGCGTCTCAGCATGCGCTGGGGATCGGATAGAGCGCCCCTTCGTATCAATCGTTGGCTCTTCGGCAGGATTGGATCGAAATTTCAATTCAATTGGCCTGAAACCAGTTGAACTAAACCACAATTGCCCCAGTCGAGAATCTCTTGGGGTCCGCTTTTCTTTTCGGCGTTCGCCTCTCGACTCCGGACCGGCGGTCGGGCTATCAGCCTGCGACACCCTTCCAGCCCAGAGGTTTGCGCTATGATCCCCAGTTCCTTCCCCGACAGCACCGAAATCGCCCGCCTGACCGCACGGATGCTGCTGGAGATCAAGGCCGTGCACTTCAACTCGCGCGAGCCCTTCACGCTGGCCTCGGGCCTGCCCAGCCCGACCTATATCGATTGTCGCAAACTGATCTCATACCCACGCATCCGCTCGACCCTGATGGACTTTCTGACCATCACCGTGATGCGCGACGCAGGCTTCGAGGCGTTTGACAACATCGCTGGCGGCGAGACTGCAGGCATCCCGTTCGCGGCCATGGTTGCCGAGCGGATGGCCCTGCCGATGACCTATGTGCGCAAGAAGCCCAAAGGCTATGGCCGCAACGCCCGCATCGAAGGCGAGATGAGCGAAGGTGAACGCGTTCTGCTGGTCGAGGATCTGACAACCGATGGTGGCTCGAAACTATCCTTCGTGGATGCGATCCGCGAAACGGGTGCGACCTGCGGGCATACGGCCGTGATTTTCTACTACGGTATTTTCCCCGAGACCGAGAAGACGCTGGGTGACCACGGCGTGAAGCTGCACTCCTTATGCACCTGGTGGGATGTTCTGGCCGAGGCCAAGGCGCAAAAGGCCTTTGACGAAGAGACCCTTAGCGGTGTCGAAGCCTTCCTGAGCGACCCGCGCGGGTGGCAGGAAGCCAACAAAAGTTGACGTTGCGACAACTGTTTTCAAACTGGAAACAGCGGTCGCGCGACAGGCACCAATCGCACAATATGTTGACGCTCGACCCCATATTGCTTCAATATGCAGGGGTCGGGAGATATTCACAACCTATCCCCAAAAACATACAATTTGCCCCGACTCGCAGGTCTAAGCTATGGACCTTGTCCCATGGGGACGATGAGAGCAGCAATGAACGAGATCAGTAGTATCGAGCAGGCAGCGGCACAGATTCAGAATCCGGAAACCATGCCGCATTCGATCGAGGCCGAGCAGCAACTTCTGGGCGCGATTCTGACAAATAATGATCTCTATGACCGGGTCGCCTCGATCATCGGGGCCGAGCATTTCTATGATCCGGTTCATGCCCGCATCTATGAGGTGGCAGCCACACGTATAGCCAAGAATGCGCTGGCCTCACCCGTGACGCTGAAATCCTTCATGGCCGAAGACGAGGGCCTGAAAGAATTGGGCGGCCCGGCCTATCTGGTCAAACTGGCCGGAGCCTCGATCAGCGCCTTTGCCGTGCATGACTATGCTCAGATGATCTATGACCTCGCCATCCGGCGCGAGTTGATCCGGCTGGGTCGCGACATCTCGGACAAGGCAGCACGGGTCGATGTATCCAGTGAGCCCAAGGAACAGATCGTCGAAGCCGAGCAACAACTTTACCAGCTGTCCGAGCAGGGCCAGACCGAACAGGGCTTTCAATCCTTCCTCAAGGCGGTCACAGAAGCCGTCAACGTCACCAACGAGGCTTACCAGCGCGGTGGCGGCATGGCGGGGATTTCCACCGGTCTGGCCGACCTGGATAAGCAGCTTGGGGGTCTGCATCCGTCCGACCTGATTATTCTGGCGGGGCGCCCATCGATGGGGAAAACCTCGCTGGCGACCAACGTGGCGTTCAATGTGGCCAAGGCCTATAAACGCGGCACCAAGCCGGATGGTTCAGAGGGTGCCATTGACGGCGGCGTCGTTGGGTTCTTCTCGCTCGAAATGAGCGCCGAGCAGCTGGCAGGCCGGGTTCTGGCCGAAGCTTCCGAGATTTCCTCACACAAAATCCGGCAAGGCGACATGACCGAAGCCGAGTTCCGCCGCTTCGTGGACGCGGCCAAGGAACTGGAAGCTTGCCCGCTCTTCATTGATGACACCCCCGCCCTGCCGATCTCACAACTTGCCGCCCGCGCGAGGAGGTTGAAGCGGACGCACGGCTTGGACCTGCTGGTGATCGACTATCTGCAGCTCTGCCGCGGCATGGCCGACAATCGCGTGAACGAAATCGCCGAGATTTCGATGGGCATGAAGGCCATCGCCAAAGAGTTGAACATCCCGGTGATCGCGCTGTCTCAGCTCTCCCGTCAGGTGGAAAACCGCGACGACAAACGCCCGCAACTGTCTGACCTGCGGGAATCAGGCTCGATCGAACAGGACGCTGACGTGGTGATGTTCGTGTTCCGCGAGGAATATTACAAGGAACGCGAAAAGCCCGGCGATCACGAGCTGGAAAAGATGGAAGAATGGAAGCAGGCTATGGAACGCTTGCACGGCAAAGCCGAAGTCATCGTCGGCAAGCAGCGCCACGGCCCCATCGGCACGGTCGAGCTATCCTTCGAGGCACAATTTACTCGCTTCGGCAATCTGGTCAAACCCTGGCAACAGGACGGTCAGATCGAAGGGTACTGACGCCTACCAGAGCTCGGGCCGGTTCAACGCCTCAACACAATGCGACGCACCCTTGAGGGGTGTCATCTCGGCTTCGGTCAGAGATTGTGCCAACCAGCCGTGCGGATAGCTCAGCTTCATTGGAGCCTTTGCAAACGCCTCCGAGATCGGCTGGAAGCCGGTTTTGCCGTAATAAGCCGGGTCGCCATAGGTGAACACCATATCAACCCCCGCCTTACGTAACTGATCCAATCCATGCGTGATCAGCGCTTGCCCCACGCCACCCCTCTGATGTTCTGTGCTGACCGCGACCGGTGACAAGATAAACACCTGCCGAGCGTCCTGATCAAAGCGTAGACGGGACAAGCAGATGCAGCCCAGCAAAGCGCGCCCTTTTACCGCTGAATACGCATAGAGTTCGCCATCCGGCGTGGTCGTGATCAGGTCATGCACCAGTGACCCGATCAGCTTGCCTTCGTCTGCACCTTCCGAAGCGGTAAAAACGGCAGTGAAAAGCGCCACAATATCGGCTGCGCGCTGGTCGTGACCAGATATGAACTGGATGGCCATGTTGATGCCTCTCATTCCCATGTAATCGGTGGGCATAGCGCCCATGCCCCGTGTGGCAATGCAACCGGCACATCGGTTTGCTCAACAACCCGCGTGAAAAACATGAACGATAGGCCCCGCCAACGCGTTTTAACACTGATGTGAATACAATCCGATACCTTTTGCCGCTTTGCGACAAGTCGCGCAAATCCTTGGATTTATTGGCCTCGCGGCGCGGCGATATCATATCGATACATGAAACCCGTTTTCAAATCACCATTCCCTCTTGACCTTGGAACGGGCAATGTCTTGAACGGGATCATGAGTACTGCACGTTTAACGATCAATCTGCACGCGCTCGCCCACAATTGGCGCGCGCTGGATGCAAAGACGGAAGTCGAAACCGGCGCCGTGGTCAAGGCTGACGCCTATGGTCTGGGCGCGGAACCGGTTGCCTGGGCGCTGGCTGAAGAAGGCGTGCGCAAGTTTTTTGTCGCTGCTGCCGAAGAAGGCGCCATCGTTCGCGAGGCCGTGGGACCCGAGGCACTGGTTGCCGTGTTCTCTGGCCATATGGAAGGCGATACCGATCTGCTGCGCCACCATAATCTGACTCCGCTGATCAACTCCCCCGAGCAGTTCAAACGTCACCTCGAGGCGCTGCCGGATCATCGTTTCGGCATCCAGCTGGACAGCGGAATGAACCGTCTGGGCCTGGAACCGGCGGACTGGGCCGAACTGCGGCACAAAGCGTTGGAACTTGATCCACTGGTGGTGATGTCTCATCTGGCCTGCGCGGACGAACCCGACCATCCGATGAACCGCCAGCAGCTCAACACATTCAAGCAGATGACCGACGGGGTTGAAGCCCCCCGCTCGCTTGCCGCAACCGGGGGCACTCTGCTGGGGCCTGAATTCCACTTTGACTTCTGCCGTCCGGGCATCGGTCTCTATGGCGGGATGCCCTTTGCCGGAGCCAAGCCGGTGGTGACTGTTGATCTTCCGGTGATTCAAGTGCGCGACGTCGCGGTGGGTGAGACCGTGGGCTACGGCAACAGCTGGACCGCGCGCCGCCCGTCCAGGATCGCAACCGTCGCGGCGGGTTATGCCGATGGGCTACATCGTGCCATCGGCGGCGGCATTGATACATTCGCTGGTGATCAGCCCTGCCCGGTGGTAGGACGTATCTCGATGGACCTGATCACCGTGGATGTTACCGACTTGCCGTACAAACCTGATCGCCTGCGTATCCTGAACGGGCACCAAACCGTCGATGATCTGGCCGAGGCCGCCGGAACCATCGGCTATGAAATCCTGACCTCGCTCGGCAGCCGCTATTCCCGAGGCTACGTGGAATGAACCCCATCTCATTGCTGGGTGAGCTGGGACGCGCCATCCTTAACATGCTGGCCGCGTTTGGCCGCGTCGCGCTGTTCGCGCTCGACGCGGTTTCGCATATTTTCCGCCCCCCGTTTTATCCGCGCGAATTCGGCATCGCCCTGCTGAACATCGGCTGGCTGTCCCTGCCCGTGGTTGGCCTGACCGCCATTTTCACCGGCGGCGCGCTGGCGCTGCAGATCTACGCAGGCGGCGCGCGTTTCAATGCTGAGGCCGTGGTGCCCCAGATCGTCGCCATCGGCATGGTGCGAGAGCTTGGCCCGGTGCTGGTCGGCCTGATGATCGCCGCCCGCGTGACGTCTTCGATCGCCGCCGAGATTGCGACGATGAAAGTGACCGAGCAGATCGACGCTCTGGTCACTTTGTCCACGCACCCGATGAAATACCTCACCGCCCCGCGCGTGCTGGCCGCCCTAATCACCGTCCCGGCGCTGGTCGGGGTCGGAGATATCATTGGCATCGCAGGCGGTTACACCGTGGCCACGCAAAATCTGGGCTTCAACCCAGCGGCCTATCTAAAAAACACCGTAGACTTCCTTGAAACCCGCGACATCGTCTCGTCGCTGGTCAAAGGGGCCGCCTTCGGCGTCATCGCCGCCATCATGGGCTGCTACTACGGCATGTCCTCGGGCCGCGGCGCGCAGGGCGTGGGCCGCGCCACCAAAGGTTCGGTCGAGGCCGCCGCCGTGCTGATCCTCGCCGCCAATTTCGTACTCACAGGGGTGTTCTTCTCGCTATGATCCGGATGGAGAACGTACATAAGGCCTTTGGCGACAATCACGTGTTGCAAGGCATGAACCTTGAAATTCCCAAGGGTACCTCGATGGTCATCATTGGCGGTTCGGGCACCGGCAAATCCGTGGCACTGAAATGCATCCTCGGCCTGATCAAGCCTGACAGCGGCATGATCTATGTCGACGGCAAGGACGCCCAGAAAGGTGACCGGGATGCGTTTCTGGCGCGTTTCGGCATGCTGTTTCAGGGTGCTGCGCTGTTTGACTCCCTGCCCGTCTGGCAAAACGTCGCCTTCCGCCTACTGCGCGGCTCGCTGAAACGCCCGGCGGATGAGGCGCGCGAAATCGCCATCGAAAAACTGCGCCGCGTCGGTCTGAAATCCAACGTCGCCGACCGCTTCCCCGCCGAGTTGTCAGGCGGCATGCAAAAGCGCGTCGGCCTCGCCCGCGCCATCGCCGCCGAGCCCGAGATCATCTTCTTTGACGAGCCCACCACCGGCCTCGATCCCATCATGTCCGGCGTCATCAACGACCTGATCCGCGAGATCGTGACCGAGATGGGAGCCACTGCGATGACCATCACCCACGATATGAGTTCGGTCCGCGCGATTGCCGACAACGTGGCCATGCTGCACGGAGGCGTGATCCAGTGGACCGGCCCGGTCAGCCAGATGGACGCCTCGGGCGATCCCTATGTGGAGCAGTTCATCAGCGGGAGTGCAGAGGGGCCGATTGAGGCAGTGCGCTAATCTTTCTCACTCACTAGCCAGTTTTTCGCGCTCGCGACAACCTCATCTGGAAGCAATTCGGCTTTTCGAGATTCGAGATTTAACAAGACGCATTTGAACACTGTTGAGAATACAGTTTTTCTGTCGGCAGAGCGCAGCAATCTGTGTCGGAAGGTGACCGACTTCCCGCCTATCTCGAGTACCTCACTCTCCATCTGAATAGCCTCCCCCGCTCGAAGTTCGGCGAGGAAACTACTCTCCGCATGTACCACCGCAAATGATAGCTTCCGTCCCGAACGCATATCGTCTGCGTTCAATCCCATCTCCGATTGGATAGCAAACACCGAATCTGAGCAAGCCGCAAAGTACCGCGAGACATTCATATGCCCCAGAAAATCGCAATCCGAAGGATCAACAATTGACTTGAAAGCCACAAAAGCTGGCATCTGAGGTCTCCCCACTGACAAAAACGAGTTTGAATTCTTGAATTAAGCTAACACATAACTGAAACGCGTCGCCCGATAGGCGGCGGAACACCTAAAAAGTACATATGACCCTCCGCCTCGCCACCCTTTCACTCCTGATCCTCTACCCCATCGCGTGGTTCGCCCCGCTGATGCGCGCAGGGCTCTTGCCGATCTTCGGTCTCAGCGAAATAAGCGTCATCACCGGGCTCCAGTCCTTGTGGAAGTCCGACATCTTCCTCGCGTTGATTGTCACCGTCTTCGCCCTCTTCGCACCCTACATCAAAACCATCGGGACCGCGCTGATCCAATGGAACCTGCTGGACCCGCGCGTCCAACCCGCACTGAACATCCTCGGCAAGCTGGCGATGGCCGATATCTTCCTCATCGCGCTTTACATCACACTGGCCAAAGGCATCTCATACGCCACCATCGAAACAGCCTGGGGCCTTTACCTGTTCACCGGCTGCATCCTCGCTTCGTTGACCCTAGGTCACATTACAGAGATGACATCTGGATCACGAAAACCTCAGACGTAATTGATTGAAAACGCATTTCTGAGTATCTTTATGATATTTCGAGCAGCAACGTTTTTGTAGTTCACGGGTCCTCAGCGGACCAGATCGTGCTTGATTGTCGTCCGCTTTGACCCGGTTTCGTATCGGTTAAAGAAGGAGATCGACATCATGGCCGCCCTTCACTCTATCACATTGCAATTTCAGAATGCCTTATTGAAACTGACATTTTTCCTGATCTGCGCCGCCGCATTATTCGCGGTCACAACAACTGTTTTGTCCGCCTTCGGTATCCTGCCGTGGCTGTCCCTGCAGGCTGGCCTCAGCGGTGGTGCCGCGATAGACGCTGGTCCCTACGTTCAGATCGGCCTGACCGCGCTGATCCTTATGCTGACCTTCTATCTGCCCTCAAGCGCCCGAATGATGGCGCTGGAGCGGACGCACCGCAACTTCTCTCTCAACATGCAGGATGTGGCCGGTGCCTACCAACTCGCCCATGCTGCTGACCGCAACGGCACCTTCGCGCTGTCATCCGAATTCGACGCGGTGAAAGAGCGTATGGCCTTCCTGCGCGACCATCCCGATCTTCAGGGGCTTGAACCCCAGGTGCTGGAACTGGCCGCACAGATGAGCCAGATCAGCCAGGAACTGGCTGAAACCTACGGAGATGCCAAAGTAGAGCGCGCCCGCGCCTTCCTGCGGCAACGGCAGGAAGAGGTCGAGCAATTCCAGCAACGGATCGAAGATGCCCAGACCATCCAGCACGAGCTGCGTCAGTGGACCCGCGATATCGAGATCGAGGAATCCATCGCCAAATCCCAACTCGCGCGCCTCAGGGATGAGCTGTTCGACCTGCTGCCGGAACTGTCGGCGCAGCTGCAATCCCCGACGGACGATCAAACACCCGGCAGCGTGGTTGCCATGACCCCGCCGCGTGCCGCGGAATAGGCGCTTTCAGCGCCCGCCGCAGAGGATGGCCCGCAGGGCCTGACGATGCGGCGCACCCCCGGCGGTGAGGAAAGCCCGCAAGGGCTTGAAGAACCGCCCCGCCTGGGGCACGAAGGGCGGCATGGCTAAGACAAAATCCTTCACCTGCTCCGCCTGCGGTGCCTCGCATACAAGATGGTCCGGTCGCTGCGATGGCTGCGGCGAATGGAATACCATTGTTCAGGAAGCGCCCCTTTCGGCGGGACCGGCCAAGAAATCACTCGGCGGCAAGCGCGGCCAGTCTATCGCGCTCACCGACCTGTCGACCGAAGAAACACCTCCGCCCCGCACCCTCTGCGGCGTAGAAGAACTGGATCGCGTCCTTGGCGGTGGTCTCGTCCCCGCCTCGGCCCTGCTGGTTGGTGGAGACCCCGGTATCGGCAAATCCACCCTTCTTTTGCAGGCGGCTGCCCGCTTTGCTCGCAATGGGATCAAAACCATCTACGTCTCGGGTGAAGAAGCCAGTGCGCAGGTTCGGATGCGCGCACGCCGGTTGGGTCTGGAGGAATCGCCCGTCCAACTGGCCGCTGAGACCAACCTGCGCGACATCCTCACCACGCTAGAGGCCGAAAAACCAGGCCTCGCCATCATCGACTCGATCCAGACCATGTGGGCTGACAATGTGGATAGCGCGCCGGGCTCGGTCAGTCAGGTCCGCGCCGCAGCGCATGAACTGACGACATTCGCCAAACGCCACGGCGTGTCGATCATCATGGTTGGCCATGTCACCAAGGAAGGCCAGATCGCTGGCCCCCGCGTTGTCGAACATATGGTCGATACCGTACTCTATTTCGAAGGTGAGCGTGGACACCAGTTCCGCATCCTGCGCGCGGTCAAGAACCGCTTTGGCCCGGCGGATGAGATCGGCGTATTCGAGATGACGGGCAAGGGTCTGGCCCAGGTTACCAACCCCTCGGCCCTGTTCCTGTCGGAGCGTGGCACACCCTGCCCCGGATCAGCCGTCTTCGCAGGCATCGAAGGCACCCGCCCCGTGTTAGTCGAACTGCAGGCACTAGTTGCGCCCTCGCCCCATTCGCAGCCCCGACGCACGGTGGTGGGATGGGACAGCGGGCGGCTCGCCATGATCCTCGCCGTACTCGAAGCCCGTTGCGGCATCCCCTTTGCCGGGCTCGATGTCTATCTCAACGTGGCCGGAGGGTTGAAAGTCTCTGAACCCGCCGCAGACCTCGCGGTTGCCGCCGCACTGCTCAGCGCCCGCGAAGATACCGCCCTGCCTGCCGATACTGTGGTTTTCGGAGAAATCTCGCTGTCGGGGGCACTTAGACCCGCCCCACAAACCGAAAACAGGTTGAAAGAAGCGCAAAAACTTGGTTTCACAGCGGCAATTGCTCCGGCGGGTGGCAAAACCGGCACTGTGGCAGGTCTGACACTCACCCGACCCTCTGATTTGGTGGGGTTTGTTGGCGAAACCTTCGGAGCAGGTTAAGGTCGCGCCCCGAGGGGCAGTAAAAAGAACAGGCGAGGGCCATGGAAGGTTTTACAATAATTGACGGGGTTGTCGCCCTGATCATCGTGCTGTCAGGCCTTTTGGCCTACTCACGCGGTTTCATGCGCGAGGTTCTGGCCATCGCGGGCTGGGTCGCCGCCGCCGTTCTGGCATTCATCTTCGCACCGCAAGCCGTGCCGCTGGTGAAAGAGGTCCCGGTGGTCGGAGAGTTCCTGCGCGACAGTTGCGAGCTTTCGGTTATTACCGGCTTTGCTGCGGTCTTCGCAATCGCTCTGATCGTGGTTAGCATTTTTACACCGCTGTTCTCATCGCTGGTGCAACGCTCGGCGATTGGCGGGCTGGATCAGGCGCTTGGGTTCTTCTTCGGCATTGCACGCGGCATCCTGCTGGTTGCGATTGCGTTCTTTGTCTACGACACCGTGATGACCGGTCAGTCCTATACAATCGTCGACGAAAGCCGCTCGGCCAAAGTGTTCGAACAGTTCAGCGGTAAAATCGAAGAACAAAACCCCGAAGCTGCGCTGGGTTGGGTCACCGCCCAGTATGAACAGCTGGTTGCCAGCTGCACCGCAGACAGCGCGTCGGAAGGCTGAACGCAGTCAAACTGAACTGATGAAAGCCCGGCTTCGACCGGGCTTTTTCATGCCCAGGCCGCAGGGATCAAACGAACCCTTCTCCACCGCAGATATTGCACCGGATGCTTTTCAGCCCAAAACACCCGTCGCACCGGCTTGAGATAGGTTTGCCGAATTGGTCGCGACTCTTGACCACCTCGCCGCTGCCTTTGCAGATCTCACAGGGTGCGCGGCCGGCCCCGCGACAGCGATGACACCGCCGTTTGACGGGTTCTTCTTTTGGCCTGTTCTGTTTGTGTTGCCACATAGCTGTGCTCCACCCAGTGTTGCCAGAGTGTCTGCAAAAACACTCGCGAACATATGACAGCATAGGTCTGCCCATTTGTCATCCCAAACCCACGGCATGTACAAATCTCGCCTGTGGCAAATCACAAATGTGATCCTTTGATGACACACGCATCGTTTGGCATTATGTGGAGGCCGTACCGAGATGGAATCGGAGCTGCCGATCTTGCTGTATCTGTTTTCTTTCGCACTAGCCGCCCTCGCGCTTGTGCCTGTTTGCCGCCTGAGCGGTCAACAACACCACATTCGGATACCGACCCGCAGCCGACCCGACCGAAACGCCAGCCAGAACAAGTCATAGAAATTGGAGCCCGTGTATGTGTGGGATATTGGGGATCGCAAGCCGGACACATGATGTCTTTGCGGAAATCTATGACGGGTTGCTGATGCTGCAGCACCGGGGTCAGGATGCCTCAGGCATCGTGACCTATAATGGTGAATTCTTCCGCGAGAAAAAGGCCAACGGCCTCGTCAAGGATGTATTCAACGCCAGCGACGCCGAAACCCTGCTGGGTAAGGTCGGCATGGGCCATGTGCGCTATCCCACCGCAGGCTCGCTCAGCGCGGCCGAGGCGCAGCCGTTTTTCGTGAACGCCCCTTATGGCATCTACCTCGTCCATAACGGCAACATCACCAACACCGAAGAACAGCGCGAGAAGGTCACGGCCAAGTACAGCCGCCACCTGCGCACCACGTCGGATTCCGAGGTCCTGCTGAACGTGCTGGCCGACAAGGTCGCTGATGCGATCAAGGTGAATGGCAACGCCGACCCGATCCGCAACCTGTTTGCCGGCGTGAAAATGACGATGGAGCGCATTCAGGGCGCCTATTCGGTGATCTGTCTGGTCGCCGGCGTCGGCATGCTGGCCTTCCGTGATCCCTATGGCATCCGGCCTCTTTCAGTGGCGAAACGCGAGGCACCGGGCGTTGGGGATGATTATGCTTTCGCCTCGGAAGATGTGGCCTTTGGCATCAACGGGTTTGATAAGCTGCGCGACCTGCGCCCCGGCGAGGCGATTCTGATCGATCTTGACGGCAACATGCATGAGTTCCAAGCCGTCGAAGGCAAGCTGACCCCTTGTATTTTCGAGTATGTCTACCTGGCGCGGCCAGATTCCTTGCTGGATGGCGTATCGGTCTACAAGACCCAGATGCGGATGGGCCAAACGCTGGCAAAGCAAATTCAGGACTCGGGCCTTCAGATCGATCGGATCATCCCCGTTCCAGACAGCGCCCGCCCTGTCGCGCTCGAAGCAGCCAAGATCACCGGCATTCCTTACCGCGAGGGCCTGGTGAAGAACCGCTATGTCGGCCGCACCTTCATCATGCCCGGTCAGGAAGAACGGCAGAAATCCGTGCGCCGCAAACTCAACGCGGTGCCGTTGGAGTTCGACGGGCATAACGTGTTGCTGATCGACGACTCGATTGTGCGTGGCAATACAATCAAGAAGATCGTCCAGATGTGCCGTGAGGCCGGTGCAAAGAAGGTCTATATCGCCAGCGCCTCACCGCCGGTGAAATATCCCAACGTCTATGGCATCGACATGCCCACCAAGGCCGAATTGGTTGCCAATGGCAAAGAGATCGAAGAAATCCGTGAGGAACTGGGCGCAGATGCGCTGTTCTATCAGCATCTCGACGATCTGATCTGGGCCGCCAAGGAAGGTAACCCCGAGATCGAAGCCTTCGACTGTTCCTGCTTTGACGGAAACTACATCACCGGGGTGAACGAGGACTATCTGGACAGCCTCGAAAACAGCAGCCGGGTCAGCAAGAAGCGTGAGGATATGCAGGTGGTCGGCAGCTCATGGAACGCGGCGAAACTGGCCTCGGGCTGAACGCTGTCTGACAGGCAATCCGTTGAGCGATAGCATGGAAGACCAGTTGCGGGTTGGCTGTAGGGGCCCTCGGTCAAAATCCGCTCATCATTTTTGCTGAGTCCACAGCGGCTTGGCCGGGTGGCATTTCTGCTCCCCCAGATGTGAACATAACGGCTCTTTAGCTCCGATATAGCCCATGTTACGCGGCGCCTCGAACCACTCACTATACGGGGTCGGGGCGCGTAGCCCGACCGCAGATCATGGCAAATACAACGGTCAAAAGCGCAGCCACACAGCGGGGTGCGCTCAAGAAGAATTCGGTTTCGGTCCTGGGCGTATTTGGCCCAAAGGCCGAACTGCAGGCTCTGGTCCGATTGTCTTCGGGGCGGGTTAAGAAGGTGAAATCCGGCGGTCGGATGGGTTCTGGTCGCGTGGTGGCGATTGACGAACAGGGCGTTGTGCTGCGACAAAGCGGCCAGAACCGCCGGATCGACATTCCCGGCGGTTGATCCTGACTTGACGCTTTGCGCGGACGGGTTCAAACCCCCCTCATGACCGATCAGACCAAAATCGCCCTGATTACCGGGGCCTCACGCGGGTTGGGCGCGGCGCTGGCCGAAGCCCTTTCCCCCGACTATCACATCGTCGCCGTCGCCCGCACCCAAGGCGGGCTGGAAGAGCTGGACGACCGCATTCAGGCCAAAGGCGGCTCGGCCACCCTGGCCCCGATGGACATCGCCGATCCCAACGCGATGGCAACGCTGTGCCGGGGTATTCATGACCGCTGGGGCAAGGTCGATCTGTGGCTGCACACGGCGATCCACACCTCGGCGCTGACGCCTGCGCATTTTGTTGATCCGAAGGAATGGGCCAAGGCGGTCAACACCAATGCGACGGCCACCTCGGTTCTGATCCCGTATGTGACGCCCTTGCTTGGCGATGCCGGCCATGCGGTGTTCTTTGATGACCCGAAAGCGGGCGAGAAGTTCTATGGCATCTATGGCGCCACCAAAGCAGCACAGATGGCGCTGGCGCGCAGCTGGGCCGCCGAGACAGCGCGGACCGGTCCGCGCGTATCGATTGTTGAGCCTGCCCCGATGCCCACAGCCGTGCGCGCGCGGTTCCATCCCGGTGAGGATCGGGATGTGTTGACCAGCACTGCGGATGAGGCGGCGCGTATTCTGGCGCAGCTATAGGGGATGGCCCTTGCGGGCCATGCCTCCGGCGGGGATATTTTTGGCCAGATGAAGCGGGCGGATTACGCGATATGGACGCCGTTGCGCCCGGCGAGGTCGACGAAAAATTGCCAGGCCACGCGGCCCGAACGCGAACCGCGGGTGGCTTGCCATTCGATGGCCTCGGCGCGCAGGGTTTCCGGATCGACCTTGACGCCATGGGCGGCGCAGTAGCGGTCGATCATGGCAAGGTATTCGTCCTGATCGCAGGGGTGGAAGCCCAGCCACAGGCCGAAACGGTCGGAGAGTGAGACCTTTTCCTCGACCGCCTCAGACGGGTTGATGGCGCTGGAGCGTTCGTTTTCGATCATGTCACGCGGCATTAAATGGCGGCGGTTCGAGGTGGCGTAGAACACCACATTCTCAGGGCGGCCTTCGATGCCGCCGTCCAGTACCGCCTTGAGCGACTTATAATGCTGATCATCGTGGCTGAATGACAAATCATCACAGAACAGGATGAACCGGTGCGGCGCAGAGCGCAGGTGGTTCAGCAGGCGCGCGACCGAAGCCATATCCTCGCGCTGCAGTTCCACCAGTTTCAAGTCGGGATGCTCATCCTGCAGCGTGCCATGGACGGCTTTGACAAGGCTGGATTTGCCCATTCCGCGCGCGCCCCAGAGCAGCGCGTTGTTAGCCTTGTAGCCAGCGGCAAAGCGGCGTGTGTTGTCCAGCAGCGTGTCACGAGACCGGTTAATCCCCACCAGCAAATCCAGATCGACCCGGTTGACCTGAGTGACGGGCTCCAGCCGGTCGGGTTCCACATGCCAGACGAAGGCCGGGGCCGCGTTGAAATCGGGTGCGGCCAAGGGCGCGGGAGCCATTCGTTCCAACGCGTCTGCGATGCGGTTCAAGGCTTGATCGTCCATCGGCTCCTCCGGGGTGTTTTGCGGCGTTCAACCATGTTCCGCGCGGCGCAACAAGAGCAGCGCATGAAAAAGGCGCGCCGGTTCAGGGTGCGCCTTTTCAGATCCTGCAGCGGATTACTTGGTCTCTTCGTAATCCTGCATCATGTCTGCGTCTGCCTCGGCTTCTTCATCGTCATAGTAGCCATCGGCCCGCAGCTGTTCTTCGCGCTTTTTCTCGACACGAGCCACAAGGAATATTGAGATCTCATAAAGCCCGTAAACCACCACAAAGAGGATGATTTGAGTGATCACGTCCGGCGGCGTCACGATCGCTGCCAGCACCAGAATGCCAACCACCGCATATTTGCGCACTGCGCCTAGACCTTCGGCGCTGACCAGGCCTGCCTTGCCCATCAGTGTCAGCAATACGGGCAGCTGAAAGCACAAACCAAAGGCGACGATGAACTTGATGGTTAGGTTCAAATATTCCTGCGCCGAGCCCTGAAATACCACGCTCAGCGGAGCGGTCGTGCCTTCGGCAACGGCCTCCCCTTCAGCGCCAAACTGTTGGAACCCAAGGAAGAAATCATAGGCCAGCGGCGTGACGACATAGAACGCAAAGCTTGCCCCCAGCAGGAACATGAAGGGCGAGGCCAGCATGAACGGCAGAAACGCGTTCTTTTCCGATTTGTACAATCCCGGCGCCACGAACCGCCACATCTGCATCCCAATATAGGGGAACGCCAGAATGAAACCGCCCAGCAACGAGACCTTGATGGCGACAAAGAAGCCTTCCTGCGGCGAGATGAAGATCAGCCCGCAATCCTGCCCACGCTCGGTCAGCACCTCACACAAAGGCTGCGTGAGGAAGTTGAACAGCGGCGTGGCCACGGTGAAACAGATGATCATGCCGATCAGGAACGCCACAACGCAGTGGATCAGCCGTGTGCGCAACTCGGCCAAATGCTCGATCAATGGTGCCGAGCTGTCCTCGATCTCGTCGGTCTTGGTCATGTCTTGCTTTCGGTTTTCAACGCCGCTTCGGCCTCTTCCGCCTTGGCGAGCGCATCCGCAGCTTCCTTGGCCTTGCGTTCAGCGGCAGCACGGGCGGTCGTGGCCTGAATCTTCTTGGCTTGTTCGGCCCGTTCGGTGGCCAGCTTGCCCGTTTCGCTGTCAGAGTCGAACTTGGTCGGATCGATGGACTTGGCTACGTCACGGGCAGCTTCGTTGATGCCGTCCATCGCAGAGCCCACCGGATTGGTTGCCGCCTTCAGGCCCTTCTTGATCTCGTTGACGCCAGCCTCATCCGCCGCCTCGTTCATCGCGGTGCTGAACTCGCGCGCCATACCGCGCGCCTTGCCGACGAACCGTCCGACATTGCGAAACAGCACAGGCAGGTCCTTCGGCCCCACCACGATCAACGCGACGATGCCGATGACCAAAAGCTCTGTCCAGCCCAGATCAAACATCTAGGCTCAGACCTTGTCTTTGTCGGTCTCAGGGGTGACGTCTTTGGCCAGATCGGATGCGTCCTGTTCCAACTCTTCCGAGCCGTCCTTGACGCCCTTCTTGAACGCGGTGATGCCCTTGCCCACTTCACCCATCAACGAGCTGATTTTGCCGCGGCCAAACAGCACCAGAACCACAACGGCGATCAGCAGCAGGCCGGGAAGGCCGATATTGTTGAGCATGTCTTGTCTCCTTCTACGTCGGCGCAGCGCGCCGGGAATATGTCTCGCCTCGTGTCTACGCCTGCGCGCGCGCCAGCAAAAGTGCGGCAGGCAGAATCTGCGCGCGAATTTGAACGGATCGCGCATTTTTTGCGGGCTGGCTTTTCACAACTGACAGGTTT
The DNA here is from genome assembly GCF_056537345.1 of Ruegeria sp. CF4. NCBI lineage: Bacteria > Pseudomonadati > Pseudomonadota > Alphaproteobacteria > Rhodobacterales > Roseobacteraceae > Ruegeria > Ruegeria sp. CF4. The sequence continues at coordinate 632,932 of NZ_JBQFRJ010000001.1, read as the reverse complement.
ATGTCAGTTGTAAAGCCCTAGAAAGACGATATCGAAACCTGGTCAACGGAGAACCACATGACCCATGTCGCAGAAATCGTCACCTTCACCCTCACCGACGGCACCACGCCAGAGGAATATGTGAAACTCAGCCAGGCGTCCGAGGCCTTCGTGCGCGCCGCCCCCGGCTTTGCGCACCGTCAACTCAGCCAAGGCGAGGATGGCCGCTGGACGGATTATGTCGTCTGGACCGATATGAAATCCGCACAAGACGCTGCCGCCGCCTTCATGCAGCAGGATTGCGCCGCTGCGATGATGGCGGTGATCGACCCCGACAGTGTCCAGATGCGCCATGAGAATGTGCTATGGAACATGACCGCCTAAACGCGGTCCGGACGGCGTGTCATGCGCCGCACTGACCGCCTGTTCGACATCATCCAGATCCTGCGCGACGGCAAGCTGCACCGCGCGCAGGATATCGCGGACCGGCTCGAAGTGTCGGTCCGCACGATCTATCGCGACATGGATACGCTGGTGGCCTCGGGCGTTCCGGTCGAAGGCGAACGTGGCGTGGGTTACATGGTGCGCGAACAGATCACCCTGCCCCCGCTGAACCTGACACCGGCTGAACTAGAGGCGTTGAACCTCGGCATGGCAATCGTGGCCGAGGCTGCTGATCCTGATCTCAAATCCGCCGCCGAATCTCTGGCCGAAAAGATTGATGCCGTCCTGCCCACTCAGGTCATTGCCGAGGCCGACAGCTGGAAATTCGCCGTCTATCCCTTTGCCGATGCCGCGCGCGGGCTGGCCCATATGGCTCCGATCCGCGCCGCGATCAAATCACGCCAGAAACTGCATCTCAACTACCGCCGCATAGACGGCGCCCTGACAGATCGCACGATCCGCCCGCTGCACATGGAATACTGGGGACGCGTCTGGACCCTCACCGCCTGGTGCGAACTACGCGATGCCTTCCGCGTCTTCCGCATCGACCTGATCGAATCCATCAGACCGCTGCCGGAACTCTTCACCGACGAACCCGGCAAACGGCTCAGCGACTACGATCCTTACGCGTGATCCGCCCTTCATCTGGCCCTAAATATCCCCGCCGGAGGCATGGCCCGGAACGGGCCATTCCGGTCATTTCAGATAGGGTTCCGGGTCCACCGACTCAAAGCCCTGGCGCACCTCAAAATGCACATAAGCATTGTCGCCACCGCGCAGGGCAGCGAGCTTCTGGCCCCGACGTACCCGATCACCTTTCTTGACGGTGATATTGTCGACATTGGCATAAACCGTCAGCAAGTCGTTGTTGTGCTTGACCACAATGATCGGAACCTGATCCGCATCTGCAGTGATCGCGGCAACCGTCCCCGCCTCGGCCGCCTTGACCGTAGTACCGGGTGCGGCTGCAATATCGATGCCCTCGTTCTTACCCTTCTCATAGGTACGAATGATGGTGCCACCCACTGGAAGCGCCAGAGCTGATGTTCCAGAATTGGTGGGTGCTTCGGCGGTGACATCCGGCGCAGGCGTGGCGACGGCAACCTTCTCATCCGGAAGGGGTTGCGTTGCACTGGGCGGCGTCGGTGTAGGAGAGCCCTCGCCCGGCTGTGTCACCGCGGTCGCCGTGGCAGCCGGTGCGGCAGCACGCGGCGCTGGCTGGTTCTTGACCGGGATCAGCAGATACTGGTCCTCGCGCACCGCGAAATCCGACCCCAGCCCGTTCCACTCGGCCAGCGACTCGACCGACACCTGATACAGGCGCGAAATCGTATAGGCCGTCTCACCCCGCTTGACCTTGTGCCGGATCGGCTCGGGCCCCGACGGCGCGGGAGCTGGGGCGGTCTGAACGGGTGCCAGGGCAGTGGTTTGAACGGAACCGGTATCCGGTGCCTCATCAATCGCGGTGCCGGCGATGGACGCAATGTCCACACCGCTCCCGCCGCCACCGACCGAGCGTGGCAGGGCCAGAACTTCCCCATCCCGCAGCGAGTCGTTGGCTTGCAACCCGTTGAACCGGGCCAACTCGGCCACCGGCATGCCGATGCGGCTGGCCACATCGCCCACCGTGTCGCCCCGGCGCGCCACGGCAACTTGATAGTTGGGATAAGTGATAACGCCCCGCGCATCGGGTGTGGGTCGGCTGGCGGTCGCGGCCAGCGCGGCATCAGTGGTTGAAAATCCGCCGACATTACCGCGCAGGTCATAATCGAACGGCCCTTCGCACCCGGCCAGAATTGTCAGGGCGGCCACACCTGTCGCACAGCGACGCATTGCTGATTTAGAAACTGCTCTCATTATACTGTCCTCAACACCTGCCCCTGTTCTTCGGGGTTCCAGCGTATAACTCTGAATATACCTTTAAACTCCGTCTTTTCCCAGCCCCTCCAACAGGGGCACGAAACGAACGGGTAAGAGTTCGTCATAGTCCAGTCCGGTCTCGGTGCGTGTCACACGGATCAAGGTCTGAACCGCATCCGATTGTCCCACCGGCAACACCATGATACCGCCGATTTTCAACTGCGCCAAGAGCGGCCCGGGCGGGTCCTCGGCGGCTGCGGTCACAATGATACGATCAAACGGAGCCTGCTCGGGCAAACCAAACGAGCCATCCGACAACATCGCGGTGACATTGGTGAGGCCCATCTCCCGAAACAGCTGCCCGGTTTCGCGTACCAGCCGCGTGTGCCGTTCCACTGTGTAAACCCGCCGCGCCAGCTTGGACAGGATCGCCGCCTGATAGCCCGACCCGGTCCCGACCTCCAGCACTGTGTCCCGAGGGCTCACTTTCAACGCCTGCGTCATCAACCCCACGACCGAGGGCTGGCTGATCGTCTGCCCGCAGGCAATCGGCAGCGGCGTATCCTCATAAGCGCGCTCAGCAAACAGACCTTTGACAAAGCGTCCCCGGTCCACCTGCTCCATCGCCGCCAGCACGCGCGCGTCCGTCACCCCGCGCGAGCGCAGGGCAAACAGAAACTGCATGGTGGTTTCCGCTCTTGGTCCTGTCATTCGATGACCTTCAACGCCTCAAGCGCGTCATGCGCCGTCAGATCGGCCCGCATCGGCGTGACCGAGATGTATCCATCCAGATTCACCGCCGCATCCGTGCCCGGTGCAGTCGGGTTGTGCTGATACCCACCCTTGATCCAAAGGAACCTGCGGCCCGAGGGCGAACTGTGCGGCTCGACCGAGAAATGAGTATCGCGGCGGAATCCTTGTGGCGCCACCCGAGTACCCAGAACCTCATCGGCTGGAACCGGTGGAAAGTTCACATTGTAAAACAGCCGATAATCGCCCTGTGCCTGCGGTGTTGCATCCAGAATGCGGCGGATCAGCGCCGCGCCATGGCGAGCCGCAGCCTCAAAGGGATCGTCCAGACCCAGATTGCGCGGACCGAAGAATTGCGACAAGGCAATCGCAGGAACGCCCTGCAAAGCCGCTTCCATTGCGCCGCCCAACGTACCGGAATACAATGCATTTTCCGCCGAGTTATTACCTCGGTTCACACCGGACAAAACCAGATCGGGCGGCGTATCTTTCATCACGTCATGCAGTCCCGCCAACACGCAATCCGCCGGAGAGCCCTCGGCCGCAAACCGGCGCTCACCCAGCTTGGCGACCATCATCGGATGCGTATAGCTGATGCAATGGCCTACCCCCGATTGCTCAAAGGCCGGGGCCACAACCCAGATCTCTCCGTCAGGCCCGGCCAGCTCTTTGGCTATCGCTTCAAGCACGATAAGGCCCGGCGCGTTGATGCCGTCATCATTTGTCAGAAGAATGCGCATGCCCGGTCCACCCCTGCGTTTCGCCCTTGATAGACCCGCCCCAGCGCTGCGGCAAGCGACCGGCGGGCCCAATCTGCGGCATTCGCGCACCACTCGGACGGAAATCGTGGTCTTAAGGCCTCAGGCCGGGAATACAAAGCACCGATCGCGGCGGATGGTCAGCCACATGACGCGCCCCTCTTTCGGCACAAAGACATTCGGAACCGTCGCTTTCAGGATCGATCCGTCATAGTCCATCCGGAACTCGACAAGACTTTCATTGCCCAGAAACCGGGCTCTCTCGACCACGCCGCGTGCGGCCACGCCATCGGTCGGCGTGGGCATCGGGCCTTTGCCGTTGCGGTCAAAATCCAGTTTCACGTGTTGCGGTCGAAAAACGATTTCGACATCGGTTCCGTCCGGCACGCCCGGCGCCAGAAAGCGACCAAAAGGAGTTTGCGCCAGCGCACCATTAACCTGCGCCTGCAGAACGTTGACATCACTGAAGAATGCCACGGCGGCCTTGTCCGCTGGGCGGGTATAAACGTTATATGGCGCGCCCTGCTGCACGATCTTACCCCGCCGCATCAATGCGATTTCATCGGCCATCCGCATCGCCTCTTCCGGCTCATGCGTGACCAGCAGAACGGCGGCGTCTTCTTCCTTGAGAATCGCCAGCGTCTCATCCCGGATCCCGTCCCGCAAACGGTTGTCGAGGCCCGAGAATGGCTCATCCATCAACATGATCCGCGGACGTGGCGCGAGGGCACGGGCCAACGCCACCCGCTGCTGCTCACCGCCCGAAAGCTGATGCGGGAAGCCATCGATGAAGCGCATCAGATCGACCTTGGTCAGCAGTTCTTCGACCCGCACGCGTTTTTCGTCTTTGCTGCCCTTCAGGCCAAAGCCCACATTGTCAGCGACGCTCAGATGCGGAAACAGGGCAAAGTCCTGAAACATCAGGCCGATCTCGCGCCGCTCGGGTGGCACCCGGAACACCGTATCGCAGATCAGCTTGCCATCGACATAGATCTCGCCCGAGGTCTGCATCTCAACCCCTGCGATCATCCGCAAGGTGGTCGACTTACCACAGCCCGACGGCCCCAGCAGACAGGTGACCTGCCCCGCCTGCACCGTCAGCGAGACATCATCCACAACGGTCCGCCCGCCAAAGCGCGCCACCATATTGCGGATCTCCAGTCGCGGAGGAGTTGTCGTCACGTTCACCGATGGACCCCGTAGCCTTTTCCCGATCAAATCCATCGGGCTTAGGCGGGGATAACAACCCCGCCCCTCAGGCGCAAGGCGTCAGCAACACCCGGTGGACGCTGTGTCGCCCTCGACAACAAACGGGCTGTCACCACCGCAACCTTCGAAGATGCCGTAATGGGTCGAGAAATCGCCGATGAACTCAAAATGCCGGGCAAAGCGTGTATCCTGCAGCATCATCCAGGTGTTGCCGCAGACAGGAAAGACCTTACCGGCCTCAATGGCGTGGTGATCATCCAGCACAAACCTGTGCGGCGCATGGGGAATCGTACCCTTGTAAATCACGGCTTGACCATAATCTTCGCAAGCGGGTTCCAGCCCGGACAGTTTGAACAAACGGTAAGTTGCCGAGATAAAGCTCAAAGGCGCAATGCGTTGTTCCAGAACCGGATTTTCAATGGTTAGCGGTCGATGCGTGACCCGGCGCGGGTCACCAAATCCCGCTTCGCCTGACATCGACAGAAAGTCATTCCAGTAAAGCGCACCTGACAGACATTCGCCGTACAAAACTTCATCCTCGGCCATCGCTTTGGGCACCCGGCGATCGGCATAAACGTCCGAGAAATACATCTCGCCGCCCTCTTTCAGCAACCGATGCGCACCGCGCAGAACCGCGGCCTTGTCGGTCGCCAGATTGATCTCGCAGTTCGACACGATGATATCGAAACTTCCGGGCTCTAAATCCAGCTCATCCAGCTTTTCGATATAGCCGTGGTGGAATTCGACATTGCTGGCGGAATGCCCAAAAGCCTTGGCGTGGAACTCCTGATGCGTGCGCGCCACGTCCAGTTGCTCGGGCGTCATGTCCACTCCCAGAACGCGGCCCGTCTCACCCACCATCGCAGACAAAGCATACACGTCCCGCCCTGCGCCACAGCCCAGATCAAGGATGCTCATCCCCTCAAGGTCCAGCGGGGCAATCAATCCGCAGCCATAGTAACGTGTCAGCACATCGTCATGAATTTGCGGCAGAATTCCTTTGACGTGATCCGGCATGTCATCCGGAGAACAACAGGCGTTCGTCTGCAAATCGGCGCTACCCTGAAGCACTTCGCCATAGTAGTTTTGCACAGCCTCATGCTTCATCTGAGCATTCCTTCTTTCAGTCGGTTGTACAGCAGCTAATGCCACCCCATTCAGGCCGCAATCCAGAGGCGGTTGATCTGACGAAAGCGTGACCCAACTCAGGCCAAAAGCTCAAACGGAACGCTTGCGCGAACACGTCCATTCACCTGTATTTCCAACCGATGCGGACCGGGCACCAGTTTGAAGGTGGTTGCATTGCCTTTGAGCTTATGAAGCTTCGACAGCGTCAGCGTGCCGTCCACAAGAACTGTTTGTTTGAGCTTATGAACCTTGGGTGAGACTTTGCCCCCAGGCCTCTGAAAGTGAATGATATAATCCACCAGAACCGGTTGTTCTGCTGCACCCGCGAGCGTGGTCGAAAAGTCCAGCGCTTCCCCGATCCGGACCTCTCCGTTCACCTGAACATCAACCGATATATCGGCCTCGGGGTCATATCCCAGCGCTGTCATCGCACCCGGATGGCCCGATTTCACCAATCCCCGCAATGCATGCGACGTCATCCACGACAACTCATCCCCGGATTGCTGCCCGCCGTTTCGCCAGCTCTGCAATCGCTCCAGCACCAGATCGGGGTTTTTCTTGGTGATATCATTCAGGTGATTGGCCACCGACCGCGTGACATAGCGCGTCTGGTCACCATGCAACCGATCCAGCAGCGGCAGCGGATCAGACAGGTCCAACCCAATCCCCTGCCCCCAAGGCAACCGAGGTCGCGTTCCTTCACTGACCAGTCGGCGGACATGATAGCTGGAATGCCCGCACCAGTCCTGCATCCGCTCCAGCACCAAATCGGGATGCCGATTCAGAAACGGGCGGATAGCCCATTCCATCGAGAACCTCTGGGTCAGTTCCTCAATCACGTCCAAAGCCAGTTCCGGATGATCCAGCCCGACCGAGACCACCCAATCGCCCAAAGGCGCAAAGATGAAGTCGCCGAAATCGTCATCCGTCTTGTCGGGATCAAGCGGGGCCGGCAATGCGCGAAGGATCACCGGCGCGACCTGTGACAGATCACCCGGAACGGCCTGTTGCAGGCATTCAGCGATCCAGACCATCCGTTCCTTCAATTCGAGACCCGGCAGGCGTGACATCACCTGCGCCTCAAACGCCGAGGCATCGAAGCTCGTCTCAACGTCCAAAAACAAGCCGCTGAGATAACTCACTTTTTCGACGTTGAATAACTGATCCTTGAGCGAATAACCCTGCGCCATGATTACATCGTCAGATTGGTGCCGCCGCCATCAAGCAGGATATTCTGCCCGACGATAAACCCGGCATGCTGCGAGCACAGGAAGGCGCAGGCCGCCCCAAACTCCTGCCGCGTGCCATAGCGCCGGGCCGGGATCGTTGCGGCGCGCTCGGCCCGAGCGTCCTCAATCGAGATATTCTTCTGCAGCGAAACATTGCTGTCCAGCGCATCGGCCCGGTCGGTGGCATGAATACCCGGCAGAAGGTTGTTGATGGTCACACCATGAGGCGCCACCTGACGTGAGGTGCCCGCAACATAACCGGTCAATCCAGTCCGCGCTGCATTGGACAGGCCCAAAACGGCAATCGGCGCGCGAACGGATTGCGAAGTGATGTTCACCACCCGGCCCCAGCCCTTGTCCATCATCCCCGGCAGCAGGGCCTTGATGAACGCAATCGGCGTCAGCATGTTGGCATCCAGCGCTTTGATGAAATCGTCCCGTTCCCAGTCCGACCATAGTCCGGGCGGAGGCCCACCCGCATTTGTCACAAGGATATCAACGTTCTGTGCTGCTTCGATCACCTGCGCCTGGCCCTCAGCCGAGGTCACATCACAGGCCACCGTCTGCACGTCGATATCATATTCAGCCCGCAACCGCGTCGCCTCGGCCTCAAGCGCTTCGGCCCCGCGCGCGTTCATCACCAGATCGACTCCGGCCTCGGCCAATGCTTCGGCACAGCCCAACCCCAAGCCTTTGCTGCTGGCACAAACCAGCGCGCGTTTTCCGCGTATTCCCAGATCCATTCTGATCCTCCCCAAATCTTCCGCACATCTAGCACCGGCCCGCAGAGGAAGACCAGAATGTATAGCTTGCTCAGTAGAAGAACTCTTCCCGAACGATTTTGCCATCGGCCACGTGATAGACACCGACCTCTTTCATATCAAAGTTTTCGCCGGTTTCTTTCACCTTGCCTTGCACCTCGAAGATCACGGCAAAGCGATCCTCGCCATGCGGGTACGGGCCACTGACCGACGCGCCTGTCACCTCATGCGCGCCCTCCCACCATTCATGCTTGCCACGAATGGCCTCAACACCATGCGTTTCGCGCCCCATACCGGCAAAATCCTGACCCTCAACCGAAACAGCATCAGGCGCGTAGAGCTTCCCGAGGTTTTCCTTGGCCCGATTCTCGCGGCATCCGGCAACCAGTTCTTCTGAGATTTCTTTCAAATTCATTGATTCACTCCATCATTTGTTCACTATATGTTCTTGTTGCCATAAGGCCACGATTCGATCCACCCCCTTTGTCTTGCCTCGGCAGGTTTCCCCGCCTATACGCGCCCCTATGCTTGATACCTCGAACCAACCCACCCTGCCGCCCGAGATCGCCCGACGCCGGACATTCGCCATCATCTCGCACCCCGATGCGGGTAAGACGACGCTGACGGAAAAGTTCCTGCTGTACGGGGGCGCGATCCAGATGGCCGGTCAGGTGCGCGCCAAGGGTGAAGCGCGGCGCACGCGCTCGGACTTCATGCAAATGGAGAAGGATCGAGGTATCTCGGTCTCCGCCTCGGCAATGTCGTTCGACTATGGGGATTTCCGGTTCAACCTTGTCGACACCCCCGGCCACAGCGATTTCTCGGAAGATACCTATCGCACGCTGACCGCCGTGGACGCAGCCGTGATGGTAATCGACGGTGCAAAAGGTGTGGAAAGCCAGACGCAGAAGCTGTTCGAGGTCTGCCGTCTGCGCGATCTGCCGATCCTGACCTTCTGTAACAAGATGGACCGCGAAAGCCGCGATACGTTCGAGATCATCGACGAAATTCAGGAGATGCTGGCCATCGACGTCACCCCTGCCGCATGGCCCATTGGCGTGGGACGCGACTTCATCGGCTGTTATGACATGCTGCGCGACCGGTTGGAGCTGATGGACCGCGCCGACCGCAACAAGGTGGCAGAAAGCATCCAGATCAACGGCTTGGACGATCCCAAGCTGGCCGAACACGTACCCGAGCATCTGCTGGAACAGCTACTGGAAGAGGTCGAGATGGCGCGCGAACTGCTGCCCGCGCTTGACCCTCAGGCGGTTCTGGAAGGGCACATGACTCCAATCTGGTTCGGCTCGGCCATCAACTCGTTTGGTGTCAAAGAACTGATGGAAGGCATCGGAGCCTATGGCCCGCAACCTCAGATTCAATCCGCCGAACCCCGCCAGATCGCACCGGACGAAAAGAAGGTCGCGGGCTTTGTCTTCAAGGTGCAGGCCAATATGGACCCCAAGCACCGCGACCGGGTGGCCTTTGTCCGCATGGCATCGGGACACTTCAAACGCGGCATGAAGCTGACGCATGTGCGGTCAAAAAAGCCGATGGCAATCTCGAACCCCGTCCTGTTCCTCGCCTCTGACCGCGAACTCGCGGAAGAGGCATGGGCCGGGGACATCATCGGCATTCCGAACCACGGCCAGCTACGCATCGGTGACACGCTGACCGAGGGCGAAGCGCTGCGCGTGACCGGCATCCCATCGTTCGCGCCGGAACTGCTGCAAACTGTTCGCGCTGCAGATCCGTTAAAGGCCAAACATCTTGAAAAAGCGCTGATGCAGTTTGCCGAGGAAGGTGCCGCCAAGGTATTCAAACCCTCAATCGGTTCGGGCTTTATCGTCGGCGTCGTCGGCGCGCTGCAGTTCGAAGTGCTCGCCAGCCGGATCGAGATGGAATATGGCCTGCCCGTACGGTTCGAAGCATCTCAGTTCACCTCGGCCCGCTGGGTCAGCGGTGAGAAGACAGAGGTCGAGAAATTCGTCAACGCCAACAAGCAGCACATCGCAAATGATCATGATGGCGACATCGTCTATCTGACCCGGCTGCAGTGGGATATCGACCGGGTCGTACGCGACTATCCGGCGCTCAATCTGACCGCGACCAAAGAAATGATGACCTGATCGGCGGATGATGGGCCGGCTATGATGCAGGAGCGTCCAACCTGGGGCATCGTGTCGATGGTCCGCGGCCCGACCGAGGACATCCTGCGCTACGTCGCCCATCACCTCGATCTGGGCGCTGATCGGCTGTACATCTATCTGGATGAACCGAACCACCGCGCCCTGCGTGCATTGCAACAACATCCCAGAATCCGCGCGCGAATCTGTGACGATGCGTTTTGGGAAGAACGCAAACGAAAGTGCCCGGAAAAGCACCAGATTCGGCAAACGACCCACGCGACTTTCGTCTATCGCAACACCCATCTGGACTGGCTGGCGCATATTGATGTGGATGAGTTCCTCTGGCCCTCAAACTCCATCGCTGATCTGCTACAGGAAATCCCCGAAACCACCCCCGCCGTCCGGGTGCGCCCGATTGAGGCGATCGCCGGGGCCGAAGATCTCTATAAGGCGCACATCCCGAACGGCCCTGATCGCGAGGCTTTGGTCCAGAACCTTTATCCGAACTACGGGGCCTTTGTGCTGGGCGGGTTTCTCAGCCATGTACAGGGCAAATTATTTGTCCGCACAGGGATGGAAAATCTCAGTTACCGCATTCACAACCTGTTCCAGAACAAGGTTCTTCTGCCGGTAAAGACGGAATTGCCGCAGGTTGACCTATGCCACCGCCACGCGCCCAGCTGGGACCATTGGCAGGCGCATCTCAACTTCCGGATGGAGCGCGGCTCCTATCAGGCGGGCATGACGCCAAACGTCCCCCGCAACCGGGGTGGCCTGAACATGCATGAACTTCTCAGCTGGATCGAAGCGGAACAGGGTCCCGAGGGGTTGCGCGCCTTCTACGATGAAATGAGCGCCGCCGACGCGGATGTGCGCACAAGGCTGGAAGATCACGATCTGATCCGGCATCGGCCTTTGAATCTGGATCAGAAAGTGGCGAAACACTTCCCCGGAAGCATCTGAATTGTTGCATAAATTCGCGTATTGAGCGGAGATGCGACAGATGAACTCCTCTTCATTTGACCCTGCCCCACGTTTTTGTTATGCCCCGCCTCAGCCGTTATGCGCAAAGGGCGCATGGCCATCCGGGCCCGGCATATTTCAGACGCGCGGGCCAGGTCTAGTGTCCGCATGAACCGGACATACATGATAAAGTTTAGCGAACTGAACCTGAACCCGAAGGTCCTCAAAGCCATTGAGGAAGCCGGATACGAAACCCCCACTCCGATCCAGGAAGGCGCGATTCCACCTGCGCTTGAGGGTCGCGATGTTCTGGGGATCGCCCAGACCGGAACTGGCAAGACCGCCAGCTTCACTCTGCCGATGATCACCCTGCTGGCCCGGGGTCGCGCCCGCGCGCGTATGCCGCGCTCGCTGGTCTTGTGCCCGACGCGGGAACTGGCAGCACAGGTGGCGGAAAACTTCGACACCTACGCCAAAAATGTGAAACTGACCAAAGCGCTGTTGATCGGCGGTGTCAGCTTCAAGGAACAGGACGCCCTGATCGACCGGGGCGTCGACGTACTGATTGCCACGCCGGGCCGTCTGCTGGACCATTTCGAACGCGGCAAGCTGTTGCTGACCGGCGTTCAGATCATGGTGGTAGATGAGGCCGACCGGATGCTGGATATGGGCTTTATCCCCGATATCGAACGCATCTTCTCGCTGACGCCGTTTACCCGCCAGACGCTGTTCTTCTCGGCCACCATGGCCTCGGAGATTGAGCGCATCACCGATACCTTCCTGTCCGCCCCTGCCCGGATCGAGGTTGCCCGTCAGGCCACCGCCTCGGAAACCATCGAACAGGGCGTCGTCTTGTTCAAAGGCGGTCGCCGCGACCGCGAGGCCAGCGGCAAGCGCAAGGTCCTTCGCGCTCTGATCGACGCCGAAGGTGAAAAATGCACCAACGCCATCATCTTCTGCAACCGCAAGACGGACGTGGATATCTGCGCGAAGTCACTGAAGAAATACGGCTATAACGCCGCCGCCATCCATGGCGATCTGGATCAGTCGCAGCGGATGAAAACGCTGGACGGGTTCCGCGATGGCTCGCTGCGCCTGCTGGTAGCCTCGGACGTGGCCGCACGGGGTCTAGATATCCCCTCGGTCAGCCATGTGTTCAACTTCGACGTCCCCAGCCATGCCGAGGATTACGTTCACCGCATTGGCCGCACCGGTCGCGCCGGACGCGAGGGTAAGGCCGTCACGATCTGTTCGGGTCGCGACGAGAAGGCTCTGGATGCAATCGAAAAGCTGATTCAGAAAGACATTCCGCGCATCGACAATCCGGTCAAAGAAGAACCAAAGGCCGAAAAGCCGAAGCCCGAGAAAAAAGCCAAACCTGCCGAGAGCAAGAAGAGCGAAGGCAAGAAGGATCGTGAGTCCAAGGGTCGCGGCCGCGGTCGCCGCGATGATGCTGGTCCAGCAGTGGTGGGCATGGGCGATCATCTGCCCAGCTTCATCGCTCTCAGCTTTGAAGAGCGGCGCGCGGGAACTTCTGCTCTGGCGGATGCAGACGCGTCTTAAATCGCCAACACCAGCGCCAGTATCGACAGACCCAGCAAGGCAATCCCGGCGATCTCTCGCCGGGTGATGCTTTCACGGAAGAACAGCAGCGAAGCAAACAGGCTGAAGATCAGCTCCACCTGCCCCAACGCCTTCACGTAAGCCGCGTTTTGCAGCGTGAAGGCGAAGAACCAACAGAACGAGCCGCCAAGACTGGTGAGGCCGACAAAGACACCAGTGCTTCGTGTCTGCCACACCGCGCGCAACTCGGCCCGGTCGCGCCACAACAGCCAAATCCCCATGCTGAGGAACTGGAAGCTGACGACCACGGCCAACGTCACCAGCGCACGGAACCACGCGTCATTGTCCCCAAGTTCCAGCGACGCGCCGCGATAGGTGACCGAGGAAAAAGCAAACAACACCCCGGACCCCAGCCCAAGGCGCGAGGCCTTGTTGGTCAAATTGCGCCACCATGCACCCTCGCCACCGGGTGTTTTGGACAGCAACAGAACTGCCATCAGCCCCAGCAGAATGGCCCCCAACGCACCGGTTGAAATCTGATCCCCGAGGATGAGAAACCCGACGATAGCGGTTTGAATAACCTCGGTTTTCTTGAACGTGATCCCGACCGCAAAGTTGCGCTGTTTGAACAAGGCGACCACGCAGATCGTCGCCAGAATCTGTGTGGTCCCGCCGATCACAGCAAACACCCAGAACCGCGCCGTGAGCGTCGGCAACTCAAACCCCGTCACCTGCAGCGCTATGAACAGACCCAACAGCGCCAGCGGCATGGAATAGGCAAACCGCGCAAAGGTTGCCCCGGCGGCCGACAGCTTCACGCTGCTCAGCGATTTTTGCAGCATGAACCGCACGGTCTGAAACGTCGCGGCTGCGAGGGTGATGGGAATCCACAAACTCATGGCTTCCCTTCTGTCGTTAAATCAGAGCTTTGGCCAGAGCGGATGCGCCACTGGATCCTTGGCGCGCCAGAAATAGTCCCGGAATATCTGCGCGTAAGAGCGATAGACATAGGATTCATTGCAAGCCAGATACCGCTCTTTGCCGGCCCGATAAAGCGCGGGAAGACGGTACCAGGGGGCTGCGGGATTCATGTGATGAACGACATGCAGGTTGTTGTTCAGAAACAGAAAAGCCAAAAGGCCGCGATCTTCGACGATAACGGTGCGCGCACGGGATTTCTCATGTGCGCGATGCTCCAGAAAGGTGCGAATCTTGACCAGACCCAACCCGATATAGGCCGACAGGACAAACGCCCAGATTGGCATCGGCGACAGGGAAACGATCCAAAGCACCGCAGCCACTCCGGGCAGATGCAAGGCCCAGGCCAGCAGAATATCCCGATCACCGCGCCGCGCGCCGCGCCATTCATCCCGCATAAAGGCCAACTGTCCAATAGCAGGCCCTAAAACCATGCGCCCCAATAGAGTGTTGTTCAGCAGGTAAAGCCGCTTTTGCCACATCCCCAGACCGGCCCAGACCTGAGGATCAAGATAATTGGTTTCCGGGTCGTCATAAGGGTCGGTCAGGTTGGCATCGCAATGATGCGCCAGATGCAGGTCGCGGAACCGGTTGAACGGGATGAAAAGTGTCAGGGGCAACGCCATCAGCGCCTCATTCAGCCATTTCTGTCGAAACGGATGCCCGTGCAGCGCCTCATGTGTCAGCGACGAATGCAGCGCGGCGATCAACCCCATCGCGGGGATGGCCAACCACAGAGTCGCACCGGCCAGCCAGAACAAAGTACCCAGCCAGGCGAGGTAACATCCAACAATCAGGCCAAAAGTGACCCATTCAGGCGATTTCGGCGTCGTGGGGTCAGCCATTGCGACCCCACGCGATACCGGCCCAGATACGCTCGTAAATCACATAGAGCGTCAGGCCGATCGCCGTGTTGACCAGCGCCAGCACCCCTCCGACAGCGGCTGATCCCGTGGCAATCAGGCCCACCAGCGTCATCACCGCCAGCCCCATCACATTCCACACCACAGCCTTCACGACCGATCTTCGTCGCGTCTCCATTCCGGACCCCATTTATTGTTTTTGTCATTTCAGCGTTACAGACAGGGCCATGGTTCGGGAATTCTGAATATGATTAACAATCTTCAACATATGTGATATAAATCAACATATGCTTGATAAAGTCGACAAACGCGACCGCGCCGCGCAGTTCCGCCACCGTCTTGCCCGCGCGATGCAGGACCGGGATGTCAGTCAAAGCGCCCTTGCACGTGACATCGGCGTGGATCGCTCGACCATCTCGCAACTGTTGACCGGAGCGGGTGCACGCCTGCCCAACGCGCATGTGGTGGGCAGCTGCGCCTCGGCGCTCGGCGTCTCGGTTGATTGGTTGCTGGGGCTCTCGGACCGTCCCGAAAGCGCTGCGGAGCTGCTTGCCAGTTCCCTGACCCTGACCGAGGCCGCCCGCGCATTGGTCGATGAACGCATCTTCGAATGGCATCAGGAGGCCGCAGGCTACAAAATCCGCTATGTCCCCGCCACCTTGCCCGACATGCTCAAGACCCGCGCCGTGCTGGAATGGGAATATGCCCCGCATCTGGGTCGTACGGCAGATCAGGCGATTGGCGCGTCCGAGGACCGGCTGTCCTGGATGCGCAGCGCGCAATCAGACTATGAAGTCGCGATGCCGTTGTATGAACTTCACAGCTTTGCCCACGCCACCGGATATTACGAGGGCCTGCCCCTGCAAATCCGGCTGGATCAGATCGATCACCTGCTAAACCTCTGCGAACAGCTCTATCCCCGGTTGCGCATCTATCTCTATGATGCCAAACGGCTTTACTCCGCGCCCGTTACGATTTTCGGCCCCCTGCTCTGTGTCTTTTACGCAGGCAGCCACTATATGGCGTTTCGCGACCGCGACAGGATCGAGGTCTTCACCCGCCATTTCGACCGGCTGGTGCGCGAGGCCGACATGACCGCCCGCGAATTCCCCTCCTATCTGCAGCAACTACGGCAGCAGATCACGCGGGCATGACCTGAGCGCGATCCTGTAGTATAGTCGTCGGGCGCGAACCATCAGACATTCCGATCTGAGATGGAGGATGACAGGAATGGACGCACTCAAAACCGCTGAATACGCACGAGCCCTCTACACCGCCCACGGGGATCGGGCCGAGGCAGAAGCCGCACAGAAAATGCGAGAATGCGAAGCCGCCGGAAACCCGCAGGAGGCGCAGGACTGGCAAGCCGTCCGCAGCGCCATCCGCCAGATCCGGGGGCCAAATCAGGGCTAGATTAGAGCTTCGGGTCGGGATTGACCGTATGACCATCCACGGCGATCACCTGACCCGACACCAGCCGCGCCGCATCTGACGCGAGGAACACGGCCATATTCGCGATGTCCCGAGCCTCGACAAAGCGGCCCATAGACGTGCCCGAAGCATAGCCGTCATAAACCTGCTCGCGGGTCATGCCCTTGGCTGCGGCCTCGCGCTGCAGCACGCCCTCCATCCGGGGGCCTTCGACTGAGCCGGGGCAGATGACGTTGCAGCGGATGCCATGTGGCCCAAGCTCCATTGCCAGTGTCTTGCCAAGCCCGACCATTCCCCATTTCGCCGCCGCATAAGGCGCACGGTTGGGATATCCGTACTGACCCGCCGTGGACGAGGTGATCAGAACCGCGCCGCTGCGCTGCTGTTTCATGATCGGGGCTGCGTATTTGCTGCACAGGAACGCGCCCTCAAGATTCACGGAAAGACAGGTTCGCCAATCGGTTAAGGCCACATCCTCAACCGCGGCTGTCGGCCCGGCAATACCGGCATTGGCGCAAAGCACGTCCAACCCATCCCATGCGGTCCTGAGTTCGGCGAACAGCGCTTCAACCGCTGCCTCATCAGATACGTCAAGCTGGCTACGTCTCCAATGCGGCGGGCACTGCGCCAATGCATCCGCATCCAGATCAGCGACCCAGACTTCGGCACCTGCCGCATCGAATGCTTCGGCCATTGCGCGCCCGACGCCCGATGCTCCGGCCGTGATCAGGACCTTGCCGCTCATGCCGGTTTGCGGATCGCCGCCCCTGCACCTTCGGGATAAGGCAACCCGGCATGAGCCTCGGCAATCCGCGCCATCGCAGCCTCGATCTCGGGCGATGGCGCACTGGGGCGACGGGTTTCCAGACTGACATGCAGCAAAAAGCTTTCGCCGGTCGCCAGCAGCGTCTCGCCCGCATACATTTCATGGAACACATGCAACTTCTTGCCCTGCCCCAGCAGCATCTGCGTGCGCACGTCGATCTTTGCGCCGGCGTGGACCTCGTTCATGTAACGGATGTGGTTTTCAGCGGTGAAATAGCTGCCGCCCGATTGGATATAGTCCATGTCGCATCCGATGATCTCCATGAACCGGTCGGTCGCGGCGGCAAAGGCTTCCAGATATTTCGCCTCGTTCATGTGACCATTGTAATCGGTCCAGTCCAGGGGAACGGCGCGCGAAAGTGTCAGGATCGGCTGGCTCAGATCCGCCTGATCCAGCGTCGGCAAGGCACTGGGCTTCAAAGCCGCATCATGCTGGTTCAGCACCGCCCCGGCCCCATAATTCTGCGCCTTGAGCGCCCGCATCATACCCACGAGGTTGTTGTCGCGGATGCGCTCCAACTCCCGGATCGAGTGCATGCCGGACTGCGCATCCGACTGATCTGCAATCATTTCGACCAGTTCATCGGTGAATTCAGGCACATCCATCAGCTTGGTCCAGGGCCATTTGAGTGCGGGCCCAAACTGTGCCATGAAATGCCGCATGCCGGCCTCGCCCCCTGCGACACGATAGGTCTCGAACAGACCCATCTGTGCCCAGCGGATGCCAAAGCCCATACGGATCGCCTCGTCAATTTCCTCAGTCGTGGCGATGCCGTCCTTGACCAGCCACAGCGCCTCGCGCCAGACGGCCTCCAGGAACCGATCGGCAATATGCGCATCGATTTCCTTCTTGATATGCAGCGGGAAGAAACCCACCGATTTCAGCAAATCCTGCGCAAGCGCCACCATCTCTGGCGGGTTCTTGTCGGTCGGCACCAGTTCGATCAACGGCAGCAGATAAACCGGGTTGAACGGATGCGTCACAACGATCTGTTCGGGCCGCAGCGCCCCCTCTTGCAGCTCAGATGGCTTGAACCCGCTGGTTGAGGACCCGATGATCGCACCCGGATCACACGCCTCCTGCAAACCCTTGTATACCTTCAGTTTCAGATCGAGCCTCTCCGGCACGCTTTCCTGAATCCAGACAGCCCCCTGAACGGCATCGGCCAGATCACCGTGAAACGTCAGCGTTCCTTCTGCTGGCAAAGGTACATCGCTCAACCCCGGCAAAGATCGCCGCGCATTGTCCAGAACCTCACCAATCTTGCGCTCGGCCTCGGGGTCCGGATCGAAAACCCGCACGTTCCATCCATTAAGCAGAAACCGAGCGGCCCATCCGCCGCCGATCACGCCACCACCGATAATCGCTGCTGTTTTCGTCATGCTGTCCTCTAATCGATACAAATCACCAGCTCACGCCCCGTTTCATCCAGGTGCGGTATGCACCCGAATTGCGGCGTGACCGCGCTGCATTGTCTTGTTTCCGAAAGGCAGAAGCCTGCACAATCGGTTTCCTTTTCACAGGTGGTGCCAGCATCCGGCAAGGGCGTGAAACAAACATAGCTTTGCGCCAGACCACCGATCTCATAGGTGCCACCCTGGGCTTCGCATGCCGTTCGCTCAGACTCGACAGGCTTGCCAGTGGTTTCGTCGCCTTCTGGCAGGCACCCAATCAGGGCTATCATACCGGAGGCGACCAACGTCAAAGGCAACAAACGCATCATCTCATTCCTTCTGCCGATGCCCCGGCCTGCCCTTTTCTGCTGTTGGGCGCAAGATGGGTTCTCAGCCCTTGGGTGCCCGCTTCACCAACCCCAGTTTCTCACGAACTTCCTGCGGCCCGATCACCCGCGCACCCATGTTCTCGATGATGGTACCTGCCCGCTCAACCAGCTGCCAGTTCTCGGCCAGAACGCCCTTGTCCAGCCACAGATTATCCTCGAGCCCCACGCGCACGTTGCCCCCTGCCAGCACGGTCGCCGCCACATAAGCCATCTGGTTCCGCCCCAGCGAGAACGCGCTGAACGTCCAGTCATCCGGCACATTGTTGACCATCGCCATAAAGGTGTTCAGATCATCCGGCGCGCCCCACGGCACCCCCATGCACAGCTGCACCAGAGCGTTCGGCTCCAGAATCCCTTCTTTCACCAATTGCTTGGCAAACCAGAGATGGCCGGTGTCAAAAGCCTCGATCTCGGGCTTCACGCCCATATCGGTCATCATCTGCCCCATCGCCCGCAGCGCGCCGGGGGTGTTGGTCATGACATAATCGGCCTCGGCAAAGTTCATGGTGCCGCAGTCCAAGGTACAAATCTCCGGCAAGCATTCTGCGATATGCGCGACGCGCTCGGTCGCGCCGATCATATCGGTCGCCGCCTCGTTCACCGGGAACGGGCTTTCGACACCACCAAACACGATATCTCCACCCATCCCAGCGGTCAGGTTCAGAACCACGTCCACCTCGGCATCCCGGATGCGGTCTGTCACCTCTCGGTACAGACCAAGATCGCGCGACGGCGCGCCGGTCTCGGGATCGCGCACATGGCAATGCACGATAGCGGCCCCCGCCTTTGCCGCCGCAATCGCGCTATCGGCAATCTGCTGGGGCGAACGTGGCACATGCGGGCTACGATCCTGCGTCCCGCCCGAACCGGTGACAGCGCAGGTGATGAAGACTTCGCGGTTCATTTCCAGAGGCATGATGTTTTCCCCAAGTTATACCGGCTTGTGCGTCAGGTTTTCCCCAGACTTCTCCCCGGATTCCGATTTGCGTTGCCTGCGACTCTGGCGCAGCCTTGTGGAAACACTTGCCAGAATGCGAATCGAACTTGATGAAATCCGCAAAAAACATACTCCAGCCCGAACATCGCGCCCTGAAAACCGCGGTGCTGGTGTTGGATGAGTGCAACACGCTCAGCTTCGCCGCCGCGGTCGACCCGATGCGCGCCGCCAACCGGCTGGCCGATCGTCCCGCATTTGACTGGGACTATGTCACCGCCACCCAAGACCCGGCGATGTTGACCAGCGCGCTGCAAGTACCGGGCGTTCCGCTGGCTCGGTTGCAAAGCTGCGACCTGATGATCGTCGTGGCCGGGTTCCAACTCGCCCGCCACGCCACGCCCAGCCTGCTGGCAGGTCTGCGCCGCATCGCTGGCACCGGAGCGACCATGGCAGGCATCGATGGCGGCCCCTGGCTGCTGGCCGAGGCCGGTCTGCTCGACGGCCACGCCGCAACCACCCATTGGGAGGATCTGGAAAACTTCGCCGCCCGTTTCCCAGCCGTCGACGTGCGCCCCGACCGGTTTACCGTATCCGAAAGCCGCCTGACCTCTGGCGGAGCGGTCCCGGCAATCGACATGATGCTGCACATCATCGCCGCGCGACACGGCGCAGGCTTTGCCGCGCGTGTCTCCGGCCTGTTCCTCTACGACGGCCTTTCCGAGCCCTCAAAGCCCCAAAGCCGCACCGGAGCGCCGCACCGCCACACTGCCCTGACCGCCAAGGCAAACGCGCTGATGGAGGCGTCGCTCGACGACCCGCTCCCCCTCGCCGATATTGCCGACACACTCGGCACCAGCCCGCGCACCCTGCAACAGCAGTTCCGCCTGCGCCTGGACACGACACCGCAGGACCACTACCTGCAACTGCGTCTGGCCGAGGCGCGCCGTCTGGTCACCGACACCAACCTGTCCTTAATGGATGTCGCGCTGGCGACCGGCTTCACGTCCCAATCCAGCTTCGCCCGCGCCTTCCGCACGGCCCACGGCCTCTCAGCCCGCGACCTCAGACAAGACCGCACACAGCCCACCCATCACTGACGGGATCCCTCTTCATCTGGCTAAAAATATCTCGGGGGAGTCGCCAAAGGCGACGGGGGCAGAGCCCCCTTCCACTCTAGTAAGGCATCGGAAACGCCCGATGTGCCGCGCTGATCTCGGCCATCACCTCTGACGACAACACCTGATCCTTGCCCGCCAGGATATGCTCCAGCTGTTCGGTCGTCGTTGCCCCGAAGATCACCGATCCCATGAAGGGGCGGCTCTGACACCAGGCCAACGCCATGTGAATCGGGTCCAGCCCATGACGGGCTGCGATCTCCAGATAGGCCACAACCGCATCAAATACGCGGCCCGTTTTACGCCCGCCCATCTGCGGCACCAATGACATACGCGATCCCTCGGGTACCGCGCCGCCCTGATACTTACCCGTCAGGAATCCCGCTGCCAGCGGCGAAAAGGCCAGCAATCCCACATCTTCATACATGCAAAGCTCGGCCAGATCGGTATCGAACAACCGGCACATCAAAGAATATTCGTTCTGGATCGTCGCAACCCGAGGGCCCCCGACCTCATCCGAGGCGCGCAGCCATTGCGCCGTGCCCCAGGCGCTTTCATTCGACAGACCAAAGGCGCGGATATTGCCCTTTTCGACCTGAGCCTGAAGTGCGTTCAAACAGCCACGCATCTCTTCGACGACCTGAACCGGATCATGCGGACGCGGTTCAAAATCCCAGTTCTGCCGGAACATGTAACTGCCGCGGTTCGGCCAGTGAAACTGATAGAGATCGATGCAATCCGTCTGCAACCGGCGGAGCGAACCTTCGATGGCTTCGGGAATGGTCTCATGCGTGATCGGCGCCCCATCGCGCGCATGCATGAACCCCTCGCCCGAATGTTTGGTCGCCAGCACATAATCTCCGCGCCGTGCGCGATTGGCCGCATTCCAATTGCCCAGAATTTCTTCAGTCCGTCCGACCGTTTCTTTCGAAATCGGGTTGACCGGGTACATCTCGGCCGCATCGACGAAATTGATCCCGCCTGCCAGCGCCATATCCATCTGACGATGCGCATCGATCTCTGAGGTCTGCGTGCCGAACGTCATCGTGCCCAAACATAGATCTGACACCATTATCCCCGTGCGGCCCAAAGGCTTCATTTCCATCTCAAATCTCCTAAATAAATTGGCCGATCAAGCCTCGGCCTTCTTTTCCCAACGCCCTGATTCTTCCGACCAATACTGTGCCGAGCATCCCGCGCCGGTCAGCGCCTTCCACTGCCCGCGCGCATGTTGAACCGCATCCGGATCGTTCCCATCAAACAGAATGCAGACCCGCTCCAGCGCCTGAACCTCATCGGCCTCGACCTGCGCCCCGTCCACTGCCATCACGCAGGTCGCGTCATTGGCAGCCTCTGATCCGGTGGTCAGCAAAATCGGCTGTGCCGCATCGTGCGGGCCACCGGCGCGGCCATGCGGCAGGAACCCCTCCTCGGGCCCCAGCCACAATCTTTCATCCAGCCAGTCCATCCGCGCCGGATCAACACCACGCACTGCGATCCGCCACCCGGCCTGCCGCGCCTTGTCCAGCAGCACCGGCAGAGTGTGCTCCAGCGGCTGACGGGTCAGGTGGTAGAAATAGACGGCCCCCACGGAATTAGTCTTCCGCGCTCTCGAAATTGTCCTGCACGAACCGGCTCAGCGCACGCACGCCCCAGCCGGTGGCCCCTTTGGGCGCATAAGATGTCTCGGACGAGACCGAGGCCACGCCCGCGATATCGAGGTGAATCCACGGCGTCTCTTCCTTAACGAAACGCTGCAGGAATTGCGCGGCGGTGATTGAACCCGCAGGCCGTCCGCCCACGTTCTTCATATCCGCAATGCGCGATTTCAACATCTCGTCGTATTTCGGACCCAGAGGCATCCGCCATGCACCCTCATCCTCGGCCTTGGCCGATTTCAGGAAGGCATCGCAGAACGTGTCATTGTTCGAGAAGACCCCGGCATTCTCATGCCCCAGACCGATGATGATCGCGCCGGTCAAAGTAGCCAGATCGATCATACCCACCGGGTTGAACCGATCCTGCGCGTACCACATCACGTCGCACAGAACCAAACGGCCCTCGGCATCGGTATTGATGATCTCGACGGTGTCGCCCTTCATCGATTTCACCACATCACCGGGGCGGGTCGCATTGCCCGATGGCATGTTCTCAACCAGCCCGACCAGCCCCACGACATTGGCCTTGGCCTTACGCTTGGCCAGCGCGCGCATGGTGCCCGCCACGACGCCAGCGCCGCCCATATCCATGGTCATGTCTTCCATGCCGCCCGCGGGCTTCAGCGAAATCCCTCCGGTATCGAACACCACACCCTTGCCGACCAACGCCAGCGGGGCGTCATCCTTGTCGCCACCGTTCCAATGCATCACCACAACTTTCGAAGGGCTCACCGATCCCTGCCCGACACTCAGCAGTGTACGCATGCCCAACTCGGCCAGCTTGTCCTCTTCCAGAACCTCGACCTTCAGCCCCAGCGCTTCCATCTCGGCCAGACGATTGGCGAATTCTGTGGTCGTCAGCACATTGGCAGGCTCGTTGGTCAAATCACGAGTCATCCGCACGCCGTCAGCGACGGCATAAAGCGGCGCAAAGGCCGCTTCGGCCTCATCAGACTTGCCATGCGCGATCACAATTTCGCCAGCGGGGTCCGAGTCCTTTGTTTTGTGGGCATCAAAATCATAGGCGCGCAGCACCATGCCTAGGGCCAGATCCTCGACCCGAACCTGATTGGCCGCCATCACCAGAACCGGTTTGCCCGCAGCCAGCTTCATCAGCTTGGCCCCGGCCTTGCGCGCCTCATCGCTGTCGGGACGGCGCGGCAGCACCAGCACATCCAGGGCAATCGCTTCCATACCCGTAGGCCACGCCATCGGGATTACATCGCCCGATTTGGCCTTTCCGAACCGCTCGCTCTCAACCAGACGCGCAACGGCCCCTTTGGTCAGGCGGTTGGCGCGACGGGCGGCGGGGCTCATCTTGCCGTCCTCCGGAATGATGATCGTGACGCGGCCCTTGGCCGTCGCCATCAGTTCCAGATCAACGGGGGTAAAACGGACGGGCACCAGACTGCTCATATCTTTCTCCTGAAAAATGCGTTGCCCAAGACCTAGCCCGCACGGTCGCAGTTGACCAGATAGCAGTTTTCCCCGACGGGCATTTGCATTATGGTCGCCCGAAAATAATTGCAGGCCCGGGGGACATAACGTGGCATCATTCGGCAGGCATAGGCTGTCGCGCATCAATCCAGTGCGGCGCGCGATTCTCCAGTGCCGCAATCGGGCGGAGATGCCTGCGTGATCCTCGACCGTTATTTTGCCCGACGTTTCATCCAGAGCTTTCTGGTGATCGGCGGAATCTTTCTGACCCTGATGATCCTGATCGACCTGATCGAGCAGGTGCGCCGCTTTGACGGGGTCGGATTGTCCTTCGGGCAGCTTTTGCGATTGACCCTGCTGAACACCCCCACAGCCATCAGTGAGATGCTGCCGCTGTTGATGATCCTTGCGACGATTGCATTGTTCGTGGGCCTCGCCCGCAGCTCGGAACTGGTGGTGACACGCGCCATCGGGCGCTCGGGCATCCGGGCGCTGCTGGCTCCGGTCCTGCTGGCGCTGACCATTGGCGCGCTTGCTGTTTCATTACTCAATCCAATCGCTGCAGCAACATCCGAGGAATACCAGCGCCTGTCAGATGATTTTCGAAACAACGGCAGTTCGACCCTGTCCATCAGCCGCGATGGGCTGTGGCTGCGTCAGGGCTCGGCCAGCGGTCAGTCAGTCATCCATGCGCTTGGCACGGTCAATGGCGACAGGTTTGCACTGCGTGACGTGACAATCACGACATTCTCGTCTCAGGGCAAACCCACCGAACAAATCGCCGCCAAGCGTGCTGAACTGGAAAACGGCCACTGGGCACTGCATGAGGTCAAGGTCTGGACACTAGCAGACGACCTCAACCCAGAGACCAACGCGATCACACATGAGGTGCTGAATTTGCCGACCACGCTCACCCGTGACCGTATCCTGGATACTCTGGGGCAACAGGATTCAGTCTCGGTCTACGACCTGCCACAGTTGATTCGTGATCTGCGCGAGGCCGGTTTTTCAACCAAGCAATACGAGGTCTGGCTGCAGGTCCAATTGGCGCGCCCGCTATTTCTGGTCTCGATGGTCCTGATTGGCGCGGCCTTTACCATGCGCCATGTGCGTTTTGGCGGCACTGGCATTGCGGTGCTGACTGCCGTGCTGCTGGGCTTTGGCATCTATTTCATCCGCAATTTCGCTCAAATTCTGGGTGAAAACGGACAGTTGCCCATCTTTGTCGCCGCCTGGGCCCCGCCCTTTGCCGGGATCCTGTTGTCGCTGGGCTTGTTGCTGCATGCGGAGGACGGCTGATGCGTGCCCTGCTTCCCCTGCTGCTATCCAGCGCGCTGATCCTGACACTGCCCATTGCAACCAGTGCACAGAGCGACGATACCGCCCCAACAACCGACGCAGGCGGTCAAGACCAGCCCG
The DNA here is from genome assembly GCF_056537345.1 of Ruegeria sp. CF4. Classification (NCBI taxonomy): domain Bacteria; kingdom Pseudomonadati; phylum Pseudomonadota; class Alphaproteobacteria; order Rhodobacterales; family Roseobacteraceae; genus Ruegeria; species Ruegeria sp. CF4. The sequence continues at coordinate 607,712 of NZ_JBQFRJ010000001.1, read as the reverse complement.
CGCTGCTGGTAGCCGATCAGATCTTCATCACCCCCGACCGCAAACTGGTTGCCGAGGGCAATGTGGAAGCCTTTCAGGGCGACGTGAAGCTGACCGCCCAAAGCATTACCTACGACCGCGAGACCGGAGAGCTGACCCTGACGGGCCCGATCCGCATCGATCAGGGCGGCCAATCCACGCTGCTGGCTGATTCCGCGCAACTGGACAGCGGCATTCAGAACGGTCTGCTGACCGGCGCGCGAATGGTGTTTGATCAGCAGGTTCAGATCGCTTCGGTGCAGGCAACCCGTGCCGCTGGACGCTATACGCAGTTCAGCAAGGTGGCAGCCACCTCGTGCCATGTCTGTGCCAATGGAAAACCGCCGCTCTGGCAAATCCGCGCCCGCAAAGTGACCCATGATCAGGTCGAACGGCAGCTTTATTTCGAGGGTGCCCAATTCCGTGTCCTGGATGTGCCGGTATTCTATTTCCCGTTCCTGCGCCTGCCCGACCCGACCCTGGACCGCGCCACCGGGTTTCTTGTGCCGTCGATCCGCACGACCTCGCAGCTCGGAACCGGATTGCAGGTACCTTATTTCTTCAAGCTTGGCGATCATAAGGACCTGACGGTCACCCCATATGTGTCGTCCAAAACCCGCACACTGGGGCTGCGTTATCGGCAGGCGTTCAAAAACGGCCGAATCCGTCTGCGCGGCGCCTACACCCGGGATGACATCCAACCCAATCAGGATCGCGGCTATTTCTTCGCGGATGGCTATTTCAACCTGCAGAACAGCTATCGCCTGACTTTCGACATCAAAACCACCTCGGATGATGCCTATCTGGCCGATTACGGCCTGCCCGATTTCGACCGTCTGCGCAGCGAGATTGCCCTGGAACGGATCAAACGGGACACCGCGTTCCGCACCAGCTTCATCCACTATGAAACCCTCCGTGACAGCGAAGAGCAGGATGAGATCCCCTCGCGCATTTTCGACATCGACTTCCGCAAGCGCTATTTCCCCAAAGCCATTGGGGGTGAAGTCGCGTTGGCCTTTATCGGGCATACCCATACCCGCACCAGCGATGAGGACATTGTCGGGCGCGACGTCGCCCGCGCGACATTCGATGCCGAATGGTTGCGCAGCTGGACCTTTGCCACAGGTCTGCGCGCCGACGCCCAGCTGGGTGCCGCGATCGATACGTTCAACATCCGCAACGACAGCAGTTTTCCCAATGATGTAACCCGCGCCACACCGCGCGCGGCCTTCACCCTGCGCTATCCCATGCAACGGCGCGAGCAAAGCGGAGCCACCCAGATACTGGAGCCCATCGCTCAGATCGGCTGGACTGATGTCTCGGACACGGATGTCCCGAATGACGAAAGCACGTTTCAGGAATTTGATCAGGGCAACCTTCTGTCGCTTTCCCGCTTTCCAGCCGAAGACCGGCGCGAGGACGGGACCACTGCGGTCATCGGCGTGAACTGGGCGCGGTACGCGGCCGATGGCTGGCACGCGCTGGCGACCATCGGACAGGTCTTCCGCGCCGATGCCGACCCGGATTTCACCCTGACCTCGGGCCTGCAAGGTACCAAATCGGACCTGCTGCTGGCAGGGCAGCTGAACAATGGCCGGGGCCTGACCCTTGCGGCACGCGGATTGCTGAACAGCGATTTCAGCTTCACCAAGGCCGAGCTCCGCGCCGCCTGGACCAAGGGTGACACATCGCTGAGCGGCGGCTATGTCTGGCTTGAACCCGATCCGGCCGAGCTCAATAATGATGAAATTTCGGAACTGAGGGTTGCCGGGCGCTATCGGATCGACCAAAACTGGCTGACACGTGCGAGTGCGCGATATGATATCAGCGAATCCGAACCACTCCGTCTGGGCTTCGGGCTGACCTACAGTAACGAATGTGTGCAAGTTAATATGACCGTCAACAGGCGCTTTACCTCGACATCAAGTATTGAGCCTTCGACAGAATTCGGCTTTACCGTAGCCCTGACAGGGTACTCCGTCGAAGGCGAAGGCAAGAAGTTCAAGAAAAGATGCAGCTGATCTCAGGTTTCACCACAATTCTCCGCTCTGGCTGGCGCGCCGCCTTCTTTGCCGTCGCATTGGGTGGCATGACGGCACCGCAGGCTTTCAGTCAAAGCCTGTTCTCACCCGCCATCCGCGTCAATCAGGACATCGTGACCTGGTACGAACTGCAGCAACGCCAGCAATTCCTTGAATTGCTCGGTGCCCCCGGCAGTTCCGAGGACGAGGTGCGCGAAGCGATGATTCAGGACCGTCTGCGCAAACAAGCGATGCGCGAGGTCGGAATTCAGGTCGCCCCCGAAGACGTCCAGACCGGAATCGATGAACTCGCCGCTCGGGGCAATCTTGGCAGCGAAGATTTTCTGAGATTGCTCAACGAAGCTGGCGTCTCGCGCGAGACCGTGCGCGATTTCGTCGCCGATCAGCTGTCGTGGCGCGAATATGTCAGCGCGCGCTACCTGTCGCAATCGCGCCCCACCGAAGACGAGATCAACCGCGCCCTCGGGCAAGGTGGCGGTGGCGGCCTTCAGGTTCTGCTATCCGAAATCATCATCCCGGTCACCCCGCAGACGCTGGCACAAGCCGAAGCACTGGCCGATGAGATTTCCCAGCTCACGGATCAGGAAAGTTTCTCGTCAGCCGCTATTCAATATTCCGCTGCCGCCACGCGCGAAGAAGGCGGGCGGCTCGACTGGTTGTCGCTCAGCAATCTGCCTCCCGCGCTGCAACCGGTTATCCTTGGTCTGAAAAACGGAGAGATCACGCAACCCCTGTCGCTCAGCAATGCCGTCGCCCTGTTCCAGATGCGCGGTATCCGCGAGGTTGCCCCCGGCACCCCGAACTATTCCGAGATCGACTACGCCGCCTATTACCTCGCAGGAGGTCGCAGCGCCGAAACACTGGCAGACGCCGCTAAGCTGCGCGAAGAAATCGACACCTGCGATGACCTCTATGGCCTTGCCAAGGATCAACCTGCCGAGGTGCTGGATCGCGTCACCGCCAAACCTTCCGAGATCCCGCGGGATATCGCGCTGGAATTGGCCAAGCTGGACCCGAACGAGGTGTCGACTACGCTGACGCGCAATAACGGTCAGACCCTGGTGTTCCTGATGCTGTGCAACCGCACCCGCAATCTGGGCGAAGAGACCACCCGCGCCGATGTCGCCAACGCATTGACCCAGCAGCGCCTGCAGGCCTTTGCCGATAGTCTGTTGCAACAACTCCGGGCTGACGCCGTCATCATCGAGCAATGACGGCCCCCATCGCCCTCAGCTGCGGTGATCCCGCCGGAATTGGCCCCGAGATCGCAGCCAAGGCATGGAAGGCGCTACGCGACAATTGCCCGTTCTTTTACATCGGAGACGCCGCGCACCTGCCACAGGACACCCCTATTGCCCGGATAGCCGATCCGTCTGAGGCGCGCGCGGCCAGCGCATCCGCCCTGCCTGTTCTGCAACTGGATTTTCCCGCCCCCAACCGGCCCGGCCATCCCGGCCCGGCCAATGCGCCTTCGGTCATCGATGCCATTGAACAGGGCGTTGCGCTGGTCCAGTCGGGCGCGGCCTCTGCCTTGTGCACCGCACCGATCAACAAAAAGGCCCTGATCGACGGAGCCGGTTTCGCCTATCCGGGCCATACCGAGTTCCTCGCCGCTCTGGCCGGCCGCAAACGCGTTGTGATGATGTTGGCCAGCGATCAGCTGCGCGTCGTCCCGGCCACCATTCACATCCCGCTATCGCAAGTTCCATCGGCGCTCACGCCCGACCTGCTGCGCGACACGATCGAGATCACAGCCCACAGCCTGCAAACCCAATTCGGCATCCCGACCCCCCGGATCGCGATTGCCGGCCTGAACCCGCATGCAGGCGAAGGCGGCAAGATGGGAACCGAGGAGATGGACTGGATCGCGACCCTGTTGTCCGACCTGAGCATCGAAAACACCACACTCACCGGCCCGCACCCGGCGGACACCCTGTTCCATGCCGCCGCACGCGCCAATTATGACGCAGCAATCTGCATGTACCACGATCAGGCCCTGATCCCGATCAAAACGCTGGATTTCGACAAAGGCGTGAACGTCACGCTGGGCCTGCCGTTCATTCGCACCTCCCCCGATCACGGCACGGCACTGGATATCGCCGGTCAGAACATCGCCGCCCCCACCAGCCTGATCGAAGCGCTAAGGCTCGCCCAATCCATGGCCAATACCCGCTAATGCTTCATCTGGCCAAAAATATCCCCGCCGGAGGCAAAAATTCTCTGGCACTCCGCCTCCAACACACGCAACGGTGAAGCCATGAGCGCCATCGACTCCCTTCCCCCATTGCGTGAGGTCATCGCGACGCACCAGCTCTCAGCCCGCAAATCGCTGGGCCAGAACTTCCTGCTCGACCTCAACCTGACCGCCAAGATCGCACGGCAGGCCGGGGATCTGACACAATGCGATGTCCTCGAAATCGGCCCCGGCCCCGGTGGCCTGACCCGGGGGTTGCTCTCCGAAGGGGCCCGCAAGGTCGTGGCGGTGGAAAAAGACACACGCTGTATCGCCGCCCTAAACGATATCGCCGCCGCCTATCCGGGCCAGCTAGAGGTGATCAATGGCGATGCGCTTGAAATCGACCCGCTGGCCCATCTGACACCGCCCATTCGCGTGGCCGCCAACCTACCCTATAATGTCGGGACCGAGCTTCTGGTCCGTTGGCTCACCCCGCCACAATGGCCGCCCTTCTGGCAAAGCCTGACGCTGATGTTCCAACGCGAAGTGGCCGAACGCATCGTCGCCCAACCCGGCGGCAAAGCCTATGGCCGTCTCGCCATCCTCGCCCAATGGCGGGCCGAAGCGCGCATCGCCATGTCGCTGCCGCCCGGGGCCTTCACACCACCACCAAAGGTCTCCAGCGCCGTGGTCCACCTGACCGCGCTGTCCGAGCCCCGCTATCCGGCGGACGCCGCCACTCTGTCCCGTGTCGTGGCCGCCGCCTTCAATCAGCGCCGCAAGATGCTGCGCGCCTCGCTGAAAGGCGTGGCACCTGACATCGAGGACCGCCTTCTTGCCGCAGGCATCCAGCCCACGGAACGCGCCGAACAGGTCCCGCTAGAGGCGTTCTGCGCCCTGGCCCGCGAAGTTCAGAAAAACTGACACCAAGAAAAAAGCCCCGGGTCGAAACCTCGGGGCTTTGTCTCTTCTGAGGCTGGTCTTACTCAGCCGCTTCGGGCGTATCGCCATCTGTCTTGGGCTCAGCTTCAGCCTCTGCCGCAGGCGCAGGTTTCGGCTTGCGCGCGCGGGGCTTGCGAGCGGGCTTTTCCTTTTTCTCAGGTGCCTCCGCCCCTTTGTTCTCAGGTGTTTCGACTAGCCCGCTTTCGGGTGTGGCCTCGGGCGCGCTGAAATCCATCACATCAGGCTGCGGAGCCTCTGCCGGATCGGCCTGACGGGCCGCCTCGCGTTCCTGACGCTCAGCACGTTCGCGATCACGCTCAGCCTGCCGTTCACGGTTCTGGCGTTCCTGCTCTTCGCGGCGGGCTTCAATCTCGCGCTGCGCCTCGCTCAACATGCGCAGATAATGCTCGGCGTGCTGCTGAAAGTTCTCGGCGGCCACACGGTCATTGGACAGCTGCGCATCGCGCGCCAGCTGGTTGTACTTATCAATGATCTGCTGCGGGGTGCCACGCACTTTGCCCTCAGGACCCGAGCTGTCAAAAACCCGGTTTACGACGTTGCCGCCAGAAGGACGATTGCGGTTGTTCTTGGCCCGCGAACGGGATTTGGAAGATCTCATCTTACTTTACGTCAGCCTTATAAACTCACTGTCGATCAACCCGTATCTAACGCTGCTCGGTGGCTTGTGCCTTAACGCGTCATCGACTTTTTGGGCTTGGCGTCAGGGGCGCGCTGAAACAGCGTCAACCTCGCCGACTAATCCTGAGTAAACATGTCCTGCGCATTCAGACAAGGGCTTTGTCCGATATTTCGCAGCTTTTTTACATCAATCGGCACATTTCAGCCTCAGCCGGGCCCATTACTGCGGCATTCTGGCACCCACAACCCGATCCCGACCGTCCAGATCAGGGATTATGCGGATATCCACCAACCCCGCCGCATCAAACAAGGCCGAAACATATTTGCCCTGCGTCGGCCCGATCTCGACCAGCAACCGCCCACCCGGCATCAGAAAATCCGGTGCCGAGGCGGCGATCCGGCGATACGCCCCCAACCCGTCCCCTTCATCGGTCAGGGCCATGCGCGGTTCATGCTCGCGCACCTCGGGCGACAGATCATCCATTTCCTCAACGGAAATATAGGGCGGATTTGAAACAATAAGGTCAAATTGCCCCTCAATGTTCTCAAACCAATCGGATTGCCGAATCTCCACCCGTGGCTGCACCTGATGCTGCACGGCGTTGGCGCTGGCCTGCAGGCAGGCAGATTCGCTCAGATCCACACCCAGCCCCGAGGCGCTGCTGCGCTCGGCCAGCAAGGTGATCAGGATACAGCCCGAGCCCACACCCAGGTCCAGCAGATGGTCAAACGGCTCGCTCAGCGCCGCCTCGATCAAAGCCTCGGTTTCGGGGCGTGGATCAAGCACATCGCGGCTGACCCGGAACCGGCGGCCATAGAATTCCCGCTCGCCCAACAGGTGCGACACCGGCACCCGAATGGCCCGCAACGAGATCAGCTGGTCATAGCGCTCCGCAATATCGACAGGCAGTTCCTCGGGCGCGATCAGCGTCACCCGGCTGGCCTCGATCCGCGCTGCATGGGCCAGCAGCACCCGCGCATCCCGCGCCGGATCGGGCACGCCTGCGGCCCGCAAACGCGCAGTGGCGGCCACCATTGCCTGAGCTGCCGTCAACGCCGCAATCATTGCGCCATCTCGGCCAGCAGCCGGGCCTGATCATCTGCGGTCAGCGCGTCGATCACCTCATCCAGATCGCCCTGCATCACCTGATCGAGCTTATAGAGCGTCAGGTTGATACGGTGATCCGTCATGCGACCTTGGGGGAAATTATAAGTCCTGATCCGCTCCGACCGGTCGCCCGAACCCACTTGACTGGCGCGATCTGCAGAACGCTCACTGTCGATGCGTTGACGCTCCAGATCATAAAGCCGCGTCTTCAACACCTGCATCGCAATCTCACGGTTGCGATGCTGGGATTTCTCGGAACTGGTCACCACAAGCCCGGTCGGCAAGTGCGTGATCCGCACCGCCGAGTCGGTGGTGTTGACGTGCTGCCCCCCGGCGCCCGAGCTACGCATCGTGTCGATCCGGATGTCGTTAGCATCAATCTGGATGTCCACATCTTCAGCCTCGGGCAGAACCGCCACCGTCGCCGCAGAGGTATGAATGCGCCCGCCGCTTTCCGTCTCTGGCACCCGCTGCACCCGATGCACACCGGATTCGTATTTCATCCGCGCAAAGACGTTGTCACCCTTGATATGGGCCACGACCTCTTTGATCCCACCCAGATCAGAGGCCTGTTCCTCGATTATCTCAAACTTCCAGCCCCGCGCTTCGGCATAGCGCTGATACATGCGCAGCAGGTCTCCGGCGAACAGCGCAGCCTCATCCCCACCCGTACCGGGCCGAATCTCCAGCATCGCCGGGCGCGCATCAGCGGCATCCTTGGGCAACAATGCCAGTTGCAGCGCATGTTCCGCCTCGGGGATACGTGCCTGCAGCTCGGGGATTTCTTCTTCCGCCAGCTCTTTCATGTCCGGGTCAGCCAACATCGCCTCGGCCTCGGTCAGATCACTGACCAGTTGCCGCCACGCCATAATCTGATCAACGACTGGCTTAAGATCCGAATATTCCTTGGCCAAAGCCGCAATATCCCCGCCCGAGGCACCATCCGCCATGGCCGCTTCGAGGTACTGGAATCGCTGGGTGATCTGTTCAAGACGTTCTTCGGGGATCATCCGGGCGGTGTCTCTCATCCGGGGGCGTTGGTCAAGGCCCTGCCTTGTGCTAGGTTTGAGGTATGAAACGACTGATCCTGACCCTAACCCTCTGTTCAAGCCCTGCAATGGCCGATTACGTCGGTCCCGATGGCAAGACCCGCGATTGCTATTGCACCGACAAATCCGGCAGCCGCATCGAGCTGGGCGAGATGATCTGCCTACAGGTCGACGGTCGCATGTTCATGGCCCAATGCCAGATGTCGCTGAACGTGCCCATGTGGCGCGAGGTGCAAGAGGGGTGCTTGTCGTCAGGGTTGCAGCAAAGCAAGCCAGTGGGTGACCCGCTGTCGATTGACGCCGAAATCTTTCCGACCAAATCTTGAGCGCGCATAGATGCGCAGCTTATCCCCGTCATGCTGCACGGTCGTGTAGTCGCGAAACCCGAATACCCTGGAACGGATGACATAGGTTATCATTCCCTCTTCGATCGAACCTGCCAGCACCGTCGTGCGCGGCGTCGAGCGGGCAATATGATCGAGTTGCTCCAGCCCTCCCGGGGCTGCCTCAACGACCCGCACTACGCCGTTCCTAAAATCTCGATCCACGCCTTCGGGGGCAACATGCCAGCGCGTTGGGTCAGACGGCGCAAGACGAACATATGCGCCCATCGCAATGCCCACCGAAATCAACAGCCAAAGCACCATTTTCATCTGCCCTTCGATCCCTTTGCGCAAAGCCTACCCAGTCCGAGGGCGACCAACACCCCTATCGTGGCGTCACCCCGGCAGGATGCACAGCAGCTCGAACAGAAGGTTCGCCGCAGTCAACGCGGTATTGCCTGACGGATCATAGGGCGGAGATACCTCTACCAGATCACAGCCCACCACGTTCATACCCGCCAGCGCATGGATCAGCTGCAGCGCCTGTGGCGTGGTCAGACCCGCAATCTCGGGCGTACCGGTTCCCGGTGCAAAAGCCGGGTCGAGGCTGTCGATGTCATAGGTGATATAAACCGGATGATCGTCGACCGTCTTGCGGATCAGTGAGCCGATCTCGGTCAGGTTCTGCTGCCATAGCTCCCATGCCGGGTATTGGCGGAACCCCCAACCTTGCGCCTCGGTAAAGTCGCTGGCCGCGTAGCCCGAGCCGCGAATGCCGATCTGGAAGGTCTTGTCGGGCACGATCAACCCTTCCTCATAGGCGCGACGGAAGACTGTTCCGTGGGTTTCTTTCTCGCCAAACATCTCGTCATTCACGTCCGCATGAGCGTCCACATGCACCAAAGCCACTGGCCCGTGCTTGGCTGCCATTGCCCGCAGAATCGGCAAGGTGATCGAGTGATCTCCGCCCATCGCCACCGGGATGACACCCTGCCCCAGTATACCGTCATAGCTGTCTTTGATGATCTTGAGACTGTCGGCCAGCGAGAACGTATTGATCGCCAGATCCCCGATATCTGCGATCTGCAGATGGTCAAACGGCGCCGCGCCATTGGCCATATTATAGGGCCGGATCATCGCGCTCTCGCTGCGGATCTGCTTGGGTCCAAACCGCGTGCCCGACCGCCACGAGGTGCCGATATCCATCGGAACGCCTAGCACAGCCACATCCAGCCCCTCCAGCGAAGACGCCTGCGGTAAGCGCATGAAGGTATTCGGGCCAGAAAACCGCGCCAGATCATTGCCGCCAATCGGTTGGTTGAATTCGGTCATATGATGTCTCCGATCCGGTGCCTCACCAAGCAGATACCGGGATTATGCCTAACCAAAGGTTAAGGCTTCACAAGCTTGTTCCACCCCAGCAGACAAATGATCTGCGTCGCCACATGCGCCCCCGCAATCGCCGTCGCACCAGAGGTGTCGAATGGCGGAGACACCTCGACCACATCGCCACCTTTGATATTGATCCCGGCAATGTCGCGCAGGATGATTTGCGCCTGGATCGAGGTCAGACCGCCCCAGACTGGCGTCCCGGTTCCGGGCGCAAAGGCCGGGTCCAGACCATCGATATCAAAGCTCAAGTAAACGGGGCTATCGCCCAGAATGTCTTTGATCTTCTGCGCAACGGCGGCGGGGCCGGATTCGTAAACCTCGCGCGCGTCGATGATGTTAACGCCCAACGTGTCTTCGTTGGTGGTGCGAATGCCCACCTGAACCGAGCGTTTCGGATCAACCAACCCCGATTTTACCGCCTTGTAGAACATCGTTCCGTGGTCCACGCGGGACATGTCGTCATCGGCCCAGGTGTCCGTATGCGCATCGAATTGCAGCAGTGACATTGGCCCATATTTCTCGGCATAGGCCTTAAGGATCGGGAAGCTGATATAGTGATCCCCTCCCAGCGTGACCGAAGCCACATCCGCCGCCAAAATGGTACGGATATGATCGGTCAGCGTGTCGGGAAAGGCCGGGATATTGGCATAGTCGTAGGCCATATCTCCATAATCCACGATCGCCAGCTCGCTGAGCGCGTCAAAGGGCCAGCCATAAGGCGCATCAGGCGATTGCAACGCACTGGCCTCGCGGATCGCACGAGGGCCAAGCCGGGTTCCGGGGCGGTTTGTCACCGCCTGATCGAAAGGCACGCCGGTTACAGCAATATCCACACCCGTCAGGTCTTTGGTATAAAGCCGCCGCAGGAATGAAGTCGCGCCGCCAAAGGTGTTTTCATAGGACAGCCCCTTAAGATCGGGGTTGGTGAATGCCTCATCCACCTGGTTCTTTGCATCTTCCAGTGCCATGTCTTTTCCCTGTCAGCCCAACGGCTGTGCCTTTTCGACGATCCGTGCGAAGAAGGACGCTCCGATCGGCGCGACGTCGTCATTGAAGTTGTATTTCGGATGGTGCAGCCCCGCGCCATCTCCTTGCCCCATGAACAGGTAAGCACCGGGTCGGGCCTGCAGCATGTAGGAAAAATCCTCGGCCCCCATCTCACGCCCAGCATCATCTTTCACGCGTTCCGCGCCGGATACATCCCGCGCCACTTCAGCCGCGAATGCCGCCTTGTCGGCGTCGTTGATAGTGGCGGGATAACCCTCCTGATAGTCCAGTTTGGCCTCGACACCGTACGTGGCCGCCTGCCCCGCCACGATCTGCGCCATTCTCTCTTTGACCATCCTTTGCACGGCCGGATCAAAGGTGCGAACGGTGCCGTTCAGATAAGCGGTATCAGGTATCACGTTATTCACTGTTCCGGTGTGTATCTGCGTCACCGACACCACCAGATCGTCCAGCGCATAGTGGTTGCGGCTGACGATGGTCTGGATCGCCTGCGCCATTCCGCAAGCCGCCATCACCGGGTCGCGCGTCTCATGCGGCATTGCCCCGTGGCCGCCCACGCCCTGAATATGGATCTCAAACGTATCTACTGCGGCCATCAGCGGCCCCGGCGTGGTTTCGAACAGCCCCTCGGGCCGACCCGGAGTGTTATGGATACCGTAAACCTGAGAGATATCGAACCGATCCATGATGCCTTCTTCAACCATCACGCCCGCGCCGCCGCCCTCTTCCTCGGCAGGCTGAAAGATCAGCGCAACCCGGCCCGCAAAATTCCGCGTTTCGGCCAGATAGCGCGCAGCACCCAGTAGCATGGTTGTATGCCCGTCATGACCGCAGGCATGCATCTTACCGGGGTTTTTCGAGGCGTAGTCCACGCCCGTCTCCTCGGTAATCGGCAGAGCATCCATGTCAGCGCGCAGACCAATAGTCGGTCCCTCGCCCTGCCCGTTGATGATCGCGACCATGCCGGTTTTGGCGATTCCCTCATGCAGTTCATCTACCCCAAACTCGCGCAGACGCTCGGCCACATAGGCGGCCGTCTCATAGCATTCGAATTCCAATTCGGGGATGGTGTGAAGGTGCTGGCGCCACTTGGCCATATCAGCGGCGTAATCGGCAATTCGGTTGACGACGGGCATCTGGGGTGGACTCCTGATCCTGACTGCGGGATGGATGCATCTGACACCGGAACGAAAGGGTTCGCAATGGCCGAAAATCCTCTGATCCACGACACGGACGCGGGTATCGAGCGTTTGCTGGAAATCATGCGCCGCCTGCGCGACCCGCAAACCGGCTGCCCGTGGGACATCGAACAGGATTTTTCCACCATCGCGCCCTACACGATTGAGGAAGCCTATGAGGTCGCCGACGCCATCGAACGCGAGGCCTACGACGAGCTGAAAGGAGAACTGGGCGACCTGCTGTTCCAATCCGTCTTCCACGCGCAAATGGCTGAAGAGGCTGGGCATTTCACCTTCCAAGACGTGGTGCGCACCATGTCGGACAAGATGGTTACCCGTCACCCACATGTCTTCGGTGATGAGTCCCGAGACAAGTCGGCGGATCAACAGACGCTGGATTGGGAAACCATCAAAGCCGCTGAACGCGCGGGCAAGGAACAGAAAGGGGCGCTGGACGGGGTTGCCGCCAACCTGCCCGCCCTGCTACGTGCCCACAAGCTGCAGAAACGCGCCGCCCGTGTCGGGTTCGACTGGCCCGATGCCAGCCATGTCCTCGCCAAGATCACCGAAGAGGCCGCCGAACTGGAAGAAGCGCGCGACAGCATGGATGCCGACGCGCTCGAGGATGAATTCGGCGATCTGCTGTTCGTGATCGTCAACCTCGGCCGGCACTTAGGCATCGAACCCGAGGCCGCCCTGCGCCGCACCAACGCCAAGTTCACCCGCCGTTTTGAGAAGGTCGAAGCGCGACTGGCCGAACGTGGCAGAACGCCTACGCAAAGCGACCTGGCCGAGATGGACGCGCTGTGGGATGAGGTGAAAATCGAAGAACACCGCGCCAACGGCAAACTCCCGCCGGTGGATGCTCCGGCGGACGTGTAAATCTGGTAGACAAGTCCCGCGACACTTGCGAGTGTCCGATCTTCACGCCCCCCGGAGACCACCATGCCCCGCAAGATCATCATCGACACCGATCCCGGTCAGGACGACGCAGTCGCCATTCTTCTGGCGCTGGCCAGCCCCGAAGAGATCGAGGTTCTGGGCATCACTGCCGTCGCTGGAAACGTGCCGCTGGAACTGACCGCCAAGAATGCGCGCATCGTCTGCGAACTGGCCGGCCATACCGATATACCTGTCTATGCCGGGTGCGACCGACCCCTGAAACGCCCGCTTGTCACGGCCGAACATGTTCACGGCAAAACCGGTCTCGACGGCCCTGTTCTGCCCGATCCCGAAATGCCTCTGGCCGAAGGCCATGCGGTCGATTTCATCATCGAAACTCTGCGCGCGCATGAGCCCGGCACAGTAACGCTCTGCCCGCTGGGGCCGCTGACCAACATCGCCACCGCTTTCCAGAAAGCCCCTGACATCATCGATCGGGTGCAGGAAATCGTGCTGATGGGCGGGGCCTATTTCGAGGTCGGTAACATCACTCCAGCGGCCGAATTCAACATCTACGTCGATCCGGAAGCCGCTGATATCGTGTTTAAATCTGGCATCCACATCGTGGTGATGCCGCTGGACGTCACCCATGATGCGCTGGTCACGCCCCATCGCAACGATGCGTTCCGGGCATTGGACAGCAAGGTTGGTCATGCGGTGGCCGAGATGACCGATTTCTTCGAGCGTTTCGACAAAGAAAAGTACGGGTCCGAAGGTGCGCCGCTGCACGATCCCTGCGTCACCGCCTATCTGATCCGCCCCGAGCTGTTCTCGGGTCGCCACATCAATGTTGAAATCGAAACCCAGTCAGAATTGACATTGGGTATGACAGTGGCCGACTGGTGGCGGGTCACCGACCGCGCACCAAACGCCATGTTCATGGGCGACGTGGACGCCCAGGGTTTCTTCGACCTGCTCACAGAAAGGCTGGCCCGTCTATGACCGCCGCACTCCGCCTCGCCCGCCCCGACGATCTGGACCGCCTGATGGCGCTGGTCGCGGCGTTTCATTCGGAATCCGGCATCGCGCAGGACGATGCGCATAGGCGCGACGCGCTGGCCCCGCTGTTGGACGGCATACCGCATGGGTGCGTGTATCTGATCGGGCCGGGCCGCGCGCCGCTGGGCTATGTTGTCCTCACCTTCGGCTGGTCGGTCGAGTTCGGCGGCATGGACGCCTTCGTGGACGAAATCTACATCCGCCCCGCCGTCCGTGGCCGCGGTATCGCAACCGAAGTGCTGCACGATCTCCCCAAAGCGCTGGCCGAGGCCGGGCTGACCGCCCTGCATCTTGAAGTCGACCGCACCAACGAGACCGCGCAGAAACTCTATCTGCGATCAGGCTTCAAACCGCGCGAACGCTATATGTTGATGAGCAAAACGCTTTAGCGCGACTCACCCCGGAAAATCAGCCCTGGATTGTACATTTCCTGTACCGGATCGTCCTGCGAGACCTCCGCGCCCGTGATCGGATAGGTTCCCGGCTCGGAACATGCGGCCAGAAATCCGGCAGAAACCAATGAAATCACAAGAAAAACCTTCGAAGCAGACATCTTGCCCCCCTTTCTGCAATGCAGGCAGACTACCGTGCCTTACCCCACGGCAATAGGAACAAGTTCACACATAATGATTTTTATGTAGGTATTATACGTCGTTCAGAGGCAGTTTTTCTTGAACGTCCGCTCCATGGTCTTGAACTGACGCTGCACGCGTTTGGGCTCAGGCAGCGCCTCCAACTGCGCGGTCACGTTCTCGCCAGTATACCAGGATTGGAACAAAAGCGCCTTGATATCATCGTCCAGAAGCGTGTCGGCGACGTTATAGGTGCACAGGCATTCCTCCATCGTGATCTGCCCGCTGGGATCGCCCTCCACCATCTTCTGGCACACCGCTTCGGGCGGACGTTCGGCCAACGCGATCTGAGGCAGGATCAACAGCGCCGCTGCGCCAGTGATGTGTTTGAATGTGGTCATAAGACGTCCTCTCCCATCAGTCACGGCACTGTGACCTCTGATGCTCAGCTTAGACAGATCGAGGATTACGCAAAGAAAAAAATGGCCCCGGCGCGGAAGCCGGGGCCTGATCTGGTTCAAAAAGGTGCGGTGCGCTCAGCGCTTCAGGATCGACGCGCCCGCATATTCCGCGACCTCACCCAGCGATTCCTCGATACGGATCAGCTGGTTATACTTGGCCAACCGGTCCGACCGCGCCAGCGAGCCGGTTTTGATCTGACCGCAGTTCGTCGCCACGGCCAGATCGGCGATGGTGGCATCCTCGGTCTCGCCCGAGCGGTGCGACATCACGTTGGTATACCGCGCGCGGTGCGCCATATCGACGGCACGCAGCGTCTCGGTCAGCGATCCGATCTGGTTCACCTTGACCAGCATCGAGTTGGCGCATCCCCGGTCAATACCTTCGGCCAGACGCTCGGGGTTGGTCACAAACAGGTCGTCGCCAACCAGTTGCACCTCATTGCCAAGGGCGTCGGTCAGCGCTTTCCAGCCGTCCCAATCATCCTCGGACATGCCGTCTTCGATCGAGATGATCGGGTAGTCTGCAACCAGAGCCGCCAGATAAGCCGCGTTCTCTTCCGAGGTCAGGGTCTTGCCCTCACCCGACAGGACATACTTGCCGTCCTTGTAGTATTCGGTCGCCGCACAATCCAAGGCCAGGTGGATTTCTTCGCCCGGCTTGTAGCCCGCCTTTTCGATGGACTTCAGAATGAAATCCAACGCTTCGCGGGTCGATGCGATGTTGGGCGCAAATCCGCCCTCGTCACCCACACCGGTGGCCAGACCAGCCGCCGAAAGCTCTTTCTTCAGCGTGTGAAACACCTCGGACCCCATGCGCACAGCTTCGCGGATATTCGCAGCCGAGGTTGGCATGATCATGAATTCCTGAATGTCGATCGGGTTGTCCGCGTGCTCACCGCCGTTGATGATATTCATCATCGGCACCGGCAAAATGCGCGCCGAGGTGCCGCCGACATAGCGGTACAGAGGCTGCGTGGTGAAATCCGCTGCCGCCTTCGCGGTCGCCAGCGAGACGCCCAGAATGGCATTTGCGCCCAGACGACCCTTGTTCTCGGTGCCATCCAGCTCGATCATCGCTTGGTCGATAGCCACCTGCTCGGTTGCGTCAAAGCCCACCAGTTCCTCGGCGATCTCGCCGTTCACGGCAGCAACCGCTTCCAGCACGCCCTTGCCCATATAGCGCGCCTTGTCGCCGTCGCGCTTCTCGACCGCCTCATAGGCGCCGGTCGACGCACCCGAGGGCACAGCGGCGCGACCCATGGTGCCGTCTTCCAGAATCACATCAACCTCAACCGTCGGGTTGCCCCGGCTGTCCAGGATTTCGCGTGCGTGGATGTCGATGATGGTGCTCATGAGGCCCGTCCCTGTGGCTGCAATCAGTTGCACGCCTCATAACAGCAACCGGCGAAAAGTAAACCGGTCACGTTATCGCTAACACGTATATTTTCCTGCCTTTAGGGCTAACAGTTTTCTGTTTGCGCCAACACTGATCAGGCTGGAACCATCTCGCGCGCAAGACGGCGTTCGCGGACAAAGGTGTAAAGACCCGACCCGATGATCAACGTGGCCCCCGCCAGGGTCATCGCATCAGGCCGCTCGTTGAACATCAGCACACCCGCGATCATCGAGAACACAAGGCGCGTATAGCGGAACGGCATCATGGCCGAAGCCTCGCCCACCCGCATCGCCGCCACGATGCCGTAATAGCCCAACATGCTGAACACCACTGCGGCCAGATAAGGCCCGACCTGCGCCGCCTGGACCGGGGCATAGGACTGCCCGGTAGACAGCATCAACACAAGCCCGGCCAGTGTCGCGGCGATATAGGCTTGCATCGCAACAACGGTGGACGCGATCCGCGCATCCAGCCTGCGCGTGATCAGGTCGCGCGCGGCGATAAAGACGACGGTCGCAACGACCAGCAGCGTTTCCGGCTGGAACCCCTCTAGCCCCGGACGGATGATCATCAAAACACCGACAAAGCCGACACCAATCGCACTCCACCGCCGCCAGCCGACCTTTTCGCCCAGAAACAACGCAGCGCCCATGGTCACGACCAGCGGCAAGGCCTGAAACACCGCCGCAACCGTAGACAGATCGATCAACGACAGCGCGGTCACGAACAGCACCGCACCCACCCCCTCGGACGCGGCGCGGGCAATTGACAAAAGCTTCCATGCAGCCGGATCGAAGATCCGTCTGCGCGTCGCCACTGACAACAACGCAAAGGCCAGGCCGCAGACAACGCCCAGCGCAATCAGGATTTGCCCGGTCGGCACAGTGACCGACAGGTACTTGATGAACATATCCTCGATCGCAAAGGCTGCCATCGATCCGACAAGCAGCAGGATGCCGTTTACGTTATTCATGCGCGTTTCCATCAGAGAGGGTTAGGAACCGTGGGGCCCTTGCCGCAGCAAAACCGGATTGACTGCGACCTCGCAAGTCGAATTGCGACCTGTTTGATGATTTCCCGTGTGTCGACCTATCGCATTTCGTGATGGGTCAGTCCTTGTCCAACGGTACCCCGTACAGCTCAAGCCGGTGGCCCTTCAGCCTGTAACCCAGCTTGGCCGCAATCTTTTCCTGCAAGGCCTCGATCTCGGGATCGACAAATTCGATCACTTCGCCCGACTGCATATCGATCAGATGATCATGGTGATCACGCTCGGCATCCTCATAGCGCGCGCGGCCATCGCCGAACTCCAAACGCTCCAGAATCCCGGCCTCTTCGAACAGCTTCACGGTGCGATAGACGGTGGCGATCGAGATCCCCGCATCCTCAGCCGAGGCACGGGCATAGAGCTCCTCGACATCCGGGTGATCTTCGCTCTGTTGCAATACCTGGGCAATGATCCGGCGCTGACCGGTCATGCGCAGGCCTTTGGCCTCGCAACGGGCGATAATCGTATCGGACATGGTGACCCCCGGAACTGTTCGGACTTCTGTCTTAATATGTCCGCGCGCGCTGCGCCACCGACGATTTTGCGCTAGGCCGCGCGGCGCAGGTCTGCCCAGACCGGCAAATGGTCCGAGGCGATATGCGCCGGTCGCGCGTCATGCACCCCGTGCAGAGTGGCCTCAAGCCCTTGCCCAAGCGCGATTCTGTCCAGCGCGCCCAATGGTTGCGCCGCAGGAAAGCTGGGCACCGGAGGTAGGAACTGCATGTCCGGGGCCAGATGATCCAACACGGGTTGGCGCGACCATTCGTTGAAATCTCCGGCCCAGACCGTGGGCATCTCGTCCAGATCAGAATCACATCGCCGGATATGGGTGATTTGCTGACGGCGCGACGCGGGCAACAACCCCAGATGCATCCCCATCACACGTAATGGGCCGATCTGCGTATCAAACTCCACCCGCACGGCCCCCCGGGGCTCCAGCCCCGGCAACTCATGATGCCCGGTCTGCCGAACCGTAATCGCATCCCCGCGCCAGATCACTGCGTTGCCATGCCAGCCCAGACTGCCCGCACCGCCCAGATCGACGATCTGCCAACCCGCCTCATCCAGCATGAAATGCGGCAGGGCGGCCGGGCGTGGAGGCAGCCTCTTGTCCGCCTCCTGCAGCACCACGATATCGGCTTGCATGCTGTCGATGACCTGCATAATCCGCTGCGGCTGCCGCCGGAAATCGAGGCCCAGGCATTTCTGGATATTGTAGCTCGCAAGGCGCAGGGTCTGGGTCATAAGTATCCGAAATCCGTTTGGGCCTTAGATTGCCATGAAACCCGGCAATCGCAAGTCGAAGCCGCAAAAACTGTCTTATGGCGCTCACCTGCATTCACCACCTTCGGCATTCTGCGCAAAAAGCTTGCACTCACCGTACACAGCTTTAATGCCTGATTATCTTGCGAGACAAAGGACCCGAGCCAACATGGTTTCCACCGAAGCCCCCGGACGCGATTTGACCAAGGCAAGCATCGTCCTCGTGATCGGAGGGATGATGTGGGGCCTCTACTGGATCCCCGTGCGGTTCTTTCTGGACCTCGGGCTCACCGGTCCGTGGCCGGGGATCGCGATGTACAGCGTTGCCTTACTGGGTCTGATCCCGCTGATCTGGCGCGAGCGTCGTCAATTGGCCCTGCAGTGGCGCGGGCTGCTGCTCAGCGGCGTGTTCACCGGTGCCGCATTCAGCCTTTACTCCATCAGCCTCGTCTATACCGATGTCGTGCGCTCAATCCTGCTGTTTTACCTGACACCGATCTGGAGCACACTTCTGGGGCTGCTCTTTCTCGGAGAACGCCTCAGCTGGCAGCGGTTTTTTGGCCTTGTCTTCGGTATGGTCGGTTTGTTCATCGTTCTGGGCGACAGTGGTATTGTGCCCTGGCCCAGCAATATCGGTGACTGGCTCGCCCTGGCTTCGGGTATCTGCTGGGCACTGGGAACCATGGGCCTGTACCGGACCGTGCAAGTGTCGGCTTTCGGGCAGGTCTTCGCCTTTGTTCTGGGCGCCATAATCCTGTCTCTGATCAGCCTGGTGTTTCTGGAAGCCCCCATGCTGCCTGCCATCGCGCCGGAAGACACCCTTTGGGTGCTGCAACTTGTCCTGCTGTCCGTGTTCTACACCCTGCCGATGGTCTACATGACCATCTGGCCCGCCACAAAACTCTCGCCCGGTCGCGTCGGATTGCTGTTGATGAGCGAGGTCGTCGTCGGCCTCGCATCAGCAGCGGCGTTCGCGGGCGAACCCTTCGGATTGCGCGAATTGTTGGGCGCTGTGCTGATCGTCAGCGCCGCAGTGCTCGAAATCGTGCGGAAATAAATCTGGATCAGGTCCCGCAGAACGTGGCATGCACCACTTCACTCTCAGCCGGTGGGCGTTTCAGGTCACTGGCTTCCGGTTGATCCTCATAAGGCCGTGACAGCACATCATTCAGCCGCTGGAACAGGGCGTAGTCCCCCTGCACCGCCGCCTGGATCATCTGCTCGACCCGGTGATTGCGGGGAATGAACGCCGGGTTCGCTGCAACCATCACCTCCGCCGAAGCCTCTTCGCGTTGCACCCGCGCCTGCCATCCCTCGTCCCATTGATCATAAGCCGCCGGATCGGTGAACTGGTCGCGCGCGCGATCCCCGCCCAGCGCCCGGAATGTATTGGTGAAATCAGCACTGTTCTGCGCCATCCGGGTCAGCAGGTCCGAGATCATCTCAAGATCACCCTCCTCAGCCCGGGTAAGCCCGATCTTGGCCCGGAACCGCTGCAGCCAGTGCTCCTGCATCAGATCGGGCATTGCATGCACGATCTCGGTTGCCTCCTCGACAGCTGCCTCCTTATCCTCATACTGCTGGATCAGTGCCGTTGCCAGCTGCGCCAGATTCCACACCGCAATCTCGGGCTGGTTGGAATAGGCATAGCGCCCCATCCGATCAATCGAGCTGTAGACCGTGTTCGGATGATAGCTGTCCATGAAGGCACATGGCCCATAATCGATGGTCTCACCCGCGATCGAGCAATTGTCCGTGTTCATCACCCCATGAATGAAGCCAACGCTCATCCACTGCGCTATCAACCGCGCCTGTGCATCGCGCACTGCACGCAACAGACCCATCGGCCCTTCAGCCTCGGGATAGTGCCGCTGGATCGCATATTCCGTCAGCCGCTTCAGGCTCTCCAACTGCCCGCGCGCGGCAAAAACCTGAAACGTGCCCACCCGCAGATGGCTCTGCGCCACCCGCGTCAGAACCGCACCCGGCATCGGCCCCTCGCGCAGCACGATCTCTCCGGTCTCCACCGCAGCCAATGCCCGCGTGGTTGGAATGCCCAGCGCATGCATCGCCTCAGAGACCACATATTCCCGCAACACCGGCCCAAGCCAGGCCCGTCCGTCGCCCTGCCGCGAAAAAGGCGTGGGGCCAGACCCCTTCAGCTGAATATCACGGCGCACACCGTCCTCACCGACCGTCTCCCCCAACAGCACGGCCCGGCCATCCCCCAGCTGAGGATTGTAGGACCCGAACTGATGCCCGGAATACAGCTGCGCCAGCGGCTGTGCCCCCTCGGGCACGGTGTTACCCGCAAAAGCCTCCGCCATCTCCTCGACCTCGCCCGGCGAAATCCTCAGCAACCGCGCCAGATCAGCGTTGAATGCAACCAAGCGCGGCGCGCGCACCGGAACCGGAGCCTGCCGCGCATAAAACGCATCGGGCAGACGGGCATAGCTGTTGTCGAAAGGGATCGTCAGTGTCATGCGGCAAACATATGCTGTGCAGACGCAAATGCCATAGCGGATCGCACCCGCCCGTGCATAATCGCACCAACCCCACGAAGGATTGCCATGACCGCGCAAGACATCATCGACCGCCTCAACCTGCAACGCCACCCCGAGGGCGGCTGGTTTCGCGAAACCTGGCGCGCCGATAACGCAGGCCGCGCCACCGGCACCTGCATTTACTTCCTGCTGGCCGAGGGTGAAAGCAGCCACTGGCACCGCGTCGACGCGACCGAGATCTGGCTCTACCACGCCGGCGCCCCGCTGATCCTGTCGCTCAGCGCATCCGATGATGGCCCCGCGATCGATCACCTGCTGACCCCGGACCTGACCCAAGGCGTACCGCAACTGATCGTGCCAAAGAACCACTGGCAAGCCGCCCGCAGCACCGGCAACTACACGCTGGTCAGCTGTACCGTATCTCCGGGTTTCGAGTTCGACGGCTTCACCCTCGCCGCCCCCGGTTTCGATATCGTCAGAGGCTGACCGGGTGGATCACCGCAGCCTCATAGCAACCCTGCCGCCCGAGGTGAAAACCCAGCTGCAACAGCGCTCCAACAGCGCAGGCCTGATCCACCTCGCGCTCTACCTCGTGGCTCTCGGTCTCACCTCAACCGGCATCCTGCTGCAGGTCCCTCTCTGGCCGCTCTTGCTTCTCCCACAAGGCATATTGCTGGTCTTCCTCTTCACCCTCAGCCACGAATGTACCCACAAAACACCGTTCCGCACGGGCTGGATCAACGACGTGGTCGGCCACGTGGTCTCAATCCTTATCGCGTTGCCCTTCACATGGTTCCGCTACTTCCACCTGGCCCACCACAAATGGACCAATCACCCCGACAAAGACCCTGAACTCGCGGGAAAACCCCGCCCGGACAATTGGCCGAGCCTGCTGATCTATCTCAGCAGTGGGCCCTACTGGTCAGGCATGGCGCACACGCTGATCCAAAATGCTCTGGGCCGTGTCAGCGCCCCCTACCTGCCGCCCCGCCAGCACCGCGCCATAAGGGTCGAAGCACGACTACTTCTCACCCTCTACCTCCTCGCCGCGCTCAGCCTGTTCTTCACACCGGTACTTTTCTGGCTCTGGCTCTTGCCCGTTCTGATCGGCCAGCCTTTCCTGCGCCTCTACCTGCTTGCAGAACACGGCCTCTGCCCGCCTGTGGCGAATATGCTGGAAAACTCCCGCACCACCTTCACCAACCGCCTGATCCGGTTCATCGCCTGGAATATGCCCTACCACGCAGAACACCACGCCTTCCCAAACGTACCGTTCCACCAACTGCCAGCCTTCCACAACTGGACCCAGGCCCACCTGAAAACCACCTCAGACGGATACGCAGAATTCTCGATAGACTACACCCGAACCCTTAGGCGCTAAAACGCGTGTTTCGATGCCTTGGTGCAACCTAAACACAAAGCAATAGATCCGCTCTTCATCTGGCCAAAAATATCCCGGGGGAGTCGCACAGCGACGGGGGCAGAGCCCCCTACCCGCTCACCACAGCCCCGCGCGCCGGAGACGACACAACCCCGCCCCCCACAAGCGCGCTTACCCCGGTCGTTCCGGGGCACGAGGTCGGCATCCCGCGCGCGACACGTACTGCGAGATAGGCAAAAGCCTGCGCCTCCAGCATGTCGCCATCAAGACCCACCGCCTCGACCGGTTCCACCGGGCAATCCAGCGCAACCCGCAGCATCTCCATCAGCACCGGATTACGCCGTCCTCCGCCGGTGACCAACATCCGCGCGGGCGGTCTGGGACAATGCTCCATCCCCTGCACCACACCCGCTGCGCACATGCCGGTCAGTGTCGCCACCGCATCCGCATCGCTCAGTTCCTGCACCAATCCGATCATCTCGGCAAAGTCGTTGCGATCCAGAGATTTCGGCGGCATCCGGTTGAAAAACGGTTCAGCCAAAAACAGCTCCAACGCGCCGGTTTCCACCGTCCCCCCGCGCGCCAAGGCACCGTCCCGATCCATCGGCAACCCTAGCCGCGCCTGCATCAGATCATCGACCGGCGCATTCGCGGGTCCGGTATCAAATGCCAGTAGTGCCCCCGGCGCCTCCGGCCCATCGAACGAGGGGTCCACATAGGTCAGATTCCCCACCCCGCCCAAGTTCAGAAAACACAAGGGTTTCATGGCGCCAATCCATTTGGCACAGGCGAAATGAAAGAATGGAGCCAGCGGTGCACCTTCGCCACCCAAAGCGACATCATCGCTGCGGAAATCCCAGACGACGGGCAGTCCTAAAGCCTGCGACAGGCCCACACCATCGCCCACCTGCAACGTGCCGCGCCCGCGTGGCTCATGCGCCAGAGTTTGACCGTGAAAGCCGATCAGATCTACATCTTCGAACTCGGCCAAAGCCTCGGCATGAGCAAGGGTTACCAGTTCTCCGGCCGCCTCAACCTCGGGCCCGTGCCATTGCCCCAGCGCCGCCCGCAACGTGGCACGTTCCTCCTCGGAATACGCGCGATACCGGCTGTCGCCAAATCCGAAAATACGCTGCCCGTCGGTTTCAACCACCGCCGCATCCACGCCATCCAGCGAGGTTCCAGACATCGCCCCCAGCGCCCGGATCGGCCCTGTTTTCCCGTTGCTCCGGCTCACGCGTTTCTCCTGCTCTATCCAGCCCGCCTTCGGCCTGACCTCTGACAGCCACTCAACCAGACGATGCAATGGCCTCAACCTGCCCGCATCTCACCGAGGCTGACAAGACACCTTGTCACCAATCCCGCATTTTTCCCGGACCAGAGCGTCTTTCAGAGCACCCCCAGCTTTCCTGAGAACGCACCTTTCCCCTATCCGGTTTGCTCAGTCCCCGGAACCCCGCAACGTCAGCCCCATTGGCACGACATATCCAAAACCTACCGCACACTTGGTTAGTGCGCTTAGCGGTATCTTCGCGTCGCCAACAATCGATTGATTTATGAACGGCAATCTAGAGCAAGATTGTCAGTGGAATCTGCCAATGCTTCTGACCGGCGCACCGGCTTTGACCCATTTAGTCGAGCTCATACTTGTTTTTATAGTCTTCTGACAAGGCCGGATCCTGATCATCTTTGCGCAGGATCGAATTCCCAACCACGAGCATATCCATGTCAGTTCCCATGAAGCATCGGAAGGCATCTTCCGGAGTGCACACGATCGGCTCACCGCGGACATTGAAAGATGTATTCACCACAACCGGGCAACCGGTCTTGTCCTTAAAAGCAGATATGACTTTGTGATACAGCGGGTTCGTATCCTCATGCACGGTTTGGATACGTGCCGAGTAATCAACATGCGTGATCGCCGGGATTTCCGAACGTTTCACGTTGAGCTTATCGATCCCGAACAGGTTCTGTTCGTCGTCGGTCATTTCGCGCCGCTTGTCCTCTCGTACGTGATCGACAAGCAGCATGTAGGGGCTGTCATAGTCCAAATTGAACCAATCAGCCATGTCGTCGCGCAAGACAGAGGGGGCAAAGGGTCGGAAGCTTTCGCGGAATTTCACCTTTAGGTTCAGCGTCTTCTGCATCGAAGCCGAGCGCGGATCACCCAAAATGGAACGACCACCAAGTGCGCGCGGCCCAAATTCCATTCTGCCGTTGAACCAACCAACCGCTTTTCCTTCGGCAAGGGCAGTCGCGGTTGTTTCAATCATCTCGCTTTCGGAAACTGTCGTGAACTTTGCGCCGACCTTTGCGATGCGTTCCTCGATATTGCTTTGCGAGAAAACCGGGCCCAGGTAGCTGCCGCGCATGCCGTCGCGACCCGATGCAACCTTGCGTTCGTGTCCAAGTTCCTGATGCCAGGCCGCATAGGCTGCTCCCAGTGCCCCGCCTGCATCTCCTGCAGCGGGTTGTATCCAGACATCCTTGAATGCCCCATCGCGAAGGATTTTGCCGTTCGCCACGCAGTTCAGGGCAACACCACCCGCCATGCAGAGATTTGGGATGTCGTACTCTTTGGCAAGACTACGAGTCATCGTCATGACAATCTCTTCGGTCACCGCCTGAACCGACGCCGCCATATCCATGTGAAACTGGTCCAGCAGATCTTCTTCAGGTTTGCGAACGGGTCGTCCGAACAGCTGGGAGAACTTCTCATTGGTCATGGTCAGACCAGTGGCGTAGTTAAAGTACTCCTGGTTCAAACGAAAAGACCCGTCAGGTTTCAGATCGATCAGCTTATCAAGCATCAGGTCTTTGAACCGCGGCTCGCCATAAGGAGCCAACCCCATGACCTTGTATTCGCCCGAGTTCACCCGAAAGCCCGTGTAATAAGTCACGGCAGAGTAAAGCAGCCCGAGCGAATGGGGAAAGTGTATCTCTTTCACCATTTCCAGATCTTTACCGCGCCCGATTGCCACGGTGGTCGTCGCCCACTCGCCAACACCGTCCAACGTCAGGACAACGGCCTCTTCAAAAGGCGATGGATAAAAGGCCGAGGCCGCGTGGCTCATATGATGCTCGGCAAAGAGCAGACGATTGCGAAACGTCTTTTTGGTGCCCTTCTCAATCTTGTTCAGTTCCTTCAGCATCAGATCTTTCTGAAAGAGCTTTTCCTTGATCCAGACCGGTATCGCGAGGTGGAAACTTTTGAAGCCGCGCGGTGCGTTGGCGACATAAGTCTCAAGCAGACGTTCAAACTTCAGGAAAGGCTTGTCGTAGAACGCCAGATGATCGACATCGGACAAGGACATTCCCGCCTCTTCAAGCACATAGGCGATGGCCTCATGCGGAAATCCGGCATCGTGTTTCTTGCGCGTAAATCGCTCTTCCTGCGCTGCCGCTACAACTTCACCGTCCACGAGAATGGCCGCCGCGCTATCATGATAGAAAGCCGAAACACCAAGTATCGCCGTCATGACGCTCTACCCTTCCAAAGGTTAATAATCTGGTAAACCATTCCGCCAGTCTTCTCACCCAAAAGGCGATTTAGAAGATTGTATAGATGAACGGAGCAATCGCGGAACCCTGGGTCAGAACGATCAGACCGCCCAAAAGCACCATCATCAAGAGAATGGGCAACAGCCAAAACTTCTTTCGGACCTTCATGAATTCCCAAAGCTCGGCGACAAAAGACATAGGTAAACTCCGCTAAATACTAAAATTGCTTGCGCATCGAATCCGATGAAGACGCTTCGCGCACGATCCAATAGCTGTCCGCATCACCGTCAAATTTCTGTTTCAACGGATCTGGATTCTTCAGACGGCGGATCAGTCCAATCGGCGTGACAGTCACGAAAAAAATGATGCCCATAACGATCGGTGAGACGATCATGCTCAGCAGCATTCCGAACTTGAACCAGATCTTATTGAGGGGCTTCAGAAGGGGCTGCGCGAAAAAGGCAGCGGCCAGGAACACAGCTGCAATCGCAATGGCCCAAAGTCGAACCGGGTTCCCATGAATGACCCATGGCCACAATGCAATGATCATGAACACAGCCGCAAACACAAGACCAAAGCTGCGTTCAGAACCGATTTCTACTTTTGAATGTGATGCTATGTCTGACACGCACGACCCTTTCTTCAAATTGTGTCAAGGCCGACGATAAAAACGATCCAAGCCTGGAATGAAGCACTCGAAAAGCTAACTCAGAACTCTAGTACAACAGCAGAGCGGATTCTTGCAAACAGTATCTAGGAATGTGAAATCAATGTCTCCGAAGGAACGACAATCCCGAGCGATCTTGAAAATTGATCCAGAATCCTCCACCGCGACGATGACACTCTGACAGCAAAGGCCGCAACCTCTACTGCCTTGAATGCAAAAGCTCGATCAACACAAGCCGTGCCAATTCGTTGCCACCAATCGTTGGATTTGTCACCTTTGGGTATCAACGATACTTGATTAAACCATACATTCCTCAATACGCTCGCTCGGAATACGATTTTTGCGAGTGAGTTATTATGAAAGTTCTTTCTTTTAAGCCCGGGCACGATGGCACCATCGCTGGAATTGATACCGACAAGAAAGAGCTTTTGTTCTCATATGAGGCTGAAAAAGACAGCTATCCCCGAAGCTCTGCGGTCAATCCGGACACGTTTATCGACGCCGCGACATGGTTCAAGGATTTGCCGGATGTCCTGGCGCTCAGCGGGTGGTCATCTACGGCAAATGGCCACGCGACATTAACCGGTGCCGGTCATCAGGGCCTCGGCAACCGTTCCGAAGTGGTTGGCAAAAAAACGTTCTTTGGAAGAACAATTGACTTCTATTCTTCAACCCACGAAAGATCCCATATCTGGAGCGCTTATGCATTGTCTCCGTTCGAACAGGGCGAACCTTGCTATGCGCTTGTTTGGGAGGAAGCGCTTGGCGATTTCTACGAAATTGATGCAGATTTGAACATTCGCCACCTTGGTCAGGTCATGGCGAAACCTTGGCTCAGGTATTCGTTTCTGCTTGATCTGGCCGATCCTGAACGGTTGCACGCCCACGACGGTTTCAGCAAGAAAGCACCGGGCAAGCTGATGGCAGCGGGTGCTATCGGGGACGCCCATGCGCAAGACACCGATGCCGAAACTTTGATCGCTCAGTTGCTCTATCAGGACAAGGCGTCTTTCACTCCAAGCAAAAGCGATTTCGCATCATCGCCTTTCCACAATATCGGCATCGACTCGAGCCGCTTCAGGAACCTGGCCGCAAAGTATTCCGACGCTATTTTCAACGCTTTTTATGAGTTCGCGAAGACTCATCTGAACAAAGGCTATCCTTTGCTGATTTCGGGTGATTGTGGCCTCAACTGTAACTGGAACACGCGATGGCGCGAGTGTGGTCTGTTTCGCGATGTCTTTGTCCCGCCCTGCACCAGCGATTCCGGCAGCTCGATTGGGACTGCCGTAGACGCCATGCGCCATTATAGCGGATGCGCCAAGCTTGATTGGTCGGTCTATTGTGGTCAGCCCTTTGTAGATGACCGTATCGACATGCCAGAGACTACGGTCGGCGAATTGAACCTCCGGGAAATCGCCGCAGACCTGTATGAAGACAAGGTTGTCGGTTGGGCGGCGGGATGTTGCGAAATTGGGCCTCGAGCGCTCGGGAACCGATCTATTTTCGCATCCCCTTTCAAGGCCGAAAACCGAACCCGCCTGAACAGGATCAAAGGGCGCGCCGACGATGCCCCGGTAGCTCCGGTTTGCCTTGAAGAGGATGTCTCGGAGCACTTCGACTGGTCGGGAGCATCGCCTCATATGCTGTATTTTCAGAATACCACCAACCCGGCCTTGAAGGCGGTACGTCACGTTGACGCCTCGGCGCGCGTTCAGACTGTAAATCGGGATCAGAACCCTGTGCTTTACAATCTTCTTACCGAGTTCAAAGCGCTTTCCGGTGTTGGCGTCCTCTGCAACACCTCGCTGAACTTCAAAAACGCCGGGTTCATCAATAAGACCAGTGACTTGTACTACTACGCGCGGTCATCGGGCCTTGACGCATTTGTTGCCGGTATTTCGTATGTTCGACTCAATTAGCGAGCGGTGCATTGCAAGGGGTTCAAATGCAAATCGCTACGATGTTGAGGTGATATGCAGTTTTGCGCGGTGCCTCCGAAATACCTCAACGCATATGTCCTATTTCTGCGCCCATTCTCCCTGCTTTTGAAGGGCCGCCTTGCCATTGTTTCATCAGCGCGACTTGCAGAGGCATCAATTGTATTGGCGTTATGACGGCCATCTATCGCCACAGGGCCACGCAGTCGTGGGGGAAATTCTGGTTGAGAGGCTTCCGAGCATCGGCAATTGATGATCTGTCTGCAGGATGTAGCAGAAACTGCCTCAGGGCCGAAGTGAGTTGAATGATACGATGCTATCGGGGTGCCTCAGCCCGATAGCCTTGACAACGCAAAGCTTCAAGGAACTCATACCTTTTCAAGCGAGGCGATGTTGACAAATCCTCGAACCATAGGGATTTAGAACCCGGTTGCACGAAAGTTGCTCCTTCGTGCAGCCAAGCGGGTCAAGTTAGATTTTTGCTGACCGATAATTTACACCAGCCCTTGCTAAGAGGGCCAGAACACAAGGCCTGTTGAGCGTCATGACCTACCACCCCAAATCGGATTTCATCGCCACGATGATCGAGCGCGGCTTTCTTG
Organism: Ruegeria sp. CF4; assembly: GCF_056537345.1. Classification (NCBI taxonomy): domain Bacteria; kingdom Pseudomonadati; phylum Pseudomonadota; class Alphaproteobacteria; order Rhodobacterales; family Roseobacteraceae; genus Ruegeria; species Ruegeria sp. CF4. The sequence goes on along the minus strand of NZ_JBQFRJ010000001.1, from coordinate 578,561 downwards.
CCGACTGCACCGATTATCAGGGCCTTGACGACGCGCTGATCAGTGGGTGCAAACCGGCCTATATCGGCTTTGATGCGACGGCCAAGTCCTTGCATGTGGGCAGCCTGATCCAGATCATGATGCTGCGCTGGTTCCAGAAAACCGGCCACCAGCCGATCACTCTGATGGGCGGCGGCACCACCAAGGTGGGTGACCCCTCGTTCCGCGCCGATGAACGCCCCCTGCTGGGCCCCGAACAGATCGACGAAAACATCGCAGGCATCAAAAAGGTGTTTGCGGCCTATATCGACTACGACACCGAGGCCGAGAACAAGGCCTTGATGCTGAACAATGCCGAGTGGCTGGACGATCTGAATTACCTCGATTTCCTGCGCGATATCGGGCGGCATTTCTCGGTCAACCGGATGCTTTCGTTTGAATCCGTGAAATCGCGGCTGGATCGCGAGCAATCGCTCAGCTTCCTCGAATTCAACTACATGATCCTGCAGGCCTATGACTTCCTTGAGCTGAACCGCCGCTATGGCTGTGTTCTGCAAATGGGCGGCAGTGACCAGTGGGGCAATATCGTCAACGGCATCGACCTGACCCGCCGCGTGCTGGATCACGAGATCTATGGTCTGACTTCGCCCCTGCTGACCACCAGCGACGGCAAGAAGATGGGCAAATCGCAGGACGGCGCAGTCTGGCTGAACGCCGAGATGCGGTCTCCTTATGAATTCTGGCAGTTCTGGCGCAACACCACTGATGCGGATGTGGGGCGGTTCCTGAAGCTCTATACCGAATTGCCGGTGGATGAATGCGACCGTCTCGGCGCGCTGCAAGGGTCCGAGATCAACGAGGCCAAGATCCGCCTCGCCAACGAGGTCACGACCCTGCTGCACGGGGCCGAGGCGGCCGCGAACGCCGAGGCCACCGCGCGCGAAGTGTTCGAAAAAGGCGGTGTGGGCGGTGATCTCCCGACCCTCACGCTCAGCATGGATGAGCTGGGTGATGGCATGTCCATCGTCCAGATCATCGTGAAATCGGGTCTGGCGAAATCCGGCAAAGAGGCCAAGCGCCTGATCGCCGAAAACGGCGCCAAGCTGGACGACACCCCGCTGACCGATGCCGGTCTGATGATCGACGCTGGCGCGCTGTCTTCTCCGATCAAGCTGAGCGCGGGCAAGAAACGCCACGCACTGGTGCAATTGGGCTAACTCCGACTGCCACAAAGAAAAAACGGCCACCTGCATGAGGTGGCCGTTTCCTTTTTTGTTTCGGCAATTGCCCGAATTGATGGGCACCCGGCCTTCGCCTTACTTGCGGCCTTTGCCCTTACCTTTACCTTTACCCTTGCCTTTGCCTCTGGCGGCGTCGGCACGGGATCTCGCATTCGCTGCCGCTGCCCTTGCACCGGCTCGCGCCCTGTCGGCTCTGGCGCGCGCTTTATCCGCGCGATCATTGCCACTTTTCTTTGCGCCGTCGTTACCGCCAGGCTTTCCACCCGGTTTGCCGCCGTCACCACCGTCACCTCCGGCACCGCCATCGCCACCATCACCTCCGGCACCGCCATCGCCACCGTCGCCTCCGGCACCGCCATCGCCACCATCACCTCCGGCACCACCATCGCCACCGTCACCTCCGGCGCCGCCGCCAGCGCCTCCGCCGCCTGCACCGCCATCACCAACGCCATTGCCGTCAGAGCTTCGGTCCTCACCACGCGATGTCGCTGCTGCTGAAATACTGGCGGTTGGCAAATCGGTCAGCAGCCCCGCCAGCCCCGGGCATTGCGCACCCGTGACCCCCAGAACCGTTTCGAAATCCGACCGCCTTTGAAGCCGCTTCAGAAAGCTCGGGGTCACCTGCGCACAGTCGCACAGCCCCGCATAGTCTCCGGCATTGGCCAAATCCCGCGCCGTGCGTCCATCGCACACCTCCGGCGCGGCAGCCACGCTGCCAACCATCAATACCCCTAAAACAGGAGCCGCTACCATCGCGCCCAGTGCACGCTTCGCATTCTTTAACATAACCATATCGGTACCTCCTGAGTGTCAAACACGTGGTCGGAACGGATTGTTCATTCACGAAACGGCGACCCTTGCGTGAACGATCGTTTGGCACCTCGACACTCTCAAAACAGTAGACAGGGTGCGGGTCTTGCAGTTATTGAACAATCGTTCATATCCGAGAGAGGAACCGGCCATGCAGCTATCCACCACCGCAGCGGTCATCACCGGCGGCGCGTCCGGCCTGGGTGAGGCCACCGCCCGCCATTTCGCCGAACAGGGCGCACAGATCACAATCCTCGACCGCGACGCCGAGCGTGGCCCGCAGGTCGCTGCGGGGATCGGCGGTCATTTCGTGCAGACTGACGTGACCGACGAGGCATCGGTTGCCGCTGCCATCGAACAGGCTGTCCAGTCGATGGGCAAGATCACCGCCGCCGTGAACTGCGCCGGTATCGCGATCGGGGCCAAGACGGTCGGCAAAGACGGCCCCCACCCTCTCAACGCTTTTCAACGCACCATCGACATCAATCTGGTCGGCAGTTTCAACGTCTCGCGCCTCGCCGCCGCTGAAATGGCGAAGAACGACCCCGAATCCGATGGCGCGCGCGGCGTGATCATCAACACCGCATCAATCGCGGCCTTTGACGGGCAGAAGGGTCAAGCGGCCTATGCGGCCTCGAAAGGTGGCATTGTGGGGATGACGCTGCCGATGGCACGCGATCTGGCCTCGACCGGCATCCGTGTCATGGCCATCGCGCCGGGTATCTTCATGACCCCGATGCTGGCCGGACTGCCCGAAGAAGTGCAGCAACAACTGGCCGCCGACGTCCCCAACCCGCCCCGTCTGGGCGATCCGCGCGAATATGGACGGTTGGCCGGGTTCATCGTCGAGATGGGCTATCTGAACGGCGAGGTCATCCGCATCGACGGCGCCCTGCGGATGCGTTAACCCTGATGGCATGAGCGAGCGGCAGAAAATGGCGGCAGGTGAGTGGTACACCTGCCTCGATCCTGAACTAGAGCAGATGCGCCAGACCGCGCGCCGCGCTGTTCATGCCCACAACACCTACCCACCCGATGATCGCGGCGGCATGGCAGATGAACTGGCCGCACTGTTTGGTAAGATTGGGCAGGACTGCTTCATCGAGGCACCCTTCCACTGCGCCTATGGGATCAACCTGTCGCTGGGTGACCGAGTCTATTTCAATGCCGGCTGCACCATATTGGACACCGCCCCCGTGCGGATCGGCGATGGAACCCTGCTGGGACCCAATGTCCAGATCTACTGCGCTGAACACGCCCAAGATCCGACCCGGCGCGCGCAGGGTCTTGAGATCGCCCACCCGGTCACCATCGGGGAAAACGTCTGGATCGGCGGCGGGGCCATCATACTGCCCGGTGTCTCAATCGGTGACCGCGCCATCATCGGCGCGGGCAGCGTGGTGACGAAATCGGTGGCACCCGACGAAACGGTTGTGGGGAACCCGGCCCGTCCGATCACCGCGCGCGGATAGAATCTGTTTACGACTCGTTTACAGAAAAAGTTGTACGACTCGGACACCTGAGCGATTTCAGGATGTACAACACGGACTATCCGGCCTCGGCCTTCTCCTCCAGCATCAGCCACTCTTCCTCGGCCGCCGACAGCTTTTTCTGCCGCTCGACCAGAGCGTCGGTGGCTTTCTGGAACTTCACAGGCTCACGCGTGAACAGCTCGGGGTCTGACATCAGTTCCTCCAGCTTGGCGATCTCAGCCTCAAGCCGCGCGATCTCGGCAGGCAGTTTCTCAAGCCGGTGTTTCTCCGAGAAGGACAGCCCTACCTTTGGCTTGGCTTCCTGCTTCACCTTCGGCTTTGATATCTTTGTTTTTTCTTCTTTTTTCTCAAAAACATCACCGCGCTGCGCGATGTAGTCAGACCAGCCACCGGCATAAACGGTTGCCCGCCCGGTGCCTTCCATAGCGATTGTCGTCGTGGCGACACGGTCCAGAAAATCCCGGTCGTGGCTGACCAGCAGCACGGTGCCGTCATAGTCGTCCAGCAATTCCTGAAGCAGATCCAACGTCTCGACATCCAGATCGTTTGTCGGTTCATCCAGCACCAGAAGGTTCGACGATTTCGCCATCAACTTGGCCAACAGCAATCGCGCTTTTTCCCCTCCGGACAAGGACTTAACAGCCGCTCTTGCTTGCCGTTCCTCGAACAGGAACTCTTTGAGATAGCCCACCACATGCTTTGGTTGCCCACCCACCATCACCTGATCGGCCTTGCCCGAAACCCGCATCTCGGGATCACCGGTCAGGCTATCCCACAGCGTCATTTCAGGGTCGAGCTGCGCACGGGTCTGATCAAACACCGCGATCTCAAGATTTGTGCCCAGAGAGATGTTGCCCTCATCCGGTTCAACCTGACCCAGCAGCATTTTCAGCAGCGTCGTTTTGCCTACACCGTTGGGTCCGACAAAGGCCACCCGATCACCGCGCTGCACCAAAAGGTCAAAATTCCGAACGATCTGCTGTGCGCCAAAAGCCTTGGTAACACCCTTGGCCTCAATCACCTTGCGACCGGATTTAGGACCTGATTCCAATGCCATAGCCGCCGAGCCCTGACGCTTGATCTGCGCCGCTTTCTCGGCCCGTAAGGCTTGCAGGGCGCGCACCCTGCCTTGATTGCGCTTGCGTCGCGCGCTGATGCCTTCAACGGCCCATCGCGCCTCGGACTTGATCAGGCGGTTCAGCTTGTGGCGCTGCTGATCCTCCTCTTCCCAGACCTTGTCGCGCCAGCCCTCAAAGGCTTCAAACCCCTGCTCCTGCCGCCGCACGGCGCCCCGATCAATCCACAGCGTTGCTCGTGTCAGTGCGCGCAGAAACGCCCGGTCGTGCGAGATCAGAACATAGGCCGCACGCGTCGCGCCCAACTCACGCTCCAGCCAGGCAATCGCCTCGATATCCAGATGGTTGGTTGGCTCGTCCAGCAGCATCAGGTCCGGCGCTTCGGCCATCAGCTTGGCCAACGCCGCCCGCCGCCGCTCGCCGCCCGAGGCGGTCTCGACCGCGCGATCCGGGTCGAATTTTAGGCCCTCTCCAGCGCGTTCCACCTTGTACAGCTCACCGGGCTCCAACCCGCTGGAGGCGTAGTCGCCCAGCGTCGCGAATCCTTCCATTCCCGGGTCCTGTTCCATGTAACCCACGGATTTACCGGGCGGAATCACAATATCCCCCTGATCCGCCTCGACCAGCCCTGCCATTACTTTCATCAGGGTCGATTTTCCGGATCCGTTTCGCCCCACCAGCGCCACGCGGTCACCGGGTTGAACCACCAGATCAAGTTCGGAAAACACCGGATCGCCCCCGAAAGTCAGGGAAATGCCGGACATCTGCAACAAAGGAATTCTCGCCATGCCCGCCAGCTAAACCGGCCAAGGCAACGCGTCAACGCCCCTGCTTCACCTTTTCCGAAATACTCGGATCACCCGGCCACCGCCCGCAGCAAGCGTTTGCGGGCTGGGGGAATCGCTCCGATCTCAAGCCCCGTAAACACATGCAGCGTGTTCATACGCCGATCCACCACGGCATGGTCGCTGACCCATCCCCCCATCATCAGATAGGTCCGCAGCAAAGGCGGCATCCGCAGCATCGCCTGTTTCACATTCGGTCGACGACGCAGGCGCGCGGCAAAGCGAAACACATCCGGTGCCTTCACCCGCGGCAACCAGCGCTTGGGCGCCAGATGACGATGCTTCAGCATGGCAAACGCATCCAGATACTCGGCCGTCTCGGTCCCCGCGAAGGACGAGCAGCCAAACAGCATCTCAACCCCGTTCTGATCCACATATGCCGTCATCGCGCCCCATGCGACACGCAGGATATCGGGATCGGTCCAATCGGGGTGAATGCAGAACCGGCCCATCTCAACCATGGGACTGGTAAAATCATTTAACGCTGACAAATCATAGAATTGCGCCGAGTAGCTCTGCCCGATCTCGGAACCATCCTGCATCGTCAGCATTCGAAAACAGCAGACCAGATGACAATCTGCTTGCATATCTTCAATCAGAACATGCGCACATCGGGCGTCATACGCGTCATGATCCGTCTGGAGCGTGCCAAACGCCAGCGTGCGCAGGGCTTGCGCAGCTGCTATATCGCGCCCGGTCTGAGCCAGACGAGCGCGATAGTGGCCCCTGTTCAACAAATCAGCCATCGTCGCACCCTCCGCGGTTGCAGACCGGTTCGCATCTGTCTGGTCCCTAGCACAGTATGTGTGACTGTCCCGTGAACCTGCAAGCGTGTTGAGCGACTTAGTTGGAGACCCCTGGGATATTCGCCGGGTTGAAGTTGCCGATATTGCCAAGCAACTGGCGCAGGAATCCTTTGTCCTCGATGTTGGAATCGGTCACACGGCGGTCGAGGACGATGACATATCCATCATCAAGCCCAAACCGTTCGATGTTGCGCACAACGCCGCGCTGATCAAAACTGATCGCGACCAGCTCGCGCGATACGACCTTGGGCCGTCTGAGCCCGGACGTACGGATGCGCGAGGCAACATAATAGTAACCCGAATCCCGTACCACACCTGCGGAACTGGGTGCGCCAACGGCCTCTTCCACAGTTTCACGCGTATCGACGCCGACCTTGATCTTGGCTAGATCTTCTGGCGGCGGCACATAGCCGTGATTCTTAAAGATCGGCGTACATGCGCCTGCGACTGCCAGACAGGCCGCAAAGACAAGCGTTTTCGACGCTGGTTTCAACCTGTTCACACCCTTCAACATGCACACCCTCTTGCCTTGGCCCCTTGCGGACCCTATCCGATTACATCAAACCGCAGTCCCGGTTCAACACAGGAAAACCTCACGAATGAGCAACCAGACATCTTTGCGCGTCGCGGACCTGCCGCAAAACGCTCCGACACCGTTTGATTTGCGCCCGGCCGGCGAGGCACTTGAGGCGATCAAACTGGAGCTTGGCCTGCTGGGATTGCGCAAACTCAGCTTTGTGGGAGAGCTGCATGCGCAGGGTAAACGTGACTGGGCGCTTACCGGAAAGCTGGGCGCGACGGTGATTCAGCCCTGCGTTGTGACGCTGGAACCTGTGACCACGCGCATAGATGTCCCGGTGAGTCGCATCTTTTTGGCCGACTGGGCCGACCCGGACGAGCCAGAGTTCGAAATCCCCGAAGATGATGAATCTGAACCACTTGGTCCCGAGATCGATCCTGCCTTGATCATGGTTGAGGCCCTGTCGCTGGCCCTGCCCCAATATCCGCGCAAAGACGGTGCTGAACTGGGCCAATCCGACTATACTGAACCGGGCAAGCAGGCCCTGACGGATGAGGATGTCAAACCCTTTGCCGGTCTGGCGGGGCTGCGGGATGCGCTGAAAAAAGACGAGTGACAGGGGGGTGTTTTCCTGTCATAGCAGGCCTTCAGAAAAACCGCTTGAACATGACGAGAATCGCAGTATTTTCGCGCGCTCATTGGAATTTGGGTTGGACATTGCGGGGCAAGCCCCTTAAACGCGCGTCAAACCACGAGAAAACAAAGAACGTAACCCGGCCGGCGGCGAATCTGCTGGCCCATATCAGACAAAGGTTGAGACCATGGCCGTCCAACAGAACAAAGTTTCCAAGTCGCGTCGCAATAACCGCCGCGCACACGACGCTCTGGTTGCTGCAAACCCGAACGAATGCCCGAACTGCGGCGAGCTGAAGCGCCCGCACCACGTTTGTGCCTCTTGCGGCCACTATGACGATCGCGAAGTCGTCGCTCAGGCCGACGAAATCGACCTGGACGAAGACGCGGCCTAAGCCTGATTGGACGCAGGCTAAGGCATGACGGATCAGCCCTCGCAAACCGGACGGATCATCATCTCGGTTGACGCTATGGGCGGAGATTCGGGCCCTGCCGTCGTTGTGGCGGGTATTGCCAAATCTGCGGACAAGAACCCGAAGATCGGGTTCATCCTGCACGGTCAGGAACAGGAATTGCGCAAGCTGGTTTCCAAACGGCGTGTCCTTGATGGGCGCGTCGTTTTTCGTGATTGCCCCGACGTGGTTACGATGGAGGACAAACCCAGCCAGGTTGTGCGCAGCGGCAAGAACACCTCAATGTGGTCCGCGCTTGAGGCGGTGCGCGCAGGTGAAGCGCATGGCGCGGTATCCTGCGGCAACACCGGCGCATTGATGGCGATGTCGATGCTGCGGCTGCGCAAGCTGCCCGGCGTGAACCGCCCTGCCATCGCGATCCTGTGGCCCTCACGCAATCCGCAAGGATTCAACGTGATGTTGGACGTAGGCGCGGATGTGCGGGCTGACGCCAAGGACCTGCTGCAATATGCGCTGATGGGAGCCTCCTACGCGCGCAACGGTATGGCGCTCAGCCGCCCCCGCATTGGTCTGCTGAATGTCGGAACCGAAGAACACAAAGGCCGGGCCGAGCTGAAAGAAGCGCATGCGATGATCTCGGATTTTGCCGAACAGGCGAATTTTGAGTTCGTGGGCTTTGTCGAAGGCAGTGATATCCCCGGCGACAAGGCCGATGTGATCGTGACGGACGGGTTCACAGGCAATGTCGCGATCAAAACCGGCGAAGGCACTGCCAACCTGATCGGAGATCTTCTGCGGCAGGCGTTCAAGTATTCCCCCCTGTCCAGGCTGGCCTCGATCCTTGCGATCACGTCGCTCAACCGTCTGAAAAAGCGGATCGACCCCCGTCGCGTGAATGGGGGCGTTTTCCTTGGCCTGAACGGAACCGTCATTAAATCTCATGGTGGAGCAGACGCGACAGGCGTTTCAGCAGCGGTCAAACTGGCGTTTACGCTGGCTGAATCCGGCTTCTCCGAAAAATTGGCGGCACGGGTTGCATCAACAGCCGCACTTGCACAAGATGCGGCCCATTCCGTGTCTCAATCGGAATAATAACAAAAAAGGCAGTACCCCAGCATGGCAGGCCGCTCAGTTGTTGTAGGTGTCGGACATTATTTGCCGGAGCGCGTTGTGCCAAACGCTGAGTTCGAGCAAACACTGGATACGACGGATGAGTGGATTCGCAGCCGATCCGGTATCGAGCGGCGACATTTCGCAGCCGATGATGAAACCACTTCCGATCTGGCCACCAAAGCGGCCGAGGCCGCGCTGGCTGATGCCGGGCTGACTGCTGAAGACATTGACGCCATCGTTCTGGCAACCTCAACCGCCGATCTGACCTTTCCGTCTGCAGCGACAATGGTTCAGGCCCGGTTGGGCATGACCAACGGCTTTGCGTTTGACGTGCAAGCCGTCTGCGCCGGTTTTGTATTCGCACTGAGCAATGCCAATGCTCTGATCCTGTCTGGTCAGGCCAAGCGAGTGCTGGTGATCGGGGCCGAGACCTTTTCGCGAATCATGGACTGGACCGATCGTTCGACCTGCGTCTTGTTCGGCGATGGCGCAGGTGCATTGGTGCTGGAAGAACAGGAAGGCAATGGCACGCCTGATGATCGTGGCATTCTGGCGACCGATCTGAATTCGGACGGGCGTTACAAGGATCTGCTTTATGTCGATGGCGGGGTCTCGACCCAATCCACCGGGCATTTGCGCATGCAAGGCAATCAGGTTTTCCGTCACGCCGTCGAGAAACTGGCCAGAACAGCCGAGGTCGCGCTGGAACGTGCGGGCCTGACCAGCAACGATGTGGACTGGATCGTGCCGCATCAGGCCAATATCCGCATCATTCAGGGCACCGCCAAGAAAATGGGCCTGCCGATGGATCATGTCGTCGTCACGGTTCAGGACCACGGCAACACCTCGGCAGCATCGATTCCCCTGGCACTGTCCGTTGGCAAGCAGCGTGGACAGATCAAACAGGGCGATCTGATCGTGACTGAAGCCATCGGTGGCGGTTTGGCCTGGGGCGCGGTCGCCCTACGCTGGTAACCGGCACAATCCGGCTTACAGAGCCGCCCGCAATTCATTGATATTGACAGCGAATTTCGCATCGCCATATGCTTCCCCATCAACAGGGGAAAAAGTATGGGCGACAAAACACTAACCCGAATGGATCTGAGCGAGGCCGTCTTCCGTGAGGTAGGCCTGTCACGCAACGAAAGCGCGCAGTTGGTCGAAAGCGTACTGAACCACATGTCCGACGCGCTGGTGCGTGGCGAGCAAGTGAAGATTTCGTCTTTTGGCACGTTCAGCGTTCGGGACAAAACCGCCCGCATTGGCCGCAACCCCAAAACCGGTGAAGAAGTTCCTATCCAGCCGCGCCGCGTGCTGACCTTCCGCCCGTCGCACCTGATGAAGGATCGCGTCGCAGCCGGGAATCGCAAGTAAGTTCAGGACGTCTGTGTTATGAGTAAGTCCCCCGACGCATTTCGCACGATCAGTGAAGTTGCGGATTGGCTCGGAGTTCAGGCTCATGTGCTGCGATTCTGGGAAAGCAAGTTCACGCAGGTCAAGCCCGTCAAACGAGCCGGAGGGCGGCGATACTACCGCCCCAATGATATGCGCCTGCTGGGTGGCATCAAGAAACTGCTCCATGAAGATGGGATCACCATCAAAGGCGTTCAGCGCATCCTGCGCGAACAAGGTGTGGCACATGTGGCGTCTTTGTCTCCCGCGCTCGACGAAACCGCGCCAGAGCCTGCGCCCGAAAGCACGGTTGTGCCCTTCACCGCAAAACCGGCGGCAGAGCCAGCGGATCAGATCAACTTGGACCTGGGTGAGCCTGTCCAGCCCGCCGCCACAAAGCCCCCGGCCCCGGCAGCCGTGGAACAGCCACAACAGCCTGATGAGGTCGATGCGGCTCCGTTGATGGGGGGTATTGCTTCGCTGGCGTGGAATCGAGGCGACTATGACGACGAGCTGCTGAAGCAAATTGCGCCGATCGCAAAGGATCTGCGCAGCTGGCTGGATCGCGTTGAACACCACGCGGCGGGATAGCAAAAAAGGCGATGATTTCCTCTTGCCCCTGCCGGGAAAGTCTTTATGAACACCTCAACGTCGGGCTATGGCGCAGCCTGGTAGCGCGTCCGTCTGGGGGACGGAAGGTCGCAGGTTCGAGTCCTGCTAGCCCGACCAAATCACACCGACGTTTATGGCACATAGGCCGGATCCCGCTCTGGCATCAGGGGGGATCAAGATGACAGGTGTTTGCCCAAACCAGCAGCTGGAAGCGATGATCGCGCGTGGTGAGATCACTGCGAACCCGGATGTTATCCCGGCCCAAGTGCAGCCGGCCAGCCTTGATCTGCGTTTGGGAACAGTGGCTTATCGGGTGCGTGCCTCGTTCCTGGCAGGCGAAGGACGCACCGTTGCAGATCGTCTGGCTGAGTTCGAGATGCATCGCATCGACATCACCGACGGCGCGGTTCTGGAAAAAGGCTGCGTTTATCTGGTACCCCTGATGGAAGCGCTTGCGCTGCCCGGCGATGTCAGCGCCGTGGCCAACGCCAAAAGCTCGACCGGACGGCTTGACCTGTTGACCCGCACCATCACCGATGGCGGCACCGAGTTTGACCGGGTGCCCGCAGGTTATACCGGTCCGCTTTATGCCGAGATTTGCCCGCGTTCTTTTTCGGTGCTGGTGCGCCCAGGCATGCGGCTGAATCAAATCCGCTTCCGTAAGGGTCAGGCTGTGCTGAGCGACGCCGAGCTGACCGCGTTGCATGGACAGACGCCGTTGGTCGACGGGCCAGCCGTCATTCAGGACGGCCTGGGGTTCTCGGTCGATCTGCAGCTGCCCGACACCGATCTGGTCGGTTATCGCGCCAAACCCCATACCGGGGTGATCGATCTGGACCGGATCGGCGAATACGACCCGCAGGAATATTGGGAGGAGGTGCGCACCAAGGACGGGCGCATCATCCTTGACCCCGGTGCGTTCTACATCCTCGTCAGCCGCGAGGCGGTGCATATCCCACCAATGTACGCCGCAGAAATGGCCCCATATCTGGCCATGGTGGGTGAGTTCCGTGTGCATTACGCCGGGTTCTTCGACCCGGGTTTCGGTCATGCCGAAGCGGGTGGTGCCGGATCACGTGGTGTGCTGGAAGTACGCTGCCATGAGGCGCCCTTTGTGCTTGAGCACGGACAGGTCGTTGGGCGGCTGGTTTATGAGAAGATGGCTGAGATGCCGACGCAGCTATATGGCGCAGGCATTGCTTCGAACTATCAGGGTCAGGGCCTGAAATTGTCCAAGCATTTCAAGGCTGTTGGTTGATCCTCAGAACTTCATGAACCTGCGCATCTGGCGGGTCATCTGCTTCATCTGATTGGCGTTCTGTTTCTGGCGCGCGGCGGTGTCGTGCATCTGGCGGTCAGCTTCCGGGTTGCCCGGGGTCTCTGACTGATCCGGTTTGCGTCCCACTCGGCTTGCCAGATCGATCCCCTTGTTGACCCCATGGTTCACAAGGCGACGGGTCACTTGGCGCACGATCATGTCGATGATCCGATTGGCATTCATTGGCTCAACTCCGTTTCCTGCACTCTACAATAGGCACGTTCTGCGGCAACAAAAGGGCTGTCCGATCACTCTTCCTCGAACAGCTCTGTCTGATCTTCGTCCTCGTCTGCTTCCTGCCCCTCGCCCAGAGGCACGGTGCCGGGCGGAGGCCGGTTTTCCAGCAACCCTGCGGCGCGCAGCTCTTTCAGGCCCGGCAGGTCGCGGGCATTCTCCAAGCCGAAATGATCCAGAAACTCGGGCGTCACCACAAAGGTCACCGGACGACCCGGCGTCATGCGGCGTCGACCTAGCCTGATCCACTCCATTTCAAGAAGCTGATCGATGGTGCCACGCGAGACGGAAACACCGCGGATTTCCTCGATCTCGGCCCGCGTGCAGGGCTGGTGATAGGCGACGATCGCCAGCGTTTCGATTGCGGCCCGGCTCAGCTTGCGGGTCTCAACTGTTTCCTTCTGCATTAGAAAGCCCAGATCGGGTGCGGTACGGATCGCCCAAGCCTCGCCCACTCGTACGACACGCACACCACGCCCTTCATAGCGCTTCTGAAGCGATTCAACGGCTTGCGCGGCATTGCTGCCATGAGGCATCCGCGCTTCAAGATCACCAATCGTCACCGGCTCGGCGCTTGCGAACAGCACAGCTTCGACCATCCGCTCTTGTTCAGCCAGCGGAGGTGCTTCGAACAGCGTACCTGTTTCTTCGGGTGCGTCAGTCACGTGTTTCGGTCCTCTTACGCAGATGGATCGGGGCAAAGGTTTCGCTTTGCTTGATCTCCATATGTCCTTCTTTCACCAGCTCCAGCGAGGCTGCAAAGGTCGCAGCGGTAGCCGAACGGCGGCGCACCGGGTCGGCATCCCAGCCTTCGGGCAGATAGGTCTCCATGTCCGTCCAAGCACCGGCAAAGCCAATCAAGGGCCGCATCCGCTCCAGCGCTTGTTCCATCGTAAAGACGGCATCACGGTCCATGACGAAGGGACGGAATTCGTCACGAGTGCGGATACGCGCATAGCCCTGCATCAGGTCCAGCAGCGTGGCGGAGTAGGTCACGGTGCGGATGCGGGTGACATCCTCGCCCTGCCCGCGCTTGAAGAAATCGCGACCCAGCTGATCACGCGCCATCAGCCGTGCGGCGGCATCACGCATGGCCTGCAGGCGTTCCAACTGGAACGCGAGGTGCGCGGCCAGTTCCTCACCCGACGGCCCTTCATCATCCGGATCAGGGGGCAACAGCAAACGGGATTTGAGAAAGGCCAGCCACGCAGCCATGACCAGATAGTCGGCGGCCAGTTCGATCCGCAGTTGCCGTGCCTTTTCGACGAATGTCAGATATTGCTGCGCCAGCGCCAGAACCGAGATCTTGCGCAGATCCACCTTTTGCGTCCGCGACAGGGTCAGCAGCACATCCAACGGGCCTTCAAACCCATCAACGTCAACAATCAGCGCTTCGGCTGCAAGCCGATCCGCGACCGAGACCGGGTCTTCGCTGAAAAGGTTATCCTGCATATACCTGCCCGCCCATTAGGGCAGATAGTTCCGCCTCGGCGGCTTGGATGTCAAGTTCCTGTGGCGGTTGCCGCTGGGCCAACGCCCGATCTGCGCGGGCTTGTGCCGCATCCGACATCTCACCAGCGGCTTCGAGCACCTTAGCACGTTCTTCAAAGGCCCCGTTGCAGTGCAAGGCCACATCGCATCCGGCGTCCAGCGCCTGACGGGCCAAATCAGCGGGCGTGCCCTGCAAAGCCTTCATCGTGATATCGTCGGTCATGATCAGACCGTCGAAACCGATCCGCTCCCTGATCAGCGTCATCATTCCAGCCGAGATCGTCGCAGGCCGAGGGTCAATCTGGTCATAAACCAGATGCGCCGTCATCCCCATCGGCAGATCATTGAGCGCTCTGAACGGGGCAAAATCGGCCTCTTCCAGCGCATCCAGCGAAAGATCCACATGCGGCAGGTCGTGATGGCTATCGAGCGTTGATAAGCCATGGCCAGGCATGTGCTTCACAATCGGCAGCACACCACCATCCAGATGGCCGTTCGCAACGGCCCATCCTATCGCAGAAACCTGTTCTGGATCAGAGGCATAGCAGCGATTCTTCAGGAATGCATGGGTATCGTCGCGGGCCAGATCGACCATCGGTGCACAGTTGCTGTCGATGCCCAGAGCCAGCAGTTCATCCGCAATCAGGCGATAGCGCAGATACATCGCACGCTCAGCCTGATCCCCGGCACGCGCGACATGGTCCAGCGGAGGCATCCATTCACGGGCCAAAGGTGCGCGCAGGCGCTGCACGCGGCCCCCCTCCTGATCCACGGTGATCAGACAATTTCGGCCAACGGCCTCGCGGAAATCGTCGCACAGGGCGCGAGTCTGGTCGGCGGTTTCAATGTTGCGGGCAAACAAAATGAACCCGAACGGGTTCATTTCTTTGAACAGGGCTTTCTCGTCTGCCGTCAGGCGCAGCCCATGGGCATCGGTGATGACTGCTCCGAACTTCAACGAACGGCGACCGGAATACAATCGGCGCCCTGCGCGACCAAGGCGGCACAAAACTGACGCGAGTCGCTCAGATCATCAAACCCCATGACACGCAGGCGATAGAAGGTGCGTCCACCACTTGAGGTTTTCTGGATAACGCGCTGCTTTCCATCCATATACTCGCCAAAGCGACCATTCAATCGCGCCCATTCGGCCTGGGCTACATCAGCGCTTTCATAGGCACCAAGCTGCGCCAGCCGTGTCCCTTTGGCCAACGTGTCGGGGTCCACATCCTGACCAACGGCAGCCTTTACGGCCGCGTTGATCGCCGCCTCGGTGGCGCTGTTAGACGTGATGGAACTGGGCGTAGCGCGGGCCGGACGCACCTGCGGGCGCAGCGACCGGCGCACGCCCGGCAGCGCAGCAATCGCCGGGTCAGGCTGTTGTGCGGCGTAATCAACCGGATCAATTGCGGGCTCTTCTTCTGGCGTGACTAGCGCGGCGAGTTGCACGCCCTGCTCTTCACCCTGCTCAGGCTGGGTTTCGGCGGCAAGCCCTTCGACCAGTGCATTCACGACGGCTTGATCGGTGGCGGGTTCTTCGATCACTTGCACGGCGTTTGTCGCCTCAAGCGCAGCCATAGGCGTGTCTTCGTCGGTCAACGACACAGGGCGCGGGGCAAGGATCAGGCGATCCGCCGGGGGGGCTGCAGTTCCAACTGCGGCCACAGCGTTCACAGCCAGACCCTGATGATCGGCAGGCGTGCCACCCGGGTTCTCGGGCTGCACGCGCATGGGCCCTTCGGCAGCCCGCACAACCGGCACGCCGCTGACGTCGCGCATGATCAATTGATAACCCCAGACGCCAACGCCTGCGACCAGTGCCAGAGACGCAACCGCCCCAAGCACATTGACAATGCGACCCAACCCTGCGCCTGCGCGCGGGGCCTCGTCATAGCCATAGCTTTCGTCGGGATAGCCATACGCATCTTCAGGATGCGTTTGATTCGAGTAATGCATCTGCTCGGGGCTTGCCTGCCCCGAGTAATCGTAACGTGCCATATCCGCCTCACCGCCCGTTTCGCGCCTTAAAAAGTGGCGCGCGGGTCATTTCTTGCCTACCTCAGACCGGCGGTTCGGGCGATATTGTTTACCGCATCTCCTGCGCCGGGGTAACGCCAAGAATACCCAAGCCCGCTGAAATCACAACAGAAACAGCGCGCGCCAATGCGATTTTCGACTGGCTTGTGGCAACATCGCCATCCTGAATAAAGCGAAGCTGGGTTTCGTCGTTGCCCTTGTTCCACAGCGCGTGAAAATCTCCTGCCAATTCATATAGATAGAAAGCAACCCGGTGCGGTTCATTGGTGCGCGCAGCGATTTCAACCAGACGTGGCCATTCTGCCAGCTTCTTGGCAACGGTCAGCTCAGATGCGTGGTCAATCTTGCCCAGATCAGCCCCGGAAAGGGTTGCGTCATCGGTGGCAATCCCGGCCTCAGCGGCACGGCGAAGGACACTCATGACCCGGGCATGGGCGTATTGCACGTAGAACACCGGGTTCTCTCGGCTCTGTTCCAGCACCTTATCGAAATCGAAATCCAGCGGCGCGTCGTTCTTGCGAGTCAGCATCACAAAACGGGTCACATCAGGCCCGACCTGATCGACCACATCGCGCAGCGTAACAAAGTTCCCGGCGCGTTTGGACATCTTGAAGGGCTCGCCGTTCTTCCACAGCTTCACCAACTGAGTCAGCTTGATATCCAGCGGCACCTTGCCATCTGATAGCGCCGACACAGCAGCTTTCATCCGCTTCACATAGCCTCCGTGATCCGCGCCAAATACGTCGATCAGAGCGTCATAGCCACGGCTTACCTTGTCGTAGTGATAAGCGATATCCGGTGCAAAATAGGTCCAGCTGCCGTCCGATTTCTTGACCGGGCGGTCGACATCATCGCCATGCTCGGTCGATTTGAACAGAGTTTGCTCGCGCGGTTCCCAATCTTCGGGTTTCTTGCCTTTGGGAGGCTCCAGCACGCCTTCATAGATCAGGCCCTTATCGGTCAGCGACTGCAGTGCAGCCTCAATCCGGCCCGTGCCATAGAGTGATTTCTCTGAGAAGAACACATCCATCTCAACACCCAGCGCCTTCAGGTCGGCGCGGATCAGGTCCATCATTGCGTCGGTGGCAAAGTTGCGCAGCTCTTCCAGCCATTCGCTTTCCGGCTTGTCGATCAGGCTGTCGCCGTATTTCTCCTTCAGCGCCTCACCGATCGGGATCAGGTAATCGCCGGGATACAGCCCCTCGGCAATCTCGGGGCTCAGCCCGTTGGCTTCGCGATACCGTTCATAGGCTGAGCGCGCCAACACATCGACCTGCGCGCCGCCATCGTTGATGTAGTATTCACGTGTCACGTCATGGCCGGAATAGGCCAGCAAACTTGCCAGAGCGTCACCGAACACCGCGCCCCGCGTATGGCCCACATGCAGCGGACCGGTCGGGTTGGCCGAGACGTACTCGACATTCACCTTCTGCCCATGCCCCATGGTTGAGCGGCCATAGTCCGTGCCCGTCTCAAGCACCGCCGCCAGAACGCCCTGCCAAACCGACGGCACAAGACGCAGGTTCAGGAAGCCCGGCCCTGCCACCTCAGCACTGGTGACCCGTTCATCTGCCGCCAGCTTTCCGGCCAGTACGTCAGCAATGTCGCGCGGCTTCATCTTCGCCGGTTTTGCCAGCACCATGGCCGCGTTGGTCGCCATGTCTCCATGCGCGGCATCGCGCGGCGGTTCGACCGCCACGTTGTCAAAGCTCAACCCCTCTGGCAGCGCACCTTCGGATTGCATCTGCGCCAGCGCGTCCAGTACAAGGCCGCGGATCTCGGAAAACAGGTTCATTTCGGATGTCCTTTTGCTTGTCGCGGGGTTTACCACGCAAACCGCCAAGGTCAATGGACGCCTAAAGTTTGAGCTTGGATTAGCCGCGAACAGGGCTAAGGTCGAAAAAAAGCTGACCGGAGCCCTTTGATGCGCCTCACCCTGCCCTTTGCCCTGTTGCTGACTACCGCCTTGCCCAGCTGGGCCGAAATGCCCTCGCCACAGGGCCATATATTGCTAACGCTTGGTGGCGCCGTCACCGAAACCAACCTGCCCCCACGTGGTGAGAATGACGGCGGCCTGCTCGACCACCTCGAAGTTACACATGCCGGCGCATCAGGTTTTGACGCGGCGATGCTGGACGGGTTGGAGCAGATCGAGATTACCATCCCCTACGGCCCCCCAGACAACCAGCGCGACTATACCTTCTCAGGGCCTCTGCTGTCTGACGTGATGGCGATGGCCGGGGCCGAGGGCAAATCTGCCCTGCCCATGGCGCTGGACGGCTATCAGGCGGAAATCCCGTGGCAAAGCATCGAAACACACCGACCCATCGTGGCCACCCATGCAGATGGTGCACCCATGGGCATCGGTGGTTACGGCCCTACCATGATCGTTTTTCCGGCTACGGATGACGCAGAATTGGCTCAAACACATGCCAGCCAGCAGGTCTGGGCCATCGCCTATATCGCGATCGAGTGATCTCCGGTCAGTCGGGCATGATCCTGCAGCGCAAACCTGTCGGTCATGCCCGCGATGTAATCTGAGACGATCCGGGCCAAAGCAGTTTCATCGGTTGCGGCCTCGATATCGCGATGCCAATGTCGCGGCATTTGCTTCGGATCGTTCAGATAGATCGGGAATAATTCCTCAACCACTTTGCTGACCTTGGCACGCACCTGCATCACGCTGGGCGCGCGGTACATACGTGAAAAGAGGAATGCCCGGATCTGCTTGAGCTGCATCCACAGCGCATCCGAGAATTGAATGACCGGATAACCCAGATGTCTGATCTCTTCGACCGTCTGTGCCCCCGAAGCTGAGATCAGCCCGCGCGACGTGTCGATCACGTCCGAGACCATCACACCAAAGACCCGCCGCAATGCCTCGTGCCTGCGGCGGTAAGCGTCCAGATCTGGATATTTAGCATCCACATCATCGAAACAGGCATCGATTATGGGAAGCTGCTGGATATCCTCATCGCTGAACAGTCCCGCGCGCAACCCATCAAACAGATCGTGATTGTTGTAAGCTATATCATCTGAAAGCGCGGCCACCTGCGCCTCGGCACTCGCATGTGTATGGAGTTCGAGATCAAAGCCCTGATTGCATTCAGCCAAAGCCCAGGGCAACTCGCCAACCACAGGTCCATTGTGCTTGGCGATACCTTCCAGACATTCCCAGGTCAGGTTGCATCCGTCGAACTCGGCATAGTGACGCTCAAGCTTGGTCACGATCCGAATGGCCTGCGCGTTGTGGTCGAAGCCGCCATACGGCGCCATCAGCGCATGAAGCGCATCCTCGCCTGTATGTCCGAACGGTGTATGACCCAGATCATGCGCCAGCGCCACAGCCTCGGTCAATTCCGGATTCAAGCCCAGCGCACCAGCAATGGTCCGCGCGACTTGCGCCACTTCAATCGAATGGGTCAAGCGCGTGCGGTAGCTGTCCCCCTCATGCTCCACAAATACTTGCGTCTTATGCTTGAGGCGCCGAAACGCGCTGGCATGAATGATCCGGTCGCGGTCGCGCTGAAAGCACGACCGAAAGCTGCTCTCTTCCTCCGGCACAAGCCGCCCCCTTGCGCGGCCCGGATCCGAGGCAAAACCCGCTCTTTCCAAAGGTCTTGTCCTTGTCGCCTGTCTTCAGGTTTCATATATTGTACTGCGCTGAGGAAATAAACCTTTGGAGACCGGCATGAATCTGCCCCCAATCGTCACAGATCGCGCCTTCGATCGCCTGGCCGAAATCGGCGCTGCAGATCAGGGCCAAGCCCTGCGCGTCGCGGTTGAAGGTGGCGGATGTTCCGGTTTTCAATATGAAATCGCACTGGACACTCCGAAAGACGACGACCTGATCCTCGAAGGCAAGGGCCAGAAAGTCATTGTCGACGCGATCTCACTGCCGTTTCTGGAAAACGCGGTGATCGATTTCACCCAGGAACTGATCGGTGCACGGTTTGTGATCGAAAACCCGAACGCCACCTCGTCCTGCGGCTGTGGCACATCATTTTCGATGTAAGCTCGCGTGGGGGCTTTGCCCCCACACCCCCAGAATACTTTTGGCCAGATGAAGAGGGATCCGCTCTCTGAGCCGAAGACCAGAGAGCTTCACCTGGCGCGGTCATCGGCGTCCCCGCCTGTACCGCCTGATCACTTTACAAACAAACTGGTTAAGAATCCGTTTCTTCATCTGGCCAAAAATATCCCGGGGAGCGCGAGGGGCTGGCCCCTCGCTTCCCACCGTCTCGACTTGCCGTTCGCCCGGTTCTGCGCGATAGGTTGCCATAAAGCTGTCGGAGGATCGCGCATGAAAATCGCCACGTTCAACATCAATGGCATCAAGGCGCGGGCTGAGGCTCTGCCCCGTTGGCTGGATGACGCGCAACCGGATATCGTACTCTTGCAAGAGATCAAGTCGGTGGACGAGAACTTCCCGCGCGAAATGTTCGAAGAGCGCGGCTACAATGTCGAAACCCACGGACAGAAGAGTTTCAATGGTGTTGCGATCCTGTCTAAGCTCCCGCTTGAAGATGTGACGCGAGGCTTGCCGGGCGACGACGCGGACGAACAAGCGCGTTGGATTGAGGCGACAGTGGTGGGTAAACGGGCCCTTAGAATTTGTGGCCTCTATCTGCCAAACGGGAACCCGGTTCCGGGCCCTAAATACGATTATAAGCTTGCGTGGATGCAGCGGCTATACGACCGGGCGCGCGCGCTTCTGGCCTCGGAAGAGCCCGCTTTGATGGCCGGTGACTACAACATAATTCCGCAAGCAGAGGATGCCAAAAGGCCCGAGGCCTGGCGTGAGGACGCTCTGTTTCGACCTGAAAGCCGTGCGGCGTTTCGGAAAATCCTAAATCTTGGTTTCACAGAGGCATTTCGCGCCCGAACTCAAGGACCGGGTCACTATTCGTTCTGGGACTATCAGGCTGGCGCCTGGAACCGGAATGACGGTATTCGGATCGACCATTTCCTGCTGACACCGCAAGCGGCTGACCTGATGCGCGACTGCCGGATAGATGCCGAAGTGCGTGGGCATGAAAAGCCGTCAGATCACGTACCGGTCTGGGTCGACCTCGACCTCTGACCGGTCACGCCGTCGCGTCGTAGGCATAGATCCAATCATATTTACGTGACAGTCGCGGGCCAATCACCGAGAGCGCCGCTTGCGCCGCCAGACGCATCGGGCCGCGCAAATGGAAATTGCGTGCATTCGCGTTTGCGGCGGCCACCACCTGTCTGGCGCGTGGTCGACGCTTTGCCTCATAGGCGGACAAAGCCTGTGCCACGCCGGATTGCTCCTCAAACGCGCGGATCAGAACCCACGCGTCTTCCAGCGCCAAACAGGCACCTTGTGCCATGAACGGAAGGGTTGGGTGTGCTGCATCGCCGAGCAATGCCAGACGACCATTCTGCCAGCTTCGGGCAACCGGGCGCAGGAACAGCGCCCATAGATGTACCTCATCCACCTGGTTCAACAGATCGCGAACCGGCCCTCCGAAATCGGCAAACCGCGTGCGCAGGTCGTCCGGATCACCCTCACGACGCCAGCCTTCCTCGCGCCAATCCGAACGTTCTTCGATAGCGACGATATTCATCAGGCTCTGATTCCGCAGCGGATAGCTGACCACGTGACGGCCAGGGCCCATCGTCAGCGAGGCGCGTGGGGTCTCGACGCGTTCAGACCAGGGCACGGTCGCGCGCCATGCGATTTGATGGGTAAACTCCGGTGTCTCGGGGCCGTTTAACAACGGGCGGATCACGCTGCGGCCACCGTCGGCGGCGATGGCGCATTCGGCGTGCAGCCTTTCGCCCGAGGCCAGAACAACCTCGGCCTCTCCGGGATGTTTGCGGACCTCGGTAACGCGCGCACCCAGACGGATGTTTACCCCTGCCCGCTCGGCCGCCTTATGCAGAAGGTCCAGGAGATCGGCCCGATGATAATAATAGGTGGCCCCTGCCGCAGGCCCGGCAACCCGACTAATCACACGCCCTTTGCGATAGTCCCGCAGCACAGTCCCCGCCGAGCGTTGTCCGGCCTCAGGCACGTCTCCAACCACACCCAAAGCACGCAGAACCACCATGCCGTTCGCGCTGATCTGCAGGCCTGCCCCAACCTCGGTAAGTTCAGGAGTCTGTTCGAACACTGTCACTTGTGCACCGCGCTGACGCAGCGCCAGCGCCGCCGCCAACCCGCCGATACCGCCACCGATGACGCAGAATTTCAGACCCTTGATATTCATGCCTCCGCCATAACGCAAAAACGCCGGAGTGGAAGACCCCGGCGTTTGATGTTTCTGTCTATTTCCAGCGATCAATCGTCGCGGTGAACCTTTTCGCGGCGCTCGTGACGCTCTTGTGCCTCAAGCGTCATGGTTGCAATCGGCCGCGCATCCAGACGTTTGAGCGAGATCGGATCACCGGTTTTCTCGCAATACCCGTATTCCCCCTCATCGATCCGACGCAGGGCCGAGTCGATCTTGGCGACCAGCTTGCGCTGACGATCCCGGGTGCGCAGTTCCAGCGCACGATCCGTTTCCTCACTAGCGCGGTCGGCGACATCCGGAATGTTGCGGGTATTGTCCTGCAGCCCTTCGATCGTATCGCGGCTGCCTGCCAAAAGCTCGTTTTTCCAATCCAGCAGCTTGCGACGAAAATACTCAAGCTGACGATCATTCATGAAAGGTTCATCTTCGGCCGGACGGTAATCCTCCGGCAGAAAAACTTCCTGCTTCATTGTTGCTCCCTCGGTATGGGCTGAAACGTCGGTAGCGGTTGTATCACCTGACATTCGGCACCCCCTTCTGCGGAGCGTGTATCCGACCACGTCAGGAATGTCACTATGCAAACGTGTTACCCGACGCGCCGTCGCTCCGGCATGTCTAAATATGAGACCACTAACAACAAAAGCTAAATTCATTGTGGAAGGAACCGGGCAATTTCCGGGCAGGTTCAACCGCAAGCTTAATGAAGCATCGACGAATCACTTCAATGTCCGGCCAGAGCGTAGCGACGTTGCGATCCGGGTTGTCAAAAATGTCGCCTCTCTGTAACCCGGATTGAATATTGCTCCACTACATGAGGGTCACATGACCGCACGCTTCCAAGGCACCGCCGAATACGTCGCCACCGACGACCTGAATATTGCCGTGAACGCTGCCGTGACGCTGGAACGCCCGCTGCTGGTCAAAGGCGAACCCGGCACTGGCAAGACCGAGCTGGCCAAGCAGGTGGCCGGCGCGCTGGGGCTGACGATGATCGAATGGAATGTGAAATCCACAACCCGCGCGCAGCAGGGTCTGTACGAATATGACGCGGTCAGCCGTCTGCGCGACAGCCAGCTGGGTGAAGAGCGTGTGCACGATGTCTCGAACTACATCCGCAAGGGCAAGCTTTGGCAGGCGTTTGAAGCTGATGAAAAGGTCGTCCTGCTGATCGATGAGATCGACAAGGCCGATATCGAATTCCCCAACGACCTGCTGCAGGAACTCGATAAGATGGAGTTCCATGTCTACGAGACCGGCGCGACGATCAAGGCCAAGAACCGCCCCATCGTGATAATCACCTCGAACAACGAAAAGGAACTGCCCGACGCCTTCCTGCGTCGCTGTTTCTTCCACTACATCCGTTTCCCGGATGAGGCCACCATGCGCCGCATTGTCGAGGTGCATCACCCCGGCATCAAGGATGCGCTGCTGACCACTGCCCTGACGCAGTTCTACGAGATCCGCGAGACGCAGGGGCTGAAGAAAAAGCCTTCGACCTCGGAGGTGCTGGATTGGCTCAAGCTGTTGCTGGCCGAGGATCTGACGGCAGAAGACCTAAAGCGTGATGGGGCCAATGCACTGCCCAAGCTGCATGGCGCACTTCTGAAGAATGAGCAGGACGTGCATCTGTTCGAACGCCTTGCATTTATGGCGCGCAGCAAACGCTGAACACTTGAACATCCGGTGATCACGGCTTGCCTTCCGCGGGGCCGGATGTCAGCATTGCCACAACCAAAGCCCGGCATGTAAACGGGCCCCGCAGAGCAGGAAATCCGAAAATGTCGACCGTCCCCATCATCCGCCCTTTGCGCCCCGACGACCGGGCGGCGTGGGCCGAGATGTGGCGCGACTATCTGGCATTCTATGAGTCCGAGGTCTCGGAGGAGGTCTATGACACCACCTTCACTCGCCTCTTAGGTGATGATCCGCAAGACTTTTCCTGCTTTGTGGCCGAGCTGGACGGCAGGCTGGTGGGGCTGACCCACTATCTGTTTCACCGCCATGCCTGGAAGGTCGAACGCGTCTGCTATCTGCAGGACCTCTATGCCCGCCCCGAGGCGCGCGGCACCGGTGCAGGGCGTGCGCTGATTCAGGCGGTTTATGACGAAGCTGACCGGCAACAAGCGCCGAACGTCTATTGGCTGACGCAGGAATTCAATCACACCGCGCGCCAGCTTTACGACCGCATCGGCAAATTAACGCCGTTTCTGAAGTATCAACGACCATGAAGCGTCTGGGTGCAGCCCTCCTGCTGGCGGCTCTCTCCGCCTGTACCTCGGTCGACCGGATCGAGCTGCCGACGCGCATCAAGGTGATCGAGGAGGCGCTGCCCCCGTCCAAGACGTTTGGCACCGCCCGTCCCAGCGCGCCTGCCCGGTCCAACAAGAACATCGCGGCGGATTTCCTATCGCTGCATTTCGCTCTGGAAAGCGGTGCTGAACTGCCGGTCTTCACCCGGTTCGAAGGCCCAATCACCGTGCGACTAACCGG
Source organism: Ruegeria sp. CF4 (assembly GCF_056537345.1). Taxonomy (NCBI): domain Bacteria; kingdom Pseudomonadati; phylum Pseudomonadota; class Alphaproteobacteria; order Rhodobacterales; family Roseobacteraceae; genus Ruegeria; species Ruegeria sp. CF4. The sequence continues at coordinate 553,795 of NZ_JBQFRJ010000001.1, read as the reverse complement.
AACGCCTCCGCCTTCGATGCAGACCGACCTCAGCCGCCTGCTGACCCGGTTGCAGCGTGAGGCGCGAATCGACATCCGCCAGATCCCGGAAGGTCAGGCGAGCATCACCATCGAAGCAGTCAGTCAGAAGCAAATCCGTCGTATCCTGCCGCAAGCGGCATGTTTCGTGGTGCCCAATGCCTCAAGCCTGGAAGAATACCGCCGTGATCGACGCAAAAGCAAAAGCAACTGGACCGAGTTGCGCAGCCGCGAGCGGATCGGGATCTTCATCCCCTATGACGCCAGCCCGCAGGAAGTTCGCGACTGCCTGCATGAAGAGCTGGCCCAGGCGCTCGGTCCGCTGAACGACCTGTATCGCCTGCCAGATTCGGTGTTCAACGACGACAATTTCCACACCGTGTTAACCGGGTTCGACATGCTGATCTTGCGCACGGCCTATGCGCCCGAACTGCAAAGCGGCATGACCCAGGAACAGGTTGCGGCAGTCCTGCCCGGCGTACTCAGCCGACTGAACCCGCGCGGCGACCGGATTGCCCCGCAACCTGTGACCGAGACGCCTCGCGCCTGGATCAACGCCGTACAACGTGCTTTGGGATCCGGCTCAGGCTCGGCCAAGCGGGTCAAAGCCGCAGAAGAAGCCGCCCGGATCGGCAAGCAGCAAGGCTGGACCGATCACCGCCGTGCCTACCCGCATTATCTGCTGGGCCGCATGGGGCAGTTCGATGATCCAGATGCGGCGCAACTGCAATATGCGCTGGCTCTGAAGTATCTCGACGCCACCCCCGGGACCGAAGTGCAGCGGGCGCATGTGACTGCGCAGACCACTGCCTTCGCGCTGGCGCAAGGCCAAGGTGAAGACGCGCTGCCTGAATTAAACGATGCCATCAAGGTCATGACAAAGGCCGAAAATGCGGCCCTGCTTGCCACTTTGCTGTTACTAAAGTCCGAGGCCCTGCGACAGTCGGGACAAATCGATCAGGCACGCACCGTCAGACTGGACAGCATTGGGTGGGCGCGCTACGGCTTCGGCTCGGATTTGGTGGTGCGCTCGGTGTCGGAAGGTCTTGCACAGGCGTCCACTGCAAACACGGGTGGATAACGGCAGATGGTAGTGGTTCTGGGCATGGCGATTCTGGGCGCGATTTTGGGTGCCCGGGCCGCGCGCAAACGCAACGGCAGCGGCGCGGATATGGCGCAATATGCCGCCGGTTACGGCATCGCTTTTGCCCTGCTGGGTCTGATCATCTCATTGATTCTGGTTCGCATGGTCTAGACCTATGTTCCTGCCCTTCTTCGAAAACCTCCGCAAAGCTGGCATTCCCGTATCCCTGCGCGAATACCTGACCTTTCTGGAAGGCATGAAGAAAGGGCTGGCGACCTATGACGTCGAAGCGTTCTACTACCTCGCCCGCGTGTCGATGGTGAAGGACGAACGCAATATCGACAAGTTCGACCGCGCCTTTGCGGCCAGTTTCGAGGGCCTGAACGAGATCAGCTTTGATCAGGTCCTAGAAGCCGTCGATATTCCGGCGGATTGGCTGGCAAAGATGGCCGAAAAGCACCTCAGCGCCGAAGAAAAGGCTGAGATTGAGGCGCTCGGCGGGTTCGACAAGCTGATGGAGACGTTACGCGAACGGCTGAAAGAGCAGCAAGGCCGTCACCAAGGCGGCAACAAATGGATCGGCACCGCCGGAACCTCGCCCTTTGGCGCCTATGGTTACAACCCCGAAGGCGTGCGCATCGGCCAAAAGGAAAGCCGCCACCAGCGCGCTGTGAAGGTCTGGGACAAACGCGAGTTTCGCAATCTCGATGATACGGTCGAGCTGGGCACCCGCAACATCAAGGTTGCCCTGAAACGCCTGCGGCGTTGGGCGCGCGAAGGTGCTGCCGAAGAACTGGACCTGGACGGCACCATCCGCGCCACGGCCGAACACGGTTATCTCGACGTCAAAACCCGCCCTGAGCGTCACAACGCCGTCAAAGTGCTGCTGTTTCTGGACGTCGGCGGTTCGATGGACCCGCATATCAAGGTGGTCGAAGAACTGTTCTCCGCCGCCCGGACCGAGTTCAAGCATCTGGAATATTACTACTTCCACAACTGCCTTTACGAAGGCGTCTGGCGCGACAACCGCCGCCGCTGGGACCAGCAGACACCGACACATGAGGTTCTGCGCACCTATGGCCCGGATTACAAATGCATCTTTGTCGGCGACGCCTCAATGAGCCCCTATGAGATCGCCTATCCCGGCGGTGCCAATGAGCACTGGAACCAGGAAGCCGGTCAGGTCTGGCTGCAGCGCGCACGCGAGCAGTGGACGTCGAACCTCTGGATCAATCCGGTGCCCGAGAAGTATTGGGAGTACACCCATTCGGTCAGCATGATCCGGGAGATTTTCGAGGATCGCATGGTGCCCATGACGCTGGCCGGGCTGGAACAGGGCATGCGAGAACTGACACGTTAAGCCTTGCTGGACGCCGAATTGGCCCGATATCAGAAACAATCGATTCATATTCTGGTAATCCACGTCCCACAATGCTCGCATCAGAGACAATCGTTGTAAAATTCTCTGCCCCACGCGAATTCGTGATATAAAAAGAAAATGGTTGAGGCTGGGGGGCTGAGATGACCAATTCTAAACTGCTCAAGATTCTGACTTCCGTATTGACCATTACCGCGTTGGTTCTTGCATCTGGCGCTGTCGCCACTTTCGCACTGGCACCAGACGCTGCTTATGCGAAGAGTGACAAAAGCAACGGGAACGGCAAGGGACGCGGCGGCAAGGGTAACTCTGGAAAAGGCAATAAAGGCGGAGACAAAGGGAAATCCGGCAAAGGTCAGGGCGCCAAAAGCGCTGGGAAAGATACTGGTAAGGCTAAATCCAGAACCATACGCTCGAACAAGGCATTTGGCTTTGGCAAGAAGCATAAGAAGCAGAAAACCAAGCCCCAACGGTCAGCCAAAAACAAAGGCCAGAACGGCAAGGTTCAAAAAACCACGCTCGCCGGGCTGGGGCGAGAATTCAAACGCGATGTCGAGCAACTCTTTGGCAAACGCGTGCGAGCGAAATCCACATCGGGCGCGAACCGTACAAAAAAAACTCACCGCAAGGCGTCCGTTGCTCCGGTCGAGTATTCTCCTCGTCCGGTTGCGCGTACGGATTATCAGTCTAAGCCCCATAATGGGAAGAGATCCGACAAACGTCAGTATCGCGATCCACTTGTTGCAGCGATCACCGATCCCTATGGCTCGGACAAGCTGCGAAACCTGAATGCGTCCAAGGCGGCGGCCCCGGCGTTCCGCAACGCCTCACCCAATAGCAATGTGGGCAAGATCGCAACCTATCAGGCCGCGGCGGAAACCTACTATAATCTGCGCGGAGACCTCTATGAGGCACGCCGCGAACTGCGTGACCTGAACGAGAGCTATGATGGCCGAAGCAGTGAAGACATCGCTGATGATATCGACGCACTTGATCCCACAGACCCGAATTACGATGACGACCTCAGCGCATTTGAGGACGAACTACGCGATGCGGAAGCCTATGAGGAGGCGCGTGACGATCTGCGGGCAGATGTGAGGGATCTGAGATACGAAACCCGCGATGCTCTGCAGGATGCAGAAACCGCGTTCTTTGACGCGTCGAAAGGGCGGACGTTGACTAACGGAACGCTGGAAGAGTTCCATGGATATCTCGATCTGCCGCAGCCGGGTTATCGGCACAAGGACGGGGCGACGATCCAGCCGGTGCCGTACGATCCCGGTAACTACGACTATTCGGTCGAAAAGAATATCTACGAAGAAACTGATTACCGGCTGCACTATGGCAATCGATATTCCGATCGAAAGAAGGGCCGCTACCGCTATTACCGTGATCCGCTTGTTGCAGCGATCACCGACCCCTATGGCTCGGACAAGCTACGAAACCTGAATGCGTCCAAGGCGGCGACCCCAGCGTTCCGCAACGCCTCACCCAATAGCAATGTGGGCAAGATCGCGACCTATCAGGCCGCGGCGGAAACCTACTATAATCTGCGCGGAGACCTCTATGAGGCACGCCGCGAACTGCGTGACCTGAACGAGAGCTATGATGGCCGAAGCAGTGAAGACATCGCTGATGATATCGACGCACTTGATCCCACAGACCCGAATTACGATGACGACCTCAGCGCATTTGAGGACGAACTACGCGATGCGGAAGCCTATGAGGAGGCGCGTGACGATCTGCGGGCGGATGTGAGGGATTTGAGAACGGACACCTTGGTTGCAGAGAAAGAGGCTGAACATGCGTTTTTCGAGGCTTCAAAGGGCGCGGTTTTGACCAAGCAGTCTCTCTCCGAGTTTCACTCGAACCTTCAGTTGCCATCGCCTAGCCGGTAGCATTGGACTGCGTAACACCCTCTAATCGGGGTTAAGTTGGGAATAGCGGCTTGCCTCTATAAGGCGGGCCGCCCATATCTAAGCCATGCTTCGCCTCACCCCGATCCTGCTGGCCATTGCCTATGCCGTTGCGATGTACCGGATTTCCGTCTGGCGCACCCATCGTGAACTGGATGCCAAGTCAACCGAATTGGCAGATCCTGCGCTCAAGCGCATGACAGACAGATTGGCAGCCGCGTTGGAGATTGATCGGGTGCCCGTCTATATTTACGAGATCGATCCGGTGAACGGGCTGGCCGCACCGGACGGGCGTATTTTCATCACGCGCGGGTTCTATCGCAAGTTTCGCAATGGTGAGGTCTCGGCCGAAGAGATGGCCAGTGTGATCGCGCATGAGCTGGGGCATGTGGCGTTGGGGCATGCACGGCGGCGGATGATCGATTTTTCCGGCCAGAACGCGATGCGGGCGGCGCTGATGATGTTGCTGAACCGGTTCATTCCCTTCATCGGCGCGTGGATTGCGAATATGCTGACGCACCTACTGGCCTCGCGCCTGTCGCGTGGGGATGAGTATGAGGCGGATGAGTATGCCGCTGCCTTGCTAACTAAGGCTGGGATCGGGATCGGGCCGCAGAAATCGCTGTTTCACAAGCTTGAGGAACTGACGGAGCAGCGCGCCGGCGTGGTTCCGGCCTGGTTGATGAGCCATCCCAAGACGGATGAACGGATCGCAGCGCTAGAGGTGCTTGAGCAGCGTTGGAGATCGGGTCGATAAGTTCGGATGCAGGGGGCTGGCCCTGCCGTGAGACACAGGAGGAACCCTGTCAGATTGTGAGGGCTTTGCCGAGGCGCGGGAGACGGGCTTTTTTCATCAAGGCGCGCAGGGTCCATTGATCGCCAGAAAGACGATTGGCCTCGGCCAGGACAGCGGCGGCGATGGCGGCGATGCCTTCTGGGTCTTTCAGCCAGAAACTATGGAGCAAGCCGTCGGGATCGCGACGGTCGAGACCTTCTTCCGCCAGCAGATGTTTGGGAAAGTCCTTTGCATTCACGGTTACGATGATATCGGCAGAACTGTCGACGGCGGTTGCGAGGACGTGGATATCGGCGGCATCCGGCAGCCAGAGGCGTTTTTCCAATCCTGACGCTGCAGGATGTTCGGCCTTGGGCCATTGTGATTGGGTCAGGGCAATTTCAGCACGGGCCTGTGTTTCGCCCATTGGTCCGATCTTGCGGGCGGCGCGCGCCCATTCTTCGAGGATTCGCGCGGACCAGATCGGCTGGAGATGACCGAGCTTAGCCGCGCCCAACAGCATCTCTCGCATCACCGTAGGATAGATGACGCATGTGTCGAGAACGGCTTTCATAGGCGGTAGAACACGGCCTTGAGGTAACCGCTTTCGGCCAATTGCGGCAGTTGCGGGTGGTCCGGTCCGGCAAAGCCCGTGTGGATCAGCTGTGCTTGCCGCCCTGCCCGACCGATGCCGCGTGAGGAAGCGTCGCGGAAACGACCGAGGTCCGCTGCGTGGGAACAAGAGCACAGGCCCAAATAGCCGCCCGGTTTCACCAGCGGCGCAGCAAGTCGCGCGATCCGTTCATAGGCGCGCAAACCAGCGTCAAGCGCCTGTTTCGAAGGTGCAAAGGCCGGTGGATCGCAGATCACCACATCGAATCTGGCCCCTTCCTCGCCCAGTTGCGTCAGAACGTCGAACGCATCACCCTGGCGGGTGCGGAAGCGGTCGGAGACACCTGCAGCCTCGGCCCCTTGTTCCGCCAGCGCCAGAGCGGCGGCAGAACCATCGATCGCGAGTGCTTGGACGGCACCGCCCGCCAGCATGGCCAGACCAAAGCCGCCGACATGGCTGAACACGTCCAGCACCTGCGCCTCAGGATGCACCAGGCGGGCTGCAAAGGCGTGGTTGGGACGTTGATCGTAGAACAGGCCCGTTTTCTGACCCCCGGTCAGATCGGCCATGTAGGTCGCGCCGTTCATGGGAACCGGAAGTGGTGCTTCGGGGGCTGCTCCACGCAGGGTCTGGTTTATGTCGTCGAGCCCCTCCAGCCCCCGGGTGCGGCCGGTTGCGTTCTTCAGTACCGTGGTTACCCCGGTCACCGAGACCAGAGCATCCGTCAGGGCTTCGAGATGCGCTTCGGCCCAGGCAGCGTTGGGCTGGATGACGCAGGCGTCCCCGAACCGGTCAACAATCACGCCGGGAAAGCCGTCGGCTTCAGCGTGGATCAAGCGATAGTATGGTGCATCAAACAGACGTTCGCGCATCTCCAGCGCACGACACAAGCGAGTTTCGAACCAATCTGTGTTCAGTTGGGCGTCAATGTCGCGATCCAGCACCCGGCACATGATTTTCGACTCTGGATTGACGGCAACCAGCGCAATCGGTTGCCGCTTGTCGTCTTCCAGCACCGCCAACGCTCCGGCAGCGATCTTGCGGGTGCGCCGGTCGGTCACGATGTCGTTGGCGTAGACCCATGGAAATCCATGGCGCAACCCACGTGCGTTGGCTTTGGGTTTCAGGCGAATACGGGGACGGTCGGATGAGGCGGTCATGGCGCCCTCATAGCTCTGAAGCGGCTGAGGTGAAAGCCCTCTTAGCGGTTCCGGCTGCGCCAGCCGCCACGCCGCTTCGAGGCCTGCGCCGATTGCAACCCTTCGGCCAGAACCTGCGTCATCGGATGATCGCCCGCTTGTGCGACATAGAGCGTATGCAGCGCGGTTAACGCCTCTTTCTGATCCCGGTCTTCCGGTAGGCTGAGCGCCCAATCAAGGAAGATGCTGCGGCACTCGGGCAAGGTAATGCCGTCGATGCGATAGGCCTCGCGGATCAGCCCCTTGTGATCATTCGGATCATCACTGCGCGCCATCTTTACCCTCCCTCAACCACATAGCCGATCAACGCGGCGGCGGTGGTGTAACTGTCCTGCAACGCAGTCTGCAGCTCTTCGACCCGATCGAAACCGGTGGCCCGGCAGAGGAATGCCGTGCCACCCTCTCCAATCGTGTCCGCCTCGATGGCTTTGCCCGAAAGCAGACGCGCCGCGCATTGTACGGACCAGCATAGGGCGTAACAGTCCTTCAGCGTTTGTGTCTGCGCGACCTCCAGCAGCCCGGCAGCGACCGCGCCATCCAGCCCGGACTGTACGTCGCGTTTTGTCATGCCGGACAGCAAGGCTCCGCTCTGGGACAGCAATTCAATATCCATCATCCGTCCGGGACCATTCTTGGCATCCCAGACGCCTGCCGGGGACTTGGCCGCCGCCAGACGGGTGCGCATTTCAGCAACCTCGTTCAGAACCTTGGCCCGATCGCGGGGACGAGCGAGTAGGTCGGTGCGGAAGCTTTCGATGTCCTCGGCCAGCCCGGCATCTCCGGCCACCACATGCGCTCGGGTCAGGGCGAGGTGTTCCCAAACCCAGGCCTCGTTCTGCTGATAGTTGGTGAAACTGCTCCAGCTTGTGGCGACGGGTCCCTGATTGCCCGAGGGGCGCAGGCGCATGTCCACCTCGTACAGGCGTCCCTGCGACATCGGGGCCGACAGCGCGGTGATCAGGGCCTGCGTGAAGCGCGCGTAATAGGTGCGCGTGGCCAGAGGACGCGGACCATCCGACATCTCTTGATCCAGCGGGTCATAGATGACGATCATATCCAGATCGGATTGCGAATTGATCCGCCCGGCCCCGAGCGAGCCCATGCCCAGCACCGCCGCCCCGCGCCCGGGTGCTGGCCCATGTTTTTTGGCGAATTGGGTTTCAACGCAAGGCAGAACCGATGCGATGACGGCCTGCGCCAGTTCCGCGTATTGCTGCCCCGCTTGCGCCCCGCCTATGAGCCCGCGCAGATGGTGGACGCCGATGCGGAAATGCCATTCCTTGCACCAGCGCCGGGCGAGGTCGAGCTGGGTTTCATAGTCATCTTCTGCAGACAAAGCCTGCGTCAGATCCTCCCGCAACGCTGCCTGACCCGGCCATTCGCTGAAGAAGCTACCGCCGATTACCGCGTCGAACACGGCGGCGTTGCGCGACAGATGCGTTGCCAGCGCGTGAGAGGTTCCGACGATATCAACCAGCAGATCGATCAGCTGTGGATTCGCCTCGAACAGCGAAAACAACTGCACCCCGGCGGGGAGGCCCGCCAGAAAGCCATCCAGCGCCATCAGGGCCTCGTCGGGTTTCGCGGTCTTGGCAAGGCGTGACAAAAGCTCGGGCCGCAGACGTTCGAAAATGCGCGCACCGCGCTGCGAGCGCAGCGCTGGATAGGTGGTCCAGCGGGCCAGAACACCCTTGTCGAATTCAACCTCTTGCGTGGCTGCAGGGCGCGGGCTGGCACCGGGGGCAAAGAAGCCTTCGGTCAGTTCATGCACCTCGGTCAGGCGGCGGGTCAGATCGGCCCGCAGCTCGGCGCTGCTGAGACCCATCAGGCAGGCGACCCGCTCAATCCCGTCTTCGGATTGCGGCACCTTGTGGGTCTGTGCGTCATGCACCATCTGGATGCGATGCTCGACCTCGCGATGGGCACGGTAGTGATCGATCAGCTTTTCCGCCACGTCCTCGGGCACCCAACCCTTTGCGGCCAGCGCCGCCAGGCCCGGGACCGTGCCGCGCACCCTTAGATCGGGATCCCGGCCTCCGGCAATCAATTGTCGTGTTTGGGTGAAGAACTCAATCTCGCGAATGCCGCCTTGCCCCAGTTTCATGTCATGGCCGGGGATGGAAAGGCTGCCGCCCGTTCCCTTGTTCTCACGAATGCGCAATCGCATGTCATGGGCGTCCTGAATGGCAGCGAAATCCAGATGGCGTCGCCACACAAACGGGCGCAGCGCCTCAAGAAAACGCTCACCCGCTGCAATGTCGCCGGCGCAAGCGCGCGCCTTGATATAGGCTGCGCGCTCCCATGTCCGCCCGAGGCTCTCGTAGTAGCGCTCGGCCGCTTCCATCGCCAGACAGACCGGCGTCACCGCCGGATCGGGGCGCAGACGCAGATCGGTACGAAAGACATAACCATCTGCTGTCTTATCACTGAGCGTGGCACAGAAATTGCGTGTGGCCCGGACCATGCCGTGCCGGGCGTCATAAAAGTCATCCGGGTCAAAACGCGTTTCATCGAACAGAACGATCAGGTCGATATCCGAGCTGTAGTTCAGCTCATGTGCGCCCATCTTGCCCATCGCCAGAATGACCATCCCGGCAGCCGTCTCGACATCTTCTTCGGTCATGCCGGGCAACTTGCCACGCCGGATCAGAGCAGCGATCTCCGCCTTGGCAGCCACATCTGCGGCCAGCGCGCCGAAATCCGTCAGAGCGCCTGTCACCTTCTCAAGTGGCCATGCCCCCGCCAGATCGGCCAGTGCAGTCAGAAGCGCCAGCCGCCGCTTGGCCAGTCGCAGGCCGGGCCTCAACTGATCCGCTGGCAGCGCACGCGCGGCGGCCATCACGTCCACCAAAGCCTGATCTGGGTCCTGCAACGCTTCGGGCAACCAGTCCCTTTCGCGATCAATCAGCCCTTTCAGATAAGGGCTGGACCCCGCCGTGCCCGTGATCAACTCACCCTGTTCAGTGGTCAGATCCGCCAGTGCGGCGCGGGTTTCCACCCCAAGCGCGGCATCAAAGGCGCGCGGGATTCTGTTGATGGCAAGGCTCATATGCGTTCCAACGGCGTGTCCTGACTGAAGCTGTTGATCCAGTTGTCATGCCGCCGCTCCCACAGCGAGGATATCAGCATCGCCTCGGCCTGTGACGCGCCCGGACGCGTGTAATCCGCGCGATAGCTCAAAAGAACGATGTCTGACGTCAGAATCCGCAGCTTGGCCTCGGACAACTCGTAGGTCGCCATCGTGGGCGCATCGGCGAACTGGCCCACATGATCATCCCGGTTGGCAAAGCCGCTCGGATAGACCCCCAGAAAATCCGGGCTCAACAGCGCCCGGTCAGCCTGGGCGTTGCCATCAACCAACGCCGCCCAGACCTGCTTTTCCAGCGAAAGGATCTGATCTAGCGTCGGAGCGGGTTTGTTTTCAATATCTTGCATGATCAGAAATTGCGCCTGTTCCGCCACGGCGTCAACCGTCGAAAACGGCCATGTAAATCTTTTTCACATTACCCCTTGCATACGCCATTCACCCCTCCCATCTAGGAAATGTGAAGAGCATTTACATCCTGAGTGGAGAGACCTAATGACCGCATTGTCCGAACACGCCGTTCCTGCAAACCCGGGCTGGCTGCACCGCGCCGAGACCTGGCTTGACAGCAAGGGCAAAGGGGCCTGGATCGCCGCAATGGTCCTTGGCTTTATCTTCTTCTGGCCCATTGGCCTGGCCTTTCTGGCCTATATGATCTGGAGCAAACGCATGTTCAGCAAATCCTGCAGCCGCCGTTCGTCGTGGAACAGTCACATGAGCGCTATGAAACCTTCGGGCAACAGCGCCTTTGACGCCTACAAAGCGGACACTCTGGCCCGGCTGGAGCGTGAGCAGAAAGATTTTGAATCCTTCCTGCGCCGCTTGCGTGAAGCCAAGGACAAGGCCGAGTTCGATCAGTTCATGGACGAACGTGCCCGCGACAATCGCGATGATACAGAAAACGGCGAACAACCCGCCTGATCCTGACTTGCCCTGCCCCGACCTTCGGGACAGGGTGCTTTTGACTAACAACCGGACCAAGACATGACTCACCTGCCCGATCCCGACAGCCAGCCGGAATTCTACCAATCCGTCGCAACCAAGCGTTTCTTCGCATGGCTGTTTGATATCGCCTTCATCTCGCTACTGTGTACCGTCGCTATCCTGCTGACCTTTGGCATGGGCTTTTTCATCCTCGCTCTGATTTACGCCGTCATCAGCTTCATCTATCGCGTCGTGACCATCGCAAACGGATCGGCCACCTTGGGCATGCGCTTCATGGGGATTGAGCTACGCGACGCCTTTGGTGCCCGCATGGATACCGGCAAGGCCATCGCGCACACGGCGGGGTATTTCGTCAGCATGGCGATCCCGGTGCTGCAAATCATCTCGGTCATCATGATGATGACAAGCGCACGCTGTCAGGGGCTTACGGACGCGTTCCTAGGCACCGTGATGATCAACCAGCGGGCCTGAAAAACAACTCTGTGAGTCTCTTGGCGGCGCCGGGAACCGTTGCTATCATCCGTCCCGAGGAAATGCGGGACCTTCATGCGACACACGCTGCCAATCGCGCCACAGTTCTATGTGACCGCCCCCCAGCCCTGCCCTTATCTTGAGGGCAGGATGGAACGTAAGCTGTTCACCGCCCTTCAGGGGGAAGGCGCGGATCAGTTGAACAATTGCCTGTCGCAACAAGGGTTTAGACGCTCGCAAAACGTGCTCTACCGTCCCTCTTGTACCGATTGTTCCGCCTGCCTGTCAGCCCGGATCGACGTGTCGGCCTTCCGCCCCAGCAAAAGCCAGAAACGCGCCGGCAAGCGAAACGGATACCTGAAACGGCGCGCCACTTCGCCCTGGGCAACGGATGAACAGTTCGACCTGTTCCGCCGCTACCTCGACGCCCGCCACGCGGATGGCGGCATGGCCGATATGGATGTGTTCGAATTTGCCGCGATGATCGAGGAAACCCCGATCCGCAGCCGCGTTGTCGAATATGCCGACCCCAAAACCGATGAGTTGATCGCGGTCAGCCTGACAGATGTCCTCGAGGACGGGCTGAGCATGGTCTACTCGTTCTACGATCCCCAGTTTCAGCAGAACTCGCTGGGCACATACATGATCCTCGATCATATCGAGATCGCACGCGAGGCTGGGCTGCCCTATGTCTATCTGGGCTACTGGGTGCCCGGCAGCCCCAAGATGGGATACAAGGCCAAATTCGCAGGCTTGCAGGCCTATATTCAGGGTGAATGGCGGTTGATCAAAAGCCCCAATGAATATGCGCATGCGGCGCATCACCCTCTGTCCTCGGCCCCGATCGCCGAGCAGGTGGCGAATATCCAATTGCCCGACCGACATCCGACCAAAGGCTGACCGGCGTGCGGCAGAGCCTTCATGCGATTACTTTGGTAGTGCCGGATTATGACGCTGCGATTGCGTTCTACACTGGGGTTCTGAATTTTGCACTGACGCAGGATATCGATCTGGGCGACGACAAACGCTGGGTCCGTGTGACACCACCGGGGTCTGCTGGCGCGTCATTGCTGTTGGCAAAGGCGGTCGATGCAGACCAGGCGGCGTCGATCGGGAACCAGACCGGAGGGCGCGTTGGTTTCTTCCTCGAAACCGACGATTTCTACAGGGATCACGCAGCCATGCTTGAGGCTGGCGTTGGATTTGAGGAAGTGCCACGACATGAACCCTATGGAATCGTCGCGGTCTGGCATGATCCATTTGGAAATCGATGGGACCTCATCGAGTTTTCAGAACCTTCTCTTCTTGATTAAATCTATATTTTTCAGATCTCTAGACACCATCAACAGTAAGTTGCTCAATCATGCGGCAATTTGGAACACCTTGCGTAATTTTTAGGCAGTTGAAAATTGACCTAGGGTCACCAAGTTAACCGAACTTCTTGATGCTCAGTCCAGTTCTGACGCCTGCAGCAAACTATCTGCTGTCAGGGCTGGTTTTTTATTACTGCAACAGACTTCCCACTCTGTTGCAGAGGTTTTGAAGGAGGGGAAAATGGTAAACGCCATGCGCCGACTGGTCTCGGCCAATCTGACGACCCAGATCCTGATCGCCCTGGCCCTTGGGTCGGTTTTTGGGCTGGTTTTGAATTATTTGGATATCTCGGCCCTGAACACCACGTTGGTGGACGGAGCGCTGTCGATGCTCGGCCAGATGTTTTTGAACGCCCTGCAGATGCTGGTTGTCCCGCTCGTCGTGTTCTCGTTGCTTTGCGGAGTGGTCGGGATCGGGGACGTCAAGCTTTTGGGTCGCGTGGGCGGCATGACGTTTGTCACCTATCTGGCAACCACCGCACTGGCCGTAACCACTGCGTTGATGTTCGCCAGCCTGATCGGCCCCGGCAAAGGCTTCGAAAGCTTGTATCTTGCCGGAGACGGCGTGACAGTAGCCAACCCGCAGACCACGTGGGAGATTCTGGCGAATATAATCCCCAAGAACCCGATAAACGCTCTGGCCAATGGCGAGATGCTGCAGATCATCTTTTACGTAATGGTGGTTGGCATTGCGGTTCTGATGATGGGCAGCCGTGCCAAAGCTTTTGTCGAAGGCTGTGAATTCATGAATGAACTGGCAATGAAAATCGTCAAGATCGTCATGGCCTTTGCTCCTGTCGGTGTATTCAGCCTGATCGCCAAGACCTTTGCGATGGAGGGCTTTGGCCTGTTCGGCCCGGTAATCGGCTATCTGACCACGATCAGCCTGACGCTGGTGTTCCACCTCTGTGTCACGTTGATGGCTCTGCTCTATTTCACAACGGGACTCAACCCGCGCACCTTCCTGCGCAAGATGCGCTCGGCCCAGGTGTTTGCGTTTTCGACGTCCAGCTCAAACGCGACGATCCCGGCCAGCCTGCAATGCGTGACACAGCGCATCGGCGTGGATCGCTCGGTCGCTTCATTCGGCATCCCTCTGGGGGCGACGATCAACATGGATGGCACCGCGATCATGCATGGCGTGGCCACCGTGTTCCTTGCCAACGCCTATGGCATGGATCTGGGCCTGAGCGGCTATCTGACCGTGATCTCGATCTCGGTTCTGGCCTCGATCGGTACCGCAGGTGTGCCGGGCGTGGGGATCGTGATGCTGGCGATGGTTCTGAACCAGTTGGGCATGCCGCTGGAGGGTATCGGGATCATTCTGGCCGTCGACCGTATTCTCGACATGATGCGGACAGTTGTGAATATCACCGGCGATGCGGTTGTGACCACCATTGTCGGGCAAAAGGTCGGCAAGCTGGACAAGACCGTGTTCGACAACCCTGAGGCCGGGACGTTCGATACCGCCGATCTTGGGATCGACCACAATGTCGAACAGGAATTTGCCAGACTGACACATCCTCAGCCACAAACCTGACACGAAAAAAGGAGGCCCCCGCGGGGCCTCCTTAACGTTTGATTTCCGGATCAGTTCGGGATCAGATCGGGGACGATGGTCACGATCGTCGGGAAAAACCATAGGATCCCAATACCCACCACCTGAATGATCACGAACGGTATGATGCCGCGATAGATATGGCCTGTTGTTACCTCTTTCGGTGCAACGCCCCTCAGGTAGAATAGCGCAAATCCAAACGGCGGCGTCAGGAACGAGGTCTGCAGGTTCACTGCCACCATGATCGTCACCCATTTCGGATCGAACGATCCGCCATAGATCACCGGGCCCACGATGGGGATCACGATGTAGATGATCTCAAGGAAATCGAGCACGAAGCCCAGAATGAACAGCACCAGCATCACGATCAGGAAGACCGTGAACTCGTTGTCGAAACTGCGCAGGAATTGCTGGATATAGTGCTCACCCCCGAACGAGATCACCACCAGGTTCAGCAACTGCGAGCCAATCAGGATGGTGAAGACCATTGAGGTCACCTTGGCCGTCTCACGCACCACGGGCGTGAGAACCCCGCTGGCGAACAGTACCCAGCAGCCGAACAGCAGACCGAACAGCGCATAGAGATAGGCCGAATAGGCGATGATGAAGGCGATCCAGCTTTCAACCGAGACATTGCCCTGGTTGATACGCAGATCGAAGTTCACGCCCATCAGCAGTGCGATGATCACGGCGAAGGTCGACCAGATGATCACCTTGCCTGACCGCCCCTGATCCTGAAGCTTGCGATAGGCCGCCAGCATGATGGCTCCGCCCGCGCCCAGCGCCGCTGCGGGCGTCGGGTTGGTGACACCGCCAAGGATCGACCCCAGAACCGCGATGATCAGAACCAGCGGTGGAAAGACCACGCGGATCAGATCATTGGTGGCGCAGCGCGCGGCCGCTTCTTTGCAGCCGTACATGGCGATTGCAAAGGGTATGGCCAACAACAGGAACGTCGCCCCCGATGAAGTTGTTGGCGCAATCAGCAGCACATCGACCAGCAGCATAAGCAACAAGCCGATAGCACCCACAATCAGTGGCTGCGGCGACCGCGACGGCGCAATCCCGCGGCCCAACACCAGTGTCAGACCCAGCAGGATTATGATCACGGCTACGCCGTTTCCAATCGGCGCGGCGGCGGCGATCTTGGCCTCTTGCGCAGCGGCCAACTCCTCTTCGCTCAGACGCTGCGCCTCAGAAGCTCCGCCCGCGGCATCAATTGCTTCCTGTTCGGTCACAGCCTGATCCCAGGCGGATTGGCCATGCAGCTCGATCATCGAGGCTTTGCATTCCTCAGACACATTGGTGCGCAGCGATGCGCCCTGCCCGATATCCGAAAAGGCCGAAACCGAGACATTCTGGCTGCCGATCACGCCCGCGCTGCCCAGAAGCATCGCACCTGCGATCAGAGCCACCGGAGCACCCAGCAGCCAAGTCAGGCCCTCGGACCGGGTGATGGTCTCACCAGACCCGCCCGACAATTCAACCGCCGGAGCCTTTTCCGGGTTCAACAGCGCATAGCCAAAGGCATAGAGCGCATAGAGCAGCGCCAGCATGATCCCCGGCAGCAGAGCCGCCTGGAACAGCGTACCCACCGAGACAACGGCGGGCTCACCCAGATAGGTCAGTGCGTCAGTACACCCCGCCTCAACCGCGCGGGTTTCCTGTGCGGTTGAATAGAGGTCACCTGCCAGCGTTCCCAGAAGAACAATCACGATGGATGGCGGAATGATCTGCCCCAGCGTACCCGAGGCTGCGATCACACCCGTCGCCAGTTCTGGCGAATAGTTGTTGCGCAACATGGTCGGCAAGGCCAGCAGGCCCATGGTGACAACTGTTGCGCCCACGATGCCGGTCGACGCAGCCAGGAAGGCGCCCACAACCACAATCGACACGGCCAGACCACCGGGCAGCGGGCCAAACACGCGCGCCATCGTGGTCAACAGGTCGTTTGCGATCTTCGACCGCTCCAGCGTGATGCCCATCAGCACGAACATCAGCACTGCCAGCAGGGTTTCAATCGACTGCCCGGCCAGAACCCGTTCGTTCATCCGGTTCACGATGAAGGAAACATTCCGGTCCAGCGCTGTTTCCCAACCCTGCAAAAAGACCGGCTCACCTATCCTTGGCAAATCCGGGTATCGGAACACGGATATGACATCCGGTTTGACCCCGGTATTTACCAAGTCGCGGTAAGCTTGTGACCCGGTGTCGATCGCCTGATGGATCAACAGCCCGGCGCTGTCCAGCGCGGCGATGATCCCAAAGGAAATCACCCCGGCCCCGCCAATGGCGAAGGCAACGGGGAAGCCCGAGAGGATGCCTCCGAAAAGGCAGAAAAATACGATAATGAGGCCTATCTCGACGCCATCAAGTCCGAATAGCATTGTCTGGTTCTCCGTCCCTAATGCGCGCCTTCGTAGGCTTCTTCACCCTCACCAAGGCTGTCCTTGTCGAGGTATTTTCCAATGCTTTCCGGCCCTTCCACATATTCCAGATAAGACCGATACAGGAACGCGATCGCGTGCAGGAACACCATCGCGGCAAAGGCCACCAACAGAATTTTGAACAGGAAATAAGCGTTGAAGCCGTTTGGGCTGAACCCGATGGTTTCAACGTTCCAGCGCAACGCGCGGGACTTGGCGATCAGCCGGTCCAGAGTATCGCTGGCCGAGGGCTTCGGCACAATCAGGTGCCGCCACATGAAGTACCAGCCATACATCCATGTCAGCACCGCCATGGGCATCATGAACAGAACCGCCCCGCACATGTCGACAACGCGCTTGGCGCGATGGCTGATACCGGCATAGATCAGGTCAACGCGTACGTGACCGCCCTGCACAAACGTGTAAGTGCAGCAAAGGCAGACCACCATGGCGTTATAGAGTTTAAGTTCTTCTGCGAACCAGCTGATATCCATCTGAAAAGGGATACCCAGCCCAAAAGACATATCCGGGCGTGTAAACACCCGCTGCATGAAAACGATAACGATCTGCTGAATGACCATCAGCAGACCCGCCCAGGCAAAGAAGCGACCCGTTGTGTTGGCAAATCCTTCCAACACGCGCACCATTCCCCACATGAAGTTCCGGTAGTAAAGACCAATAGCCGTCAGCACCAGAAACAGCGCGAAGATCACGAAGAAGAACTCGACCGAACCGCCGTAATAGACAAAGCGCATGATTGCTTCTTTGTCCGACCAGTTCAGCCAGAGCTGCGGATGCGTGATGGCGTATCCGAAATTATAGAAGGCTTCGGCAATGTTCTGAATGAACCAGACCAGTCCATTCCACAGGGCGCCGAAGAACGAGATACCGTTTTCGTCCTGCATGTTGTCCCCAGGTCGCATCGGTTGCACGTTTCATTATTGCGGTATGTCCGAACCGCTTATGTGCAACGGGAAAGGCTCCCCCGCCGAACGGGGGAACCGATTGCATTGAGCGGGAGTGCTTAACCGCGCACGCGGTCGCGCTGTGCGGTGTAGACACCCGACGACAGGTTGTTCCAGCCCGACGACGCCGCCATCGACTCCATGGCGCTGTCGTGGATCCGCTTGAACAGCTCGTCGCCCATGTTCTCGTCCAGCACTTCCTGGCTGGCCTGACCGAAGGCATCCCAGACGCTGTCGGGGAATTCCATGACCTTGACACCACCGGCCTGCAGACGCTGCAGCGCCGCGCCGTTGTTGGCCAGGAATTGCGCCAGGTTCCACTGGTGCGCTTCGGCAGCTGCGATCTCGATGATCTTCTGCTGAGCCGCGGACAGGCTGTCAAATACTTCGCGGTTGGTGGCCAGCGACAGACCCGCACCCGGCTCATGGAAGCCTGCAGTGTAATAGGTCTTGGTGATTTCCTGGAAGCCCGCTTTTTCGTCGGCCCACGGACCGATCCACTCGGTACCGTCAATCGCGCCGGACGACAGCGCCTGATACACTTCCGAGCCCGGAATGTTCTGAACCGATGCACCCAGTTTGCCCAGTGCCTTACCGCCCAGACCCGGCATACGAAACTTCAGACCGTTGAAATCTTCGGGGCTGTTGATCTCTTTCGAGTACCAGCCACCTGCCTGCGCACCGGTGTTACCGGCCAGGAAGGATTTCAGGCCGAAGATTTCGCCCAGTTCGTCATGCAGCTCCATACCGCCGGCATGGTAGTACCAGTTCACCAGTTCCTGCGCGGTCATGCCGAACGGAACAGCGGTGAAGAAGGCATAGCCCGGATGCTGACCCACAAAATAGTAATCCGCCGCGTGGTACATATCGGCCTGACCGGACGATACCGCGTCGAACACTTCGAACGCACCAACCAGTTCACCGGCGGCTTTGATTTCAACGTTCAGGTCACCATCCGACATTGTAGTGATGCTGTCGGCACAACGCTGCGCGCTGTCGAAAACGCCCGCAAGGCCACGGCCCCACGAGGTGACCATGGTCAGCGTCCGCTTGCCCTGCGCATAAGCGGGCGCGGCCAGAGTGGTCGCGGCAGCAGCCGAGCCGCCCAGTGCTGACGTTTTCAGAAACTTACGACGATCCATATGAGTGTTCCTCCCCTACATATTCATTACCCGGCTGATGCCGGGCCGATCGTTTCCAGTGCGCGTCAGCCTAATTGCAAGCACATGAATGTGAATACCTACTACTACGTAGCCGAGCCGATTTTTCCGCGCTCGGGGCATAAATCAGGCCGATTTCACCTGCCCCTTCTTAAAAATCGAGTGCCGGGACCACTGATCGCCCAATCTTTTTGCAATTTCCTGGCAGCTTGCGTATCGATTCGACCATGAGAGGATTCCGAAATCTCATCTCGCTGACCTATGCGCAGAAACTGTCGCTGGTCGCTGCTATCCCGCTGCTTGCAGCGGTGGCTGCGATTGCGCTGGTGGTCGCCTATGAATCCCGTGCAACCGCCGAACGCGAGATACAAGCCCTCGAACGTCGTCTGATCGAGGCCAAGAAGGATGAACTGCGCAACTATGTGACTCAGGCCCGCAACGGGTTTGCCTATATCTACGGTCGCGCCTCGCCAGATGATGAAGTTGCAAAGAACCTCGTTACACAGATCCTGTCGGCGATGATCTATGGTAAGGACGGGTTTTTCTTCGTCTACGATTATGACGGCAACAACCTTGTCAGCCCGCGCCAGACCGAGTTCATCAACCGCAACTGGTCAGATCTGACCGACAGCGACGGCATACCGATCGTGGACGAGTTCATCACGCTCGCCCGTCAGGGTGCGGGCTGGCACAGCTTCATGTGGCAAAAACCCTCGACCGGGGAAGAGGCGCAGATGATTGCCTATGTCGTCGGCCTGCAGGATTGGCGCTGGGTCGTCGGCACCGGCGTCTTTATTGATGATATAGTCGCAACAGTCGCTAATGCACGGGCCGAAGTCGAAGCGCGCGTTCAGCGCACCTTCCTCTATATCGGAGGCATCGTTCTGGCTGCCGTGCTGATCGTTTTCGCCTCAGGCATGTTGCTGAATTTCCGTGAGCGCCGTCTGGCCGATGCCAAACTCAAAGAGCTGACCCAGCGCGTGTTCGACGCGCAGGAAGAAGAACGCGGCCGCGTGGCGCGCGAACTGCATGACGGCATCAGCCAGATCCTCGTCGGTGTCCGCTATGCGCTGGACAACGCCCGCCGCCGCTTGACCCGCGGCGACGATACAGGTGCGCAGGAACCATTAGAGAAAGGCATCGACAATCTGGGTACCGCGATTACCGAAGTGCGCCGCATCAGTCGCGATCTTAGACCCGGCGTGCTGGACGATCTGGGCCTCGGCCCCGCGCTTAAGGCGCTGACCGACGATTTCCGCGAACGCACAGGGATCGAGACCGAGTTCACCACAGTGGTGTTCCGCAACCGGCTGGATCAGGACAGTAAGATCGCGCTCTACCGGATTGCCCAAGAGGCGCTGACCAATATCGAGCGTCACTCGGGCGCGACCCGTGTTACAATCGACCTGCGCGGCCACAAGAAAGGCGCCACGATGCGCATCACGGACAATGGCTGCGGGCTGCGCAGCGAAACGGACAGCACCTCCACCGGTATCGGCCTGCGCAACATGCAGGAACGGATAGAACAGCTTGACGGTTCGCTTCGCATTCTGTCATCCCGCGGTCAACGCAGCGGCACCGTGATCGAGGCCAGCCTGCCGCTCAGCCACCTGCTGCCACCGCAGGAAGACGCAACACCGAAACGAAAGGCCGGTTCCTGATGTCTGATTCGATCCGGGTTCTTATTGTCGACGATCACCCGATGGTGGCTGAGGGCATCCAATCTCTGCTCGAAGGCTATGACGAGATCGAAGTGGTCGGCACCCTCTCCAACGGTCAGGAGGCGGTCGATCAGGCGACACAGCTGGAACCGGACGTAATACTGATGGACCTCAACATGCCAGGTCTCAGCGGGCTCAGCGCAACCGAACTCATTCTCGAACGGGTGCCCGACACGCGCATCCTGATCCTGTCGATGCATGACAGCCCGGAATACATCTCGACCGCGCTCAGCCACGGGGCCAAGGGCTATGTGCTCAAGGACGTGCCCACTGAAGAGATCAAGCAGGCCATCGATGCGGTGATGCGCGGCGAGCGCTACCTCTGCACCGGGGCCAGCGGATCGCTGGAGCCAAAGGACGGCAACACGCGCGAGGCGCTGACAGGCCGCGAACAGACCATTCTGCTGGAACTGGCGCAGGGCAAATCCAACAAAGAGGTCGCGCTGGCGCTGGATATCTCGGTACGTACCGTCGAGACCCACCGCAAGAACATCAAACGCAAGCTTGGCATCTCCTCCACCGCGGGCCTGACCCGCTATGCGCTAGAACATGGGGTGCTGCAAGGCACCAGTCCCGGGTTCTGACCGCAGCGCGGCACGCGCTGCCCGGCCCAACCGGAGGAGGTGCGCCAAAGGCGCATTGACAACGGGCGGGAGTGCTACCCGCTGCCGCGCGGGCTGATGTCTTCGCCAAAAAACACCAGCGTCCCGTCCTCGTCGATGACGTGGAACTCGCGCTGTCGATAGGGTTGATCGAATGGAGGCCGCACGCGCCCCTCGGGCAAGTCCTGCAAACCAGGACGCAGCTTTTCATACAAAGCGTCAATCCCTTCGACATCGATATAGAAAGATTGTTCGTCACCCAGCGGACGCCCATCCGGGCGCGGCGGGCATTCCAGCAAACGGATGGCAACCACATCAAGCCGTAAGAAAGCATAGTTGTCCTGCTTGAAGGTGCAGGTAAATCCCAACCGAGCGCAATAAAATTCGATTTGCCTGTCCAGAGATGAGCACAGTACAAACGGTGTGAGCTGCAATATCCGCGCCATCTGATCCTCCCGATCCAATGGCTGAAACTCTAGCATGGCTCAGTCAATAAGTTGATCGTTTCGCAATCCTTCACGCTCATGATGATGCGGCAACACGCGGCCGTATAGTTGGCGGGTCCGCTCGACTCCTCCACACATGCCTTCTGTTTCGACGAACGAAAAAATCCCGACATACCGCTTGCGCGGGCCGCTGACCGGTGCCACCCGGTGCAATGAATACCGCCCGCGGAATATCTGCAGATCACCTGGCTGCAGCTCAAGCGTGTGAACCCGCGCCATGTTGCCATCCAGTACCGCCGCGACATCCGGAAAATTCTCCTCATCAGCGCTGCGAAGGTTGGGGGCATACTGAAACGCTCCGCCCTCTTCGCCATTCTGGATCGCCAGCGTGACCGTGTAGTTGTTGGTGTCGAAATGCCAGGGAAAGCCCTGCCCCTCCTCGACCACGTTAATGATCACATCGGCCAGCGGATCATCATATCGAAAGAACCGATCCTCGGGCTCGTTCAGAGCGGTCCGGATAAAGGGCATGAACTCTTCAAATTCGTAAATCCGACGCAGGGGACCATCTTTGGCAAAGTTATCCGCCGGAACAAAGGCGTTCGACCGGTCGTAGAAACGGCGTATTGGATGGCCGATCCCAAAGCGCGGATCATCTTTAGTGAAATAGGCATTGGTCCGGTTGAACGAACGATACGCCTGTGGGGCGGTAGCTTCGGCTTCGCGCACCAGATGCTCCAACCCGGCTTCGTGCACAAAACCGGGCAACACCGCGCAACCGTCCTGATCAAGCTCACGCCGAAGATCCTCGATCATGCGGTTATACGCCCAGGATCCCGGACAATCGATCGGGTATCGCCCGAGATCCACCAGATCGTGCAGCATCACTGATCTCCTTTTTTCGTGCGGTTACAGACAAGCGTGACGCAGACAGGTCGACCGATCATGCCCGTTTCGGACATCGCGTTGCCGCTTTCAGACCTCCGCATCCTCCGCCAAATCAGTGAATAACTTCGATTTTTGGCGGAAATTCCCAACATGCGGCAAAATGCGCAATAATATGTCGCAAAATACCGCCCCCGAGTTAGAAAATTTGAGCAATTGCCTGTTGACGCCCCCGCGCGCCCCTCATAATGTCCCTGCACGCAAAGAAGGAGCCTCTGGCGATGAGAACGCTAGTCGTAATCGTAGGAACCACGCGCATGGGCCGGTAACGGTAAACCATAATCGAACCCATGCGCCTCCGAAAAATCTCGGGGGCTTTTTTTATGCAGAACGCAAGACACATGTCGCGAACGGAGCAAAGCAGATGACACGTGAGATGACCGGCGCAAAGATGGTGGTTCAGGCCCTTAAGGATCAGGGCGTGGACACGGTATTCGGATACCCCGGTGGCGCCGTCCTACCGATCTATGATGAGATCTTTCTGCAAAACGATATCCGTCACATTCTTGTGCGGCACGAACAGGGCGCTGTACACGCGGCCGAAGGCTATGCGCGGTCCACCGGCAAACCGGGCGTTGCGCTGGTGACGTCTGGCCCCGGCGCGACCAATGCGGTGACCGGTTTGACCGATGCACTGATGGATTCGATCCCGATCGTTGTTCTGACCGGTCAGGTGCCGACCTTCATGATTGGCTCGGACGCGTTCCAGGAAGCCGACACCGTAGGCATCACCCGCCCCTGCACCAAGCATAATTGGCTGGTGAAAGACACCGACTCACTGTCCGGCACCCTGCACGAGGCCTTCCACGTCGCCACGTCGGGCCGCCCCGGCCCCGTTCTGATCGACATCCCCAAGGATGTTCAGTTTGCGAATGGAGAATACAGCGGACCGAAGCCTTCAACCTCTCATTATCAACCCGTGCTCAAAGGTGATCTGGAAGAGATCACCGAACTGGTTGCCGCGATGGAGACCGCCAAGAAGCCCGTTTTCTACACCGGCGGCGGCGTCATCAACTCTGGCACTGCGGCCAGCCAGTTGCTGCGCGAGTTGGTAGATGCGACCGGCTTTCCAATCACTTCGACCCTGATGGGGCTTGGCGCCTATCCGGCTTCAAGCAAGAACTGGATCGGAATGCTGGGGATGCATGGCCTCTATGAGGCCAACATGGCGATGCATGATTGCGATCTGATGATCAACATCGGTGCCCGCTTCGACGACCGGATCACCGGACGGATCGATGCGTTCTCGCCGAATTCGGTCAAGGCGCATATCGATATTGACCCGTCCTCGATCAACAAGGTCATCCGAGTGGACATCCCGATTGTCGGTGACGTTGCCCATGTTCTGGAAGACATCCTGAACATCTGGAAATCGCGCGGCCGCAAAACCAACACGCCAGCTGTCGCCGAATGGCAAAAGCAGATCGATGACTGGCGCAAGGTGAATTGCCTGGCGTTCACGGCCAGCGAGAAGACCATCAAACCGCAACACGCCTTGCAACGGCTGGAAGAACTGACCAAGAACCACGACCGTTATATCACCACCGAAGTTGGCCAACACCAGATGTGGGCCGCGCAATATCTTGGCTTCGAAGACCCCAACCGCTGGATGACGTCTGGCGGTCTGGGCACCATGGGCTACGGCTTCCCGGCCTCAATCGGCGTGCAAATGGCGCATCCGGATGCCTTGGTGATCAACGTGGCCGGCGAGGCTTCGTGGCTGATGAACATGCAGGAGATGGGCACCGCCGTTCAGTATCGCCTGCCGGTGAAGCAGTTCATCCTGAACAACGAACGCCTGGGCATGGTCCGCCAGTGGCAGGAGTTGCTGCATGGCGAACGGTACTCGCATTCGTGGTCCGAGGCCCTGCCCGATTTCGTCAAGCTCGCCGAAGCGTTTGGTGCCAAAGGTATCATCTGTTCTGACCCCGCCGATCTGGATGACGCGATCATGGAGATGATAAACTATGACGGCCCGGTGATCTTTGACTGTCTGGTCGAAAAGCACGAGAACTGCTTCCCCATGATCCCGTCGGGCAAAGCCCATAACGAGATGTTGCTTGGTGAAGCCGAGACCCAGGGCGTGATCGATTCCAAGGGATCGGTTCTGGTTTAACAAAATTCGACGAATTTTGTCGGGCGCTTCGGTGTCCGACCATCGCAGGATGATGAAAGGGACATAAATGTCTGCCCTACAAATCAAAAAAGGCGCAACCCGCCATTCCGCATACAACCTACGCCCCACTTTCTCGGACGTACAGGAGCAGCACACGATCGCCGTTCTGGTCGAAAACGAGCCCGGCGTATTGGCGCGGGTGATCGGTCTGTTCTCGGGCCGCGGCTATAACATCGAAAGTCTCACCGTCGCCGAGGTGGACCACACCGGACATCTCAGCCGGATCACCATCGTGACCACCGGCACGCCGCAGGTGATCGAACAGATCAAGGCACAGCTGGGCCGGATCGTTTCGGTGCGGGATGTGCATGACCTGACCGTCGAAGGCTCATCAGTTGAACGCGAACTGGCGATCATCAAGGTCGTCGGCGAAGGCGAAAAACGGGTCGAAGCGCTGCGTCTGGCGGATATTTTTCGGGCCAATGTGGTCGACAGCACCCTGAATTCGTTCATCTTCGAGATCAC
Source organism: Ruegeria sp. CF4 (assembly GCF_056537345.1). Classification (NCBI taxonomy): domain Bacteria; kingdom Pseudomonadati; phylum Pseudomonadota; class Alphaproteobacteria; order Rhodobacterales; family Roseobacteraceae; genus Ruegeria; species Ruegeria sp. CF4. The sequence continues at coordinate 528,474 of NZ_JBQFRJ010000001.1, read as the reverse complement.
AGGTGCGCCAGACAAGATCGACGCGTTTGCGGATCTGATGCGGCCCCTGGGTCTTGCTGAAATCGCGCGCACTGGTGTTGCTGCCTTGTTGCGTGGCGATAGAACCTGAAATCCGACCTCTCTGCCGCCTCATTCGCGGTTCGATCACTGAAATAACCGCCCGTACACAAACGCGCGGTTATTTTCATCACATCTAGACCAGAACATAAAAAAGATCAGACAAGTTAGCCAAAACCCTATTGATTTTGGCACATGCCACGTTAGCGTGTAGCCTGTAGCGGCGTGTCATCAGGCCTCCGCTAGGGTCTTCGTTACGATTTCTGACTGACATTCGGCCATTGCGCCGATGTGATCGCGTTTTACTAAAAACCAGCAGAATCCCAGGACGAACGTGACCGATACCATCCGCAACCCCGCCGAATTGCGCAGCATGTTTGGCGAAAACCTCAAACAGCTTGCGCGCAGCTATCCTTCGGTTTCGGAACTCTGCCGCCAGTTGGGCATCAACCGGACACAGTTCAATCGATATTTGGGTGGCGAGAGCTTTCCGCGACCCGACGTGCTGGATCGGATTTGTCGGTTCTTTGCCGTGGATGCCCGTATCCTGCTGAAACCTTTGGAAGAGATTGAAACACCCCCTGCGCACCCGGCGTCCGACACCATCGACCGCTTTCTCGCTGCCGGAACCAACGCGCTGTTCGCACCCGGTTTCTATCACGCGATCGAGGCAGATCTGAACGGAAGCGATGCCGCACGGCACCAGCTGCTGCTTGTGCGCCGCATTGGCCATTGCGCCCTGCTGCGCGGTTATGAGCCGCACTCAGCGATGCCCGATGAACCCGCCCCCGCACGCGAGCTTCAAGGGGTTGTCACGCAATCCGGTACACAGATCTGCGCGCTGATGTCCCGTCAGGGCGGGCGGGATTGCCGGGTGATGGTAGTGACGCCACAACCCTCGGACACCGAGTTGCGGTGGCTGGGTTATCTGCTGCGGCTACCAGACCGATCTGCCCTAGGTCCGAATATTCAACGGCTGGAACTACGTCACCTCGCGTACGATCTGTCTGCAGCCCTGCGTCTAAGACGCAGAGCACCGCACGCCCCAGAAGCGCGCTGACACATCCGGGCCTGTATTCAGGCCGCTTCGTCTGCCACTGCGTCTTCAGTGATCAGCCGATAGAGGCGCCAACTGGCGTGGCCCATCAGCGGCAATACCACCAACAAACCCAAAAACCACGGGATCATTGCCAGAAAGGTGACAATGGCAATGAAAGCGCCCCAGCCCAACATCACGCCTTTATTTGCAGCGACATAGGCATAGCTCGATATCATCGCGGTGACGAAATCCAACTCACGATCCAGCAACATCGGGATCGACAGAACCGTGATCATGTAAAGCAGGATCGCAAATATGGCCCCGACGACTGTCCCGATGGCCAGCATGGACAATCCATTTGGTGTCAGAAACACCTCAAACGACGATGAGATGTTGGTTATCGTCGACAGCCCCATGAAAAGTGCAAAAATCATGTGCCCGAGGAAAAACCAGAACAGGAACATCACCACGATGATGGCACAGATCGACGGCAGCTGCCTGCGGCTTTGCTGCACGACAACCCCAAAGATCGCACCAAAATCCAGCGGTTCGCCCTGCTCAAGTCGGTGAGAAACTTCATAGAGACCCACGGCGGCAAACGGACCGATCAGCGGGAACCCGATCGCGGCGAGTACCAGCCAGAACGAGGTTCCACTCTGCAGTGTGACCCAGGCCATCACCCAGCCCGCCACCACGTAGAACCCGGCAAACAAAAGACCGAAGACCGGCGCGCGGCGGAAATCCTGCCAACCCTGACGCAGCGCGTCCTTCAGCATGGCTGCGTCAACCGCTTTCATTGTTGGAACACCAAAAGGCTTATCCATTCTCTGTCTCTCCTCCCGTGACCGATCTAGTTGGTCGGTCTTTTCTGTGGCCAGCACGTCGCCTCATGATAAGCTGCCCCGACTGCCAGCATTCGCGCGTCGGAACCGCGTGGCCCGAATAGCTGCAAACCCATCGGCAATCCCTGCGCGCCAAACCCGGCTGGCACCGCCAGACAGGGCAGACCCAGCAAACTGACCGGAGTAACCACCTGCATCCAGCGGTGATAGGTGTCCATCACCTGCCCCGCGACCTCGGTCGGGTATGGCTGGTCGATATCAAAGGGCCAAACCTGAGCCGCCGGAAGTACCAGCGCATCATAGCTTTCAAACATCGCCGCGGCCTGCCGAAACCACTCCGACCTTGTGACACTGGCATGATGCACGTCCATCGCGCTCAGCGCCAATCCACGCTCCAACTCCCATTGCGCACTGTCCTTGAGTGAGGCTTTCCGGTCCGACAAGGCTTCCAACCCTGTGGCTACGCTCCAGGATCGCAAGGTAATCCAGCTGTCCCAAACCCGTTCAGCGTCAAATGGCGGGGCAACCGACTCAATACGCGCCCCAAGCTGAGCAAATACGTCCAGAGCGCCTATACACAACTCTGATATTCCAGCCTCATAAGGAAACGCGCCACCCCAATCGCCCAGCCATCCGATCCGCATGCCTTTCAGGTCGGCCTTGGAAACCGGAGAGACATCATCGACATCAAGGCTCAGCGGCATCCGCGAATCCGGGCCCGAGATCACATCCAGCAAAATCCCGATATCCTCCGGGCTGCGTGCCATGGGGCCAAGGGTCGATAGTTGATGCAGATAGCTGTCCCCGACAGGTTCAGAGGGCACCCGCCCCCAGCTGGGCCGAAACCCGTACACATTGTTCCACGCAGCCGGGTTGCGCAAACTGCCCATCATGTCCGACCCATCGGCCAGCGCTACCATGCCAGTGGCCAAAGCCACCGCCGCACCACCGGATGACCCACCACAGGATCGCGCTGGGTCATACGGGTTGCGCGTGGCGCCATAGACCGGGTTGAACGTGTGCGATCCCAACCCGAACTCGGGCGAGTTGGTCTTGCCTATCAGAATCGCGCCAGCCGCCCGCATCCGCGCTGCGATCAAGTCATCAGACTGCGGAACGTGGTCCTTGAACAGCGGCGAGCCTTGCGTCGACGCCACCCCCGCGACGTTTACCAGATCCTTCACCGCAATCGGCAAACCGTGCAACGGCCCTCGGATCGGGCCGTCATCCAGCGCCTGCGCCTCTGCCAGCAACGCCGCTTCATCCCGTAGCGCAACGATCGCATTTACGCGGCCATTGACCTCAGCGATCCGATCCAGCGTCGCGCGCATAACCTCACCCGCAGAGATCGAGCGCTGCGCAAGGGCGCCCAACAGGTCTGTGGCAGAGGTTTGGCTCAGGTTCATAGGCAGGCTCACATCAGGCTTTCGCCGCTCAGCCTAGCCAAGCCGCCTCACCATTTAAACCCACTGTTTCAATGTATCTTTTCCCGACCAGAGGCGCGAACGGGATCCCGCTTCATCTGGCCCAAAATATCCCGGGGGAGTCGCGGCCTGCCGCGACGGGGGCAGCGCCCCCTGCCCGGCCTAGTCGCCCTGCGCCTCGGACCGGGATTTACCCGCCACATTCAAAGCCAGCGTCGCCGCCATGAACCCATCCAGATCGCCATCCAACACCCCTTTGGTGTCTGAAGTCTCATGGTTGGTCCTCAGATCCTTGACCATCTGATAGGGCTGCAGCACGTAAGACCGGATCTGGTTGCCCCAGCCCGCGTCCCCCTTGGCTTCATGCGCCGCGTTGATATCCGCGTTCCGGCGATCCAGCTCTTGCTGATACAGCCTCGATTTCAACGCCTTCATGGCAATGTCACGGTTCTGATGCTGCGATTTCTCGGAACTCGTCACCACAATCCCGGTCGGGATATGCGTGATCCGCACCGCCGAGTCCGTCGTGTTCACGTGCTGTCCCCCCGCGCCCGAAGACCGGTAAGTATCGATACGAATGTCGGAGGGGTTCACCTCGATCTCGATATTGTCGTCCACCACCGGGTAGACCCAAACCGAGCTGAACGAGGTATGCCGTTTCGCAGCCGAGTCATAAGGAGAAATGCGCACCAGCCGATGCACACCGCTCTCCGACTTCAGCCAGCCATAAGCGTTATGCCCGGAAATCTTATAAGCGGCAGATTTAATCCCCGCCTCTTCACCGGCTGTCTCGGATTGCAGTTCGACCGTATACCCCTTCTTCTCGGCCCAACGCACATACATCCGCGCCAGCATCGAAGCCCAATCACAGCTCTCTGTGCCGCCCGCGCCCGAATTGATCTCAAGGAATGTATCATTGCCGTCGGCCTCACCATCCAGCAGCGCCTCAAGCTCTTTCTTGGCGGCCTTGGCCCGCAACGCCTTGATCGAAGCTTCGGCGTCGTCGACGACTTCCTGATCTTCCTCCATCTCGCCAAGTTCGATCAGTTCGATATTGTCGCTCAGATCGGTCTTGATGGATTCATATGTCTCGATGGCATCAACCAGCAACTGCCGCTCGCGCATTAGCTTCTGCGCGTTCTCGGGGTTATCCCACAGATTCGGATCCTCGACGCGCGCGTTGAATTCCTCCAACCGATGCGGCGCAGTTTCATAGTCCATGCGCTGCGCCAGCAGCTCCAGCGACTTTTCGATTTCCGCCACGATGTTCTGGGTTTCGGCGCGCATGGTCTTGTCCCAACTTGCTCAATCAGGCCTGCGTGATAGCAAGAGGTGCGGGCCACCACAAGACAGGCAGGATCGGAATGCAAAGCGCTGCGGAAAAGATTGCGGATGCGTGGGGCCTGAGCTTCGTGTCACATATCGCTGACACCGGTCACGCTCAGCTTTGGCAGGTTCAAACAGCCAATGGTCCTGCAGCGCTGAAACTCTATCGCCGCGAAGATCGGGGCAACGAGGCGGCTGGCACCGACCTCCTCAGGCTTTGGCAAAACCGCGGCGCGGTCACGGTTCTGGCAGAGGAGAACAATGCCGTGCTGATGGAGTGGCTGGAGGGGCCATCGCTGGGCGATCTGGCCCGCGCCGGACAGCCCGATACCACCCTCGCCGCGCTGGCTGAAACCGCGCGCCGCCTGCATCGTGCGCCAGTGGTCAAGGCGACACGGCTGAAACCGCTGCAGCAGGTGTTTGACCCGCTACTCTGCTGCGAGTTTGCACCGAACTGCCTCGTGCCGTTTCGACATGACATGGTCCGGGCTATCGACTTGGCGCGCGCCTTGCTGGACAACCAGCCCGAAGCAGTACCGCTGCACGGGGACCTACATCCCGACAACGTAATACTGACCGCCAAGGGGCCGCGGGTCATAGACGCCAAAGGCTATCTGGGTGATCCCGCGTTTGAGCTTGCCAACGCCTTGCGCCACCCGAAGGGCATGCCCGAACTGGTGCGCCAACACGGTCAGATCCACCGATGCCTGACCCTTTATTCCGATGCTATGAACGTCAGTGCTCAGCGGCTCGCAGAATGGGCCGCCGCGAAATGCGCGCTGTCTATCTTCTGGCGCGCCGATAGGAGGATCGAGACCGACCATGAGGCCGGTCTGCTTCATCTTTTGCTAGAGATCACAGATCAATAAAGACCGCCGCCCTGCAGGTCACCCTGACTGGCGTTGGGACCAACCGTAATCGTGTTGCCGGTCGAGGTCGTCACTTGGCGACCGCCTCGGGTGACTTCTTCAAACAACGGCAGCTCCGACCCCACGGCAAAGCCACCGTCATAGACGCGGTCGATAAAGCCGTCGACGCCATCGCGGAAATATTCGGCGACAACATAGTCACCCGATGCATCTGCCGGCAGGCGTGCACCGCTGAATCGGTCGATCTTGATGAACTGCCCACCCGGCGGCACTTCGAACGGGCCACCGCCATATTTATCGACGGCTTTTTCCATGAAGCTTTGGAAGACCGGGCCACACATGGTGCCGCCATAGGCCCCCCGCCCCATCGGGCGCGGGCGATCGTAGCCGATATAGCAGCCGGCAACGATGTTCGAGGTAAATCCGATGAACCACGCATCCTTGGATTCGTTGGTGGTGCCAGTTTTGCCTGCTGTCGGCACCGGCAGATTGACGACGCTGGATGCGGTTCCCCGATCCACCACGCCCTTCATCATCGAAGTCAGCTGATAAGCGGTGATCGCATCCATTACCTGACTGCGATCCGTGATGATCTGAGGCGCTTCGTCCGGTTCCAGCCAGCTCGAATTGCAATCCAGACATTGCCGGTCATCATGGCGATAGATCGTCTTGCCATACCGGTCCTGAATACGGTCGACCAGGGTCGGTTCAACCCGCTCACCACCATTGGCGAACATCGCATAAGCCGCGACCATCTTGTAGAGTGTGGTTTCCTCGGACCCCAGTGAGTTCGCAAGGAACGCCCCCATCCGGTCATAGACGCCGAACCGCTCGGCATAGCCTGCGACCACCGGCATCGTCACCTCTTGCGCCAGACGAATAGTCATCAGGTTCCGCGACTGTTCGATGCCCGTACGCAAAGGCGTTGGCCCATAGAACTTGTTCGACGAGTTCTTGGGCCGCCACAGACCCTGTGGCGTATTCACCTCAATCGGTGCGTCCACAACGATCGTCGCCGGGCTATAGCCACTGTCCAGTGCGGCGGCATAGACGAAGGGCTTGAAACTCGACCCCGGCTGACGCTGCGCCTGTGTGGCGCGGTTGAACACGGTGTCCTGATACGAGAACCCGCCCTGCATCGCCAGAACACGGCCCGAATTCACGTCCATCGCGACAAAGCCACCCTGCACTTCGGGCACCTGACGGGCGGACCACTGACCCTCTTCCCCGGCCATCACCAGAATGACGTCGCCGCGTTTGAAGTTGTCCTGGAAATTACCCTGCATCCACTGGATGTCAGACCGCGGAATGGCGCCGTCAGCGGGGCCATCCTCGATACCAACTGTCAGGGACTGATCGGCAACGTTCAGCACCACCGCCGGGTACCACTGCGTCGGCAGCACCACGTCGCGTGGGATTTCCATGATCGCCAGCGCCTCGCGCCATTGCGCCTCATCCGCCAGCTTCTCTTCCGGGATCACATCACCTGTGCCGCGCCAGCGTCCGCGTGAGCGGTCGTATTTCTGAAGCGCTGTGCGCAAGGCCTTAGCGGCCTCGACCTGCATCTCTTCATCCACGGATGCGCGCACGGTGAAACCGCCGGTAAAAAATTCGCCTTCGCCGAAGTCCTCGCTCAACTGGCGGCGGATTTCATCGGTGAAGTAATCACGCGGCGGCAGGGCGGTGCGGAAGCTCTCAAAGTCGCCGTTCTGGACCGAACGCAAAGGCATCTCGACCTCAGCCTCATAGGTCGCCTGATCGATGTAACCATTCTGCTGCATCTCGCGCAGCACATAGTTGCGGCGGTTCAGCAGGCGTTCTTTCTGACGGACCGGGTGGTAATCCGAGGGCGCCTTGGGCATCGCCGCCAGCATCGCGGCCTCATGCGGGGCAAGTTCCTGCAGCGTCTTGTTGAAATAGGTCTGCGCCGCGGCGGTCACGCCATAAGAGTTCTGGCCCAGAAAGATCTCGTTCATATAGAGTTCGAGGATCTGTTCCTTATCCAAGGTATCCTCAAGCCGCGTGGCAAGGATGATCTCTTTGATCTTGCGCTCAGCCCGGCGGTCACCGGACAGCAGGAAGTTCTTCATCACCTGCTGGGTAATCGTCGACGCCCCGCGTACGGTTTCCCCCTTGGTACGCACCGCCTCGACCCCGGCGGCGACAATCCCGCGTGGGTCATACCCCTGATGGGTATAGAAATTCTTGTCTTCCGCCGAGATAAAGGCCTGTTTCACCAGATCGGGAATTTCCTCGGACGGGGTGAACAGGCGGCGTTCCTGCGCGAATTCGTCGATCAGCTGACCTTCGCCCGAATATATCCGGCTGATCGTCGGCGGTTTGTATTGCGCCAACGACTCGTGGCTGGGCAAGTCGCGCCCATACATCCAGAACACCGCGCCAACAACCAGCGCGGCCATAAATATACCCAAAGTCACGAGGCTGAAGATCGCCCCGAAAAACGAAAGAACAAACCGGATCACGTTACTGCCTTTTTCTCGCGGTGACGCCTATATAGGGATGCGCCTGTCCCGGGTCAAAACACGAAACCCTACAATGGCCATTTTGCGCCGCTGCGTCATTGCCCAATCAGGCTGCGTTTCACCTGATCATCCTGCCGCCAAGCCTCAAGCCCCTGCACGATACCATGCGCCATCAGGGCACGCCATTCCGGGTTCCGGATGTTGTTCAAATCGCGTGGGCTAGACAGAAACCCAAGCTCGACCAGAACCGACGGAATATCCGCAGCCTTGAGGACCGAAAATGATCCGGTACGGATCGGGCGGCTGTTCATCGGTCCACCCTGCTGGGTCATCCCTTCGGCCAGTGCCTGCGCCAGTGCATTCGTACGTGGTTTGGTTTCTTGCCGCGCCAGATCCAGCAGCACATCGGCAACCTGATCATCCGATCCACTCAGATCGATCCCAGCGATCAAGTCCCCCCTGTCATGCCGCTCGGCCAGTTTCTGGCTGGCAATGTCTGACGCCTCATCAGCAAGGGTATAGACCGCTGCCCCATGCGCGCGCCCTTCGGACAGCCAGTCAGCATGCAGCGAAACGAACACATCGGCCCCTGCCCGGTGTGCCAAGGCAATGCGGCGTTCAAGGCTGACGAACTGATCGTCCACACGTGTCATCACCACCTCGAACCCACCGGCACGCAGCAGCATTTCGCGCAGCTCACGCGCGAAGGTCAGCATGAGTGTCTTTTCATTCGTATTCGGAACTTCGGCCCCCGGATCAATGCCACCATGGCCGGGGTCCAGCATCACCCGCAAGACTCCCGCATTGTCCCGTCCTGAGGCTTCGGGCGTGAGCACAGGTTCGGGCAAATCCCACCCCGGCTGGCGCGGAGCGCCTGCGTTGGCTGCGAAACTGTCAAAATCGGTGCCAACCAGTTGCAGTGAAAGATGCGCGGCGCCAGTAGTTTCATCGACCCGTAGATTAGCTGTTTCAATCGCCAGAGGCGCGCCCAGCTCCAACACCAGCCGTGACCAGCCGGGCACATAGGCACCAAACCGCACCCCGCTTATGCGGTTGGATTGCAGAAAGCTCTGACGGTCCAGCCCGGTCCAGTCGACCTCCTGAAAATCCAGCACCATGCGGTAAGGATCGCGCAGCGTGAAAACGCGATAGGGCACACCCTGGCTGAGGCCAAGATCGACGCGCACACCGGATCGGCCTTCATCGCTGATGCGGCTTTGCTCGGGCAGCACGCGGGCGAGCGCATTGAACTCTTGCGCGACGGCAACACCTGACAGCGCCCAGATCAGGGCGAATGCGTAGAAAATCCTGCTCATGGCCTCAAGTTATCCCGAGATCGATTGGCGCAAAGCCTATAGCATCAACCAAGCTTTGTGAACGCCCTAGACCGGTGCAGCGATCGCACCGCGCTCTGCCATGAACCGACGCAGACGTTCCAGCCCGTCCTGAATGTCAGCCGTCGCACGCGCATAGGAAAAGCGCAGAGTCGTGTGACCGCGCTGGGGGTCAAAATCCAGCCCCGGCGTGACGGCAACACCTGCCTTTTCAAGAATCTCGGCGGCGAAAGCACGACTGTCATCGGTCAGGTCCGAGACATCGGCATAGACATAAAACGCCCCATCCGGCGGCGCGATATTGGTGAACCCGGCTTTGGGCAGACCATCCAGCATCAGCGCACGATTGCGGCGATAGACGTCCAGATTGGCCTGCAGTTCTTCATCGCAATCCATCGCAGCCAGCGCGGCCACCTGACTGGCATGCGGAGCGCAGATGAACATGTTCTGCGCGATCCGCTCAACCACACGCACCTGATCCTCGGGGACGACCATCCAGCCCACCCGCCAGCCGGTCATCGAGAAATACTTGGAGAACGAGTTGATCACATAGCATTCGTCGGTGAGTTCCAGCGCCGTGACCGCTTTGGCCTCGTATTCAAGCCCATGGTAAATTTCGTCACTGATGAATGACGCCCCCTGCCCCTGCGCCGCCTCGATCAGCGCCCCCATCGCGGCGTGATCCAGCATCGTGCCCGTGGGGTTGGCAGGCGATGCGACCATCAGGCCTTGCAAATCCAGTCCGTTGAAGTCGGAGGGCACCGGTTGCAGCCGGTTTTCGGGCGCGGTGGGCAGATCGACAGGCACCAAACCCAGCGCCTTGAGAATTTGCCGATAGGACGGATAGCCGGGTGCGCCGATGCCGACACGATCGCCACTGTCAAAGAGCGCGGTGAAGGTCAGCAGAAACCCACCCGAGGACCCGGGGGTGATAACCACCCGCTCGGGGTTCAGGTCGACATTGTACCACTCGCCATAAAGTCGCGCGATGCGTTGGCGCAGGGCGGGCATCCCAAGGGCGACCGTATAGCCCAGCGGGCTTTGCGCCATCGCCTTCGCCAACGCTTCGGTCGCGCCTTTGGGCGCGCCGGTTCCGGGCTGGCCAACCTCCATATGGATGATGTGACGCCCGGCTTCTTCGGCTTTGCGCGCGGCTTCCATCACATCCATCACAATAAACGGATCGACCCCGGACCGGGTTGAGTTTCTCATGCCCATCTCCCATGTTGCAGCCATGGCTTTTGAACGCGTATCCCGGCTGGCGTCAATCCCGGCCCTGATGCTGGCTGCGGTAATGTGGCTGGCCGCAAGCGCACAAAGCCAGGCGCAAAACCTGATCCGCGATCCTGATATCGAACATGGCCTGCGCGAACTGGCCTTTCCGATCTTGCGCGCAGCAGGTCTAAGCACCAACCGCGTCCGGATATTGGTGGTCAATGACAGCACCTTCAATGCGTTCGTCATCGACTACAACACCATCTACGTAAACTACGGGCTGATCCTGTCGGTCGACACGCCCGAGATGTTGCAGGCCGTCATCGCCCACGAGGCTGCCCATATCGCAAACGGTCATCTGGCCCGTCGGGCCGAGAACCTGCGCGCAGCCCAGCGCAACGCCCAATTCGGTACTGCGCTGGCGCTGATCGTCGCTGCCGCCGGTGGAGGGGAAGCGGCGGCTGGTATCGCCGCGGGCACGTCGTCCTCGGCCCTGCGCAGCTTTTTGGGACACACGCGCGCGGAAGAGGCCTCGGCCGATCGCAGCGCGGCCAGCTATCTGCGGTGGGCGGGCATCTCTCCGCGCGGAATGGTCAACCTGCATCGTAAATTCGCCGGTCAGGAACTGCTGAGCGAGGCCAATCAGGACCCATATATGCGCTCGCACCCCACCAGCCGGGAACGTTTGCGCGCGGCCGAGCATTTCCTTGATGAGTTCGGAGACAAGGCCAAACAGAACGCCAATGCCGACTATTGGTTCGCGAGGGTCAAAGGCAAGCTGTCAGCGTGGTTGCGATCACCCGGCTGGACTCTGCGCCGAGCTGCTGAGGAGACCGATCCCGACATCCGCCTGATGCGCGAGGCCTCGGCCCATCACCAAAACCGAGATTTGGCCCGTGCGCGCGCCGCCATCAACAAGGCTCTTGAAATCCGGCCCGATGACCCATTCTTCTATGAGTTGAAAGGCCAAATCCTGCTGGAAAACCGCCGTCTGAAAGAAGCGGTTGCAGCTTACGGCGCAGCTGTTGATATGGCACCCAATGACTCGCTGATCCTTGCCGGGTACGGGCGCGCCCTGCTGGCGGACGGTCAGACGAAAGAAGCCTTGCAAGCGCTTGAAAAAGCACGCGCAAGGGACTACCGAAACGCCCGGTTGATGCAGGATCTTGGCGCAGCCTACGCCAAGGTGGGCAACACCGGGATGGCTTCGGCGGTCACCGCAGAAAGATATGCCCTGCATGGTCGACTGGACGATGCAGGAATTCACGCAAGACGCGCCATCGGGCAATTGCCCGAGGGGTCTCCGGGGTGGCAACGGGCACAGGATGTGCTGATCGCCTCGGAACGGGCGAAGAAAAAGAAAAGGAAACGGAAATGATCCTCAGACATACAGCACCCGCCCTTCTGGGGCTTTCCATGCTTGCCGCTCCGGCCCACGCGCTGGACCTGAACGCCATGAGCGACGCCGAAAAGGTCGAATTCGGTGCGCAGGTACGCGAATACCTGCTGGAAAACCCCGAAGTGATCATCGAAGCGATCAACATTTTGGAAGAACGCAACGCTGCCGCCGAGGCCGCCGCCGACAAGGAACTGGTCGCCGCCAACGCGGACGCGTTGTTCAATGACGGCTACAGCTGGGTGGGTGGCAATCCCGACGGTGACATCACTCTGGTCGAGTTCATGGACTACCGCTGTGGCTACTGCCGCCGTGCCGTGCCTGAGGTGGCCAGCCTGCTGGCCGAGGATGGCAATATCCGATTGGTGATCAAGGAACTGCCGATTTTGGGTGATGCATCGGTCGTATCCTCCCGGTTCGCCATTGCGACGAAACAGGTGGCCGGAGACGACGCTTATAAGCAGGTCCACGATGCCTTGTTGGAATTCAGCGGTGAGCCCTCCGAGATCACCCTGCGCCGGATATCGGATGGGCTGGGATTGGACAGCGACGCCATCGTCGCAGCCATGGACAGCGATGAGGTCACCGCCGAAATCGCGCAGACACGCGAACTGGCACAAAAGATGCGGATTTCGGGCACGCCGTCCTTCGTTCTGGGCACCGAGATGCTGCGTGGGTTCCTGCCTGCCGATCAGATGCAGCAGATCGCGAATGGGGTGCGCGCGGAACAAGGGTGAGCACGAGGCGGCAGTTTGGCCAGGGTTCACGTCTTTAACAGGCTCAGGCGGCTTTGATTTACAAAGCCGCCTTTTTGGGATGTGAACTTTTTTTGCAAGCTGACTGACCAAGCGCATCACTCGTGACTAAGGATGTGAGCGGATTGTCCAGCGCAGCTATTGGGTCACATTCGGCATCTAGAACAGGCAAAAAATTGCCGGGTCTTAACGGGCCTCTTTTCATCACCCGCAAGATCACACTAGAACTCGGTTACCACTCAAACCGGCACCGAAGTTTCTTGCAAAACCGCACTCGGAAAACAAATACGATCAGCTCACGCCTGCCCGCCCGCGCTGCAATTGCGGTGGGGTTAATTGTTCTTGTTTCCGCCTGCGCTAAGAACCCGAACGAAGTGGATCTCGATCCGGAACGTCAGGCAATGGCGCTGCAAGAGGTCTCGAAAAAACAGGCCCGGGGGCAAAGAGTGTGGTGTGTGCCCTACGCACGAAACCTCAGCGGCATTGAAATTCGCGGCAACGCCAAAGACTGGTGGGGGAAAGCGCGCAGTGCTTTTGACCGGGGCAACGAACCGATTGTGGGTTCGGTGATGTCGTTTCGGGCAACCAGCGGAATGCCTTTGGGCCATGTGGCGGTCGTATCCGATATTGTCACCGAGCGCGAAGTCATCATCAACCACGCCAACTGGCACCGCAACAAAGTATCGTTGAAAATGGGCGTCAAGGACGTATCCAAAAACAATGATTGGACGCTGGTCCGGGTCGAAAGCCAACCGGGGCAATATGGCAGCAACTATCCGGTGAACGGGTTCATATACCCGAAATTTGGCGAGTAACCCAATTTCTCCTCGCGCCGCCAAATAACCCAGGAATGCGCCACAGGCGATCTTCGTCACGGTCGCAAATCAGAGATAGCAGCCTCTCGCGTAAGAAAGCTGAACGGTGGCATAGTCTGTTTACGATCCGCAGCGATCTCGGTTTCAACGGAGTTTGTTTCGTTGCGGCGCTATTCTGCGGCCTCAGCCGCGGCGTCCAACTCAGCGGCTTTCTTCTCGACCTCTTCCACAATATGGTCGATCATCTGGTCGTTCGACATTTTGTGGCTGGCCTTGCCCGCCAGATAAACCATACCGGACCCTGCCCCGCCGCCGGTGAAACCGACATCTGTCATCAGCGCTTCACCCGGGCCGTTCACAACGCAGCCGATGATCGACAGGCTCATGGGCGTTTTGATGTGTTCCAGCCGATGCTCCAGCGCTTCAACCGTTTTGATCACGTCAAACCCCTGCCGCGCGCAAGAAGGGCATGAAATGATGTTCACCCCACGATGGCGCAGGCCCAGAGATTTCAGGATCTCATAGCCCACCTTGACCTCTTCCACCGGATCGGCGGACAGGCTGACGCGGATCGTGTCGCCAATACCCATCCACAGCAGGTTGCCCAGACCGATGGCCGATTTGATCGTACCGCTGACCAACCCTCCGGCCTCGGTGATGCCTAAATGGATGGGGGCGTCTGTGGCCTCGGCAATGCCCTGATAGGCCGCGGCCGACAGGAACACGTCGCTGGCCTTCACGCTGATCTTGAAATTGTGAAAGTCGTTGTCCTCAAGGATGCGGATATGCTCGAGCCCGCTTTCAACCATCGCCTCGGGGCACGGCTCGCCATATTTCTCCAGCAGATGCTTTTCCAAACTCCCTGCGTTCACCCCGATCCGGATCGAGCAGTTGTGGTCGCGCGCGGCAGCGATGACCTCTGTCACACGCTTCTCATCGCCAATGTTGCCGGGGTTGATACGCAGGCAGGCTGCGCCGGCCTCAGCGGATTCAATGCCGCGTCGATAGTGGAAATGAATATCGGCCACGATGGGCACAGGGCTTTCGCGCACGATCTCTTTCAGCGCTTTCGACGATGCCTCATCCGGGACCGAGACGCGCACGATATCCGCCCCCGCCTCTGCCGCCGCCTGTACCTGTGCAACAGTCGCCCCGACATCGGTGGTCAGCGTGTTGGTCATGGTTTGCACGGCAATCGGCGCGTCGCCACCGACGGGCACGTTGCCAACCATGATCTGACGGGATTTGCGGCGATAGATGTTGCGCCACGGACGCACGTGATTGAGCGACATAAGGATCGATCCGGATCAGCCTGAGTTGCGCCTTAGATAGTTCGCCAACCCCGAAGGAGCAATGCCAAGATCACTCGGCGGGCGCTTCTGTCGCCTCGGTCTGCAGCTCGGCCACCAATTGCTTGAGCGCGCTGTTCTGATCGGCTTCAAGATCGGCCACGGTGAAGTTCTCGGCCACCGAATCTTTCGACAGCACGACCCCTTTGGTCACCGTGCCGGGCGCGCCGACCGGGCCAAAATGCTCACCATTCATCGAGAAATAGACGGAGCCAGAGGCGCCTGCGCGCAACTGCGGCGGCTCTTCCGTAAGCGGAACCTCGAACGTGCTACCCTGTTCAACCGTCCCAAGCGTCCCCTCGAAAATGACACTGCCATCGGCAGCCGTGACGCGCATCCACGACGGGTTCACAGCAACGATTTTCAGGTTTGTGTCAATCTTCTCAACAACCTGCGGCAACTCCGGACGCTCGACCGTGTGAACCTCTGTCACTTGAATCTGCGGCGGTTCTGGCGGGCTGAAAGTGCCAACCGTGCGCGGATCGAGTGTCGAGATCGGGGCGTCACGCGCCACCAGAACAGGCACATCCAGCGCCTGCGGACGATACAGACGATCCAGCGCTTCGGAGCTTGGAGTGTCCACGCTGGCCAGTTCAACCTCATCCGACCGCACCTGTGCCGCATCAAGCGGGTCGAGATCGGTCAGGACGACGGGTGCCTGTTCAACCGGGCTAACCTGCACCTGCTGAATACGGTTCAGGACCGACCAGCCGCCATAGCCAATGCCGCCAATGACGGCCAGCAGAACCAGTGTCGAACCAATAGCCCGTGGTTCAATCTGGCTGACAACGGATTCTCGACCGGGGATATAAGGAGTGTTGGGCGAAACAAAGGGGTCGCGCCCCATCGGCCCACGCGCAGGCAAACCGCCTTGCGCTTTCTTAACGACTGACGCCTCAGCCGACATGCCATGAGCGACCTCGAAACCGCTTTCCTTGCAGAAAGTCTGGAACGTCTCATCCGGGTTCATACCCAGATAACGGGCGTAGGACCGCACATAACCAGCGATAAAGCCAGGAGTGTCAAAGGCGTCCGGGTCAGCGTTCTCGATGGCGGCGATATAATTGGCCTTGATCCGCAGTTCGCGTTGTACGTCCAGAAGAGACTTGCCCATCGTCGCACGCTCGCCGCGCATGACATCGCCAAGTCGCACCTCATAGTCATCAAACCCTTTTGGTCTGACGTCCATGTCTTCTCCGGAATCGCGCTGTGATCTGCGCCCAATCATTCCTGCTGCCCCATCTTTGCCTGTCGCGTGTTACGCGCCGTCAGCGAATCGACCCTAAACGATTCGTCTGCCAGTTTTGTTAGCGTAAGCCTAACACGCAGCAAACTCGTTGCACACTTTAGCGTGAGGTTATCCAGCAAGTTCGGCGCGATTTAGCGCACAATGTGACCAAAGTTCGTCCATCGCCTGAACCAGACGGTTCATTTCGTCAGGTCCATGTACCGGAGACGGGGTAAACCGCAGGCGTTCAGTGCCACGTGGAACGGTCGGGAAATTAATCGGCTGCACATAGATGCCATAGTCATCCAACAGCATATCGCTCAACTTCTTGGTGTGGACGGGGTTGCCCACGATTACTGGCACGATGTGACTGCCGTGATCGATCAGAGGCATGCCCAGTCCCTTCAGACGCAGCTTGAGAATGCTGGCCTGTGTCTGGTGCTGTTCGCGCAGCTCGGGCGCGGTTTTCAGATAAGCCACCGACGCCGCCGCCCCTGCTGCAACCGCAGGTGGCAGCGAGGTGGTGAAGATGAAGCCGGGTGCATATGACCGGATCGCGTCGCACATCTTGGCGCTGGCGGCGATATAGCCACCCATGACACCATAAGCTTTAGCCAGTGTTCCGTTGATGATGTCGATCCGATGGGTCAGACGATCCCGCTCGGTCACGCCGCCACCGCGCGGGCCGTACATACCGACCGCGTGAACCTCATCGATATAAGTCAGCGCACCGAATTCATCAGCGAGGTCGCAGATCTCTTCGATCGGACCAAAATCGCCATCCATGGAATAGACCGATTCAAACGCAATCAGCTTGGGCGCAGCCGGATCATCCGCCGCCATCAGCTCGCGCAGATGAGCGACGTCATTGTGACGGAAGATACGCTTTGCCCCACCATTGCGGCGCACGCCTTCGATCATTGAGGCATGATTCAGCGCGTCGGAATAGATGATCAGGCCGGGAAACAGCTTGGGCAGTGTCGAAAGCGTGGCATCATTGGCGATGTAGGCGCTGGTAAACAGCAGCGCGGCTTCTTTGCCATGCAGATCAGCAAGCTCAGCCTCCAGCCGCTTATGATAAACGGTGGTGCCCGAAATATTGCGCGTCCCGCCCGAGCCCGCGCCCGCCGCGTCGACCGCCTCGTGCATGGCGTTCAAAACAACCGGGTTCTGCCCCATGCCAAGATAGTCGTTGCCACACCACACGGTGATGTTCTGCTGCGACCCGTCCGGACAGGTCCGCACCGCATGCGGAAAATGACCATTCCGGCGTTCAATATCGATAAAGGTCCGGTAACGTCCTTCGTCATGCAGCTTGGCGATCGCTGTATCGAGCTGAGCAGTATAGTCCACCGGACCCTCCTTGGATGCCCGGCCATCATACCTCCGGACTACTTTTTTCGCTACACTACAGGGTTTCTGCAAATGTGGCGTCGCGTTCATCTGTCCGACTTGCCTACCGCCGAAACGTTGAACCCAACTTTGATTTGCATCAAATAACGCCTAACGCCCGAACCGACAAGCAAAGTTACGGCCAGAAAACGCGAGGAAACGACGCAGGCCGCCCCTATGCCTTTGCCCCAGAATCCTGCTGGACGGCCCCGCCCATGCTGCTAGGCTCTGCCCGAATTCAGCACTTTTCAGGAGAGCCCCATGTCGCTTGACGCCGTACTGAGCCGGATCGACACTGATCTGACCCCTTCTATCGATCGCCTGATGGAGTTCCTGCGCATCCCTTCAATCTCGACCGACCCCGCCTATAAAGAGCATGTCGACAAGGCCGCTGACTGGCTGGTGGCCGATCTGCAGAGCCTCGGCATCGCGGCCGAGAAACGCCCGACCCCAGGCCACCCGATGGTGGTAGGCCATGTTGGCGAAGACAGCGACGGGCCGCATGTCCTGTTTTATGGCCATTACGATGTGCAACCGGTTGACCCGCTTGAGCTATGGAACCGCGACCCGTTTGATCCGGCACTGGAACAAACCGAACATGGGGATGTAATCCGCGGGCGCGGTGCATCGGATGACAAGGGCCAGCTCATGACATTTGTCGAGGCCTGCCGGGCGTGGAAAGCTGTCCACGGCACCTTGCCCTGCCGCATCACATTCTTCTTCGAGGGCGAAGAGGAATCCGGCTCACCCTCGCTGGTGCCGTTCCTCGAAGCGAACAAGGAAGAGTTGAAGGCAGATCTGGCGCTGGTTTGCGATACCTCGATGGTCTCTCGTGGTGTGCCTTCGATCGCATCACAATTGCGCGGGATGCTGAAAGATGAATTCACCATTATCGGCCCGCGCATCGACCTGCACTCGGGCCATTACGGAGGACCCGGCCTGAACCCGCTGCGCGAACTCTCTCGCATCGTTACCTCGTTCTATGACGAAGAAACCGGGCGTGTCGCCGTTGAAGGGTTCTATGAAGGCGTTCATGAGGTGCCTGCCGACCAATTACGCCAATGGGAAAATTGCGGGTTCGACGAGGCGGAATATCTGAACTCGGTCGGCTACACCCAGCCTCACGGTGAAAAAGCCTACTCTACCCTGGAACAGCAATGGGCACGCCCGACGCTCGAAGTTAACGGACTCTGGGGTGGCTATAATGGCGCAGGGTCAAAAACCGTTATTCCGTCCGAAGCGCATTGCAAGATCACCTGCCGCCTTGTCGGTGACATGGATCCAGACGCACTGCGCGACAAAATTCGCAAACACGTAGAAGAGCGTCTTTCCCCTGACGTCAAAGTCGTCTGGGACAACGACCTCGAAGGCTCGCCCGCTTCTGTCATGAACCTCAACCGCCCGGAATTCGAAGCAGCACGCGGCGCGCTTTCCGACGAATGGAATCGCGAGGCCGTTTTTACCGGCATGGGCGGCTCGATCCCGGTCGTCGGCTATTTCGATACCGTGCTCGGGCTGGATTCAATGCTCGTGGGCTATGCCAATGACGACGACGCTATCCACTCGCCGAACGAAAAATACGACGTCAAAAGCTTCCACAAAGGTATCCGCTCCTGGGCCCGCATTTTGGATGCGCTGAACAAATAAGGATTCCAGCGAGGCTCTGCCTCGCGCTCCGGGATATTTTCGGCCAGATGAAGACCGGATCCCCTGCTTCATCTGGCCATAAATATCCCGGGGGAGTCGCGGCTTGCCGCGGCGAGGGCAGAGCCCCCTTCCCTTACATGTGGATCACACGCCCATAGGCATCCAGAACGCTCTCATGCATCATCTCTGACAGCGTTGGGTGTGGGAAGACCGTATTCATCAGGTCTTCTTCGGTGGTCTCCAACTGACGACCAACCACATAGCCCTGAATCAGCTCGGTGACTTCGGCGCCGATCATATGTGCGCCCAGCAACTCACCCGTCTTGGCATCAAAGATGGTTTTGATCATTCCTTCAGGTTCGCCCAAGGCGATGGCCTTGCCGTTGCCGATAAAGGGGAAGCGACCGACCTTGATGTCAAAACCAAGCTCCTTGGCCTTCGCTTCGGTATAACCTACCGATGCGACCTGCGGCTGGCAGTATGTGCAACCCGCTATGCTTTCGGGCTTGACCGGATGCGCGTGTTTACCCGCAATCAATTCAGCCACCATCACACCTTCGTGGCTGGCTTTATGCGCCAGCCAGGGCGCGCCCGCGATGTCGCCAATGGCATAGAGCCCATCGACACCGGTACGGCAGAATTCATCAGTGATCACATGGGTGCGGTCGATCTTTACGCCCAGAGCCTCAAGCCCCAGGTTTTCAACATTCCCCACGATACCAACCGCCGAGATTACCGTATCGAAGTCATGCTTCTCTACTTTGCCCTTCACCTCGATATGCGCAGTCACCTTGCCTTTGGCGCGATCCAGCTGCTTGACCATCGCCTTTTCCATGATGGTCATGCCCTGTTTGGTAAAGGCTTTCTTGGCAAAGGCGCTGATCTCGGCGTCTTCAACCGGCAGCACGCGGTCCATAACCTCGACCACCGTCGTATCTGCGCCCAGCGTGTTGTAGAAACTGGCGAATTCGATGCCGATCGCGCCCGAGCCGATGACCAGCAGTTTCTTGGGCATCCGGGGCGGCTGCAGCGCGTGTTTATAGGTCCAGACCAGATCACCATCCGCCTCCAGACCGGGAAGTTCGCGGGCCCGCGCGCCGGTTGCGAGTACGATGTTCTTCGCCGTCAGTTCTTCGGAGCCTTTGTCGGTCTTGACGCTGACCTTCCCTTTCGCAGGTATCGTCGCCTCGCCCATCACGACGTCGATCTTATTCTTCTTCATCAGATGACCGATCCCGCCCGACAGCTGGGCTGCAACCCCGCGCGAGCGTTTGACGACCGCGTCGAGGTCATAACCCACCTTGTCTGCCTTGAGGCCGAAATCCTTAGCGCGCTCCATCAGATGGAAGACTTCCGACGAGCGCAGCAACGCCTTGGTCGGGATGCAGCCCCAGTTCAAACAGATGCCGCCCAGATGCTCACGCTCGACAACGACGGTTTTCAGGCCCAGCTGGGCTGCGCGAATGGCAGCGACATAGCCTCCGGGGCCGGCCCCGATTACGATCAGATCATAAGATTTTGCAGCCATGTGTCCCTCTCGGCGCAGATCGGTTTCAAAACTAGTTTACCGTTAAACTATTTTTCACAGCGCATCAACAACTCCGCCCGCGACATATGTGACGCGGGGTCAAATCGCCCGTCAGGCGCTGAATTCAGCCTATACCCACGCCTCACCAAAGGCTAGAACCGAACCAATTCGTTTCCAAACCTGTGTATTTGAGAGAGGCCATGATGGCAAAAACACTCAAAGATCTTTTGCTTGCCCTTTTGAACGCCACCCTGATCCTGCTGGCCCTGTGCCTGTTCTTGGGTTGGAAGCTGGCGCAGTCGGTCGACAATATCCGAACCGGTTTTGCAGAAAACCTGCAGTTGGTGACACCGTTACGAGATCAGGCGCAGGGCCTTCGCGGAGAGCTTGCGGCGTTGCGCAGCGACATGGCTGCAATTCGCGCGCAGGATGATGCATCTGATCCTGCAACGGCACGACAACTGAATGCAGCACTGCAGCGGTTGAACGGGTTGGAGAAAGGTCTGGAAAAAACACAGGCCCGACTGGCGGGCCTGGTGGACTCTCCTGAAGATCTGATCGATCACGCCATTACCACCACGGTGGATAGCGTGACCCACGGCCTTCAGTCGGTCAGAGGGTGCACGCCCGCAACCTAGGTCGCAGCTGCCTGCAACTCACGAACGGTGCTGCCATAGCCACCGTTGCTGACATATGCGGCTTCGTGTTCAGTTGTGCTGCGATCCAGTGCATCGTTTCGATACGGGAAACGACCGAACTTGCGGATCACTTCGCGATGCGCCCGAGCGTGCAGAAGATTTCCTTCGCCGGCCTGCGGCATCCGCTCGTGCATCAGACGCACGCAGCGCTCCTGATCACACAGATTTTCCGAATGCATCATCGGCAGGTAAAAGAACTGCCGCGCCGGCTCGTCAATCTTCATGTCCCATCCCTTGTCGACCGCACATTTCGCAGCCGCCAACGCTGCACGATCCGATGAAAACGCCTTGGCGCTGCCGCGGAACATGTTGCGAGGGAATTGATCCATAAGGATAATATAAGCCAGCGCACCGCTGGGATAGGTCAGCCAGAGCGAGAATTTTCCCTCGCACGCGGCCTTCCAAGTTGACAGAAACTTGTCGCGGATCTGCTCGTCCAGCGCCTCATCCTGCAGGTACCAGCCCTTGGGCCCAACCTCATCCAACCAAAAACTCAATACTTTTTCAGGAGCAACCATTGCCCTAAACTCCGTAATTGTCCTCCCCAGGGACGTAGCGTCATTTAAATCTCTTTTACAGATTTGTGACAGTAACATATTGCAACACAAAAGTCACAAATCCGGCGTCAGGCAGGTTCTTGCGTATCCTGCTCTTCCTGGGCCGCTTCGATGACAACTTCCTGTGCAACTTCAAGCGCAACCGGGGATGAGGTCGGGTAAATCGGCGCGATGGCTCCGGTCTCATCCACGGGCACGTAAGCGCGCTGAGTCATACGGTAGGCACCGTAGATCGCCATGGCGAACATCAGCGCCGCGATGAACAGGAAGAACCCGGCAGGGCCAAGCAGGCCAACGCCCATCAACCAACCCGTGATGACCGGGCCTGCAATGGCGCCCAGACCGTTGATGAAAATCAGCCCGCCAGAGGCGGCGGACATGTCATCATACTCCAGATAATCGTTCGTATAGGCGATCAACAGCGAGTAGAGCGGGCTTGTCATGCCCCCGATCGCAAACGCTGAGAGCAGCAGGATCGGGAATGATCCTGCCCCGAAAAACATGCCGATCAAGGCCCCGACGCCGCCAACGGCTGCCACCAACATGATCAGGATACGCCGGTCCGCACGGTCCGATATCCAACCGATCGGATACTGCAGCACAACCGCGCCGATGTAAAACGCCGCAACAAAAGTCGAAATCTCGACCAGCGACAGGTCTGCTTGCGCGCCGTAGACCGCGCTCATCCCGAACTGGGCCGAAAACACGCCGCCCAGCAGGAACATCCCCACACAACCCAGTGGTGATGTCTCCATCAGTTTGCGCAATGTCATTGGTTTGGTGGTCTCAAAAGCCGGTGTCGGCGAGATCGACAGCAGAATCGGGGCAAACGAGACCGAAACTAGGATCGATGCGATCACGAAAGTCTCATACCCCGCGGGATCTCCGACCAGCAGCAAAGCCTGCGCACTGACCACACCCGCCATCTGCACGATCATATACAGAGACAGCGCCTGCCCCCGGTTTTCGTTGCTGGCCGCATTGTTCAACCAGCTCTCTGCGGTCACGTACACGCCCGAGAAACAGAACCCGATCACCACCCGGCCCAGAGACCAGGCAATCGGGTCCGTCAGCATCGGATACATGATCATCACAGCCGAGATGAACGAGGCCAGCGCCGCAAACACGCGGACATGCCCCACCCGCCGGATCATCTCGGGCGCAAGGCGCGAACCGCCAAGGAAGCCCACGAAATAAGCAGACATCACGAACGACATCTCAAGGGTCGAGAACCCCTCAATATCGCCCCGCACACCCAGCAACGTGCCCTGCAGGCCATTGCCGATCATCAGCAATCCCATTCCAAGAAGAAGCGCCCAAGCGCTGGAAAGAACCTGAAGCATGCTGCCTATCCAAATGCCAAAGTAGTTTCAGTTTACCTGATGCCCACTTACAGCCTGCGTCGCGCTTGTCTACGACATTGTGAGGACGCTAACCGAAAATCCGCGCCTCAGGGGATCAACAATGATGCATCGCCATACGAGAAGAACCGATATTCCCCCGCGATTGCATGGTCATAGATCGTACGCACCCGGTCCTGCCCCATCAGCGCCGAGACCAGCATCAGCAGCGTAGATTTCGGCAGGTGAAAATTGGTCATCAAAGCATCGGCGGCATGAAACTGGAAGCCGGGATAGATGAAGATGTCGGTCTCACCTTCCCATGGGGTGATCTCTCCGCCCCTTGCTGCGCTTTCAATCAGGCGCAGCGCGGTCGTGCCCACCGGAATGACGCGCCCGCCTGCGGCCTTGGTCGCGGCGATCTCGGCAGCGGCCTGAGGGCTGACGCACCCCCATTCGGCATGCATCTTGTGCGTTGTAACATCCTCGACCTTCACAGGCAGAAACGTACCAGCGCCAACATGCAGGGTGACATGGGTGAACTCCACCCCACGCGCGGTGAGGGCCTGCAACAAAGGATCATCAAAATGCAGCGAGGCGGTCGGTGCCGCAACCGCCCCGGAATGGCGTGCCCAGACCGTTTGGTAGTCGGTCTTGTCTTGCTCATCCGCCGCACGCTTGGCTGCAATGTATGGCGGCAGCGGCATCGCTCCGGCCTGTTCCAGCGCTTTGTCGAAATCCTCACCTGTCAGATTAAACCGCAGATAGGCCTGCCCGTCGGCGACCCGTTCCAAGGTGGCGCTCAGGTCATCGGAGAATACGATCTCTTCTCCCGGTTTGACCTTCTTCAGCGGTTTTACCAGCGCGGTCCAGCTGCCATCGGCCTGCGGCTCAAGCAAGGTCGCTTCGATTGCGGCCGAGACCGGACCTTGCGCGCTGTCACGGTGACGTCGCCCGTTGAGCCGCGCCGGGATGACACGGGTGTCGTTCAGCACCAGACGGTCGCCGGGCTGCAACAGATCAGGCAGGTCGAACACATGCCGGTCGCGGATGCCATCACCCTGCGCCACCAGCAGTCGCGCCGAGGATCGCGGGCTGGCAGGCCGCGTGGCAATCAGGTGTTCAGGCAGGTGGAAGTCGAAATCGCTGAGTTTCATGGCCGCGCCAATACAATGCCGCTAAAGATTCGGCCACTACTGAGATCAGCGATCTTCGCCGCGCGACTGGAAGGCGGGATGCGGGCGCTCGGATCGGTCGGGCGTTGCGTTCGGACCATCCGAGACGGTTGGCGCAGGCTGCCGCAATAGGTTGCGCAGAAACAGCGGGGCAAGGCCTGACAACGGGTTCACCGACACCTTCGGATTGGCCAGCGGCCCGGTCAGTGTGTAGTTGAACGCAAACACACCCTCCCCTTTCCGGGTCAAAACACTTCCAATCGCGTTCAACAGATATATCGGAGAAATCGCACCGCGCAGGTTCAGCCTCCCGGCGACAGTGTCGACGGTGCCATCGAAGGACAGGCCCATCGACGGGCCGACGGCACTGCCACTTAAAACCTTCACCTCGGTCGGCGTGAGGCGCATCGTGCTTTCGATCGCGGAAAAGAAGATCCCTTGCCCCGCCATTTCGTCCAGCAAGCCAACCAGGCTGATCGCATTCAGCAGGGCCGCCATCGCAGGGGCATCCTTGATCCGCGTATTCTCGATTCGCAGGTCCACATCATAGTTTCCGGGCTCGGCAATCGGGTCGAGCTGCACCTGCAGGTTGCCGCCGCGCGCCTGAGTGATAAGACCCGCGGACCGCATCACGGCACCTGCATCCTCAGAGGTCAGGCTAACTGCACTGCGACCGCCACGCGGAGACACCTGCCCCCTGATCGGCGCACCACCATTCACTTGCGCGGCAAAGGCACCGGTCAGCCCTCCGGTGGTCTGGAACGAACCGGTCAACCCTGTCAGTGCAACCGTTTCGGTTACCTGCAACCTGTCCAGCGTGACATCCATCTTCGGCCCCGGCCCGCCAGCGCCCCCCTCGCCGCCGCCTTCGCCCAAGGTCGATTTGCCCAGATTCAGCACGCCCCCCAGGACCCGAATATCAGGCAGCGCGGCCCCACGTCCGATCAGCTCGGCAGGAACGGCCAGCCAATCTCCGATCTCGAACGAACTGAACCGGACCCGATCAAAAGCCCCATCATGGAATGAAATCGAGGCCGCGCTTCGCAACCCAGCGGCATTGATCCGCAGGGAATCGACACTCAGATTTGCGCCCAGCGTTGCCTCGGCTGTCAAAGAGCCGCTGGTCGCCGCCGCCTTGCGCCAGCCAAGTTCGGGGATCGCAAGTGTGACACCCACCAGATCGGATTGCGCCGTTAGTTTGAGAGGATCGCCTGCCCCTATGCCCAACGAGAAATCCGCCACCCCCTGCCCCGTCAGCATGCCGCGCGGCAAACCGGCGTTGATCTGATCCATCAGACGAGGCGAAAGCTCGATCTGCCCGCTCAGCGTGCTGCGCTGCGCCTTATCCCCTCCGATAGGTTGCTGCCAAAGGGCCGTGACCGGCACCACACCAAAGAGACCCTGTCCGTCAATCAAGACCCCGGTCTGATCTCCGGACAGGTTCAACCGATCCGCACTGACCTCGAACCCCGGCACAAGTTTATCACTGTCGAGATCCGCCAGAGTGCCGTCGAAATGAAACCGCGTATCCTCCAACGTCAGCCCCTTGATCAGCGGCAGAGACAGCGTGCCGTCAAGACTGACCTGTCCATCGGCAAGATCGACTGGCAGATTGGCCTTGGTCAGCAGCGACAACGGAGGGCGGTCCAGCAAAGACAGTGCCGCCGTGACGCTGCCACGCGCCTGTATCCGCGCGATACCCGGGGTCGATTTCCTAATGCCGGTATCGGGAATGATGAAAGAGGTGCCAGCGGCATCTACCTGCCCCCCTTGATCGGCAACCACCACACCTTTTTGCGCGGTCACGGTAAACCGCCGATTCAACAGGCTGGCCTGTCCTTGCGCGTCTTGTACCGGGGGCAGCGTTTTCGCAAATCTCAGACTGGTGTTTTCAAACTCGAAATCCGCGTAGATGTCAGGCTTTTCGCCGGGGCGCAGGCGCAAGGCGAAGTCAAGATCCGACATTTCTCCGTAATGCAGGTTTTCGGTCACCCAAAGGCGCGGCTTGGGGGCCAGACGCTCGGGCCAATAGTTCAGCAACTGGTCCGAGTTCATCTGGTCGATTTGCGCGTCAACCTCGGCCAACCATCCGTCGGACAACCCGGCCAGCGCACCGTTGAGCCGCAGACGATGCGCGCCATCCTCGACCGTCATCTGCCCCACGCGCATCCGGAAGGGCGCAAGTTTCATCTGAAAATCAACATCCGCGCGCTTTAGGTTCAGCGCTTCGGGGAACAGGTTTGCCGGGTTGACCTCGATCCCGCTCAGCCGGAACTGCCCGGCCATACTGTCGAGACGCCCGGCCTCGACCCCTTCAAGAAACGCCTTACCCTCGGCATGGACTTCGCCCCAGGCGGAGTGGATGGAGATTTCGTTGAAGTCCAGCACTTCCTGCTGCGGGTTATAGGTGAAATAGGTACGCGCCGAATCGAACCGGACCGGGCGGGTCTCGGGCGTTGGCTGCACCGCCCCTTCTCCAAGATTCAGTGTGGCAAAGACCGGCCCGAGCGCGCCATCGGCATCGACACTCCCGCGTAAGGCGCCCGAGATCGGCGTGCGCAACACCTGCATCCAGGCCAGCGCGGGGCTGTGTCCGGCAATATCTTCGGCAGGCAGATCGGTGATCGAGATACCGAACTGCGCCGCTGCACTGTCCAGTGAACTAGTATAGTTCGCCTCAATCCCGCTTACATAATCGCGCCCGGCCAGTACCGAGAAACCGGTGGCGAGCCGTACCTCGCGCGCACTGCGGGTGGCTTGAATATGGCCGCCATCCAGCACCCACGAGCGACCCAGCCGCAGGTCACGATAGTCCAGAGTGATCGAATCCAGCCGAACCGAGGTCAGCGCCGACAGCGCGGGGGATCGAAACACCTCATCCGAGGCCTCGATCAACTGCGCAAGGTTCGGCGCCTCGCCAACCGGCGCGCTGCCGGTGCCCACGGTCAGAGATAGCGCACCATCTTCGCCTCGTGTCAGTGCAATCTGCGCGCCCTGCAGGATGATCCGCTTGGGCCGAACATGGCCCCGCAACAAAGGCCGCATCGCTAGGCTGGCGCGTAGGTCCGACACCTCGGCTATCTGTTGCCCGGCCGCATCACTGATGCGCACATCCGTCAGGCGCAGACGCGGCCGCCACCCCTCATGAATGATGAAACTTACGTCGCCGAACCGGACCTGCACGCCGCCCAATGCCTTGTCCAGCCGTGCTTCGACGCGGTCGCGCACCCAGGCCGGAGCATGCATCCGCTGCCCGACCACCATGAATCCGGTCACCAGCCCCAGAAACACCAGAACAAAGACGCCGCGCATAGCCCACAGGCCAGCCGTCCGCCGACGCGACCGGCGACGCGGCTTCTTGCCGCTCTCAGTCTCATCCTGCTGATCTTGCTGGACCAATTTGCGTTCCACGCCTTTCAACCTGCTCGCGGCGCCCTATGATATGAGCCAACCGTTAATTTTCTCAGCCGGAGTTTTCATATGCCCGACGTTTCAGACATCGCCCCAGACTTTACGCTGCCTCGCGACGGCGGCGGAGAAGTGACCCTGTCGGAACAGCGTGGCCGCGCCGTCGTTCTGTTTTTCTACCCCCGCGATGATACGCCGGGCTGCACCAAGGAATCCATCGGTTTCTCGGAACAGCTTCAAGCATTTAGTGACGCAGGCGCTAACGTTTTCGGTATCTCGCGTGATACCGTCGCCAAGCATGACAAGTTTGTCGCCAAACACGGGCTGACGACGCCGCTATTGTCTGACGAAGGCCAGACCGTGTGCGAGGATTATGGCGTCTGGGTCGAAAAGAACATGTACGGCCGGAAATCCATGGGCATCGAACGCTCGACCTTTCTGATCGATGCCGAAGGCAAGATCGCGCGCGTCTGGCGCAAGGTGAAAGTGCCCGGCCATGTCGACGAAGTGCTGGAGGCTGTGCAGGCGCTCTGACCCTCTCGACCCGCGCGGACATACGGGGTATGCCCCGCGCGATGCAGCGCAGGGGGCGACCGTGGCGAAAACACTGACCGAAATGGCGACCGAGGTTCTGACCACAGCAGACGGGCGCGCAAAGACCGCATTGTCCAAACGCCATGCCGCCGCGTGGTTTGCCGCCCGCAACGGCGAAACGCCGGGAATCGAGATCGGCACGGCAGAACCGCCCTTGTCGCCCGCGCGTCCGGATAAGCCCGAACTCCTGTCACCCCGCGATGTGCCGCGCCGCAGACCGGGGTCCGAGGCAGGACGGATCGCGCTGTTGCACGCCGTCGCGCATATTGAGTTGAACGCGGTGGACCTGCATTGGGACATCATCGCCCGGTTCGGCCATGTCCCGATGCCCATCGGTTTCTACGACGACTGGGTAAAATGCGCCGAAGAAGAATCGCGCCACTTCGAGATGGTCTGCGATTGCCTTGAGCAGATGGACAGCCATTACGGCGCCTTGCCCGCCCATGCGGGCATGTGGCGCGCCGCCGAAGACACCGCCCACGATCTGATGGGCCGCCTCGCCGTAGTGCCCATGGTGCTCGAGGCGCGCGGGCTGGACGTAACCCCGGGCATGATCGACATCTTCCGCAAAGCCAAAGCTGATGACGCTGTCGCCGCGCTCGAAGTGATCTATGCCGAAGAGGTCGGCCACGTCGCCTATGGCTCGAAATGGTTCCACTTCCTGTGCGGACGTGAAAACGCCGACCCCAAAGATGTATTTCACAACCTCGTCCGCCGCTATTTCCATGGCGCACTGAAGCCTCCCTTCAACGAAGAGAAACGCGCCGAGGCCGGCCTACCGCCCGATTTCTATTGGCCTCTGACCGAAGATCTGCCACCGCCCGGAGGTGTGGCAGACTGACCGCAAACGCCCGGTTTAGGCAAATTCCCGCCGATCGCCTGCGGGAAACCCCCGGTTCGGGCTGTGAATTGGTTAACAAACTTGCCCGAATGATCCGTCCGCATTATGCAATCGCCCCAAGGAGCGGCTACTCACTCACGATCGGCTCCGGGATATGGGGACAACTGAGGTAGGACGCGTGCGGACACGTCTGGCAATCAAACTACACTCGCTGCTCGAGCGGCACTTTCCTGAACGCCGGGTATTTCTGAAATCCGACAATGACACACGGTTCATTCGGCTGAGCTCTGAGACTCAGATCGCGGCCGTGACAGGGGTCGGCATCATGGTCGCCTGGACCGCGATTGCCACCTCGATCCTGCTGATGGACAGCATCGGATCAGGCAATTTCCGCGAGCAGGCCAAGCGCGATCAGGCCACTTATCAGGAACGCCTGAACATCCTGTCATCGGAACGGGACGCCCGCGCAGCAGAGGCGTTGGCCGCCCATGAGCGCTTCAATGCAGCGCTTGAGCAGGTCTCGGCCATGCAATCCGAATTGCTGGAATCGGAAAATCGCCGTCGCGAGCTGGAAACGGGAATCGAGGTTATCCAGACCACCCTGCGCGCCACCATGAAGCAGCGTGAAGAGGCCCGCATCGAATTGGCGGATCTGCAGCAAAGCGCCAATGGAGATGCAGCTTATGTGATGGCTTCGGCCAATCCGGCCCAGATGGCATTCATGACCGACGCATTGGCGCGCACTGCAGCGCAACGCGACCAGATCGCTGCCGACGCACAGGGAGCTCTGGATCAAAAGGATGAGCTTGAGCTTGAAATTCGCCTCATGCAGGAACGCAGCGACGAGATCTTCCGCCAGTTGGAAGAGGCCATGTTGATCTCGGTCGAACCGCTGGACAAGATGTTCCGCAGCGCAGGTATGCCAACAGATCGTATCCTCGAAGAGGTCCGGCGCGGATATAGCGGTATGGGCGGTCCGCTGACCCCTTTATCCCTGAGCACACGCGGTGAGGAACTGACCCCCGACCAGATCCGCGCCAATATCCTACTGGAACAGATGGACCAGCTGAATCTCTATCGCATCGCTGCCGAAAAGGCCCCCTTCGCCAGCCCGGTGCGCGCCGCAGTTCGCTTCACCAGCGGCTACGGCACCCGTCGCGACCCCAAGACCGGTGGACGCCGTATGCATAACGGCGCAGATTTCGCGGGTCCGCAGGGCACTGATATCTTCGCGACCGCTGACGGAGTCGTCACCCACGCGGGCTGGCAATCGGGCTTTGGACGGCTGGTCAAGATCAGGCACGCGTTCGGGATTGAGACACTTTACGCTCATAACACCAAGTTACGCGTAAAGGTTGGTCAAAGGGTCTCGCGCGGGGATCATATTGCTGATATGGGTAGCACCGGACGGTCGACCGGCACACACCTGCACTATGAGGTGCGCGTGAACGGAAAACCTGTAAACCCAATGACTTACATCAAGGCTGCGAGAAATGTTTTCTAAGAGCAAAATCAACGAGCCCGGATCGAAAGAGACTGAGGCAGCAAAACCGGCCGCACCGGCCACCCCGGCGGCGCCCGCACCGGCTGAAACCAAGGCCAGCACCCCGCCCAAGGCCAAGCCACCTGCATCGGTCCTGTCGTCGGATCTGCACATCACCGGTAACCTGAAGACCTCGGGCGATATCCAGGTTGAGGGCACTGTCGAAGGCGACATCCGCGCCCACCTGCTGACCATCGGCGAAACCGCCACCATCAAGGGCGAAGTCACCGCAGATGACGTCGTGGTCAATGGTCGTATCGTGGGCCGCGTGCGTGGCCTGAAGGTCCGCCTGACCTCGACCGCACGTGTCGAAGGCGACATCATCCACAAGACCATCGCCATCGAAAGCGGCGCGCATTTCGAAGGCTCCGTACAGCGTCAAGACGACCCGCTGAACCCGGGCCGCAGTGGCAAATCCGGTGCCAATCCGGCGGCGGAAGTGAAGCAGTAACGCTCCGGTCAACGAAGTAGCAAAATCAATTGGCGCCGCAGGACTACCTGCGGCGTTTTTTTGTTTTGTGGGTGTTCGCCTAAGCCTGGCAATGATCACAATGTGGACAAAAAGGCCGAAGAGGCCGCTCTACTGAAAGTCCACTTTCCTTTGGCCAGCCACTTCTTTAGGACTAGCAGCCGTTTCGTAAAGCTAGAGGGAACAAACAATGCGGAAGGTTTTGGTTACTGGATCATCCGGTCGGATCGGCCAGGCATTCTTTACCGCGTATCAGGAGCGCTATGAGTTTGTGCTGACTGATATGAAGGAGCCTACGCAACCGGTCCCGGGTCCGCATCGCTTTGTGCAATCTGATCTTTCTGATGTAAATGCCGCTGACGCATTGTGCCAGGGCGTGGACGCGGTTGTGCATCTTGCTGGCGTGCCAGACCCAGACGCTGAATTTGACGATGTGCTGCCCGCCAATATCTTGGCGACAACCTATTTGATTGAATCCGCTCGTAAGGCAAAGGTCAGTCGCTTCGTCTATGCCAGCAGCGCGCAAACTATCGAAGGATACCCTGTAGACCGGCAGATTGTGCCGGGATGGCCGTCGCTCCGGCCAATCTCTACGGTGTCTCCAAGTGTTATGGGGAAGCTCTGTGTTCACTCTACGCAACGCGCTTCGGTATGTCCTGCGTTTCCTTGCGAATAGGGGCGTTCGAGCCTGCTGACGGCCCGCCGCTTGAAACCAAGCGCGATCTCAGCGCTTGGCTTAGCCATCGTGATGCAACTCACCTGATTGATCGAGCAATTCTAGCTGAGATTAACGGGAGTTTCATTGCACACGGAATCTCAAACAATCGTTTCAAACGGCTAGATTTGACCGAAACCTGCAAAGTTCTGGGATACGCGCCACAGGATGACGCATTTTCGACCTTCCCGATACCCTCTGCCTAATATCGACGTTCGGTCGCGATGCAGAACCGGTCGAAAAGGACGCAGAACAAACATTCTTGATCAACCGGACACGGAACCAAGCTCCGCAACAACGCCTCCAATCTGACGTATCTTAGCCGGAATTCCCCGACCATTCACAATTTCACAAAAAGTATTTTTTGAATTACCCTTAAAGCCATTGTTTTTCGGAGGAGATTCCATGTCATCAAAACTCATGGCCGAATTCTTCGGCACGTTCTGGCTGGTGCTGGGCGGTTGCGGCAGCGCGGTGCTGGCCGCGGGTGTGGCCGATGTGGGCATCGGCTGGCTGGGCGTATCCTTCGCCTTTGGCCTGACCGTACTGACCATGGCCTACGCTGTCGGTCATATCTCGGGCGGGCACTTCAACCCGGCGGTCAGCCTCGGGCTGATGATCGGCGGGCGGTTCGACGCCAAGGATCTGATCCCCTATTGGATCGCTCAGGTAATCGGCGCCATCGTTGCGGCAGCCGTTCTCTATCTGATCGTCAGTGGCGCGCCGGGGTTTGAGGGTGTGGGCGGCTTTGCCTCCAACGGATATGGCGAGGCGTCACCAGAAGGGTATTCGATGATGTCTGCCCTGGTGATCGAAATCGTCCTCACGGCGTTTTTCATCGTGATCATCCTGGGCGCGACCTCCAGCGGAGCCCCCGCCGGATTCGCCCCGATAGCAATCGGATTGGGGCTGACACTGATCCACCTGATCTCGATCCCGGTGACCAACACATCTGTAAACCCCGCCCGCTCAACCGGCGTGGCGCTGTTTGCCGATGGTCCGGCGCTGGCGCAGCTTTGGCTGTTCTGGGTGGCACCATTGATCGGTGGCGCGATTGGCGCGCTGATCTGGAAGGTTATGACAACCGACGACTGACTTGGACGTCAGATAAATTCTACCCGCCGCCCTGAAAATCGCGATACCATCGCGCGACAGGGCGGCGGTATCCAGCGTCGCGCCATAGATTTGGGAGGACGCAATGAACAAGCTCATCACAACGGCGTTTCTGGGCTGCTTGGCTTCGGCCAGCTGGGCCAACGAGCAATGGTTGACCATTCCGCAGGCCCCGGCCATGCCCAAAGCCGCAACCTCCGGCACCGCCGAGGTTAACGGCATCGACATGTATTACGCCACCTATGGAGAGAGCGACGGCATCCCCATCCTGATGATCCATGGCGGCCTCGCGCATGGGGATATCTGGGCAGCGCAGGTGGCGGACCTCGCGCAGGACCACTCTGTCATCGTTGCGGATACACGCGGGCACGGACGCTCGACCAACGACGGCAGCACCTATGCCTATGATCTTCTGGCGCAGGATTATCTGGCTCTGCTGGATCATTTGGCCATCAATCAGGTCCATCTTGTCGGTTGGTCGGACGGCGCCAATATCGGCTATACGATTTCGACCACCGCACCGGATCGGTTGGCCAGCCACTTCGCCCATGCGGGCAACGTCACGCTGGACGGTATCGACCCGTCGGTCGAAACCAACGCAGTTTTCGGCACCTATGTCGGCATGATGGCAGAGGATTATGCCCAGATGTCACCTACCCCGGATGGGTTCGAAGCGTTTCTGGGTGGAGTCGCGGCCATGTGGGCGACGGAAAAGCCCGGCGGCCTTGAAGGGTTGGCATCGGTTACGGTCCCCACGCTGGTCGTGCAAAGCGCACATGACGAAGCGATCCTGACCGAACATTCAAAGGCTATCTCCGAGGCTATCCCCGGTGCCGATCTTCTGATTCTGGAAGATGTGAGTCATTTTGCGTCTTTTCAGGACGCGGAAGGATATACCAAGGCAATCCGGGACTTTATTGATCAATAGTCCAAAGCCCGGCGCCGCAACCAGCGCCGGGCTTATTTCTTATTCCGTAACGGTGACTTTTTTCATCGCATCAGGCTGACCGATGACAGCGCCATTCGGGCCATCGCCCCGCTTGATCGCATCAACCACATCCATGCCATCTGTCACCTGACCGACAACTGTATACTGGCCGTTCAGGAACGGGCCAGGCTCGAACATGATGAAGAATTGCGAGTTCGCGCTGTCGGGATCCTGCGCGCGCGCCATGCCGACAACGCCGCGATCATAGTTATAGTCCGAAAACTCGGCAGGCAGATCGGGACGATCCGAACCGCCGGTACCCGCGCGACGCATGTCGCCACCGATACGGCCAAATTCGACATCGCCGGTCTGCGCCATGAAGCCGTCGATAACGCGGTGAAACACCACGCCATCATACTGACCGGCAGCAGCCAGGGCGGTGATCTGTTCAACGTGTTTAGGTGCCAGGTCTTCGAACAGATCAACGGTGATGGTGCCATTGGCCCCTTCACCTTCGATTTCGATTTCAAGACCGGTGGCCAGCGCCGGGCTGGCCAGCAGTGCAAACGCGGCGGCCAGCTTATACATCGGCGGCCACCTTGACGCTGATCATGCGGTCAGGGCTTGCAGGCGGCTCGCCACGGGTGATGGCGTCCACATGTTCCATCCCTTCGATGACGCGGCCATAGACGGTGTACTGGCCGTTCAGGAAGTGATTGTCCTTGAAGTTAATGAAGAACTGAGAGTTGGCCGAATCCGGGTTGGCCGAGCGCGCGGCGCCCAGCGTTCCGCGATCATGGGGCAGTTTCGAGAACTCAGCCGGAACGTTGGGCAGAGACGAACCACCGGTGCCCGCCATGCGCAGGTTGAACCCGTCTTCCATGTCGCCATGCTGCACGTCGCCAGTCTGTGCCATGAACCCGTCGATCACGCGATGGAAAGCAACGTTGTCATATTCACCACCACGGGCCAGCTCTTTCATGCGGGCCGAATGCTGAGGGGCCACATCAGGCAAGAGCTCGATGACGACA
The DNA here is from genome assembly GCF_056537345.1 of Ruegeria sp. CF4. Lineage (NCBI taxonomy): Bacteria > Pseudomonadati > Pseudomonadota > Alphaproteobacteria > Rhodobacterales > Roseobacteraceae > Ruegeria > Ruegeria sp. CF4. The sequence continues at coordinate 493,363 of NZ_JBQFRJ010000001.1, read as the reverse complement.
TTGCCGTCTTTCAGCTCGACGATGATTGTGTTTTCGGGGTCTTTGATCTCGGCCATGTGGCCCTCCTGTCTTTGAAACTTGCGCAAATACCTATGACGCGGGCGCACGAATGCCAAGTGACGCATTGACCTGAGGGCAAAATGCAGGAAAAGAACCGCCTGACACTGGATGCAATGGGCAAGGACAAGCGCGATGGGCTGGAAATCTCTGGACGATATGGATCTGAACGGCAAACGGGTTCTGGTGCGCGTGGATATCAATGTTCCCGTCGCAGATGGCGCAGTCACGGATGACACGCGTATCCAGCGCATCGTGCCCACCGTACGCGACATCCTCGCCGCAGGTGGCAAGCCGATCCTGCTGGCGCACTTCGGACGCCCCAAGGGCGAACGCGTTGCCGAGATGTCTTTGAAACAACTGGTTCCCACCCTTGAGGCCGCATTCGGCACGCCGGTTCGTTTTGCCGATGATTGCGTCGGGCCAGAAGCAGAAGCCGCTGCCGCATCACTGGATGACGGAGAAGTTCTTCTGCTGGAAAACACTCGCTTCCATGCCGAAGAGACTAAGAACAGCTTCGCCCTGGCCGAAGGCATGGCGAAGCTGGGCGATATCTATTGCAACGATGCCTTCTCAGCCGCGCACCGCGCCCATAGCTCGACCGAGGCGCTTGCCCGCCTGCTGCCCGCCTGCGCCGGTCGCCTGATGCAACAGGAGCTGAGCGCCCTTGAGGCCGCTCTGGGCGCGCCCAAGCGGCCTGTCACCGCAGTTGTCGGGGGCGCAAAAGTGTCGACCAAACTGGACCTGCTGGGCAACTTGATCGAGAAGGTTGATTACCTGGTTATTGGCGGTGGCATGGCGAATACCTTCCTGGTGGCCAAAGGCGTCGACGTCGGCAAGTCCCTTGCAGAACACACGATGACCGATACAGCCGCCGAAATCCTGAGCAAGGCCGAAACCGCAGGCTGCACCATTGTGTTGCCGCGTGACATCGTCGTGGCCGAGGCATTCGAGGCCAACGCGCCGCATCAGGTCCTGCCCGCTGATCAATGCCCCTCGAACGCCATGATCCTGGACGCAGGCCCCGAAAGCGTCGTCGCAGTGTCCGAAGTGTTGGAAAATAGCCAGACCCTGATCTGGAACGGCCCCCTTGGCGCGTTCGAGCTCACCCCGTTCGACGCGGCCACCAACGCCGCTGCCCTGAAAGCCGCAGCGTTGACCCGCGACGGTAAACTGACCTCGGTCGCTGGCGGAGGCGACACGGTCGCAGCGCTGAACGCCTCCGGCGCGGCGACCGATTTCTCGTATATCTCCACCGCTGGCGGCGCCTTCCTGGAATGGATGGAAGGCAAGACCTTGCCGGGCGTGGCAGCACTGGATCAATAAGCGCCCAAAGCTCAGGCCTCAGCTTTTTCGTCACAGGGGATTCACAAGGCGAATCACCTGTGACATAGTGCGTTCAGACATCCGCAAAGGGTGCGTTTCTGAGGCAGTTTGTTATACGGCGGTTAACACAGTGACCCGTTCCCATCGGCCCGGTCTGGGGGCTTTCATCTTCTTCTCGGTTGCCTTCATGCTGGGCGTATATTTCACCTTTGCCGCAGTGCAGGGGGATTATGGCTTGTTTCGTCGCGTTGAGATTGCAGCGGAACGCAACGCCCTGTCGCGCGATCTGGCCCAACTGAACGCCGAGATCGACCGGATGGAAAACCTGACCCGTCGCCTGTCGGACACCTATCTGGATCTCGATCTGTTGGATCAGCAGGCCCGCTCGGTCCTTGGTATGATCCGCGCGGATGAGATCGTCATCCGCTGACAAGATTTTTCGTCGAAAAATCTCTGCACCGTCTCGCCCATTAAATAAGCTCCCGTCAGCCGCAATTCGCGCGCTTGCCTCCGCGTCACTTTTACCCTCGCCAGATGAGGAGAAATGCCTTAATAGATAGTTTAACGCTAAACTATCTTGCCGAAAGGGGGAGATCGCCACTATGGCTGCGCGAAAAACCACAAAGAAACCAAATGTTTCTGCGGAAGAACTGACCACATATTACCGCGAGATGCTGCTGATCCGCCGATTCGAGGAAAAAGCGGGTCAACTCTACGGAATGGGTCTGATCGGCGGTTTCTGCCATCTCTATATCGGTCAGGAAGCGGTTGTTGTCGGCCTTGAGGCTGCCGCCAAAGAGGGCGACAAGCGGATCACATCCTACCGTGATCACGGCCACATGCTGGCCTGCGGTATGGATCCCGGCGGCGTGATGGCCGAACTCACCGGGCGCGAGGGCGGCCTGTCCAAGGGCAAAGGTGGCTCAATGCACATGTTCTCGAAAGAGAAGCATTTCTACGGCGGTCACGGTATTGTCGGTGCTCAGGTGCCGCTGGGTGCGGGTCTGGCTTTCGCCGACAAGTACAAAGAAAATGGCGGCGTGACCTTCACCTATTTCGGGGACGGCGCGGCCAACCAGGGTCAGGTCTATGAGACCTTCAACATGGCGGCCTTGTGGGAACTGCCGGTGGTGTTCGTGATCGAGAACAACCAATACGCCATGGGCACCGCTCAGGCGCGCTCGACTTCTTCCGCCGACATCTACCACCGCGGTCAGGCCTTTGGGATACCCGGTGAAATGGTCAACGGCATGGACGTGCTGGCGGTCAAAGCCGCCGGCGAAAAAGCGGTGGCCCACTGCCGCGCGGGCAAAGGCCCCTACATCCTTGAGGTCAAGACCTACCGCTACCGCGGCCACTCGATGTCCGACCCGGCCAAGTACCGCACCCGCGAAGAGGTTCAGAAGGTCCGCGAACAAAGCGACCCGATCGAACATGTGCGCGAGCTGCTGCTGACCGGCAAACACGCGACCGAGGATGACCTGAAAGCGATCGACAAAGAGATCAAGGAGATCGTCAATCAGGCCGCCGAATTCTCGAAAGAAAGCCCCGAGCCGTCACTGGACGAGCTCTGGACCGATATCTACGCCTGAGAGGACGAATAGACATGGCAACCGAAATTCTCATGCCCGCCCTTTCGCCCACGATGGAAGAGGGTACGCTGGCCAAATGGCTGGTCAAGGAAGGCGACACCGTATCCTCTGGTGATATCATGGCCGAGATCGAAACCGACAAGGCGACGATGGAGTTCGAAGCCGTCGATGAAGGCATCGTCGGTAAGATCCTGATCAGCGAGGGCACCGAAGGGGTCAAGGTCAACACCCCCATCGCAATCCTTGTAGAGGAAGGCGAAGACGCCTCCGCCCTGCCCGCGGCTGCACCCGCAGCCGCAGCGGTGACCGAAGCCGCCCCTGCGGCGGTTGAGGCCCCCGCTCCGACAGCAGCCCCTGCTGCTCCGGTTGTGGACCTGTCGCCCGATTGGCCGGCCGACGCTGAAATGAAGACCGAGACCGTCCGCGAAGCGCTTCGCGATGCGATGGCCGAGGAAATGCGTGGTGACGGAGACGTCTACCTGATGGGTGAAGAAGTCGCCGAGTATCAGGGCGCTTATAAAATCTCGCAAGGTCTGCTCGACGAATTCGGCCCTAAACGCGTGATCGACACGCCGATCACCGAGCATGGCTTTGCCGGTATCGCGGTCGGGTCGGCCTTTGGTGGCCTGAAACCGATTGTCGAATTCATGACCTTCAACTTCGCCATGCAGGCGATTGACCACATCATCAACTCGGCTGCCAAGACGCTCTATATGTCCGGCGGTCAGATGGGTTGTCCCATCGTGTTCCGTGGCCCCAACGGTGCCGCCGCCCGCGTGGCCGCGCAGCACTCTCAGGACTACGCCGCGTGGTACATGCAGATTCCCGGTCTGAAAGTCGTCATGCCCTATTCGGCAGCCGACGCCAAAGGTCTGCTGAAATCGGCGATCCGTGATCCCAACCCGGTGATCTTCCTGGAAAACGAAATCCTCTACGGTCGGTCCTTCGACGTACCGCAGGTGGATGACCTGACCATCCCGCTGGGCAAGGCGCGCATCTGGCGCGAAGGCTCTGACGTGACCATCGTCAGCTTTGGCATCGGCATGCAATACGCACTGGAAGCCGCCGACAAACTGGCCGAGGATGGCATCAGCGCCGAAGTGATCGACCTGCGCACCATCCGCCCGATGGACACCGGCGCAATCATCAACTCGGTGATGAAAACCAACCGTCTGGTAACCGTCGAAGAAGGCTGGCCGCAAGGTTCGGTCGGCAGCTACATCAGTTCGGTCGTAATGCAGGAAGCGTTCGATTACCTCGACGCACCGGTCATCACCCTCACCGGTAAAGATGTTCCGATGCCATATGCGGCGAACCTCGAAAAGCTGGCGCTGATCACCACGGATGAGGTGATCGCAGCGGTGAAACAGGTGACCTACCGGTAATGGAGATCAGGGGCCGCGATCCAGCAACCGAATGCTACCGTGTCGAGATTGACCTCGATGACCGGACCGTGCGGGCGCTTGTGCCCGAACGGCTGGCGGCGGATATGCGGTTGATCGGCGCGCGCCCCTCGCACCAGACAGCCTATGTCTGGATGGCTGAAAACAAAGATAAAATCGAGGCTGCGATTGCGACGCTCGCACGCGGCACCGGGCGCCCAAGGGCGCCTTTTGACCAAATTACTTTGATTGAGGAGCGCTGAGATGCCCACCGAAATCCTGATGCCCGCCCTGTCCCCAACGATGGAGGAAGGCACGCTTGCAAAATGGCTCGTCAAAGAGGGCGACACTGTCTCCTCGGGCGACCTGCTGGCCGAAATCGAAACCGACAAGGCGACGATGGAGTTCGAGGCCGTCGACGAAGGCACCATCGGCAAGATCCTGATCGCTGAGGGCACCGAAGGCGTCAAGGTCAACACCGCCATCGCAGTTCTGCTGGAAGATGGTGAAAGCGCTGATGATATCGCGGCCGCACCCGCCGCTGCTCCAGCGGCTGCACCTGCAGCCGCAGCGGGCAACGAGGCTGCCGCGTCAGCGGCACCCGAGGCGCCCGCCCCTGCTCCGGCAGCTCCGGTCAAAGCCGATGGTGGTCGCATCTTCGCCTCCCCGCTGGCCCGTCGGATTGCCTCGCAAAAGGGTCTGGATCTGGCTCAGATTACCGGCTCCGGCCCACATGGACGTATCGTCAAGGCGGATGTCGAAAGCGCAACTGCCGCGCCTGCTGCGGCAGCAGCGCCCGCAGCTGCAGCAGCCCCAGCCGCCGCGCCTGCAGGGCCTTCGGCGGATGCTGTCGCCAAGATGTACGAAGGGCGCGATTACGAGGAAATCAAACTCGACGGCATGCGCAAGACCATCGCCGCACGCCTGTCCGAAGCCAAACAGACCATCCCGCATTTCTATCTGCGCCGCGATATCAAGCTGGACGCGCTGCTCAAGTTCCGCAGCCAGTTGAACAAGCAGCTCGAAGGCCGGGGCGTGAAGCTCAGCGTCAACGATTTCATCATCAAGGCCGTCGCCAACGCGTTGCAGCAGGTTCCCGAATGCAACGCTGTCTGGGCGGGCGACCGGGTTCTGCAACTTAAACCTTCCGACGTAGCGGTTGCCGTTGCGATCGAAGGCGGCTTGTTCACACCGGTTCTGCAGGACGCTGACACCAAATCACTCTCGGCACTCTCGACCGAGATGAAGGACCTCGCCGGTCGCGCACGCGAGCGCAAGCTGGCCCCGCATGAATACCAGGGCGGCACCTTCGCGGTCTCGAACCTCGGCATGTTCGGCATCGACAATTTCGACGCTATCGTGAACCCGCCGCATGCAGGTATTCTGGCCGTAGGCACTGGTCTGAAGAAACCGGTTGTAGGTGATGATGGCGAGCTGACGGTTGCAACTGTCATGTCCGTTACAATGTCAGTCGATCACCGCGTCATCGACGGCGCTCTTGGCGCGCAGTTGCTGCAAGCCATCGTCGATAATCTGGAAAACCCGATGGTCATGCTGGCCTGACACAATCGCCGCTGCCGGGGTTCAGACCCCGGCGGGGCCTCTCGCGATCACCGCTGTGATGTGAGAAAGCGTGATCAGCCCGACGGTTGCTCACGCCCCCCGATTTCCCCACCTTCATGCAGACAGTTTTGCAATCCAAAGGTGGACCATGCGCATTTCTGACCTGACCAAAACCCTGCTTCTGGTTGCCGTGACCGCAACTACACTCCCTGCGGCTGCAATCGCGAAGCCCAACAGCTATCCGGGTGAGAATTCCAAGTTCAATTCCACCGACCCTGCCGTGATCGCACAGCAAAAAGCCGAGCGTCAGAGGCGCATCGAATTGCGGAAACAAAAGCGTGAAGAGCGGCGGCGCGAGCGGCAGAACCGAAAGAACAACCGCTCGAACTGATCCTTACTGGTCTTTCCCCAGCATGTGATCCATCGAGATCGAAGGCTGCTCGCAGCCTGCTTCACCCACGATCTTGGCGGGAATGCCAGCGACGGTCTTGCATGGCGGCACTTCTTGCAGCACCACCGAACCCGCCGCGATGCGGCTGCAATGACCAACCTCGATATTGCCCAGCACCTTGGCCCCGGCTCCGATCAGAACACCGTCGCCGATAGTGGGGTGGCGCTGCTCCTCTTCCTTGCCGGTCCCGCCCAGCGTCACCGAATGCAGCATCGAGACATTGTCGCCCACCACGGCGGTTTCGCCGATCACGATGGAATGGGCGTGGTCGATCATGATCCCCTTGCCGATTCTGGCGGCAGGATGAATGTCGATCCCGAAAATCTCGGACGAGCGCATCTGGAAGAAATAGGCCAGATCATGGCGGCCCTTGCGCCACAGCCAATGGGCCACGCGATAGGCCTGCATGGCCTGATAGCCTTTGAAGTACAGGATCGGCTGTAACAACCGGTGGCAGGCCGGATCGCGCTCATACACCGCCATCAGGTCAGCACGCGCGGCTTCAATCAGCCCCTTGTCGTCGGCATAGGCCTCATCCACGATCTCGCGCAGCACCATCATCGACATTTCGTTCGAGCACAGCTTGGCCGAGATACGGTAGGACAATGCGCGTTCAAGACTGCGGTGATGCAGAACACAGGCATGCACCAGCCCGCCCATCAGCGGCTCTTTCTCCACGGCCGCCTGGGCCTCGGATGTGATACGATCCCAAACCGGATCGACAGGGGTGACTTGGCTGCGCGTTTCAAACATGGCTTTGATCCTTTGCTCCGCCTAGAATGCCATCTAGTGATAAAATCACCAAACGCAAACCCTTGATGTGCCCTACAACAAAAAATGAACCCTGACGATCTGAAGTATTTCAAAGACTTGATCCACCAAAACTTGACTGCCCTGCAAACCCAATCCGAAAGCGGGCAAGAGGCGCAGGCCGTGGTCGAGCTCGATCAGCAGGCAGTTGGGCGGCTCAGCCGGATGGATGCCTTGCAGAATCAGGCCATGGCCAAGGCGCAGCAGGCGCGCAGGGATACCGAAACCCTGCGCCTTCAGGCCGCGCTGGATCGCATGGCCGAGGGTGAATACGGCTATTGCGAGGATTGCGGTGAGGATATACCGCGCGGCAGGTTAAAGCTGGATCTGGCCGCCACCAAATGCGTCAGCTGCGCCTCTGGCTGATATGAAACCGGATCAGGGCGCTCAGAACCATTTCAAAACACTGGCAATATTGCAGATCGTCAAAACCCGGCTCATCCGCCAGTGCCCGGCTGCGTGCCGCGCTCATCAACGCGCCGTTGCCATAGACCGGGTGCAACCGTCCGGTCGCTTGGACATGCCTGTCCGCGCGTTCGGCTTCGGCGATCATCCGGACGCATAATCGACGACGTTCCGGCGGCGGCGCGGCCAGCAAAGCCCGCGCCGCCGCGCTGATATCTCCGTGTAAGACGGGGCGCATGGGCGCGTCAGACAACCATCAAGCGGGCAACTGCTCCGGGCCCGTAGGTGGCCGAGACCTGCGCAACCGTGATCTCATACGCACCGCTCAGGCCATCCTCGGCCTTCATCGCGGCCGAGTATTCCCAGCTCGGCGCACTTGCGACCGTCTCACGCAAAACCGCCCCGTCAGCGATAATTCGGATCAGGTAGGATTCACCCTCTTCCCCCAGCGGAACTTCAAGCCCATCCCAGTCATCCCCGTCAATCCGCGTGCGTCGCACCCATGTGAACATGTCCCCCGCGTCAGTCGGCGCCCGCCGCAGATGCGCTGGCGCGTAAGGGCGCAGCCCATTGCCGTCGAAGGCCTCGACCAGATGCACATAGGCCGGATCCTCGTACCCGCGCATTGCAGGACCGATACGATAATGCTTGGCCACCCGCCGTTCGGTGCGCAAAAGGCTGGTCTGGTAAACCCTCTGATCCAGCAGAACAAAGCTTGACCCCTCGGGCCAAACATCCAGCATCAGCGCGTCCGTTCCCAGTTGCCCACGCAAACGACCAGACAGATGGTAGATGCCGGTCTCCTGCAAGCTGGCCTCGGCGAACTGGAACAGCTCCCAATTGCCCGGAGTGCCATCCCCGATCGCCGCCAGATTGGCCCCGCTCAGCAAAGCCGACCGGGGTCGCGATTCTAGCAACCCGTCGATCAGATTTACTCGCAGCGCCGGTCCCTCGTCCCAGATGCCAGCACTGGTGCGCCGCAGCGGGGTTTCCGTAAACCCGATGACCGCCTGCCCGGCTATAACCTCCTGCAGGGCATAATCCTCGTCCTGCGCTGCGGAATAGATCGCCACGCTGCCGGGCCAGGGATCAGCCGAGATCGCCAGATAAGGCGCGTGAGGTTCCTCTGAACCGGTGATCAAGGGCAAATCCATGAACACCGGCAGAACCGGAACCGGGGCCGTATACGGTTTCGCCGTCACCCCGTCATCCTGCATGTCAGCGCGCGCATAAACCCCCGGTTCGATCCGCACCGCATCAGCCAGTTGCATCTCGGCCTGCTCCAGCCGGTCGATGCGATAGAGCGCTCCCGCCCCCTGCCCGAGGCCAGGCAGACGCACCACATCCCCCGCCCCCACATGCAACAGAGACGGCGGCAAAGCGAATCTTGCCGTCTCGCGCGAGATGCGCGACTCGCTCAGCCACCGCTCGACCGTCTGCCGCCCTTCGGCGCGGGTCATCGACAGGGGCATCTCATTCACTGCCACCGCATGGGTGCTGTCATCCGGCAGCACCGCTTCCTCGGCAACCACATCGTGATTGGCATCCGACTGAACAAAGCGCAGCCGCACGCGGCCCGTCATCTCAGCCTCGGCCTCACGCCGATACTCGACTGACCCATCAAGGTCGGAGCTGATAGCGATCTGCTCAGACTCCAGCTCATGCGGTCGACGTCCGTCACGGGTGCGGAACACCAGCACGCCATCGCGCTCAATCGCGTCGAACCCATAGCGCAGCATCAGGGGCTGCAGGGCTTGACGCGCGTTCATCACATCCTCGACCGCATAGCCGCGCACCACACCATAGAGCGCCGAGACATCGATATTCCTTACCCCCGCGCCATGGCAGATTTCGGTCACCACCGAGGCCAGCGTGCGTGAGCCAGAACGCCCGTTCAACCAATGCCCGCGTGCATAGTTGTCGCCGTCCGTCCATTGCGAACGCAGGTTCGGGAAGGTCGGATAAGGCCGCGCATCCCAGGCCCAGACATAGGCGTTCGACATATCCACCATCGGGCCGCCATAGATCTCGGACGTCGGATTGGTCTGCCGATCACCCCAATAAGCCAACATCGCACGAAGATATTGAACCAGTATAAAGTCGTCGCGCATACCATTGGAATATTTTGGCAATTCCGATTCCGATGACTTCGGATCCAGAAACTTGTTCGGCTGATTGGTGCCTTTGTCGATGGCGGCACAGCCCAATTCAGTGAACCAGATCGGCTTTGACCCGGGCACCCAGCTCGTAGGGTTCTCCTGCCGGACCCCACCGATGCGTTCATGGTGCCGGTTGGCCCACCAGTTGCGCAAATCCTTGTAACGCCAGACCCATGGCTCGCCATAAGCATCATCGGTGATCGGCGTCCGCACCTGCGCATCTGCCGCTTCGGGCGAGGCATAGTACCAGTCGTAGCCTTCGCCGCCCTCGATATTGCCGCGCAGATAGCCCAGATCATAGATCGACCCGACCCCGGCATCGAGATGACCCTCACCCTCGCGCCAGTCGGACAGAGGCATATAGTTGTCGATGCCCACGAAATCGATGTTGTCGTCAGCCCACAGCGCATCCAGATGGAAATACCGGTCACCGCTGCCATCCTGCGGCTGATACCCGAAATACTCGGACCAGTCGGCGGCATAACCAATCTTGGTGCCCGACCCCAGAATTTCACGCGCTTCAGCAGCCAGTGACCTCAACTGCGCAACCGCGGCGAAGCCCGAAGCGCCACGGATCTGCGTCAACCCGCGCAGCTCTGAGCCGATGCAGAACGACTCCACACCTCCGGCTGCTTTGCACAGGGCCGCATAGTGCAGAATGAACCGCCGCAGCCCCCATTCCTGCGGGCCGCTATAGGTGACCCGGCCACTGCCGGTAGAGAAATGAGAAGCCCGTGCAGTGCCAAAAAACGCCGCCACCTGCGCATCGGCTGCGGCAGTCTGATCCGACGAGCCCTCTCGCCCCGGAGCAACGTCCAACGTGATCCTGCCCCGCCACGGCAGATGCGGCTGATCGCCTGCATCCGACCACGGATCAGGCAGACCGTTCCCCTGCAACTGCTCCATCAGAATGAACGGATAGAACATGACCCGCTTGCCGGTCTTCTTCAGGTGCTTGATCGCCTGAACCACCGCCGCATCGGCTGGGGTTCCGCCATACACCGGGCGCCCATCGACCCAGCGCACCTTGCTGGCCGCCACGCGGGAAACGCCGGACACGCTCCAGGGCATGTTCTCGCCATCAGCGCTCTTGCGCTCGACCTTAGGACGAATCTGACACTCACCGCAGCGCAGATCGTCGCCAAACCACGATACGATCAACGAGGCCGCCTCGCATCCCGGTAATTCTCGGGTCAGCGCCCGCGTCGAAGTCACAAGATCGGATCGACCAGAGGGCGAGTTGACATTCGCTGCCCAGCTGCGCCCCCTGCCCTTGCTGTAGTTCACCTGAGATGAAGCCAGCGCATATTCGCCCGTTCCCGGCATCAGCGCGACGCCTTTCACGATCCGCGACAGCGCATCCTCGGCATCGGGCATCCCCTCCTGTTCCTGCCGGACCACCTCGAACGAAAATTGGGGCACTCGATTGCCATAAGGACCCAGCTGCAGGTCTTCGATCACCACATAAGCCGTACCGCGATATGCCGGCACCTGACCCACGCCTTCAATGGCCTCGATCAACGGGTCGGGCAGTTGCTCGGGACCGCCGCGATAGATGCGCATGTTCAGTGACCTGCGCTCAACCTCTTCGCCATCCGCCCACACGCGCGTGATGTCAGCAACCTCGCCCGCCCCGACCGCAATCGCCAGCGAGACGGAATAGCTATAACTGTGGGTCGTCGTCTTCACCTCAGCCGGTTTCGGAGAGCTGCCCTTGCCGCCTCCGGTGGACTGGGTCGTGGTCGAAGTGCTGCGCGTTTCCAGAAAGTCCGACGCCCAGATGACCTGGCCGCCCACACGCATACGGCCAAACACCGTGGCCACCGGCGCACCCTCGCCGGTTTCGGTCAGGCGGAATCGGTCCAGACGGCCGGTCTCGACCACCTCGCTGCCGCCGCCCATGACCGATTGGCCCATCAGACGATTGTCGATCACCCGGCCCAGCGTTGCGCCCACCGCGCGACCGATAATGGCCGTCGAAAGACCCGCAACCGACCCTCCAATCGACCCGCCCAGCGCCGCACCCGCAGCGGATAGAAGAATAGTAGCCATCAGAGATCCTCCAGCGGGAACGCGAAACAAGCAACGGCACGGCGGCGCCAGGGCTCACTCAGAGTGTTTTCAACCACGCCATGCCCGGAATAGGCATGGATGAAACGCACCGGGTCTGACCCGCTGACGATCCCCAGATGCTTGGCAACCGCCGCGTCGCGCATCCGAAACAACAGCACATCGCCCGAGGCCATGTCGTCGGACGATTTCTCGATCAGATGGCGGCGGGCTGCGGCCCACATGCGCTCCTCGCCCTGCGGCTCGGACCAGTCCATGCTATAGACCGGCACCGTCTCGGGCTCGTGCCCCTTCACGGCGCGCCAAACGCCCCGCAGCAGGCCGAGACAATCCGCCCCGGCCCCACGGACCGAGGCCTGATGCACATAAGGCGTGCCCAGCCAGCGCCGCGCCTCGTCAACAATATCTTGCTTTACCCCGATCACCGCCTGCTGCCCCCTCTGTTTGGATCGCTTTTCTTCGGTGTGGCCATCACCCAGTCTTCATGTGGAAGATCAGGGAAGCCCTGAAAATTCAGGATGTTGTCGAACTTCAGACGGCAGGTGCTCATACGCTTGTCGCAGCCGGCAGTCAGTTGAACGCGGTCACCGCCAACCAGCCCGCCGCCAATCGCGGACCACAGCGTAACAACGCGCCCGCCGCTGGCCTGTTCGTCCAGTTTGACCGAAGCCCACAGACCCTGCGCCGCACCGTCCAGCACGTCCAGCCTGCCCCGCTCAAACCATCCCGCATCGGCACCCTCCGCGCCCTGCAAACGCAAAACCGTACCCTCGACCAAGACAATTTCGGCCTCGGCGCGATACCCCGGCGTGTCCAGAGCAAAACGGCATGCGCGATCCCCCAGCACCGCCGTGCATGGTTTCTGATAAATCCGTCCCAAAGGCCGGTTCAGCAGATCGGTCAGCCCTCGCAACTCCGCATGAAACGCTCCGCCCGCGCGGCGCAATTCGCCAATCGAGCCGCGAAACTGCAGCATCCGCTGCTGGGGATCAGCCCAATTGACTAACCAGGCCCGCACTTCGGCCCCATCAAAGCGCCCCGCTTCGATATCCTCTTCCCGGACCGAGGCATCAGACAGCGCGCCCATCGCCTCGGTATTATCGATCGACAGGCCGGTTGCCTGCTCGATCGCCGCAGCGGTCAGACCGGTGCTGGCTTTGAACACCAGCCCGTCAAAGCGCAACTCCATATCGTGATCCGTGAAACCATAGACCTGCCCGTCGCTGCGCGTAATCGCCCAGCAACGACAGGTGGTGGTCAGCCCGCTTTGCAAATGCGCCTGCAGCGCCTGTTTGTCCCCGCTCATCAGACCCGCACCTCGACCACCGGTACGTTCGGGACGTCACCGGCCTGAAAGCTGGCCACGCTGGTCTGGATCTTGTCGGTGTCGAACCGTACCGGAACGTCGAACTCAAACCCGGCTGTAATCTCGACCTGCTCAGGCGGCGGGGCTGAGAACATCACGCGCCCGGTCGCCAGATCGACCTCAAAATCCACGCCTTCGCGCTGCGCGTCCTGATCCAGCCCAAGCTTCACGGTCCCCAGCACCGGCTTCAGGATTGGCCGAACATAGTTGAACCCGCCCGAGCTGTAGGTCTTGATCAGCTGAAACACCGTGGTCTCGCCATCCCCGCGCGCAATGACCTGATCGCCCTTGTCGACCTCAGCCGTCGCCGCGCCCGATTTGAAATCCGACCAGTCCTTCCAACGAAACCCAAACATCTGCCCCTGCCGCGCCTCAAAAAACGAGATCAAAGTCTCGATATCATCCAGCGACCGCATCCCCAGCCCGGCGTCATAGCGCCTGCGGGAATGCGCCCAGGGGGTGTTGCGTTCCTCAAACCCGTTGGCCAACGTCACGATATCGGTGCGCCGTTCCGGTCCACCGACCGAGCCAAAGCTCAGGCTGGCGGGAAATCTCACCTCGTGGAAATTCATCACCTGCTCCCCTTATCTGTTGCGATTGCCGCGGCCCAAGGCCCGGCTCATCTGCGCCGCGATCTGGCCCTGTGAGCGGCGGAACCCCTGCACATCGGGTGTGGAGATGTTCATCACCACATTCACCGCCCTCCCCGCGCCTTGCGTCCGCACGCCCAGCTTGCCGTCCGCTCCACGCGCCAACGGCATGATCGCCTCGGGGCCCGCCTCACCCATCAACCCGGTGCCACCGCGCATCGGAAACATCGTCGGGCCGCTGACAACGCCACCATTGGCAAACGGCATCACGCGGCCTTGGGAGAAACTGCCACCATCTGCAAAGGGCAGTATCCCCTGCACCAAGCCGCCAACCCCATTGGCCAGCATGCCGCCAAAATGATCCGTCACCGGCTTGATCGCCGCCGAATAGGCCGTGCGGATCATCGAGTTTTTCAGCACATCCAGCGCGCCCGACAGGTTCATCCCGTCCAGCACCACGCCATCAAACGCCTTGCGCAGCCCGCCGGACATGCCACGCTCCAGCGTGGCCACATCCTTGCCGGTCTCCTCGAACGCGGCCTTGATCCGCCGCATCTGACCATCAAAGGCCGAGGCCATGGTGGCGGCATCCCCCAGCGCATCGCCCAGCGCCTCTCCCCGCTCCTGCAGGTCGTCAAAACCCTCACGATCCGTCATCACCCTCTCCTTGTTCTTTGTCCGGATAGGCCGCCAGCAAGGCATCCAGCCCCGCCCGATTCATCGCTGGCATCCCCGCGCCGTGGCCCAGCATCAGCCGCAACTCGGCTGGTGTCAGACGCCAGAACTGGTCCGGCGTCAGGCGCAGGCCGAGGATTCCGGCCCGCATCAGCGCGGGCCAGTCGAACCCGCTCACTCAGGCACCATGAAGGCCCGCGCCAGCAACTCGGCTGCCGCCTTGGCCCCCGCCATCGGCCCGCCCGCAATCTCGGCATGCAGCAGATCATCGCGTGTGACCTGCGCTCCTCCGCCCCGCAACCCAGCGACAAGCAGCTCCAGCACATCACCGCTGGAATAAGCACCGCCTTCAAACCGCTGCACCAGCTCGACCAGAGAACCGGCCTGCAGTTTTTGTTCCAATTCCGCCAAGGTACCCAAAGTCAGTTTGAGCACCCGCTGCTGCCCATCGATGGTCAGCGCCACCTCGCCCGCCCACGGATTTGCCATCAGAGCGCCGTAAAGCTCAGCGCACCGGCGCTTGCCATGCTCATCTCATAGGTCGCCTCACCGTTATGCGAGCCCGCATATTCAATGCTGCTGACCTGAAACGGGCCCTCGACAATGCCGAAATCAGGGATAATCACCTGAAAACCGGGCGTTTCACCGTCAAAGAACAACTGGCGCGCACGTTCATCCGTGCCTTCATCCTTGAAAACGCCCGAACCCGAGATCGAGGCCGATTTGACCCCCGCCCCAGACAACAGCTCGCGCCACCCGCCCTGGCTTTCCAGGCTGGTGACATCGACACTTTCCGCGTTGAAACTGATCCGCGTGGCGCGCAGGCCCGCGATGGTCTCGAACAGGCCGGTGCCGTTCATATCCACTTTGACCAACAGGTCTTTTCCGTTCTGGGCAGCCATATGCTCTCTCCGTTGATTGCTTAGTCATCTTCCACGCGGGCGCGGAATCTCAGATCGATCTGGCGGATCGCGCCGCCAGTTCCCGTGCGCCGGGCGCTGGCACGCTCGAACCACAGCCCCACCAAATGGCCCCGGTCCAAAGTCAGCGCCGCACCTTCCAGCGCATCGCAAACCGCACCGGCCAGTGTCTTGGCCGCACCAAAACCCGCCGCTTCGGACACCACCGAGACCGTGAACCGATGCACGGCACCCGTGCCCGACCGATCCGAGGCATCCCGCACCTCTTCCGGCCCCAGGGTCACGTAGGTCTGCGGCAACACCCCCGAGGGCACCGCGTCATAAATCGCACCGCCCGAAAGCGTGTTAACCTGCGCATCCCCCGAAAGCTGTTGAAACATCGCCGCCTGCAACGCGGCTGCAACGCCATAGCTCATGCCGCCACCTCTTCATCTGCGAAACAGGTCAGGTACTGGCCGCGCGGATCGCGCTCGGCCACCGCACGAATGACAAACCGGCGCGTCCCTTCGGCGAACCGCTGATCCGGCGCAGGCCGCATCGAGGACCCCTCCGGCACGCCGCGCACCACGATCCGATAGCCAACCCGCGACACCGAGGCACCACCAACAGCCCGTTCCGCCCCGCTGCGCGCAGAGACCTCAGCCCAAAGCGCACCCAGTGCGGCCCATGTCTCGGTGTAACCTCCCGCACCATCGGCACTACGAACCGGAGCCTCCAGCACCAGTTTGCGGTTCAATCGCGGCGCGCTCATTGCGTCACCCCTGCGCCGAAACGCACCGTGCGATAGCGCTGGATCAGGCTGGTCACGCCAAACGGCATGCACCCTGCGCCCAGCGCCGTCTCATCGCGATATTCGTAGTAATGCGCCGCCAGCAGCAGCACCGCCTGCCCCAGATCAGCGGGCAGCCCGCCCCAATCCGCAGCCATTCCGGCCGTGAAAACGATCTTCACCGAGCCGCCGGTCTGCACCCTTGGCAAGCAAGCGCCAACCGGACGCAACTGAGGGCGCTGCATGTCGCGCTCCAAACGGTAAGCTTCGGCATCCACAACCATGTCGGTCCCCGCCGCATCCGTCAGCGTGATCGCAGCAACCGAGACCACCGGGGCCACCGGCAGCACTTCACCTGCTGGATCGCGCCAACCGTTCAGGCTCCACGAGAAATCCCGTTCGATCAGCACCTTACCGGTGCGCGCCTCAATCGCCGCAATGGCCGCACGCAGAAAGCCATTCAACACCTCGTCCTGCACATTGCCCTCGGCAAACCCCGTGCCCAGCCGCAGATGCGCCTTGAACTGATCCACCGGCAGCGCCGCATCCGCGATGGCGGTTTCTTCGATCAACATCATCCATTCACTCCGCAATCTCGGACCCCTCCGGGGCCGTATCCTTGGAAAATGACGGGCACGCGCCGCCCCACGTTGCTCGGACGGAGGGGAGCAGCTAGACAACGCGGGGGATCTCACCCCGGCCCGCGCCCGCCGCCCGAGGGGCCTTGCAGCCCCCCGGATCCGCCACCGCTTAGGCGATGCCGAATTTCAGCAGTTTGATTGCAGCAAAATCGCTCACATCACCGCCCACGCGCTTGGTCGCGTAGAACAGGACATGCGGCTTGGCGCTGAACGGATCGCGCAGCACCCGCAGATCGGGACGTTCGGCTATGGTGTAGCCCGACTGGAAGTCACCGAAGGCAATCGAATAGCTGTCGGTCGCCGCATCCGGCATGTCCTCGGCAATCAGCACCGGATAGCCCATCAGACGCGCAGGCTCACCAGCGGCTAGGCCATCCGACCAAAGGAAGCGGCCATCGCTGTCCTTCAGCTTGCGGATCAGACCCGCGGTTTTCGAGTTCATCACGAAAGTGCCGTTCACCCGGTACTGCGCGCCCAGCGCATAGACCACGTCCACAATCGCATCCGCATCGACGCCACCATCAATGCCCGACGCGACATAACCCAGGCTATCCCAGCCCCAGCTGCCGTTTTCCATCGTGCGGTGGGTCAGGATACCCTTGGGCTTGTCCACACCATCACCATTGATGAACGCCGCCGCCTCGGCCCGTGCGAACTTGTCGGCGATGCGACCGGCCAACCAGCCTTCGACATCAAACGCACTGTCATCCAACAGACGCTGCGACGCCTTGGGCAGCGCGCTCAGCTCGTGCAGCGGGATCGAAATCCGATCAATCGATGGGGTCGAGGTCTCAGCCGTGGCCGAGTTTTCATCCGCCCAGCCCGCACCCACATCGGTGTGGTCGATCAGCACGTCGAACGAGTTCGCCTCGACATTCACCACCGACGCAATCGAACGGATCGAAGCGGTCGAATTCAACACCGACTTGATCATCTCAGCCGTCTGCGGATCGACCAGATAGCCACCATCGCTGTTGACCGCCGTCGAAAGCGACTTGGCTTCAATCTCCAGCCCGCGCAGCCCGTCATCCTCGCCCGAACGCACATAGGCGTCAAAGGCCTTCTGATGCGGTGCGCCGTCCTCGATCGAGGCCGCAAGATGCGGGCGTGCCGCGATGGTTGATTTACGATCCAGCATGGTCAGTCGCTCTTCTGTCTGTTGCAGTTGGGTTTTAACTTCGGCCTTGAGGCCCTTGAATTCATTCACGAAGCCAGCCATCGCCTGCTTCACCTCCTGAACCAGGGGCGCACCCTCTCCGGTCAAGGCCGGGGTCTCGGTCTTGCTCATCAGCACTTCCTTATTGGGGGGTTAGAGGCGCTAGATCCGCGCCAGCTCCTGCCGGGCGTCGTTGAACACCTCAGCAATACTGCGCCAGGTGTTTTCAACGTCAGGCTCCACGCCTTTCGCCGCCACCCGCGCACTGGGCAGCATCGGGAAAGTCACCAGCGACACCTCCCATAGCTCCAGTTCGGTCAGGACCCGCTGGCCCTTGTCATTCTTCACAGCCCGCTTGGTACGATAACCAATCGACAGGCCATCCATAGCGCCCGCCCGGATCAACTCGGCCGCCTCACGGCCCTTTTGCGTGCTCTCCAGCAGACGCCCCTTGACCCATAGGCCCTTGTCGTCCTCGCGCACCTCATCCCAGACGCCGATAGGCTGCGCCGGATCGTGCTGCCACAGCATCTTGACCCGCTGACCCGCCTTCGCCAGCCCCTCCAGCGAGCCCCTATACGCCCCGCGCTGCACCACATCGCTGCCCTGATCGACCTGCCCAAACAGGCTGGCATACCCTTCGATCACCGCATCGTCGGTCACCGACAAGCTGTCTCCGAACTGTGCGAATTTATGTTCCAAATCCATAAACTTCTCCATGTAACCCACTGACATTATGGCGTTACCACAAGGAATGACTGAAACGCCTGCGCCAAAATCACCGCCGCTACGCCATAGACTGTCAGCCACAACCGCTTCTCCAGCCGCTCCATCATTTCCTCGATCTGATCCAGCCGCCGACAGAGATGCGCATGCTGGATCTCCGCCACCCGCTCATGCGCGGCCAAGCGCAGGCCCGGCGCGCAATCGAACGGAGGATACCCGTCACCCATCGGCACGCTCCGGCAGCCCCAGCAAGGCGCGTTTCTCGGCGTCTGTCAGGAATTCGGCGTTGCTGACCCGCGCCCATTGCGCATCCCGTTCCGCCGACAGCGCCGGCACCTGATCCAGATCGGGCTTCAGCATCAGATCCTCGCCGGTAAAGCCCGCCAGCCACTCCGACACCGCCGCCGCCACCCGCGTCACCAGGGGCAGCACGGTCAGGCGATAAAACGCCCGGTTGGCCTCCTGATAGTTCGAATAGGTCGCGTCGCCTTGTATCCCCAGCAACATCGGCGGGACCCCAAAGGCCAACGCGATCTCGCGGGCGGCGGCTTCCTTGGTCTTTTGAAACTCCATGTCGGACGGAGAGAACCCCATCGGCTTCCAATCCAACCCCCCTTCCAGAACCATCGGCCGCCCGGCATTGCGCGCCCCGCGATAGTTCTGCTCGATCTCGTCTGAAAGACGCCGGAACTGATCCTCGGCCATCACCCCATGACCATCGCCCTTCCAGACCAAAGCGCCAGAAGGCCGTGCCGCATTATCCAACAGTGATTTTGACCAGCGCGACGCGCTGTTATGCACATCAATCGCCATCGCCGCCGCCTGCATAGGCGAGAACCCATAGTGGTCATCCTGCGGATGGAACGATTTGATATGACAGATGTTTTCCGCCGCAAACCGGTGCTTCTTACCGCCAACGGCATAGTCATACGACTTGGGCCACCCATCCGCCCCCGGCACCACGCTCATCCGGTCCGAGCGCAAGACATGCAGCTCAACCGGCAGCCCTTCCTCGGCCTGAACCGCCTCAACATATGCATTGCCCGACAGCAGCAACTGCCCAAACAAGGCTTCCATCAATTCCGCCCGCCCCTGTGCCGCATTCGGACGGCGCATGAGGGACAAGATTGGATGGGTATCAAACCGCTGCGCCTGATCCTGCAACACCAATGGCAACGCAGCCGCCGCCTCGGCAATCAGTTTGACGGATCGGAACCCCACCGGGTTCCCCGAAAACCCCGTGCGCGTCAGCGATACTGCGTCCCGAGGGCTCCACGCCACGCGCCCGCCCGTCTGCCACGCCACCACAGGCCCCGCCGCGCTCGCCTTCACCTCCGGCGCTGCCTCAGCCGATCCACGACGCAAGAAATCGAATACCATCTGTGCTCCTTTCTGCCGCCGCTCTGCCCGGCTTGTTGAAAGGAGTTATGACGGAAAGAAGTTTAAGCCTTGGGAATGGGGCGTACGGAGGGTGGGCAACGCGATCGCGTCACCAACCGCTCAAGGCTTCCTGCCACTCACAATATAGGCTGACGCCTGAAATACGACCTTACCATCAGCAGTACGGAACGCTGCTAACGCATCCTCAGCACAGGCTAAGACACTCGCGATTTTTTCTTCGCTCAGATGAATGTCAAAAAGCGGAAGCCAGCCGCGCAAATCAGCCTCAACCATCGTCCGGGCACTTGGAAAGCGCGCCGGTTCAGTGTCGCTCACCACCTCGATGTCCAGGAATCCAGCCGTTTCATAGACTGAAACAACCTCTGCAGGGTTCCCAAGCGAATAAGGCAATCTCAGAGCATCCCCCGCCGCAGTGCTGATCTCGGACTCCAAGAGCTTGATAATGGCGTGATAGGCCGGATTGTGATCCAGATCGTTCCAGACCGCTACGGCCAGCGCGCCGCCCCGCCTGAGGACGCGATGCATTTCCCACGCTGCCGCATCTCGGTCCCGAAAGAACATCATCCCGAACTGGGACAGCACGGCATCAAACGTCCCGCTCTCCAACCCAGTATCCTCTGCACCCGCCAAAACCCAGTCAATGCGTGGCTCAACCTCGCGCGCAGCCGCGATCATTCCCGGCGCTGGATCGAGTCCAGTTACGCGGCCTCCATCGCCCACCACTGACAGCAAGTGCCGCGCCAGAACACCGCTACCGCATGCAATGTCCAAAACCTGCTGGCCAGCTTTCACTCCGGCGCACTTCACCAAATGTGGGGGCCAAGATGCAAACAGCGCTGGCACGAACAGTTGCTCATAACCGCGGCCAGCGTCCAGTTCGTCTTGTGAAACAGCAGGTTCCATGGCGTCTCTCCGGCTCAGCTTTCAGAACCCCGACACGTCAGAGCTTACACTTTTTCGCGATTCGAGACGAGGCACACGACCATTTCATACGTCCTTGCGCCCATCGCTTTACAACGCCCTTACCCTCGGCCTTCTAAACACCCCCGCAGGCCCCACCACCAACTCATGCAGCGCCCAGACCAGCGCGTCGACCCGGTCGGGAGAGCCCTGACCCTCGAACCCCCTCGCGGTCATCTGGCACAACTGCTCCTCCAGCGCGTCCAGCCCGGCCACATGCGCCACCCGCCCTTGCTCGTACAAAGCCGCCACAGGCTCGGCCCGCGCGACCTTGCCGCGCGAGGCCCGCACGGCCCGATAAGGGACCAGAGGGTCCACTTGCCGCACGACCTCTTCCACCAGTTGCCCGCCCTGATTGACCTCGGCCACCAGCCGTTCGGCTCCGAATTCGTCCATCGCGTCTATCGCCGCCTGCGCCCAGCCTGCCGGGCCAACACCCTGCACCGTCCGGTCGGCCAGCACATAGGCCTGCCACGCCTCGGGCGGCCCCTGCAGCTGAGCACCCACAACCACGATCCCGCAGGCATCCGCATCCGCCCCCGCCGTCACCGCTGGGTCCAGCGCCACAACGATCCGATCCAACGCGGGCACCTGCGCACAGCGCGCCGCCTCCAGCATCGAGCCCGTCCATAACGCACCCTCAGCATCCGACAGCAGCACCCCGTCCAACTCCTGCCGCCCCAGCCGCGTGCCTGCGTAGCGCGCGCGTACCTCGGCCAGGAACGAGTCCGCCAGATTGGCCCGGTTCGCCTCGGTCGGCGCGTGGGTCTGCACGGTGGACGGCGACGCCAGCAAGTCCTTCAAAACCTTCACATTGCGTGGTGTGGTCGTCACACAGACCCGAGGCCGATCCCCCAACCGCAACGCAAATTGCAGCATATCCCAGGTCTCACCTGCCTTCTTCCACTTGGCCAACTCATCCACCCAGGCCGCATCGAATTGAGGACCACGCAGCCCCTCAGGATCATGCGCCGAAAACGCCTGCGCCTCGGCCCCGTTGGGCCAGACCAGCTTGCGTTCGGACGCTTTCCACGCAGGCCGCCGATCCGGCGGCGAACACTGCAAGATCCCGCTATCGCCAAAGATCATCACGTCGCGCACCTGATCAAAGGTCTCACCGACCAAGGCCACGCGATACGCCTCGCCCTTGTCCAAAGGCAAAGACCCCTCGACCATCGACCGCACCCACTCAGCCCCGGCCCGCGTCTTACCAGCCCCGCGCCCGCCCATGATCACCCACGACCGCCAGTCGCCCTCGGGCGGCAACTGATGCGGCAGGGCCCAGAACTCGAACAGGAAAGGGAGGGCACACAGCCCCCCCTCCCCGATCTCACTCAGAAATCTGTCCTGCACCGCAGCAGGCGCGGAGGCGAGCCAGCCTGCACCCGATCTCAGATCGTGCCCGATCAAGGTCGAGCGCATAGCCCCCTTGGGCAATTCCGGCTTGTCTGTGATGTTGTTCGACAAAGCTTGTCTCCACTTTCTGGCAACTTCGGATCAGCCCCTCTAGCTGACCCAGTTGCTTGCCTGTTCCGGCAAGGTCTGCATCCTCCCCGGCACCGATCTGTTTTCGCAGTTCTTCCGCTGCCTGACGCAGATCGCGAATGGACCGCTCAAGCGACTGCAACAATTCAGCCGTCTGGGAAATCCGCTCTTCCGGGGTAATCAAAGTCATGTTTGCCTGTGACCTCATGCGTGAGTTTTCTCCGCACGAGAGAAATGAAAAACGGCCACCGGGTCGCCCCAGGGCCGTTGCCCACTTCTTCTAGCATGACATAAGGAGTACGAGATTAAGTGCGCAAAGTCAATAAGTTACGCAACAACAGTGCAACACGCACCGTACGCAGCGTTAAGATGAACCGCCTGTCAAATCCTGCGCCAGCATCATGGCATTCTGATCAGGATCATAGAATGTGGCCGTGCTGACCATGCCTTCGATCGTTTCCGTCGGGCCATCAAACGCCACCCCTGCGGTCTCCAAAGCGTCCCGCGCCGTGGCAATATCACCAACCTCATAGACCGGGACGCAATTGCCCGGCGACGGCTCTGCCTGTTCTCCCAGACCCAATGTCACGCCTTCCACATTGGTGCGCATCTCGCTCCACCCGGCTTCATCGATATGGTGGATCAGTTCGAACCCGAGCATATCGCGATACCAATCCGCGCTGGTGTGGCGATCCCGGACCGAAATCGCAAATGTGATCGTGTTTTTCAATGAAACGAGCGGCATCGGTCTTTCCCTTGTCTGAAAATATAGTTACTATACTTTATGGACATTAATTTACTTGTCAAGCTGACCGCGCGCGCATGGTCGCTGAACATCCTGGCCCTGATGCATTCGGGTGTTCCCGGTCGTCAGGCCCCTTTGCTCGCCGCAACCAGCGCCAGCCGAACAGCCTTTGCGGCAAGTCTCGATCACCTTGCCCAGCTTGGCCTGATCGAGCGAAACCCCGGCCACGGTCACCCTCTGCGCCCAGAATTTCGCCTGACCCCAGCCGGGATCCAGGCCGCCGGGATCGCCAGCGCGATCATTCAGATCGCCCCGGACACCAGTGCGCACAAGCTTCTTCGTAAGTCATGGACCGTACCCATCCTGGCCCTGACCGGCACCCCGCATCGCTTTTCGGCGATCAAGTCTGACCTGACCCCCATCACCGACCGCGCCCTCTCGTCATCCCTGCATCAGCTGGAAGATCACGACTGGATAAGGCGCGATATCGAGACCTCGGGACGGATGCCGTTCCCGACCTATTGCGCGGTCAAAACAGGATTTGCGATCCATCAGGCGGTCGGACTGGCCCAGTAAACGCTGCAACACTCTCAGAAAGCACGCGGAAAACCCGACCCGACAGCTTGACATTCTCGCGCCCAACCCGCATGTGCCCTTCAAACAGCGCTGAAGCGTGAGCATTCGGGCCATCCAGAGCCCCCACAGCGCCCGATCCACCCATAGTTCCCCATCACGCAGGGTTCTTGACGCGACGACCGGACATCGCAGGAACCGCCTGCCTGTCCCGAGGTCTCGCACAACCCCTGCCGGTCGCGGATGCGGCCCATTGCGACTTGCCCATGCGCCAAAGCCATGGGCGAAAAAGGATAGTTCTTTGTTCGACTTCGACATGCTGGGCCTCGCGCCCGCCCTGAACGACGCGTTGCAACGCGCCAATTTCACCCAACCCACGCCGATCCAGAATCAGGCGATTCCGCTGGCGCTGAACGGCCACGATATCCTCGGCCTCGCTCAGACCGGCACCGGCAAAACGCTGGCCTTCGGCCTGCCGCTGATTGACCACTTGCTGGCGCAGCCCGGCAAGCCCGATCCCAAAACCGCCAAGGCCCTGATCCTTGCGCCGACCCGCGAGCTGGTGAACCAGATCGCCGACAGCCTGCGCAACCTCACCAAAAAGACCAAACTGCGCGTCGCCACCGTGGTCGGCGGCCAGTCAATCAACAAGCAGATCATGTTCCTGTCGCGCGGCACCGATATCCTCGTGGCCACGCCCGGCCGTCTGATTGACCTGATGGAGCGCAAGGCCGTCGACCTCAGTTCGGTCCGCCATCTGGTGCTGGATGAGGCCGATCAGATGCTCGACATGGGCTTCATTCACGCCCTGCGCCGCATCGCGCCGGAACTGGGCACGCCGCGCCAGACCATGCTGTTCTCGGCCACCATGCCGAAGCAGATGGAAGAGCTCAGCCGGGCCTACCTGACCAACCCGCAACGGGTGCAGGTCTCGCCCCCCGGCAAAGCGGCGGACAAGATCACCCAGTCGATCCATTTCGTTGAAAAGCCGGCAAAACCCGCCAAGCTGCGCGAGATCCTGTCGGCGGATATGGACGCGCTGACGCTGGTCTTTTCCCGCACCAAACACGGGGCTGAAAAGCTGATGAAAGGCCTCGTCGCCGATGGCTACAACGCGGCCTCGATCCACGGCAACAAAAGCCAGGGCCAGCGCGACCGCGCGATCAAGGCCTTCCGCGCGGGTGAGGTCAATGTGCTTGTCGCCACTGATGTCGCTGCACGCGGCATCGATATTCCCGGCGTGGCTTATGTGATCAACTACGACCTGCCCGAAGTGCCCGACAACTATGTCCACCGCATCGGCCGCACCGCCCGCGCGGGGCGCGAGGGCGAAGCCATTGCCTTCTGCTCAGCCGAAGAGGTTGATCTGCTGCGTCAGATTCAAAAGCTGATGAAGATCGAAATTCCGGTGGCCAGTGGTGAGATGCCCGAGGCGATCACTCCCGCCAAACCTGCCCGTCGACAGAATAATCGCCGCCGGGGTCCGAAACCGCAGAACAACAGCGGGCCGAAACCCGCTGGCCAAAAACGCCGCCGTCCGCGTCGCCCCAAGGCGGCGTGATGCACAGGGTCAGAGGGGTTCCCGCCCCTCTGGTCAATGCAGGCTTGGCGGCGTCACACTTGTTGTCAGGATCGCGGTCACCAGCAGGATCACGGCCATCAGCCCTGCTTCGGCCTTGATCGTGCGGACCAAACCAGATGCCGCCAAGGAGTTCCCTGCGCGCAAACCGGGCACAAAGCGCAGCTTGTTCAGCGCCGCCAACGCCAGCAACGCAGCAACAAGCGCCACTTTCGCCAACAACACCTGCCCATAGCCCGAGGTCAGCATCGCCGTGACCGAACCCGTCAGCCCATAGGCCATATACCCCCCCGCAACCAGCAGCAGCGGCACAAACACCATCGCGACCTGACCAAATCGCTCTCCAAGCCACGCGGCAGCCTCTGCCTGCTCCGGATCAGAGGCCAACCGATGCAAGGGGATCAATATTCCGATCCACGTCGCCGCACAGATCAGATGCAGGACAAGGCTGTAAAGCATAACGGGAACCTCCCGGTCATGCACATGACCGATAGCTGCAAGACCGCAAAGGGCAAGCACCCCGCCAAATATCTGCAGAACCCGGGCAAAGCGCAGCCTAAACAGGCCAACAAGCATCAACGCCAGCCCGATCAACTGCCATCTCAGAGCCACGCCGCTCTGAGTTTGCCATAGCAGGCCCAGCATCTCGGGATCGACAACCCCCGACATATCGCCGGTCAAAGCGCTGCCCTTCAATGCAAAAGAGAGGACGGCGCACAGCATCCCAATTCCCGCGAATGAGGCAATCAGGCTCTGCCGTATCTCAACCCGAAATAGCGCCGCGCAGAACACGGATCCGGCGGCGCCCAGCACACCGACATAAAGCGCCCATTTTGCGAGGATCGAGGCTATGCTGATCGGGTCAGTCACCCGTCATTCGACCGTAAAGCTAAAGCTGCCCATTTGCGGATGTCCATCCTCGGACAAGCCACGCCATTCGATCTGATACGCGCCCGGTCCTGCCGCATCGAAGGGCAGCACGATTTCCGTCGTGAATTCACCTGCCGCGCCCAGATCAACTGTACCCATCTGATCCCCGTTCAACTGCCAATCCACCCGCGTCAGACGAATCTTGCGCCCGAAGACGAGCGATATCTCAGACGGGACCTGATCGATAACCGCGCCATCCACCGGAGTGGTTCGCTGCACAGGCGAATGCGCCATCGCGACCGTCGCCGTCACGAGCAGGGTAAAAACTGTCAGGGCAATTCTTATCATGGCAGATCTTTCCAAACTGTTACTGCGCACGACGATCCGCGAGATACTGCGGACCTCCGGTTTGTACAAAACGGAAGATCCGTGTTTCCGGCGACGTACAACTCGGACATTCTAGGCCACGCGGCTCAATTCCCCGAATTCTGATCCGCTTCGATCTCGCGCCATTTGGCGACGTTTCGATTGTGCTCTTCCAGCGTTTTGGCAAAAGCATGCCCCCCGGTCCCATCCGCAACAAAGAAGATGAAATCCGTATTGTCCGGTGCAACCGCGGCCTCAAGGCTGGCAAGACCCGGATTGGCAATCGGGGTCGGCGGTAATCCTTCGATTACATAAGTATTCCAGGGCGTTACACGGCGTAATTCACTCCGTCGCAAGCCCCGACCCAAGGTCCCTTGCCCTTTGGTGACACCATAGATCACTGTCGGGTCTGTCTGCAGCCTCATACCTTGGTTCAGACGGTTGACGAAAACGCTCGCCACCTGACCGCGCTCTTCCGGCTGCCCAGTTTCCTTTTCGATGATCGAAGCCAGAATCAACATCTCCTCAGGACTGTTCAAAGGCAATCCGTCCTGACGCCCCTCCCAAGCCGCATTGATCCTAAGCTGCTGTTTTTCCTGCATATCTGCCAGGATTACATTCCGATCCTCACCGGGCCTGACCTCATAACTATCAGGGGCAAGCATTCCTTCGGCGGGCAGTTCAGCCACCTCACCAGTCAGCAGATCCATCGCTTTAAGCGACTCGACAACCTGCCAGCTGGTGACCCCTTCAGCCAGAGAAACACGGTAACGCGTATCCGCTTCACCGCGTTTTTCCGCATAGATTTCAGGCGCTTCCTCTTCGCCGATCACAAACGAAGCGACCTCATCAAAATTCAGCGTCGCCGGATTCAACTCGCGCACACGGGTCTGCATCCGGGTTACACCGATACGATATTCGATCTCGGTGCCACAGGTACTGGCCCCGCTGCTCGTGATCTCGTCTACGATCTGCTCCATCGACGACCCTTCGCGCACCAGAAAGCTACCAGCTTTCAGTTGCTGAGATTTATCAGCATAATCAGCGGCAAGGCGAAAGATCAGCCCGCTGCTGATCGCACCCTGATCTTCCAGTTCCTGACTGACGCGGGTCATGTTCGAACCCGGTCTGACTTGCAGGCAGATCGCAGTTTCCAGCGGGCCATCTGACGTGTATTGCGATTGACCCCACAGCACGACGCCGCCCAACAGGAACAAGCAAACGATCAGAACGGTCAGTGCGTTCGACGCCAACGCCCGCCACATTTAACTGGCCTTTCCGAAGATCACGCTTGCATTGGTTCCGCCAAATCCGAACGAGTTCGACAGGGCCACGTTGATCTCACGCTCGCGCTTTGCATTCGGGGCCAGATCGATCGGCGTCTCGACCGCGGGGTTGTCCAGGTTGATCGTCGGAGGGGCGACCTGATCCCGGATCGCGAGGATCGAAAAGATCGCCTCAATCGCGCCCGCCGCACCCAACAGGTGACCCGTTGCAGACTTGGTCGAGGTCATGGTCGCGTTGCTGGCATGATCACCCAGCAAACGCTCGACCGCGCCCAGTTCAATGGTATCAGCCATGGTCGATGTGCCATGCGCATTGATATAGTCCAGATCTTTCGGCTCCAGCCCAGCGCTGCGCAGAGCGGCTCTCATCGAACGCTCGGCCCCGTCACCATCCTCGGAAGGCGCGGTGATGTGATAGGCGTCACCTGACATGCCATAGCCCAGCACCTCGGCATAGATCTTCGCGCCACGCGCTTTGGCGTGTTCATAATCCTCAAGCACCACAATGCCAGCGCCCTCACCCATGACAAAGCCGTCGCGGTCGATGTCATAAGGGCGGCTCGCCTTCTTCGGGTCATCGGCATACTTGGTGGACAGAGCCTTGCAAGCGTTGAAGCCCGCGATGCCGATTTCGCAGATACAGCCTTCACCGCCACCTGCGATCATGACATCCGCATCACCCGCACGGATAATGCGGCTGGCGTCGCCAATCGCGTGGGCACCGGTCGAACACGCGGTCACAACCGAGTGGTTGGGGCCTTTGAAGCCAAACCGGATAGATACCTGCCCTGAGGCCAGATTGATCAGCGCACCCGGAATAAAGAACGGCGACACCCTGCGTGGACCCTTGTCCCGGATCAGGTTCGCAGTTTGGGCAATTGATCCCAACCCGCCAATGCCCGAGCCAATCAGCACACCGGTGCGCAGACGGTCTTCTTCATCATCAGGCAGCCAGCCCGCATCCTTGCAGGCCATCTCGGCCGCAGCGATGGAATAGAGGATGAAATCCTCAATCTTGCGCTGCTCTTTCGGCGGCATCCAGTCATCGGGATTGAACGTCCCGGTGGTGCCATCGCCACGCGGAACTTCGCAGGCATAGGTCGTGGTGACCCCGCTGCCTTCGGCATCAAACAGCGTGATGGGGCCTGCGCCGGACTCACCGTCCAGCAGACGCGACCAGGTTTCCTCGACCCCGCTGGCCAAAGGAGTGACCAATCCCAGACCGGTTACAACGACTCTGCGCATGAAATGCCTCTTGCCTGCTTCCTGTTATGAGAACCGCTCATACCCCGGCCCGGGGTCCGGGGGCAAGAGCAACGGCGGATTCTGACCTAGCAACCTAGGTCTTGCATGTCCGAGAGCGGTCCGCCGACCAGCTTAAACGTATACCCGGATACCAAAACCCGCCCCGGCTGCCGATCAGTCAGGGCGGATCTTCGCCTCATACCAGAGGTTTATTGGAACTCAGCAATCGGCTCGTGGGCCAACTTCGCCACTTCCAGCGCCTCGCCCAGATCGACTGTCTTGCGGAACAGCGCGCGTCCAACAATCGCGCCCGAGATATTCGGGATATAAGCCAAGCGCGATATATCATCGGATGTCCGTACCACCCCGCTGGCAATGATCGGCGTGCGCGATTTCTCGGCCAGACCCGAGATCAGGCCCAACTGCGCTTCGACATCTTCCATGTCACTGTCGATATCTGTGACCAGAATGGCGGCGAATGGCGTATCTGCGAAGGCTTGGATGAAGGCGTCTGGCGTAAAGGCGCTTTGGCTGCGCCAGCCTTCGGTCATCACCTGACCCTGCCATACATCAACGGCCAATACGATCTGGTCAGGATAGAGCTTGGCGAGTTCTTTCACCAGCTGGGGATCCCAAGCCGCCAGCGTGCCGATCACGATTCGCCCCGCACCTTTGTTGATCCAATGTTCCACATGCTCACGGGTCCGCATGCCACCAGCCAGTTGCACCGGAACCTCAGCCGAGCGAATGATCTCTTCCACCAGTTCTGCGTTGGTATCACGGCCTTCGATCGCATCGAAATCCGTCAGGTGCATCCATTCGGCGCCCGCGGCAGTCCAGCCGCGCGCGGTCTCAACCGGGTCCACATGCCAGATCATCGCGTCTTCGATACGGCCTTTGTCCAACGTGACGCATCGACCGTTCTGAAGCTCCATCGTGGGGTAAATCATCATGATCCATATCCTCCGCTGAATCACTCCGGGTTTCCACGATAGCATAGAGTCTCAATCTGGCGCAGAATTCACCAAGATCGGCACAGTTCGTCCATTTTGCGGCATCGTCATACCGGATGCGTTTCACACCCGTGCGGGAGGTCCGTCACGGCGAAACAGATGGACCGGCGTATCCTTGTACTCGGTTTCGCGCAGAAGCTTGTACCCCAGCTTTTCAGCCAACCTTTGTGATGCCACATGGTCGGCATCGATCAGCGCGACCAACGGGCCGGGAATGACCCGGTCGAACCAGTCATGAGCTGCCTGCGCGGCCTCTTGCCCATACCCTTGCCCCTGCATCTCGGTGGCCAGAACCCATCCGGCTTCGGGGAAACCATCGAAATCCTCGCCCAGAGAACGGTTTCCATAAAAGAACCCGGCTTGGCCGATCAATGTTCGATTCGATTGCAGAACCACGCCCCATTGACCGAAACCGGTCATGTGCCAGTGCCCGGCGTTGCGCAGAAACTTGTCCCACGCTTCACCTCGCGTCAGCGGAGTGCCACTGATATGGCGCACGACCTCGGGGTCACGCCAGATTTCAGCGAATCTCTTAAAATCCTCAGGGCGCATCGCACATAAAGTCAGACGCGCCGTATTGATCATCGGGGTGGATCTTATCATGCCCTTGCCCGCTCGGAATTGTGCCTCAGGCTTCAGAGTGACGAGCGCACGCCTCTCAAGGCAAGTGTGAATTGTGGCAAGGCATAAAAAAACGGCGCCTCCGTTGCCCGGAAGCGCCGCTTTTGGATCAGACGGGTAAGCTTAGGAAGCTTCGCTGATGAATTTGACCGCGTCGCCAAAGGTCTGGATGGTCTCGGCTGCGTCGTCCGGAATCTCGATGCCGAACTCTTCTTCGAACGCCATTACCAGCTCAACGGTGTCCAGGCTGTCTGCGCCCAGATCGTCGATGAACGAGGCGTTTTCAGCAACCTTGTCCTCTTCAACACCCAGGTGCTCAACAACGATCTTCTTAACGCGATCTGCGACGTCGCTCATGTCTATTCCTCATTTCAATTTCAGGGCGGTCCGCCCGGTTCTGCCCTTGCCCGTTCGGGATGGACTTGTTTTGCCCGTTCCGGGCGGTTTGGGTCCCGGGTCCCCGGGAAATCAGAGAACCGGCCTTCCGACCGGTCCCTGCGCATACGCGCCGCCTATAACACAGACAACGCGCAAGGCAAACGCTTTCGCATCCGCCCCGAATTGCGATTACAACATGGCCATGCCGCCATTCACATGCAAGGTACTTCCGGTCACATAACCCGCTTCGGGGCTTGCAAGGTACAGAACGGCAGCCGCGATTTCCTGCGGATCACCCATCCGGCCCGCCGGAACCTTGAGCAGCAGACCCTTCTTTTGCTCATCGGTCAGCTTTTCAGTCATCGCCGTGGTGATGAAGCCCGGCGCAACCGCGTTCACGGTGATACCACGGGTCGCAACCTCATGCGCCAGCGCCTTGGAAAAGCCGATCATCCCGGCCTTGGACGCAGCATAGTTCGCCTGACCCGGATTACCGATCGCGGCCACAACAGACGAGACATTTACGATCCGGCCCCAGCGCGCCTTCATCATGCCACGGATCACGCCTTTGCATAGCTTCATCGTCGCGGTCATGTTTACATCGATCACGCTCTGCCATTCCTCGTCCGACATGCGCATGAACAGGTTGTCCCGTGTGATGCCTGCGTTGTTGACCAGAATATCAACCGAGCCCATCACCTCGGCCGCTTGCTTAGGCAGCGCCTCGACCGCCTCAGGGTCACTCAGGTTACAGGGCAGAACATGCGCGCGGTCTCCCAGGCTTTCGGCCAGCGCCTGCAGCGGTTCAACCCGTGTCCCCGATAGGCCAACGGAGGCACCCGCGTCATACAGCGCGCGGGCAATATCGCCGCCAATGCCACCCGAAGCGCCCGTGATCAGCGCATTCTTACCTGTCAAATCAAACATCTATTGTCCCTCTCTGGCCGCCGAGACCGGCGACTATTCTCAGTTCATGCGCCGGGATTAACGGCCTTTTGTACATCCTCGGGCGACCCGACCGCTGTGCAGGCTAGCGACCGGTCGATCTTGCGGATCATGCCCGACAGCGCTTTGCCCGCGCCGATCTCCCATGCCTCAGAAACGCCTTGCGCAACCATGTATTGCACGCTCTCGCGCCACCGGACCGAACCCGTCACCTGTTCCACCAGCAACTGACGGATCATATCCGGATCGCTCACGGCCTCCGCCCGAACATTCGCAATCAGGGGCACAGCAGGTGCCTTGATCTCAACAGCAGCCAAAGCGTCCGCCATAACATCTGCAGCAGGTTGCATCAGTGCACAGTGAAATGGTGCACTTACCGGCAACATAATTGCACGCTTGGCGCCTTTTTCCTTGGCGATCTCAGCGGCACGCTCAACAGCAGCCTTGGACCCCGACACAACCACCTGAGTCGGATCATTGTCATTTGCGGCCTGACAGACCTCACCCTGCGCGGCTTCGTCGGCGACGACGCGCACAGCCTCAAGGTCCAGCCCAAGAATGGCAGCCATCGCACCTTCGCCCACCGGAACGGCGCTTTGCATTGCCTGCCCGCGCGTCCGCAACAGGCGCGCGGTGTCTGCAACCGACAGGGCCCCGGCAGCAGCCAATGCCGAATATTCCCCCAGCGAGTGTCCTGCCACGTAAGACGCTGTCGAGATCGAAACTCCCTCGGCCTCAAGCGCGCGCATTGCTGCCATCGAGGTCGCCATCAGCGCCGGCTGCGCATTCTGCGTCAAGGTCAACTCCGCGATATCGCCTTCCCAGATCAGAGCACTCAGCTTTTCGCCCAGGGCTTCATCCACCTCATCGAAAACCGCCTGAGCAGCCGGATAGACCTCGGCCAGTGCCTTGCCCATTCCGATGGTCTGGGCGCCCTGCCCCGGGAAAACAAACGCGCGTGTCATTGGTGCCTCTTGCGTGACGTCAGGTTTCGGCGGGGTGTAAACTGACTGACGGCGCGGCACAAGCATTGCCTGCGTTCTGCATCAGGACACCGTTAATGTGCATTTCTCTGCCTTGTGTCCGCACATCATCCCACTACCCTAGCAGCACACAAGCAAAGTAGAGAGCTCCCCTCATGCCCCTGACGAACACGCATTCCAGCTATGGCGGTGTAACAAAAGCGTTTCATTGGCTGACTGCCCTACTGATCTTGACCGCCCTGCCACTGGGATGGTTCGCCAACGAACTGGCGCATGCGATCTACGACCCCAATATCGCAACCACCGAAGAAGACATAGCACGGGCGGCTCGGCTGTTTTCGCTGCATAAAACCGTTGGGGTTACCGTTTTCTTCGTCGCTCTGACCCGAATCCTCTGGGCACTGACCCAGACCAAGCCCGGGCTGCTCAACGCCGATAACAAGCCCGAGGCTTTTGCTGCAGAAACGGTCCATTGGTTGTTATACGGCTCCCTTGTCTTTGCCCCCCTGAGCGGTTGGGTCCACCATGCCGCAGCAGAGGGCTTTGCCCCGATCCTGTGGCCCTTTGGCCAGAACCTGCCTTTGGTTCCGAAATCGCCCCTTCTGGCCGAGTTCACTGCCAGCCTGCATTGGCTGTTTGTCTGGATATTGGGCGGATCATTGGTCCTGCACATTCTTGGGGCATTGAAGCACCATGTTGTAGACAAGGACAGCACGCTACGGCGGATGCTGCCGGGCGACGCGAACGCCCCAGAGCCCCCCGCGCAACATCACTCGGCCGCACCCGCAGTTGCTGCGCTTGCGGTATGGGTTGCGGTGCTTGCCGGAGGCTGGTCCATCGGCGTGTTTTCGCACAGCTCTGACGCCGCAATCGACACAGCTGAACTGACCGAGGTCCAATCGGATTGGCAGGTTCAGGATGGCACCCTGTCTATCACGATCTCTCAGCTGAACAGCCCTGTGACCGGCACCTTTTCTGACTGGACCGCTGCGATCGCCTTTGACGAGCCAGAAGAACCCGGGCTGGCCGGTTCAGCAGACGTGACCATTTCCATCGGTTCGCTCAGCCTTGGAACCGTCACCGACCAGGCCATGGCTGCTGATTTCTTCGACAACGCCCAGTTTCCTACCGCGCAGTTCAAAGCCGATCTGTTTAAGACCGAAACCGGCTACGAGGCGCGCGGACCGCTGACAATCAAAGGCCAGTCAATGGATATCGTGCTGCCATTTACGCTCGAGATGGAAGACGGCAGCGCCATCATGTCCGGATCGGTTGACGTGAACCGGCTGGACTTTGGTGTGGGCACGTCCCAACCCACCGAGGACTCGCTGGGCTTCACGGTCACGGTCAGTGCGGAACTCACCGCAACACGCGCTGAATGAAACAAAAAAACCGCCGGAGGGGGTGCCTCCGGCGGTCTGACTTACGTATCGAAGACGCTTGTTAGTCGGCCTTCTGAGCCTCAACCGAGATACGTATTTCGACCTCATCGCCAACAAACGGTGCGAATTGGCCCAGATCAAAATCGCTGCGAACCAGCGTGGTGGTGGCGTCAAATCCCGCCCATGGCTTGCCTGCCATCGGGTGCTCACCCACCTGATTCAGCTTGGCATCCAGAACGACCGATTTGGTGACGCCGTTCATGGTCAGATCACCAGTGATGTTGGCTGTGTTCTCGCCCGTCACCTCGATACCGGTTGAAGTGAAGGTCACCAGATCACCTTCGGCTGCGCCAAAGAAATCTTCGGTCATGAAGTGATCTTCGCGCGGTTTCCAACCGGTGATCATTTCAATGACCGGCATCGACACAGTCACGCTCGACGCGGCGGGGTCTTCCTGATCGAACATGATCTCGCCCTCAAAGCCCGAGAACATGCCCGTGGTGGTTGAAAAACCAAGGTGATTATAGCTGAAGATGACCTGGCTGTGGCTGGGGTCCAAAACATATTTTTCGGCGCTGGCGAAAGCAGTCGTGGCCGACACGGCCAGAGCGGCAGCAAGAAGGGTGGATTTCATAACAATCTCCGCAGTGGTGGTGTTGCAAACCGGGTGGGTTGCTCACCAACAAAAATGTGCCGCCCAAAGGCAGCACACAAGTCTTTTCGATTCACAAATTCTGTTCCTATTTGAACAGAACTGAATTCAGGCGAAAATCGTCACGTTTTGGCTGAGTTGACCTTTCAGCGCTGAGCCGACATCCGCCGATTCCAGCGGCAGCTTCATCAGCAGGCTACCGTCAACGTCAAACAACTCGACTTGATCATCCGCAAAGCGCGCGCCGCCCAGCGAGTCGTAGCTGCGGCGCAGCACCGTCTGCGGGCGACCGTTTTCATTCTTCTGCAGGATGCGCACTTCGCGGCGGATCGGGTCGAAATAAGCATCAGGACGTGCATCCATAACCTCAATCGTCAGCAGACTTACCCCGACAATCAGGAACATCAGCGACGCAACCAGCTTCAGCGGCCAGACTTCGGCACCCATGATCGATCCAGGCATCAGCCACATGGAAAAGGCAGACAGAATTAGAAAGGCCCCGACCACACGCAGAAGCACCATCCGGGCACGCCAGTTGGGCGCGAAAGTGATCAGAACGGGAACGGATTTTTCAAATGCAGCGGCGGGTGCTGCTTCTACAAAAGTATTTGTGTTCATGACGGCCATTGTCTTGCCCTGTCTGTGGTTTTCCAAGTATCCGGGTGTTCCCGGTTTCATGAACAACCTCACGGCGAAAAGAGTCAGGAATTGGGCGCCTCAAAGGAAATTGGACGACTTCACAAGGGCATCTGTGGCAGGGCTTGCTCCGCCGCCATAAACGTGTATACGGGGCCATCCTTCGCAGGAGTTATGAATCGCGCAGCCTCTCGTGGCAGGGTCGCGAAGGACCATATGGCCCCGCCTTTGAAATGCGCCTTGATATAAACAGGAGTGCACATGCCACTGTATGAGCATGTAATGATCGCGCGTCAGGATCTGTCCAACGCGCAGGCAGAAAGCCTCGTCGAACATTTCGGCACCGTTCTGGCTGACAACGGCGGCAACGTCGTCGACAGCGAGTACTGGGGCGTCAAGACGATGGCCTACAAGATCAACAAGAACCGCAAAGGCCACTATGCCTTCCTGAAGACCGACGCCCCCGCTGGCGCCGTTCAGGAAATGGAGCGCCTGATGCGCCTGCACGAAGACGTCATGCGCGTTCTGACCATCAAGGTCGACGAGCATGCCGAGGGCCCCTCGGTCCAGATGCAGAAGCGCGATGAGCGCGAAGGCCGCCGCGAGCGCCGCTGATCAACGCCTGACGAAAGGACATAAACCATGGCCGCAAAACCATTTTTCCGCCGCCGCAAGGTCTGCCCGTTCTCGGGTGAGAACGCGCCGAAAATCGACTACAAAGACACCCGTCTGCTGCAGCGCTACATCTCTGAGCGTGGCAAGATCGTACCTTCGCGCATCACCGCCGTTTCGGCGAAAAAGCAGCGTGAACTGGCCCGTGCTATCAAGCGCGCCCGTTTCCTCGCCCTGCTGCCCTACGCCGTGAAGTAAGGAGAGACTGACATGCAAGTTATCCTTCTGGAACGCGTTGCGAAACTGGGTCAGATGGGCGACGTCGTTGACGTCAAGCCAGGCTACGCCCGCAACTTCCTGCTGCCCCAGGGCAAAGCCCTGAGCGCGTCCGAGTCGAACATCGCTTCGTTCGAAGCCCAGAAAGCGCAGCTGGAAGCCCGCAACCTGGAAACCAAGAAAGAAGCTGAAGCACTGGCTGAAAAGCTGGACGGTCAGCAGTTCATCGTGATTCGCTCGGCATCGGATGCCGGCGCTCTGTACGGCTCGGTCACTCCGCGTGACGCCGCAGACGCTGCGACCGAAGCAGGCTTCACCGTCGACAAGAAACAGATCGCCCTGATCGCTCCGATCAAGGAACTGGGTCTGCACTCGCTGGCGGTCAAACTGCACCCCGAGGTCGAAGTTGAGATCAAGATGAACGTCGCCCGTTCGGAAGAAGAAGCCGAACTGCAGGCTTCGGGTAAATCGATCCAGGAACTGGCTGCTGAAGAAGAAGCCGCTGCTGAATTCGAAATCGCCGAACTGTTCGACGACATCGGTTCCGCCGCTTCGGACGACGAAGAGCTGGTTGCTGAGGAAGCTCCGGCTGAAGAAGACGAAGCCAAAGCCTGATCTGGCGAAGCTATCAATGCTAAAGGGCCACGCGTTTGCGTGGCCCTTTTTTTCTGTCGCACTCATCAGCAGCGAGTTTTGGCCCGAAACCGCCCTGGGCCTTGCGGTCAGATGCTCGATCCATATCATCCGACTCTGCAAAACGGAGTATTGCCATGCCCCCCCTCGTTCGACGCACTGTCATTGCTTTTCTGATTGCAGCACCGCTCACTGCGTGTGGCGGTCCGGATACGCCCAGCCGGGCGGACACGTTTGATCCCCCTCTCTATCCGAACGAAACGCCGGAACTGCGCGCATCGATCAATAAATGGGCAGACCACTACGAGTTGCCTCGTGAGTTGGTGCATAAGCTGGCGATCCGCGAAAGCACTCACCGCCCTTGGGCCGTGAATCGTCCCTATTACGGCTTGCTGCAGATTCTGCCCGCCACGGCCCGTTCAATGGGCTATACCGGGAACGCTCAGGGCCTGCTGGATGCAGATACGAACCTGGAGTATGCAGGCAAATACCTGCGCGGGGCTTGGTTGTTATCGGACGGAGATCAGCAACGCGCGATCTTCCTATATGCCAAGGGATACTACCCAGAGGCGAAAAAACGCGGCATGTTGGTGGAAACTGGTCTGGTTTCTGCCACAGAATAGGCATTTTTGTTGCGCATTTCCCCGTTAAAGCTCAAACATAACCACTCGAACGCAACAACGGACACCATCGCCAAACAGAGGAACCTTGCGGAACCTCATTCAGGAGGGGCGAATTTGATGTGTATTAAAGGCACATTTCCCCTAAAAAAGCAGACATTTCCCACATCTTCTTGTCATAATATGGGAAATGTGATGTGCTCTATGACGTCAGGGAAGGCAGTATCTTTTTTCCTGGCCAAAGGGATCCGCCCGCTCACTCGGGTCTAGCTGGTCGTTACCGTATGGATATTGTTGATCTCAGCACTCTTCCCGAACAGGACTCTCGCTATGATGAGTTCCTGCGCCAGGTCTGTGACAAATACGAAATGGACCACGCGGCCTATGCCGGGATGAATCCGGCTGCGGGCACGATCCACGGCCATGTGACATATGGCGACGACTGGAAGAATCATTATCAGGAACAAGGCCTTCACCTGATTGACCCGACCCTGCATATGAGCCAGCGCAGCATTGCACCCGTGGACTGGAGTCGCCTGGAACGTGGTAAAGACTTTCAGCGTGTGTTTCGCGACGCCCACGACTTCGGCATCCCCGATCAAGGGGTCACGATCCCCGTACGCGGCCCTTATGGCGACATTGGCCTGCTGAGTGCGGTGCGTGATTGCAGCCGTGAGGAGTGGAAAAAGCTGGTCCCTAACGTGATCAGCGATCTGCAATCGCTGGCCGTGCACATCCATGACAACGTGATGACGTCGGATACGATCAGCCGGATGCTGTATCACCCGACGCTTTCAAGCCGTGAATTGGAAATTCTGCAATGGGCCGCAGCAGGTAAATCGCAACAGGATATCGGCGATATCCTGTCGATTTCTCACCGCACAGTTGAAGTGCACTTGCGCTCTTCTCGCGAAAAGCTTAATGCGCTGACCACACCGCAGGCGGTGGGCCGTGCGATTGGAATCGGGCTAATTTACCCGGGCTAAAGCAAAATTCCCCCGAAATCCGACCTAAAAAAGCCAATATTACGGGAAACCCCCAATAGATTCGCTCGCGAATCCGGGTAACGTCTTATCCACAGGACAGACAACTCGAAGGGGGTTAACATGATTTTGGTAGTTGATGGGCTGAACAGACATCTGTTCACCGAAGTTCTTGACGATATGTTCGAACTGCGCGCTCGGGTTTTTGGTGGACGACTTGGATGGGATGTCCACATCGAAGACGGCAAAGAAATCGATCAGTTCGATCACCTGGATCCTGCATACGTAATTGGTCTCGACGATGAGGGGAACGTCGTAGCCGCAGTACGTGCACTCCAGACCACCGGTCCACATATGCTTTCGGATGTGTTTTCGGACATCCTATGCGGCGAGGCGCCAATGCGCAGTGCGACCATGTGGGAATCCACCCGGTTCTGCGTCGATACGCAACGCCTGACACGTGGCAAAGAGAAGAACTCGGTCTCTTATGCGACTTGTGAATTGATGATCGGATCGCTGGAATACTGTCGCAACGCGGGTATTCAGGACATTATCACCGTGATTGATCCGGTTATGAACCGCGTCCTCAAACGCTCAAACTGTGCGCCCTACGACTATGTGGGCGAAACCGTTCCGATGGGTAAGGTGCCGGCGATGGCCGCTCTGCTGGATTGCAGTGAAGAGAGGATTTCGGGCCTTCGTGAATTCGCAGACATTCACCACGATGTCTTTATCGAGGAAGAAAAGGCGTTGGAGTTCTTCGAGGCCAAAAAGGCCGAGAAACTCAGCCCGGCAAATCGCGACCACAAACCGCTCACTGATCTTGAGAAATACTTTGTCGAGCAGATGAGTGCCGCAAAGACCGAGGCAGAGAGAGAGGCAGTGCTGAAATTGATCGAAGCTCTGTCCGACACATTCACCCCAGAGCAAAAGACCGCTCTGTTACAGACCCCCCGTGCTTTTGCTCATGAGGCCTGACCCCCTCACCTCATAGCACAAAGCCACCCATGCGGAGCCGTCCTTTTTCCAGACGGCTCCGCTTTTTTGTGCCCCCATGAATGGTGGGGGAAGGAAGAGGATTATTCCTCTTCCAGTGCCTCAACGGCTTTCTGCAGATCGTCTTTGCTGACTTCTTTGTCTTCGACCTGAGCCAGCTCGACGATGTAGTCGACAACCTTGTCTTCAAAGATCGGCGCGCGCAGTTGCTGTTGCATCTGAGCGTTCTGCTGCACGAACTCAAAGAACTGGCGTTCCTGACCCGGATACTGACGCGCCTGGTTCATGATTGCCTGAGTCATCTCGGCATCAGACACCTCAACCTCGGCCTTCTGGCCCAGCTCAGCCAGCAGCAGGCCCAGACGTACGCGGCGCTCGGCCAGTTTGTTATGCTCATCGGTGGGCTCGATCGGATCGTGATCGTGGCCTTCGACATCCGGGTTTTCTTCGTGCCACAGTTGATGCGCAATCTGCTTGGCTTCGGCTTCAACCAGCGACGGCGGCAGGTCGAACGAGACTTTCTCGTCCAGCACGTCCAGCAGAGCCCGCTTCATGACAGCGCGCGAAGCACCGGCATATTCGGCTTCCAAACGCTCGGCGATCTGTGCTTTCAGCGCGGCCAGATCCTCGGCACCGAATTTCTTGGCCAGCTCGTCGTCAACCTCAGCCGCGACCGGCTCTTTCACCTCTTTGATGGTGCAGGTGAAAACGGCATCTTTACCGGCCAGATGCTCGGCACCGTATTCTTCGGGGAAGGTGACGTTAACGTCTTTTTCTTCCTCGGCCTTCACACCAACCAACTGCTCTTCAAAGCCGGGGATGAAGCTGTTCGAGCCCAGAACGAGCGGGTAGTCCTCGGCCGATCCGCCTTCGAACTCTTCGCCGTCAACCTTGCCAACAAAGTCGAACACGATCTGGTCGCCATCTTTGGCTTTGGAGCCTTTACGGCGCGCTTTGAAGTTCTGAGCGGTCTCGGCCAGGTTGTTCAGCGCTTCTTCAACGGCTGCCTCATCGGCTTTAACAACCAGCTTCTCCAGCTCGACCGATTTCAGGTCGACTTCGGGAATCTCAGGCAGCGCCTCATAGGACATGGCGACCTCAACGTCGTCGCCTTCTTTCCAGTCCTCA
Source organism: Ruegeria sp. CF4 (assembly GCF_056537345.1). NCBI lineage: Bacteria > Pseudomonadati > Pseudomonadota > Alphaproteobacteria > Rhodobacterales > Roseobacteraceae > Ruegeria > Ruegeria sp. CF4. The sequence continues at coordinate 452,337 of NZ_JBQFRJ010000001.1, read as the reverse complement.
TTGGTCATCTTGACCTCGGGCTGCAGCGCAGGACGCTCACCGCTGTCTTCAAAGTGCTTGTTCATCGCACCGTCGATGGTTTCCTGCATCGCTTCGCCCAACAGACGTTGGCCGAACTGCTTTTTCAGCAGAGCCATCGGTACTTTACCTTTGCGGAAACCTTTCATTTCGATTTCCGGCTGCGCTTCGGTCAGTTTCTCATTGACCTTGTCGTCCAGCTCGGCTGCGGTCACAACGATGTTGTAGCCGCGTTTCAGACCTTCGTTCAGCGTCTCGGTAACCTGCATTATGGTAGTCCCCATAGGATTCGGGGCGCGCAAAAAGGGCGCGCCGGGCAAATTTGACGCCTTCTATTTGCCCAGCCCCCTACGTGCAAGGGGGCAATGCCTTTATCGGTCCTGTTTTGCCGCCGATTTGAACAAAAAAGCGCCCCGGACCCAACCGGGGCACCTTATCCTCAGACCTTGAGGTTCAGAACTTCCAGAGCGCACCCAGAACCCAAGCCTCGTTCTTTTCGAAATCGACCGTATCGTCGAAATCATGGCTGCGGTACTTCAGGTAGGCATCCGTATTGATGCTGTCGATCCGCTGAACCACCGCGATCCCCCAGGACTTGGTGCTGGATCCTGAGTTCTCAAAGTCCGACCCGTCGAAATAGTCGATACCGATCCCGGTCTTGCCCCAGGACACCCAATCGCCCTCATAGGCCAGCTTGGTGTACCAGTAGTCTGGATCGCTGGCCCCTGTCGCCGTGTCATCACGCGACCCGAGCGCCGCCGTAAAGCTGAAACCACTTGGCAACAGGACCGAGGCCGACCCGATCGTGTCCTTCCGCTTGCCCGATCCGTCGTCAAAGTCACGCACAGCGTAAGCGAGACTTGCGGCAAACTCTACGCCATTGGCGAATGTGTTCCCATACGAAAACGCGATGTCGTAATAGTCGTCGTCATCGCTGCTGGACAAGATGTTCTGACCATAGGCAATCGCGGCCGAGAACCCATTGAAATCCGGCGTGTCATAGCGAATGCGCCCGCGGCGCGCGCCGTCAAAGTTACCAGCCGAGTCACCCACGGTGATATCGCTCAGAATGCCATCCGACCCACGGTAGAAAAACGCGCCATTTTCATCGTTGGTGAAGGAATACAGAGCCGTTCCGACATAAGAGAGATCAGTTTCTGCCGCCCCATCCGAAGCCATGCTGCCCTGACCGGCTGAAAACTTGCCGTACCCACCCTTCAGCGAGAAATCGACATGCCGGATATCTTCGCGCGACCAGCCATTGGTGTTGGTCCCGTCCTGATTGGCCGTACCGGTGCTTGGCAGGCCCAAACCGGTTTCAAAGCGGAACATGAATTCATTGCTGCCATATGGCTGCATCAGCCGAAGGCCGACCCGGCTGTTGGACAAATCGTTGTCGAGCAACCGAGTCTCGGTTTCCTCACCATCGTCAACCGAAACGATGACCGGGTCCAATTGACCGTAAAGCAGTACATAACCGCCGGAGTTGTTTTCGTATTTCAGCTCGGCTGCGGCTGGAATTGCCGTGGTCGCAGCCAGTATTGCAGCCATCGAAGACAGTTTAAGTGTGCGGGTCATTTCAATCACCATCCAAGTTCAGGTTTCACGCGCGGCCCAAAGGCGCCGGAAACACGGCAGTAAAAACAGGGGCGGATATCTGCTGGCGGGGCATTCTGCCTTCACTACAGGCAACCCCGAATGCCTTCAGAAACTATATTTATATCAATGCTTTAATTGATCGTGAGACGCGTAATCGACACACCTCCTAACAAATTTCGACACCGCGCTACACATCCTGCAGACATACGCACTGCAACCAGAGCAAACCGACCGCTAAGCATCACCGGATTTGCTGGTGCCATGTCATTCTTTTCTCAAAATACCTAAATATCAAGTTGTTTGAATACCGAGGGTAACTTCTCTGGCAGATCCTCGGCGATCAGACCGGGGCCGAATTGCCGCGCACACTCCACGTGCAGCCATGCTGCCGTCTCGGCAGCTTGCATCGGTTCAAGCCCGCGCGCCAGCAACCCGGCGATATACCCTGCAAGCACATCGCCCGATCCGGCTGTCGCCAGCCAAGGCGCGGCTCTCTCGTAAAGGGCTGAATTGATCGCACATCGCCCATCCGGTGCTGCAATTACCGTATCTGGCCCCTTGAACAGCACAACGCAACCTGTCCGCCTTGCAGCGTCGCGGACGGCGTCGACCTTGGAGTATGCAGGTCCTACATCTGAAACAGCTTTCAATCTCTCGGCAATATCCGGGAAAAGGCGCATAAATTCGCCCCCATGAGGGGTCAATACGCAGCGGTCATGCAATTGGCTATGCAGGCTTTGAGGATCATCGGAAAAAGCTGTCAGCGCATCAGCATCCAACACAACCGACCTCTGCGCCGCCAGTGCAACCGGCGCCAATTTTCGCGCGCGTTCCACCCCCAAACCGGGCCCAAGGCAAAGCGCATTCAATCGCTCATCTGCCAGTATCCCCAGCAGATGATCGGCACCCTCGACTCGTTGCATCATCAGCGCCGTGATTTGGCTGGCCACTTCCATTTGTGCTGAGGGCGGCACGCCCAGCGTCACCAAACCAGCCCCGATCCGCAATGCTCCCCGCCCCGCAAGGCGCGCAGCCCCGGTTTTTCCAGCCCCGCCTGTCAGGACAAATGCGTGACCATGCGCGTATTTATGGCCAGATCCGCCTTTGCAAAGATTTGAAGCTGTTGGCCGCTCTACCGATTGCACGATCTCGGGGCTGTCTGATACGCGGCTCAGCCCGATATCCTTTACGACCAGCCGACCACAGAAAGATGGCCCTTCACCCAGCACATGCCCAAGCTTGCGGGAATGAAACGAGACTGTCAGAGCCGAACGCGCGCACCGACGACCATGCGAGGGATACGTGCCACCCAACACTTTACCCGAATCCGAACAAAGACCGGATGGCAGGTCGATCGCCACCGTCCGTGGTGGGATGATTTCCGTCCCCGCGCCCTGCCGTCGCATTTCCCACGCGTCTTCTGCGTCATCGTGCAGCCAAAGATGTTCCCACAGAGCCGGGTTCTCGATTGGCCGCGCCAAACCGGTTCCAAACAACGCATCAATGGAAAGATGCGGATGCTGCATCTCCGCCTCAATGGACTCAGCAAGGCCCAGTGTCCGTCCCTCCCATCGTTCGTAGTTCACCCGCGCATCCGGCGGCAGCTTGGCCGGATCACCAAAGAGAATGACCTCGACTTTCCAACCCAGCTCGCGCAGCAGCCGCGCAACCACGAAACCGTCACCGCCATTATTCCCTGGACCGCACAACACCACCGCGCGCAAGGGATCCCCTTCATCTGGCCCCAAATATCTCGGGGAGCGCGAGGGGTTGACCCCTCGTCCGCGCAACTCCGGCCATTCTTCAAAGATCGCCTCGACAACGCCCTGCCCTGCCCGCTCCATCAATTCCAGGCCGGTAACCTTGCCGGACTCGATCGCCTCTTGTTCGATGGCGCGCATCTGCGCAGCGGTCAGCAATTCCGTCATCTCAACTCCCTCAAGCGATTCAATTTCGATTACTTTTTGTGCATAGCGATCAAAATTTGATCCAACGCCTGATTTCCATGCATCTGACATCGAGCAATACAGCAATCGGATTGCCGCACCATCTTAGACGTGATCAGTGCGATCCAGACAACCATGCAAGGTGAGCCGGAATGAAAAAGATCGAAGCGATCATCAAGCCGTTCAAACTGGACGAAGTAAAAGAGGCGCTGCAGGACGTGGGCGTGCAAGGCCTCAGCGTGATCGAGGTAAAGGGCTTTGGCCGCCAGAAAGGCCACACCGAGCTTTATCGCGGCGCGGAATATGTTGTCGACTTTCTGCCCAAGGTGAAAGTCGAAGTCGTGCTGGACGACGATCAGGTCGACGCCGCAATCGAGGCCATCGTCGGTGCCGCAAAGACCGACAAGATCGGCGACGGCAAAATTTTTGTCTCGCCCGTCGAACAAGCCATTCGCATCCGTACCGGTGAGACCGGTTCGGAAGCCCTGTAACGCACTATCTTCAAATCAGAGGAATCAAAAGAATGAGCAAGGACGCAGTTCTTCAGCTGATCAAGGACGAAGACGCCGAATACGTCGATGTCCGTTTCACCGACCCGCGCGGCAAGCTGCAGCACGTCACCCTGATGGCCGATCAGGTTGACGAAGACTTTCTGGAAGAAGGCTTCATGTTCGACGGTTCGTCCATCGCGGGCTGGAAGTCGATTGAAGCATCCGACATGAAGCTGATGGTCGACACCGACAGCGCTTATGTCGATCCGTTCTACGCGGAAAAAACCATCTGCGTGCACTGCTCGGTTGTTGAGCCCGACACCGGCGAAGCCTATGAGCGTGACCCGCGCGGAACTGCTCAGAAGGCCGAGGCATACCTGAGAGCATCGGGTATCGGCGACGTTGCTTACATGGGGCCCGAAGCTGAGTTTTTCCTATTCGATGATGTCCGTTTCTCGAACAGCATCAACAAGGTATCTTACGAAGTTGATGCAACCGACGCGTCGTGGAACACCGACACCGAGTACGAGATGGGCAACATGGGCCACCGTCCTGGCGTCAAAGGCGGTTACTTCCCAGTCAACCCGATCGACGAAAGCCAGGACCTGCGTTCGGAAATGCTGTCGACCATGAAGCGTCTGGGCATGAAGGTCGATAAGCACCACCACGAGGTTGCGTCCTGTCAGCACGAGCTGGGCTTGATCTTTGACAGCCTGACCAAGCAGGCGGACGAGCTGCAGAAGTACAAGTACGTCATCCACAACGTGGCACACGCCTACGGCAAATCGGCCACCTTCATGCCGAAGCCGATCGCAGGTGACAACGGCACTGGCATGCACGTGAACATGTCGATCTGGAAAGACGGCAAGCCGCTGTTCGCTGGCGACAAATACGCCGATCTGTCGGATGAGGCGCTGTACTTCATCGGTGGCATCCTGAAGCACGCCAAGACCCTGAATGCCTTCACCAACCCGGCGACCAACAGCTACAAGCGTCTGATCCCTGGGTTCGAAGCCCCCGTCTTGCGCGCCTATTCGGCCCGCAACCGTTCAGGCTGCGTGCGTATTCCGTGGACCGAAAGCCCGAAAGCCAAGCGCGTCGAGGCCCGCTTCCCCGATCCGGCCGCAAACCCCTATCTGGCGTTTGCCGCGCTGCTGATGGCCGGTCTTGACGGCATCAAGAACAAGATCGATCCGGGCGAAGCCATGGACAAGAACCTATACGATCTGCCTGCCGAAGAACTGGCCGACATCCCGACCGTTTGCGGCTCGCTGCGTGAGGCTCTGGAAGCTCTGGCATCCGATCACGACTTCCTGCTGCAGGGCGACGTGTTCACCAAAGACCAGATCGACGGCTACATCGCGCTGAAGATGGAAGAGGTCGAAACCTACGAGCACACTCCGCACCCTGTAGAATACGGCATGTACTACAGCTGCTGATTAAGAATTTTCTGCGAAAATTCTCAGAGGGGCGCCCATCGGGCGCCCCTTTTTTCGACGGGGTTTGACGGATTGCGGCTGATCTTCCACACTTGGATCATTGCACCCTGCGGAGAATGCATATGACCGCCAGCGACGCCCGATTTGCCGAATTTTCAGATTTCATAACTTCGCCCGAAGACTTGGAGCGCATCTGCGGACAGCCGCTGCCCCAGATCATCGATAAAGAGTTGTCCGGACTGGATCAGATGTGTCGCGATTTCATCGAAACCTCTCCGTTCTGTCTGATCGCCTCTGCCAACCCGGAGGGGCATCTCGACATTTCTCCACGCGGCGATCCGCACGGGTTTGTTCAGGTACTGTCGGACTCTCTGATCGCCATTCCGGACCGGCCCGGGAACAAACGTGTAGATACGTTTCATAATGTGCTGCAAGACCCCAGGGTCAGCGTGATATTCTTTGTTCCCGGCAAAATGGAAACGCTGCGCCTGCGCGGTACGGCGCGCATATGTGCGGATCCCAACCTGCTGCAATCAATGGCCGTGAATGCGCACGCACCCAAACTTGCGCTTTTGGTCCATGTCGAGACTGTTTTCGCGCATTGCCCCAAATGCGTTATCCGCGCAAATCTCTGGCAGCCAGAGAACTGGCCTGATTCCTCCAACTTGCCGAACATGAACGCAATGATGGTCAAGCATGCCAAGATCAAACAAACGCCGGACGAATGGTTTGAAAGCCTGAAAGCGGCTGGAGAACTGGATCTCTATTAACTCGTTGCACCGGCGGTCAACGCGTTCTGCACTTTCAATTTACCCAAACGGATAGGTCTTATGCTTCGCCCGCTTCTACTGACTCTCGCACTGATCACACCCGGACTTGCCTTCTCGGCCACGTGTGGCAACACCAGCGCTGGCTTCGAAGCCTGGAAACAGGATTTCGCGAAACAGGCCAAACGCGCAGGCGTCAAAAAGAAAGGCCTGCAAGCGCTGGCCCAAACCCAGTACCAGACAAGAACGATCGCGGCCGACCGCAACCAGAAAAGCTTCAAGTATTCATTGGACAAGTTCATGCAGGTGCGTGGCGCAAACACGATCATCGCGCAGGGGCGTAAACGCAAAGCCCGCAACCCGCAATTCTACGCAGCGCTAGAGAATCAATACGGCGTGCCGGCGGGCATCCTGATCGCCATCCACGGCATGGAAACCGGGTTCGGTGGCTTTATGGGCGATAGTCCGGTTGTGTCAGCAATCACCACTCTGGCCTATGATTGTCGCCGATCCGAATTCTTTATCCCTCATGCCATCGGTGCACTCAAACTGGTGGATCAGGGTAGTATCACGATGGCGACAAAAGGGGCAAAACATGGCGAGTTGGGTCATACACAGTTCCTGCCGGGCAATGCCTTAACCTATGGTGTCGACGCCACCGGAGACCGTCAGGTCGACTTCTACAACATGACCGATGCCCTGGCCTCGACCGCAAATTTTCTTCGTAAGAAAGGGTGGAAACCCGGTAAGGGCTATCAACCGGGCGAGTCGAATTTTGCAGTCATCAAGCAGTGGAATGCGGCCTCGGTCTACCAGCAATCCATCGCAATTATGGCGTGGCGAATCGATAACTGAGCCTGCCCGACGGCCGACATCGCCGAACCTGATTTCAGCCACATTCTTGCCACAGACATTAAGGCACCCCCTTAGTTTCTTGGTTTCCAAAGCGTAATCAATTCCGGAAAAATCTGACTTTTCTCCCGTTTCGTCAAAATTTGCCCTACATCCGCGGTTAATCTGTCGTGAGGAATATTACGGCAAAGGAACAAGCTGTGACCGCAAAGCACATGTATCATGGTGGTCTGCAATTCAACGGCACCACAGACGGCGCGCTTGAGCGCTTTTGTGACGTCGTGAAGACTACGCTTGAAGACTATGGGCATCTGGTCGAGCGCAAGACCCTGCTGAGCACCTCTGAGGCCAGTATTGTCACCAGCCAGTATCTCGTGCGTCTTACGTTGGATTCAGCGCCCGTCGAGGCCGAGCATTCGCGTCACGTACGCATGGACCGCGCTGCCGGGCTGAAGACACTGAAACGGCCCGTCGTATCATTGCCGAGCAACAGGCTGACGATCACGATTTGCCCGGTATCTGCCCTTCTGGATGACAGCGAGATTACCGAACTTATGCTTGTCGTCATCCTCTATCGCATGGTCGACATCTGTTCGACCCAGCGTGTCGAGTGGTTGTCCCCCAAGACGGTTTTGACGATCGAACAGTTTCTTGGGGCATTTGATTCAATCGCGCCGCGTAAACCCCGGGATCGAAAGCAGATTTTCGACTCCATCAGCGGGCGGTTTGCCGGACTTGATCTGCCTGATCCCGATGAGGTGATGGACGAACCCAGAACCACCAAACCCCGTCCCATCCAGCTGAGCGATGAGCAACTGCTCAGCATCGCATTCCGCACTGAGCCCGAGGCGCCGGTCACTGTGCAGGATTCTCCCGCTTCTGTCGATGAAACGGAGAAACCCAACGATATTCTAAGGCTCACCAGTTGGGGCATGACAGGTGCTGTCGCCAGCGTCTCGGCCCCGATTGCGATTTCCCTGGCCGCCGTGAACCTGATCCGGGGTGAAGACTTCCGCCTTAATACGCAGGTACTGGCCTTTACGATGGCGATTTTCGGGTTGCACTCAACCAACGCCTTCGCCGAGGTCGCGACCGCCTTGGGCATCTAACAGAATTACCGAAGACCCTCCTTGGAAGCCCCGCCATCAGGCGGGGTTTTCCATTTTCAGGAAGCGGTCAGCCAACAGAACATATGTATGGATCGAGAAGACGACCGCCTGCGTCTGCGGCAGACGCAGCAGGATCTGACGCTCGCTGCGCAGATATCGGGCGCTGTCGCGATCCCGGATCCTGCGCGGCTCTTGATTGCTGCGAGGCTGAAACAGCTCGGCATCGTGATACCACAGCGTATTGAACCGCCAGAGGGGACGACCCACTTGAATGCCATCGAATAACCGCTGCACCCGCCGGGCAATATTCGCGTCGTATGCGTCAACCTCCCCATGAATCGCAATCAACGGGTGCATGAATTTCTCGGACAGCGTCCAGCTTGCGGGAAAGCACAGGATGGCTCCGGTCAAGACATGCTCATCACCCTGTTTCTGCAGGATACAGAAATCCTCCTGCACCAATTGGCAAAGTGTTTCCAACGGCTTTGATCTGTCTATCGTGATCCGCACACCATCGGGGCGGCATACCTGTTCGGCAGCGCCCGGATAGGCTTGCCGCAATACAAGATCGAGCAACTCTTGCGCCGGGGCCAATGCCTCGGGGCTTTGCGCCAGAACATCCGCCTTGCGCTCTGCCAGAAGCGCGTCGCGCCGCTGCATCTGACCCGCAAAGGCATCGTCCCGCAGCAGCCAGTGGTCGGGATCATCTGGGCGTATGCCGGGTAACGGATTCGGAGCCAGAGGGTCGTAAGGGATATCTCGTTGCAAAATCGCTGTCATGTCAGAGGCATAACATCCCTTGCCAACCCTGTCGGTCAAAAAGCGACCCGCTTTCAGTCGCAAACCTTAAAGACGCGGTGAAACTGGCTTTGCAGTGTGACCAGACCAACAGAGAGGCCCGCCCCGTGAACAGCCCATATCGCGATACCCGCAAGATTGACCCGACCAAAGGCGCCACCCTTGGGGATGGAACCCCCAACGACAACGATCGGATCGAGATCGGGCCGACCCAGTTGGCATTTGATGAATGGGCTGCGGCCGGGCTAAGCCTGCCGAACCTTGAACGCATGCGCGAGTATCGCTGGAAACGGCTAACCCGAGGGATTGTGGATCGTGGTTGGGGCGGTGTTTTGCTGTTTGATCCGCTCAACATCCGCTACGCAACCGACAGCACCAATATGCAATTGTGGAACACTCATAACCCGTTCCGAGCGGTGCTGGTGTGCGCAGACGGATATATGGTGATCTGGGACTACAAGAACTCCCCGTTTCTGTCGAAATTCAACCCGCTCGTGCGTGAGCAGCGCTCGGGTGCGGACCTGTTCTATTTTGATCGCGGCGACAAGATCGACATTGCCGCTGATGTATTCTCGAACGAGGTGCGGGTGCTGATCGAGGAACATGGCGGCAGCAACAAACGGCTGGGTGTGGACAAGATCATGCTGCACGGTTTGCGCGCACTTGAAGCGCAGGGGTTTGACGTCATGGAGGGTGAAGAACTCACCGAAAAGACCCGCGCCGTGAAAGGGCCGGACGAGATCCTCGCCATGCGCTGCGCCAGTCATGCCTGTGAGACTGCCGTTGCGGAGATGGAACGGTTTGCGCGTGCCAATGTGGGCGATGGAAAGACATCTGAAGATGATATCTGGGCCGTCCTGCACGCAGAAAACATCCGGCGCGGCGGCGAATGGATCGAGACCCGCCTGCTGGCCTCGGGCCAGCGTACTAATCCCTGGTTTCAGGAATGCGGTCCGCGGATCACACGCCAGAATGAGATCATCGCCTTTGATACAGACCTGATCGGGTCCTACGGTATTTGTGTCGATATCTCGCGCACGTGGTGGATCGGCGATCAGAAACCCCGCGCTGACATGATCTATGCGATGCAGCACGCGCATGAACACATCATGACCAATATGGAAATGCTGAAGCCCGGCGTCACGATCCCGGAACTGACTGCCAATGCCCACCGGCTGGACGACAAGTTCCAGGCTCAGAAATACGGCTGCCTGATGCATGGGGTCGGCTTGTGTGATGAATGGCCCCTTGTCGCCTATCCGGACAAAGCGGTCGAGGGTGCATACGACTACCCGCTCGAACCGGGCATGGTGCTGTGCGTCGAAGCCGCCGTGGGCGAAGTTGGCGGAGATTTCTCGATCAAGCTAGAAGATCAGGTCCTGATCACCGAAGATGGTTATGAGAACCTGACCAAATACCCGTTCGACGCACAGCTTATGGGACTGGAATAGAGGTTAACGATCCCGTCCCCAATCTGAACGTTTGACATTACCGTGCCAGTCCTCTGGTGCCGACACGACGGTTTGCTGAGATTCGAAAAGCGGCCAGTTCTGCCCGAGGGCAAAGCCGATTGCGCCCGTCAGGAGGATTGCAAACAATACTCCGGGGCGCACAGTTGGTCTTGGTGTAACTATGGGTGCATGTGCCATTTTAGCCTCCGATATTTGAACCAGTGATGGCTAAGAGGTAGGCGCCCCACATACATTAGTAAAATGAATGTTTATTTGATGTATCATCACAACCAATGATGAATGTTCAGTTTTCATGAGACACGACGGACCCGCGATCCGGCGCAGGTTTTGGTGTCAAATCCTCACCTTACCGTGACGCTTCTGACATAAGGGTTGAGCGAACCGCCCGCAGCACACAGTATTGGCGTGATCCCAACACCAAGGAACACCCATGCCCACCGAACGCATCACCTTTGCCGGTCACGACGGCAGTCAATTGGCCGCGCGCCTCGATCTGCCGGATGGGCCCGTGCTGGCAACGGCGCTGTTTGCGCATTGTTTCACCTGCTCCAAAGACATCCCGGCGGCGCGACGTATTTCTGCTCGCCTGGCCGCAATGGGCATCGCTGTACTGCGATTTGACTTTACCGGGCTCGGCCATTCGGGCGGAGAGTTCGCGAACACCACCTTCACCTCAAACGTTGAGGACCTGATCGCGGCGGCGCAGTATCTGGCGGGGCGCGATATGGCCCCTGCACTGCTGATCGGCCATTCACTTGGCGGGGCCGCCGTGCTGCGTGCCCGCGCTGGCATCCCTTCGGTCAAGGCAGTGGTCACACTGGGCGCGCCTGCCGATCCCGGCCATGTCTCGCACCATTTTGAAGCTGCCCTGCCCGAGATTGAGGCGGAAGGCAGCGCCGAAGTGTCTCTGGGTGGGCGGCCTTTCCGTATCGGCAAGGCGTTCGTGGACGACATTTCACAAACCGCATTGTCACCGGCCATTGCCGAACTGAAAGCGGCCCTGCTGATCCTGCATGCCCCGCGGGATGAGACTGTCAGCATCGACAATGCCAGCACCATCTTTCTGGCCGCGAAACATCCGAAAAGCTTTGTAACCCTCGACGATGCTGACCACCTGATCACCCGCGCAGAGGATGCCGACTATGCGGCCGACGTAATCGCGGCCTGGGTATCTCGCTACGTCAAACTTTGCCCGCCTGCGCCTCCACCCGGCGCGCCAGAGGGCGTCGTGCGCGTGACTGAGGCTGATCCGTCAGGATTTCTGCAGGATATTCAATCCGGACCGCGTCATCACGCCGTGGCAGACGAGCCGGCCTCTTATGGTGGCACGGATCGCGGCATGTCGCCCTATGGTTTTGTATCTTCTGGCCTCGGGGCCTGCACCTCGATGACGATCCGCATGTATGCGCGCCGCAAGCGCTGGCCGCTGACCGGGATTACCGTCGATGTCTGTCACAACAAGGTGCATGCTCAGGACGCGGGGCTTGCCAGTGAGGGCAAGGTTGATCTGTTCCGCCGCAAGATCCGGCTTGAGGGGCCGCTTGACGCCGATCAGAAAGCCAAGCTGATGGAGATCGCGGACAAATGCCCTGTCCACCGGACCCTGGAAGGATCAGCACGGATCACGACCGAATTGCTCGACTAACGCCTTGCGCATCGGCCATCAACGCGCTGCCGTGCAGTTGCTTTCGGATTAGCGCCTCCGTGGTGACGGGCGGTGGATCGGAGGTCTTGCCACCGGAGGGCGCGCCACGGGCGGGCGTGGACGCGCAGGCGGTTTGGCGATCGGAGGCTTTGGCCGCTGCGGAGGTTTTGAAACAGGCGGCTTGGGGCGATCGGGTCGCTCAGGCCGATTGATGTCCACGTCAACATTCACGTCACGATTGTGATAATAATCGTTCCACAGCATCGAGTCATAAAACGGGTCATACCCGTACCCAACGCCAATTGTGACGCCGTCGCAGGCCGAAAGGGAAAGGGTCGACAAGCCGAGGCCCAGAGCCAGAGCGGATCGTTTGATAAGTTTGCGTGTCATCCGAACCTCCGTCACTGCAATGACCGGAAGGACGAGAAGATGTCGTTTAGGTCGTCCACATAAGCCGGATCGGCCCCATCGCGCAGGATCGCCACCGCTACTGCGACACGGCCCTGCGGCAGATCAATGATTGTCGCGGTGAAATTCACTCCGCGTCCCTCACGCGAACCAGAGCCCCGGATCACCCGAGCAGCAAGCCCGCCTATACGAGTATCGCTGGTGCTGGTAACCGTTGGGTCGTTGACCAGAAACTTGTCGATATCGTCCAGATAGCGGATGCCACCCTGAATATCGGATACTCCGGCGGGTGAGACGAAGCCCATCCAGACGTTATCATCCGTGACCGGCTTGATCCCCATAACCCGTGCAACGGCACGGGCATCACCCAGTTCGGTGTCTTCGATCTCGCGCGGACCACCGGTTCGAACGGCCCAGAAATCGGGTACATTAAAGCGGAATAGTGCTCGCCCATCATCAGTATATGTTACCGGAGTTTCAGCCAGTGCAGCGCCTGCGAACCACAATGCGCCACACAGCGCGAGCGCTGACTTTAGTCGAATACGCATATCTCAATAGCCTAATGATTTCTCAAGGCTCAGATTGACCCGCCCTGCCCGCTCTTGTCCAGCATGACGTTGTCGCCGCAATAAAAAACCCGCATCCGAAGCACTCGGACGCGGGTTTGGATCTTAGCAAAAGGCGTAGGATCAGGTGCGGGCGTCGCCGACCAGTTTCCAAACAGCCGGGATCAACAGTGCGGCCAGAGCCAGCTTGATCGCGTCACCCAGCAGGAAGGGTGTGAGGCCCCATTCCAGGATTGGCTTGTCCCAGCCATAAAGCTGACCCAGCCACAGCAAGCCGGGCACATAGATCAGCACGTTCGCCAGAACCAGTGCCAGCGCCAGCTTACCAACCGAACGGTCCCAGCCACGCGCGGCCAGAGCACCCAAAGCCAATGTCGCCAGAACATAACCGACCAGATAGCCGCCCGTGCCGCCCATCATGTATGTCAGACCGAATTTCTCGGCCGACGAACCGGCGAACACATCAAAGCCCAGCGCGCCAACCAGCAGGTAACCCAGCATGGTGATCAGGCCCAGGCGCGCGCCATAAGCGGTGCCGATGGTCAGCACGGCAAAGGTGCCCATGGTGATCGGAACCGGCCACATCGGTACTTTGACCTTTGCAGCGACCGCCAGAGCAACGATGCCCAGAGCAACCAGTACAACCTGTTTGACGCGCAGCGCTGTCCCCTCGCGCGGGCCAATCGCATTGGCCAATACGTTCGCATTCATTTTGTTCTCTCCACTTGCGGATCTCTTTGCGCATGCAGCAATGCAGATTCCGGGCCTGTACTGCAAGATGATTACGCTATCGCCGCGTATATTTGGTCTCCATTTCATAGGATTTTCGCGGTCCGGACACGCTCCAACGAACTTTCCAGTGCGGCCACCCTGAGAAATCATATAATGCATCATAGCTGTCGGGCGGGCAATCGTGGTGGTCCTCGGCCCGGTCCTGCCCCAGTTTCAGAGCATGAAAATAGCGATCATCATCGAAATGGACCGCTATCTGGTCGCCTGCTTCGCGCCACAGGTAACGGCGCGTGCCTGTCATTTCAGGTTGGTCAGGAATGCGCAGCGTGACGGTCTCATCGTAAAGCAATGCACCCCCTTCGCGCCGAAAAACGGCGTTTCCATCGGCGTGAACCAGTTGCCCTGCCCGGTCGTCCCGGATCAGCCGATCAAGGCTCCAGCGTCCTTCGAAGTCAGAAAGAGATGCAGGCAAGGTCATTCGATATAGGTTCCATCGGTTATCCCGCCCGATTTGTCGACAAACCGGATCGTATCGCCGCGTTGGTGGACGTCATAACAGGCCCAAAGCTCGGATGGTGGCCAGATCGAACAATATTGATCCCCACGCACAGCCCAGCGCCCCAGACTGGGACGACCCGAGAAATACCGGGTTTGCATAGAGCCCTCGAAGATTTGCCAGATACCTGCGCCATACTCGAGCTTTCTGTCAGTCAACGCCCGCAATATCTCATCGCCCGTGAGCGCGCGAAACTCTTCCGCCGCCAATATACCCGGCCAGAGCAACAAAATCAGGGCAAACCGTCTCATCCCGGCACTCGCATCTTGTTCCCTCGTGCGCACGCGGCTAAACCCCGCGCCAACGCCTCATCCCAATCACAAAAAGGTGCTGTCGCCAATGATTCCCCGCTATTCCCGCCCTGACATGGTCGCTATCTGGTCGCCCGAGGCCAAATTCCGCATCTGGTATGAGATCGAGGCCCATGCCTGCGATGCTATGGCCGAACTGGGCGTGATCCCGCGCGAAAACGCCGAGGCGGTGTGGAAAGCCAAGGACGTGGAATTTGACGTCGCCCGCATCGACGAGATCGAGGCCGTCACCAAACACGATGTCATCGCTTTCCTGACCCATCTGGCCGAGCATGTGGGCAGTGAAGAAGCCCGTTTTGTGCATCAGGGCATGACCAGTTCGGACGTTCTAGACACCTGCTTTAACGTGCAGCTGACCCGCGCTGCGGACATCCTGATTACCGATCTCGAAGGTCTACTGGCTGCTCTCAAGCGTCGCGCCATCGAACATAAGAACACCGTCCGTATTGGCCGCAGCCACGGCATCCACGCCGAGCCGACCACGATGGGCCTGACCTTTGCCCGTTTCTATGCCGAGATGGACCGCAACCTGTCGCGCATGCGCGATGCCCGCGCTGAAATCGCCACCGGAGCGATCAGCGGCGCAGTTGGCACCTTCGCAAATATCGATCCGCACGTCGAAGAGCATGTCTGCGACAAGTTGGGGCTGGTCCCCGAGCCGATCAGCACGCAGGTCATCCCACGCGACCGCCACGCGGCGTTCTTTGCCACTCTGGGCGTGATCGCCAGCAGCATCGAAAACATCGCCATCGAAATCCGCCACATGCAGCGGACCGAGGTGCTGGAAGGGGCGGAATTCTTCTCGATGGGCCAAAAAGGCTCGTCAGCCATGCCACACAAGAAAAATCCGGTACTGACCGAGAACCTGACCGGCCTCGCGCGTATGGTGCGTGCGGCCGTGATCCCGGCGATGGAGAACGTGGCGCTCTGGCACGAACGCGATATCTCGCATTCGTCGGTCGAACGGATGATCGGGCCGGACTCTACGATTACGCTGGATTTTGCGCTGGCGCGCTTGACCGGCGTGATCGACAAGATGCTGATCTTCCCCGAGAACATGCTGGAGAACATGAACAAGTTCCCCGGTCTTGTGATGAGCCAACGGGTCCTGCTGGCGCTGACACAGGCGGGGGTCAGCCGGGAAGACGCCTATGCCATGGTTCAGCGCAACGCGCTGAAGGTTTGGGAACATCGCACCGATTTCAAAGAAGAATTGCTGGCTGACCCCGATGTCACCGCCGCGCTGAGCCCCGAGGAAATCGAAGAGAAATTCGACCTCGGCTATCACACCAAGCATGTCGACACGATTTTTGAACGGGTCTTCGGCGAATAAACGCGCAAAACCCCGAAAATATGGCCCGGCCTGCTCAAACGCAGGTCGGGCCTTTTTACGAATGCACGAAAATCGGTTATGATACGGTGATAATCTCTGCGAAAGGGACAGATCATGATCCGAACCGCTCTTTGCACCATCGCCCTTGTTTGCTTGGCCTCTGCTGGCATTGCATGCAGTAACTCTACCAAACAAACCCAATCCTGCGCCGAAGGCTCGGTCTGGGATCAGGAAGCGCAAAGCTGCACAAAAATCGTGAACAGCTGAAGACGTTCTTTCCTGTTTGTGAATAAATGCGACCCGTCCGGTGTTAGCTTTTCTGAAGAACGCACTATGATTTCAAGAAGCAGCCCCGAGAACGGAGACAAATTATGCGCTTAGTCCTTGCATCCGCAATTGCATTTCAGGCATTTGCCTTTGCCCCCATGGTTCACGCCGCAGGCGGCGGTGACAGCAGCCCTCCCAAACCGACCAACACCACCAAGAAATGCCTGTTTGGCCGCGTATATGACGAGGCGGCTGGACGTTGTGTAAAACCCAACAGAACCAACTTTACCGAAGATCAATTGTATGATGCGGTGCGCGAGTTGGCCTATGACGGGCAATATGAAAACGCTCAGGGCATTCTCCGCATCATGGATCAGGAGGATGACCGGGTTCAGACCTATTGGGGATTTACCTACCGCAAGATGGGTGAATTGGAACTGGCCAATGCCTTCTATCAGAAGGCCATCGATGCTAACCCCGACAACATCCTGGCCCGCAGCTACATGGCTCAGGGCTTTGTCGCCGAAGGCAAGACCGAGCTGGCCATTGCACAATGGCGCGAGATCAAGGCACGCGGCGGTGAAGGCACCTGGGCCGAAGCCTCCTTGCGCGAAGCCATTCGCACCGGGCTGACCTACAGCTACTAAGCTTCAGGGTTTCTTTACCCGACTCTCCTTATTCTGCCTGCAACGCGAACTTGGCATTGCAGGCAGATGCAGGACACACACGCATTGGTACAAAGGGCACCGGGTGCTCAACCCACGCTCTCCGATCAGGATGATGGGGCAGATCGGATCGTGCCCCGCCAGCTCAGCAACCGGGAAAAAGCGGCGGTTGTGGTTCGGTTGCTCCTGAACGAAGGTGCCGACATCCCGCTTGAAGAACTACCCGATCCATTGCAGGAGAAACTGACCCATCAATTGGGGCAGATGTGCCTTGTTGATCGAGTAACACTGGCCGCCGTTGCGCAGGAATTCGTGGATGCGCTGGATGGCGTTGGCCTGTCCTTTCCGCATGGATTGGCCGGGGCTTTGGACGCGGTGAATGGCAAGATTGCCCCGGCAACCGCCGCGCGGCTCCGCAAAGTGGCCGGAGTGCGACAGGTTGGCGATCCATGGCAACGCTTGCGCGAGGTGCCCCCGGAAGAGCTGGCCGAAATGGCCAAGGCGGAAAGCACCGAAGTGGCAGCAGTGATGCTATCAAAGCTTGAAACCGCGACGGCAGCACAGATCCTCGGTCACCTGCCCGGCCCAACGGCACGCCGGATCACATATGCGGTTTCAAAAACCGCGAACGTGACGCCGGAAGCGGTGGAACGCATCGGGTGGTCTCTGGCCGCGCAACTGGACCAGCGCCCCACCCCAGCCTTTCGCGATGGTCCCGGCGCGCGGGTTGGCGCGATCCTCAATCAGTCGGCGGCGTCCACACGCGACGGCTTGCTGTCGGCGCTGGACGAAGAGGATGCAGATTTTGCCAGTGTAGTCCGGCAATCGATCTTCATATTTGCTCATATTCCCAAGCGTATTCAGCCGCGCGATATACCCGCAATCCTACGCACGGTGGAACAGCCCGTCCTTGTGACCGCCTTTGCAGGCGCAAGCACCGAAGACGACGCGGCGGCGGTTGAGTTTATCCTGTCCAACATATCTTCTCGAATGGCCGACAATCTGCGCGAAGAGATGGCAGATCGCGGCAAGGTCAAACAAGCCGAAGCGGAAGAGTCGATGACACAGATCGTTGCCGCCATCCGCGCCTTACTGGACGAAGGTACCATTATTCAGATCGAGACTGAGGAGGAGGACGCCTAGCCCCACTTGTGATCAAAGAACGAGGCCTGTATGTCTGATCGCGCAATTCACAACGCCCAGGTGCCCTTCCCCATGCCCGTCGAAAAGTCGGAACTGAGCCGATTTGAGCTTGGAAAATACTATGTCGCCAACCTGTTCCTGAAAGGGGTGATCGGCGGCATGCGTATGCTGCCCTATGAACGGCGCATTGGCGCGATGGGGTCCTTGACCAGCTGGCTTGCACCCTTGGTGGGCTTCCGCACACGTGTGCGGCGCAACCTGAAACTCACCTGCCCTGAACTGCCCGAGGATGAGGTCAAACGCATCTGCCGGGCGGTGCCTGACAATGCCGGGCGGGCGATCATGGAGCATTTCTCGGCCGATGGTTTCATCGACCGTCAAAGCAAGGCCAAGATCTCGGGGCCGGGTGTCGAGGCTTTTGACAAGGCCGTTGTCGAAGGGCGTCCAGTGATGATGATCACCGCGCATTTCGGGCATTACCTAGCGGCACGTGTCGCACTGCAAGCGCGCAGCGGCCAGCCGATCGGCTGCCTCTATCGCCGCATGGCCAACCCCTATTTCAACGAGATGTATGTGGATGCTTTCTATCAGACTGGCGCGCCCATGTTCGAACAAGGCCGTCGCGGCATGGTCGAGATGGTCCGCTCGCTGAAGAAAGGCGGCATCATCGCGATTGTGTCAGACCTCCATGCCCATGGCGGTGAAGAGCTGACTTTCTTTGGCAAACCCGCCGTGACTTCGGTCCTGAATGCTGAGTTGGCGATCAAATACAAGGCGGTGCTGATCCCCTGCTATGCGGTGCGCCAACCCAATGGCATTGATTTTGAGATCGTGTTGCACGATCCGGTGCCCCATACCGATCCCAAGACCATGACCCAGTTTACCAATGATGACCTGGAAGCGATGGTGCGGCAGCACATGGGGCAATGGTTCTGGATTCACCGCCGCTGGAAGGCGTGGAAGAAACTTGGGGTGCAACCTCAGGATATGCCCTGATCACTTCACACGCGTTGCAGCGACGATTGGCCCATGACCCGCGCGTTGGATCAACACGACCGCAGGCAAGTCAGATGCGAGCGACACCTTGAATTCCTGCGGTGCCACGCCATCCCAGTGCCCGGCGATCTGCCAGTTTTCCACCACATTGGCGTAGTCCAGTTCATACCCTGCCAGCTCACCGCGCCGGATCGAGGCATGGCGCATCGGAGAATACTGCACGACGCGCACCTCATAGGTCTGGCCAGCGGGAAGCTCGACCGGGGTAACGTCCACCACCACATCTTCGCCTGTACGTGTCGCGCTCACTTCAGCCTCGGGCGCCGCCGTCAGGTGGGCGTTGATCAAACGATTCAACTCACCTGCTTTGGCACCCACAACATCCTGCTGTCCATTCACCACCATCTGCGGTGTATAGATCATGGTTCGCCCGCCCTCACGCGCGTAAGCCCGCTGACGTTCCGTATGCGCGGGGCTGGCATATTCGTCTTTCCAGCCGATGTAATCCCAATAATCCACATGCAAGGCCAGCCCGATGACG
Source organism: Ruegeria sp. CF4 (assembly GCF_056537345.1). NCBI lineage: Bacteria > Pseudomonadati > Pseudomonadota > Alphaproteobacteria > Rhodobacterales > Roseobacteraceae > Ruegeria > Ruegeria sp. CF4. Next base: position 432,683 of record NZ_JBQFRJ010000001.1, on the reverse strand, counting down.
TCATCGCGCTGCGCCAGTTCCTGCATGATCCGATCCGCCGGCGGGCAGGAAGAGCAGCCCTGCGACGTAAACAACTCAACCACCACCGGATCGGCTTCCGCCACGGCTGCGGTCGTAAGGAAGAATGAGGCAATCGCGGTCAGGGCGGCTGTTCTGAGCATGAAATCTCTCGGTCTGAGTAGTCTTATTAAAGGTCTAAACCGGAATCACCTGAACCACCAATCAAGGTTTCTTGAGACTATTTTGGCAAAATTTCGCGAAAATGTGTGCAATGGTATACAAAAATTGCCGCAGGTGGCCTGTTGGACCTTGAACCGAAAGCAAACGTCATGCAGATACCCCTCAGCGAATCCCATATTCCACGTCATTTGAGAGGGAGGCCATAAGATGCCCATCAAAGTCGGACAGGATACCGCCAAGACACGCCGCAGCCTGAGCGTGAATGGCAAGTCCATTTCCTATTACTCGATCCCCGCCGCGCAAGAGGCCGGTCTGGGCGATTTCTCGAAACTTCCGGCCGCGCTGAAAGTGGTGCTGGAGAACATGCTGCGGTTCGAGGATGACGGTTTTTCGGTCTCGGTCGACGATATCAAAGCCTTCGGCGAATGGGGCGCGAATGGCGGTAAAAACCCGCGCGAGATTGCATACCGCCCTGCCCGCGTTCTGATGCAGGATTTTACCGGCGTGCCTGCCGTGGTCGATTTGGCCGCGATGCGCGACGGCATCAAGGGTCTGGGCGGCGACGCGCAGAAAATCAACCCGCTGAACCCAGTTGATCTGGTCATCGACCACTCGGTCATGATCGACGAGTTCGGCAACCCGCGCGCATTCCAGATGAATGTGGACCGCGAATATGAGCGCAACATGGAACGCTACCAGTTCCTGAAATGGGGCCAGAACGCGTTCAACAACTTCCGCGTTGTGCCCCCCGGCACCGGTATCTGCCACCAGGTGAACCTGGAATATCTGGCCCAGACCGTCTGGACCGACACCGACCAGAGCGGTGAAGAGGTCGCCTACCCCGATACGCTGGTCGGCACCGACAGCCACACCACCATGGTTAACGGCATGGCCGTTCTGGGTTGGGGCGTCGGCGGGATCGAGGCCGAGGCGGCGATGCTTGGTCAGCCGATCTCGATGCTGATCCCGGAAGTTATTGGTTTTGAGCTGACTGGCGCGATGGTCGAAGGCACCACCGGCACAGATCTCGTGTTGAAGGTCGTCGAGATGCTGCGCGAAAAGGGCGTGGTCGGTAAATTCGTCGAATTCTACGGCGAAGGTCTGGACCGTCTGCCGCTGGCCGACCGTGCGACCATTGCCAACATGGCCCCGGAATATGGCGCGACCTGTGGTTTCTTCCCGATCGACAACGAAACGCTGCGTTACCTGCGCAACACCGGTCGTGATGAAGACCGTATCGCGTTGGTCGAAGCCTATGCGAAAGAGAACGGCTTCTGGCGCGGCGCGGACTATGCACCGATCTACACCGACACCCTGTCGCTGGACATGGGTACCATTGTCCCTGCGATCTCGGGCCCGAAACGCCCGCAGGACTATGTTGCGCTGACCGACGCCAAGGCCGCTTTCACCAAGGAAATGGAAGAGACTTTCAAGCGTCCCATGGGCAAAGAAGTCGCCGTCAAAGGCGAAGACTACACAATGGAATCGGGCAAGGTCGTAATCGCTTCGATCACCTCGTGCACCAACACATCGAACCCCTATGTGATGATCGGCGCGGGTCTGGTGGCGCGCAAAGCCGCCGCTTTGGGTCTGAACCGCAAGCCTTGGGTCAAAACCTCGCTGGCACCGGGATCGCAGGTTGTGTCTGCCTATCTTGAGGCGGCGGATCTGCAGGAAGATCTGGACAAGATCGGCTTCAACCTCGTGGGTTATGGCTGCACCACCTGTATCGGTAACTCGGGTCCGATCCAGCAAGAGATCTCGGAAGCGATTGCCGAAGGCGATCTGGTTGCCACTTCTGTTCTGTCGGGCAACCGGAATTTCGAAGGCCGCATCTCGCCGGATGTGCGCGCCAACTATCTGGCCTCGCCGCCGCTGGTCGTGGTCTATGCGCTGGCCGGTACGCTGGATATTGACCTGACTTCGGAACCGATCGGTCAGGACAAGGACGGCAACGATGTCTACATGAAAGACATCTGGCCGACAGCGCAGGAAGTTGCCGAGCTGGTCGAACAGACCGTGACCCGCGAGGCATTCCAGTCGAAATATGCCGACGTCTTCAAAGGTGACGAGAAATGGCAGGGTGTCGATGTTCCGCAGCAGGAGACCTATGACTGGCCTGCAACATCGACCTACATTCAGAACCCACCCTATTTCCAGGGCATGGGGGCCGAACCGGGCACGATCTCGAACATCGAGGGTGCCAAGGTTCTGCTGATCCTGGGTGACATGATCACCACTGACCACATCTCGCCCGCTGGTTCGTTCGCGACGACCACACCTGCCGGTAAGTATCTCACAGATCGTCAGGTTCAACCGCGGGAGTTCAACTCGTATGGCTCGCGCCGTGGCAACCACGAGATCATGATGCGCGGCACCTTCGCCAATATCCGCGTCAAGAACGAGATGCTGGACGGCGTTGAAGGCGGCTACACCAAAGGCCCCGATGGCGCGCAGACTTCGGTCTATGAGGCGTCGATGGCCTATCAGGAACAAGGCACTCCGTTGGTCGTCTTTGGCGGCGAACAGTATGGTGCAGGTTCCTCGCGTGACTGGGCGGCCAAAGGCACTGCGCTGCTGGGCGTCAAGGCCGTGATCGCCGAAAGCTTTGAGCGTATCCACCGCTCGAACCTGGTTGGCATGGGCGTCATCCCGTTCGAGTTCACTGGCGGTGACACACGCAAGTCGCTGGGCTTGAAAGGTGATGAGACCGTATCGATCCACGGGTTGGACTCGGTTGAGCCGCTGCAGGAAGTTCCCTGCACCATCGTTTATGGCGACGGCACCGAGAAGACGATCACCCTGAAGTGCCGTATCGATACCGCGCCCGAGATCGAGTACATCGAAAACGGCGGCGTGCTGCAGTACGTGCTGCGTAACCTCGCAAAAGCATCGTAACGCAACTGCGTCATATCAAATCCGAACCCCTGGCCTAGCGTCGGGGGTTTTTTGTTTTCTGGCCATTAATTCAAAAATCTGAAACTGTGAAGAGAGGTCACCTACGGACGCCATCCGCCATGAAAAAACCCAACGCCCTGCTGATCTGCTCGCTCAGCGTTATTGCTGTGATCGGGATCTGGGGTGTCATCGACATCCAGAGTTTGGTGACCTGGGCCAATGGTATCGTGCAACAAACTTTCCACAGTCGCGGCTGGTTTGTGATGCTCGCCGCCTCGGGCATGTTGATCGGGTGCCTGGTTCTGGCATTTTCTCCGTATGGAAAGATCCGCCTCGGCCGAGATGATGAAGAGCCTGAATTCTCAACCGCCACATGGATTTCAATGCTGTTTTCCGCCGGAATGGGCGTTGGTCTGCTGTTCTGGGCGGTCGCCGAGCCGCTGACTCATTTCAATTTTATCTCGGGCATGGCCCCCGACTATGTCGCCGCGCAGCAGGCGATGTTGGCAACGAATTTCCACTGGGGCCTGCACGCATGGGCCATTTACGGCTCGACCGCGCTGACTATCGCCTATTTCAGCTTTCGGCGCGGGACGGGCATGATGGTCAGCGCTCCGATCAAAAGCCTGTTTCCCGGTGAACGCTGGGCCGAGCGTGTCGGGTGGCTGTCGGATTTCATGGCCATAGTTGCCATTGCCATCGGTGTCGGTGGCTCGATGGCAATGGGCGTGTTTCAGGTGGCAGACGGGATCGCGGTTCTGGGCGGTCAGGAAACGGTCGGAGCCCTTTTGATCGGCCTCGTCTTTCTAGCCATGGTCGCAGCCTATATCCCGGCGTTGCTGATCGATCTGGGTCAGGGCATGGCGCGTTTGTCCAATGCTGCCATGCTGATCGCAATCTGTTTGGTTTCCTACACGGTGATCCTCGGTCCGACCGAATACCTTCTGAATACAGTGGTTCAGGGGTTTGGCGACTACATCACCAATGTCATCCCACGCGGTTTTCAGACCTTCACATTCTTCGGCGATGACGTCGCCAAATGGTTCAGCGACTGGACCCTTACCTACATGGTCTGGTGGATCGCCTGGGGGCCATTTGTGGGCGTGTTCGTTGCGCGGATCTCACGCGGTCGAACCATACGAGAATTCGTGATCGGGGTGCTTTTCGCACCCACGCTGTTCTCGATCTTCTGGTTTGGCGCCTTTGGCGGCATCGGCCTGTTCGAGGCCCTCAACGGCGCGGGAGAGCTGTTGGCCTACACGCAAACGAACATTGAACGGGTGACCTTCGCCCTGCTCGACCGTCTGCCCCTGTCGTTGATCACGACGCTGGCAACCGTAGCAGCAGCGTTTCTGTTCATCGTGACCAGCGTCGTAAGCGCGGCTTTTGTTCTGGGTACATTCTCGACCGAAGGGGACGAAAACCCACCCCCGCGCGTGCGCCTGATCTGGGGCGCATTGCTGGGTCTGTTGAGCGTGGCGATGATCCTGTCCGGGTCGGTGAATTCGGTGAAAATCCTGATCTCACTCGGAGCGTTACCCTTTGTGTTCATCTCAGTCCTGCTGATGGTCTGCCTGTTCCGAGGGTTACGGGAGGAGGGCCAGAACCATGCTGATCGGTGATCTGACAGATACCCTGATGAACCTGATCACATTTGCATTCATCGGTGCAATGATCTGGATTTTGATCCGCAAATAACTGCGCATATTCGTCATTGAAACTTCGGCGCTATGACGATTTTCTGCAACGATGGAAAAAGTTGCATTGATAACAGGCGGCGCACGCGGAATAGGGCGTGCAATTGTCGAGGATTTCAGCCGCGATCACCGTGTTGCTTTTACGTGGCTGTCAAGCAAACCAGCACCTGAGCTTTTGGGCGGGGAAAATCTGGCCATACGGTCCGATCTGTCTGCGCCCGATCAACCTGCGAAAGTGATCGCTCAGGTGATGGAGCAGTTCGGTCGGCTTGATGTGATCGTCAACAACGCCGGTCTCGTGAAATCTACGCCGAAAGAGGAGTTTCAGGCAGAAGACCATCGCGCCATTCTGGATCTGAATCTGCTGGCCCCTGCTGCATTGCTGACAGCCGCGCTGCCGCATCTGAAACGCGATGCCTCGATCATCAGCATTTCTTCAATGAACGCCGTTCTGCCGCCGCGGGATGCGGTGACCTATGGGGCCAGCAAGGCCGCGCTGAACTTGTGGACCCGCGCCATGGCCAAGGAGCTCGGGCCACAAGGGATACGCGTGAATGCGGTAGCTCCGGGAGCTATCAACATTCCCGAAGCGCCCCGGTCAGAGGAACTGACGGAGTTATTCGTCAAAGATACGGCTTTAGGTCGGGCTGGAAGGCCCGAAGATATCGCCAAAGTGGTCAGATTTCTGGCCTCCGACGCCGCGTCCTTCGTCACCGGAGAGGTACTGACTGCGACCGGAGGTTACCGGTTATGAACCGCCTGCCGCCTTCTCAAGCGCGGGACGGATCGTGCTATCGATCACCCGCTGCGTTATCGGCCCTGCAAAGCGTAGGATGATCGTGCCCTCACCGTCGATCACATAGGTTTCAGGCACGCCGTAGACGCCCCAATCCAGCCCCATACGGCCCTGTTCATCCCGCCCGATCCCAGCATAGGGATCCCCCAGTTCGGTCAGAAAAGCCTCGGCATTGTCCTGCTTGTCTTTGTAGTTGATTCCGTAGACCGGAATGCCCTCGTCCGACAGTGCCTGCAGGTTGGGGTGTTCGACGCGGCAGGGCGCACACCAGCTGGCCCAGTAGTTGACCAGCTTGACCTCACCATCGCGCAGAGTGGCGTCATCGAAACCCGGTTTGCCCGCGAACTCGGTCAACACGACGGGCGGTGCGGGCTGGCCCTCGCGCGCTGACGGCAGCGCGTTGGGATCGTCGCGGAACATGCCGATGCCAGCGAGTACAGCGAAGGCTCCGAAAATCAGCGGAGGCGCGATCATCAGGGGCGAAATCTTAGCCATTGCGCGACATCCTTTGTTCGACCTTTTCCATCTCGGCCCGTACCTTGCGGCCCCGGACCACGCTGAAACCCACCAACGCGATCAGAAGCCCGATTGACACGACATAGGACCACAAGACTGTGTCGGCATATTTACCAAGATCGGGGATCATCCGTTAATCCTTTCCCGCGCCAGCAGTGCCTTGGTCCGACGGGATCGGATTTCCGTGCCCGTGCGATAGAAGACCAGTGCGATGAACAGCAGCACGAAGCCGATGATGCAAAGCAGCAGCGGATAGAAGTAGATATTGCTAACCTTCTCTTCGGTATCCGTTCCGGTAATCGCCCCGGCCCGCATGACCGAGGCGCCCTGATGCAGCCCCTGATTCCAGAAGTTCACCGCGTAGCGGCTGAGGAGCGCAAAGACCGATCCCACAAGGCAAAGGACCGAGGTCAGGTCGGCGGCAGTGTCGGGATCCTCGATCGCTTCCCACAAGGCAACATAGCCAAGATAGAACAGGAACAGGATCAGGAACGAAGTCAGGCGCGGATCCCAGGCCCACCACGTCCCCCACATGGGCTGACCCCAGATCGCGCCGGTGGCCAGAGCGATCAGGGTCATAACGATGCCGATCGGTGCGGCGGCACGCGCGGCCAGAGCACTTACATGATGGCGACGGACCAGCCAGACCAGCGAAGTCGCCAACATCATCAGCCAGCAGTTGATTGCCATCAGCGCGGCGGGCACATGCAGATAGATGATCTTGACGGTCGATCCCTGCTTGTAGTCATCCGGTGTGAAAAAGAACCCCCAGACCAGCCCAGTGACCAGGCAGACAGCCGAGGTTATCCAGAAGAACGGCAGGATGCGCTCGCTCGTTGCAAGAAACTTGCGCGGATTGGCGTATTCCCAGAGGGCGTTGGCTTTGGCTGCGATTGTCATGAGCCCTATCTAGTCCAAGTCGGTATGGTTCTCAATTGACCTCGGTCAATCATCGATCCTGTTACCTGAGATTGATACGCAGGACGGCGGCGCTGGCAAAGGGCAGCAGCGCAACCGTGGCGGCCGTGATACCGGCCAGCATAAGCAGCGGGGTTTGCGTCTCCATCCCCGTGGCCCCACGGCGGGCGACCTCGGCTCCGAAGATCAGGGTCGGGACATAAAGCGGCAGGACCAGCAACGACATCAGCAAACCTCCGCGTTTCAGGCCGACGGTCAGGGCTGCGCCGAAGGTGCCGATGACACTCATGGCTGGGGTGCCGATCAGCAGAGAGATAACCAGCCAGAAGAAGCCGGGCACCGGCAGGTTCAGCAACACACCCAGAAACGGCGCGGCCAGAACCAAAGGCAGGCCGGTCGTCAGCCAATGGGCCAAAGCTTTGATGGTAACCACCGATTCCAGTGGCAGTGGCGCGGTGGCCAGCAGATCGAGCGAGCCGTCCTCCCAATCCAGGGCCAACAGGCGGTCGAGGGACAAAAGGCAGGCAAGCAATGCGCCCAGCCAAAGGACCCCAGGTGCAATGGTGGACAACAGCGAAGATTGCGGGCCGACCGAGAAAGGCACCAGCACGGTCACGATCAGGAAGAAAGCCAGACCCAGACCAAACCCTCCACCCGCGCGGAAGGCCAATTTCAGGTCGCGCAGCAACAGGGCGATCACAGGAAACCTCCGTCGAAATCATCGATGGGTTTGGGTTTGGCCTTGTTGGGGCCGACATCCAGAACCTCTCCATCCAGACCGAGGTCGATATGAGTGGCAATCAGGGCAGAGCCGCCCTGCCCCAGATGTGCGCGCACGGCGTCGGCAAACATCTGTACGGCGTTTTTGTCCAGCGACACAGTGGGCTCGTCCAGCATCCAGATCGGACGACCGGTGACCAGCATCCGGGCCAATCCGAGCCGCCGTTTCTGCCCCGCAGACAGGTTACCCGCGTGCCGATCCGCGAGTTCGTTCAGCGCAAACGCATCAAGCGCATTCTGGATGCCCTGCACTCCGAAGACCGACGCCCAGAAGCTGAGGTTTTCGGTCACCGTCAGTGTTGGTTTCAGACCATCAGAGTGTGAGGCATAGGCGATCTGATCCTCGGCGCTTTCGATATGGCCTGCCAGCGGTGGCTGCAGGCCAGCAAGTGTGCGCAGCAGGGTTGTCTTGCCGATCCCGTTGGGGCCACGCAGGATCAAAGCCTTTCCGGCAGAGAGCGAAAAGCTGAGCCCTTCCAGAACGGGGACGCCTCCGCGCGTGATGGCCAGATCGGTTACTATCAAAGTCATGACGTCCGATTAACGGATTGTGCGTGCGGGAAAAAGGTCGGAAATGCCGCAGAACGGATGGGAGTGTTTGAAGCAAGGGCCAGCCCCTCGCGCTCCCCGAGATATTTTCGGCCAGATGAAGAACGGATCCTCAGACGGGGATCAGCGCCAGCGCGACGCGGCGGCCTTCAGAAAGCAGCACGTTGTAGGTACGGCAGGCAGCGGGGGAGTTCATGATTTCGACACCAATGCCAGCTTCTTCAAGCGTTGAACGCAGCTTGGCGGGGATGTGGGTCAGGTCCATGCCGGTTCCGATGAAAAGAACATCGATCTGATCCGACAAAGCCAGAAGTGCGTTTTCATCAGCATAACCGCCCCAGGCTGTGGTTCCTGTGGGGCCGGTAAGCACGAGGCCTTCATGCACTTGCCCGCCAATGCGGAAAAAGCCGGGGCCGTAGCCGTCGATCGGCTGGGCGTTGGTATAGGTGATCTCATTCAGGCGCATGGCGGGGTTTTAACCCCAAAGCGGCAGACCGGACAAGGCAGCTGACGCAATCACCAGATAAGCGGTTATGCGGTAGAGCCTTTCGCGCTCGGGCCGGAACATCCAGCCACCCAGCCAGTTCCCCGCGATGTTGGGAATGGCAAGCATCAGCCCCATACCGACGGTTGCAAACGTAACGCGCCCCATTCCCGTGAGGTAGCCGAGGATCAGGAAATCGAAGGCAAACAGGAACAGCAGGATCGTGGCGCGGATGACGGCAACGGGGAGTGGGCGCGACATGTAGAACAGGATGACCGCCGGGCCCGGTATCCCCGCGATCCCCCCAAGAAAACCCGCAGTACCCCCGATTGCTGTTACCATTCCCCGCCCTACTCTGCCGTGATAGCGCAGGCCGAAGGCAAGTGCGGCCAACATCGACAGTGAGATCAGGCTGACGAGGTATCTAAACAGCTCGGGCTCAGAGCGGGCGAGCAGCCAAAGGCCAATTGGGAGGACCACCGCACATCCCAGAATAAGGCGCATAAGATCAGACCTGTCGACTGCGTTCCAGGCGCGACGCAGATTCGGCAGCGGGCCAAAGATATCCATGATGGTCAGTGCGATGATCGCGCCGAAGGGGCCAAGATACGGGCTGGCCATGGGCAGGAATATCAACGCCGTTCCGAAGCCCGAGAAGCCGCGGACGATGCCTCCGATCAGGGCGGCTGAAATGATAACGGCCAGACTGGTCGGAGTCTGGCCGAAATACTCAGGCATCGATATTGGCGAACTGGTTACCCGCCGTATTCGACGGTTTCGACCAGTCGCGTTTGACCCCCAGCCACAACAGAATGGTCGAGGCCACGAAGACCGACGAATAGGTGCCTATGATCACACCCCAGATCATCGCGAAGACAAAGCCGCGGATGACGTCTCCGCCCAGCACATAGAGCGAGATTAGCGCCAGCAGCGTGGTGACCGAGGTCATCACTGTCCGACTGAGGGTTTCGTTGATCGAGATGTTCAGCACCTCTTTGAGGTCTTTCTTCTTGTACTTACGCAGGTTCTCGCGCACCCGGTCGAAGACAACCACGGTGTCGTTCAGCGAATAACCGACAATGGTCAGCAGCGCCGCGATTATGGCCAGATCGAAACGGATTTGCAGTTCCGAGAAGATGCCGATGGTCAGGATCACGTCATGAACCAGTGCTGCCACCGCACCCAGCGCGAACTGCCATTCGAACCGTAGCCAGATGTAGACAAGCACGGCCCCGATGGCGAGCACCACAGCGATCACGGCGGTTTGGATCAACTCACCTGACACTTTGGGGCCGACGGATTCGACCGAAACGAACTCGATATCGGGAACCACGGATTGCAGCGCCGCTTCCACGGCGGTGATGGTGCTGGCGGCGACGGCCTCGGCATCATCCTGCGCCTGGATACGGATCATGGCGACGTTCTGATCGGGTCCAAAGGTGGGATCAAAGATCTCGGTAATGGTGATATCACCCAGCTCCAGCGGCGCGATGGCGTCTCGATAGGCTCCAACGTCAATCTGTTGCGTGCTTTCGGTCCGGATCGTGGTGCCACCCCGGAAGTCGATGCCGAAGTTCAGGCCCTGCAGCATGAACGAGGCGAAGGCCACGACCATCATCAGAGCAGAAATGCCCAACCAAATCTTCCAGCGGCTGAAGAAATCGAACGAGGTGCCTTGGGGTACAAGTTTCAGTCTCATGTCAAACCTCGATCGTTTTCGGACGGCGGCGTTCGAACCACATGACGACCATCAGGCGTGTCACGAAGATCGCGGTGAAGACCGAGGTCAGAATCCCCAGTCCCAGAGTGATCGCAAAGCCGCGCACGGGGCCGCTGCCCATGGCAAACAGGATCGTCGCAGTGATGAACGTGGTCACGTTGGCGTCCAGAATGGCGGACAGCGCTTTTTCGTAGCCCAGTTCAATCGCACGCGCCGGGCCTTTGGCCGATTTAAGTTCTTCGCGGATACGCTCGAAGATCAGCACGTTGGCGTCCACCGCCATACCGACGGTCAGAACGATGCCAGCGATACCCGGCAGCGTTAGCGTTGCGCCGATCAGAGACAACAGCCCGAACAGCAAGCCCACGTTCAGGATCAGCGCGATATTGGCAAAGATACCGAACAGGCCATAGCTGAGCGCCATGAAAACCAGAACGGCGGCAAAGGCGACCATGGTGGCAACTTTACCCGCGTCGATGCTGTCCTGACCCAATTCCGGACCGATGGTGCGTTCTTCGAGGAATTCCAGACCAGCGGGCAAAGCGCCTGCACGCAGCAGAACGGCGAGATTGGTACTTTCCTCGACGGTGAAATTGCCGGTGATGATTCCGGATCCGCCCGGGATGTGGCTTTGGATCACAGGGGCCGAGATGACCTCATCATCCAGCACGATGGCAAAGGGGGCGCCAATATTATCCAGAGTATAGTCGCCGAACTTGCGTGCTCCGGAAGTGTTGAAGCGGAAGCTCACTGCTGGGCGACCGTTCTGATCGAACGAGGGCTGAGCGTCGACCAGTTCCTCGCCAGTTACGACCGGGGCCGACTCTAGCGTGTAGTACAAACCCTCTTCATCAAGCGAAGGCACGATCTCTTCGCCAACACCCGGAATCGCGTCGGGGTCAGAGCCACGACCAACAACCGGGTTGAAGGTCAACTGGGCGGTTGTCCCGATGATCTCTTTTAACTCACCGGCGCTGCCGATACCCGGCACCTGGATCAGGATACGATCCGCACCCTGGCGCTGGATCGTCGGTTCACGCGTGCCGACCTCGTCGATCCGGCGACGGATGATTTCCAGCGACTGACGCACGGTACGGTCATCCGAGGCCAGTTTTTCGGCCTCTGACAGCTGCACGACGATGGTATCGCCGTCAGCAAAGGCTTCGATATCCGTGGCCCCTACCCCGGTCAGGGTCTGAACCTGACGCGCCAAGCCGCGCACGACCTCCAGAGCGCGGGAAATGCCTTCGGGCTGGCTGATGCGCACGCGAATCTGGTCAGGGGCCGAGTCCTGACGGCGGACCGTTCCGATGGTACCGCGCTCGTCCCGCAGTGCATCGCGGATTTCCGGCCACATCGCCTCCATCCGGGATTCGTAGACATCGCCGACCTTCACTTCGGCTAACAGATGCGCGCCGCCACGCAGATCGAGACCGAGATTGACCAGAGACGATGGCAACCAATCGGGCCATTGCCCCGCTTCGGCCTGCATCTCGGGCGTATCAATGCCAAGCTCGATCGCGGCTTTAGCGTCGTTGGATTGCTCGACGCGCGTGTAGAACGCATTCGGCAGGGCCAGGATCAGACCGATCACGCAGACCGCCCAGATCAGAACCCGCTTCCAGGTATCAATTTGCAGCATTACCCTGCCTTTTCAAGGAATTGTCGTGCGAACTTACTTCGCTGGCTCAGTCTTATTCAGAACCTGAGCGATGGTCGATTTGACGACACGAACCTTGACGTTCTCGGCCAGTTCAACCTCGATCTCGTTCTCGCCTTCCTTGACCTTCGACACTTTACCGATCAATCCACCCTGGGTGACGATCTGATCGCCCCGGCGCACGGCCTCGACCATGGCCTGATGTTCCTTCATCTTTTTCTGCTGTGGACGGATCAGCAGGAAATACATGATCGCAAAGATCAGGATCAGCGGGAGAAACTGGGCGATTGCGCCACCTTCCATGGGATATTCCTTTGTTTTGATGATGCAGAGGGCTCTCTGCAAAGTTGGCGGGAACCTATGCTTTGAACCGAGGGTTTGCAAGCAAAGGCGATGCCAATTCCACGATCTGCCCCGCAGGTTTGAAATGCAACGTTGCAGATATGTTCTAGGCAGACCGCTCTGGTTGGATATAGTTGCAGGGAGGGAGGCACAATGACTCAATTCTTCCAAGCCCTTACAACGGCGGTCTGCCTGCTTGCGGCAGTGTTCTTCCTGTGCCTGCCGGTGCTGCCCGCGTGGTCACAGGATGCGCCTGCCGATGCGCCTGCTACAGAAGAAGAGTCCGACGTATTCAAGGCACCCGTTATTGTCGATGGCGACACCTTGTTCTTCCTGCGCGGCTCCAGCGCGTTGCCTGCCAGCGAACGCGCAGAACGGGTGCAGAACAGCATAATCGCGGTCGCTGAAGCCTCGGACAACCCGACCGTCGAGATACGTTTCGAAGAAACCGAGTTGGGCACGCGCATACTGGCCGATGACGTGATCGTTTCGATCGTAACGGTTGCAGATGCGGAACTGGATCAGATGGAGCTTGATGTGCTCAGCCTGCTCCACGGAGAGGCCATCAAAGAGGCCATCGTCACTTATCGCGCGAACCGAACCGAACAAGCGCGGGTCTCAGGGGCCATCGAAGCAGCGGGCTGGACGGTCGGGTTTGCTGTGTTCGCTGTGGTGATCCTGTGGCTCAACCGAAGGATTCGCCGGCGCACACTGAAACTGGTCAAGCGGTACCTCAGAGACGTCGAAACCGCGACCGCCAAAAGCGTACAGGCCGAAGCCATAGCGGCGCTGATCCGGTATGGCTTGAATTTCCTACTGCTGGTGATCTTTTTCCTCGGCTTCTACTATTACCTCTCTTTCGTTCTGCTGGCCTTTGCGGAAACACGATATTTCGCGCAGCTACTGCTGACCTATCTGACCGAACCAGTCCTGCTGATCTTCAAAGGCGTACTCAGCTATATTCCGAACCTGATCATGCTGGCGCTTATCACCTGGATAACGCTGTATATTATCCGGGGTATGCGCGTGTTCTTCGACGCGGTCGAGGCAGGATCGTTCGATATGGGCGATTTCGAGAAGCACTGGATAAACCCCACGTTCAACATCGCACGGGTGGTCGTGATCCTGATCGCACTGGTATTTGCGGTGCCCTACATCCCGGGGTCGGATTCTGCGGCATTTCAGGGCCTGACCATTCTGGTGGGCGCGATGCTGTCGCTGGGGGCAAACTCGGTCGTGTCAAACATGCTGGCGGGGCTCTTTGTGATCTATCGCCGATCCACCTCGATCGGAGACCGCATCCAGATCGGAGACCATATCGGTGACGTCGTGCAAATCAAGCTGATGGAGACACATCTGAAGTCCATCAAGAATGAGTTGATCTCGATCCCGAATGCCCAGTTGATGAATTCGGACGTAGTAAATTTCTCAAAGAAAACCGATGGCAACGGGCTGTTGCTGCACACCACTGTCGGGATTGGATATGAAGAGCCGCCCGAAAAGGTCGAGGCGATGCTGATCGAAGCCGCACATCGTACTAAGGGCATCAAAGCCAAGCCTGAACCCTTTGTTTTATGGACAGCTTTGGCGGATTACGCGATCAATTATCAGATCAACGGATATACCACACGCGGTAGCATCATTCCGAAAATCCGCTCGGATCTGCATCGCAACATCGTGGCTGTATTCAACGAGAACAATGTGCAGATCATGACGCCGTCCTACATGGCTGATCCGCCCGAGCCAAAAATTCCGGCCGAAAAATGGGATGGCCATCTGGCACAGGAAACCCACGACGACCCGGATAAGTCGTAACCGGCGCTACACCCTGCCTTTCAGATGGTGCATAAGCGGTTTCAGTGATTCACGCATTTAAGGATCTGAACCATGCACGACATCCGCGCCATTCGCGAAAACCCAGCCGCCTTCGACGCCGCCCTTGCGCGCCGTGGGGACGCGCCGGTGTCGTCAGATCTGTTGAGGCTGGACGAAAGTCGACGGGCCAAGATTCTGGCCGCCGAGACCGCTCAAGCCGAACAGAATAAGGCCAGCAAGGAAGTCGGCGCTGCGAAAGCGCGCGGCGATGAGGCTGAATTTGAGCGTCTGCGCGCGCTGGTTGCCGAGAAGAAGGCTGAAATTGCCCGGATGCAGACCGAGGCCAAGGATCTGGATGCGTTGCTGACCGATCAACTGGCCCGCATCGCCAACTTGCCTGCCGAAGATGTGCCATCGGGCGAAGACGAAGACGATAATGTCGAGGTCAACCGTTGGGGCACTCCGCGAGAGTTCGATTTTGCCCCGAAGGAACATTACGACATCCCCGCCGTCGCCGCTGCGATGGATTTCGAGACTGCGGCCAAAACGAGCGGCAGCCGCTTCGTGAACCTGTCGAAGGGTGTCGCCCGCGTCCATCGCGCGCTGGCGCAGTTCATGCTGGATACGCATATCGACAAGAACGGACTGACCGAAACACAAACGCCTGTCCTGGTTCGCGATGAAGCAATGTACGGCACGGACAAACTGCCGAAATTCGGCGAGGACAGTTATCAGACCACCAATGGCTGGTGGTTGATCCCGACCTCCGAGGTGACGCTCACCTATTCGGTATCGGGCGACATACTGGACGAAGCCGCCCTACCCATTCGCATGACCGCCCACACAGTCTGCTTCCGGTCTGAGGCAGGCAGCGCCGGCAAGGATACGGCGGGAATGTTGCGCCAGCACCAGTTCGAGAAGGTCGAGATGGTTTCGGTCACCCATCCCGAGAAATCGGATGAGGAACAGAAGCGCATGTTGCGCTGTGCCGAGGATTTGCTGGAACAGCTCGGCATCCCCTACCGCACCGTCGTTCTGTGCACCGGCGATATGGGCTTTGGCGCGCGCCGCACCTTCGACATTGAGGCGTGGCTGCCTGGGCAGAACACCTATCGCGAAATCAGTTCCGTTTCGACCACAGGTGATTTTCAGGCGCGCCGCATGAATGCGCGTTTCCGTCCCGAGGGCGGCGGCAAGCCGGAGTACGTGCACACCTTGAACGGTTCGGGCCTTGCAGTCGGGCGCTGCCTGATCGCAGTGTTGGAGAACGGACAGAACGCTGATGGTACGGTCACTCTGCCCGAGATTCTGGCCCCCTATCTAGGTGGCAAACTGACCCTTCAGACCGATGGCGCTCTGACATAATAAAACCGGCACTCAAATGGTGCCGGTTAGATAAATCGAGCCGGAGAAGGAACTATTTCTTCGCCTTTTTCTTATCCTTGGATTTACCGGATTTCTTGTCGGACTTCTTCTTGTTCGGTTTTTTCTTGTCAGCCTTCTTCTTACCGTCGCCTTTTGGCTTCTTGTCCTTTTTGGCTTTCTTTTTGACCTTTTCCTTGGCCTTGGAGAATACAGCCTCCATCTCGGATTTCTTCCGGGCTGCTTTCTCGGCTTTGACTTTGGCTTTCGCCTTCTTCTTTGCCTTGGCCTCCGCCGCCGCCCGTTCTGCCGCAGCGCGCTCCTGTGCCGCTTTACGCGCCTCTTCGGCCTTGCGTTCGGTTTCGGCTTTTTTGGCTGCTGCGGTGCTGCGAGCGGGCGTCCGACGCGCCGGAGGCTTCCGGTTGGGCGCGCGACGCACGGGTGCCTTGGTTTGGGTCGGTTTGGCAATCGCCTCTTTCGCAGCAGCAATCAGGATTACGGCTCGCGCTGTACCGATACGCGGCACTTTCACCAGATCCTCAGGTGTGGCCTTCGCGACGGCCTCGGCTGTTTTATAGCCGTTTGCATTCAGCGCCTGTGCCAGCGCCTGTCCCACGCCATGCACATCGGTAACTGCAGTCATCGCGGATCCTTTCCTGTCTTCCCTCACACATGTATGTACCCAGCCTAAACACGCAGACAAGAGCTGCGCACCCGCCAATCAACTGGTCTGCGTCACCCTTTGCCCGTGCGGCCGCTTTGGAAACGGGACGAGACGCTTGGCCTCTTCATCCCATAGCTTGAGGTTCAGCGCTGCCACCGCTTCGGGGAACTTGATCCGCCGCGGAGTAAACTCCGGTGGCAAGTTATAGTGGCATGCACGCAGCCTATAGGATGGGATACGCGCGTTGAAATGGTGGATGTCGTGCAATGTGATGCAAGCCACCGCATTGTCAAACCACCATCCGAAATCCAACGCTGACGATCCCTGAAGCGCCGCAATCTTCGGATCCAGATCGGGGCGGCGATCCCAATAGGTATCCTCGAAGTTATGCTGCAAATATACCAGAAACACACCTAGCATCCCGCCCAGCAGCGAGAATACCAGCCAGACCAGTATCCCTGTGGTGCCAGCGATCAGATAGAGCACCCCCAAAAACACGACGATCGAAAGGTTGTGCAGCAGCACCCCCACAACACCGAACCGGACAGTGTTCTTGGGCCAGCGATAGCGGATGAAATAAGTAAACAGCGCGCCCACAGGAACCAGAATGAAGGGACTGCGATAAAGCCTGTAGAACAGACGCTTTTTCCAATCCGCCTCGTTCCATTCGCGCAGTGTCATGGTGTGAATTTCACCGGTCTCTCGATGTTCGAGATTACCGATACCGGCATGGTGCAGATTGTGGTTCTGTTTCATCACTTCAAACGGCGCAAAGGTAAACGGTGACAATCCGTGACCCGCCCATTCGTTTTGCTCGCGCGTTTCAAACAGCGAGTGATGCCCGCAATCATGCTGCAGCACGTAGAGACGCACGGCTGAAAAGGCAAAAACGATCCCGGCCGGGATCATGATATACCAGCTGTCGACATAGATGATCGCCAGTGTCAGCGATGCGAAATAGACCGCAAATGTTCCGAAATAGCTGAGCGCGGCAAGCCGATTATCCTGTACCGCGTATTGTCTAGTATATTCCCTCAGATCCATCGCGCCCGCTCCCCAGGGTGGTCCGGTTATTACCTGTTGCAAATTATGTGCGGAAAACCCGCAGACAAGCTGCGCGCGAAAACAAATGCACGCTACTGAATGCTAGCGCGCGAAAAAGGGGCTGTCACGCCCCCTCACTGAAAACGCTGAAAATTAGCGCAGTTACGCCCGTCCCTTGAGATGCTTCGCCAGCGCACCGGCGTTTTTCTTACGCCGCCCTTTATAGGGGTTCTTGTCCCCCTGGCCGCGCAAGGTCAGCCGGATCGGCGTGCCCGGCATGTCGAAATCCTCGCGCAGACCGTTGACCAGATAACGGTTGTAGCTTTCGGGCATCTTGTCAGGATGCGAGCACATGACGACAAACCCCGGTGGGCGGGTCTTGGCCTGTGTCATATAGCGCAGCTTGATCCGGCGGCCCTGCGGTGCTGGCGGCGGATGCTGCTCCAGCATGGCCGTCAGCCAGCGGTTCAGTGCAGCCGTCGGCACGCGGCGGTTCCAGACGTCATGGGCGCGCAGAATGGCAGCGCGCAGACGCTCCAGCCCGCGTCCGGTTTTGGCCGAAACAGTGATCAGCGGCGCACCACGCAATTGTGGCAATAGGCGTTCGAAGGATTCCTTGAGATCGCGCAGCTTTTCCTGCTTGTTGTCCTCGACATCCCACTTGTTGACGGCGACAACCACGGCGCGCCCCTCACGCTCGGCCAAGTCGGCGATCCGCAGGTCTTGCTGTTCGAACGGAATAGCCGCATCCAACAAGACCACGACAACTTCGGCGAACTTGACCGCACGCAGACCGTCCGAGACCGAGAGCTTCTCAAGCTTCTCCTGCACCTTGGCTTTCTTGCGCATCCCGGCGGTATCAAAGATCCGCATCGGGGTGCTGTCCCCATCCGGCCCGCCCCAATCGATCCGCAGGCTGATCGCGTCGCGGGTGATCCCGGCCTCGGGACCGGTTAGCAGACGGTCTTCACCGATGATCTTGTTGATCAGCGTGGATTTACCGGCATTCGGACGGCCTACGACAGCCACCTGCAACGGCTTGGCAGCGGTGATCAAAGGCGTTTCGCCCTCGCCGTCTTCGTCCAGTTCGATATTGGTTTCCGGCGTCTCTTCGGCTTGCGCTTCCTCAGCGGCATCGGCCAGCGGCATCAACTGCGCATAAAGGTCCGTCATCCCCTCGCCATGCTCACCAGATAGGCGCACAGGCTCACCCAGTCCAAGATTATAGGCCTCCAGCACGCCCGCATCCGCTGCATTGCCTTCGGCTTTGTTGGCCGCAAGGATCACGTGTTTGGACCGTTTACGCAGGATTTCGGCGAACATCTCATCGGTTGGCGTCAGGCCCACACGCGCGTCGATCATGAACAGGCAGACATCGGCCATGTCCACGGCGCGTTCGGTCAGGCGACGCATCCGGCCTTGCAGGCTGTCGTCGGTCGCGTCCTCAAGACCTGCCGTATCGATGACGGTAAAGCGCAAGTCACCCAGCCGCCCTTCGCCCTCGCGCAGGTCGCGCGTCACGCCGGGCTGGTCGTCGACCAAAGCCAGACGTTTGCCCACGAGGCGATTGAACAGAGTGGATTTACCCACATTCGGGCGCCCCACGATGGCGAGGGTCAGCGACATGATACTCAACTTTCAAGACTCAAGATGCGCCCTTTAACGCATCTTGTCGTCAACGGAAAGCGTGCAATTCACCCTTGGTCGACACGACATAGAGCGTCTGACCCGCCACCACAGGCGCCGTCGTCGCCCCGCCGGGGACTTCGACCTGATGCAGCAGCGCACCGTCGACAGGATTGAAGAAGCGCAGGAAACCGTCATTCGAGGCTAAGACCAGCCGTCCCCCGGCCATGATCGGGCCGTAATGGGCAAAGATCGGTCCGCGGCGTCCCGGCCGGTCTTTGACAAAGCCCGGCAGGTCGATGGCCCAGACAATCGTACCGTCTGCAGCATTCAACCGCACCAATTGGCTGCGGTCGCTAATCAAAAAGACGCTGTTTCCAGCTGGCCAGACCGTGTCGACCGCCCCCTCAAGCGCGGTCCAGTTCCGCTCACCTGAATCGACATCGAACGAGACGGTACGGCCCGAGTGATTGCCGATCAGGATAGCATTGCCAGACACCATAGGCCCGGCGGTGACGTCCACGATCTGAGCAGCCGCTCGGCCACGGCGACCACCCGCTACTGAAGCGGTCCAACGCAGGATCCCCCCTCGGCGGAAGGTTGCCGCAATGTTACCGGACCCAAATGCAAAGACAGAAAATTCCGAGGCGATGACCGGCGCGGGTGCGCCCAGTACATTGCCGACGCTCGGGGTGCCATCGATCTGCCAGAGAATCCGACCATCCTTGGTGTTGACGGCCCAACCCGTCTCATCCCCGGCGACGAGATAGAGGATTCCGCCGCTGACCAACGGCGCGCCGCTACCAGTAGCGTTCAAGCGCTTTTGCCATTTCTGAGCACCGGTCTTGGCGTCCAGCGCGGTCAGCCGGCCAAAGCCGGATGAGACATACAGAACCCCGTCAGCATGGGCGAGCCCGCCTCCCGTGGCGTCGCCATCTTTCTCGGAAGGTGGGATAAGGTTCGTGGTCCAGGCCACTTGCCCTTGTGGGGTCACAGCCGAGACATTCGCGCCCGAATCGAGCGTATAAATCAAACCGCCTGCAACAACAGGATCAGCGGTGATCCGCTGTCTGCGACTGTCGCCGCTGCCAATATTGGCGGACCAAACCCGCTGTGGCGTCGTGCTGAGTGCGGCGTTTGTCGTGCGGAAGGCCGGGGTCCCCGGGCTTTGCGACCAGCTTGCATTGCGGCTTTGGGCCGGAAGGCTAATGGGCTTGGCTCCGCGCGTCTCAACCGTTTCATTGTCAAGGGCAGGACGGATATCTTCCCGTTCGCCCGGCAGGATCGTCTCGGGTTCCTGACAGGCGCTCAGTGCTGTCAGGGCAATCGCCGCGACGGGCAATCCAAGGCGTGAGAAGTAACGTGCTACCATGATCTTATGAACTCGTCTGTGAAATCCTGTTTCGCCGCCCGGGTCAGCCCTGTTGGGCCGCGACGGGCTCGGGCTTACCACCCAACGCCACGATCAGCTGCGCTGCACGCTGCTGCAGATCGATGCTGGCTTCGGCGTCCTGCCGCAGCGCTTGCAGCCGGTCCAGCGCCGCCTGCGTATTGCCGTCGGCCACATCGATCAGAGCAAGCTGCTCTTCCGCAAGCAGACGCAAAGGGGCACCGGGTGTTGCCAGCGCTTCGAATTGCTGGCGACGATCGGCAACCGGCAGAGTTTCCGTCTGTAGCAGCAACGCCTTGAAGCTCGCGATTGCGCGATAAATCTCGGGCAGATCGCCCTGTGTCGCAATTGCGTTCAGGCTGTTTACAGCATCCTGATCGGACCCGGCCTCGATTTGAGCCGCCGAGAGCAGCATGTTCAGCACCGCATCTCCGCCCACCGATTGCGTCTCGACCGCCTGCAGGCTGGTCGCCCGTTCGGCCGAGCCGTTTTCAGCAAGAGCCGTCAGAATCGCATCCCCCAACGCCTCGGCCTGACCCGCGTCGCGCGCCTTGCGGTACTCGTTGAACGCAGCCCCGCCGACAATGGCGATGACAGCGACAACACCGACCCAACCCCAGCGCCGCAAGAGCAGGAACATGCGATCACGGCGCACCTCTTCAGTGACCTCATCAATGAAACTGTCGGTATCGCTCATCCCTGCCCCCAGGCTTAGGTGTTCGGTTTTCTAGCGCCATGTCATACCCCGGCCTTTGGGCCAAGCCAAGTGTCCGAATTCACACAATTGCTCGGTTGCCCCCGGGACTTGCTAAAAAAAGTGAACCGAACTATTCAGTTCAGTATGGACAAGCCAAAGACCCGGCCCCATTTCAAGGCGTAAGCGCCGCAACCGGGTGGCCGATCAGATCTGGAGAATACACCGCATGCGTTTGATTTCATTCATCAACGCCGTATTGGTTATAGTCGCATTGTATTTCCTTGTTTTCGAACGCGACGCGCTGTTCGCGTTTGCTGGCCGTGGAGAAGAACAGACCGAAGCGCCAGTTGACGCCACGGAAACCGAACAAACACAGATCGCGGACGCGATTGGCGTCGTCGTATCACGCTCGACTGCGCGGGAAATTGGCAGTGCTGTTCAGCTGCGCGGACAGACTAAAGCCAACCGTCAGGTTGAGGTTCTTGCCGAGACCACCTCGACCGTTGTCTCCGAGCCCAAGCGCAAAGGGGCCTTTGTTGAGACGGGCGACCTGCTGTGTGAACTTGACCCGGGCACCCGCCCTGCAAGCCTCGCCGAAGCGAAGGCCGCCAAACTTGAGGCCGAAAGCCGTGTGCCCGAAGCTGAAGCGCGTCTGCAAGAATCCCACGCTCGTTTGGCCGAAGCCGAAATCAATCTGACCGCCGCGCGCAAATTGTCGGAAACCGGGTTTGGATCGGAAACCCGCCGCATCTCGAGCGAGGCCGAAATGAGCTCGGCCAAAGCAGGCATCAAAAGCGCCGAGGCTGGGCTGGAGGCTACCCAAGCCGGGATCGAAGCCGCAACCGCCGAAGTGGCCGCTGCGCACCGCGAGATGGACAGGCTCACCATCGAAGCCCCGTTCAAAGGACTGTTGGAAAGTGACACAGCCGAGCTTGGCAGCCTGATGCAGCCCGGTTCGCTGTGCGCGACCGTGATCCAGCTGGACCCGATCAAGCTGGTCGGTTTCGTGCCCGAGACCGAGGTAAACCGGATCATCGTCGGCTCGATGGCGTCGGCGCAGCTGGTCACCGGGTTGCAGGTCGAGGGGCGTGTGACTTTCCTCAGCCGCTCAGCCGATGAGACCACCCGGACCTTTGAGGTAGAGATCACTGTTCCCAACCCGGAATTGCTGATCCGTGATGGCCAGACCGCAAATATTCAGATCGCAGCGGAAGGTGTCAAAGCACATCTGCTGCCGCAGTCGGCGCTAACCCTGAACAACGAAGGTCAGATTGGCGTGCGAACCGTCGTCGCAGACAATGTGGTCGACTTTGTGCCGATCCAACTGCTGCGTGACACCGCAGATGGCGTTTGGGTGGGTGGCTTGCCTGAAACCGCTGATATCATCGTAATCGGGCAGGAATTCGTCACCAGAGGCGTTTCCGTTGCACCGACCTACAGGGAAGCATCGCAATGACGGGGATCGTCAGTTGGGCCGCAGGCCGGGCCAGGATGGTTCTGGCCTTTATCGCGATCTCGCTGGTTGTTGGCGGGTTCGCCTATGTGGGCCTGCCGAAAGAAGGTGAGCCGGATATCGACATCCCGATGCTGTTCGTATCGGTGCAGTTTCCGGGCATTTCAGCCGAAGACAGCGAAAGCCTGCTGATCAAGCCGATGGAAACCGAGATGGCCGATCTCGACGGGCTGGATACGATGACCGCCACCGCTGCCGAGAGCTATGCGGGCCTTCTATTGGAGTTCGAGTTCGGTTGGGACAAGTCCGCCACCATCGCAGACGTGCGCGACGCCATGAACAGCGCGCAGGCCGACTTCCCCGAGGGGGCCGAGCAATATACGATTACCGAGGTTAACTTCTCGGAATTCCCCATCGTCATCGTCAACCTGACGGGTCCCGTCCCTGAACGTACAATGGCACGCGTTGCCAAAGACCTGCAGGACGAGCTTGAGGCATTGGATGCTGTGCTTGAGGCCGGCATCGCCGGGAACCGTGACGAGATGCTTGAGGTCGTGATCGACCCATTGCGGCTGGAGGCTTATAACGTCACCGCCGCCGAACTGATCAGCGTGGTGCAGAACAACAACCAACTGATTGCCGCCGGTGAAGTTGAGACTGAACAAGGCACGTTCTCGGTCAAAATCCCCTCGTCCTTCAAAACTGCACAGGACGTCTATGGCCTGCCGGTTAAGGTCAATGGGGACCGCGTGGTTACCTTGGGTGAACTGGCCGAGATCAACTATACTTTCGAAGACCGCGAAGGCACGGCCCGCTTCAACGGAGAGTCCACCGTCGCGCTGCAGGTGGTCAAGCGCAAGGGCTATAACTTGATCGATACGGTCGCGCTGATCAAAGCCACCGTGGCCGAGGCCCAGACCAAGTGGCCAGCCGAGCTGCGGGCCGCTGTTGATGTGGGCACCTCGAACGACCAGAGTCGCATCGTCGATTCAATGGTGCGTCAGCTTGAAGGGTCCGTCCTGACCGCCGTCGCACTTGTGATGATCGTGGTTCTGGCGTCTCTGGGAACACGCGCCGCGTTGTTGGTGGGTTTTGCGATCCCGACCTCGTTCCTGCTGTGTTTCGCGTTTCTGGCGATGATCGGGGTCACAATCTCGAACATGGTTATGTTCGGCCTGATTCTTGCCGTGGGTATGTTGGTCGATGGTGCCATCGTTGTGGTGGAATATGCCGACAAACGCATAAAAGAAGGCGTCGGTCCGATGCACGCCTATGTCGAGGCCGCGCAACGGATGTTCTGGCCGATTGTCTCTTCGACCGCCACGACCTTGTGCGCATTCCTGCCGATGCTGTTCTGGCCTGGCATTCCAGGCGAATTCATGAAGATGCTGCCAATCACGCTTATCTTCGTGCTGTCCGCGTCGTTGATCGTGGCGCTGCTCTATCTTCCTGTCGTGGGGGGCGTCTCCGGCCGGATGAGCCGTAGTTTCGACCGCAGCTCGAACTGGCTGCGGGCAAGAACGCACTGGTGGGTGCGCTTGTTGTTGGTGCCGCCGTCGCTGTACATGATCTTCCTTGGTGCGATGCAGATGCTGAACCCCGGCTATCTGCTGCCCGGAGGCGCGATTGCCGGGGCTCTGATGTTCCTCTTCGGCGCTTTCGCCGGGTCGGTCACTCTGAGCGCTGCCAAAATCCAGCGCGCGCCGGATGATCATGTGCATACCGCCAAAGAACACACGCCGTTTGGCTATGTGATCAAATTCCTGGTCGGCAATCCGATCATGCCAATCGTGTCGCTTGGTCTAGTCGGTTTCGCTGTGATCAGCGTCATGACTGTCTTTGGCGAAAACAACCGCGGTGTTGAATTCTTCGTTGAAAGCGAACCCGAACAGGCCACGGCTTATGTCAGGGCTCGCGGCAACCTGTCTTTGGCCGAGAAGGACGAGATGGTTCTGGAGGCAGAAAAGGTTATCAGCGCCCATCCGGCTGTGATCAACGTTTTTGCCTTTGCCGGTGAAGGTGGCCTGAACCAGAATAACGGCGGAGCCACCGCCCCCGCGGATACCGTGGGCCGCGTTCAGTTCGAGATCATCCCGTGGGAGGATCGTCCGAATGTATCGGAGCCTATCTTCGGGGGGCTCTTCGACCGCCACGTGATCGCGCCGGAATATGATGGCGATTTCGTGCTGGATGAGCTGAATGCCGAACTGGCCAAGATCCCCGGATTCGTCGTCGAAATTCTGCCACTTGAACAAGGCCCCGCCTCGGCCAAGCCCGTCCATCTGCGCATCAAGGGCGACGGTTGGGAAGAGCTGACCTCTTCCGCTCTCGCCGCACGGGAGGCGTTCGAACAGACCCCCGGTCTGATCAAGATCGAAGACACCCTGCCCCTGCCCGGCATCGACTGGCAGATCGACGTTGACGTCGCCAAGGCAGGGCGTTTTGGCGCCGACGTCGCCACCGTCGGCGCAATGGTGCAGCTTGTGACCCGCGGTATCCTGCTGGGTGAAATGCGCCCGGATTCGACCGATGAAGAGATCGAAATCCGCGTCCGCCTGCCCGATCAGGATCGAGTGCTGTCGACGCTCGATACGCTCAAGGTCCGCACGCCGGACGGGCTGGTGCCGCTCTCAAACTTCGTGACCCGCCAGCCGGTGGCCAAACTGGCCGAGATCAACCGGGTCGATCAGCAGCGTTACTATGACGTGAAAGCCGATGTCGAACCGGGGTTGAGCAAGGTCGTGGCCAGTGGCCCGGATGGCAGCACTGAGCGGCTGGCCGTCGTGCGCCCGCTGGCCGAGGGAGCAACCTCTGACCGAGCCATCATCACCGGTCCCGATGGCAGCGAATATGAGCTGGTGCAACTGACCGGTGCAGAGAATATCGGCCAACTGCGCGCAAGCATCGAAGATGGCAGCGCCAGCTTTACTCTGATCAACCCGAACGAGCGGATCGCGGTGCTGACGGAATGGCTGCAGACCGATCCGTTCGGTCGCACCATCAGTTGGGAATGGACCGGCGATCAGGAAGATCAGGCCGAGAGCCAAGCCTTCCTGTCCAGCGCCTTCCTCGCAGCATTGGGTCTGATGTTCGTGATCCTGCTGGCACAGTTCAACTCGTTCTACAACTCGGTGCTGGTATTGTTGGCGGTGGTGCTGTCGACCACCGGTGTTCTGATCGGGATGATGGTGATGCAGCAGCCGTTCTCGATCATCATGACCGGGACGGGCATCGTGGCGCTGGCGGGGATCGTGGTGAACAACAATATCGTTCTGATCGATACCTATCAGGAGTACAGCCGCTATATGCCCCGGATCGAGGCCATCGTCCGCACCGCCGAGGCACGTATTCGTCCCGTTCTGCTGACCACCCTGACCACCATGGCGGGTCTGACGCCAATGATGTTCGGGCTGTCTCTGGACTTCATCAATGGCGGCTACTCAATCGACAGCCCCACCGCGCTGTGGTGGAAGCAATTGGCGACAGCAGTGGTGTTTGGTCTGGGCACGGCGACGGTGCTGACGCTGATCGTGACGCCCTCGCTGCTGGCGTTGCGGGTGTGGGTGACGACTTATGCGGTCTGGCTCGGCAAAGCGCTGGCGCGGGCCACACAGGGGCGCTCCAGCAAGATCGCGCAGGACATGGCCATCGACCAGAGCGCACGCGACATGCAAGCGACCGAGATTGTTTGGAACGATGGCACTGCGTCCGAGGTCAAACAGGATCCGGATCAGCCGCCTGGACCGCCACTCAAAGCAGCAGAATGACACCACAAGGGCCGGATCTTCCGGCCCTTTCTCTTAGCCCTTCAACCGTGACCAGGTCTGATGGGCACAGACCAGATGTTCGCACCCTTTGACCTGCAGCGTGTCGCCCTGCAACGTCATCTGCGGTACCGCATCGACATTGATCAACGGCACCCAGAACTCACCGCCGCCATATTTGCCACCACCTTCGCTGGCGACATCCCAGAACAGCTTTTTGCCGATATTCGGTGTCTGCACCTCTTTGCCCGACGGATCATAGGCCGACAGAATTTGACCGCAGAATTTGTCACCACAGGCAGTGATCTTGATGTGAGAGGTCAGGTTCTTGCGATCCGGCTCGGTCTTCCAGACACCCACAATGGGGTCTGAAAGGGCGATCCCGGG
This sequence comes from Ruegeria sp. CF4, assembly GCF_056537345.1. NCBI lineage: Bacteria > Pseudomonadati > Pseudomonadota > Alphaproteobacteria > Rhodobacterales > Roseobacteraceae > Ruegeria > Ruegeria sp. CF4. The sequence goes on along the minus strand of NZ_JBQFRJ010000001.1, from coordinate 405,941 downwards.
CAATAGGATCAGGACGGCGATAATTGGGGCACTGAAGGTCTTTGGACATCCAAACATAGTAAATCCTCCGCCTATCAAGGCCCCATCATAGCATATCAAAGTCGTGGGATCAGGCCGCCTGCGCATCCGATTGCTGGCGGCTCCAAAGCTGGGCATAACGACCTTCACGCGCCAGCAACTCATCATGAGTGCCCTGCTCGATAATCTCACCACGTTCCAGAACAACGATCCGGTCAGCCTCGGCAATGGTGCTGAGACGATGCGCGATGGTGATCACCGTGCGCCCCTCGCCCGCGCGGGCCAGCGCGTCCTTGATGTCCTGTTCGGTGTCGGTATCCAGTGCCGAGGTTGCCTCGTCCAACAGCAGGATCGGAGGGTTCTTGAGCAACGTTCGCGCGATGCCGACCCGTTGTTTCTCGCCGCCGGACAGTTTCAGACCACGCTCGCCCACCTTGGTGTCATAGCCCTCGGGCAGGCTGGTAATAAAGTCATGAATCTGTGCGGCCCTGGCCGCCGCCTCGACATCCTCCTGCGTCGCTCCTTCCCGGCCATAAGCGATGTTGTAGCGGATCGTATCGTTGAACAGCACCGTATCCTGCGGCACGACTCCGATAGACGCGTGCAGGCTGGGCTGACTGACATCACGCACATCCTGCCCGTCGATCTTCAACGCGCCGCCGGTGACATCGTAGAACCGGAACAGCAACCGCCCGATGGTAGATTTGCCTGACCCGGTCGCCCCCACGATGGCCACGGTCTGCCCCGCCGGGACTGTCAGGGACACACCCTTGAGAATTTCGCGGTCTGCCTCATAGCCAAAGCGCACATCTTCCAGAGTGACTTCGCCCCCATTGACTTTCAGGTTCGGCGCGCAAGGCTTATCGGTGACCTCGGCAGGTTGTTCGAGCAGGTCGAACATCTGCCCCATATCCACCAGCGACTGACGGATTTCGCGATAGACCGTGCCTAAAAAGTTCAGCGGCACGGTGATCTGGATCATATAGGCATTGACCATCACGAAATCGCCCACGGTCAGCTGACCGTTTTGCACACCGATTGCGGCAAGAACCATTACGCCAATCAGACCACAGGTGATCAGGAAGGACTGGCCAAAATTCAGGAAAGCCAGCGAATAGGCGGTCTTCAATGCAGCCTTCGCATAAGCCTTCATCGAAACGTCATAGCGTTCAGCTTCGCGTGTTTCAGCGTTGAAATACTTGACTGTTTCGAAGTTCAGAAGACTGTCGATGGCGCGCTGGTTGGCCTCGGTGTCCTGATCATTCATCTCGCGGCGCAGCTTTACGCGCCACTCGGTCACGGCGAAGGTGAACCAGATGTACAGCGCGATGGTCGCCGCCACGACGACCAGATACCAGACATCGAACAGCCACATCAGGATAATGGCCACCAACAGCAATTCCAGTATCAGCGGCCCGATTGAGAACAGCAGGAACCGCAGCAGGAACTCGACACCCTTAACCCCGCGTTCGATGATCCGGCTCAGACCGCCGGTGCGTCGGGTGACGTGGTAGCGCATCGAAAGCTGATGGATATGCTGAAACGTTTCCAGCGCCAGAGCCCGCAGCGCGCGCTGACCCACCGGTGCAAACAGCGCGTCGCGCAACTGCTGAAAGCCCACCGTCATCATACGCGCGACGCCATAGGCCACCGTCAGCCCCACCGCCCCCAGCGCCAGCGGTGGAACACCTTCGCCCGCCAGACCGTCTACCGCGCCTTTGTAAAGGATCGGGGTATAGACCGCGATCAGCTTGGCCACCACCAGCATCACCAGCGCCAGAACCACCCGGCGCTTTACCCAGGCCTCGTCATCGGGCCAGAGATAGGGCGCGACCTTGCGGATCGTGCGCCAGCCGGAACGCTGTTCGTCGGCATCGACTTTCAGGGCTGAGGATCGTCTCATCACGTACCTTGACTGCGGTCAGAGAATGCGCCGGCCCGAACGGGCCGAGGCAGAGTGTTACTCGGGGATTGTGAAAATCTGCCCCGGATATATCAGGTCTGGATCGCGGATTGAATCGCGGTTTGCCTCGAACAGCCTGACGTAGAGGATACCGTCGCCAAACCGCTCACGCGAGATTGCCCAGAGTGTATCACCCTGTTGTACCGTGACAGACCGGATCGGAGGCGTCTCGCTCGGGGTCTCGCCCTGCTCGGTCTCTTCGGCGGCGCGTAAGACTTCGACGGGTTCGCGTTTGAACGGTGTTTCAAGCCGACTGACCACGGTACCATCGGGTGCGACTTCATCCACGCGCAAGGTGTAAACACCCGGATCAATGCCTTCGACTTCGCCACGCCACTGGCCGTCCGGCGCGGGTGGCAGGTCGGCGATCAGCCGGTTATCGAGATAAAGGCGCACGGCCGATCCATCCTGTGCGCGACCCGTCAGTTCCACGTCGCCGGTATCCGAGTAGCCGATCGTATCCAGAGCAATCTGCTTGGGCGGGACATCCGTAACGGTTGGAGGCTGAACGAGTTCGACGCCCTCTTCTCCGGACCGGATGACCGCGATCTGCTGATCTTGGCTTTCGGTGGTTTGCGATGCTTCCGCCTCAGGTTGCGGCTCTGGCGTCGCCTCAGCCTGCTCAGTCACATCCGTTTCGCCACTGGCAACGTCTGTCGTGTCTGCCTCAGCAGTCTCCGACGCGGGCGCTTCGGGTTCTGATTCCGTCACCGCCTCGGTGGTTTCCTCATTCGGTTCCTGTGCTTCCAGGGTCGTCTCGGCCTCGGCAACTTCAACGCTTGGCTCTTCAACGGAAGGAGTGGTTTCCTCAGGCGCAGGTGGCTTCGGCAATGCCGCAATCAGATAGTCATCCGACCGCACGGGTTCACCATCACCCTGTACTTCCAGCACCAGCCCACGCGCAGCATCTGCAAACGGGATCGTAACAAACTCGGCAAATTGACCACTGTTATCCACGACAAAGCTGTGCACGGTCTCTCCGTCCAGCAGCACGATGATCTCGACCCCCGGTTCGGCATTGCCTGACAGAACGGCGTTGCCGTCGGGTTCGACAAAAATCTGATCCAGAACAGGCGCCTGCACGGCGGGGGCCGCGACCTCTTCGTTTTCTGGCTCCGCCTCAACCGTTTCGGATGGCGTCTCTTCGATCGGCCCGGCTTCGGGCTCTGGCGTGGCCTCAGCCGTCTCTTCGTCTGGCTGAGCCACCTCGGCCACCTCAGGCGTCTGTGGCTCTGGCGCTGTGCCGAAGATACCCGACAAGTACAATCCGCCAGCGGCGATCACTGCAACAATCCCGGCAACCAGCCCCCAGATGAAGGTGCCCGAGCTTCCGCTTCCCGAATTGGCGTTCATTCTTTTCCTTTCACTCCGTCGCGTAAATGCTTTGACAGCCAAGCATTCCGACAGACGGTTGAGCCAACCTATCAATCCCGCTATCAGGGGTCAAAACCCCGAACACAAGAGCAGAGAGACCGACCCATGTCCCAGAAATCCGTGTGTGTGTATTGCGGGTCACGCAATGGTGCGAGTCCGGCCTATTCCGAGGCGGCCCGGTCGTTCGGCACCCTGCTGGCCAACGAAGGCTGGCGTCTGGTCTACGGCGCAGGAGATGTGGGACTGATGGGTGAGGTTGCGCGTGCTGCACAAACTGCCGGAGGAGACACATTCGGCGTCATCCCTGTCCACCTGCTGCAGCGCGAAGTCGGCAAAACCGATCTGACGCGATTTGTGGTCACCGAGACCATGCACGAGCGCAAGAAGGTCATGATCATGAACGCAGATGCGGTGATCGTGCTGCCCGGCGGCCCCGGGTCGCTGGATGAACTGTTCGAGGCGCTCACATGGCGGCAGCTGGGTCTGCATGACAAACCCATTCTGGTGCTGAATGTCGACGGCTACTGGGATGCGCTGCATACGCTGCTAGATCAGGTGATCAATCAGGGCTTTGCCGATACGTCACTGGCCGACTTCATCACTTGGGTCGGCACGCCTGATGAGGCCATGGCTCGGCTGCGTGACTTTCTTAACTAAAAAGACAGGCAATCGGGCGGTCGTAACCGCCCGTACCTTCGCTTGATGGTCAGGCGGGCTTTGCAAGCCGCGACTTGAGGATGCGTTCGACTTTGTGCAGCGGATGGTTGGTCAAAGTCTTGTCCACCTCGGCCACCACTTTCGCCAATACTTCGCTATGCAACCTGCGCCGCAACAGGCCCAGCACATGGGGACTGGCGACCAGAACCAACCGCTTATAGGCCCCCTTCAGCCCCTTCCGGTTCAGCAGATTGGCCACGTCCTGAACAAACAGGGATTTAGCGTGAGCCTTCCAGGTATCCTCTTCCACGGCGGATTTCTGATTAGGGCCGGTATCGGACCTGCGCCCTGCCCTGTCGGAGGGTTTTGCCGGGGTCACCTCCTGCTCCTCGACGGATACGACAACGAGATTGGGGTCCTGCGCGTCGGTAATGTTCTCCATCACCAGAGCCTTTTCCCCATCAGCAATGATAACCCATGTTCCCTGTTCAAGTGCGGCCATTATAGTCTCCTGCAAAGATTGACGTGGCTTTCCCCGTCCCCTGGACACAGCTTATCTATCGCGCGATCTAGATGTTTCCGCGCGCTGCGTGATCAGTCCTGAATGTATTGGCGGTTCTCTCCCTCCGCATACTATAGCTAGGGGTTGTGCGGGCCGGTACAATAGGTCTTGGGTCGAAAGTTGACGTATCGGCAGGTTTTCTCTCGCGGCTGCGTCGCCGAGTTGGATCAGCACGTTCGCATGACACAATCTGTAGAGTCAGCCAAGCGGGCTTACTGGCAGTTCGTCTAATCGCTCAGGCTTTTGAGTACTCGTTGGTAGAACGCGCCTTGTGCATCCGCATCAGCAGGTCCTGCGACCCATTCCCGATCCAAGTTCAGTGCCCCGGCGGGTACGATTTGCTGCACGATCTCGGACGGAGTGGTTTCGTCGGTCGTTCCATTCTTCCAGTCGTGAAAGGCTGATGAGTATCGAACGACCGCTCCGCTTGTCGGCAAATCGAGCAGCCCACCCTCAGCAAAGAACTTCAACCCATCACCCATTTCTTCCCCGATGAGTTTGAGCCTATCTCTCACACGACGTTTAAGGATGGCTACAAACACGATCGCTGCGGAAAACGTGAATTTATCGACAAGCACAACAACCTGACTGCCTGCGTTTTCCGAGATGGCGTCGATCAATGGCATCGTTTGAAGAAAGTCGCCACCAGTGTTTCCACGAATGTCAATCAAGAGCGTTTTGTCCGGCCAGGCGCGTACATGTTCTGCTGCACCCGAGATAGCTTTCGGCAGCGCACTTTCGTCTGGATCAAAGAAACTTGGCAACACTATTGAAAGCCCCAATCCCTGCCAGTCCTCAATCTCCACAAATCTCTTAGGTTTCCAGGCCGGATCAACCTTGCCGTGTTCGTTTCTCGGGTAGAGCGTTGATGCAGGAACGGTATATCCATTTTCCACTTTGAAACCGGTTATCCGCCCATTCTCGTCTTGCACGCGATACTCGGTCGTATCGTCTTTTGAAGAAAACCCCAGATGAGCCAGAGCATACGGCCAAGCCAGAAGAATTGATCCGATGACCCGTTTTCTTTGGCGCGTTCCCGCCAGAAACTCATTTGAGGCGGCTTCGATTTGGCTCAAAGCTGCGCCGTTGACTGCAATCAACTCGCCTCGCGGCGCAGTTACCCTTGGTGCCGCCCCTATGAGTTGCACCGAACGCCCCACGCTCACGAACCTCAGCGGGAGCACCGAGATCGCATCATTCGGGATCAGCCGTGTGTGCCCATTGTTGGGAAGTGCCAATAGGCGCATCGCGGAAATCAGAAAGGCCTCTTTTGAGCCTTCCAAAGCGTATCGTCTGCAGTCACTAATGCAGCTGTCTATCACGGCTTTCTCGATCCGCCGAAAACTGGGATCGGTTGGCAGGGTAGTTTCTAGAATTTGCTTCAGGTCTTCCGTCAGCGACATGGCCCACAGTGGGCACAGCCGTTCGTCAATGTCTAGATTAAGCTCAGAACTGTCATTTGACGCCGTTTGCGAAGCACCACCACAGCAATAGAAACACCCATCTAAAACGAAAGGCCCACCAGCGTCACCGCCAGCAGGCCACTTTTGATCCCGTTTGGATCAAATCACATCCGCGATGCGACGTTTTCCCAGTTCACCAGGTTGTCGAGGAAGTTCGACAGGTAGGCCGGGCGCTTGTTGCGGAAATCGATGTAGTAGGAATGCTCCCACACGTCGCAACCCAAGAGGGCGGTCTGACCGAAGCACAGCGGGTTCACGCCGTTCTCGGTCTTGGTTACGGCCAGCGAACCGTCTGCGTTCTTAACCAGCCATGCCCAGCCAGAACCGAACTGACCGGCACCAGCGGCGCTGAACTGCGACTTGAACTCGTCAACCGAACCGAAGCTTTCGGTCAGAGCCTTCTCCAGCTCGCCGGGCATCGCGTTACCGTCAGGGCCCATCATCTCCCAGAACTGGTTGTGGTTCCACAGCTGGCTGATGTTGTTGAAGATACCGTTCTGAGCGACGGCGTTCGCGTCGTAGGTGCCAACGATGATCTCTTCCAGCGACTTGCCGTCCCACTCGGTGCCCGCAATCAGCTTGTTGCCGTTATCGACATAGGCCTTGTGGTGCAGGTCATGGTGATATTCCAGCGTTTCTGCGGACATACCCTTGGCTGCCAGCGCGTCATGTGCATAAGGAAGATCAGGAAGTTCAAAAGCCATCTCGGCCCCCTGTTGAAATGAATGTTGCGGTTTCCAAAGGTTACATGCTTTGGCAAATGCCGCAGGTCAAGGGCTGAGACAAGAAAACCCGGAGGCCCGCGATGCTGACACAGGCGCGCAAAATGTTCTATCGCGCCCGCGGATACTATGCGGGCAACCTGAATGGTGAACCTTTTCGCCTGGACCCCTACCACTCGAAATTCTGGCGCAAGGCATCAGCCGGGCGGTGGGAGCCCGAGACATTTTCGGTGCTGGACCAATGTCTGTCGCCCGAGCATGACTATCTCGATATTGGTGCATGGATCGGCCCTACGGTCCTATACGCCGCGCGCCGCGCTCGCCATGTCTGGTGTTTTGAGCCTGACCCAGTGGCTTACCGCCACTTGGTCTGGAATCTAGAGTTGAACGACATCCGCAACGTATCAGCCTTCAGCATCGCCTTGTCTGAGGGGTTTGGGGTGACCCGAATGGCATCGGCACACGGAGAGGCAGGTGATTCCACCTCGTCATTGCTCCACGACGGAAGCCATGGCACTGACGCACTCACTGTCGGTTGGGATCAATTTTCTGAATCCGTCGACCTGTCTAACGTGTCTTTGGTCAAAATGGATATCGAAGGCGCTGAATTTTCGGTCCTGCCTTCTCTGCTGCCTTGGTTAAAAATAGATAACCCTGCGCTGTTTCTCTCAACGCACGCACCTTATCTGAGCGCAGACAACCGCAGCGCAGCTATGAACAAACTATCAAAAGACCTGGCTTTCTATCGCCATTGCCACGACCCACACACAGGCGAAACCGGCAAGTCAGCCCTCACGGGCCAGCGTGCACTCACTCAGTTCCCGACATTCCTGTTCAGCGCGAACCCCTGACACCCGAGACAGAGATCCGACTTTCATTTAGACAGAAGTGCCTTGGGATTGAGGCCGAAGGCCGAGGGGGCAAAGCCCCCGCACCCACATATCATCAGGCGATCAGGGCTTAATAAACCCCGACCTCGCTGCCAGGCTGCGCCGCAACCTTCAGCAGTTTGAAGGCATAATCCGCGGCGGAACGGAAGCAAACGATGCGGAAGGTCTCGGCGTCGTCCATCCAGAAGGCACCAGCCACCTGCGCGAGGCGCGAACGGCGGATCTGGCCCGGTTGGAACGCCGCAAGAGACAGGTCGACCGGAGCAACCTTGCCCAGAACTTCGCGCGCTTTGCTGCCCGAGACCGTAAACACCGCACGGGCATCCGAGACATTGACGGCCAGCGCATGCGTACCGCCAAGCGCGTTGGTCATCGCGGCCAGTTTGGCCTCCACCTCAGCATAGGGCACAAGCACCAGTAGCTCGTCGGTGGACATCCAGCACACGCCAGTATCACCCTCGACCAGAGCCTCTCGCTGACCAGGCATCTTCTGCCCGGTGGCGTCCTTGACCGCCTTGGCCAGCACCTTGTCGGACAGGTCTCCGCGCAGCGTGATCATGCCTTGCAGGCCGCATTCCTCGACCTTGGCGATACCGTCATAGCTGGCGTGGTTCAGTGCGCTGATGGGTTCAGACATTCTGCTTCTCCCCGTCCTTATCATAGAAGATCGGGTCCACGATCTTGGCTTTGTAAGTTTTGTCGTCCGTTCCCGGGAATTCGATAATCTCGCCCATACGGTCAGGGCCGTGCTTGACCAGGCCCATGGCGATACCTTTAACCAGATTGGCCGAGTAGTAGGTCGAGGTGACACGTCCAATCATGTTGCGTTGACCGTTGGCGTTGACGCCCTCGCCTACTGCATAAGCACCGTCGGGCAGAACCGATCCATCCACAGTCTCCAAACCGACCAGTTTCCAGCGTTCAGGATCAGCCATATGGCTACGCGAATGGGCCCGCTTGCCGAGGTAGTCCTCTTTCTTTTTCGACAGCGCCCAATGCAGCCCCAGATCCTGCGGGATCACGGTGCCGTCGGTCTCGTCGCCGATCATGATAAAGCCCTTCTCGGCCCGCAGGATGTGCAGACATTCGGTGCCGTAAGGCATTACGCCGAACTCTTTGCCTGCGTCCATCAAAGCATCCCAGAACGCCTGCCCCTGAGAGGCAGGAACAGCGATTTCATAGGACAGCTCACCCGAGAACGAGATGCGATAGGCTCGCGCGTCGAATTCGCCGATCTTGCCATCGCGCCACTCCATGAACGGCAACGCCTCTTTCGACAGATCCATGCCGCCCAGTTTCTCCAGCATCTTGCGGGCATTGGGGCCAACCACCGCGACCTGAGCATATTGCTCGGTGACGTTGGCGACGTAGACTTTCCAGTCCCACCATTCGGTTTGCAGCCATTCTTCCATGTGACCATGGATACGCTCGGCCCCACCGGTGGTGGTGTGGCACAGCCATGTATCTTCGTCGATGCGGGCAACAACGCCGTCATCGATCAGGAAGCCGTTCTCGGAACACATCAGGCCATAGCGGCATTTGCCGACCTTCAGCGTGGACATCATGTTGGTGTACATCATGTCGAGGAACTTACCGGCATCGGGACCTTTGACGATCAGTTTACCCAGTGTCGACGCATCCAGCAGACCGAGGTTTTCGCGGGTGTTCTTGACCTCACGGTTCACCGCGTCATGCACGGATTCACCGGGACGGACGTAGGCGTATGTACGGCGCCAATGGCCGACCGGTTCCCAATCAGCACCATTCTTATCATGCCAGTTGTGCATCGGGGTTTGACGGATCGGCTGGAACACCTCACCACGCGCCTCACCGCCAATCGACGCCATCGAAATGGGCGTGTAAGGCGGACGGAAGGTGGTGGTGCCGACCTTCGGAATCTCTGAATCCAGTGCGTCAGCAAGGATCGCCAGTCCATTGATATTGCTCAATTTACCCTGATCCGTCGCCATGCCGAGCGTTGTGTAACGCTTGGTGTGTTCGACGCTTTCATAGCCTTCGCGCGCGGCAAGCTGAACGTCCGAAACTTTCACGTCGTTCTGGAAGTCCAGCCACGATTTCATGCGCAGGCCAATCTCGGCATTCGAGGGCATCAGCCAGACGGCTGCCATCGGGGCTTCGGCCATGGTTTCGCCAACCGGCGCTTTGGTGCGCTTCGCGCTGAACCCGGCTGCCTTGGCTGCCGCTTTACCCGCCGCATCCGCATCGGTCAGAACTTCGCCCAAAGCCAGCGGACCGTTCGAGGCTCCAGCGGCGAGCACGAAGCCTTCGCCATCGGCACCCAGCGGAGGACGCGATGGGTCGGGGCGGAAATGCGCGTTGGCCTCATCCCAGATCAGCTTGCCACCGCAATGCGACCACATATGCACGACCGGGGACCAACCGCCCGACATGGCGACCGCGTCACATTCGACCTCTTCCCGAGCGCCGCCAATTCCCTCTTGATTACAGATGGCAACCTTCTTGACACGCTTGCCACCTTTGACCTTGGCGATCGCCTTGCCGGGATCAACGCGGATACCCAGCTGACGCGCCTCTTCGGCGAGGGGGCCGGCCGTGTCGCGCGCATCAACCACACGCAGGACATCCACACCGGCCTGTTTCAGGATGATCGCGGTCCGGTAAGCGTCGTCATTATTGGTGGCGACAATCACGCGCTCACCCGGTGTTACGCCCCAGTTGACAACATAGTCGCGCATGGCCGACGCCAGCATGACGCCCGGCACATCGTTGCCCGCAAATGACAGCGGACGCTCGATGGCACCGGTCGCGGTCACGACCTGTTTCGCACGAATGCGCCACAGGCGATGACGTGGGCCTTGCGTACCCGGCTTGTGGTCTGTCAGGCGCTCATACCCGAGCACATAACCGTGGTCATAGACCCCCGCGCCCATGCAGCGATTGCGTATGATCACGTTGTCCATTGTTTCGAGTTCGGAAACCAATTGTTCCACGAACTTATCCACAGGCTCACCGTTGATGGTTCCGCCATCAACCGGAGCGCGACCGCCCCAATGCGCGGTCTGCTCGATCAGCATCACCTTGGCACCGGACTGGGCCGCCACCTTGGCGGCTTGCAAACCTGCGACACCGCCACCAATCACCAGAACATCGGTAAAGTGGTAAAAATGCTCATAGGTGTCCGCATCTCGGTTGTCCTTGTCCGGCGCTTTGCCCAGACCTGCAGACTGACGGATAAACGGCTCGTAGACGTGCTTCCAGAATGGCTTCGGATGGATGAACATCTTGTAGTAGAAGCCAGCCGGCAGAAAGCGCGACAAATGGGTATTGATTGACCCGATGTCGAACTCGAGGTTTGGCCAGTGGTTCTGCGACACGGATGTCAGGCCGTTGAACAACTCGGTCGTGGTGGCGCGCTGGTTCGGCTCGAACCGGTTGCCCTCACCGAGACCGACCAGAGCGTTCGGCTCTTCCGCACCGCTGGCGACAACGCCGCGCGGGCGGTGGTACTTGAACGAACGGCCCATCATCATCTGATCATTGGCCAACAGGGCAGACGCGAGCGTGTCACCCTCGAAGCCCTGCATAGAGGTGCCGTTGAAGGTGAAAGAAACCTTTTTAGACCGATCGATCAGGCGGCCTTGTTTTGCGAGACGGGTGCTCATGATGCGGACCTTTCGCAGGCGGTATTACGGATGGCTGTGTGGATCATTCGTATTCTCTCCACGTCCAGCCGGGACGTTTGGCGGTGATGGCGTCCTTGATCTCTTGCGGCGGTTCGGTGGTCTGCGCCGGATAGGTGCCAAAGACCTCAAGCGTATTCGTGCAGCGCGCGGCGTGGAACCACTTGCCGCATCCATTGGCATGACGCCAGCGTTCGAAATGGACGCCTTTTGGGTTTTCGCGCATGAACAGATAGTCGTGGAACTCATCATCCGACGAGCCCGGGCCATAACGCTTCAGATGCGCCTCGCCGCCAGCGGCCAGCTCAGTTTCTTCGGCATCGACGCCGCAATAAGGGCAATTCAGGATCAGCATGTGATCATCCTCTTGGCAGCAGGCGAGACGAGGCTGCCTGCGAAATCTGCATGACGGGCGTGCGAGATTTTTCGACGAAAAATCTTCATCAGTGCGCCACCCCGGCCGCGACGCTTTCGTCGATGAAACGGCCCTCTTTGAAGCGGTCCAACGAGAAGGCTTCGGTCAGCGGCGAATGACCCGTAGCCATCAGCTGTGCCATGCCCCAACCCGACCCCGGAATGGCCTTGAAACCACCGGTGCCCCAACCCGCATTGATAAAGCAGCCTTGCAGCGGTGTTTTCGACAGAATGGGCGAACGGTCGCCGGTCATATCCACAATCCCACCCCACTGGCGTAGCATTTTCAGACGCGAGATCATCGGAAAGGTTTCGACCAATGCGCGGACGGTTTCCTCGATGTGATGGAACGAGCCCCGCTGGGTGTAGTTGTTGAACCCGTCCGTACCGCCGCCAATCACCATCTCGCCCTTGTCGGACTGAGACATATAGCCGTGAACGGTATTGGCCATCACGACCACATCCATGCAGGGTTTGATCGGCTCAGAGACCAGCGCCTGCAGCGCAACGGCTTCCAGCGGCAGACGGAAGCCAGCCATCTCGGCCAACTGACCCGAGTGTCCAGCAACTACAACGCCCAGCTTGTCACAGTCGATGGCCCCTTTTGTGGTGTCGACCCCAACAACACGACCGTTCTCGGACCGTACGCCAGTGACTTCGCATTTCTGGATGATGTCCATGCCCATGGCTGAACAGGCGCGGGCATAGCCCCATGCCACGGCATCGTGCCGCGCGGTGCCGCCACGTTCCTGCCAGAGCCCGCCCAGAACCGGATAGCGCGGGCCTTCCAGATTGATGATCGGCACCAGTTCTTTGACACGTTCGGGGCCGATCCACTCGGTTTTCACACCCTGCAGTGCGTTCGCATGCGCCGTACGCTGATAACCACGGATCTCATGCTGAGTCTGCGCCAGCATGATCACGCCGCGTGGGCTGAACATGACGTTATAGTTCAGCTCCTGGCTCAAATCTTCATACAGGCTACGCGCCTTTTCGTAGATCGCCGCCGACGGGTCCTGCAGGTAGTTCGACCGGATGATAGTCGTGTTCCGACCGGTGTTGCCACCGCCCAGCCAGCCTTTCTCGATCACGGCAACATTCTGGATGCCGTAGTTCTTGCCCAGGTAATAGGCCGTCGCCAGGCCATGCCCGCCGGCACCAACGATGATGACGTCATAACGCTTCTTCGGCTCGGGCGAACGCCAGGCGCGTTCCCACCCGGTGTGATAGCGCAGCGCTTCACGCGCCACAGCAAAGGCTGAGTAGTGTTTCATAAGCGAATCCATCCGGTTCGGTGATTGGGCGCAGATATGCCGTGCCCGGACAGTTTACCCACGCCGCACAACGTCGCAATAATGCACTATTGCGACATGAGCGCACCTCGCGGCCATTTGTCCCTTTTGTCGGCGGGCTCAGAGGTCTAAATCAGGGCAACATTTTCGGAGGGACCATGCCGTTCTGGGTTCTCATATTCCTCATCGCCCTGCTGATCGCCGGATTTCTGGGGTTCGCTCTGTTGCGCGGCCGCCGTTTGGAAGAGCCGGCAGCTGCCTATGACCTCAGGGTGTACCGCGAACAGCTTGCGGGCGTTGATCGGGATTTGGCGCGTGGCGTGATCGCTGACGCAGACGCCGAACGCGTGCGCACCGAAATCTCACGCCGCATTCTGGCCGCGGATGCACAGATGCGGGGCGAGGCCTCGGCTGCGGGGCCATCGCGCGCAGTTTCCGTCATCGCCTTGATCTTGATAGCAATCATACTGGTGGGTGGCGCATTGGCGATGTATCGCCAGATGGGGGCTGCAGGTTTCCCTGACATGCCGTTGACCGCCCGATTGGAGATGGCCGACGATCTGCGCACCAACCGTCTCAGCCAGCTTGAATCCGAGGAATTGGCACCGCCGGTTCAGGTGCCTCCACTGGAAGAAAACTATGCCACCTTGCTGAACCGCCTGCGTGAAACTGTGGCCGAACGCCCGGATGATCTGCAGGGGCATATCCTTCTGGCGCAGCACGAAACCAACGCCGGAAATTTCAAGGCAGGCTACGAAGCGCAATCGCGAGTCATTGAGCTGTCTGGCGCGAACGCTCCGGCCGAAGCTTATTCTGATCTGGCTGAAATGATGATTCTGGCTGCCGGAGGATATGTCTCTCCCGAAGCTGAAACCGCATTGCGTCAGGCGCTGGAGCGTGACCCGACCCTCGGCCCGGCCCGGTACTACTGGGGTCAGATGCTGGCGCAAACCGGGCGGCCTGACATGGCCTATCGCGTTTGGCTTGAGACCTTGAACGACGCCCCAGCTGGCGCGCCCTGGGCGAGCGCGATCCGCGCACAGATCGATGAGTTGGCCTTCCGCGCCGGGGTGTTCAACGCGCCCGACTTTTCCGCAGCATCCGGCCCCAGTCAGGACGACGTAAGTGCTGCCGCCGAGATGTCGCCGGAAGAACGACAGGAGATGATACGGGGCATGGTTGATGGCCTCTCGGATCGTCTGGCGACCGAAGGCGGAACGCCTGAAGAATGGGCACGCCTGATTGCCGCTCTGGGTGTGTTGGGCGAGGGTCAGCGCGCCATAGACATCAGAAACGAGGCCATGGAGGTGTTCGCTGGCGACGCCGAGGCGCTGCAGATGATTGACGCTGCCGCGCTGCAAGCCGGAATCGCGCAATGATCCATGACGCGTTCGAAGATTTCGCTGCGTCTCTGGCTCCGATGTCCGCCCTGATGGGGCTGGACCTGGGTGAGAAGACCATCGGCGTTGCCGTCTCGGACCGGATGCGCGGCGTGGCCACCCCGCTTGAGACGGTCCGGCGCAAAAAGTTCACCCTGGATTCCGCACGGCTGATCGAAATCGTGACCGAGCGTGAGATCGGCGGAATCGTCCTCGGCCTGCCCCGCAATATGGATGGCAGCGAAGGACCCCGGTGCCAGTCCACCCGTGCATTTGCGCGAAATATGACCCGCCTGACGAACCTTCCCATCGGTTTCTGGGACGAACGTCTGAGCACCGTTGCCGCAGAAAAGGCCCTGCTTGAGGCGGATACGACACGAAAGCGTCGCGGACAGGTTATTGATCACGTCGCAGCTGGTTATATCTTGCAAGGGGCGCTGGATAGGTTGCGCTTTCTTTGACGGATGAGGGAACGCAGATGACAAACATGGTTTGGAAACGGGACGAGGTCGAAAGCCCTTGCATCCAGATCTGCGTTGTTCATCCGACCGAACGCATCTGCACCGGGTGTTATCGTACTATTGATGAGATCACCCGCTGGTCCAAGATGGACAGTTCCGAACGTGCAGAAATCATGCAGGAATTGCCGGACCGCAAACCGCGTCTGGCAAAGCGCCGCGGCGGACGTGCCGCGCGACTGAATCGTGACTGATCATCTGCGTATTTCAGGTCGTTGCTTTTCTCGGGCTTTGTAGAACTCAGGCGTTGGCGACAGATCACGCTGAAACAGCTCCATAATCTCGGTCTTTTCCATCCGATTCCTGTCATTGATCTGCTGGGACAGATCGTGCCCCGACCGATTGCGTGGTGACGCGGACACAGAACTTCCGTCAAAAACACTGGAAAGCAACTTCTTCAAAAGCATCTTTTTCCTCCCACCGAGTCCAGACAAATGCCAGCGGTTGCTCACCTCATGAGGTCAACAATACAGCGCACCTGCAAATCTGGGTTGTTAGCAGCAATGCGGCGCATGTAGTGAACCGCGGAGGGGGAATAAGGGGGAAAAGCTGCGATAATTTAGCAGAAAACTTCGTCGCCCAAGTTTCCTTATGACACTTCAATGCCTTGCCGAAATCACACGGATAAACGCTGCGTGATTTGTAACGCCGCGTCACTTTGATCGTACCTTTAAAGCCTTGAAGGATCAGCCGGCAGCCAACCAGGATTTGGCGTGCTCATAATCCTCCGCAGGGAAATACTCGGTGCGGGTGCCCAGAACGTGGCTCGCCATACGTTGCGCCATCTTCTGCCAGGTCTTGTCGCCGACAATCGCGGCGCGATCCAGTTGCCCGATATGCCCGGCGGCAAGGCGGAAATGCGCGCCCATCGCCGTCAATCCCTGCCAGCCGTCGAATTCCCGCAGATCAATCAGCAGCCGAAATCCTTCGCGGTTTTGCAACAACGCGTCCAGATCAATCTGCGCCTGCTTGTATTCTTCGGAATCGAGTTTTCCCATCAGGCTGATCTGAATACAGGGACCGCCCAGATCGGTCACATGGATCGCGCCCAGGGATTCGCGAATCCAACGGCGGGCTCCTTCCAGTTCGGATATGTCGAACACATGCACCGGACAAGGCAGGATCGGCGCGGCCAGACGGACGCTGGTTTGTACCCACCCCTGATCGGCCACAACTCCAATCCGGTCGAACCCGCGCCAGTGGCTGAGCCCCAGCTTCGTATCTGACCAGGCCGCACCTAGATCGTATCCCTTGAACTCGGATGTCACGATTACCAGAAGGCGAATGGCGTCATGCTCTTCCAGTGCAGCCTCGATCGCGGGGACAAGCGTTGTCGCATAATCGGTGCTGGTGACTTCGCCCGACAGTTCAACCTCGATCAGGGTGCCATCGGCGTTTGTGTGAACCGTAATCATCGAACCAACCCTCCAAAACCAAAGAATGGCAGGAAGTTACGGGGATTCGAGCCATTGCGCCACTCCACCGGGAAGCTCGGGGCGGAAATAGGCGATCATCCGGCCATCGGGCCCGGCCTGCGCCCCTTCGGCCCAGGGCGCGACGCCATGAAGGCAATGGCGGTGCAGCAGATAAGCCTCACCCGGGCGCGCAGGCAGTTCGATTCGCGGGCAGGTCTCGAACACTTCACGCCGAGCAGCCTGATAGATGTCGGTGATATCGTCGCTTGCCAATTGATCCTGCGGAATACTCTTCAGCGCCGCGCGAAACGCCTCACCAAGAATTTTGTGACTGCCATCCCAAACCACCATTGGAGCTGCATCAGCACTGGCCTCAGTCAGCGGGATTCCCAATATCCACGCATGCGGTTCATCGACTCGCCGCCGCCGGTCAGGCCCCATCGGCTTCAATCCGTCCACATGTGCCGCATCCCGCCGAGCGCGATATCGCGCAGCGCCTTCACTTTCGCCGCGCCGGGGCCGCGGGTAACCCGGATAAATCACCGAGACCTGCCCCTTGTGCAGATCAATCGGCCCATATTGCTGATGCGCCAGCGCAATCGCCGACCCAGCCAGAGCCGGAGAGCCAGCCACCCTGCCCTGCACGTCATTTTCCAACGCATCGACCCCGATGAACCACGTCCCCTCGCAATCATGCCATTCAGCATGCGCCGGATCAGTGACGGAGGTTCGTGCCACAGGCAGAGCATGCTCGACCCAATCCGCCAAAGCCTGTTCGTAAGGGAACTTCACCCATCCCCGGTGGTGAAAGGCCTCTACCACCCCAATGCCTTTCTCAACATGTTCAGCGCAACCAGAGTCAGGAACACTGCGAAGACCCGCCTCAGCGGTTTCGGATCCATCGCGTGGGCCAGTTTCACGCCCCAGGGCGTGGTGATCATGGTCATGGCGACGATGATGCCGAAGGCCACCAGATTGACCGCTCCGATGGTCAATGGTGGCCGGTGTTCCGGCGCGATGTTCAGAAACATAAATCCAATCACCGAGGGCACCGCGATGATCACACCGAATCCGGCAGCGGTAGCCACCGCGCGGTGGATGGGGATGTTATAGAGGCTCATCAGCGGGACGCCGAAGCTGCCCCCACCAATGCCCATCAAAACCGAGAGAAACCCGACCGAGGGTGAGAGTGCGGCCCGGCGCACCCCCTTTGGCATAGCATCCCCCAACCGCCATTCGGATTTCCCCAGGCCAAGATAGATGCCGATTACCATACCAAGCACACCAAACAGCGCCTGCAGCAGTTCCGTACGTAGTGCTGACGCCACCAGAACACCAATCACCGCCCCCACCGCGATTCCCGGTCCCCAACCGCGCAAGATGCTCCAGTCGACAGCACCTTTTTTGTTGTGGCTCAATACCGACCGGATTGAGGTCACAATGATCGTCGCCAAAGATGTTGCCAGACACAATTGCATCAACTGCGGCCCGCCATATCCAAGCGTTTGAAAGGCATAGAAAAAAGCTGGAACCAGAACGATTCCGCCACCCACGCCCAGCAGCCCGGCAAGCACCCCGGCAAAGGCGCCGATCACAAGCAAAAGGCCCAGCATCTGGGCCAGCAACATCGTCTCGGGCATTATTCCCCCATACCGGCCCAGGGCCGTCTCAAACCACCCGTTCCACCTGTGACACCCCCGCGACGGAGTCCAGAGACTGCAAGATCACTTCCGGTCCCGCGTTTTCACGCACGGCACCCTCGGACAGCATCCGCCGCCAGACCCGCGCACCCGGACGTCCTGCGAACAGCCCCAGCATATGCCGGGTGATCTGGTGCAGTCTTCCACCTTTGGCAAGATGCGCCTCGACATAGGGCAGCATGTCTTGCACCACCTCGATGGGGTCGGCAACCTTCCCAGTTCCGAAAATCAGCGGATCAGCCGCAGCCAGAATATCCGTCGGCTGGTGATAGGCCGCGCGCCCGATCATGACGCCATCCAACCCGGCCTTCAGATGCTCCTGCGCCTGCGTCAGCGACGTGATACCGCCGTTAATCGAGATATGCATATCCGGAAATTCCGCCTTCATCCGGTGCACCAGCTCATAATCCAGAGGCGGAATATCCCTGTTTTCTTTTGGGCTTAGCCCCTGCAACCAGGCTTTGCGCGCATGGATCGTGACCCGATCACATCCCGCCGAGCGGATTTGGTCAAGGAATGCAGGCAGAACCTCCGCGGGTTCCTGTTCGTCCACGCCGATGCGGCATTTCACAGTGACCTCGATGTCCACCACTTCACGCATCGCCGCAACGCAGTCTGCAACCCTTTCGGGCTCACGCATCAGCACCGCGCCGAAGGTCCCGGACTGGACCCGGTCCGAGGGGCAACCACAGTTCAGGTTGATCTCGTCATATCCGGCCTCGGCCCCCATTTGTGCCGCTTGCGCGAGTTCCTGCGGGTCCGAACCTCCTAGCTGCAGCGCAACCGGATGCTCCTGCGGGTTATAGTCCAGCAGATGCAGCGCGCCGCCGCGCACCAGAGCGGGTGCCGTGACCATTTCAGTATAAAGCAGGGTCTCAGCACTGAGCAAACGATGCAGATACCGGCAATTCTTGTCAGTCCAATCCATCATGGGTGCCACGCTCAGGCGTGCGCTTCTGCGGATGTCTATGGAATGTTTTTCCGGCATGTCATGCTCATGTCTTCAGGATGCGGATTTTGCCAAGCACCGGATATACCGAAAGACTTGCATAGGGCAAACCGTTCTGAGGTTTTGGGAAATGGTACCGCCTCCCTGGCTTGAACAGGGGACCTCTGGATCCACAATCCAGCGCTCTAACCAACTGAGCTAAGGCGGCACTCGTGAAGGGCGATTTAGCGAAGGCGTGCGGGGATTGCAAGGGGATTAAAGCCGAATTCGCCAGCTTTGTTCGACCAGATCGACTCCGAAAGAATGCACCGGCTTGCTGTCAATCAGCTCCCATCCGTAAGCGCGGTAAAGCCCGCAGGCGGCCGCGTGGCTTTCATGCGTCCAAAGCACCATCTCGTGATATCTAACGTCACGCGCAAAGCCCATACAAGTGGTCAGCAATCGTTTTCCCAGCCCCTTCCCGCGCGCTTCCGGCACCAACAGAAACAGGCGCAGCTTGGCTGTTTGATCATCCTGCTTGACGCAGAAAATACTGCCTAATCTTTGGCCCTCTCGCTCGGCGATCCAACCTTGTTCGCAAGCCGGATCATTGTTCGCGATGAAATCCTCTAAGATGCGCGCCACCAGAGGGCCAAAACTGTCATCAAATCCTTCGTCGCGGGTATACAGCGCATCATGTTGTTCAACCAACCACGGCGCATCCCCGGCGCGGAATGGTCTGAGAGTGATCGTCTCCATGCTTTATCTGACCTCATAGTCCGCTTGATTCTCAACCCATCGCACGTTAGCACCAAGACGCATTTCCCGGAGGCGAACATGGGTATTAACACCGAACGCGATATCGAAGCGAACCTGCAGATCGGCCCGACCGATCATGGCATGGTACGCCTGTTCATCGAAGGCCCCGGTGTCGAGATACCAATGGATTTCGATCCTGAAGAAGCCGAAGAAATCGCCGAGGAAATCCGCGCGGCCGCGCAGGCAGCTCGGGCGGTCAAAGATTAAATCCGAGGGTCGCGCAGGGTCTGCAGACGACGGGCCGCATCCACTGCGAATTTCTGCACCATCTTCTTGCGTCGCGCAGGGGCCAATTTGCTTTCGGGCCCCATGCGGATTATTTCCGCGTCGTAAGCATCGGCGATGATCAGACCTGTTTCCGCTGGCAAAAGCTCGGTCGGGAAATCCGTATCAACCGCCCAGAAGAATCGGTCGCACCATTCCAGATAGCCCTGCCACTTGGAATCCGACTGATAATCGGCGCGGCTGGACTTGCATTCGACCACCCACAATTCACCCTTGGGGCCCAGGCCCATCACATCCACTCGCAGCCCGCGGGATGGGACGAATTCTTCAATCGAAACATAGCCATGGGTCGCCAAGTGACGCGATACGCCGCGCGCAAGTTTCTGTCCGGGTTGCAGGTCGAGTGTCATGCTTCAAATGTGAACAATTCGTGAACAAAAATCAAGCAACTTGACACAGTACCATTTGGTATCGCAATAATATGAAACCAAATGGTATCTAATCTGAGGTGCCCGATGAACACACAGACCCAAAACGCGTTCCGCGCACTGGCGGACCCGACCCGCCGCGACATCGTTCAGATGCTGGCGGCGCAGGATATGACGATCGCGCAATTGACCGAGCGCTTCGACATGACCCGCGCCGCCGTCAAAAAGCACCTGACCGTACTATCGGACGGCGGGTTGATCACCGTCGAGGCTCGCGGGCGTGAACGTATCAATCGCCTTGAACCCAAAGGGATGGCTCCGGTCTTGGACTGGCTCAGTTTCTTCGACCGGTTCTGGGACGACCGCCTTGCCAATCTGAAAGAAGCCATTGAAAGGAATAAGAAATGACGAACGCCGTATTGCAGAAAACCATCTTCCTGCGTGCCGAGCCTGAAACCGTCTGGGCCTACCTCACCCAACCCGAGCGTCTGGCCGAATGGTTCCATAAACCACAGCGCCCTCTTGCGGCAGGAGAAAAGCTCGAGATGTTCGGCACCACGAGCGGAGACCTTCTGATCTGGGGTGAAGTGCGCGAAGCCCGTGAACCGCATTACCTGGAATACACATTCACAGTGAAACCGATGGGTGATGCCGTCAGCGTTGTGAAATGGACGCTGGAGCCTGTTGCGGGCGGCACCCGCCTCGCGCTGGTTCACGAAGGTCTGCCACAGGGTGCCGACGCTTTCGGTCTGATCCTTGCGCTGGACAATGGTTGGGACGAACATTTCGGCAAGATGCGCACAGCCTTGCACGAAACTGTTGACGCCTGACCCCTTGTGCGAACCCGTCAGACGCCCTAGTTAGGCCTGTGGCGGGTTCTGCCCTTCTTGTGACAGGTAGCATTCTGGTGGCCTTAAGCAATTCCGAGGGGGCTGGCTCTGTTCAGGTCCTGGCCTGATTACCTGGCGCCCACCTGTACATACAGGTCCTCGGGAATCAAACCGCACGGTTGACTGGTGGTCCCGCCACATATTTTCCAAAAAATTCAGCGCCCTGCGTGGGCTTCCTGCTTTATGGGCGCAGGCTTCAGCCCATGTGCAACAGGTGTTCCGCCGCGTGGCTTGTTGGGCTTTTCCGCCATGCTCATGATCGCATAGGCGAACTGCACACCCGCAAAGACAATCCCGTTCATGAACCAGATCATCGCAAGCGCGATCAGACCGATTTCCGAACTGGTAATGAGGTGGCGCAGATTAGCCACGTTGAGTGCCAGCAGCACCCCGACAAACACAGCCGAGATGACAAAACCCCAAGCAACCTGCGTGATATAGAGACGGACCAGTTTGGGCATGGCGAACCTCCTTGCGCTCTGACATTCAGTTTAGCGCATGTCTGGTCGCGGTAAAGGCGTCAGAACGCCTCGGGCTGGGCCTCGCGCGCCATGTGGTCGAGTACGGCGTTGACGAATTTGGGCTCTTTACCCTCGGGGAAGAACGCACGCGCCACGTCAACGAATTCGGTGATGACGACTTTCGGCGGTGTATCGCTTTGGGTCAGCTCTGCACCAGCCGCACGGAACACAGCGCGCAGTGTCGGATCGATGCGCGCGATGGGCCATTTTGCCACCAAAGCCCGGTCGGTCATCTGGTCGATGGGCGCCTGATAGTTCACAGCGTCATCAACCAGCTTGCGGAAGACGCTGATATCGCCATCCAGCATTTCTTCGCCTTCATAGACAGCGCCAAACCGGTGATCCAGAAACTCATTCACAACCTGTTCGGTCGTCTGGCCTGACTGCTCCATCTGGAACAGCGCCTGCACGGCATAAAGCCGGGCGGCGGATTTCATCAGGCGTTTCTGTTTGGCCGGTTTCGGCGCGTCTGTCTGGGTCATGCTGTCGTGGATCCGTTGCTGTCGCCCGCCACAAGGATGGACTCGGACGGCGGCTTGAAGCCCACGCCCTTTTTGGAAGAGCCCCACTTACGGCTGAGCGCGATCAGATGCAAGGCCGCAGCAGCTGCGCCACCGCCTTTATTCATCTTTTCGGGGTTGGCGCGGACCTCGGCCTGATCGTCATTCTCGACAGTCAGGATGCCGTTACCGATGCACAGCCCCTGCAGGCCCATCAGCTGGATGGCGCGGCTCGAGTCATTGCAGACGGTTTCGTAGTGCGTGGTTTCACCGCGAATGACGCAGCCCAGCGCGACATAGCCGTCAAAATTGCACTGACGGTCCGCCATGGCGATGGCGGTGGGAATCTCCAGCGCGCCGGGCACCTCGACAACCTCGCAGGTACCGCCAGCGGCCTCGATCTCAGCCTTGGCACCCGCAATCAGATTGTCAGCGATAGCGCGATAGAACGGAGCGGCTACGATCAGCAGCTTCACCGGTTTGTCGAATGCCGGCGTCGGCAGAATGCCGTGCTTGTCTTGTTCAGCCATGATCAGTCTTCCTTCAGGATCGAACGGGTGCCGACGATGGACAGGCCAAACGCGTCAAGCCCCAGATACACGGTTTCCGGCGAATCCGTCAGCAACACCAGTTCCTGAACACCCATCTTAGACAGGATCTGAGCGCCCAGACCGGTTTGCTTGATGGTGCGCGGCCCCTCATCGTCCGCCGCATAGAGCGAATTGCGTGGTTGACGGAACAGGCAAACGACGCCCCGCCCTTCTTCGGCAATCTTATCCATCGCCCGCGGCAGTTCGCGCGAGGATTTTGGGCCGAGGCCCAGAATATCGGGCGCTTCATGCAAGGCATGGGTTCGTGTCAGGACCGGCTCTGGCGTGGTAATATCACCCTTGATCATGACAACGTGTTCAATGCCATGGGTCTGGTCGGTGAAAATCCGCATCTCCCACTCGCCGCCATATTCTGAATTCACCATCTCACGCGAGGTTTCCACAACCAGATTGTCATTGCGCGAGCGATAACTGATCAGATCACTGATCGTGCCGATCTTCATGCCATGCTCTTTGGCGAACGTGACCAGATCAGGCAGGCGGGCCATGGTGCCATCCTGTTTCATGATCTCGCAAATCACACCCGCCGGATTCAGCCCCGCCAGACGCGAGATATCAACGGCGGCCTCGGTATGGCCCGCGCGCACCAACACCCCGCCCCGCTTGGCACGCAGTGGAAAGATATGACCGGGGGTCGCGATATGCGCCATGGTGTTCTGCTCGTTGATCGCAGTTGCCACCGTCAACGCGCGATCAGCGGCGGATATCCCGGTTGATACTCCCTCACGTGCTTCGATCGAAACGGTGAACGCTGTCTCGTGCCGGGAAGAGTTGTTCACGGCCATCATCGGCAGACCCAGACGCTCGACACGCTCTGCCGTCATGGGCAGACAGATCAGGCCGCGCCCATAGGTGGCCATGAAGTTGATCGCCTCGGCATCAGCAAATTCCGCTGGGATAACCAGATCACCCTCGTTCTCACGATCTTCGTGGTCGACCAGAATATACATCCGGCCACTGCGGGCCTCTTCGATGATCTCTTCGATCGGGCTGATCGCCTCGCGCAATTGGGCCTCGACCGGTCCGGGGGTTTCAAAGCTCATGGGGCAGCCTTTCAGATGGCATGTTTGCAGGGCGGAATAGACCAGTGAGGGTGCAAAGACCAGTCCTCAAAGCCTGCACACCTCAAGCAACGCGCCTGTTTCAGGACATTTCCGCCAAACGCGCCACGTACCGCGCCAGCGTGTCGATCTCGAGGTTCACCCGATCCCCGACCGATACATCGCCCCAAGTTGTGACTTCTTTGGTGTGCGGGATGAAATTAATCCCAAAATCGCAACCCTCTACATCATTCACCGTCAGCGAGGTTCCGTTCAGCGCAACAGACCCTTTTGGCGCAATGAACCGTGCAAGATCGGCGGGCGCGCGCAGGGTGACCCGCGTACTATCGCCCTCATCCTTGAGGGCCACGACCTCGGCCACGCCATCCACGTGACCCGAGACGATGTGCCCCCCCAGTTCATCACCCACTTTCAGGGCGCGCTCCAGATTGATCTGTTTACCGACTCGCCAGCTGTCCAGATTGGTTTTCGAAACCGTCTCGGCACTGATCTGAACGTCATACCAGTTGTCACCAAGCGCGATAACGGTCAGGCACACCCCATCGCTTGCGATCGAGGCGCCGATGTCGATGCCTGCCGTGTCATAAGCAGTTTCAATCCGGGCGCGCAGATCACCCTGCTGGTCAAGTTCGGTGACGGTGCCGATGTCGGTGACGATGCCTGTAAACATTTTGGTAACCCTCGGAGCATAGCTTCGCCTTCGCAGGTAAAGATCGATGACCCACCCGGCAAGCCCTGCCTTGCCGTCAAAGTGTCAAAGAGGCATAATTTTAGCAATACGCACCACAACACCACGGCAAGAGCAGACCCTATGACACTCAGCCCCCCCTGCCCAGACAGGCGCGTGTTCCTGTTTCTACAGGGACCACATGGCCCGTTCTTCAATTCACTGGGTCGAATGCTGCGCGCGGCGGGGGCTCGGGTCTGGCGCGTTGGTTTCAATGCTGGTGATCAGGCGTTCTGGTCTGACCGGGGCAGCTATATTCCTTATCTCGACACACCCGAATGCTGGCCGCAAGCGTTCAGCGATCTGATCTGCGACCACAGCGTGACTGACATCGTGCTCTATGGCGATACCCGACCGGTACACGCGCAGGCAGTGCGCATCGCGAAAGAGCGTGGCCTGACCGTCCATGTGTTTGAGGAAGGATATCTGCGCCCCTGGTGGGTGACCTACGAACGCAAAGGTTCGAACGGAAACTCTCGACTGATGAAGCTAGGCGTGGCCGACATGCGCGCGGCGCTTGCGCAATCTGAAGGACCAACCCCACCACCGCCATCGCATTGGGGAGATATGCGTCAGCACATCTTTTATGGCGCTCTTTACCATTGGTTCGTCTTGTTCCTGAATCACCGCTATCGCAATTTCAGACCCCATCGAAGCTTACCGGTTTCGACAGAGTTCCGGCTATATTTCAAACGGTTATCCCTGATGCCGTTTCATCGCATTCAACGCGGGATCGCCACGGCAAAAGTCAAATGGGGCGGGTTCCCCTATCATCTGGTGTTGCTGCAACTGGGCCATGATAGCTCGGTCCAGTCGCATTCTGATTTCAGCTGTATGAGCAGCTTTCTTGAGCAGGTGATCGCAGGCTTCGCCAAAGGGGCGCACGCGCATCACCATCTGGTCATCAAGGAACACCCGCTTGAGAACCATCGTGAGCCGCTGCGACGGCTTGCTAAGGAGTTCGCACGCGAGCACGGCCTTGCCGGACGTGTGCATTACGTACCTGGAGGCAAACTGGCCAAGCTGCTGGCCGAAGCGCGATCAGCGGTGACCGTAAACTCTACGGCGGGGCAGCAAGCGCTGTGGCGCGGTATCCCCCTTATGCTTTTCGGGCGGTCTGTCTATGACAAGCCAGAATTCGTATCCGGCCAATCCATCGAGGCGTTTTTTGCCGCACCAACCGCACCTGACAGCGCGGCCTATCGCACCTATCGACGGTTCTTGCTGGAAACCAGCCAGGTTCCGGGCGGGTTTTATTCGCGTCGCGGACGACGCCAATTGTTGCGGCGGACCGTTGACATGATGCTGCGGCCTCAGGACCCCTATCAAGTCGTTCTTGGCCGCAACGCGGCCCCCGCGCCACAGTTGCAGCTTGTTCGCTGACCCCGATCAAGTGGTGCTGGAAGTTTCACAACCTACCGGGTAACCTTCCCAAAACAAAGACGACTGAGGTAAATCGGCAGTGCAGCGCTTTCCAACCCGATGGACACGGGGGGCCGTCCTTGTGGCAGCTCTCGGCCTGCTGGCAGCGTGCCAGCTTCCGAAATCCGGCCCGAACAAAACTGAAATCCTGGCCGGATCGGTTGAAAACGGCGGCAACGCTTTTGTTGTCGAGGTCGATGATCGCGTCGCCCGCGCCGCTGCGGCCGTTCCACAATTCGGGTTTTCACAATCCTTCCGCAGCGCGCAGAGCGTAGCCTCTGATACCGTTCGCCCCGGCGATACCCTGAACCTGACAGTCTGGGAGAACGTCGAGGATGGTCTGCTGACCTCTGCCGCAGGAGGCGCCGCCAGCCTGACCGAATTGCAGGTCGACAGCGACGGCTATATCTTCGTGCCCTATGCCGGACGTCTTCGCGCCGCGGGCAATACCCCCGAACAACTGCGCGCTCTGATTTCCTCAAAACTGGAAGAGCAGACCCCCGATCCGCAGGTTCAGGTCAGCCGCACGCCCGGAGATGGCTCGACGGTTTCGCTGACCGGCACCATCGGTGCGCCGGGGATTTACCCGATCGAACGCCCCACTGGCACCTTGTCGACCATGTTGGCCAGTGCGGGTGGTGTGGCTGTCGCCTCAGACATCGCGTTGGTGACCGTCATTCGCGGCAATCAGCGCGGTACGATCTGGTATGACGACCTGTTCCGCAACCCTGAAACAGACATCGCCCTGCGTGGCGGTGACCGTATTCTGGTCGAACAGGACAGCCGGTCCTATATCGCACTGGGTTCCACTGGCGGGCAATCCCGCGTGGCCTTTGAAAGTCAGGACCTCTCGGCGCTCGAAGCGCTGGCCCAGGTCGGCGGCCTTCAATCGCTCTCTTCAGATCCGACCGGTATCTTCGTACTGCGCAAAGAACGTCAGGACATCGCACGAAACGTCGTGGGTCGAGCCGATCTTCAGGGCGACCAGCGCATGATCTATCTGCTGAACCTTACCGCCCCCAACGGTTTGTTCATCGCCCGCGATTTCGTCATCCGCGACGATGACACGATCTATGTGACCGAGGCCCCGTATGCGCAGTGGACCAAATCCATCTCGCTCATCGCAGGAGGCCTGACACCGATCGCGAATGTGGCAACCCTAACGGGTGGCTGATACATGCGTGTTGAGCCGGAACAGCCAGCCGAGGGCGAACGCTCTCGGCTTTTTGTTTACAACGGGGGGTTCCTGACACAGCGACGGGTGCGGCGCATTCTGTCGCTAGCAGGTTATGACATAAAGCTCGGCCTGCCGCAGGCCCGAGATCTGGTTGGCGTCTGGGGCAACAGTCCGACGGCGCATCGCGGGCTGTCGATCGCTGAAAAGCGCGACGCAGCGGTTCTGCGGGTCGAGGATGCGTTCCTGCGTTCGCTCCACCCCGGTCGTGAGGGCGAACCGCCGATTGGCCTGCTACTGGATCGATCGGGCTTGCATTTCGATCCAAGCACCCCGTCCGATCTGGAAACGCTTCTCGCCACCCACCCGCTGGACAACACTGCACTGCTGAACCGTGCACGCGACAGTATCGCACGCATGCACGAACTGCATCTGAGCAAGTATTCCGCCTTCGATCTGAATCAGCCGCTCCCCGATCCGGGCTACGTTCTTGTCATCGACCAGACACAGGGTGATGCGGCCGTTACCGCAAGCGGCGCGGGCCGTGCACGATTTCTGGAAATGCTGTTCGTCGCGCAAGAGGAAAACCCGGGCGCGCGTATCCTGATCAAAACCCATCCGGAGACTGCCACCGGCCATCGGGATGGATATTTCCTGCAGGAAGACCTGAATGAGAGGATCTCGTTCCTCAACACCCGGATCAGCCCGTTATCCCTGCTCGAAGGGGCGGTAGGCGTTTACACTGTGTCCTCGCAACTGGGGTTCGAGGCGATATTGACGGGGCATAAACCTCGTGTATTCGGTCAGCCCTTCTATGCTGGCTGGGGGTTGACGCAGGACGAGTTTCCCGTGCAGCGTCGCCAGCGCAACCTGACACGCGCGCAATTGTTCGCGGCAGCCATGATCCTTTATCCACGCTGGTATGACCCGTTTCATGACAGGCTGTGCGAGCTTGAATCCGTGCTGGATACGCTCGAAGCTTCCACCCGCGCGTGGCGCGAGGATCATAAGGGCTGGACAGCATCGGGAATGCGAGTGTGGAAGCGCCGCCATCTGCAGCAGATGTTCGGCCAACATGGCAAGCTCCGATTTGTGGCCGAGCCACCAAAGACACCATCTGGGCCGCATATGTGCTGGGCCAGCCGGGCCGGAGAATCAGCAGATGTTATTCACGTTGAGGATGGCTTCTTGCGTTCGCGCGGGCTGGGGGCAGAGCTCGTTCCTCCCCTCTCGCTCGTGACGGATGATCTGGGCATCTACTACGACCCCACACGCCCAAGTCGGCTGGAGGAATGGATCGCCGCGCGCGAAACACTACGACCGGACCAACGGCTCCGGGCCGAACGACTGGTGGCGCAGCTTTTGGCAGACGGGCTGAGCAAGTACAACACAGGCAATCCCGCGCCGCTGCTTCCGGAAGGCCGCCGCATACTGGTGCCCGGGCAGGTCGAAGATGACGCCTCGATCAGGTTGGGCACCAGCACCGTCCGCACCAATCTGGAGCTACTGCGTGCGGCACGTAAGGCCAACCCGGATGCGGTCCTGATCTACAAACCCCATCCTGATGTCGAAGCCGGATTGCGCGATGGGCAGATCGATGCCGAGGGTCTGGCTGACGTGATCGCTTACCAGGCCGATCCCGCGACGCTGCTGACGCAGGTGGATGAGCTTTGGACTATGACATCTCTGATGGGTTTCGAGGCGCTACTACGCGATGTGAAGGTCACCACTCTGGGAGCACCCTTTTACGCAGGCTGGGGCCTAACGGTTGATTTAGGGGCGGTTCCGGCGCGCAGGGGGGCACGGCCGTCCTTGCTGGGCCTGGTGCACGCTGCGCTGATCGACTATCCGCGCTATTTCGATCCAGAGACCGGACAACCCTGCCCGGTCGAAATCGCCGTTGAGCGACTGGCGCAAGAGGGGTCATACCCTCGGGGACCGATCAATCGCATTCTGTCGAAACTCCAGGGCGCATTGGCGACCTACGCGCATCTGTGGCGTTGACCTTCAGCGCGTCGTCCGCGCCCAGCGATGCAGGAGGTCACCGCCCAAAACCCGCGTCTCGATCAAATCGAATCGGGGGGCGGCTTCGAGCGTCTCAAGACCAAGCGCGCCAATTGCAGACAGCCCCTCGGCCCCGATCATCAACCCTGCGGTGAAGCCCACCAGCTCGTCCACCAGATCAGCCTTGAGCAGAGAGCCTGCCAAAGCCGACCCTCCCTCGCAGAATATGCGTGTCAGACCAGCCTGACCAAGCTGTTGTAAAAGGTCGGCGGCGTCGACGTGATGCCCCTGAAGCGCGCAGGGGATTAGCCTTGCGCCCAGCCCCTCCCACGTGCGGGCACGTTCGGCATCGGGGTGCGGACCATGGCAGAGCCAGACTGGAATATCTTTCGCAGTCCGAGCCAGTTGCCCCATCAAGGGCAGGTCGAGATGGCGTGACACGATCACACGTACGGGCTGCTGCGTCACGCCCAGATCGCGCACTGTCAGCGACGGATCATCCGCCCGCGCCGTCCCTGCCCCGACCATAACCGCATCATGCCGGGCACGCATCGCATGGACTGCCCGCCGCGCCTCGGGGCCCGTGATCCACTGGCTGTGGCCGCTCTCCGTTGCGATCCGCCCATCAAAGCTGCTGGCCAGTTTGAGCGTCACAAACGGGCGGCCTTGTTCCGTTTTCAGGAAGAACCCCACATGGTCCTGCTCGGCCTCATAAGCCATGACGCCGGTCTGCACGTCGATCCCGGCAGCGCGCAACATGTCAAAGCCCTGCCCGGCCACCCGCGGATCGCTGTCCTCAATTGCGCAGACGACGCGTGCGACCTTGGCGTCGATTAATGCCTGTGCGCAGGGCGGTGTCTTTCCGTGGTGCGCGCATGGCTCAAGCGAGACATAAGCCGTCGCGCCCTCCGCCGCAGATCCGGCCTGTGCCAAGGCTTCGGTTTCTGCATGCGGACGTCCACCGGGCTGCGTCCAGCCGCGCCCGACAATCCGCCCGTTACGCACGACAACGCACCCGACGGCTGGATTAGGCCAGCATTGGCCCTGACCGCGCCGCCCTAGTGACAGGGCCAGCGCCATAAATCGCTTATCTGTTTCGCTCACTCATCCGTCGTGGGCTGCGGCGGGCGCAACTCGTGGACGAACTCCTCGAAATCATCGGCCGCCTGGAAATTCTTGTAGACACTTGCAAAGCGAACATACGCAACAGTGTCAATCCGGGCCAGCGCCTCCATGACGATTTCACCGATTTTATTGGACGGAATATCCGTCTCGCCCATGCTCTCAAGTCGGCGCACGATGCCCGAGATCATCTGGTCGATCCGGTCCGGCTCAATCGGGCGTTTCTGCATCGAAATGCGGATCGAACGCTCAAGCTTGTCGCGGTCGAAATCCTCGCGTTTTCCGTTGGTCTTGATGACAACCAGATCGCGCAGTTGCACGCGCTCGTAGGTGGTGAACCGGCCGCCACAGGCCGGACAAAACCGGCGCCTGCGGATCGCCACGTGATCCTCTGCCGGGCGTGAATCCTTGACCTGAGTATCGATATTTCCGCAAAACGGGCAGCGCATCCGCCGTCTCCTCGTCCCTAGTTCCGCCTCTTGTTGTAAGCACTACGGCCTACTTATCCACAACTATAGGACAGCCGCTAGGATTTGGGTAGTCGGAATTTTTCACCGCTAAATAAAGGGTCACGAGAAGTGCGCTGCAACCTTTCGCAAATGCGGGGCGTTACGGTGTTCAAACAGATAGATGCCTTGCCATGTGCCCAGAACAGGCTGCCCGGCTGTGACCGGAATCGACAGCGAAACCGGCATCATCGCCGCCTTGATATGAGCAGGCATGTCGTCCGGTCCCTCATAAGTGTGGCGCAGATAGGACATCGTAGGATGATCCGAAGGCGGCACCAGTCGGTCGAAGAAGGCGCGCAAGTCGGTCTGAACCTCGGGGTCGGCATTTTCCTGGATCAGCAATGAGCACGACGTATGCCGCACAAAGAGCGTCAGCAAACCATCTGAAAACGGCTGCAGCCACGTACGCACGGGCGCGGTAATCTCATAGAGTCCCGCGCCCTGCGTCTGGATCGTGAATTCAGACTGCGCCATGTATCAATTGCGCAGCAACCGGCGACTACAGCGGCCATTCGCACCTTGTACCGACATGCTGTCACCGGCTTTGAACCCGACAGAGATACTGCCTTGCTGATCGACGTTGGCGGGCATCTTCAGCGCAAACTGAACAGCTGTCTTACGCCCTGTCGTCACACTTGGACCATAGCCGCGCAGCACATAGATCCTGTCCTGCCAACCTGCCCCCAGATTTCGGCGCGCAAAGTCAGCAGCCGCGCACCAATAACCGTCAATGTCCTGGCGCCCGCGCGGAATAACTTCGAATTCGGTATTGTTGATCGCCGCGGTCTGAAAACCATTACGGGACGCGTTTGCGGTGACAGGTACGCTCAGCGCCATCAGAGCCGCAATCACCAATGAGATAAACTGTTTCATCGTTACCATCTTCCTGTTTCCACCTGAGGTATAGCTTAGCCCGGCGCGCTCGTCAGAACAGTGTGCCTCACAATCATTTCAGGCGACACCCTGATTTTCGTTATCGGGTGCCATCCAACCCTGATACCGGATCAACAGACCACCTCCGGGCAAATATGCTGAGATGTCGAAACAAAACCGCGATTGATCATCCTCGCCTTCGGTCGAAGCCGATCGGGGCAGCAGAAACCCCGGGCACGGAATGCCGAACAGGCAGAGCCGATGGATCGCGATGCTTAATCCTGTTTCGGCAGGGCTGGGCCGCATCCAAATCGTCAGCGCTCCGATTTGCTCGCGGACGCAGTACCGGGATTGATCAAAGCTGAGCAATGAACGGGTCTTGTGACCCGCGAAATCACGCGTCCAAATCCATCTGCCACCATCGCGCTGAATATTGAGCGATACGGGCAGGTCCTGGCCCGAGGGCGGGAACCGACCGGCACGCAGAGCCATCGCCACAAACGGCCCCCTGCCCCGCGTGACATCGCAACGCCCGAGATACCGCCCTTCGCGCCGATGCAAGGCTCGGACGGCTGGCGACAGACCCCGCCCTCCAGCGAGCGCTTGCAAAAACGGATCGTCGTCAGAATCCATCGATTGCAAACCGCTCGGTTAGCGACGGATCAGGAATTAGACAGGTCTGACGCCGCCCAAACAACGCGTATCGATTTCGGGCAATCGCATGATAAAGCGGGTCTTTTACGATGCGCGGCAGGTATCGGCAAAGTGCAAGAACCCGCCACAGCCCCGGCAAAGCCCGCATCGCCGCCGCAAAGGCATCCAGCCTTTGGTGAACCCGCCCGTTGACGATGACCAGATTGGTTTCAAAATCCGTGACCGGCAGACCCAGCTGCGCATAAAGTCTTTGCCCAAGCCGAGACTGCGCAGTGGCAAAGAGGAACCGGTGTTTCTTGTCGTGATGCAACATGAACCGAAAGAAACCGGAACACAGCACGCATTCACCGTCAAAGACGATCAGATCAGTTTCCGGCATGGTCAGGTCTGGCATGATGTTTAAAAGAGTTGCCGCAGAATTGCGGAATGCTCGCACGCTCATCGGATCGCTGCAATGCGACATGAATGGAACGGGAGGTGCCGGGGAACCCGTCGAGACGGTTTGGTAGACCGCTCGCCCAGGCTCTGACCTTATCCCCGATAAAGGTGCAAACCCGACAACAATTTCAAGATACTTCGGGTCAGATCGCCTGTCTTGGCAATTCCGGTCAATTCCTTGCGAGTTCAGGTCATCATCCCAAAAGCTGGCGTTACCTGCAGTATTGCCGCTAGGCTGTACAAATATATTCGCATGCATTTCAGGCAAGATAGATGGACGTTGATATCTCTAGAATTCAGTTGTTGTCCCACGCACTTGAGGCCCGCGCAAATGCAATGGTCGTTGATCGCGTACTCGGGTACAGCGATTTGCAACGGTCAGATATCGCTCTACCCGCCACTCAGTACAGCGCGCATAAAGAGGCGCTGTTTGTGCGCCATGCCTGCGACGCGGTCGGCGATATCACCTTTGGCGCAAGCGCAGGGCTACAGTTCAGCGCTTCATCAAGCGTCACGGCCTATATCAGTAAATATTCACGCGATCTGAAACAGGTGATGGAAAACACCGCACGTTTTCATGGCATCATCGACCCGGCTCTGGCCTTCCGCCTGCGTGTGTCAGGCAACTCCGCCTCGCTCGAGGCGAACTGGAAGGACCCCGGATTCCATCGCTATCACCGCCGCACCGAGTTCCTGTTGTTCGCGGCTATTGCCAGGATGCGCGCGTTAACACAAACCCAGCTGCAACCGATTGAAATTCGCTTTCAACACGAAGTTGGTCAGCACACGGACGCATTCGCGAAAATCGGAGGGTTCCCCGTGGCATTCGGGGCGGAACGGCTTGAGATCATCCTGTCGCTGCCATCTCTGGACACCCCGGTTCCGACCTATGACCCCAGTCTACGCGCCCATTTGCTGGAATATGCCGAGCGCCTGCTGGCCGAGCGTCGCTCACCTCAGCAAAAGACGCGGGCAAAGATCGAAGGTCTGATCACCGGGTCAATGCCGGGTAGCATCATTCAAGCCGAAGAAGCCGCAGCGCAGCTTGGTCTTAGCCCGCGCACCTTGGCGCGCCGGTTGTCGGATGAGGGGACCAGCTATCGTGAAATCGTCGAGGATTTGCGCTGCGATCTGGCGCAGACGTTCATCAAGAACGGCATGAACCTGTCCGAGATTTCCTATTGCCTGGGCTATTCTGACCAGGCCGCCTTTTCCACTGCCTTCAAGCGCTGGACCGGACAAGCCCCTAGCGCATTCCGCAAACGCGTCGACCATCCTCTGAACCGCAGTTGAGGGTGGCCGAGGGTCATCAGCGTCACCACCTCGCCCCGGCCTGTCCCATGAGTGGACACCCGCGATATAGAGCGTGCCACCACGCGATCCTTGCGCGTTCTCGCCAAATTGAAGTGAAGTTCGGCCATCGTGAACGACACAAAGAAAAAGGCGCCCCAGGGCGCCTTTGACTTACTGGTCCAGGAACGACCGAAGTTTCCGCGACCGACTGGGATGTTTCAGCTTCCGCAGCGCTTTCGCCTCGATCTGACGGATACGTTCGCGGGTCACGCTGAACTGCTGACCAACCTCTTCCAGCGTATGGTCGGTGTTCATACCGATGCCAAAGCGCATCCGCAGAACACGTTCTTCACGCGGTGTAAGCGAGGCCAGAACCCGTGTCGTGGTTTCCTTGAGGTTCTCCTGAATGGCGCTGTCCAGCGGCAGCACGGCATTCTTGTCCTCGATGAAATCGCCCAGTTGGCTGTCTTCTTCGTCGCCGATGGGCGTCTCAAGGCTGATCGGCTCCTTGGCGATCTTCATTACCTTGCGAACCTTCTCAAGCGGCATCTGCAGCTTCTCGGCCAGCTCTTCCGGCGTCGGCTCGCGGCCGATTTCGTGCAGCATCTGACGACCGGTCCGAACCAGCTTGTTGATCGTCTCGATCATATGCACCGGAATACGGATCGTGCGCGCCTGATCCGCGATCGAGCGCGTGATTGCCTGCCTGATCCACCAGGTCGCATAGGTCGAGAACTTGTAGCCGCGGCGGTATTCGAACTTGTCCACCGCCTTCATCAGGCCGATGTTACCTTCTTGAATAAGATCAAGGAACTGCAGGCCACGGTTCGTGTACTTTTTGGCAATCGAGATCACCAGACGCAGGTTGGCTTCGACCATTTCCTTCTTGGCTTGCCGCGCCTCTTTCTCACCCTTTTGAACCTGCTGCACGATGCGGCGGAATTCAGGGATATCCAGACCAACATATTGGCCAACCTGAGCCATGTCGTTGCGCAGTTCCTCAACCTTTTCGGTCGAGCGTTCGATGAACATCTGCCAACCCCGCCCCGGCTTCTCGGCCATTTCGGCCAGCCAGTTCGGGTCCAACTCGCGGCCACGATAGGCATCGATGAACTCGCGACGGTTGATGCGAGCCTGGTCAGCCAGTTTCACCATCGAGCTGTCCAGTGACATGATCCGGCGATTGATGCCATAAAGCTGGTCGATCAGAGCTTCGATCCGGTTGTTGTGCAGGTGAAGACCATTCACCAGTTCAACAATCTCAGCGCGCAGCTTCTGATAGGTTTCTTCGTCCTTCGCGCTGAAAGTGCCATCCTCATTCAGCGTCGCAGAAATCCGGCTGTCCTGCATTTCGGACAGCATTGCGAAGTCGGTCGAGATTCGTTCCAACGTAGTCAGAACCTGATCCTTCAGTGCCGCTTCCATCGCGGCAAGTGACATGTTGGCCTGATCGTCTTCGTCGTCATCGTCGTCGCTGGCGATCGGGTTGCCGTCAGCATCCAGCTCCGGACCCGTATCCTTTTCAGGTTTGGCTGCCTGAACTGTGGATGTGTCTACGACCGGTTCCTCAACCTCACCATCTTCGTCCAGCTGATTGCCGAAAGTCGTCTCAAGATCAATGACATCACGCAACAGAATGTCTTCGCTCAGCAATTCGTCATGCCAGATGGTGATCGCTTGGAAGGTCAACGGGCTTTCGCACAGACCGGCAATCATGGTGTTTCGACCGGCCTCGATCCGCTTGGCGATGGCAATCTCGCCCTCGCGGCTCAGCAATTCGACCGAACCCATCTCGCGCAGATACATGCGCACGGGATCGTCGGTGCGGTCCAACTTTTCGGTCGCGGCACCAGCCAGCGCAACCTCGCGCGGGCCTTCGGTGGTAACCAGTTCGGTCGAGCCTTTGTTTTCTTCTTCCTCGGCCTCTTCATCTTCGATGATGTTGATGCCCATCTCGGACAGCATCGACATGACATCTTCGATCTGTTCCGAGCTGACCTGATCAGGCGGCAGCACCTGATTGAGCTGGTCGTAGGTGATGTAACCTTTCTCGCGAGCCTCGGCGATCATCTTCTTGACCTGGGCCTGGCTCATGTCCAGCGAGATTTCCTGTTCCTGCTCGTCGGATTTGCGGTCTTCGTTCGTATCCTTGGCGGCCATTCAATGCTCCTGCAGGGATGGGTGATTCGTTTGGTCCGAATCATTAGCGCGTAGAAGTGATTCGGCCACCCGTTTACCCGTTTTTCTTTTCCAGTGCCTTACGAAAACACCACATTACCGGCGTTTCCGCTCGAAATTGATACCCGACATGATGGCCTCAAACGCGTCTTTCTCGTCGCGGTTGATTCGCGCACCATTGTCGGCGATGTCGAATACGGCCCTGTCTTCGTTCTGGCTACGGCTTGTGCGGTTGCGCTCTTCGGCGGCTTGCGCCAGCCGATATGTCAGCGCCTCATCGGCCAGATCGGACAGTTCCTCCGCCGCTTCGGCAATCTCAGCATCCAAACCCCGGAGCGCTTTGATCTTTGCGAGTTCCTCGGCCAGCGTCATCTCGGCCTTTTCAACGTCGCCCGGTTTGTACACACAGGGGATCACTGCGACATGGCGAAGGGCCAGCAGGTTTTCAAGGGGTTCCGGCCCCAAAGTTTGAACGATGTGGTCTTTCAGGTTGTCAGGATCGTCGATGGCATGGCGCAGGATCGCTTCGCGCAAGGCGGCGTGATCGGGATCGTGGCAATCCATTTCCTCAAGCTGATGCTCAAATTGTACGACAACCTGCGGATTTAGGATGGCAATTGCCAGAATGGCCGCTTCACGTAGCTGGATATCCGCATTCTCGGACGACGCCAGAAACGACGCGCGTGCACCGGGCGTGGCAGGCTGCGCCTGCGGCTGCCATTTTCCGCGCGGTTGCCACGCACGATTTTGCGATTGTCTCTGGGGGCGAAACAATTGCCAGCGCAGGTCCTTAATTTCCTGCCCGTAATGCGACCGGATCGAGGGGTCGCGGATCAGCTTGATCTTCTCACGCAGGGATTTATCCAGCGCCGCCTTACGCTCGGGACTGTCGAAGACCTTGCCGTCAGTCTCGCGTTGCCACAGCAGTTTGACCATCGGGATTGCAGCATCCAGCACAGCCTGAACCGCCCCCGCCCCTTCGGCGCGCAGCAGGTCGTCGGGGTCTTTACCTTCGGGCATCAAAGCAAAGCGCAAGGATTTGCCCGCCTCCAGCAACGGCAATGCCAAATCGACCGCCCGCATCGCCGCACGCAGACCAGCGGTGTCACCGTCCAGAGCGATAATGGGCTCGTCTGAGATACGCCAAAGCAATTGCAACTGATGCTCGGTGATCGCCGTCCCTAAAGGCGCAACCGACGCGCCAAATCCGGCCTCGGCCAGAGCGATCACGTCCATGTAGCCCTCGGCCACAATCAGAGACTGCCCCTTCCCCGCCGCCTGCCGCGCAGGGCCGTGATTGTAGAGGCTGCGCCCTTTGTCGAACAAATCGGTCTCAGGCGAGTTCAAATATTTGGCGTTGTCATTGGGGTCCATGGCCCGACCGCCAAAGGCGATGCAGCGTCCGCGCGGGTCGCGGATCGGGTACATGATCCGGTTACGGAAGGTGTCATAGGGTTTCTTGCCCTTGTTCGATGGCTTGGCCAGACCGGCTCCTAGGATCAAGTCCTCGGCCACGTTCTTGCCGGTCAGATGATCCCACAACGCCTGCCAAGCGTCAGGGGCAAACCCGATCTCCCACCGATCCAAAGCCTGTGCGTCCAGTCCCCGACGGGTCAGGTAGTCGCGCGCTGCGGCTCCAGCCCCGGTCTTGAGCTGTAGGCGGAAGAACTGGACCGCCTGCTCCATCACCTCAGCCAGTTGCGAGCGCCGATCCTGTTTCTCCTGAGCTTTAGGATCGCGCGCTGGCATCGGCACCCCGGCCTCGCGCGCCAGAATCTCGACCGCTTCAATGAACGAGACATTTTCGGTCTCTTTCACGAAACTGATCGCATCCCCTTTGGCGTGGCAGCCGAAACAGTAATAGAATCCCTTCTGATCATCGACGTGGAACGAGGCAGTCTTTTCATGATGAAACGGGCACGGCGCCCACATGTCGCCCTTACCCTGATTGGACTTGCGCTGATCCCACATGACCTTGCGCCCGACGACCTGCGACAGGCTGAGGCGTGTGCGTAGTTCATCCAGAAATCCGGGGGGCAAAGACATCTTTCAAACCTGCCAGAAATCGAAACGCGCGCCAAGGGCATGGCGCGCGGTTGTCCACAGGGAAATGTCCGGACTGTGGATTATTGCTGCAAACATAGCTCCAGCCATGCCGCACCGAGATCCTTCTTACGCACGTCGCGCATCTTTTGCTCATATACCCAAGGCGCAATCAGAGGAACCGCCGCATTATAGTTCTCGGGCCATGTCGGGCCGCTATCAGCTACGGCCTGCGCGACGTCGCGTTCCTTGACCCGG
Organism: Ruegeria sp. CF4; assembly: GCF_056537345.1. Classification (NCBI taxonomy): domain Bacteria; kingdom Pseudomonadati; phylum Pseudomonadota; class Alphaproteobacteria; order Rhodobacterales; family Roseobacteraceae; genus Ruegeria; species Ruegeria sp. CF4. Next base: position 367,234 of record NZ_JBQFRJ010000001.1, on the reverse strand, counting down.
TCAAGGCGTGCCTTCTGTATCGCTGCAACCACATCAGCCTGATACTTACAGCTTTGTTCCTTGGTTTCCTGAGCAACCACTGGGGTGGCCAGCAGGGCCGCAACGATGGCGATACGCAACATGGGGATCTCCCGGATTCGTTTCTTTCAGTGCAGCTTACCCGCGCGCGGCGACGCCTTCCATCGCCCTTTTCAAATCGTGAACCAGTGTCTCGGCCATGGATCGGAAGACCATGATCTGAAACGCGTTCTCACCAACGCGCGTGATCGATGCGGTCATATGAAACAGCAAGGTCCTCGCAGTGTGCCCACGCTTGAATTGTGTGCCGCGCAGATCGACTGGCACCACGCGCGCCAGTACGTCTTCGACGTCAGCGCCCTCTAATCGGACCACAGCCCAAGCATCTGATTGGTCCACGATAGCTGCATTCTTGGTCAAGGTCGCGTCAGGTACAGGTCCCATCAGCATCGCATGCGCCGGGCCGAACCAGATTGCCCGCGCACCCGCTTTACCCGTTGCGCGGTTGGCCGACGGATAGGTCATCCCATGCGCTGTTTTCAGAGCTTCCGACAGCGCCTTTTGCTTTCCCTTGAAAGGCGAAATCGAATGGATCGCCCCCGCTTCTTCTTCGCTGAGCGTGACCGAGCCAACAGTCAGAGGCAGCATCCCGTCGCAAGGCGTTTTGGCGATCAGCTTATCCACGGACGCGTCCTCCTTCAGGGTCAAAGAAGACCGGGTTCACCACTTCGCACAGAGTCGTAACGCCGCGCAGATGATCGACCATTTTCACGATTTCCCCATACCTCTCGGGCCCATCCGCAAGAAAGCCCAAGCCCAACATCGTCTCCAGCGTAGGAGAGTAACAGACCGAGGTCAGATATCCTTGGTCATTTGTCCGCACCGGTTCAGCCTCTTCGTTGTAAAGATGCGCGCCGGCCAGCAGTTCCCTGCTTTCACCGATCGGCTTCAAACCGACCAACCGCTCGCGACCCGGCTCTTCCAGACCGGCACGTTCAGACATGGTTTTGCCGATACAGTCTTTCTTCTGCGACACCATCCGGCCCATGCCGATGTCATAGGCAGTCGTTCGCCCGTGGATCTCGGCATGCGTGATAAAGCCCTTTTCAATCCGAAGAACGTTCAGAGCCTCCATCCCGTACAGACCGCCGCCCAGCGCCTCGGCCCGTTCCGTCAGAATGTCGAATAGGCTCGTTCCATAGCGTGCAGGCACGGCGATCTCATAGGCATGCTCGCCCGAGAACGAGATGCGGAACAAACGCCCCTGAACGCCCAGAACCGAGACCGGGCCGCAAGCCATGAATGGCCAGTTTTCATCATCGAGAGGTTCATCCAGTAGCCCGTTCAACAACTCGCGCGAATTCGGTCCGGCCACCGCGAACTGCGCCCATTGCTCGGTAACGGAAGTGAACGACACATCCAGATCGGGCCGCAGACCCTGATGTACGAACTCCAGATGTTTCATCACCTCGCCCGCCGCAGCGGTGGTGGTGGTCATCAGATAGTGCGTCTCGCCCAGCCGCGCAGTGGTGCCGTCATCCATGACAAACCCGTCTTCGCGCAGCATCAGACCATAGCGCGCACGACCGACTTTCAGGGTCGAGAACATATTCGTATAGACAAAATCCAGAAACGCGCCCGCATCCGGCCCCTGTATGTCGATCTTGCCGAGGGTCGACACATCGCACACCCCAACTGCCTGACGCACCATATTGACCTCGCGGTCGCAGGATTGCCGCCAATTGGTTTCTCCATCTTTCGGGAAATAGCTGGGCCGATACCAAAGCCCAGCCTCGATCAGAGGGGCCTTCCGCGCCACGGTCGTCTTGTGCGAGGTTGTAAAGCGCTGCGGTTTGAACCCTTCACCTTCGGCCCCTGCGCCCAGCGCCGCGATGGCAATCGGAGAATAGGGCGGGCGGAACGTCGTGGTCCCGGTCTCGGGTATCCCGCGCCCGGTTGCATCGGCCAAAATGGCCAGCGCCGCCACGTTCGAGTTCTTGCCCTGATCCGTCGCCATGCCTTGCGTGGTGTAACGCTTCATATGCTCGACCGACCGGAAGTTCTCAGTCGCCGCCTGATTGACGTCTTTCACTGTCACATCGTTCTGGAAATCCAGCCACGCGCGCCCTTTGCCGGGTACGGCCCAGAGCTGAGCGATCTCGTAAGGCGTATCCTCGGCCTGCGGCAAAGTGATCTTGGGCACTTTGAAACCCAGATCACCAAGTAGGCCTTCAGCCGCCTCAACGCCTTCGCGCAGGCAGGCCGCAGTCGAGAACGAGCCATTGCACGCCCCCGCAGTCACCATGCCCGGCACTGCCCCCGGTGTTGGCATAAAGCCTTCAATCTCGCGCTTCCATGTTGGACGACTATTCATGTGGCAGGTCAGATGTACCGAGGGGTTCCATCCTCCGGTCATCGCCAGACAATCCGTATGGATGCGATCTTCGCCACTGGCTCGTCGGACGGTGATCGATTCCAGACCTTTGCGGCCTGAACTGCCACAGACCTGCGCGCCACGCAGCACCTCATAGTCATCCGATAAGGGCGCATCGTGGCGGCTGTCGATCACGGCGGCCACGTGGACACCGGCCTGTAGCAAGTCGCGTGCCGTACGATGAATGTCGTCGGTATTGCCAAAGATCGTCACGTTCTTTCCCGGGCTGACACCCCAGCGGTTCAGATAGGCCCGCACCGCTCCGGCAGTCATGATCCCTGGGCGGTCATTGTCGCGGAACGCCACCGGACGCTCCAACGCGCCTGCGGCCAGAACCGAGCGTTTTGCCACGATCCGCCAATAGGTCTCCAGCGGAGCGCCGTTCGGGCGGCGATCTGTGTGGTGCAGCACTTTCTCCAACGCCGCAAAGGTGCCCTGATCGTACGCCCCCGCAACCGTGGTGCGGGTCATCAGGCGCACATTATCCATGCTGCTGAGTTCGGCCAGAACCTCACCCGCCCAGTCATGACCCGGCTTGTCATCGACTTCATAGGTCTCAGCCAGCAGCCGTCCGCCCATCCGCGCATTCTCATCTGCTAAGATAACATCCGCCCCGGCGCGTGCGGCCGTCAGCGCGGCCATCAATCCGGCAGGCCCCGCACCAATGACAAGCAGATCACAGAAGGCATAGGCGCTTTCGTACTTGTCGACATTATCCTCACCAGACAATGCACCAAGCCCCGCCGCGCGGCGGATCACGGGCTCATAGAGCTTTTCCCAAAAGCTCTTCGGCCACATGAAGGTCTTGTAATAAAACCCCGCCCCCAGAAACGGAGCCGCCAAATCGTTGACCGCCATGATATCGAAACCAAGGCTGGGCCAGCGGTTCTGGCTGCGCGCTTCGAGCCCGGGATAGATCTCCTGCATGGTGGCGCGCACATTGGGCTCTTGCGCTGCGCCCTGTCCGACTGTCATCAAGGCGTTGGGTTCCTCGCTCCCCGCCGTCAGAACACCGCGCGGGCGGTGGTACTTGAACGACCGCCCCATGAGGCGGACGCCATTGGCCAACAAGGCCGAGGCCAGCGTGTCGCCCTGAAACCCCTCATAACCGACGCCATCAAAAACAAACGGCACCGTTTGCGTACGATCAATCAGCCCCTTGCCCGCGATCCTCATGTATTCACCTCGGACGCCAATTGCGCTCCCAACATCTCATGGGTGGTCGTATCGCGGGTGACGACGATCCACGCGCCGCAGCCACCTTCGTGATACCAAAGCTCTCGGGTTGGACCCGCCGGATTGTCTCGCAAATAAACGAAATCATCCCAAGCGGCCTCACCGGCATCCGGGACCGGACGTCCCAGATCGACAGCAGCGCCGCGGTAATAGAACTCGCGACGATCCCGCTCACCGCAATACGGACATGCGATCCTCATGACCACGCCCCCTGCTTCATCTTTTCAGAAATACTCAAATCCGACATCGCCACCCTCAATGCAGATTGTGTTGAGAGCCCTTGCCCTCTTCATCAATGATCCCGCGCCCGGTGCGGAAGCGATCGATCTGGAAACCGGTGGCGTTCTCATGATACCGATCCGTCGCGATCAGATGCGCAAATACATTGCCCGAGCCCGGAACCGCCTTGAACCCGCCGTAGTTCCAGCCGCAGTTCAGATAGAGCCCGTCGATATCCGTCCGATCAATGATCGGAGAGCCGTCGGGCGACATATCCATGATACCGCCCCAGGACCGCAGCACGCGCGCCTTACCAATCATCGGCATCAGGGCAACCCCGGCCTCCATCACACTTTCAACGGTCGGCAAATTACCCCGCGCCGCGTAAGAGGCGTAGAAATCCAGATCACCGCCAAAGACCAGCCCGCCCTTATCGGACTGGCTGATATAGAAATGCCCCATGCCAAAGGTCACGACATGATCAATGCAGGGCTTGAGCCCTTCGGTCACAAAGGCCTGCAAAACATGACTCTCTATCGGTAGCCGCATCCCGGCCATCGCCGCCACCTGTCCCGACCGGCCTGCTGCGACCATCGCCACTTTCTTCGCGCGGATCGGCCCGCGGGTGGTCTGCACGCCGCGCACAGTACCGTTTTCGATATCAACCCCGGTCACTTCGCAGTTCTGAATCAGGTCAACACCACGCTGATCCGCGCCGCGCGCATACCCCCACGCGACCGCATCATGGCGCGCCGTTCCCCCGCGCGGGTGATAGAGCGCCCCATAAAGAGGAAAGCGCAGATCGTCGAAATTCAGATAGGGCACCATTTCGCGCAACTCGTCGCGGCTCAACAGGATCGCGTCGTCGCCCTGACTGATCATCATGTTCCCACGTCGCGCCGCTGCATCGCGCTGCCCATCCGAGTGGAACAGATTGATGATCCCACGCTGAGAATGCATGACGTTGTAGTTCAGGTCTTCCTCCAGACGCTCCCACAGCTTCAGGGAATGCGAATAGAACTCGGAATTACCCTGCAGGAAATAGTTCGCCCGGACGATCGTCGTGTTTCGCCCCACATTGCCACCGCCGATATAACCTTTTTCCAGTACAGCTACATTGGTTAAGCCGTGCTCTTTGGCCAGGTAATAAGCCGTGCTAAGACCATGACCGCCGCCGCCTATGATAACGATGTCATATTCGGCCTTCGGCTCAGGGTCGCGCCAATGCGGCGTCCAACCCTTGTTGCCGGTCAACCCTTCCTTGAGAACTCTCAAGCCGGAAAAACGCATTCAGACCTCCCTGCGGTTCTGGTCGGCATCAAACCAACTCTGACCAGCAGTATCAACGCCTCCAGAGCGCGCCGCCCCCGTTTTCGACATGGACTTGTCTGTGGGCGACGAAACCTGGGCGAAATGCGATATCGGGGGCCTCTTCAATGCCGAAGCCGAAATGCAGCGCCTGCAATCTGAGCCGTACCCATCTTTGCTGGCTGATCTTTCGCTCATTGACGTCTTCCAACGTCAACGCGCCATCAAACCCGGCACCAGCGAAGGCACCCTAAATGAAACCATCAAAGGCATCGGGGTCGTTATTCAATTGTCGTGGACATCATCCAGCAACAATAACCGGACCAACAAAGTTGGTCCGGCATATCTCTTAAATACGCTGAGCTCAGAGCCCTTTGGCGCGATAGCTCTTCGAAACGCGGTCGATCGCAACGATATATGCGGCCGTCCGCAGATCTTCGACATCCGCGCGGCTGTGCCAGACCTCACTCATCGACTGATAGGCAATCCGCATCGTGTCATCGAGGCCCGAACGAACCAGCTCCAGCTCATCCGCACCCTTGAGGTACTTGGCTTTGAAGTCTGGCGACATCGACCATGCATCACCCAGATAGCGATCCAGCCGTTCCAATTCGCTGACAATAAGCTCATGCCGCGCTTCTTCCTGACGGCGCTGCATGCGTCCGAACCGGATATGGCTGAGGTTCTTGACCCATTCGAAATAGGATACCGTCACACCCCCGGCGTTTGCGTACATGTCAGGAATAATGACGGTGCCTTTTTTGCGCAGAATCTCGTCCGCACCTGCCGTCACGGGGCCATTCGCGGCCTCGATGATCAACGGGGCCTTGATGCGCTCGGCATTCGTCAGGTTGATCACGCCTTCCAGAGCCGCCGGAATAAGGATATCGCAATCCTCTTCCAGAACAGCCGCACCTTCTGCGGTATGTGTTGCGTCCGGATAGTCCTTGACGCCTCCATGCTTGACGATCCACTGGCGCACCGCCTCGACATCGATGCCATCGGGATTGAACAGAGCCCCATCCCACTCGATGATGCCGATAATCCGCGCCCCGTCCTCTTCGCTCAAGAACTTGGCCGCGTGATAACCCACGTTCCCCAGACCCTGCACGATCACGCGCTTGCCATCCAGTTTCCCGGACAACCCCGCTTTCTTGGCGTCTTCGGGATGACGGAAGAATTCACGCAACGCATACTGAACGCCACGACCGGTCGCTTCGACCCGCCCCGAGATACCGCCCGCATTCAACGGTTTGCCGGTCACACAGGCCCGCGCGTTGATATCTGTAGTGTTCATCCGCGCATACTGGTCAGCCATCCATGCCATCTCACGCTCACCCGTTCCCATATCCGGGGCAGGCACGTTCTGAGACGGGTTGATTAGGTCACGTTTAGCCAGTTCATAGGCGAAACGGCGGGTGATCTGCTCCAGTTCGTGTTCTTCATACTGACGCGGATCAATGCACAATCCGCCTTTCGAGCCGCCAAACGGTGTTTCAACCAACGCACATTTATAGGTCATCAGCGCGGCAAGCGCCTCAACCTCATCCTGGTTCACAGCCAGCGCATAACGGATTCCGCCTTTTACCGGCTCCATGTGCTCCGAATGGACCGAGCGGTATCCGGTGAAGGTCTGGATCTTACCTCGAAGGCGAACACCAAACCGCACGGTATAGGTGGCGTTACAGACCCGTATCTTTTCTTCCAAACCCGGCGGCAAATCCATCAGGGACGCGGCCCTGTTGAACATCAGGTCAACACTCTCACGAAAGCTGGGTTCTTTGATGCCGGTCATATAATCCTCCGTACCGGTAACTGGCAAACGTCATGACGTTTTGTCGCATCACTGACGCTAAGCCGCAATCGCCATCTGCACATTTTTTGATCAATTCATTAAGTCTACTTTTGAACAATTCATTAAGTCTGCGCAAATCAGAACGATCTGAGTCGCTCTCAAGCTGTCTCTGAACCAAATTGTCCACAGGGCGACAACAGAGCCACGCGCAACCGCCGGATTATCTTCGAAATGCCCGCAAACCGGCCAAAAGCAAGCCCTTTTCGCCCAATTCCCGCCACGTTTGAACACTAAAGTTGTACAGTAATTTTTTCCTTGGGGGCTTTATCGGCCTGCTCAGCGGAGTCACCAATATGAAGAAGAATCTAACTAGTTTTGGCTCTGCCAAGCCAAAGAACAAATTTACGATCCTCCGGCAATTCGCCAAAAATGAGGAGGGCGCGTTTACCCTTTTTGTAGTGTTTGTTTTCCTCGCGATGCTCGCTGCTACAGGTATTGGCGTGGACATGATGAACTATGAGCGAGACCGCGCAACGCTGCAATCGACGCTTGACCGCGCTGTTCTCGCGGCCGCAGACCTCGACCAAACCGCAGCACCGCGAGATGTGGTAGAAGCTTATCTCGACAAGGCAGGTCTTGGCGACAGGCTCAAATCTATCGATGTTACAGAGAGCTTTGGCTCGCGCACGGTGTCGGCGACTGCAGAAACAGTTGTGCGGACAAACTTCATGCGCCTTTCTGGCATTGAATCCATGATTGCGCCGGCTGCAAGCACCGCGGAAGAATCTATCGGCGCAGTCGAGATTTCCCTTATCTTGGATATTTCCGGATCGATGAGCGAACGGTCTGCTGACCCCAGTTTTTCGAAAATGGCGGTCCTAAGAGACGCTGCGTCTGACTTTGTGAACCTAATGTTGGATAAGCCAGGGCAGAACGAAATTTCGATTTCAATCATCCCCTACGCAACCCAGGTGAATGCTGGCGAAGAGCTGTTGAACAAGTTCACGAACGTCACCAATGAGCATAACTACTCCCATTGCGTGAACTTCATTCCTGAACAGTACAGCGATGCAGATTTACACCGTGGTGACACGCTCGAACGTACAGCACATTTCGATCCGTTCACTTATTCCGAGAACGGGATCAGTATACCGGTCTGTCCGGTTCGCGCGGGTAGTGCCATTACTCCCGTCACCAATAATCGGGCTAAATTGTTGAAGCATATCAGCCAATTGAGCCCGAACGGAAATACATCTATCGATATTGGCATGAAATGGGGTGTCGCCTTACTGGATCCCAGCATGCGCGACATTGTAGGAATACTGGCGACACAAACCGATCCAGATCCTCAATTTGCGCCCTTAAATATTGTTCCGACGAACTTCCGCGAACGCCCGACAAACTATAACTCGGATGTGTTGAAAATCGCTATTGTCATGACTGATGGCAAGAACACCGATCAATACATGTTGAACCCCTCGCTTCGCCAAGGATATTCTGATGTCTGGTACAATCCGGATTCTGGGAACCTTACCAACTGGGGCCGGAGTAACACCGTCGAAGGCGACTACACCATCTATCATTCTCAGGGTAAACCAAACTTCTTTTGGCCTCAGCGCAACGAATGGGCGGATCACCCCTATGGCACACCCGACCCTGAGACCGCGGCCAATGAAGAGCCCGGCGAGGCAGTGCGTCTAACCTACCCAGAACTCTTCAATCGCGTTTCGCTGGCTTGGAACGCCCGGTATAACTACTACTGGCAATCCAGCGCGTGGGCCGAGTGGTACAGCAAGGCTTTCTCGAAGGTGGAAACCTCTGCAAAAAACCAGCGCACAAAACACATCTGTAACTCTGCCAAGGACCAAGGAATCGTCGTTTATGGCATCGCATTCGAAGCTCCGCGCAGTGGTTACAAATTGCTGCAGGATTGCGCGAGCTCGGATAGCCACGTGTACAATGTAAAAGGGTTGGACCTCGAAGACGCGTTCGCATCGATCGCCTCGTCAATCCGCAAACTGAGACTGACACAATGATGGGTAAATTGGCTTCTCTTGCACGGCGCTTTCGCCGTTCGGAAAATGGTACGGCGACGATCGAGTTCGTATTGATATTTCCCGCTTTCATGTTCTTCATCTTGTCGGCTGTGGAACTGGCACTTGTCACGATGCATCAATCTATGCTTGAAAGAGCGGTCGACTTGACCGTTCGTGACATTCGACTGGGAACGGGAACCATAAGAGAGCATGATGACATCAAGGATGTTATCTGTGATCGCGCCCATTTCATCAAAAACTGCTCGGTGAATCTGCGCCTTGAGATGATCCAGCAAAGCGCATTTGAGGGCATCGTCCTCGACGCGCAACCGGATTGCACGGACAATTCCGAAGAGATCAGGCCAGTAAGAAACTTCGTCAATGGCCAATCGAACGAGTTGATGATCTTACGAGCCTGTGCGCGGATTGATCCGGTTTTTCCAACCTCTGCGATTGGCAAAAAGATACCGGATGGGACGGGGCAATACTCTCTGACGGCCACCACCGCATTTGTTCAGGAGCCGATCTAAGTCATGAAACAGATAAAGAAACTCCTAAAGAGCTTTAGGCTTTTCAAGCGGAATGAAGTGGGGACAATGACAGTTGATGCTGTCCTGATTTTCCCAATGCTGCTCTGGACTGCCACGGCCACTTACACTTGGTTTGAGGGATTTCGCCAAAGCGCATCCAACTTGAAGGCCGCCTACACGATCGGCGACCTCATCTCGCGCGAAACCGAGACCATCAACGATACTTATATTAACTCGCTTTACGAATTGATGATACGCATGGTGAACAATGGATCACCAATGTCTATGCGTGTTTCCCTGCTGGTCTTTGATGAGGACGATGATCGCCACTACGTACAGTGGTCGACTGCGCGCGGTTACAGTTGGATATGGACGGACGACAATGTCGAAGACATACGCGCAGCGCTACCTCCGATGCCAAACCGAGACACTTTGATCCTGGTCGAGACCTCGAATGAATATGTGCCAATCTTTAACGAAATCCTGGTGAAAGATATTTCTTTCGATAATTTCATATTCACTCGTCCGCGTTTCACAAATGAAATCTCGGCCGACTTCAGAACCCTGATTATTGACCTTGAAGATGTCGGTAACGACATTGATGACGCGCAAGAGGGTAGCGGAGCATGAGCAGAGCGGGTTAACCCTGCTCTACTAGCATCGCTGTCAGCATCTCTGACATGAACTTGGTTTCGGCGGCGGCTGTCATGCCGCCGATGCCGACGCGGCGGCCCAGGCGCCACCAGAGACCGGGGGCCCAGGCGTTTGCCCCCGAGTTGCGGGTTTTGATCAGAAAACCGTTCGATGGTTTGAAGGCAAAGACGCCACGGTCGACCGCTTCGATCTCATCCAGATTGCATATCACCTGCCCTGATCCCGTTCGCAGTGATGATCGGGTCAGTTCGATTGTATCTGCGGTTGCAACCCACATGCGGCGAGACAGCCAGAATGAAGCTGATCCGACCAAAAGCAGGAATACCTGCCAGCCCAGTTGAGGCGGCGTGGCCAGTGCGACATAGATCACCAGCGCTCCTACCGTGGTCAGCATCCCTACCCCCATCCAGCGGCGCGGGGCCGAGGCCGCGACCGTGGCCAGCACGTCTTCTTGCATGTGTCTCTCCTGCGTTCTTGCCTGCTTTAGCCGCTTTGAAGGGCAAAGGACAGTGCTCCGTCTTGGGTCTGAGCACCCCTGCACAGAGCGCGTGTATCTGCGCGAATTGATTGCACAGGCCCCCGGCTTAGATTGCGTCCAGTTATGATGGAGGCTTCGATGTCACTCAGACCTACTGTGGAAACCCGCAAGGCCGTGCCGACGATGGAAGGCGCAGGCGTTAAACTGCACCGGGCGTTTGGATTTCAGGATCCGTCGGAGCTGGACCCGTTTCTGCTGTTTGACGATTTCCGGAACGAACACCCTCGGGACTACATGGCCGGTTTCCCGTGGCATCCACATCGCGGGATCGAGACGATCACCTATGTTTTATCAGGAACCGTCGGTCACAGTGACTCGCTGGGCAACAGCGGAACGCTGGGGGCGGGTGACGTGCAATGGATGACCGCCGGATCGGGCATTCTGCATCAGGAGATGCCGAAAGGCGCGGCCAGCGGTCAGATGCACGGGTTCCAGTTGTGGGGCAATCTGCCATCGGATCAAAAGATGACCGCGCCGCGCTATCAGGATGTTCAAAGCCGCGATATTCCCGAAATCACTGACGATGATGGCACCATTGTGCGCGTGATCGTGGGCGAGTTCTGGGGGCGCACCGGGCCGGTCGACGGGATCGCAGCCGATCCGCAATATCTTGACATCAGCATACCGGCAGGTGTGAAGAAGACCTTTCGCATCGACACGTATCGCCGGGCCTTCGCCTATGTGTTCGAAGGTGAGGCCGCTTTTGCCGATGCGTCGCAACCGACTGGCGTGCTGCTGGAAAAGGAGATCGCGGGGCAAGAGGTCAATATCCGCGATATGTCCGGGGACAGAACACTCATCCGCTTTGGCTCAGGCGATGAGGTGACGGTTCAGGCCGGTCCTAACGGCGTGCGGTTTCTGCTGATCTCGGGGGCTCCGATCAACGAACCCGTGGCGTGGCACGGTCCGATTGTCATGAACACTCAGGCTGAGTTGCAACAGGCGTTTCGAGAGCTGCGCAACGGCACCTTCATCCGCCCGGCCCATTAGGGTCAGGCGGACACGGCCTTGCGCACCATGTCCCAATAAACCTGTTCGACCTCATCCAGAGACAACCGCCCGCCGCTGCGATACCAGGTGATCACACCGTTCAGCATGGCAATGACCGCCAAGGTGGCGATCTTGGTATCACTGACGGCAAACTGCCCGGTCTGATGTCCACGCTGCAAGATGCTCTCGAGTGAGTCCTCGTACTGGCGGCGCAAGGTTTCGATCTCGGAGAAGTTCTCGGGCGTCAGGTTGCGAAGTTCCATATAGGCGATGAAAACCTCATCCGGGCGCTCCAGATGAAAACGGATGTGGAAGCCTACGAACTGGCGCAGCGCATCCTGTGGATCATCAAATCGGGTGAGATCGTCATAGGCAGATAGCAGGTCCTGCATATGCTCTCGCATCAAGCGATAAAGCAGGCTTTGCTTGTCTGGCGTGTAGTTGTAGAGCGCACCGGCCTGCACGCCGACCTCACCCGCGATCTGCCGCATGGACACGGCGGCATAGCCATGGCGGGCAAACAGGCCCAACGCTGCCTTGCGAATACGGGGACCGGTGATATCAGAATGTGAACCTTGCGTGCGCGCCATAGCGATACAGTATCTGAACATTTGTTCAGATAGAAGCCCGCTTGAACAGCGTTGACAAAAGGTGCATCACGGGGGCTATGCCGCAACCAATTGGATCGTCATGAAGCCTTTGCCACTGATATTCCTGCTGCTCACCGCCGCAGGCTGCGCCGATATCCCCGAGCTAGAAGGCAGCGAAACCGAAGCGTTGCGAAAGTCCCCCTACCCCAAGCTGCTTCCTTTGGATGCCACTTTGGGCGCGCCCGTTGATCCGGTCAACGAGGCGGCCGAGGTCGAAGAGGACCTGACCGCCCGCAGCGAGGCACTGGCGAAACGGGCCGAGGCCCTTCAAAACGCCCAGATAAACTAGCACGCAGGACGCTCTGACGGATTGCACCCCTGCCCTGAACCCGCTAAGGCAGCGCGCAAAGGATGGCCCGCCAGCGGCGGAATTTCGAGCGAAAGGACCCAAGGGAATGACACAGGCGCTGCGGCTTGGAATTGCGGGTTTGGGAACCGTCGGTGTGGGCGTCGTCAAGATTGTGCGTCGCCATGCGGACCTGCTGCAGGCGCGCACCGGACGCCCCATTGAAATTACCGCGGTGTCGGCCCGTGACGCCAGCAAGGATCGTGGCGTGAACCTGTCGGACTACGCATGGGAGACCGATCCCGTTGCTTTGGCCAAGCGCGACGATATCGATGTGTTTGTGGAACTGATGGGCGGCGAAAACGGCCCGGCCAAGGCCTCGGTCGAGGCTGCGCTGGCCAGCGGCAAGGATGTGGTTACAGCCAACAAGGCGCTGCTGGCGATCCACGGGCAGGAGCTTGCTGAGAAGGCCGAGGCTGCAGGTCGTGTGATCCGGTTTGAAGCCGCAGTGGCAGGTGGCATCCCGGTCATCAAATCTCTGACCGAAGGATTGGCAGGTAACGATATCACGCGCGTCATGGGGGTGATGAATGGCACCTGCAATTACATCCTGACGCGGATGCAGTCGCAGCAACTGGGCTATAACGCGCTGTTCGAGGAATGTGCGCAGCTGGGCTATCTCGAAGCAGATCCAAATCTGGATGTGGGCGGCATCGACGCGGCGCACAAACTGGCGCTGCTGTCATCGATTGCATTCGGCACCAAGCCAAATTTCGACGGAATCGAAATTGAAGGCATACAGCAGATCAGCCTGGATGATATCGATCAGGCTGATGACATGGGCTATCGGATCAAGCTGCTGGGCGTGGCGCAACGCACCGCGCGGGGGTTGGAGCAACGGATGCAGCCCTGTCTGGTTCCCAGTGACTCGCCGCTGGGTCAACTGGAAGGCGGCACCAATATGGTTGTGTTGGATGGTGACGCGGTCGAACAGATCATTCTGCGTGGCCCTGGCGCAGGCGAAGGACCAACGGCCAGCGCCGTGATGGGCGATGTCTGTGATCTGGCGCGCGGGCTGCACATCCCGACATTCGGACGGCCTGCCACATCGCTGGAAGAGGCAAAGCCTGCCGTCACAGGGCTGCCCGCGCCCTACTATCTGCGGCTGGGCCTGTTGGATAAACCCGGTGCGCTGGCCAAAGTGGCCGCCATTTTGGGGGATGCCGGTGTCTCAATCGATCGGATGCGCCAGTATGGTCATGCCGAAAGCACCGCGCCCGTACTGATCGTCACGCACAAGACCACCCGCGCAACACTGGACGTCGCGCTAGAGGGCTTGCGCGACACCGATGTCATCGCGGGCGAGCCTGTTGCCCTGCGGATAGAAGAGGTTTGAGCTTGCGGCCTGCATGAAACGCAAGCTATGCCGGACATTACGGCTTTATTGACCTGAGGATACCAAAATATGAGTGCTGCCAAGATCGATTTTAACGACCGCCTGCTGTCTTTGGGGCTGGCAAGGGTCGCGGAACAGGCCGCGCTGGCCTCGGCCTCGCTGGTTGGACGGGGTGATGAAAAAGCCGCCGATCAGGCTGCGGTGAACGCCATGCGCGAGCAGTTGAACCTGCTGGATATCGCGGGCGTTGTCGTCATCGGCGAAGGTGAACGCGACGAAGCGCCGATGCTCTATATCGGCGAAGAGGTCGGCACGGGCAACGGTCCGGGCGTGGATATCGCGCTGGACCCGCTGGAAGGCACCACCCTGACCGCCAAGGACATGCCCAACGCGCTGACCGTCATCGCCATGGGCCCGCGCGGCTCGATGTTGCACGCACCGGATGTGTATATGGACAAGCTGGCGGTTGGCCCCGGCTATCCTGAGAACGTGGTCAATCTAGACATGACCCCACGGGAGCGGGTCGAAGCTCTGGCCAAGGCCAAGGGGTGTGAACCCGCCGATATCACTGTTTGCATTCTTGAACGTCCACGCCATGAGGCGATGATCGCCGAAGTGCGCGAGACAGGGGCCTCGATCCGTCTGATCACTGATGGTGACGTGGCCGGTGTCATGCATTGTGCCGAGAGCGAAGCGACCGGCATCGATATGTATATGGGTCAAGGCGGCGCGCCTGAGGGTGTGCTGGCCGCTGCAGCGCTGAAATGCATGGGCGGTCAGATCTTTGGTCGCCTGTTGTTCCGTAACGATGACGAGCGAGGCCGCGCCGCCAAGGCAGGCATCACCGATCTGGACCGCGTGTACGCGCGCGACGAGATGGTGACAGCCGATGTGATCTTTGCCGCCACCGGCGTAACCGGCGGCTCGCTGCTGCCGCGCATCAAGCGCGAGCCGGGCTGGGTTGAGACAACAACACTGCTGATGCGGTCCAAGACGGGCTCGGTGCGCCGTATGTCCTACCGCACGCCGATGTGGTCGCATAACGACGCTTAGCGACTTGCGCCGCTGCCTTCGTCGAGCGTATTGGTAAAAAGATTAAAGGCCGGGTCCGATAGGGTCCGGCCTTGGTGCATGAGGTGAGACGTGGCGTTTCTGGGTGTTGAGCAATCGTTGACAGGACGGCGTTGGGTTGGACCGGCGATCGAGGTCGAGCGGTCGGCTGAGATGATGGCGCAACAGACTGATCTGCCGCGTGCCCTATGTCAGGTTCTGGCCCGCCGCGGAGTGCCGGCCATGGAAGCCTCTGGATTTCTGGAGCCCAAGCTGAAGGAATTGCTGCCTGATCCGCGTTCGATGAAAGACATGGAGCGCGCCGCGACCCGGTTTCTGGAAGCCGTGCGCAAGCGCCAGAAGATCGCGGTCTTCGCAGATTATGATGTGGACGGGGGCAGCTCAGCGGCGCTGTTGCTGGTTTGGTTGCGTCAGATGGGGATTGCTGCAACGCTCTATGTGCCCGACCGGATCGACGAAGGTTATGGCCCAAACGTGCCTGCCATGCAGGAACTAGCGGCCAGCCATGATCTGATCATCTGCGTGGATTGCGGAACGCTTAGCCACGAACCTATCGCGGCAGCGAAGGGCGCGGATGTGATCGTTCTGGACCACCATTTGGGTGGAGAAACACTGCCGGATTGCGTGGCCGTGGTGAACCCGAACCGGCAGGATGAAAGCGGCGATCTGGGGTATTTCTGCGCCGCTGCCGTGGTGTTCCTGATGCTGGTCGAAGCAGGGCGCCAATTGCGCGAGGCGGGGGCTAAAGGGCCGGATCTGATGGCGATGCTGGATCTGGTGGCGCTGGCCACGGTGGCGGATGTTGCGCCGCTGATCGAGGCCAATAGAGCATTGGTCCGGCAGGGATTGAAAGTTATGGCCCAGAGGCAAAGACCGGGGCTGGTCGCGCTGTCGGACGTGGCGCGCATGGATACCGCGCCCAATAGCTATCACCTGGGGTTTCTGCTGGGGCCGCGTGTGAATGCGGGTGGGCGCATTGGGCAGGCCGATCTGGGCGCACGTTTGCTAAGCACCGACTCGGTTTCCGAGGCCGAAGCCCTGTCCGAGCGGCTGGATGCTCTGAACACCGAACGGCGCGAAATCGAGAACGCGGTGCGCGCGGCAGCCATGACGCAGGCCGAAGAGCGCGGGCTGGATGCGCCGCTGGTTTGGGCTGCGGGCAACGGTTGGCATCCCGGCGTCGTTGGCATCGTCGCATCGCGGTTGAAAGAGACCGCAAACCGACCCGCCATCGTGATCGGGTTTGACGGGGATGAGGGCAAGGGCTCTGGCCGGTCGGTCTCGGGCGTTGACCTAGGCGCGTCAATCCAGCGCCTCACGGCTGAGGGGCTGCTGGTCAAGGGCGGTGGCCACAAGATGGCGGCGGGTCTGACAGTGATGCGCGATCAGCTGGAGCCTGCCATGGAGCGGCTATCGGAACTTCTGGCCAAACAGGGCGCGGGCCAAGGTGGCCCAGCCGACCTGAAACTGGACGGGGCGCTGATGCCCGGGGCCGCGACGGTCGATCTGATCGAACAGATTGAAAAAGCAGGACCATTCGGGGCTGCGGCTCCTGCCCCGCGCTATGCCCTGCCCGACCTGCAGGTGCGCTTTGCCAAACGCGTAGGTGAGACACATCTGAAACTGTCCCTGTCCGACGGCATGTCCGGTGGGCTGGACGCTATCGCCTTTGGCGCATTCGAGGGTCCGTTGGGGGATCGCCTTTCCAATCACGGCGGCGCTCGGTTCCATTTTGCGGGTCGGCTTGAGGTGAATACCTGGGGTGGCCGACAGAGCGTACAGCTGCGGCTGGAAGACGCGGCAGAGGCCGTCTGACACCTGTTTCAACGCACCTCGAAAACGGTCAAAAAAGTTTCGCAGGCTTGCGTTTTTCGTCTTGCGGGGGGGGAAGGTAAACCGTAAAAGGCCCTCCACAAGCCAGCGTGGCCCGTTCGTCTATCGGTTAGGACGCCAGGTTTTCAACCTGGAAAGAGGGGTTCGATTCCCCTACGGGCTGCCACTTTGCTTGTCTGGACCAAGTGGCCCGTTCGTCTATCGGTTAGGACGCCAGGTTTTCAACCTGGAAAGAGGGGTTCGATTCCCCTACGGGCTGCCATTTTTCCAATCCACTCATCGTGATCTCTGATTGAATGATTGTGGCTACGCTTAAGCGCAACGACTAGCCAGCTTGCCGGTGATTGGTTTCTGCAATCTCGATCCGAATACCCCATTGCTTCAATGCCTTGGCAACATCCCCGGTAGGTGCTTGGTCCGTGACCAGTAGATCGATCATACGCGGCTCGGGTCCGACATAAGGCGCGGTTTCACCAAACTTAAAATGCGCCGCAGCCACAAACAGTCGGTCGGTGTTGCTGGCGACAACAGTCGCAAGGTCTGCCTCAACTGAACTGTGGTACAAGAAACCTCGACGTGCCGAAATCGCATCGATGCTGAGCACTGCGATGTCAAACGCATAACGCTGTACCTGCCGATGCGTGACGTGACCGAATGCGCCGCGCTCATCGCTTTGCAGTTCGCCCCCAAGCAAATGCACACGATTGCCATTGGTTCCGGCCAGGGTCTGCCCCACCCCGATCGAGTTGGTCACGACGGTCAGGTTTCCCGACTGCCGCAGCTCTTCGGCCACATAAGCGGTGGTCGAGCCGACATCCAGAAAGACGGTCATCCCGTCCCGTATCAGGCTCGCCACATGCCCCGCGATCAACCGCTTTTCTTCAGAGTGTTGCGCTATACGGCGAAAAAAACTGGGGTCGCCTTGGGTGCCGGCGAGATAAGCGCCGCCATGCACACGTTCGACCGCGCCCGAGGCTGAGAGCGACTTGATCGTGCGCCGCACGGTTTCTTCAGAGACCCCTAGTGTTTTGGCCAGTTCCGAGTTTCGGGCTGTCCCGCCCAGACGACGGAGAACATCCAGAAGTTCAAGCTCACGATGGGTGTGCGGGCTGCGGGTTTTCACTGGACGCTCCGTATTTCCCAAATTTACCCAAACAAAGACACGGAATGCGGTCAGTGATCAACCCGAAACAGGCCGACCGCTGCAAGCGGCCGACTTGGTTTGGCTCAATGACAACAGACAGGCTTACGGCGCAGCGCGGTTTTGCGGAATGACCTCATAGCCGGGCTCTTCGGGTTCATCATCCAGCATTTCGGGTGGAAAGCCCGGTGCTTGAATCTCAAGTCCGGTCGCATCTTCGAGGCGTTTGATGATGTTCGGGGACAACTCGCGCTCGCCGTAGCGTGCGATGCCGTCTTCGAATATCTTGATCATCACCGGATTCACCTCAAGGGGGACACCGGCGCGGTCGGCAACCTCCTGAAACAGGCCGATATCCTTTTTCACCAGGTCCATGGTGAACGAGATATCGCGTGAACCGTTCAAGATGACCTGGCTTTCGGTTTCGTGCACGAACGAGGTGCCCGACGAAATCTTGATCGCCTCATAGGTGGTTCCAAGATCCATTCCAGCTGCTTTGGCGGTCACCAAAGCCTCGGCGCAGGTGATCAGGTTAGCGGTGGCCAGATAGTTGGTCAGCACTTTCAGCACCGAGGCCGACCCCAGTTCACCTGTGTGCAGAATGCGCCGCCCCATGGTCGTCAGGAAGGGCATAATACGCTCGAACGTTTCGCGGTCACAGCCAGCGAAGATCGAGATATTGCCCGTCGCAGCCCGGTGACATCCGCCTGAAACCGGACAATCCACCGCTGCGCCGCCTTGTTCGATGACCATGGCACCAAGGCGTTTGACCTCAGCCTCATCGGTGGTCGACATCTCCATCCAGATTTTGCCGGGGCCGACCTCGGGCAACATCTCTTGCATCACGGCGTCCGAGGCGGCGGGTGAAGGCAAGCAAGTGATCACCGCGTCGCAATCACGCATCAACTGCGCCGGACTTTCAGCGGCTTTGGCACCCTCGGTGACAAATCGGGTCACCTGATCCGGGTTCAGGTCATGAACCGTCAAATCGATTCCGTTACGCAGCAGCGATCCCGAGAGCTTGCCCCCAACATTTCCCAGCCCGATAAACCCTACTTTCATGCGCCGCATCCTCCTGTTCGCGTCTTGTGATCCATGCCAACACGTCACCACAGATGGATCATGCCGCCCAGCGACCTCGACAGGTCGCTTTTTACCTGCTTCTTCGCTGATCATCGCGACTCGCTTGACAAGCAGCCCAAGCGTGCCGCATGTCCCTTTCGTTGGTGTCTGCGTGCGCAGATGAAAAGGGAATGCGTCAGCGGGTTTTCCGTCAAACGCAGCCGCCCCCGCGACCGTGAACGGAGAGGGTGCCCAAGCCACTGGCCGCAAGGCCGGGAAGGCGGGACATCCGACAGAGGCCCGCCTCTGACATCCGCAAGCCGGGAGACCTGCCAACGCCCGAGATTTAAACCGGACGGGGTGTTCCGGTGTCGGGTCAAAAGCGACCCGCATGAAACCCCGTCCCCCACGAAGAGGATTTGGGGGGATGAGAGACATGACCGAGACCGCTCCGGTCGAGCTGCTGGTTTGCACCACCTGCCGTCGCGGGCTGCCTGTCGAAGA
Organism: Ruegeria sp. CF4; assembly: GCF_056537345.1. Lineage (NCBI taxonomy): Bacteria > Pseudomonadati > Pseudomonadota > Alphaproteobacteria > Rhodobacterales > Roseobacteraceae > Ruegeria > Ruegeria sp. CF4. The sequence continues at coordinate 347,533 of NZ_JBQFRJ010000001.1, read as the reverse complement.
TGATGCGCAGCGCCCCGGTGCACTTCTGCACAAGGCGCTTGAGCAGGCCGATCTGCCCGAAGGGATCACCTTGAAAGCCGTGGAATGCTTGTCGAACTGCGATGAGGGCTGTTCCATCGTCTTGCGCGGGGGGCCGGATCGCTGGACCTTCGTGTATGAACACCTCAACGAAACCGACCACGTCGACATGATCGTGGAGGGTGCCACCAAATACCTCGCGACCGAGGATGGTCTGGTCAAATGGCGCGAGCGCCCCGAACATTTCCGCAAGAACTGCGCAGCCCGCATTCCCCCGATTGGAGCCCTGAAATGAGCAACCTTGAGAAACTTCCCGTCACTGTGATCACCGGCTTTCTGGGCTCGGGCAAGACAACGCTGGTGCGCCACCTGATGCAGAACCCGCAGGGCAAGCGTCTGGCCGTTGTGGTCAATGAATTCGGCGATGTTGGCGTTGATGGCGATATCCTGAAATCCTGCGCGATCCCCGATTGCCCGGCGGAAAACATCATGGAACTGGCCAATGGCTGCATCTGCTGCACCGTGGCGGACGATTTCATCCCGACCATCGAAGTGCTGATGGCGCTGGAGCCGCGCCCTGATCACATCCTGATCGAAACCAGCGGTCTGGCGCTGCCGAAACCGCTGCTAAAGGCCTTCGACTGGCCTGATATCCGTTCGAAAATCACCGTCGATGGTGTCATCGCGCTGGCCGATGCCGAGGCGGTCGCTGCCGGTCGCTTTGCCCCGAATGTCGAGGCGGTGGATGCCCAGCGCATGGCCGATGACTCGATTGATCATGAAACGCCGCTGTCCGAAGTGTTCGAAGATCAGATTTCCTGCGCCGATATCATCCTGCTGACCAAGCCTGATCTGGCCGGTCCCGAAGGTGTCGCCAAGGCCAAAGAGGTCATCGCTGCAGAGGCCCCGCGCCCCCTGCCCGTTGTTGAAGTGGCCGAGGGCGTCGTTGACGTCCGCGTCGTGTTGGGTCTGGAAGCCGCCGCCGAGGATGACATGGACGCACGCCCATCGCATCACGACGGCCATCACGATCACGAACATGACGATTTCGAAAGCATCATCGTCGAGTTGCCCGAACAGAGCGATCCGCTCGATCTGGTGACGAAAATCGAACGTCTGGCCAAAGAACTGAACATCCTGCGCGTCAAAGGCTATGCCGCCGTTCAAGGCAAGCCCATGCGCCTGCTGGTTCAGGCCGTCGGTGCGCGCGTGCGCCATCAGTATGACCGCCCTTGGGAACCCGGCGAGGAGCGCCGCTCGCGTCTAGTCGTCATTGCCGAGCATGACGATATCAAAGAGGCCGAAATCCGCGATATCCTCGTGGGTGTGACCGAGGCAGCCGAGTAAAGCCATGCACGTCGTCTTCCGCGAAAGCCACGGGTTAGAGGAAACGGAAACCCCGACCGATCTGGGCCAAAGCCCGGCGGATTTGGTGGTGCTGTCCTTTTCCGACAGCGACCTCGGCGCTTTCGCGGCGGGATGGCACCGTGGAGGCGGACCCGACGGGCGGATGCCGACGATGCGGCTGGCCAATCTGACGGCGCTGAAACACCCTCTGTCCGTCGACACCTATGTCGAACAGACGTTGGAGGGGGCCAAGGGCATACTGATCCGTCTGATCGGTGGAGTGCCCTATTGGGCGTACGGCTTGCAGCAGGTTCTGGCGCTGGCGCAGGCCAAGGGCATTGCACTGGCCGTCCTGCCTGCGGATGGGCGCGAAGATACCCGGCTGGACGACTACTCCACCTTACCCGTCTCGACCCTGCGGCGGCTGGCGCATCTGTGCGACACCGGCGGTGAGGTCGCGGCACAGGCGGCCTTGGCGCAAATGGCACTGGCGGCAGGTCTTTATGCTGGGCCGGTGATGGGGGCCAAGACCTTGCCCGAGTGTGGCGCATGGTGCCCGGATCGCGGTGTGCTCCCGGCGGAAAAAGCGTTCACAGGTGACGCGAAACGCATCCTCGTCACCTTTTACCGCGCTTACCTGACCTCGGCGGATACCGCCCCGGTCGCAACCTTGATCCGCAGCCTGCGTGCCCGCGGATATGACGCTGTTGGTCTGTTCGCTCCATCTCTGAAAGCACCCGCTGCCGCCGACTGGCTGCGGGATCAGGTCGTTGCGTTAAGCCCATCCGCGATCATCAACGCCACTTCGTTCTCGGGCAAAGGCGCGTCGGGCACCTCTCCGCTCGATGCAGCGGGTGTGCCGGTATTTCAGGTCGCGCTGGCCACCTCGCGCCGCAAGGCGTGGGCCGAAGCCGAACGTGGGCTTTCGCCCGCCGACCTCGCCATGCATGTGGTTCTGCCTGAGGTAGACGGGCGTATCTCGGCAGGCATCGCCTCGTTTAAAGAACCGGGAAAGCGCGACCCGCACCTTGAGTATTCCCGTTTTGCCCACCGGGCTGAACCTGAACGGATCGAAGCAATCATTGATCGTGTGATTGGTTGGCTGAACCTCGACGATAAACCCAAGGCGGATCAAGTGCCCGCGCTGGTGCTGTCCACTTATCCCGGCAAGGATTGGCAAATGGCCCATGCGGTTGGGTTGGACGCGCTGGCCTCTGCCGAGGCGATGCTGTCCGACTTGCAGGCCGAGGGTTATGATACCGCGCCTGCCGAACCGATTGGCGAAACACTGTTGGAAGCTCGGATTTCGTGGCCGCTGACTGACTATCAAACCACGCTGGCGGACCTGCCCGACCAACTGCGCACCGATCTGCAAACCGTCTGGGGCAAGCCCGAGGACGACCCAACCTTCACCGATGGCGCGTTCCATTTCACTGCCCTGCGACGGGGCAAAGCTCTGATCGCGTTGCAACCGGAACGCGGCACGCCCGAACTGCGGGATGACGACTACCACGACCTGTCGCGCACCCCGCGTCACAGCTATGTCGCCTTCTACCTGTGGCTCCGTAAAGGATTGGGCGCGGATGCGCTGATCCATATCGGTGCGCATGGCACACTGGAATGGCTGCCGGGCAAATCGGTCGCCTTGTCCGCCGATTGCTGGCCCGAAGCGCTGATCCGCGATCTGCCGGTGATCTATCCCTTCATCGTCAACGACCCCGGCGAGGCCGCACAGGCAAAACGCCGGATCGGGGCCGTTACGCTGGGTCACATACCGCCACCCTTGAAGGAAAGCGGTACGCCCGATCGGATGGTGCGGCTGGAATCGCTGCTCGACGAATTCTCGAACGCCGACGGATTGGACCCCAAGCGCCGCGACCGGCTGCAGGAAAACATCCGGGACGAGGCGCAAGCCATCGGGCTTGAAAGCGATCTTGGCCTTGATCAGGCCACCTGCACCGCCGAGGCGATCACCCGCATCGACCGGTTTGTCTGCGATATCAAGGAAAGCCAGTTCGGCGACGGGTTGCATATCTTTGGCCGCGTGCCAGAGGTGACCGGCAATTTCGACCCCGCGCCCTCGGCCCATGCCGAACGCAGTGCCCTGATCGACGCACTGGCGGGTAAACGGATTGAGGCTGGCCCGTCTGGTTCCCCCTATCGCGGTCGCTCGGACGTGTTGCCAACCGGACGGAACCTGTACACCACTGATCCGCGTTCAGTACCGACGCGTGCGGCCTATACCCAAGGCGTCAAGCTGGCCGAAGAACTGGTGCGACGGCATTTGCAAGAAGAAGGCGATTATCCCAAGGGCCTAATCGTCGATCTGTGGGGCTCGGCCACCATGCGCACAGCGGGCGAGGAATTCGCCATGGCGTTGCACCTGCTGGGCGTCAAACCTGTCTGGGATAAGGGCTCAGAACGGGTATCGGGAATCGAGGTCTTGCCGATCACCGATCTCAGTCGTCCACGTCTGGATGTCACGCTACGGGTCTCCGGCTTGTTCCGCGATGTATTCCCGACCCTGTCAGCGCTCTATGGTCAGGCGGTACGAGCCCTTTCGACGCGTGATGAGGCGTCTGACTGGAACCCCTATGCCGGTCAGGAACTGGCGGCGCGCGTCTTTGGCCCTGCCCCGGGCAGCTATGGGTTGAACATGACCCATCTTTCCGAGACCTATACGGACGAAGCTCGCGTTCAGGCCGGCGAGGCGTGGCTCGAGGCCAGTTCTTTCGCGCTGGAGGGGGAACATATCGCCCAAGATAAGGACGGCATCTCGCAGCGCGTCGCCAATGCCGACAGCTTCGTCCATCTTCAGGACCTGACTGAAACCGATCTGCTGCTGGCCAGCGACTATGCCACGCATGAGGCAGGGTTTGCCGCCGCCAAGAAGATCTCCGGCGGAAGCGCGCAGCTTTATCATCTGGACAATACTAACCCGGACAACCCACGCGCCCGCACCTTGCCCGAGGAAATCAGCCGTGTCGTGCATGCCCGCGCGGCAAATCCGGGCTGGATCGCCGGAATGCAACGGCATGGGTTCCGGGGTGCAGCCGAAATTGCGGCAACTCTGGACCATATGGCCTCCTTTGCCCATCTGTCCGGCACGGTCGCACCTCATCTGTTCGATCTTTATCATGATGCGACGCTGGGGGACTCCGACGTAGATGCCTTCCTGCAAGAGGCCAACCCTCAGGCGCATCAGGCCATGCAGGACCGTTTCCGCGCTCTGCTGGAGGCTGGTCTTTGGAATACGCGCCGGAACTCGATCCGGGCCGATTTGGAGGGGTTATGATGAGCGCCCCAATCGTACAGGGCTGGTGCCCGGGCGCCCATCGACCGATGATGTCGGGTGATGGCTTGGTGGTCCGGGTCCGCCCCCGACTGGCACGTCTGGACGCCCAACAAGCGATGGGTCTGTGCACTCTGGCCGAGCGGTTCGGCAACGGCACCATAGACCTGACCAACCGAGCCAACCTTCAATTGCGCGGCGTTGCCGAAGCGGACCATCAGCCGTTGCTTGCGGAGCTTTCGGCGCTGAATCTTTTGGACGCGGAGCCCGGCATTGAGGTTCGGCGCAACATTCTGGTCTCGCCGCTCTATGAACCCCTCGACCTGACCGCACGTCTGACACAGGAGTTGATCGACCGACTGGCCGAGTTGCCCGCCTTGCCTGCCAAATTCGGCTTTGCCATCGACACCGGACCCGAGCGTCTGCTGGCGGCGAATTCAGCGGATATCAGGCTTGAAACCAGCCCTGATGGTCTGGTCCTACGCGCTGACGGGGCTGATACCGGACGTTGTGTGTCTGAAACCCAAGCCATCGATCAGTTGATCGCGTTGGCGAACTGGTTTGCAGAACATCACACACCCGAGACGCGACGCATGACGCGGGTTGTAGCTTCAATTGGTTTGCCCGACGACTGGCAAGGCACCTTGCCCGGTCCAGTTGGCACGCCGCTTCAACCCGGTGTCCGACCGCAAGGCACCATTTATGGCGCGACTTTCGGCCAACTGCCTGCGCGCGAACTCTGTGATTTGATCGAGAAGAGTGGCGCCTCTGCCCTTCGGGTCACGCCGTGGCGGCTGATCCTGCTGGAAGGCGGGGCAGCGATACCTGCTCCGGCATTTGTCACAAACGAAACCGACCCGCTAATGACCACTGACGCCTGCCCCGGCGCTCCATTCTGCCCGCAGGCCCAGGTGGAAACCCGCGGGATCGCACGCGCCCTAGCCGCGCGCATTCCCGGCAACCTGCACGTATCGGGCTGTGCCAAGGGTTGTGCCCGCATGAGTGCCGCCGATGTCACTTTGGTGGGCCGTGAGGGACGATTCGATCTTGTCAAACAAGGCCGCGCGGGGGATGAGCCCTGCCAGCGTGGCTTGACCGAAGAAACACTAATGAACATGGACTTCACCTGATGCCCTACACGTATGAAACCGATGGCGCGGCGATCTATAAGGAAAGCTTCGCCACCATCCGGTCCGAATCCGATCTGACTCGGTTCGACGCCGACGAGGAACAGGTCGCCGTTCGCATGATCCACGCCGCCGGTATGGTCGGTCTGGAAGAGTTCGTGCACTTCTCTCCCGGTTTCGTAACCGCAGCACGCGCCGCGCTGGAAAATGGCGCGCCGATCCTGTGTGACGCCCGCATGGTTAGCGAGGGCGTAACTCGCTTCCGCCTGCCTGCCGATAACGAGGTCATCTGCACCCTGCATGACGACCGTGTGCGCCCTCTGGCCGCCGAGATGAGCAACACCCGCTCAGCCGCCGCGCTGGAGCTTTGGCGTCCGCATCTGGAGGGCGCGCTGGTCGCCATCGGCAATGCGCCCACCGCGCTGTTCCATCTGCTGAATATGTTGGAAGACCCCGAATGCCCGCGCCCCGCCGCCATCATCGGTTGCCCGGTGGGCTTTGTCGGCGCCGTCGAATCCAAGGATGCCCTGTGGGAGGCACAGCCGGTCCCGTCCTGTATCGTCAAGGGACGTCTGGGCGGCAGCGCCATTACCGTGGCAGCCATCAACGCCATCGCGAGCCGCGCGGAATGAGCGGGGGCAAAATATATGGCGTGGGCCTCGGCCCCGGCGACCCGGACCTGATGAGCGTTCGGGCCGACCGCTTGCTGCGCAATGCACGCCACGTGGCTTTCTTTCGCAAGCCGGGCCGCAGCGGTCAGGCGCGCAAGATCGTCAACGGGATGATCCCGGGAGATGCGGTCGAATTCCCGATGGAATACCCGGTCACAACCGAAATACCGGTGACCGATCCGCGCTATAATGAGCTTCTATCCGCCTTCTACAAAGACTGCGCAGCGCATCTGAAAGCACTGTCCGAGCAAGGAGAGGACGTTGTGGTCCTGTGTGAGGGAGATCCGTTTTTCTATGGATCTTTCATGCATCTTTACAGCCGCTTAAGAGACGATGCCGATGTAGAAGTCGTCCCTGCAATCACGGGCATGTCCGGCGCCTGGACAGCGACGGGCGACCCGATCACCTGGGGCGATGACGTTCTGACCGTGCTGGTTGGCACTCTGCCCGAGGAATCTCTGGCAGAACGCATGGGACAAACCGATGCGTTGGTGGTGATGAAGATCGGGCGCAATATCGACAAGGTGAAGCGTGCTCTGAAGACGGCCGGTCTGTATGACCGTGCCTGGATCGTTGAATTCGCCCAGATGCCAAACCAGACCGTGACGAAACTGTCCGAGGCCTGCGATAAGATCACCCCCTATTTCTCGATCATCATCGTTCATGGACAGGGACGGCGACCATGAGTGGTTGGGTCAAGATCGCAGGGCTTGGACCGGGCGACGAGGCCCTCGTGACACCCGAAGTCACGGCGGCCTTGGCCGATGCGACCGATGTGGTCGGCTACATCCCCTACGTCGCCCGCGTGGCAGAACGCGAAGGGCTGACCCTGCACGCCAGCGATAACCGAGTCGAGATCGACCGATCTCAGCACGCGCTGCAAATGGCGGCCGAGGGCAAAAAGGTTGTGGTCGTCTCGTCCGGAGATCCCGGCGTATTTGCAATGGCTGCCGCGGTGTTTGAAGCGCTGGAGAACGGCCCTGCTGTATGGCGCGATATTCAGATCGACGTTCTGCCCGGAATTACTGCGATGTTGGCGGCCTCTGCACGGGCAGGCGCGCCGATGGGGCACGATTTTTGCGCCATCAACCTCAGTGACAACCTCAAACCATGGTCACTGATCGAAAAACGATTGCGGCTGGCCGCGCAGGCGGACTTTTCAATGGCGTTCTACAATCCACGCTCGAAGTCTCGACCAGAAGGCTTTGTGAAGACGCTGGAAATCCTGCGTGAGGAATGCGAACCCGAACGGCTGATCCTGTTTGCCCGTGCTGTATCGCGCGCGGATGAGGCGATCCGAATTTCCACACTGGCCGAGGCGACACCCGAAATGGCGGATATGCAGACCGTGGTCATCGTCGGCTCATCTCGCACGCGTTTGATCGAACGGAATGGCGCGCCCATCGTCTATACACCACGATTTACGCTCGATGAGGGTCAGGGATGAGTCAACCAGTCCAAAATCTGTGTGACATGGCTCAGTTCGATCCGCTGCGGCAGGGCCGGACGATCGATCATCAGCACCGGCAAGCCCAGCGCCCGCGCCGCGTCGAGCTTCGCGCGCGCGCCAGAGCCGCCAGCGTTCTTGGACACAACAAGCTGCGTGCCGTGATCTTGCATCAGTGCGCGGTCATCGGCCTCGGTGAAGGGCCCTCGGGCCACGATCACATCTGCATTCGGCAGCGGCAGGTCTTCGGGTTCATCCACCAGCCGCAGAAGGTAATGGTGCTGAGGTTTCGCCGCGAAGTCTTCAAGATGCATACGTCCAACTGCCAGAAACACGCGCTGTGGCACTCCGGAAAGCGCCTCAACCGCGGCGGCGATATCGGGCACATGATGCCATCTGTCACCGGGTTGCGGCACCCATGCCCCGCGCGTCAGAGCAGCAAGCGGAATTTGCGTCTCATTGCAGGCCGCGATCGCGTTCCGGCTCATCTGAGCGGCAAACGGATGAGTGGCATCCACGACGTGAGTAACGCCGTTTTCGCGGATATAACTGGCCAGCCCGTCAACCCCACCATACCCGCCAACACGGGTCGGCAACGGCTGAGGGCGAGGTTTCTCCACCCGTCCGGCGTAAGAATAGATCGCCGTAATCCCCTGTTCGGATACAGCTTTGGCCAGAGCGTTGGCCTCGGTCGTACCACCAAGAATCAGGAGGTTTGGCATGTCTGAATCTCCGTGGCTGACCGTTCTGGGCTTGGGCGAAGATGGGCTTGATGGCCTGTCGCCCGCAAGCCGTCAAGTGCTGGACCGGGCCGAAGTTATCATGGGCCCTCCCCGGCATCTTTCGCTGTTGCCCGAAACCGGCGCCCGACGGATCGAATGGCCTGTACCCTTCTCGGACGGTTTGCCATTGCTGCAGCAGGAACGCGGGCGCGCGACCGTGGTTCTGGCATCAGGCGATCCGTTCTGGTTCGGTGCGGGTTCGGTGATCGCACGCAATTTTGAGGCCGGGGAATGGATCGCTCTGCCCGGCCAGTCGACATTCTCGCTCGCCGCGGCGCGTCTGGGCTGGCCGCTGGAGAGCACGCAAACCTTTGGCCTGCACGCGGCCCCGCTGACCCGCCTGCGCCCGCATTTGTCGCCCGGCCTGCGCGCCATCATCCTGTTGCGCAATGGTGCGGCGGTTGCAGAATTGGCCCAGTATCTGACCGAGACACGCTTCGCGGATACCCGGCTGCACGTGATGGAGGCGTTGGGCGGCCCACGCGAACGCGCCCGGGCTGTATCATTGACCGAAGCGCTGCTGGGCACCTTCGATCACCCTGTCTGCGTTGCGCTCGAGGTCGCTGGCCAAGGCCGCGCCCTGCCCAAGGCAACAGGAAAACCAGACGAGATTTTCGAAACCGACGGCCAGATCACCAAACGCCCGATCCGTGCGCTGACCCTGTCTGCATTGGCCCCTCAAAGGGGCGAGCACTTGTGGGATATCGGTGGAGGCACCGGCTCAATCAGTATCGAGTGGCTGATGTGTGACCCGACCCTGACCGCGACGACGATCGAGCCGCGCGAAGATCGCGCCGAGCGCATCCGCCGCAACGCAGATATGCTGGGGCAGGATCGCCTGAACGTCGTGCATGGTGCCGCACCGGATGCGTTGACCGGCCTGCCGTTGCCTGATGTGGTCTTCATCGGCGGAGGCCTGAGCCCTGACCTGCTGATCTGGCTGCGTGATGCGCTGCCCGCTGGAACTCGGTTGGTCGCCAACGCGGTAACGCTGGAAAGCGAGGCACTGTTAGCTCGGTGGCATGAAGACTTGGGCGGAGAGCTTCTGCGCGTAGAGCTGGCGCATTCCGCCCCGCTGGGGCCGCGCCGCGGTTGGAAATCGGCCTATCCGGTGGTTCAATGGAGCGTGACGCTATGATCGTCGCTGGCCTGGGCTTCTCATCAAAAGCTACTGCTGACAGCCTGCGCACCGCCTATGAAGCGGCAGTGTCCGGGCAAATTGTCGAAGCGTTGGCGACAGTTGCCGACAAAGAGGGGCACCCGGCGCTGTCGGCTTTCGCCGAAGACCTCGCCCTGCCCCTGCATTTCGTTGCGGCTGCCGATCTGACCGGGCAACGCACTCTGACATGCTCGAACCGCAGCCGGGCCACCTATGGCACCGGCAGCGTCGCCGAAGCATCCGCCTTGGCCGCCGCCGGACCGGGCGCGCGACTGCTCTCACCTAGACAGATATCAGACGACCGGCTGGCCACCTGCGCCATCGCCATCGGAGGACAAACATGACCGTTCATTTCATCGGCGCCGGACCGGGCGCTGCCGACCTGCTGACCCTGCGCGGGCGCGATATCATCGCCTCGTGCCCTGTGTGCCTCTATGCGGGATCGCTGGTGCCCGAAGAAATCCTGAGCCATTGCCCCGAGGGCGCGAAGATCATCAACACTGCGCCGATGAATCTGGATCAGATCATGGCCGAGATCGAGGCCGCCCATAAGGCGGGTCAGGACGTAGCACGCCTGCATTCAGGTGATCTGTCAGTCTGGTCCGCCATGGGGGAACAAATTCGTCGCCTGAAAGAGATGGGGATTCCGGTCAGCGTAACACCCGGCGTGCCGTCCTTTGCAGCGGCGGCCGCCGCTTTAGGCACCGAACTGACTCTGCCCGGTTTGGCGCAATCGGTGGTTCTGACGCGGACACCCGGACGTGCATCCTCGATGCCCGAAGGCGAGACACTGGAGAATTTCGCACGAACCGGAGCGACGCTGGCCATTCACTTGTCGATCGGCAATCTTGATCAAGTGGTCGCCGACCTGACTCCGGCCTACGGCGCCGATTGTCCCGTGGCCGTAGTCTACCGCGCCAGCTGGCCGGATGAGCGGATCATCCGTGCGACACTGAAAACGTTGAAAGAGTCGCTGGATGAAAGCATCTCGCGTACGGCGCTGATCATAGTTGGACCTGCGCTTGCGGGTGAAGGGTTCGACGAAAGCTGCCTCTATTCCAAAGACTATGACCGCCGCTATCGCCCGCAAAACGCAGATAGCCCCTGGTCAAGCTGGAGTCATGGTGATGACTAACCCTCCCGGCGTTTTGATTTCCGCACCGTCTTCGGGCACCGGCAAAACCACGGTCATGCTGGGCCTGTTACGTGCACTGGCCGAGGATGGGCTTGCTGTGCAGCCTTTCAAAAGCGGACCGGATTACATCGATCCAGCTTTTCACCGGGCAGCTGCGGGGCGCGCCTCGTTCAATCTGGACAGCTGGGCGATGGGAGAACCGTTGCTGAATGCGATATCTATACAGGCCGAAGGGGCTGATATCGTCGTGGCCGAGGGGTCGATGGGGCTGTTTGACGGTGTCGCCAAACCCGGCGAGTTAGGTCATGGATCAAGCGCCGAGACCGCACAGCGGATGGGCTGGCCGGTCGTGCTGGTACTGGATGTGGGCGGTCAGGCTCAATCAGCTGCGGCCACGGCACTGGGCTTCAAGATGTACAATCCTGATCTGCCCTTTGCCGGCGTAATCCTGAACCGCTGCGCCAGCCCGCGCCACGAGCGCCTGACGCGACTGGGCATGGAGCGCGCAGGCCTGCCGGTTCTGGGCGTATTACCGAGGAGGGGTGATCTGACCCTGCCCGAGCGACATCTGGGCTTGATACAAGCGGTCGAACATCCTGATCTGGAAAGCGCGATCGTCGGGTATGCCGCGTTCCTGCGGGAGCATGTCGATCTTGAGGCGATCAAGCGGGCGGCTTCCTCAGGCCCAGCAGGGCCATCGTCAGCCGCGCTGCCGCGGCCCCCGGCACAGCGGATCGCACTGGCGCGAGACGCTGCATTTTCGTTTACCTACCCGCATTTGCTGGAAGGGTGGCGCACGGCAGGGGCTGAGATTGTACCATTTTCACCGCTGGCCGATGAGGCTCCGGCGAGGAACGCGGATCTGGTATGGTTACCCGGCGGGTATCCGGAATTGCATGCAGGCACTCTGGCTGCGGCCCAGACCTTCCAGAGCGGTTTGCGCAAGCATGCCGAGACCAAGCCTGTGCATGGTGAATGCGGAGGGTATATGGCTTTGGGTCAGGCCCTGATCGACAAGGACGGCGTGCAGCACGAGATGGCGGGCCTATTGGGGTTGGTGACCTCCTACCAAAAGCGCAAGTTCAATCTGGGTTATCGCAAGGCCGAATTACTTGCCCCGATGCCGGGCTTGCCAGCGGGAACCGCTCTTCGGGGGCACGAGTTCCACTATTCTTCGATCGTTGAACAGCCCGATGCCCCTCTGGCACGAGTGTTTGACGCAGAAGGCGCGGAAGGGCCTCAGACCGGGTCGGTCCGTGGCACTGTTACCGGCACATTCTTTCACCTGATCGCGGAGGCGTCGGCATGAGCGGGTTTGTGTCTTTCATCGGATCAGGCCCCGGTGACCCCGAACTGTTGACACTGAAGGCGGTCGATCGGATGCAAAAAGCCGATGCAGTGTTGTTTGACGACCTCAGCAGCGGCCCTATCCTGACCCACGTACGCGACGACGCCGATCTGGTGGGCGTCGGCAAACGCGCTGGACGCCCCTCGCCCAAGCAGGATCATGTCAGCCGGTTGCTGGTCGAATATGCGCAGACCGGGCAGCATGTTGTACGGTTGAAATCCGGCGATGGCGGTATGTTCGGGCGCCTTGAAGAAGAACTCATCGCTCTGCGCGAGGCCGGGATAGACTATGAGATCATTCCGGGCATCCCATCGGCCATCGCGGCGGCGGCAGCGGCGGGCATCCCGTTGACCCGGCGATTAACGGCGCGGCGAGTTCAGTTTGTCACCGGCCACGATGTCAGCGGCAAACTTCCCACCGATCTGAACCTGCCCGCTTTGGCCGATGCCGGGGCGACAACCGTCGTGTTCATGGGCAAGCGCACCTTCCCGCTATTGGTCGAGGCATTACAATCGCATGGCCTGCCTCTGGACACACCTGCGCTCATGGCCGAGTCTGTCTCGACCCCCGAACAGAAATTGCACCGATCAACCATCGGTGCTTTGGCCGAGACGCTGCGTTCTGAAATTGGAACGGCTCCGGCGTTAATTCTGTATGGGCCGCTGGCGGAGTTCGAGGATGATTGAGCTGAGCCTGATCGGGATCGGCACCGGAAACCCGGATCATGTGACCTTTCAGGGGGCGCAGGCGATTCAGGCGGCGGATCTGATCCTGATCCCGCGCAAGGGTGAAAACAAGGCCGATCTGGCCGGGATACGCGAAGAGATCATCGCTCAAGTCACCGAAACCGAACCGTGTATTGCCTATTTCGACATCCCCAAGCGACGCTCGGATGACGGATATCTGCGCGGGGTGGACGAGTGGCATGATGCCATCGCATTGCGCTGGCATGAGGCAATGGGCGCGCACCCCGATGCACGCCGCGTGGCGCTGCTGATTTGGGGGGATCCCTCGCTTTATGACAGTTCGCTGCGCATTGCGGCACGGCTAGAACCGCAACCAACGACAAAGGTGATCCCCGGCATCACCGCCCTGCAGGCGCTGACGGCGGCGCATGCAATACCGATCAATGAACTGGGCGCGCCTTACATAGTCACTACTGGGCGGCGCATCCGGGATGAGGGCTGGCCTAACACGACTTCGACCGTCGCGGTGATGCTGGACGGAGAATGTTCGTTCCAGAGTCTTGAGATGGCCGATTTTGACATCTGGTGGGGAGCATATGTCGGCATGAAGGAGGAAATCCTGATCAAGGGTCCCCTGATCGAAGTGGCGCAGCAAATTATCGACACGCGCGCCCGCGCTCGTGAAGATCATGGTTGGATCATGGATATCTATTTGCTGAGAAAGCGTGCGGACTGAGCGGCCATTCTCGCGCGACCCACGAGATTGTGAGCCCGGTTTCATCGGTTTTCTGCCATCAGTCGTGGGATCACCGAAGGAGGGTCGGCACATGAAGGCATTCTGGATCGCATTTGCTCTGCTGGCCTCGCCAGCCTGGGCAGACAGTACCGAACCGCTCTCTGGCTGGGCGGTCTACCCCAGCGACAAAAGCTACGAGCAACTGGTCGAAGACACCAAAGCCGCCGTTAAGGAAAACGGGCTGATCGTGGTCACGCAGGCCGGTCCGACCAAAGCCGCAGCCGCGCGTGGCATCACCATTCCCGGCAATCGGGTGATCGGTGCATTCAACAACGATTACGCGGTGCGGGTGCTTGAGACTTCGACCAACGCGATGATCGAAGCCCCCATTCGCTTCTATGTGACAGAAAACGAGGACGGGACTGCGACCTTGTCCTACAAAACACCCGGTTTCGTTTTTGCCCCCTATGTCTACGAGGGCGGCGAAACATTGCGCGAAATTGCTGCGGAGCTGGATACGAAGTTTCAGGCGGTTGCTGAAAGCGCCGTCAAATAGTCACAGTGGCGTGAACCTGCTTGCGTCTGGGTGAGTCCTCCGCAATCTGCAGCATAACACGATGATCGGAGCTTGATTGATGCAGGACCTGTCCCCCCGCGCCGCGGATCTATTGGCACAACGCCTCTATGAGGCCGGATGCCGCCACGCTTTCGGCATGCCCGGCGGCGAGGTGCTGACACTGGTCGATGCGCTGGAACAGGCAGGGATCACCTTTCACCTAGCCAAACACGAAAATTCCGCCGGTTTCATGGCCGAGGCCGTGCACCACCGCGATGGCGCGCCTGCGATCCTGGTGGCGACATTGGGTCCTGGAGCGATGAACGGGATCAACGTGGTCGCGAACGCCTTGCAGGACCGGGTACCGATGATCGTATTGACCGGCTGCGTCGATGCGGACGAGGCGCTGACCTATACGCATCAAGTGATGGATCACGCGCAGGTCTATCGCTCGATCACCAAAGGCACCTTCATGCTGACCGCCGAAGGAGCTGACATCATCGCTGACAAAGCCGTTTCGCTGGCCAATCAACCACGCCCCGGCCCGGTGCATATCGACGTTCCGATCTCGGTGGCCGATATCCGCGTGTCGAACGTGAAACGCCGTCGTCTCGTCAAGGTCGCCCCCGTCGCCCCCGAGGGTGAATGTCTGGAAAAGGCCCGCCGCTGGGTGGCACAGGCCGAACGGCCCCTCGCGATTATCGGTCTGGATGTTCTCTATGACGACTCGCGTTGCGTCGTGCGGGCGTTTCTGGAGCATTTCGGCATTCCGTTCGTCACCACCTACAAGGCCAAGGGGGTGGTACCCGAAGATCATGCTTTGTGTCTGGGCGGCGCGGGTTTGTCCCCGTTAGCCGACAAGCATCTGGTCCCGCTGGTTGAACAGGCCGATCTGATATTGTGTCTGGGCTATGACCCAATCGAAATGCGCCCCGGCTGGCGCGAGATTTGGGACCCCGAGGACAAGCGGGTTATCGATATCTCGGCGGTGGTGAATGACCACTATATGCATCAGGCCGGATTGCATCTCGTGGCGGACACGGGCGCAACGCTTGAGGCCATCGCCAAGGGCAACCCTGCCCGCAAGACGTGGCCGAATGGAGAGCCAGAACAGGTCAAAGCTACGTTGGCACAGGCTTTTCCCTCGGATGAAGATTGGGGGCCAGCGGCCATCATTGCTGAAACGCGTGCCGCGCTGCCGCCCGAGACGCTGGCCACTGCAGACAGTGGCGCGCACCGTATTCTGCTCAGCCAGATGTGGGAATGCGCGGAAGAACGTGGCCTGATCCAGTCTTCGGCGCTGTGCACTATGGGCTGCGCCGTACCGATGGCAATCGGTCTGAAACTGGCCGAGCCGGACCGTCCGGTGATCAGTTTCTCAGGCGATGCCGGGTTCCTCATGGTCGCCGGAGAGCTGTCGACCGCCGCCGAGATGGGCGGCAACCCGATCTTTCTGGTCTTTGTCGATGCAAGCCTCGCTCTGATCGAGTTGAAGCAACGTCAAAGGCAGATGGGCAATCGTGGTGTTGATTTCGACCGTCACGACTTTGCCGCCATGGGCCGGGCCTTTGGTGGGTACGGCCATACCGTGCGCAACCGTTCCGAGTTGCGTTCCGCGCTGGAGGATGCTGTAAAAGCGGACAAATTTACCGTGATTGCAGCAGAGATCGAGCGTGGAGGATATGATGGCCGCATCTGAGGGACCGCTGAAGGGCGTCAAGGTTCTGGATCTGTCACGCATTCTTGCCGGACCGACCTGCACGCAGTTGCTGGGCGATCTGGGTGCAACAGTCATCAAGATCGAAAACCCTGCCACCGGCGGTGATGACACACGGCAGTGGGGCCCTCCCTATGTCGAAGATGCCAAGGGCAACCGATCCGACCTGAGCGCCTATTTCATGTCTTCCAATCGCAATAAGAAATCTGTTGCACTGGACATTGCCAGCCCCGAAGGTCAGGCGGAAATCCGGCGCTTGGCAGCGCATGCGGACATCCTGATCGAGAACTTCAAACCAGGCGGTTTGGCGAAATACGGCCTGGATTATGCCACCCTGTCGCAAGAGTTTCCCAACCTCGTCTATTGCTCGATCTCAGGATATGGGCAGACCGGCCCGAATGCATCGAAGCCCGGCTATGACCTGATGGCGCAAGGCTATGGTGGGATCATGTCGCTGACGGGTGATCCTGAAGGTGCCCCGATGAAAGTTGGCGTGGGTATCGCCGATGTCATGTGCGGAATGTATGCCTGTGTGGGTATCCTCGCCGCTCTGCGCCATCGCGACCTGACCGGTGAAGGTCAGCAGATCGATCTGGCGCTTGTAGATGCTCAGATCGCGTGGTTGATCAATGAGGGCGTGAACTATCTGACCTCGGGTGACGTGCCCCAGCGGCGCGGCAACGGGCATCCGAATATCGTGCCATATGAGGTCTATCAGACCGCCGATGGACACGTGATTCTGGCGGTCGGAAATGACAGTCAGTTCAGAAGATTTTGCAGTTTCATCGAAAAGACCGACCTTGCCGACGATCCCCGCTTTGCCACCAACCCCGCACGTCTGGAACACCGCGACGCCCTGAATGCCGTCCTGCGCCCTGCCATGCGGGGGCTGGAGACCAATACCGTCATTGCCGGGCTTGAGGCGTTGAAAGTTCCGGTTGGGCCGGTGCAGACATTGGATCAGGTCTTTGACACTGAACAGGTCGCCGCGCGCCGAATGCAGATTTCGATGCAGGCCGACCCCGGAGAAGTCAAACTGATCGGGAATCCGCTCAACCTGTCGCGCACGCCTGTAACATATCGCAGTGCGCCGCCGGTATGCGGGGCCGATACAGATGCGGTTCTGAGCGCCAAAAACCCCTTTGAAGATTGAAACACTGTGCCTAATTCGGCGGCAAGTTGCTGAAACATGCCGTTGAATCGGCGGTTTTTTTCGCGTTTTACACACACGGGTTTTCACCAATTCGAGAGCATGGTCGATACTGTTACGACCCGCTTGCACACTCTGCTAAGTCGTAAAGTGTACAAATCGAAACCAGATTGGACCCGAGTATGAAACAAGACGTTTTTGGACAGATGAACACCCTGAGCCAGCCCGCCAGTGTCGAGGCATGGAATGGTGTTCTGCTCGGGTTCATGGCGCATGCGGCTGTCACCCCCCAGCACTTGGGCAAAGTGCTGGAACTTGAGCCGGATTTTGCGCTGGGTCATGCGGTCAAGGGTCTGTTCATGGTTCTGCTGGGTCGGCGCGAGATGATCGCCGTTGCAGCCGAAGCGCTGAACGCGGCCAATGCGGCGATGGAACGTCAGCCAGTCTCAGCCCGCGAACGGCTCTATGTTGAAGCCTTGGCGCTATACATGGCCGACCTGCCCTCGCAGGCAGTACAAAAGTTCGAAGAGATTCTGCGGGCGCACCCCACGGATACTCTGGCTATGAAACTCAGCCACGCGACCCGTTTTGTTCTGGGCGATGCGAAAGGCATGCGCCGGTCGATCGAGCGCATCATGCCAGCTTACGAACCTGATCATGCAGGCCGTGGTTATCTGCTGGGATGCCATTCTTTTGCGCTTGAGGAAACCGGCGCTTATGAAAAGGCCGAGATCGCTGGCCGTCAGGCTCTGTGGATGGTGTCAGATGATGCCTGGGGTCTGCACGCCGTGGCGCATGTTCATGAAATGACAGGCAACGCACAGCTGGGGCTCGACTGGCTTGCGGGGCGCGAGGATGCCTGGGCGCATTGCAACAACTTCCGCTACCACGTCTGGTGGCACAAGGCGCTGATGCATCTGGATTTGGGTCAGGTCGATCAGGTGATGGAACTTTACGATCACCATATTCGCCAGGACAAAACGGACGATTACCGTGATATCTCGAACGCAACCTCGCTGCTTTCACGGATGGAGCTTGAGGGCATTGATGTCGGCAACCGTTGGGAAGAACTGGCCGACCTCAGCGCCGCCCGTACCGAAGACGGGTGCCTGATCTTCGCCGATCTGCACTACTTGCTGGCGCTGACCGGGGACAATCGTTCGGATGCGACTGGCAAGATGTTGCAGCGTATCCAGAAGGACGCCCAGCGCAATCAGGGTGACACTCCGATCCGCATGTCCGATCCGGGCATCGCTGCCGCCAAGGGGCTTGAGGCCTTCGGCGACGGTTTGTACGGTCAAGCCTTTGATTTCTTGTCGAATGCCCGCGCCGGGATGCAACTGGCGGGTGGCAGCCACGCCCAACGTGATGTATTCGAGCGCATCACAATTGATTCCGGCCTGCGCGCGGGCCGTCTGGATGAGGTCGAGCACATCCTGGACGATCGCCGCGCCAAGCGCGCCGGGGGAGAGGACAACTATGCACTCGCCCGCCGTGCACTGATCGAGGCCGCACGCGACAGCGACGACGCACAAAGCGTCCCAGCCGAATAACAACAAGAAAAGACCAAGAAGGACAGAACTGTATGGCGACTGCTTCGCCCGCTTCTGATTTTGCTCCGGTGGCGTCTCAGACCGCTGCCCCTGCCCGCACGCGCGATCCGCGACTGGATTTCTATCGTGGTATCGCGATGTTCATCATCCTGATTGCCCACATTCCCAACGACCCGTGGGCCAAGTGGATCCCCGCCCGGTTCGGGTTCTCGGACGCAACCGAGATCTTTGTTTTTTGCTCGGGCATGGCCTCGGCCATTGCCTTTGGCGGGGCATTCATGCGCAAGGGCTGGTGGATGGGCACCGCCCGCGTGACCTTCCGCATCTGGCAGGTTTATTGGGCGCATATCTGCCTGTTCTTCTTCGTCGCAATGACGATGGCAGCCCTGAATCAGAGTGGGTTGTTCGAGAAGAACTATATCTCCTCTCTGAACCTGCAGCATTTCTTCAATGATCCTGCATCGCAGATGGTCGGGCTGTTTACCCTAACCTACGTGCCGAACTACTTCGACATTCTGCCGATGTATCTGGTGGTTCTGGCGATGATGCCCCTGTTCATGGGATTGCACCGGATCGGGTTCTGGGCGGTGGCTGTGGCCTCGGTCGCGATCTGGTTCATCGCGCAATTCGACTACCTCGACCTTCCAGCCGAGCCGTGGTCCGAGCGGCAATGGTTCTTCAACCCGTTCGGCTGGCAATTGCTGTTCTTCACCGGCTTTGCCTTCATGCGGGGCTGGATTCCCGCGCCGCCGGTGTCAAAAACCCTGATCTGGGCGGCGGCACTGTTCCTGATCTTCTCGATGCCGTTCGGCTCGTGGAAGGTGTTCACATGGATCAATGCAGCAGCACCTGATCTGGCTGACGAAATCCGCAAGGTCTGGCCTGTGACGAAGGAATTCCGTGACAAGACCGACTTTGGCCTGTTCCGTTATATGCACTTCCTGTCACTGGCCTATCTGGGCTGGGTTGTCGCCGGAGAACACGGCCACCGCCTGATCGCAACCGGCCAAGGTGCCGCCGCTAAGGTCTGGCAATTCCTGCTGATGGTCATCACCAAAGTGGGCCAGCAATCGCTCGCGGTTTTCGTATTTTCCATGGCGGCAGCACGGCTTATCGGCGTCGGACTGGACCTGAGTGGGCGGGATGTTGCCAGTGTCTTTGTCGCTAACATGATTGGCTTTGCCATGATCATCGGCGTGGCCTATCTGGCCGCGTGGTTTAAGTCTCATCCCTGGAAATCGAAGAAATGAATTTTACACGTCGCGCATTTCTTGCTTCATCAACGGCATTGGCTTTCGCCCCTGCCGCATACGCAACGGGCGGAGAGACCCCATTCAGCCGTGATGATGTCATCGCCATGGCCCGCGATCTGGCCAGCCGTGACTATGCCGAGCGTGAGATGGTTCCGCAGGAATGGCAGGACCTGACCTATCAGCAATACCGTTCGATCCGATTCCGGCTGGATCGCGCGCTGTGGTACCAGACCGAGACCCCCTTCAACGTCGATTTCTTCACCCCGGGCCTGTACTTCCCGCGCACCGTCAAGGTTTCAACTGTTGAAGACGGCATGACCAAGCCGGTCGCCTTCGATCTGGCGATGTTTGACAAATCCGAAGACGTGCCGCAGCTGCCCATCGACGACACGCTGGGCTTTTCGGGCCTGCGCCTGCGCACCGAAATGCACCGGCCCGGCAAGACCGACGAATTCTGCGTCTGGCAGGGTGCCAGCTATTTCCGCGCCATCGGCCTGCACGAGGTCTATGGCCTGTCCGCCCGTGGACTGGCGCTGAAAACCGGCGATCCGGATGGCGAGGAGTTTCCTGAATTCATCCGGTTCTGGCTTGAACGTCCAAAACCCGGCCAGCGCGACATGGTTGTGCACGCCCTGATGGACAGCCCCAGTGTCACCGGGGCCTATCGCTTCAATGTCACTGCCGGGGCCGATTGCGTCATGGAAGTCGAAGCGACGCTTTTCCCGCGCACCGAGCTGCCTCACGTGGGCATCGCGCCCGGCACCTCGATGTTCCTGTTCGATCAGACCAACCACAGCCGGTTTGACGACTTCCGCCCCGCCGTCCACGACAGCGACGGGTTGTTGATCCGTAACGGCGCCGGAGAAGTCCTGTGGCGACCGCTGGCCAACCCGACGCGCCTGCAAATCTCGTCCTTCGTGGATATGAACCCGCGCGGCTTTGGCCTGATGCAGCGTAAGCGCGAATTCTCGGATTACGCTGACCTTGAGGCCAATTATCACAAGCGCCCCGGCCTGTGGGTCGAGCCGAATGGCGATTGGGGCAAAGGTACTGTCACGCTGGTGGAAATCCCCGCGGATCAGGAGATTTATGACAACATCGTCGCCTATTGGCGTCCGATGGAGCCCTACGCGGCAGGCAGCCAGATCGACCTGTCCTATCGCCTGATCTGGGGTGAGGAACCCCAGCGCACGCCAATGCCGCGCGTGATCAATACTGCAATGGGTGACAATACATTTGGCGAGGGTCGCCTGGCCGTGATCGATTTCGAAGACAGCGAGCTGTTCGACGACCCCGAGGCCATCACCGTGTTCGTGGACTCGCCCCATGCCGAGACCTCAGACGGCGTTCTACAGCGAAACCCGGACACTGGCGGTCTGCGGCTGGCGTTTTCGTTCGAACCAGGCGAACGCAACCACGTCGAACTGCGCGCGCAATTGCTGAAAGACAAACAGCCGGCCTCCGAGGTCTGGCTCTACCGTTGGACCACATGAGTCGCGATCTTCATATCATGCCGCCTGAGGCTCCTCTGGCGATGCCTGCGCAGAACTTTGCGCGGGGCTTCCGTGATGCGCAGGTGCCTGCGGGAGGGCAGAAACCCTCTGCCGGGTTCTGGCGTGCGCTCGCATTTTCGCCGGCCATGGCGGCGACGCTGGGTTTGCTCTGGGTCATGTCCGATTGGTTCAGCGCCGAGGGGATCAATCTGGTCGAAGCAATCCTGCTGACCCTGATCTCGTTCAACTTCTTCTGGATCTCTTTCACCGTCTGCACTGTGCTGCTGGGCATGGTCTCGCTGTCCCGGCAAGAGCAGCCAAAGCGTGAGGGCCGCCCCCAACCACTGCGCGTGGCGCTTTTGACGCCCGTCTATAACGAGGTGCCGTGGAACGTGCTGGGCAACGCTCGTACGATGCTGGAAGACCTGCAAAAGCGTGGCGGTCAGCACCACTATGCCATGTTCATCCTGTCCGACACGCGCGATCCCGAGATTGCGGCGCAGGAGCAGGCCAGTGTCGAGGCGCTGCGGACCACGCTTGCACCGGGGTTGGAGCTCTATTACCGCCGCCGCCCCCAGAATACGGATAGGAAGGTCGGCAATATCGCAGATTGGGTCAGCCGCTGGGGTGCGGACTGGGATGCGATGCTGGTGCTGGACGCTGACAGCCTGATGACTGGTCGCGCAATTGCCCGCTTGACCGATGCGCTGGCGCGTGATCCGGGCGCAGGTTTGATCCAGAGCTATCCGCAACTGATCGGCGCGCAATCGGTCTTTGCCCGGATGCAGCAGTTTGCTAACGGCGTCTATGGCATTGCATTCGCCGAAGGGCTTGCACGCTGGTGCGGGCAAGAGGGCAATTATTGGGGGCACAACGCCATCATTCGCACCTGTGCGTTTGCCTCAAGCGCGGGTCTGCCAAAGCTGCGGTCGTTCAATGGCCAGGACAAGCTGATCATGAGCCACGATTTCGTCGAGGCCGGTCTGCTGCGTCGTGCCGGTTGGGCCGTGCGCTTTCTGCCACGCATTCGCGGTTCATATGAAGAAACTCCGCCCACCCTCATCGACCACGCCATGCGGGATCGTCGCTGGTGTCAGGGTAACCTGCAGCACCTGAAGCTATTGGGCTCGACCGGGTTCCGTGCGGTGTCGCGGTTCCATATGTTCCACGGTGCGGTCGGTTATCTGATGTCCCCGCTCTGGTTTGCTCTGCTGGTGATGTGGGCGCTGATCGGTCAGGGAAAAGAAGCCTCGGTCCTGCACTACTTCAGCCCGGACAATCCACTGTTCCCGCAATGGCCCGAGATGTCCGAGACGCGACACGTACTTATCATTCTGGTGATGTACGCCATGCTGCTGGCCCCCAAGGTGCTGGGCGTGGCTGCCCTGCCCCTCAGCGGTGTGCGCTATTCGGATTTCGGCGGCACGCGGAAGTTCTTCACCTCGTTCCTGTCCGAAGTCGTCCTGTCCATCCTCTATGCTCCGATCTTGATGGTGCAGCAGATGATCGCAGTGTTCCGCACCGCCTTAGGCATTCAAAAGGGCTGGTCCCCGCAGGCACGCGACGGCGGCAGCTACGGGCTGCGCACGCTGGTGCTGTGCCACACGCTGGAAACTGTCAGCGGCATTGCGCTGAGCGTGGGTATCCTCGCCGGTCTGGTCTCGGTTTGGCTGGCCCCCATAGCGATCAGCCTGGCGTTGGCGATCCCGCTATCAGCGCTTAGCGGCGTATCGGCAGGCGCTGCGCGCCGCATGGTCGGGATGCGTGAAGACGTCAGCGAGCCCGCCATCACACGCTCGGCACGGCGCTATCGCGATGAGTTGAAGCGCCTGATCGAGGGTAAGGGTATCGTCACTCCGGCGGAGTAATCAGCTGCCGGGCAATCCTTCGTACCAATCCAGCATCATATCGGCCCAACCCTTGGGCACCGTATGCCCGCCGGGAAACAGCGCGAATTCCAGCGCGCTGCCTTCAGCGCATCCCATCCAGTTCCTACGCATGAACTGGCCCGTGGTCAAAAACCCACTGGGCTTAGTGTCGACACAGCCATTAGCAATGCGCCAGATTTCCAGCCCGGCGAAGATATCACCCTGATGAAAGCGACCCCCACCCAGAAGGCGACCTTCCAATGGAACCACATTGTCCGTCCAGCCATGGGTGTGGAACATCCGAACGGGCCCTTCGCAGGCTTCAGGATGCGGACGCCAGAAGCCGCCTGAAACAGGCACATAGGCCGAAAAGGTCTCGGGTGCTTCGCAGGCGAGATAGTTGACCATGAAGGCACCGGCCGAAAATCCGCCCAAAACCACACGATCACTGTCGATGCCAAATCGTTCGGCTGCATCTTCAACCGCTTCGCTCAGAAACGCAGTCTCATCACGATCGCCGAAACCCGGATAGAAGTTCCAGCTTTTGGTGCCACCGCGGTCAGGCCGCTCTAGACCTTCGGGTGCCATCACCGCATAACCGCGGTCGAGCAACGGATCGACCATGCTTCGGTTTTTCATGGTCCCAGCGCCGCTGCCGCCATACCCGTGCAGAAACACGACCAAAGGCGGGTTTTCTGCGTCGGGCAGTTCGATGTGATACGCGCCCGACGCGGACTCACAGGTGCCCTCGACCGGGCCACAGGCGGCGAAGGCCTGTGGCGCTGCAAACGCCAGACAGAATGACACCCAATACTGTGTTTTCATCACGTCCCCTCAGAGAAAGCTTCAACCGGCAATCCGGCGCGCACCCAACCCGGCCCGGCGGCAGAGCCAAGCATCCCCTCGGGCACGTCAATGATATTGGTAAATCCCGCCTCGGTCAGCCGATTGCTCAGCCGCGCGGATCGGACCCCACGGGCGCAGATCAAAGCAACAGGAGCCGAGACGTCGCCACCCGTCAGTTCTATCAACGCCGGTACAAAATCCTCACGACGCATATCGAGTGGCCGAGCGCCTTCCCCAATACCCGTTGATCGCCATTCACGCGGCGTGCGAATATCGACCAGCAGCACCTCACCTGACACAGCTTTCTGATGGGCCTGCGCCACTTGCAACTGCCCGCCCGCATAATCCTGCGGGATCAGAAGGTATTCACGTATCGCGAATCCCGAGGCGATCGCAGCGCTTCCGCCCAGCAAAACCCACCTTCGGGTTCGGTTCTTCACGTCTGCCATGCGGCATCCTCCTGAACTTTCTGCCTGTTTCTATCATACCGAAAATGGCGACGCTCTCGGCAAATCGGGCCACCAGATCAAGTTCGCGTCATTGTTGCGCACGCAATTCAAATCCAGAATGTATCTTTAGAGCCTTTCGAAACCTTGCATTTTCCATGCAGCCAATAAATTATCCTTAGCAATTCAGTCATATCGACCGCCAAGACCGGAGTATCGCACTTGTCCCTATTCCTCATCGCGGCCCTT
The DNA here is from genome assembly GCF_056537345.1 of Ruegeria sp. CF4. Classification (NCBI taxonomy): domain Bacteria; kingdom Pseudomonadati; phylum Pseudomonadota; class Alphaproteobacteria; order Rhodobacterales; family Roseobacteraceae; genus Ruegeria; species Ruegeria sp. CF4. Next base: position 322,654 of record NZ_JBQFRJ010000001.1, on the reverse strand, counting down.
CCCTTCATCGGAGCTGTATTCCCAGCCCTCCTGATCCGGGCGGGACGAAATGCAGCTGCTTCAGCCGCAGGGTTGACCACTTTCCTTGCCCTGATGGGGCTCCTCATCCACATTCCGTCCGTGATGCGCGGCGAGGTTGTTACCGCAAGGTTCGACTGGATGCCGGGTTTGGGTCTGAATGCAAACTTCATGCTGGATGGGCTGGGCTTTCTTTTTGCGCTTCTTATCCTCGGCATTGGCCTGCTGATCATCCTCTACGCCCGGTTCTACCTGTCACGCGAAGACCCGATGGGGCAGTTCTATACCTATCTGCTGTTGTTTCAGGGCGCGATGGTTGGGATCGTTCTGTCGGATAACATCCTTCTTCTGCTTATTTTCTGGGAACTTACATCGCTCAGCTCATTCTTGCTGATCGGCTATTGGAAACACCTACCCGAGGGGCGGCAGGGTGCGCGTATGGCGCTGGCCGTGACCGGTTCGGGTGGTCTGGCAATGATCGCCGGGATGCTGATCCTGGGCAATATCGTGGGATCTTACGACCTGAGCGTGATCCTTCAGAACAAGGAACTGATCCAGAGCTCGCCTTATTATATGCCTGCACTGATCCTGATCCTGCTGGGCTGTTTCACCAAGTCGGCTCAATTCCCGTTCCACTTCTGGCTGCCGCACGCGATGGCCGCACCAACGCCCGTATCAGCCTATCTGCACTCGGCCACGATGGTGAAGGCTGGCCTGTTCCTGATGGCACGGATGTGGCCCGTTCTCGCGGGCACCGACGCGTGGTTCTATATCGTTGCCACCACCGGTCTGATCACCATGCTGCTGGGTGCGGTGATTGCTCTGTTCAAGGATGACCTCAAAGCGCTGCTGGCGTTTTCAACGGTATCTCATCTTGGGCTGGTGACCATGCTCTTGGGCTTTGGCACCAAGTTCGCCGCCGTCGCTGCCATCTTCCACATTATCAACCACGCGACATTCAAAGCAGCCCTCTTTATGACCGCCGGGATCATCGATCACGAGACCGGAACGCGTGATGTCAAACGGCTGGGCGGTTTGCGACACTTGATGCCGATCACTTTCACGATTGGCACCATCGCAGCCCTATCAATGGCGGGTTTACCTCCGCTGAACGGGTTCCTGTCGAAAGAGATGATGCTGGAAGAGACAGTCCACACCACCTGGCTGAACTCGCATTATCTTGTGCCTGGTCTGGCGTTGCTGGCGGCGCTGTTCTCGGCGGCCTACTCTTTCCGCTTCGTCAGCCATGTGTTCCTGGGTCCCGAACGGGAGGACTATCCCGCGCATCCTCATGACCCGCCCGTGGGCCTGTGGCTGGCTCCGGCGTTCCTTGTGGTGTTGGTTGTTCTGATTGGCCTCTATTCGGCGGCAATCGTCGGTCCTTTGGTGGCGGTTGTGTCCAGCGCGGTGATCGGAGGCGAGAAGTTACCCTACTACTCGCTGAAGCTCTGGCACGGATTTACGCCCGCGCTTTATATGTCCGTAGTGGCAACGCTGGGCGGTCTGTTCCTGCTGTCACTGCATAAACGCGGCGACCAGCTCTGGAACGCTCTGCCTCGCCCTGAAGCTAAAGTGATCTTTGAGGCGATCATCGAAGCGTTCACGCGTCTTAGTCGCTGGATCACCGATGAGCTGCATAACGGTGTCCTCAGCCGTTACGCGATCATCTTCGTCGCCTTCACTGTCGGGCTTGGCTACTACGCGTACACAACGGGGACCATCGGTGTTGAAACTCGGATGCCTGTTCCGGCGCAGATTATCCCGATCATCGGCTGGATCTGTCTGGTGGGCGCGACACTGGCAATCATGTGGTTCCATCGCAATCGCTTGCTCTCACTGGTGCTGATCGGCGTTGTTGGCCTGATCGTATCGATGGCGTTCAACTACCTCTCAGCCCCGGACCTCGCCCTGACCCAGATCTCGGTCGAGGTGGTGACTATGATCCTGCTGCTGTTGTCACTGAACTTCCTGCCCACCGAGACACCATGGGACAGCAGCGCCGCGCGGCGTTGGCGCGATGCAGCAATCTCGGTGATTGCGGGGATCGGCACGGGTGCATTGATCTATGCGTTGATGATGCGGGATTTTGCTTTCCCGACAATCTCGGAATTCCATCTGGCGAATTCCTACAAAGGCGGTGGCGGCACCAACGTCGTGAACGTCATCCTCGTCGACTTCCGGGGCTTTGATACCTTTGGCGAGATTATCGTTCTGGGTATTGCCGCGCTGATCATCTATGCCCTGACCGAGGCGGTCTTGAGCACAAACGTGCGTGGTTATCTTCTGAACCGCAAACCGCACTGGCCGCAATCAGGAGATTCGCATCCTCTGATGATGGTGGTCGTCACTCGCGTTATGATGCCCATCGCATTGATGGTCGGCGCTTACATCTTCTTCCGCGGCCACAATCAGCCCGGAGGCGGCTTTATTGCGGGCCTGATCGTCGCCATCGCCTTCCTGATGCAATACATGGCGAGCGGCTATACCTGGGCGATTGAGCGGCAAAGGTTCTACTACCACGGCACCATCGGCTGGGGTGTCCTGATCGCTGCGGCCACAGGGCTGGGCGCCTGGTTCAACGAGCGTCCCTTCCTGACCAGCGACTTCGGCTATATCAACTGGCCACCGCTGGAAGAGTTCGAATGGGCCACTGCAATCCTGTTTGATACGGGCGTGTTCCTGGCAGTATTGGGTGCAGTGATGCTGGCGCTCGACAGTCTGTCGCGATTTGCCTGGCAGCCGGGTATGGCGCAAGAATTCCCGATGGATATCAACCCGCTGCGGGATCATCCTCAGGAAAAAGATAATGAGAAGGAGCAGGCCTGATGGAAGCGCTCGTAGCCTCTGCAGTCGGCGTCATGACCGCAGCCGGGATTTTCCTGATCCTGCGCCGCCGTACATTCCCTGTAATTTTGGGCCTGTCCCTGATCACCTATGCGGTAAACGTATTCCTATTTGCCACCGGGCGGCTTGCGTTGAACGCACCTGCCGTGCTGAACAAATACAAGGACGTCCCCTATACCGACCCGCTACCGCAGGCGCTGGTGCTGACAGCCATCGTGATCTCTTTCGGGATGACTGCGGTGATCGTGATGATCGCACTCAGCGCCTATCTGTCCTCGAAGGATGACCATATCGACATGAGCGCAAGCGACAGCGTGGACGCGACGGGAGAAGACGCATGAACCACTGGATCGTTGCGCCGATCGTCCTGCCCGCGATCCTGGCCCCATTCATCATCATGGTCCTGCGTTATCACCTGGACCTGCAACGCATCTTCTCGGTCGCGGGCGTGGTGGGTTTGCTGGGGATTGCGCTGACCATCACCGCTCAGGCCTCGGGTGGGGATATACAGGTTTATGAGCTGGGCAACTGGCCCGCACCGTTCGGCATCGTCATGGTGCTGGATAAACTGTCGGCCATGATGGTGCTGCTGACCGCCCTGCTGGCCCTGCCGATCGTCCTTTACGCCATAGGTTCTGGCTGGGATGAGCGGGGCAAGCACTTCCACGCGCTGTTCCATTTCCAGCTTATGGGTGTCTGCGGAGCATTCCTGACCGGCGACGCATTCAACCTATTCGTATTTTTCGAGGTGCTTCTGATCGCGTCCTACGGTCTGATGACGCATGCGGGCGGCTCAGTGCGGCTAAAAGCCGGGGTACAGTATGTTGCCTACAACCTGCTCGGCTCGACCCTGTTTCTGTTTGCGTTGGGCACGATCTATGCCGTAACCGGCACGCTTAACATGGCCGATCTGGCCGTGCGCGTGGCCGAGATTCCACCCGAAGACACCGCCTTGCTACGGGTCGGGGCGGTTCTGCTCTTGCTGGTGTTCTGCATCAAGGCCGCAGTCCTGCCACTGCATTTCTGGTTGCCTGCCAGCTATGCAAACGCACCGCTGCCCGTTGCGGCCCTGTTCGCGATCATGACCAAAGTGGGTGCCTATTCGATCCTGCGGGTCTATACCTTGGTCTTCGGCCCGGATGTTGCCGTAACCGACGGGCTGGTCGGCACGTGGTTGCAGCCCGCGGCACTGCTCACCTTGGCCGTTGGTGCCATCGGCATTCTGGGCTCGCAACATATCGCCCGCATGGTGGCTTTCTGTGCCATTGCCTCGATGGGCACATTGCTGATCGCTATCTCGCTGTTCAGCGAGGCCGCGACAGCAGCGGCACTTTATTACATCTTCCATTCCACGCTGGCGACGGCCCTGATGTTCCTGGTCGCGGATTTGGTGATGGAGCGCCGCGGCGGAGCCATCGCGCCCAAAGCACCTATGCCGCAAACCGGGCTGATCTCGGCCCTGTTCTTTGTTGGAGCTATTGCAATGGCGGGGATGCCCCCCTTGTCAGGCTTTATCGGCAAGCTGCTGGTTCTGGATGCCTCACGCGGGGCGCCGGATGCCAACGCGGTTTGGGCCGTGATCTTGATCGGATCCTTCGTCACCATCGTCGGACTGGCCCGGGCGGGCACAATGATCTTCTGGAAATGCTATGATGCGCAATATAGTGTTCCGCCTGATCCAACAGAGGAAGACATCAGCGCCTCAACCGCGCCCGAGCCCTATCCGGGCCTTGCCTTCACTTCGGTGTTCGGAGCGGTTCTGGGTCTCATCCTGCTGACGCTTTTTGCGGGTCCGGCATTGGAATACTCCAGCAACACTGCCGCGCAGCTTTTTACACCGGATGACTACATCTCGGCCGTGCTGGGAGGGGAAGAATGATGAAGCTTCTGCGCCGGATATTTCCGCACCCCCATCTGACCGCTTTGCTGACGCTCGTATGGGTCCTGTTGGCCAATAACGGGTCATTGAACTCATTGGTCTTTGGCCTGTTGTTGGGGATTATCATTCCCTTCATCACGCAACCCTACTGGCCGGATCGCCCCAAGCTGCGCAATTGGCCGATGATTACCGAGTACATGTTGGTGGTTCTTTGGGATATCGTGATGGCCAATATCGCGGTGGCCCGGATCATCCTGTTCAAACGCGACGCGGATCGCCAGCCCGCCTTTGTGAACGTTCCGCTGGAACTGCGGACGCCCGAGGCCATCACCGTGCTGGCGGGAACCATCACCATGACCCCCGGCACAGTCAGCTGCGATCTGTCCGCACAAGGGCACTGTCTGCTGGTCCATTGCCTTGACGCGCCCAACCCCGAGGAGGTGCGCGATCAGATAAAACAACGTTACGAGCGGCGCTTGAAGGAGATTTTCGAATGATCACCTATGCGATTTACTTTGCTTTCGCCTGTTTCGGCACCGCGATCATGATGTGTTTGTGGCGTATCATCACCGCCGACGGCGTCGGTACCCGCGTTCTGGCGCTGGATACCATGGTGATCAACACTATCGCTCTGCTGATCCTTTACGGTCTGAGTGTCGAAACCGAAATCTTCTTCGAATCCGCCATGATCATCGCCATGCTGGGCTTTGTCTCGACCGTGGCCTATGCGCGCTTCATGCTGCGCGGCAATATCATCGAGTGAGGGCAGTATGACATTTTTCTACGAACTGCTCATCACCTTCTTTCTGGTCATTTCGGGTATTTTCGGCTTTGTCGGCTCCTTCGGCATGATCAAGCTGAAAGACCCCATGTCCCGTCTGCACGCCCCCACCAAGGCAACGACGTTGGGTGTCGGCGGCGTCCTGCTGGCCTCGATCGCGCATTCGGTTCTGCTTGAGGGCAAGCTGTCCATGCACGAGCTTCTGATCACGCTGTTCTTGTTCCTGACTGCTCCGATCACGGCGCTGTTCATTGCCAAATGGCACATTCATCGTCATGAAAAGCCCAGCGATCTGCCGGACGCGGGCGAGGATGAGCTTTGGGCCACCCACGCGGTCGAACAGGTCGAGGACGTCCCTGACCACAGCACGAACTGAGACCCATGCACACACCTCCGCTGCCCCTGACCCGCGATCTGGTTCTGATAGGCGGAGGCCACACGCATGCGCTGCTGCTGCGAAAATGGGGCATGAACCCGCTGCCCGGCGCGCGGGTCACGGTGATCAATCCTGGCCCCACCGCGCCCTACTCCGGGATGCTGCCCGGCTTTGTCGCCGGTCACTATGAGCGTGGGGAATTGGATATCGATCTGGTCAGGCTCGCGCGTTTCGCTGGTGCGCGTGTCATTCTGGGCGCGGTCAACGGTATTGATCCCGTCATGCAGAAAGTTCACGTGCCCGGGCGCGCGCCGGTCGCCTTTGACGTCGCATCGGTGAATGTGGGGATCACATCCGACATGCCCGCCCTGCCCGGTTTTGCGGAACACGCGGTTCCGGCCAAACCGCTGGGGCCGTTCGCTGCGCAATGGGCCGCGTATCTGGCAGGCTCCGGCCCTGCATCGGTCGCAGTGATTGGCGGAGGGGTCGCGGGTGTCGAACTCGTAATGGCCATGGCGCATGCGCTACGCAGCAAAGGACGCATCGCGCAGGTGACACTGATCGACAATGCCACCGCCCTGACCGCAACGGTCCCGAAAGCTGCTGCGACGATCCGACAAGCGATGGCGCAACTGGGTATCGAGGTTCTGGAGCACAGCGCAATCAAGCAGATATCAGCTGGACAGGTCGAGCTAACCGATGGCCGGGAAATACCCGCTGATTTCATAACCGGGGCCGCTGGTGCGCGGCCCTATGAATGGATGGCCGAGAGCGGTCTGGACCTTCACGAAGGTTACATTCGCGTCAACGGCTATCTGCAGTCCAGCGATCCGGTGATCTTCGCCGCTGGCGATTGCGCGCACCTCTCTGACAACCCGCGCCCCAAAGCCGGGGTTTACGCCGTGCGCGAGGCGCCGGTGCTGTTTGACAATCTCAGGGCGGCCCTGGGCGCTGGTCGGATGCGCAAGTACACGCCGCAGAAAGATTATCTGAAGCTGATCTCACTGGGCGGCAAGTCGGCACTGGCCGAGCGTTTGGGCACCTCATTCAGCGGCCCGCTGATGTGGAAATGGAAAAACCACATCGATCAGAGTTTTATGAACCGTTTCCGTGATTTGCCACAGATGCAGCCCTCCGCCCTGCCTCGGCTTCATACCGCGGGAATGCAAGAAGCCTTAGGTGAAAAACCTATGTGCGGTGGCTGTGGAGCCAAGGTGGGACGCGGCGCATTGCAAACCGTGCTTCAGAACCTGCCAGCGCCTGATCGGCCAGACATAGCCCCTCTGCCCGGTGACGACGCAGCGTTGATCACCACGGGCGGTGCGCGGCAGGTCATGACTTCGGACCATCTGCGCAGCTTCACCGAAGACCCCGCGCTGATGACCCGGATTGCCGCCGTCCATGCGCTTGGCGACATATGGGCTATGGGCGCGCAACCACAGGCCACAACCGCAACGATCATCCTGCCCCGCATGTCGGCAGAGCTGCAACAGCGGACGATGGCCGAAATCATGACAACCGCCACCGAGGTTATGCGCGAAGCCGGGGCCGAGATCGTCGGCGGCCACAGCTCGATGGGTGATGAGATGACCATCGGGTTCACTTTGACCGGCCTGTGTGACGCCGATCCGATCACCCTGAACGGCGCGAAGCCCGGCGACGCGATGATTCTGACCAAACCTCTCGGCAGCGGTGTTCTGATGGCCGCCGAAATGGCCGGTCAGGCCGATGGTGCTTGGGTCGCTGCAGCCTTCGCACAAATGGTCCAGCCGCAAGGGGATGCCTCGCGCTTGTTGCGTAATGCACATGCGATGACAGATATCACCGGCTTTGGTCTGGCCGGCCATTTGCACGGCATGTGCGAGGCATCCGGCTGCGGGGCGACGTTGTATCTCGACGCGATCCCGGTGATGCAGGGTGCGCTGCAGCTGAGCGAACGAGGCGCCCGTTCGACCCTCTATCCCGACAATCGCATGATCACTCCGGATCTGCCCAGCGGTGGTAAAGCCGATCTGCTGTATGACCCGCAAACCGCCGGGGGCCTTCTGGCGACCGTCCCAGCCGATCAGGCTGAATGCCTTTGCTCTGATTTGAAAGCCGCAGGCTATCCGGCAGTGATCATCGGGCGCTTGGATCGGGAATGCGGGTTACGACTTCAAAGCTGATCCAGCATCACCGCGATCCTTTCAGCCGTAGCCGAAAGGCCCTTGTCATCCAGTGTCGGAGCTTCGACCTCGGCAAGAAGATCAGCCGACCGAGTCCGGCGGGATTTGGCATAAGCCGGGTCATAGTGCTGCTCCATCAAAGCCCGGGTCAGCCCCGGCTTGTCGTCTGCATTGATCAGGGCCATCCACCCATCGACGACTTCGTGACCACGATGAAAACGCAAGGGTGAAAGGCGATCCCGCAATCGCTCAGTATCAGACAGGATGTCGTCATAAGCGCGAACCAAATACGCGGTCCGGGCCACGATGGAAGCAGTAACCTGAACCCGAGGCGCGGCAAGCAACGCCGCCCAGACTGAGGGTGGCAGAATCAGAGTACCGATCTTGGACGATTCTGCCTCAACCACCACAGGCCGGCTTGCATCCAGCTTGCACAAGGCCGCAGCCAACGCGGATTCGAAAGCCTTCTGGCCAGGCTGGCCACCCGGCATTTCACCGAGCAGAGAACCCCGATGATTGGCCAACCCTTCGAGGTCCAGCACCTGCACACCCCGGGCCTGCAGATGCGCCAGAAGTTCGGTTTTGGCGGTGCCGGTATAGCCATCCAGCGCCACAAATTGGTGCGGCAATGGATCGTCGTAGAGATACCGTTTCACTAACCGGCGATAGGTGCGATAGCCACCTTCGACCACCTCAGCTCGCCAGCCGATCTGTTGCAGCATCCAGGTAAACGAGCCCGAACGCTGTCCGCCGCGCCAGCAATAGACCAGAGGCCGCCAGTCGCCTTCGTGGTGGCTCAGGCTGTTTTCAACATGCGCTGCGGCATTTCGAAAGACCAGCGCAGCACCAAGCTTGCGCGCCAGAAACGGGCTTTGCTGCACATAGATCGTGCCGACCTGAGCACGTTCTTCATTGTCGAGAACCGGCAGGTTGATGGCACCGGGCAAATGATCCTCGGCAAATTCCGCCGGACTGCGTACGTCGATAATGTCGTCGAACGCATGGTCGTAAAGCTGCGGCAGATCAGAGAAATTCAACGCCATGTCAGTGGTCTAGCCTGAGCATGGGCGAAAGGAAAGACGGCGAGCCGATTGCATGTCTGTGGAAGGGATATTGCAAACCGACCATGCATCGATAATGAACCAGTAGAACTGGTTTCGTAATGACACAGGGCAGGCGCGCTCAGATGGCACAACAAAATGTAAAAACCCTCAAGAGCAAAGCGCTGAGCGATATTGAAGCGGGCAAGCTGCCACAAGCCCTGAAGAAGGCGCAGTTGGGGATCAAGAAATTCCCCAAAGACCCAGCCTATCACGCAATTGCGGGTTTCGTTTTGACCGAAATGAAGCGATATGCCCAAGCCATCCCACATTTTGCAGAGGCCTCGCGGAAAAAGCCCGACGATCCGCAGTTCGTCGAAAATCTGGCAAACGCACTGATGCAAACAGGCCAGACGCTGCGCGCGCTGCTCTATGCCGAAAAAAAGCTTAAGCAATTTCCAAACAACAAGGAATTGAACCGCGTCATCGACGAAATTCAGCTGAAAGGCCAGAACTGGCGGTCGATCGTTGAGCACGCCACGCAACGGTTGGAGAAAGATCCAGACAATGCCGGTCTGTTGTCAGCTCGCGCCCGTGCCTATGGGCATATCGGTTTTGTCGATCAATGCTCCAACGACATTTCGCGAGCCTATGAGCTGGAACCGCGCAATGAAGAAATCGCACTTGGAAAAGCGGATGACCTATACCGCTGTGGAGCGACAGAAGCCGCGACTACCATTGTTCAGACGGTGTTCGAGGCCAACCCTCTATGCGCCCCGGCACTTTATCAACTGTCCAGATCAGTCACAAAAGAAGAGGCCGTGCGCCTTTCCGAAAGCATCGACTTTGCCATCGCGAAAAGTGACCACGACGATTCGATGCTTGAATTTGCCAAGGCTCAGGTCATCAGGCGCAGCGAAGGTTTGCCTGCAGCCCTATCGCAGTTCGCACGAGCCAATCAGATACAGCACGAAGCGGACCGATATCGCTCTGCCCATGAAGAAAACAAATATCAGAATACCTGCGAAGTCTTTCCGAACCGTGAGGCCGTAGCGGCCGCCGAGGATTCTGACACGCCCAAGCCGATCTTCGTGGTCGGTCAGCCCAGGTCCGGCACAACGTTGATGGAAGTGATGCTCAGCACGTCTCCGGGTGTTGTCGGCTGCGGTGAGCTCACGTTAGCCATCGACCTTTCTCGGCCATTCGTTGAAGACCAGAAACCATTTGATGCAGATGCGGCAGCGGAGTTTGCCCGGGAGTATCTCCGACTGATGCCGCCGCTCCCGCGTGAGCCTGCTGCATTTGTCGACAAGATGCCACATAACTATCAGCGCGTTGGCTTCCTGCTATCCGCGTTTCCCAATGCCCGCGTGATCAATATATTGCGCGACCCCAGAGATGTGGGGCTGTCAAAATGGATCAGGCGTTTCCCAGCTCCGGGCATGCGCTATGCGTCAAACTTTGAGGCAATCGCACATTCCGCCAATCTCTACCGGCGGTACATGGCGCATTGGGACAAGGTATTCGGGGATCGTATCCTCACCATCTCGTATGAAGAGCTTGTGTCTGACCCCCATACCAACAGCCAAAAGGTCGCCGCGTTCTGTGACATCGAATGGGATGAGCGGATGATGCATCCCGAAGAAAGCGAGAAGCAGGTCCGCACGGCCAGCGCTGATCAAGTGCGCAAGAAAATCTCGACCAGTTCCATCGGGGGATGGCGCGAGGTTGCAGAACACATTCAACCGATGCTGGACGGGTTCGCCCCCGATCTCTGGCCGGAATACGAGTTCAGCTAAACGACAAAGGCCGCCGATTCAGGCGGCCTCTGTTTTCTGGGGAAACAGATTATTTCTGTTTGATGCGTCCATCCACATAAGGCTGGTAAGGCGCATTCTCAGCCAGATACTCAGCGGTAACATCCGCCAGATCGGGTCCGAAATCATAGGCGTTCTTGTCGTCGCCCGAGAACACGGAATATCCGTCCCCACCATTGCGGACATAGTTGTTGGTCACCACCAGATAGGTCGCAGCCGGATCAATCGGTTCAAAGCCACCGTCCTTGGCAACCATGACTTCGGTTATGCGACCCTCATTCGGAGCGACCGAGGGGTCCCACGTGAAGGACATGCCCGCCACCTGAGGGAAGCGGCCTTTGACCTCTTCAACCTGGCTCACACCGTTTTCCAACGCGTCAATGACACCCTGGCCGCTGATCTCGAAGGTCGAGAGCGTGTTCTGGAACGGCAGAACCGTCAGCACCTCGCCCATGGTCACCTCGCCTTCGTCGATCGAGGCACGCAGGCCGCCCGCATTTGCAATCGCAATCTGTGCACCCTGATCCGCCACACGCGCGAGCATCGCGTCCGCAACCAGATTGCCCATCTCACATTCCTGCACGCGGCAGATATCGCGAGAGCCCTCGATCGCAGCGGCAGAATTGGCCACGACGCGCTGCTTCATCTCTTCAATGGGGGCACCCATCTCCGCGACACGCGCCGCGATATCTGCGTCCGGGGTGACCGAGGCATCCAGCAGGATCGGCTCACCTTCTGCCGAAATCAGGTTGCCGTCGTCGTCAAAGGTCAGCGTGATTTCGCCCAGATACTTCGAATAGGCATAGGCCTGAACAACCGGGACATCGCCGACCATCGTCGGATAAGCGCCTGCTGCGTCCTCATCCGTGTTCGACAGCAACGTGTGCGAGTGCCCGCCAACCACCAGATCCAGACCCGGTACTTTCTCTGCGATCTCGATATCTTTGGCCAGACCAACGTGGTTGAGGGCAATGATGATGTTCACACCCTCGTCCTGCAGCGCTGCGACATCGGCCGAAAGGCTGTCGATCTCATCCTGGAAAACGACATCTTTGCCCGGGCTGGAGGTTTCGACCGTATCTGTAGCCAGTGCTGAAATGATGCCTATTTTTTGGCCACCAACATCCAAAACAACGTGGTTATCCACCTTGCCTTTCAACTCAGTCGACGATGACAGGTCCAAGTTGCCCGAGATCACGGGGAAACTGACCGTATCAATGAAAGCCGCCAAGCCTGCGGGGCCGTCGTCGAATTCGTGGTTTCCAACGGCCATCACATCATAACCGATGGCTTCCATAAACTCGGCCTCAGCAGCACCTTTGTAGGTGGTGTAGAACAGCGAACCCTGGAACGGGTCGCCTGCGTCGAGCAGCAGCACATTCTGGCCTGCAAGCTCATCGCGTTTGCCATCCACCATCGTTTTAAGGCGCGCAACGCCGCCAAAGCACTTCCCCTCGGCTTCGCCTTCCGCGTCGCAAGTGGAATCATACTTGTTGATGGATTCGATGCGACTGTGAATGTCGTTGGTGTGCAGAATGGTCAGCTTATATTCAGCCGCCGCCATACCTGCGGTCAGGCCGAGCACTGCAGCCGATGCAAGAAATCGGGTAAACATCTGAAACTCCCTATTAGTGATTGCATAGATCGTGCGCCGCGAAGCCAAGAGAGTCAAAGGGGGAAATCCGGCTTGATTCTGCCCGTCACGCGAGGCATCAGGACCTCATGCTGATTTACAAGATTTTCCGCGCTGATGAATGGGCGACCTTGCAGGCACAAGGAGCCTCGGATGGCGCACCGATTGATGTGACGGATGGGTTCGTCCATTTCTCGACCGCCGCGCAGGCGGCTAAGACGGCAACCAAGCACTTTGCCGGTGTCGAAGGCCTGACCCTTCTGGCTTGTGATGCGGACGCAATGGGCGATGATCTGAAGTGGGAGGTTTCGCGTGGCGGCGCGCTGTTTCCCCATCTCTACCGTCAGATTCGCCTGTCCGACGTGATCTGGTCGCGTGACCTGCCCTTCGATGGAACGGCTCATCAGTTTCCGGAGGAGATGGTATGACCCGCTTCATCGACCCCGAGCGCGAACAATTCGACGCCTTCAAGAACCTCGACCGGGACCATCCGATCGAGATGCTCAATCTGGTGAAATTCCGTGAAACGGCAGATTACCCATCCGATCACCCGCTGGCCAACGCCGGCCTGACCGGCGCACAGGCCTATCGCAACTATGGGTCCGAGACCGCGCCCATCATTGCACGCATTGGTGCTTCGATACTCTGGCGCGGTGCGTTTCAGACAACCCTGATCGGACCGAAGGATGAGGCGTGGGACGAAGTATTCCTCGCCCGCTATCCCACCGCCCACGCGTTTCTGGAAATGGTGACGGACCCCATCTATCGCGCTGCGGTGATACACCGGCAGGCCGCTGTTGAAACCTCGCGCCTGATCCGCTGCGCGCCAACAGAAGGTGGAGCTTCCTTCGGATGAAACTGACCGAGAAACTGGGGCTGGCAGCCCTGCATCGCCTTGACCCAGAAACCGCACATGGGCTTTCGATCAAGGCCCTGACGTCGGGGCTTGCGCCAACACCTGGGCCTGTCACATCAGACAGGCTGAAAACCCAAGTCGCAGGTCTGGAATTGCCGAATCCGGTCGGTCTGGCCGCAGGGTTCGACAAGAACGGTGAGGCGCTGGAGCCGCTCTCGCATGCCGGTTTCGGGTTTATCGAAGTGGGAGCAGTGACCCCGCGGCCCCAGCCCGGCAACCCGAAACCACGCCTGTTCCGCCTGTCAGAAGATCGTGCAGCCATCAACCGCTTTGGCTTCAACAACGACGGGATGGAAGTCATGGCCGAGCGTCTGGCTCGCCGTCCCAAGAACGCAGTGATCGGATTGAACCTCGGTGCGAACAAAGACAGTGACGATCGTCCCGGAGACTTTGCCAAGGTACTCGCCCATTGCGCGGCGCATCTGGATTTTGCCACCGTCAACGTGTCATCGCCCAACACCGAGAAGCTGAGGGATCTGCAGGGCAAAGCGGCGTTGAGCGCTTTGCTGAGCGGTGTAATCGAAACGCGCGATGCCTTGCTCCGTCCGATCCCGATCTTCCTGAAGATCGCGCCGGACCTGACCGAGGTCGAGTTGCAGGACATTGCCGATGTCGCCCGAGAAACCGGTGTAGACGCGGTGATTGCCACCAACACCACACTGTCGCGCGACGGGTTGCGCAGCGCGCACAGGGATCAGGCAGGAGGTTTATCCGGCGCGCCCTTGTTCGAGAAATCAACCCGCGTGCTGGCGCAGCTTAGCCAGTTGACCAACGGAGAAATCCCTCTGATCGGGGTTGGCGGCATCGGTACACCCGAGCAAGCCTATGCCAAAATCTGCTCAGGAGCTTCTGCGGTGCAGTTCTACACCGCGATGGTCTATGGCGGCATCTCTCTGGCCTCTGATATCCCGGAAGGTCTGGACGCATTGCTGGCACGCGACGGGTTCACTTCGGTCGCGCAGGCCGTGGGCAGCAAACGAGAGGACTGGCTATGATAGAATATTGGCACAATCCACGATGTTCCAAATCGCGCGCCGGATTGGCGTTGCTGCAGGAAAACGGCGCCCAGCCTGAGGTGCGTAAGTATCTTGAAGATGCGCCCTCGGCCGATGAAATCCGGGCGGTTCTGTCGAAACTGGGTGTTCCGGCGATCAACATGATGCGGACCGGTGAGAAGGCATTTAAAGAGCTGGGCCTGACCAGAACCTCACCCGATGAGGCGCTGATCCAGGCCATGGCCAACCACCCGATCCTGATTGAGCGCCCTCTGGCCATCGCGGGTGACAAAGCAGCGATCGGACGTCCGCCCGAAAACCTGTTGGACCTGCTCTAGGCGATCTGTGCCTCTAGTCTGGGATAGCGCCATCCAAGCGTGATGCCGCGTGCGATGTTCAAAATCATCAGCGCGGCCCAGAGCCCGTGATTGCCCATCGTCGGCACGAGTACAAACAACGCCACCACGTAAAGCGCGACTGACTGGATCATTGCGTTGCGCATGTCGCGAGTCCATGTGGCACCGATATAGATGCCGTCGAACATCCAGCTTGCTACCCCGATCACAGGGGCGAGCGCAGCCCAGAACAGGAACTCGCGCGCGGCGCTCCGCACTTCGGGCGAGGTCGACATCAGGTCAATCAGTGCAGGCCCTGCCAGATAGAACACCAACCCCAGCGCAACAGCTCCGCCAACGCCCCATTGCGAGGCCATGACCGAGGCGCGCCTGACCCGGAGGCGATCCCGCGCACCGACGGCCCCCCCGACCAGCGCCTCGGCGGAGAAAGCAAAACCGTCCAACGCAAAGGCAGTGATTTCCAGAAACTGCAGCAGCACTTGGTTGGCCGCCAGATTTACATCCCCAAGATCTGAGCCAACGAACAGAAACGTTGTGAAGGCTCCGGTCAGTAGAACCGAGCGCACCATGATATCGCCATTCACCTGCATCATCCGCCGCAAGCGGCTGGCGTCAAAAATGCGCGGCCAGTCCCGCCACTGCTTGCCGCCAAATGCCTCACCACACAGCCACAAACCCAGCGCGAGGCCCGTCCATTCCGCGATCAGGGTTGCAATGGCGACGCCCTCGACGCCCCAACCGAGGCCAAGCACGAACCACAGATCAAGGACGATGTTCAGCCCGTTCATCCAGATCTGCAGGAGGAACACTCCGCGTGTCCGCTCGACCGCGATCAGCCAGCCAGTTACCGCGTAAAGGGCAATCGTGGCGGGCGCACCCCAGATGCGGATTTCAAGATAGGCACGGGTCAGCGCCTCGACCTCGGCGCTGGCGGGGGACAATGCAAAGGCCCCAAGAAACACCCAGACCTGAGTTGCAATGAAGAACAGGCCTGCCGTGCCGCCCAGCAACAGGCCGCGCATCAGCAACGCTCCGGTTTCGGCAGTATCTCCGGCCCCGCGCGCTTGCGCGGCCAGCCCTGTGGTGCCCATGCGCAGGAACCCGAAAATCCAGTAGATGGTGGACAGGATCACCGCGCCCATACCGACCGCCCCGATCGGAGCCGCCTGCCCCATCTGGCCAACAACGCCTGTATCGACCGCCCCGAGGATCGGCACTGTCGCATTCGACAGCACGATCGGCAACGCAATCTTCAGAACGCGCCGATGGGTGATGGGCGCGGTCGCGTCCTCCACGCTTATGCCTTTGTCGAAGGCTGTGGCATCAGGAAATGCCCTGTGCCTTGTGCAAACAGCTTGGCATGGTTGTCCTGCCAGGCCTCAACCCGGACCGAGGCATAGCGCCGCCCCGAGCGGTTGATGAACGCACGCGCATAGGCGTCTCGCGGCAGGCCCGAGCGCAGATAATCGACGGTGAAATCTATGGTTTTGGGAAAGCGGATGTTTTCGTCGGTCAGAATATCCTCTGCACCGATTTCACCGCTTTCGATCCTAGGAAACATATGCTCCCAACTCAGCGTTATCACGGCGGTGACTTCCAGAAAGGCCGCGGTCACGCCGCCATGGATGGCGGGCAGAAAGGGATTGCCGATCAGCTTTTCATCGAAATTCAGCACACCTGTCAGTTCATCGCCGCGCCGATCAAAGGTGATGTTGAGGAACCGGATATACGGCACTCCCTCAACCAGCGCCGTCAAAGCGGCATCGCGGCGTTGTTTGACCACCTGTACGGGTTCGGGACGAGGTCGTGCCATCTCAGCGCCCCTCCACGGTGAAGGCACCCGAGGCGGTTGCAACGGGGCGTTCGTTATCGTCATCCGTCGCCGTTGCCCGGACAAAGGCGACGTTGCGTGTGATGTGGTAGCAGGTGGCGCGGGTTCGGATATTTTGCCCCGGTGTTGCGGCCCGCATGTAGTCGATGCGCAAATCGATGGTCGCCGTCCCGCCGGGGGCCGAGGGGTGGCTCATCACTGCGGCACCGCAACAGGTATCCAGCATGGCCGACACAGCCCCGCCATGGATCACGCCGGTCCGCGGGTCGCCGATCAGTTGCTCGTTATAAGGCATCGAGATTTCGGCCTCACCTTCTCCGATATGGGTCAGATCAAGCCCAAGGGCCTTGGCGTGCGGGATCGCCTCGATGAACTGGCGCGCTAAAACTGTCTTGTCGACCATGGGGTTCGGTCCTGTCCTTGTGTTGACCCTTTATGGGCCTGCGTTTGCGCCAAGGGCAAGCCCGCCTGTTGCGCTTACGGCAACGACGCCCTAGGTTGCAGCCAAGGAGACCCGGAATGTCCGACACCCGTTTGTCATTCAAAGAAATGTGCGCCGAGTTCGACGTGACCCCGCGCACCCTGCGCTATTACGAATACATTGAATTGCTGCAACCTGACCGCGAAGGCAGATCGCGATTTTATGGTCCTCGTGAATGTGCCCGGATGAAACTGATCATGCGTGGTCGCAAGTTTGGATTTCCTTTGGAAGAGATTCGTCAGTGGCTGCTGATCTATGAAGATCAGGGCAATCAGGCGCAGATGGCTACCTTTATCGAGATGGCGGATCGGCAGATGGAAGAGCTGCGTCAGCAACGCGCGCAACTGGATGAGGCGATGGATGCGCTGAAACAGTTGCGCGATCAGACCGTAGAACTACTGAAATAGCCCCTTCCCTTACGGCAAGATAATTGCCGAAATCTGCGTTTACGCGACCGGATGTTACGTCAACCTTTTTGTGACGCAGCGTCCGCATTACGTAAACGTCACTTGTGTGTTGTAAAACGCCCATCGACTGCGCAACTCAGAATGCATGACGCCAGTGATGAGAGTTTGAACCATGACCGAAGATCTACTGACCATCCGCGAAATGTGCGAGACCTATGATGTCACGCCCCGCACTTTGCGGTTCTACGAGGCCAAAGAACTTTTGTTTCCGATCCGCGAAGGCCAAAAACGCCTGTTCACCAAACGGGACCGTGCGCGCCTGAAACTGATCCTGCGCGGCAAGCGCTTTGGCTTCAGCCTCGAAGAAATCCGCCAGCTTCTGGACCTGTATCACGTGGGTGACCAGCAGCTGACCCAGATGTCCCGCACCTATGAAATCGCGTGCGAGCGTCTGGCCGACATGGAATCGCGTCGCGAAGAGCTGACACAGGCCATCGACGAACTGAAAGAGCAGTTGCGCTGGGGCGAAAAGGTTATCGCCTCGATGAAACAGGAAAAGAAGGCGGCCGAATAAACCCGCCTCCGGACATATGAATTAAGGGAGCTTCACATGCCCGTCTACAACGCGCCAACCAAAGATATGCAGTTCATCCTGCACGACGTTCTGAAAGTCTCGCAGTCGGACATCCCCGGCTATGACGAACTGGAGGCCGAGTTTACCGGCGCGGTTCTGGAAGAGGCTGGCAAAGTGGCCACCAATGTACTGCACCCGCTGAACGTCGTCGGCGACACCGAAGGGTGCCGGTTGGAAAACGGGATTGTGTACACCCCTACCGGGTTCAAAGACGCCTTCGAGCAGATGAAGGAAGGCGGCTGGACTGGCCTCGACATGCCGGAAGAGTATGGCGGCCAGAACATGCCCTACGTGATCGGTACTGCAGTGGGTGAGATGTTCTCGGGCTCCAATCAGGCCTTCACCATGTATCAGGGCCTGACCCACGGCGCGGCCTCGGCGATCCTGGCGCACGGCACCGACGAGCAGAAGAACACTTACCTGCCCAACATGGTCAGCTGTGAATGGACCGGCACTATGAACCTGACCGAGCCGCATTGTGGCACCGATCTGGGCCTGATGCGCACCAAGGCTGAACCGCAGGGCGACGGCAGCTACAAAATCTCGGGCCAGAAGATCTTCATCTCGGCTGGCGATCACGACATGGCCGACAACATCATCCACTTGGTGCTGGCGAAAATCCCAGGTGGCCCCGAAGGCATCAAGGGCGTGTCGCTGTTCATCGTACCCAAGTTCATCGTGAACGAAGACGGCACCCCGGGTGAGCGTAACGGTGTTTCGGTCGGCAAGATCGAAGAGAAGATGGGCATCCACGGCAACTCAACCTGCGTCATGAACTATGACGAGGCAACCGGCTGGCTGCTGGGCGACGAGCACAAAGGCATGCGCGCCATGTTCACCATGATGAACGAAGCGCGTCTGGGTGTCGGCATGCAAGGCCTGTCACAGGCCGAAGCTGCGTATCAGAACGCTGTTGAATACGCCAAGGATCGCCTACAGGGCCGCGACGTAACAGGTGTGAAGAACCCGGATGGCCCCGCCGACCCGCTGATCGTTCACCCGGATATCCGCCGCAACCTGATGGATCAGAAAAGCTTCACCGAGGGCGCACGCGCGTTCATCTTGTGGGGTGCGACCATGATCGACAAGGCGCACCGCTCGGGTGACAAAGACGCAGACGGGCTGATCTCGCTGCTGACACCGGTCATCAAGGGCTTCCTGACGGACGAAGGTTACGACATGACCGTTCAGGCGCAGCAGGTCTACGGCGGCCATGGCTACATCGAAGAGTGGGGTATGTCGCAATACACACGCGATGCTCGTATCGCGATGATCTACGAAGGTGCAAACGGTGTTCAGGCGCTGGACCTTGTCGGCCGCAAGCTGGCGCAGGATGGCGGCAAGCACGTCATGGCGTTCTTCGAAATGGTCAAATCCTTCTGCAAGGAAAACGCGGGCCAGAACGAAGCGTATGACAAAGCCTTCATCGAACCGCTGAAAGCTGCGTCGAAAGACCTGCAAGCAGCTGGCATGTACTTCATGCAAGAAGGCATGAAGAACCCGAACAACGCTCTGTCCGGGTCCTATGACTTCATGCACATGTTCGGCCATGTTTGCCTGGGCCTGATGTGGGCGCAGATGGCAAAAGCCGCACAAGAAGCGCTGGACGATGGGGCCTCGGACAAAGAGTTCTACGAGACCAAGATCACCACTGGCCGTTTCTACATGGCGCGCCGCCTGCCCGCGACAGCGATGCATCTGGCCCGCATTCAGACCGGCGCAGACACGGTGATGGCACTGGACGCGGCGAACTTCTGATCTCAGTCTGGGTTCGGGCGATATTGCCCGAGCCCAATCCCGGAGGAGACAAGATGCCAAAACGCTTTCGCCTGACCCGCCGATTTCCCGTCGCCATGACCGAGGACGGCTATCGCAAACTCCGCGGCTTCGCCCGCGAGGCAGGGTTGGATGAAGGCGAAGCGCTGTCTTTTCTGTTCGAGAACTTCAACAGCGTCATTGATGAGGACAACCTGATCCATCGGTTGCGCCTCTTCAATTCCGAGTTGGAGGCACGCAAGCGCTAGGCACCAAGGCCGGTAAGCTTGGGCGGACAATGCACAATGCGCCACGGGAGGGGCGATCGCATGACTATTAAACTGCACTGCTTCGGTGAAAGCGGCAATTCGTACAAAGCTGCTCTGGCGCTCGAAATGTCGGGACTTGATTGGGAGCCAGTCTTCGTGGATTTCTTCAAGGGCGTCACCCGCAGCCCCGAGTTCCGCTCGGACGTCAACGTGATGGGCGAAGCGCCTTTCCTGATCGATGGTGATTTCAAGACCTCCCAATCTGGCGCCATTCAGGCTTATGTCACCGAGAAGTCGGGTAAGTTCGGCGGTAAGACACGGGAAGAAAACTACGACATCCTGCGCTGGGTGCTGTGGGACAATCACAAGCTCAGCTCAAACGCGGGGATGACCCGATTCTTGTGCAACTTCCTGCCCGAAGAACACCGCAATGCGGATGTGATTGCCTTCAACCAAGGCCGCCTGAAAGCGGCCTATGATGTTCTGAATACCCACCTTGAGGGCCGCGACTGGATCGTTGGGGACGGCGTGACCAACGCCGATCTCAGCTGCTGCGGCTACCTCTACTACCCCGAACCATTCGGCTTTGACCGTGCCGACTGGCCCAACATCGACGCCTGGCTGACGCGCCTCAGCGAACAGCCCGGCTGGAAACACCCCTACGACCTGATGCCCGGCAACCCGTCGGATCGAGCTTAAGGAGAAGACCCCATGACCGAAGCCTATATCTATGACGCCCTGCGCACTCCGCGCGGCAAGGGCCGCAAGGATGGCAGCCTGCACGAGGTAACCTCGGTGCGCCTGTCCGCCCTGACCCTGAACGCGATGAAAGAGCGCAACAACCTGGAAGGTCACGCCGTTGAGGATGTGATCTGGGGCAACGTCACGCAGGTGATGGAGCAAGGCGGCTGTCTGGCACGCTCGGCGGTTTTGGCTTCTGACCTCGACCAATCGATCCCCGGTCTGGCGATCAACCGGTTCTGCGCGAGCGGAATGGAAGCCGTGAACCTGGCCGCGAACCAAGTCAAAGGCGGCGCAGGCGAAGCCTATATCGCGGGCGGCGTTGAAATGATGGGCCGCGTGGCCATGGGCAGCGATGGTGCCGCGATTGCCGTAGATCCGACGCTGGCAATGGATACCTACTTCGTACCACAAGGCATCTCGGCTGACATTATCGCCACCGAGTATGGTTTCAGCCGCGACGACGCCGATGCGCTGGCCGTTGAATCTCAGAAACGCGCAGCTGCGGCTTGGGAAGATAACCGGTTTGAAAAGTCGGTGATCACCATCAAGGACCAGAACGGCCTGACCATTCTGGACCGTGACGAATACATGCGCCCCGGCACCGACATGCAGAGCCTCGGCGCGTTGAACCCATCTTTCCAGATGATGGGTGAGCAGATGCCCGGCTTCGACAAAGTCGCGATGCTGAAATACCCGCATCTGGAGCGGATCAACCACATCCACCACGCAGGCAACAGCTCGGGCATCGTGGACGGCTCTGCCGCTGTTCTGATCGGCAACAAGGAATTCGGTGAGAAATACGGCCTCAAGCCGCGCGCCCGCATCAAGGCGACCGCCAAGATCGGCACCGACCCGACAATCATGCTAACCGGCCCAGTTCCGGTGACCGAGAAGATCCTTGCCGACAACGGCATGAAGATCAGCGATCTGGACCTGTTCGAAGTGAACGAAGCCTTCGCATCGGTCGTGCTGCGTTTCCAGCAGGCGTTCGATGTGGACCCTGCGTTGGTCAACGTGAACGGCGGCTCCATCGCGATGGGCCACCCGCTGGGTGCAACCGGTGCGATGATCATCGGCACCCTGCTGGATGAGCTGGAACGTCAGGACAAGGAAACCGGTTTGGCTACGCTCTGCATTGCGTCAGGCATGGGTGCGGCAACCATAATCGAGCGTGTCTGATGCCCAAGCTTGACCTTTCCCAAATCCCGTTTCGGGGTGGTTCCTCCTATCCCGGCAAACTGGCCGAAGCGGTCGGAGGCCGTTTCAATCAAGGCGTCGGAGATGCTGGAGGTCTGACCCAATACGGAGTCAACATCGTGCGGCTTGAACCCGGGGCCCTGTCCTCGCTGCGCCATTACCACATGGAACAGGACGAGTTCGCCATCATGCTCAGCGGCCAATGCGTGCTGATCGACGATGATGGCGAGCATGAGATGCTGCCCGGTGACTGTGCCGCCTGGCCCGCGGGTGAGGCCAATGGCCATCACCTTGTGAACAAGACCGATGCGCCCGCGACCTTTCTGGTGGTGGGCACACGGACCCCGACCGAGACCGGCTATTACAGCGACATAGACATGATGGTGAAGGATGATGAGAACGGATTCTCCTTCACCCGGAAAGACGGCAGCCCGCTGACGGCTGACCAGATTGGAGATGACAATGACTGATTTCACCCTCAGCAAAGACGCAGACGGCGTCGCCTTCATCACCTGGGACGTTCCGGGCAAATCCATGAACGTTCTGTCGCGCGAGGCGTTCGCTCTGGTCGGCGAACTGATCGATCAAGCGCTGGCGGATGATGAGATCAAAGGCATCGTCATCACCAGCGGCAAGGAAGGCTCGTTTGCGGGCGGCATGGACCTCAGCACACTGGCCACGATCCGCCAGGAAGCTGGTGACGAACCCGCGCAGGCTCTGTTCGATTTCGTCATGAGCGGTCACAACATCCTGCGTCGGCTGGAGCTGGCGGGCATGGACCCCAAGTCGAAAAAAGGCGGCAAACCGGTCGCGTGCGCGATCAACGGCACATGCGCCGGGATCGGAACCGAGATCGCGTTGGCCTGTCATCACCGCGTCATGACTTCAAATCCAAAGGCCAAGATCGGCCTACCCGAGATTCTGCTGGGTATCTTCCCCGGCGGCGGCGGCACCATGCGTTTCAGCCGTATGGTCGGCGCGATGGCGGCAGCCCCCGTCTTGCTGGAAGGCAAGATGATGGATCCGAAAAAAGCCAAAGGCGCACAACTGATCGACGCGGTTGCAGATGATCCGGTCGCAGCGGCGAAAGAATGGGTTCTGAACGCCAAGGATGCCGATCTGGTCAAACCGTGGGACGCGAAGGGCTACAAAATGCCCGGCGGTGCGCCCTACCATCCCGCTGGCTTCATGACCTTCGTCGGCGCAAACGCTATGGTAAACGGCAAGACCCAAGGCGCCTTCCCGGCAGCTAAAGCTCTGCTGAGTTCGATCTACGAAGGCGCGCTGGTCGATTTCGACACCGCCCTGAAGATCGAGGCGCGCTGGTTTACCAATGTGCTGATGAACCCTTCGTCTTCGGCGATGATCCGGTCGCTGTTCCTGAACAAGGAAGCGTTGGAGAAAGGCGCGGTGCGGCCCAAGGATGTGCCCGATCAGCGGGTCAAGAAGATCGGCGTTCTGGGCGCGGGCATGATGGGGGCCGGTATCGCTCTGGTCTCGGCACAGGCCGGGATGGAGGTCGTGCTGATCGACCGCGATCAGGAGGCCGCCGACAAGGGCAAGGCCTATAGCGAAAGCTATATGGACAAGGGCATCAAACGCGGCAAAGCGACGGCTGAGAAGAAAGAAGCCCTGCTGGCCCGCATCACAGCGACCCCTGATCTGGAGCATCTGAAAGGCTGCGACCTGATCATCGAGGCGGTGTTCGAAGATCCCGGCGTCAAGGCCGAGATGACCCAAAAGGTCGAGGCGATCATCCCCGAGGATTGCATCTTTGCCTCGAACACCTCGACCCTGCCGATCTCTGACTTGGCGAAGGCGAGTGTTCGTCCGGATCAGTTCGTCGGCATCCACTTCTTCTCACCGGTCGAAAAGATGTTCCTGGTCGAGATCATCAAGGGCAAGGAAACCGGTGATCGCGCGGTCGCCAAGGCTCTGGACTATGTGCGCCAGATCAGAAAGACGCCGATCGTGGTCAACGATGCCCGCTTCTTCTACGCCAACCGCTGCATCATACCGTATATCAACGAAGGTGCGCGCATGATCACCGAGGGCGTCAGCCCCATCCTGATCGACAATGCCGCGCGTCAACTGGGCTTCCCGGTGGGGCCCATTCAGTTGACGGATGAAACCTCAATTGATCTGGGTGCCAAGATCGCACGCGCGACCAAGGCGGCGATGGGCAATGCATATCCTGAAAGCCCGTCAGACGATCTGATCTTCTGGATGGAAGAACAGGGTCGTCTGGGCCGCAAGGCCAACGCAGGTTTCTTTGACTATGACGACAAGGGCAAGCGCGTCGAATACTGGAAGGGCCTGCAAGACAAGTACCCCTTGGCCGAGACGCAGCCCGACTTGATCGAAGTGCAGGAACGTCTGATGTTCGCGCAAGTTCTGGAAGCGGTCCGTGCGCTGGAAGAAGGTGTTCTGGAAGACATCCGCGAAGGCGACGTAGGCGCTATTCTGGGTTGGGGCTTTGCGCCGTGGTCCGGTGGTCCACTCAGCTGGCTGGACATCATCGGCACGCCTTACGCCGCCGAACGCTGCGACCAGCTGGCCGAGGCCTATGGCGAGCGTTTCGCCTGTCCGCCTCTGCTGCGCGAGATGGCGGAAAAAGGTCAGAGCTTCTATGGCCGCTTCAACCCCGAGGCTCAGGCCGCCTAAACAAGGTGATGCAGGCGCATGAGGTCATGCGCCTGCATCTTTCTTTTGAAGTGTTAAGTTAGGTCTGCCATTCAGGCCGCAGAAACAGGGGCGGCACATTTGGCCGACCCGGACGCCCCGGTCGGCGTATCCCCAGGGGAGGCCGGATCGGGAATATTGGTTCTTGCGGGATGGGTGCAGGCAGCGCACCCAACGGGTTTGCAAAGGCGGATATATCGCCCTTGGTTGCAACCGCTTCGACCAGCAGTTCGGCATCTTCGGCGTCAGCGACTTCATAGGCGTTTGATATCCCCGCAGAGGCGACCATGCGTCCCGATGGGCAATAAGCCTGAAAACCACCTTCGATAAAGACAACCTCATCCTGATCGAAAAATAATGACGTTACATCAAAGGTCTGGGCCGGTGTTTGCGACTGCAACCGCCCCACCCCGCTGAGCATACGTGCAGGCACGATTGAGATGCCCTCTATCCCCAGCCCCAGCTTGCCCTGATCCAACGCCATGCCCTGTTCAGGCATCAGCCAGACAGGCCGCCCGTTATAGGCGGCGCGGGACGGAACGAGCACTGGCAGATGCTCGGCCCGTCTCTCATCGCCGGGGACAACGATGCGGTCGACGCAAATGCGCCTGAGCTCGCGAAAGCCATGATCCAATGTGCGCACCAGATCACCCGCAACCAGCGTTTCAACCAGCTTCCAGCCACTGGTCGTTGCCACCTTGGTTCCGTGCAGCAGGCCCCCACGACGTACTGACACGGCTTTCCCCGAAAAGGCCTCTCGGCCTCTGTCTTCTTGTTTCGAATACCCCGAAACACTCACTACTTCTAACACGTGCCTTCCCCCCTTTTGGCACCTTCAAACAAATTCAGAAGGGTGAGATCTTTGTGCCTCAAAGCATCTTAGTTTCGCCATATTTATGGCTAATTTGGCCTAATTTCGGCGTTTTTCACCGGGATTCCATGAACAAACCCACGCACGAAAGTAGATTTAGGCAGTTTGAGGAAACGAAAGCAGACAGCCAGACCCGAATCCGGATTGCCGATCAGCTTGCCTGAGATTGCCTTAACAGCAGCTGACGCTCTCTCCAGCCCAGTAACACTCCGGTCGTGGCGATCATACCGATACCCAGAATCTGCATGGGGCCAACCGACTGCCCAAAGGCCACCCACGCGAACAGCGGGCCGAAGATCATGACCGAGTATTCGAATACCGCGACATATGACGGCTCGCCCAACTGATAGGCCTTGATCAGCATGAACACCGCGATCGTCGAGCAGACGGCTTGTATCGCGAGCCAGGGGGCTGCTTCGTATATTGGCCAAACCCAGCCGCGCATTGCAAAGCCATCTGGGCCCGGCGTGGCCTCAAGCGGGAACAACGCCAGCCATACCAAACCTACGCCGCCAGCCAGACCGAGTGTCACCACCATCGCGGCCAGCAGAGCGACCGTGCTCTCGTTCGAACAATGCGTCCGTGTCACGACCGCGCTCAGGGCATAGAAGAATCCACCGGCGACCGGAAGCAGCGTTTTGAAATCAAAAGCATTCGGATCGGGTTGCAACACACAAAGGATGCCTGCAAAGCCCAGCAGGACTGCGGTAATCCTCCACGGGCCGATGTTTTGCTTCAGGACCAGGGCAGAAATGAGCAGCACAAAGATCGGCGATGTGAACAAACCTGCAAGCGCCTGTGCAATTGGCATCAAAGCAAGTGCACTAAAATAAAATAGCATTGCCACAGTAATCAGAATGCTGCGCAAAGCCACGATACCGTATCGCTGTGGCCTGAGGCTGCCCAGCCCCAGCAGAGACAGGCAACCGATCAAAGGCAGCATCAACAGGGCGCGGCTCAGGTGAAACTGCCAAAGCCCAATGGTCTCTGCCAGACGAATCACAAAATTGTCGATAACCCCGATGATCATCATCGAGCAGACCATCAGAAGCGATGCCAGTACCGAGGATCTGTCTTGTTCCACCCGTGCCTCCACCCTAGCCTCAAATTCGCCTGCCCGGTCCGGCACAGTCAGCATATTTTCGGAACCATGCGCAACAGGTTTGCGCCGTTGGTTTTCAACATGCTAGACTCAGAGGAAAATATTACTCGAGCAGCATTACCCGATGACGGCACTCAAACAGTACCAGCGGATCGAAGCTACCGGTCTGTGGCGCCCTACGCCCGATGAGCAACGGCGTGAGGTTGTTGTGTCCATTGGGGAAGCAACTTTGACAATCTCGGATTTCAATGACCGGGCTCTGACCCACTGGTCGCTGGCTGCATTGGAACGTCAAAACCCCGGTGCCTATCCGGCGATTTTCAATCCCGATGGCGATCCGGGCGAAACGCTGGAGCTGCCTGAGACCGAGACCACCATGATCGAGGCCATTGATCGCCTGCAACGCGCCATTGATCGTGCCCGACCACATCCCGGTCGGCTGCGCTGGCTCAGTGTGGCAGGCGTGGTGCTGGCGGTTACTGCACTGCTGCTGTTCTGGCTGCCCGGTGCGCTACAGCGCCATGTGGTCGCCGTTGTGCCCGAGATCAAGCGGCAGGAGATCGGCGATACGATCCTGCACCGGATCGAACGCGTCTCGGGCAAGGCCTGCGCCTCGCCGGACGCGCAAGCCTCGCTGGACCAGTTGGCCCGCCGAACAGGTGTACGACAGATCGTGATCCTGCCAGCAGGCTTGTCGGACAGCCTCAGCCTTCCGGGTGGGACGGTCCTGTTGAACCGGGCATTGGTCGAGGATCACGAGGATCCCGCCGTCGCAGCAGGCTACGTGATTGCAGCGCGGGCACGCGCAGCGCAGCAGGATCCGTTGGATGAGTTGTTGGACCGAACCGGCCCCGCCGCGGCATTCCGGTTGCTAACCACAGGCGGGCTGACGCCCGAGATCATAGACACCTACACCGAGGAAGTGCTGTCAGAACCGCGCCCTGTGATCACCGACGATGCGCTGCTAGCAGTCTTCGCGCAAGCCGCCCTGCCCTCAACCCCATACGCTTACGCGCATGATATTACCGGAGAAACGGTTCTGAGCCTGATCGAAGCCGACCCGATGGCAGGACGGACACTTGAACAGGTACTGCCGGACCGCGATTGGGTCCGGCTGCAGAATATTTGCGGACAATAGTGCCTATTTGGTGCCAAACATCCGGTCGCCGGCATCACCCAGCCCGGGCATGATATAGCCCTTCGAGTTCAACTCGCGATCCAGCGCAGCCGTAACGATTTTCACATCGGGATGCGCCTCTTTCATACGTGCCACGCCTTCGGGGGCGGCCAGCAGGCAGAGGAAGCGAATATCCGTGGCGCCCTGCTCTTTCAGCAGGTCGATCGCTGCAGCCGAGCTGTTGCCCGTGGCCAACATCGGATCAACCGCAATCACCAAACGGTCCTTCAGCCCTTCCGGCGCCTTGAAGTAATACTGCACTGGCTTCAACGTCTCTTCATCCCGATAGAGTCCGACAAAGCCCACACGGGCCGAAGGGATGAGTTCCAGCACCCCGTCCAGCATGCCGTTCCCGGCCCGCAGGATCGAGACCAGAGCCAGTTTCTTGCCCGCCAGAATGGGGGCATCCATCTCCTCCATAGGGGTTTCGATGTGGCGAGTGGTCAGCGACATCTCTCGCGTAACCTCATAGGCCAGCAGCAGCGTGATCTCGCGCAGCAACTGCCGGAACACTGCGGTCGAGGTGCCTTTGTCCCGCATGAGCGTCAGCTTGTGTTGCACCAACGGGTGGTCGACGACGGTCAGATGTTCGCTCATGAGTTCTCCAGTCTTTTCTTGACCCGCGCACGGGTGTCTTCATCGCAAAAGGCCGCATTCAGGGCATTCTGATTCAACGCGGCGAAATCTTCGGCATCCCAGCCAAAGGCTGCGGCCAGCATCTCATATTCGCGCCGCATTGTGGTGTGAAAAAACGGCGGATCATCAGTTGAAACCGTGACCTTCACACCCGCATCGCGCAATCTGGCAATCGGGTGGGCAGCGAAATCGGGAAACAGACCCAGCACCACGTTCGAGCCTGGGCAAACTTCAAGCGTCACGTCTCTGTCAACGAGTTCGCGGATCAGGTCCGGGTCCTCGATCGCACGCACGCCGTGTCCGACCCGTTCGACCCCCAGATCACGAATGGCATCGCGCACGCTTTCCGGTCCGCCAAATTCTCCTGCATGGGTGGTCAGCCGCAATCCTGCCTCGCAGGCGCAATCAAAAGCCCACGCGAAATCGCCCTGCGTATGAACGCCTTCATTACCGCCCATGCCAAAGCCGGTGATCCAGTCGCCTGCTGTCTCTGCCGCACAAAAGGCGCTGTGCTTGGCTTGTTCGGGGCCAAAATGGCGAACGCAGG
The DNA here is from genome assembly GCF_056537345.1 of Ruegeria sp. CF4. NCBI lineage: Bacteria > Pseudomonadati > Pseudomonadota > Alphaproteobacteria > Rhodobacterales > Roseobacteraceae > Ruegeria > Ruegeria sp. CF4. Next base: position 293,501 of record NZ_JBQFRJ010000001.1, on the reverse strand, counting down.
TAACAACCCCACGCAGGGTGATGTTGAATTTACGTTCGGCTTCGTCCGCTGCATCCTGAATGGCGGTCAGATAATCTCTCCACGCGTGCAGATCGCCACCACCGCAGAAATCCGGGCTAAGGAAGGTCTCGGAATAGACTACACCATTCGCAGCGCTTTCTTCGAGGATCGCCAGCGTCAGGCGGCGAAAATCTTCAGGCGATTTCAGCACTTCGCAGGCGGCCTCGTAGACGCTGAGGAAATGAGTAAAGTCACGGAAATCATAGGTTCCGTCGGTTTTGAAAATACCGCTCAGATCGATGCGCTTTTCATGCGCCAACTGGCGGATGAACGCGGGTGGAGCCGCGCCTTCGTGATGCAGGTGCAATTCGATCTTGGGCAAGTCGGCAACGGTCATAGAAAACTCCGCCCCGGCCCTTGTGCCGGGATGTCCAGATGGTGCGCGACGCTGGCAGCAACATCGGCGAAATTGATCTGTCCGATTTCACCCGCGCCCTGCCCGGCCACCAGTACCGGAACCTGCTCTCGCGTGTGATCGGTACCTGTCCAACTGGGATCATTACCGTGATCGGCAGTCAGCAGCATTAGGTCGCCGGGGCGCAGCTTTTTCAGCACCGCCCCGATTTCGCGGTCGAACCATTCCAACGCACGGGCATAGCCACCGATATCCCGGCGATGACCATAGAGGCTGTCGAACTCGACGAAATTGGCGAATGTCAGGCTGCCCTCTTCGGCCACGTGTACCAGATCGGACAGGTGGCCCATCAGTTCGGCGTCCGATCCTTTGCGCAGCGTATCGATCCCCTGCATCGAGAAGATATCACCGATCTTGCCCACCGCATGAACACGACGGCCTGCGTCCTGCACCCAGTTCGTCAGCACCGGCGCGGGCGGGAGGATGGCAAAGTCTTTGCGATTGGTGGTGCGGGTGAAACCGTCCTCAACCGTTCCAACGAAAGGCCGCGCGATCACGCGGCCCACCTTCATCTCATGCAATTGCGGTGCAAGCGTGCGGCACATGTCCAGCAAACGGTCGAGGCCAAAGCTCTCCTCATGCGCGGTAATCTGGAACACGCTGTCAGCAGAGGTATAGCAGATGGGCCAGCCAGTACGCATATGCTCGGCCCCAAGATCGGCGATGATGGCTGTGCCCGATGCGTGGCAATTGCCAAGGATACCTTCGGTGCCTGCGGCATCGGCAGCAGCGCGGCTAAGATCGACGGGAAACGCAGGTTTGGTATCCGGGAAATAGTGCCAGTCCCACGGGACGGGCAATCCCGCCAGTTCCCAATGGCCCGAGGGCGTATCCTTCCCCGGTGAATACTCGCGCGCGCAGCCCCAAAGCCCTGTTGGCGCGGCTTCCAACCCCGGCGCGTCATCACCCGAGGCCAGCCGCACTGCCGCGCCCAGCCCCAACGCATCAAGATTGGGCAGGTGTAAAGGGCCTGAGCGTCCATCTTCAGCGCGCCCTTCCGCACACGCCTGCGCGATATGGGCCAAGGTGTTCGCGCCAGTATCCGGCGCGGTGCCGTTGAAGAACTGATCGGCATCCGGCGCACCACCGATCCCAACCGAGTCCATGACCACAAGGAAAGCGCGGCTCATGCGCTGATCCTCTCGTGCACATGGGGTGGTTGGTCGGCGGGTGCATCGCTGAGCGTCATTGCGTTCAACACCGCCTCAGACGCCTGCCGCGCCGCGTCTTCGCGCGCCGCGTGGACCACGGCCAATGGTGCGCCTTTCTGGACCTTCTCGCCCAGCCGCAAGATGCCCGACAACCCGACCGCCGGATCAATCTCGTCGCTTTCGACCTGACGTCCGCCGCCCAGCGCGACCACGGCCAGGCCAAGCGCCTCACCATCAATGGTCGAGACATAGCCATCGCGCGGAGCGGGCACCTCCTGAATCACATTTGCCTCGGGCAGGAAGCGCGCCCAGGTGTCGACGAAATGCACCGGCCCGCCCATGGCAGCCATCATGCGGCCAAACCGTTCGGCAGCACGACCATCGCGGATCACTTCGGTGACCTGCGCCGTGCCCTCTTCAGCCGAGGCGCACATTCCCGCATCGGCCATCAAAACGCCGCCCAATTCAGCAGAGATATGGGCCAGGGGCGAGTCTTGTCCGCTGGTCATAACCTTCATCACCTCAGCCACTTCCAGCGCGTTGCCCAGCGCCGGGGCCAGCGGTTGGTTCATGTCGGTAATCACAGCCGAGGTTTTACACCCCGCCGTATTCGCCGTCTCGGTTAGCGCCTTTGCCAGCTTGCGTGCATCATCCAGCGTTTTCATGAACGCACCGCTTCCCACCTTGACGTCCAGCACCAGCGCATCGGGGCTGGCCGCCAGTTTCTTGGACAGGATCGACGCCGTGATCAGATCGAGGCTTTCCACCGTTGCCGTCACATCGCGTATTGCATAGAGCCTTTTGTCCGCTGGTGCGATCTGTCCCGTCGCGCCAACAATCGCGGCACCGGTTTCTTTCAGGACCTGCGCCAGACGGCCCTGTCCGATTTGTGTGGCCACACCCGGGATCGCCTCAAGCTTGTCCAGCGTGCCGCCGGTATGACCTAGTCCACGCCCTGAGATCATCGGCACATAGGCCCCGCATTCCGCCAGCGCCGGGGCCAGCACGAGGCTGACGCAATCCCCCACCCCACCGGTTGAATGCTTATCGATCACCGGGCCATCCAAATCCCAGTGCAGCACCTCGCCGCTGTCGCGCATGGCAATGGTCAGATCGGCCCGACCCTGCGCGCCTAGCCCGCCCATGCAGACGGCCATGGCAAAGGCCCCGGCCTGCGCGTCGCTGACGCCACCATCGGCCAGACCCTGCGCGAACCAGCGCAACTCTTCGCCTGTAGGCACCTCATGACGGCGCAGCTTGGCGATGATCGAACGCGCGTCCATTCAGCTGTCTTCCATATGCGAAGCGTCAAAAGCACCCGGCAACAGGTCGGCAATTGTCGTACTGGTTTCCAGACCGTCAACCGTCGCCATCGTGACCACGACGTCTCCTTTTCCGAACTCGGCCAGCTTCTGGCGGCACCCGCCGCAAGGCGGCACAGGCTGCGGGCTGCTGGCGACCACATAGACTTCGGTCAGTTCTTTCTCGCCGGCGGCCACCATTGCCGCGATTGCCCCGGCCTCGGCGCAAGTGCCTTCGGGATAAGCTACGTTCTCGACATTACATCCGGAATATACCGTACCCGAGCCTGACCGGATCGCGGCCCCAACCTTGAAATTGGAATAAGGCGCATGGGCGTTTTCCCGAACGGCGAGCGCGGCATCTTTCAGAGACATGGGCAATTCCCGATTTTTGATCATCTGGTCAGAAAACCCCACTCTAACGGAAAGCGTAGCAGAATTTGAAGCCCTTCAAGCGCTGATTTCCACAGCCTTCTAGCCAATCGTGGTATTGAACGTTCCGGGCAACGTGACCTCGAGCAGTTCGACATCGTCGGAAGGTTCGGCCAGGCGAGTGCGCATACCGGGCGGGATCACGAAAGCATCACCCTGTTCCAACCGATAGGGTTCGCGCCCCTCGCCCTCCAACGTGACCTCGCCATTCATGACGAAGGTAAAGTGAATATCCGTATCATGGCTGGCCCATTCCGGCGTGCCCTGTCCCAGGCGTACGACCTGCACACCGGCCACCCCCTTGGTGTTCTCGGCAATTGTCGTGTCGCGACAAATATAGCCCTGCAGGCGGAAGGGACCCCATTCGGCGTCTTTGGCCTGATTGTAGACGAAACGCTGTCCTTGCCATTCTCGATCTGGGCGATACTGCGACGTCGGAAGCTCCATCTGATGGTCGATTTCGGTCACGTGTTCGGCGGGCACGCCGATCTCGATCACCTGAACATTGTCAGACGCCTCAAGCACCCGGTGGCGAATTTCCGGCGGCTGGATAAAGCAATCTCCGGCGGTCAGACGCATCTTGTCGCCCTGATCCTCGTAAACCACATCGACCCAGCCATGGATGCAGAAGATCAGCTGAAATCCGACCTTATGGAAATGCACCATATCCGGCACCGGGCCGCCATCGGGAATGCGGATATGGCTGGCGATGATCGACCCGCCCAACCGATCCGGCACCAGATCGCGGTAGTGCATCCCGGCGCGTCCGATGATCCAGGGTGCCTGATCCTTCAGCCTGCGCACCACGAAGGAGTGTACCGTGTCGGGCATCACCATCGGAGGGTTCAATTCCTCAATCTCAACCCGCGTGCCATTCGGAGCGATAAGACTGCGCTGACCATCGGCAAAGCCGTCCGGGTCGTCTGTGAGAATGCGCAGAGTACCTGCGGCCTCTGGCGCGTCCTTTTCAACCCGCAGCCGCAGCCCATGACCCGAAAAAACCGCGATCCGTGGGTCATCGGCCGGATAGATCATATCCATCCGCATCCCAAGAACTTTGGTGTAAAACGGGATATCGTTCCGTAATTCCTGGGTCGGTAGGCGAATTTCAGCGCGCGTCTGGCTTTCGGTGGAGGTCATTTGTTGTCTCTTCAGTCTTCGATTTTGGCCATCCGATCAGAACAGCGGCCAAAATGCCAACCGAAAAGTACATCTCGAGCGTTTCTTCGAGAGCAAACAACCGCGCGGCCATCGTGACCGAAAGGCTGGCCTCGAAAAAACCACTTACTTCCTCCAGAAGCTGCGCGATCACGGCCACGCTTCCGGCCCCCAAAAACACCAGCATGAACGGAGCGCGGAGCTTGATCGCCCTCCAGGCGTTGGGGATGCCATGCCATACGGCTCCGCCTATGACCACCAACGCCAGCGCGACCCGCACTGCGGTCAGGTCCAGTAGCGTATCAAAACTGTTTAGCACCATGAAAGGCAGGCTGCTTTCGGCATAGATATCAGCCTCAAGCTCTCGTTCCGCCAAAAGCAGACAGACGAGCCCGATATACATCCGCGTCAGTCCGCGATACCGGATCAACGCCACCGGTCCCGCCATGAACAAGGCCGCCGCCGAAAGGGTCTCAATCAAACCGCCTTCCTGGTTGAAAGTGGCGGCCTGCTGTGGCCAGATCGCGACTGCACACAGGAACACGGCAGCCACAGACAGCGCCAAGCCAAGTGGAAACCAGCCTGTGCCAGACGTGGAATAGGTGTGAGTGCCAACCGGCACGCTGCGGTGATCGTCTTTGTAGCTCATGCTCGAAGCCCTGCCGCCTGCGAAACTAGTAATATTCTGGCGAATTGGCCGTATGTAAAGGATTTGTGACAAAGTACAACAAACGTCTCTGTGAGGTGTGGAAGTGACGCAACGTAGCCAAGCCCGAAAAAATAGTTTAACGATCAAACAAATTCTGGAACGGAGTTAAATCGCCGATGTCTGACACACCCAGCCTGCGGCAGGCCGCCCTTGACTATCACGCCCATCCAAAGCCCGGAAAGCTTGAGATCAAAGCCACCAAACCTATGGCGAATGGCCGCGATCTTGCGCGCGCCTACTCGCCGGGTGTGGCTGAGGCCAGCCTTGAAATTAAGGACGATGCGGCAAATGCCGAGAAGTACACCGCGCGCGGCAACCTCGTCGCTGTGGTGTCCAATGGCACAGCGGTTCTGGGATTGGGCAATATCGGCGCGCTGGCTTCGAAACCGGTGATGGAAGGCAAGGCGGTTCTGTTCAAAAAGTTCGCCGGGATCGATTGCTTCGACATCGAAGTGGACCAACCCGACCCCGAGAAACTGGCCGATATCGTCTGCGCGCTCGAGCCCACCTTCGGTGCCATCAACCTTGAAGACATCAAGGCCCCCGATTGCTTCATCGTCGAAAAACTCTGCCGCGAACGGATGAACATCCCCGTTTTCCACGACGATCAACACGGCACCGCCATCGTTGTCGGCGCTGCGGCGAAGAACGCCCTGCATGTCGCAGGCAAGAGGTTCGAGGATATCAAGATCGTCTCGACCGGGGGTGGTGCTGCCGGGATTGCCTGCCTCAGCATGCTGGTCAAGCTGGGTGTTAAGCGCGAGAATATCTGGCTGTGTGACATTCATGGGCTGGTCTATGAAGGCCGCACCGAGGATATGAACCCGCATAAGGACCAGTTCGCGCAGAAAACCGATCTGCGTACACTGGACGATGTGATCGGAGGGGCCGACCTGTTTCTTGGGCTCAGCGGGCCGAATGTGCTCAAACCCGAGATGGTCGAGAAGATGGCGAAGACGCCGATCATCTTTGCGCTGGCCAACCCAACGCCCGAAATCCTGCCGCAAGCCGCGCGAGAGGTCGCACCCGATGCGATCATCGCGACGGGCCGCAGCGACTTCCCGAACCAGGTGAACAATGTCCTGTGTTTTCCGTTCATCTTCCGTGGCGCGTTGGATGTTGGCGCGACCGAGATCAATGACGCCATGCAGATCGCCTGTGTCGACGGCATCGCTGAGATGGCGCGGGCGACCACCAGTGCCGAAGCCGCTGCGGCCTACAAAGGCGAACAACTGACTTTCGGACCAGATTATCTGATTCCAAAGCCCTTTGACCCGCGTTTGGTGGGCGTTGTGTCTTCATCTGTCGCAAAGGCGGCGATGGAGAGCGGTGTTGCCAAACGCCCCATCGACGACCTTGAGACTTATAAAGAGCGTCTGAACCAAACCGTCTTCAAATCGGCTCTGCTGATGCGACCGGTGTTCGAAGCTGCTGCTGCCGCCTCGCGCCGGATCGTCTTTGCCGAGGGCGAGGACGAGCGCGTGCTGCGTGCAGCCCAGGCTATTCTTGAGGAGACCACTGAAACCCCGATCCTGATCGGCCGTCCGGATGTGATCAACGCACGCTGCGAGCGATTGGGTTTGACCGTGCGTCCTGGCCAGGATTTCCAGATTGTGAACCCGCAAGATGACCCGAGATACTACGACTATTGGAATTCATACCATCAGATCATGCAGCGACGGGGCGTGACGCCCGATCTGGCCAAGGCCATCATGCGCACCAACAACACAGCCATCGCGGCGATCATGGTGCATCGCGGAGAAGCTGACAGCATGATCTGCGGCACATTCGGCGAGTATCGTTGGCATCTGAATTATGTCCAACAGGTCCTGGATGAAGGGGACCTGCGCCCACACGGGGCGCTGTCGCTGATGATCCTCGAAGACGGTCCTCTGTTCATCGCGGATACGCATGTTCGGCAACTACCAACTCCTGAAGAATTGGCCGAAACAACATTGGGCGCAGCGCGTCACGTCCGACGTTTTGGATTGGAACCAAAGATCGCGTTCTGTTCGCAATCGCAATTCGGCAATCAGGCCGAAGGCTCGGGCAAGCGACTGCGGGCGGCACTGGAAATCCTCGATTCCGAACCGCGTGATTTCACCTATGAAGGCGAAATGAACCTGGATGTGGCGTTGGACCCCGAATTGCGTTCGCGGATATTCCCCAGTTCGCGATTGGAAGGACCTGCAAACGTTTTGATCTTTGCCCACGCGGATGCGGCGAGCGGCGTGCGCAATATCCTGAAGATGAAAGCGGACGGGCTTGAGGTTGGGCCGATCCTGATGGGGATGGGGAATAAAGCGCATATCGTGACCCCATCAATCACCGCTCGCGGATTGCTGAACATGGCTGCGATTGCGGGAACGCCAGTGGCCCATTATGGGTAGAGCAGCATCGGCATAACTCTAAGATAACCCCGGGCGCCCATACAGGCGCTCGGCGCGATTCTGTAGGCGCGATGGTTTTTTGCACTCAAAGATTTGCAGCTTTGCAAAATCCCGCATCAGATGCTGCAAACAACCCTTCCACCAGTGTATTTGCAAAAGTTTGCAGCCAAAACAGAAAGATTCTGCAAAGATTTTGCGATAAACTGACGCGCCGTTGTTTGCATCGCTTGTCGCCTTTGCATCGAACCCCTTACACAAAGCGCAAGGAGATTTGGAGGAGGCCATCATGGCGTACAAAGACGTTTACGAGAGTTGGAAATCCGACCCCGACGCTTTCTGGATGGAAGCCGCAAAAGGGATCGACTGGGTTCAGGCCCCCAGCAAGGCCCTGTTTGACGACAATGCGCCTTTGTACGAATGGTTCAGCGACGCCAAGGTGAACACCTGTTGGAACGCGGTAGACCGGCATGTCGAGAATGGCCGGGGCGAACAGACAGCCATCATCTATGACAGTCCGATCACCCACACCAAACGCGAAATCTCATATGTCGAGCTGCGTAACCGTGTCGCCAACCTCGCCGGTGCATTGCGGGCCAAGGGTGTTGAGAAAGGTGACCGGGTCATCATCTATATGCCGATGATCCCCGAAGCGCTGGAGGCGATGTTGGCCTGCGCCCGTCTGGGTGCGGTGCATTCGGTTGTGTTTGGCGGTTTTGCCAGCAACGAACTGGCGGTGCGCATCGACGACGCGAAACCCAAAGCGATCATCGCAGCCTCCTGCGGGATGGAGCCGGGTCGCGTTGTGCACTATAAACCCCTGCTGGACGGCGCCATCGATCTTGCCAGCCACAAGCCCGACTTCTGCGTGATCTTCCAGCGCGAACAGGAGGTTGCGCAGCTGATCGAGGGGCGCGATGTGAACTGGCACGGGTTCCAATACGGAACCGAGCCTGCAGAATGTGTACCCGTCAGCGGCAACGATCCGGCCTATATCCTCTATACCTCTGGCACGACCGGAGCCCCCAAAGGCGTGGTGCGTCCAACAGCGGGCCACCTGGTTGCGCTGAACTGGACGATGAAGAACATCTATAATGTCGACCCCGGTGATGTTTTCTGGGCGGCCTCGGATGTGGGTTGGGTCGTTGGGCATTCCTATATCTGCTACGCCCCGCTGATCCACGGAAACACCACCATCGTGTTCGAAGGCAAACCCGTCGGCACACCCGACGCCGGCACGTTCTGGCGCGTGATTTCCGAACATAAGGTCAAAAGCTTCTTCACCGCACCCACCGCGATCCGCGCCGTCAAGCGCGAGGATCCCAAGGCCGAGATGATGGCGCAATACGATCTGTCGTGTCTGAAAGCCCTATATCTTGCGGGCGAACGTGCCGATCCCGACACGATCATCTGGGCACAGGATGCATTGAAGGTTCCGGTTATCGATCACTGGTGGCAGACCGAGACCGGTTGGGCCATTGCCGGAAACCCGCTGGGGATCGAGGAATTGCCGGTCAAGCTCGGCTCGCCCGCGAAACCGATGCCGGGCTATGACGTCCAAATTCTGGACGAAGGCGGCCATCCGATGAAACCCGGTGAGTTGGGCGCAATCGCTGTCAAACTGCCCTTGCCTCCGGGTACGTTGCCGACGCTTTGGAACGCGGAGGCGCGGTTCAAGAAATCCTATCTGGAGCATTTCCCAGGTTATTATGAAACCGGCGATGCAGGGATGATTGATGAGGATGGATACCTCTACATCATGGCCCGGACCGATGACGTGATCAACGTCGCGGGCCATCGTCTGTCGACGGGCGGGATGGAAGAGGTTCTGGCTGCCCATCCCGATGTTGCTGAATGCGCCGTGATCGGGGTTTCAGACCAGTTGAAAGGGCAAATGCCGGTTGGGTTCCTGTGCCTCAACGCAGGTTCGGACCGGAACCACGATGACGTGGTGGCCGATGTGGTCAAGATGGTCCGTGACAAGATTGGCCCCGTCGCAGCGTTCAAGAAAGCGGTGGTGGTGGATCGTCTGCCCAAGACACGTTCCGGCAAGATCTTGCGTGGGACGATGGTGTCGATCGCGGATGGCAAGGACTACAAGATGCCGGCCACGATCGATGATCCGGCTATCCTGGACGAAATCACCTCGGCCCTGCGGACCATTGGCTACGCGCCGTAAATAATCAGCAAACCAAAGGTGCGCCTTACGGCGCGCCCTGTTTGCGCTGACGCGCCAGTGCGAGGCTCTGCCTCGCGCTCCGAGATATTTGGGGCCAGATGAAGGGCGGATCCATTTTACAGGAGCGGGTCTTGTCATTGGTTGTTCCTCGCCTCAGGTTGAAGCGAGGAGGACGAGCATGGCAAATGGCAACATCTGGCGTCTTGGTGCAACCGAGCTGACTGCGCTGACGCGAACGGGCGATCTGAGCGCGGAAGAGGTCATTCAGGACGCCTTGGCGCGGATGCATCAGGTAAATCCTGCACTGAATGCGGTGGTGGAAGATCTTGGTACGGAAGCCTTGGAGCGCGCGCGCGCGCTTGATCAGGCGCGAGATGGCGGCGCTCCGGTTGGGCCTTTGCATGGTGTTCCGGTTACCATCAAGGTCAATGTCGATCAGAAGGGGCACTCTACCAACAACGGGGTAACTGCCCTGAAGGACGTAATCGCCCCTGATGACGCGCCTGTGGTCTCGAACCTTCAAAACGCCGGAGCCGTCGTGATTGGACGGACCAATACACCCGAGTTTTCCTTTCGCGCCGACACGGACAACCCTCTTTATGGGCGGACGCATAATCCTTGGGGAAGCCATATCTCGCCGGGCGGCTCATCAGGCGGCGCCGGGGCTGCTGTTATGGCCGGGATAGGGGCGCTGGGACATGGCAATGACATCGGTGGCAGCCTGCGATTCCCTGCCGCGGCCAATGGTGCCGTCACCGTCAAACCCGGCCTCGGACGTGTGCCTGCGTGGAACCCGAGCCAGAAAGTGGAACGTGGATTGCTTGCTCAGTCCATGTCGGTGCAGGGGGTGATCACGCGATCGGCGGCAGATCTGCATTTGTCGATGCCTTCTCTGATCGCAGCGGATCCTCGCGATCCCTTCCATGTGCCGATGCCCTGGCACGGGGCGCGGCTCGAAGAGCCAATAAAGGTTGCCTATACCAAGAACACATTTGGCTACGACTTGCATCCCGAGGTGGCAAAGGCGCTGGACACCGCACGGGAGGCCCTGAGCGATGCGGGCTATGCAGTGACCGAGATTGATCCGCCCGATGTGTTTGAATGCGGGCGTTTGGGTTATCGCGCCCTGATGGGCGAAGTGCTGACCCTGATGAAGGGTGACATAGAGGCTGCGGGCTCAGAGACCATTCGTGAGATTTTTGAGGTCTATTTTCAGGAATTTCCGCCGATTGTCGGAACCGAGCTGATACATGCGCTGGCGCAACGCACCCACTACGCGCGCGAATGGTCGCTGTTCATGCAGGATTATCCGCTGATACTGTCCCCGTTCCTGCCGCAGCCCTTCTTCAAACCCGACCGGGACACCGAAGGAGCAGAAGGAGTGCATGAGGTGTTGGGCTGCGCGGTTTATTCCTATGCGATGAACTTCCTCGGCCTGCCTGCCGCGAGCGTGCCTGCGCGACTGGCAGAGCTACCAAACGGACCACAGCCGATCAACGTACAAGTCACCGCGCAACGTTGGCGCGAGGATATGGCCGTCGACGCCGCTGCTGCCATCGAAGAGCGTGTTGGGCAAATGGCTCCGATTCTGTGGGACAGGATGGCAGCGCATGTCTGAGGGAGTTCTCGAAGTAAATAGACCCCGGGGTTTTGTGCCCGGGGTCCGCATACTAAAATATGCCCGGAGATCTGATGACGAGCGTAGCACCACCCACCCTCGCCAGCGCATAAAACACGCAATCATTCGAAAACACCGTTAGGTGGCCACTCACTTCCACCTTGGCGTGATCTCCGAGTAAATTAAAATTAACAAAGGATAAGCCCCTCGCATGTGAACTGGTTCACACAACAGAGAGGAAATCGAGAATATCGATCACGATTACGTGAACTGCTCTGAGATCAATCGCTCTTCCAGACCGTGCCCCGGGTCGAACAGGATACGGTGCTGGACGCTGGGTTCGGAGCTGATCTCGACCCAGTCAATATCGGGGAAGGCTATCGAATCAGCCGCGACAATGACCGGGCGCTTGTCAGCCTCGATCACTTCGAATCTGACCCGTGCCATTTTTGGCAGAAGTGCCCCGCGCCAGCGACGAGGACGAAATGCAGCGATCGGCGTCAGCGCCAATACATCCGCGCCAATCGGAACAATTGGTCCATGGGCCGAGTAGTTATAGGCTGTGGACCCGGCAGGTGTGGACAAAAGCGCCCCGTCGCAAACAAGCTCGGCCATGCGCACCCGTCCATCGACACTGATCTTCAGGCGGGCCGCCTGCGGGCCGGCGCGCAGCAGAGAGACCTCGTTAATGGCGAGCGCCTCATGTTGCTTACCGGACTGATCCATCGCGGTCATGCTGAGTGGATTGATCACCTCTTCTTCGGCCTCGGCGAGGCGCGCCATCAGGTCGGTTTCGGCATATTCATTCATCAAGAATCCGATGGTGCCGCGGTTCATTCCGTAAACCGGTGTGTCGAGGTGCTGAATCCCATTCAGTGTATGCAGCATGAACCCGTCGCCGCCCAGCGCCACGACCACATCTGCATCTCTGGGCGCCGCGTTGCCATACCGAGCCACCAAAGCGTCGCGGGCGGTTTGCGCCACTTTGGCGTCGCTGGCCAGGAAGGCGATTCTTTTGGTCATGGTTTGCGGTTTCCAGTGCTGCACATTTGGTTCCGAAACAAACATACCTTTCCGCGTTACGCCAGAGTTGACGCCATAGCGGGCCAATTCGTCGCTTTACAACCTTTCTCGACCGTTCGGTTTCCGATAGGAAATCCGCCAGATAAACCCCAGCCCTGTGGAGCCATTATGAACGCCAACCTTCGTGATACCGGTTTCTTTACCCAGTCCCTTGCGGATCGTGACCCCGAGCTGTTTGGCTCAATCACATCCGAACTGGGCCGTCAGCGCGACGAGATCGAGCTGATCGCGTCCGAGAACATCGTCTCTGCCGCCGTGATGGAGGCGCAGGGCTCGGTGATGACCAACAAATATGCCGAAGGGTATCCGGGCCGCCGCTACTATGGCGGCTGCCAGTTCGTCGATATCGCCGAGAACCTGGCCATCGACCGCGCCAAGCAGCTGTTTGGTTGTGAGTTCGCCAATGTCCAGCCAAACTCGGGTTCGCAAGCGAACCAGGGCGTGTTTCAGGCGCTGATCAAACCCGGCGACACCATTCTGGGCATGTCACTGGACGCAGGCGGTCACCTGACCCACGGTGCACGTCCGAACCAGTCGGGCAAGTGGTTCAACGCCGTGCAATATGGTGTGCGCCAGCAAGACAACATGCTGGACTATGATCAAGTTGAGGCGCTGGCGAAAGAGCATCAGCCCAAACTGATCATCGCCGGTGGTTCGGCCATCCCGCGCCAGATCGACTTTGCCCGCATGCGTGAGATTGCGGATGTGGTCGGCGCGTATCTGCACGTGGACATGGCGCATTTTGCCGGTCTGGTTGCCGCAGGCGAGCACCCCTCGCCCTTCCCGCACGCACATGTGGCAACCACCACAACGCACAAGACCCTGCGCGGCCCGCGCGGCGGCATGATCCTGACCAACGATGAGGATATCGCCAAGAAAGTGAACTCGGCGATCTTCCCCGGCATTCAGGGTGGCCCGCTGATGCACGTGATCGCGGCCAAGGCCGTGGCTTTTGGCGAGGCGCTGCAGCCTGCCTTCAAAGACTACATCAAACAGGTTGTCGTCAACTCGCAGGCATTGTCGGATCAACTGATCAAAGGTGGTCTGGATACGGTGACCCACGGCACCGACACTCATGTCGTTCTGGTCGACCTGCGCCCCAAAGGCGTCAAGGGCAATGCGACCGAGAAAGCCCTGGGTCGCGCGCATATCACCTGCAACAAGAACGGCGTGCCGTTTGACCCCGAAAAGCCGACCATCACCAGCGGCATCCGTCTGGGTTCGCCCGCCGGAACCACGCGCGGCTTTGGTGAGACGGAATTCCGCCAGATCGCGGACTGGATCATCGAGGTTGTGGACGGTCTGGCCGCCAACGGTGAAGACGGCAACGCCGCTGTCGAGGCCAAGGTGAAGGCAGAAGTCGCAGAACTGTGCGCGCGCTTCCCGATCTATCCGAACCTCTGATCCCACTCAGATTCTGAAACAGAAAACGGCGCCCCAATGGGCGCCGTTTTTCTTTGAGTTGGAACTGGTTCAGATGAACCCGCGCCAGCGCATTACGACAATCGTCAGCGCTGCCAATGCGATCAGGCCCAGCGCCAGCGAGCCCAGAAAACTCAGAAACCAGCCCCAACGCCGATCCGCCAGATTGATCGCGTTCAGATGGGTCTGCACGTCATCCGACGCTTTCTCGAGCTTTGGCATATCCAAAACCATCCTAAGCTTCGGGTGTTCAGCCATCTGTTCAGCGCGGGCCAGCACCATCGCCTGCTTGTAGACCTTGCGCGGCAAACGACGCTTCGCCCGCCGAACCGAGGCAATCAGGGTCTTGTCCTTCACCCCAAGCTTTCTGCGCAGCAAACGAATGGTCTGCGCGATCTGGGTCTGGATATCGGTTTCCTGCGTCATCTGCGCCTCCTGACGGGGCAATTTAACCTTGTGCCACGCGGGCGACAATGGGGCTGGTTGTTCTGCCCGGCGACGCGTATCACAGGGGCATGCTGAATACGATCATCCATGGCGACCCGACCGATCACCCGCCCCTGCTGATTGCGCATGGCCTATATGGCTCAGCGCGCAACTGGGGGGTAATTGCGCGGCGGCTCTCGGACGAACGGCAGGTGATTGCGGTGGACATGCGCAACCATGCCTACAGCTTTTGGGATGCCCAACATGGCTATCCTCAACTGGCGCAGGATCTGGCCGAGGTGATCGACAGCGTCGGAGGCACCGCCGACATTGTCGGGCATTCCATGGGCGGGAAAGCCTCGATGGTGCTTGCCCTGGAACATGGTGAACTGGTGCGCAAGCTGGTCGTTGCGGATATCGCGCCCGTCACATACGGCCACAGCCAAATCCAGTTCATTGAGGCAATGCGAGCAGTCGACATGTCCCGCGTTCAACGCCGCTCGGACGCCGAAGCACAGCTGGCCGATCTCGGCGTGGAAAAGTCCCTGCAGAGCTTCTTTACGCAATCTTTGGATGTCGAAGGCGGACGCTGGCGGCTGAACCTGGACGTTCTCGCCGGCGAAATGCCCAAGATCATGAGCTTTCCTGAGATATCAGGCAGCTGGAACGGCCCTGCCCTGTTCCTGTCCGGCGCAGCCTCGGATTATGTGTTGCCCGAACACCGGGACCGGATTCGCGCCCTGTTCCCTGCTGCCCGGTTCGCAAAAATTCCCGGCGCAGGTCACTGGCTGCACGCCGAGAAACCCCGCGAATTCGAAGCCGCCGTCAGAACCTTCCTGAACGCCTGATCAACCGCCCGTGTAAAGACGCTTGGCCACCAGCCACGACACGGGCGCAGCCACAACCGCCCCCGCTACTGCGGCAGAGATAATGGCCATCGCCGTCACCATTCCAGCCGCCAATACGGCGATGACGGCGCTGCCTGCAAGGGCAGTGGCAATCAGAGAATAGAGCATGGTTGCAAGGCGTAGCATGGCCTGTCGTCCTGTTTGTGAATATCTGCGTTTCACATTATAGCGACAGAATGTGTTCTACTTTGACCTGTATCAGATCAGGGTGCTACATCCCCGGATCAATCGGCTCGACAATATCGCCGCCGCCATTCACCCAGTCCGTGAACCCGCCCAGATTATAGACCTGCTCGTACCCCATGTCCTTCAGCAACTTCCCAGCCAGCGACGCTCGACCGCCCGAGGCGCAATGTAGGATAATGGTGCGGTCCTTGCGCAGTTCAGGGTCATAGGATGGCAGTTCTAGGTCAGCGCGAAATTCCAGCATTCCACGCGGAATGTGATGAGAGCCAGCGGCGCGACCCACCTTCTCCAATTCGGGCGCATCGCGGATGTCCAACAACAGCGCACCTTGTGCCAGAAGCTCTTGCGCCCTGCCCGCATCAATGCGTTCGACCACGGCATTCGCGGCCTCTACCATCTCTTTGACTGTCAAAGGCATCGCTACATCTCCTGCGAATTGAGTTCGCAGGAAACTAACATGCAAAATCTGGAATATGTAGCCGTTATGCAGCGATAGTGATCACGTTAATGTTCGCGGAAGGCGCGCGACATGCTGTCGACCACCGGCTTGGCGATATAGGCGGCAAACGTACGCTCTTCAGTTTGGATCATGATCTCGGCAGGCATACCAGGTGTCGGGACAAAGCCCCGCACGCGGCTCATCTCATCCGAAGTCAGAGAGATGCGTGCCAGATAGACCTCTTGCGGCATACCAGCTGAGTCTTCGACCAGTGAGTCGGCAGAGACGTAAAATACCTCGCCGTTGAGCACCGGGGTTGTTCGCTGATTGAGCGCCACCAGACGCACAGTTGCGATTTGGCCGGTTACAACACTGTCGATCTCGGTGCGCGGGATTTGCGCCTCGATGATAAGCGGGGCATCGGCGGGCAGGATTTCCGCGATCTGCTCGCCGGTTTCGATCACACCGCCGGGCGTGTGATGATGCAGACGTACGACAGTCCCAGTCACCGGCGCCCGCACGACGGCGCGATCCAGAACACTGCGGGCCTGCCGCGCCTTTTCGCGTACACTTTCAAGATCAGCTTCAATCACGCCAAGCTCGTCCAATGCCGCTTCGCGGTAGGCCGAGCGAGTGCGTAGAATCTGCTCTTCGTATTTCAGCAGCATTTGGTTGACCTCAGCCGTTTCGGCCTGCAGGCGGGCCAACTGCCCCTCTGCTTCAGCCTGCACACGGCGAATTGTGTTCAGGTCGCCTTTGCGCACCAATCCCTTTTCGAACAGCGCATATTTCGTGTCGTATTCTTCCTGAAGAATATCAGAGCGCCGTTGCATGCTGGTCAATTGCGCCTCGAACCCGGTGGCGCGAATCCTGAGCGCCTCCATGTTCCGCTGCAGCAACGCGATATCGTTCAGCAACGTCTTGCGCGAGACATTGAAACTGAGTTTTTGGTTGTCGAGGATGGTCATGACCTCGACATCATCCGATGCTTTGACCAGATCGGGGGAGAAAATCAGGTTTTCCTGCTCGCTATGCTCGGCCAGCAGACGTTCTGTCATGGCCTGCAGGCGGATTTTGCGGATGAACAGCTCGCGCTCATTGGCCGCCGCCGAGGTCTGGTCCAGCGTCATCATGATCTGACCGGCCTCGACCGCCTCGCCTTCGGTGACAAGGATGTTTTCAATAATCCCGCCCTCAAGATGCTGCACGATCTTGTTGCGTCCCGTGGCGACAAAGCTGCCCTGCGCGATGACCGCCGCCGCAAGTGGGGCCCGGAAGGACCACACGCCAAAGCCGCCAAAGCAGACAACCAACATGATCAGGCCAATCACGATGAACTTGGTGATCGATCGCGGAACCTCAGAATACCAGAGGCTTGGGTCTTCCTTGCGGACTACCAGCTCGTTCATAACTTATCCCCCATTGCCCTGAATTTCAGGCGGCTGCTGTCGCGAGCTGTTCAGCTGCTGCAGAACCTGTTCGCGCTGACCAAACAGCGCCACACGGCCGTCTGTCAGCAGCATGATCTTGTCGACCACACTCAACAACGTCGGCTTTTGCGTAATAACGACAACAGTGATCTTGCTTTCCTTGGCTTGCTCGATTGCACGCGCCAGGGCCTTGTCGCCCGCGACGTCCAGGTTCGAGTTCGGCTCGTCCAGCACCACCAGTCGCGGATTGCCAAAGAACGCGCGCGCCAGCGCGATGCGCTGTTTCTGACCGCCCGACAACGGCGAACCATCGGCGGCAACGACCGTCTCATACCCCTGCGGCAGCGTCGCGATCATGTTGTGTACATCCGCCAGAACCGCGGCGTCATGGATCTGCTCATCCGTGGCATCATCACGCATGCGACCGATATTGTCCTTGATCGTGCCGGGGAACAGTTGAACGTCCTGCGGCAGATACCCGATGCTTTCACCGAACTGGCGTGGGTCCCAGTTGCGGATGTCCATCAGGTCCAGCCTCACACTTCCCGAGGTCGGTAGAATCGACCCCACCAGCGTCTTGCCAAGCGTGGTTTTACCCGCGCCGGAATTGCCGATGATCGCCAGAGTCTCTCCGGGGTTCAGCGCAAAGGTGATCCCATTCAAAACCACCCGCTTGGTGCCGCCGGGTACGTAAAGCAGACGTTCTACATCCAGTCGGCCTTCGGGACGCGGCAGGCGCAGTTTTTCGTATTGCAGGGCAGAACTGGACAGCAACGCCTTGATCCGGCCAAAGGCACCACGGGTCAGCAGGAAAGTGTTCCAGCCTTCAATCGAGCCCTCGATCGGAGCAAAGGCACGGCCTGCAATGATCGAGGCTGCGATGACCATGCCACCGGTGATCTCGCCTTGCAGGGCCAGAAACGCCCCCCACCCCAGGATGCCGATCTGCGTCAGCAGACGCACAGCCCGCGATATGGCAGCGAAGATCACATTGCGATCCTGCGCCTTGACCTGCCAGGTCAGCGATTGCGCCGTGTCACGGCCCCAGATGCGCACCGCCTCGGGGATCATCGCCAATGCATTGATGATCTGGCTGTTGCGCGACATCGAATCCAGATGCTGGTTGGCTAGCGACTGCGCCTGATTTGCCTTGGCAAAAGGTTTCGCCGTCATTTTCTGGTTGATCAGCGCAATAACCATCAGGATCAGAGCAGTGGTCACAACAATCATGCCAAGCTGCGGATGCACCAGAAAGATCATCAGGATGAACAGCGGTGCAAAAGGCACATCGAGGAATGAGATCAGTGTGCCTGAAACCAGAAATCCGCGCACTTGCTGCAGGTCACCCAACGTCTGATACTCGCGCCCGTTGCCATGCAGCGAGGCATGCGCCGCCGCGCTCAGCACCGGGGCGCCGAGCCGTGCCGCCACCTCGACCGCAGTGCGCATAAGCATGAACCGACGCACCGCATCGAAGGCAGCCTGAAAAATCACCGCCCCTGCGACGATCGCGGTCAACATGATCAACGTGTCCAACGAGCGGCTGGTCAGCACCCGGTCGCTGATCTGGAACAGATAGATCGGGATCGCCAGGATCAGGACGTTGGTGGCGCAGGTCAGCACCAGCACAAAGGCCAGATTGCGCCAGATCGCCTTCAATGAGGTGCGCAGGGTTTTCTGGAAATCCTCAGGCGGGGTTCGCTTGTGGAAGGTTTGGGGTGGCCCCTTGCCGTCTCCTCCGCCCTTGCTGGTGCGCATCAACGGTTCGTTCGCCTTCGCCTCGATCGTGGTGCCCATGCGGTCTTTGCCGTCCGATGGCGCAGAGGGGGTCATGCGCGCAGTCGAGTGATCGGCTTTCTCACGATCCGGGGCCTCCGGCTTGGCCACCCCAGTATCGCCGCCCACCGGATCCTGATCTTGCGCGGGCCGCGACGACGCACGCCGAAGGGGAGAGCCGACGCGCGATTGTGACATTGAATCTGACTGCTGCGCATGCCTCTGGCCGGTTTCATCCGGTTTCGAACTATTGTTGGGCGCCTCATCCTGAGGCACCTGATCTGAGGGCGGATCTGGTTCGTCCACATCACCAGTCATGGCTGCAGAACTGGGTCGGAAATCG
The DNA here is from genome assembly GCF_056537345.1 of Ruegeria sp. CF4. Lineage (NCBI taxonomy): Bacteria > Pseudomonadati > Pseudomonadota > Alphaproteobacteria > Rhodobacterales > Roseobacteraceae > Ruegeria > Ruegeria sp. CF4. The sequence continues at coordinate 274,078 of NZ_JBQFRJ010000001.1, read as the reverse complement.
GACAAACGCATCTCCTTGGTCAGACGCAACTTGGCCTCTGCCGCAGGCGCATCGGCCTTCAAGGGCTTTGTCACCCGCTCACAGTTTTCAGGCGCAAATGGGCGGCCGCCTCCGTGTCGGTCCAGCGGGCTGGCATAACGGGTTCGTCGCGACGAAAAAACGATCGACATATATAATAAACCTTTGGGTCACTCGTAATGTACAGAAAACTCAGGCCAACATGGTTTGCAGGCCATCCGAAGCATTCGCCATCTCGCTTGGCGTCAGATCATTGCCATTTGGCCCGATCTCAGCACCATGGCCCGGCATCCCCATCTCATCCATCAGGGCGGCAATCGCCTCATTGGTCATTTCAGAGATTTCCTCGTTTGTGGGCATGTCCATCAGGCTGGCCTGATGCAAGAGCAGATCCGAATATGATCCGTCCTGAGCCATCACCACCGAGTCGACCCCGGCCTTGGTTATGTTCGCCGCGTTCAGCAGAGCATTGCTGCCCGCGATCACCTCAGTCTCATCGGCGTTCGGGCCGCTCAGATGTACGTCATCCTGATCCGCGAGCATGGTCGACTGTTCCACAACGTTCAGCTGAACCAGTGAACCGTCCACCTTCAGGACACGCATCTGTTCCATCCCCGCAAACATCGGATCGTTCATCAGCGCATCTTCCAACGCTTCCATGTCCGATTCCTTCAGCGCCATGGCCTCAGCCATCGGCGCCTGCATCAGTTCATGGGTGTCTTCCCCTTCCGTGAGCAGTGAGACTTCGTTCATCACGAGGTTTTCATCCGAACCGCCCAGCGGTTCAGGCAGGCCGCCGGTCACAATGTCATCGTCCATCAGCACCAGCGTTTGAACGAATGCATCGACCGAGATCATGTCTCCGTCGATCATGACCAGATCATAGTAGCTGCCCAATTGCAGGATGTTGGTCACGTCGACCAATTCATTGTCGCCCATCGCGTATAGCGTGGTCGAGGCAGAGATCTCAGTTTCAATATGGTCGATATCTGTGGCATCGATCGTCTGTTTGACGAAATTCGCCACGATCAGATCACCGTGAATCCAATCGACGTGCACAAGACCCGGTGCATCCTCGCCGCCTTCCGAAACCCAATAGGCGGCGTTTCCTTCGACCTCAATCGATGAGGATTGCACGACTTTTGTACCGGATTCGCCCTTGGTACCTTCATCCATGTCAGAAACGACGGCGACCTGGCTGACCATGGTCAGTTCAATCGACTTACCGCCAACCGCAATGTAGGGCGCATCGACCCAGGCGACTGTGGCGGAAACTGCATTGATGGCCAGATTGCCACCTACAATCACTTCATGACCGTCGGAAAATTCCGGATTTGCATCCTGATCCCACTCTACCGGGTACGGATCGGGGGATGCATCTTCTTCCTCGTCCTCTGGCTGATGATGTGCGGGCAGAAGATCCTCCCAAACCGGCGCTTCATCCACGTACTCGCCGTTGACGATCACGCCCATCGCGTCTTCGCCGTGGAATTGATAGACAACTGCACCTTCGACCTCGGCATGGACCGGAGCCAGCATCTGTTCGGCCATGTCTTCGACATATTCGACAGAGAGGTAATCCGAGATTGCAAAGGAGAGGCTCGAGAAGGCGTGCATCGACATCGCGATCTCCATTGCCGCTTCGGCCAAAGCCGTCAGCTGCTCGGGATCGCGGAAGTCGCCTTCACCGACGACGTCGTTGTCGCGTAAAAAGATCGACTGGAACGTATAGGTCACAGCCGATCCGATCAGCTCGGTCACAAGCTGGGGTTCAAGAATGATAACGGCCTGAGCAGCCTCGGCCATTGCGGCATCAGGCAACGGTGAGCCGGGCGCAGGCGGTGGTGGCAGAGCGACCACTGTCTGAAGCGCCGGGCCCTCGACGTCAGGTGGCAACTCAGGATTAGGAGGAGGCGTGTTGATCAGATAGGACAGTGGGCCATACTTACCCGGATCCAGATCCAATTCCGCTTTGACTCTGATTTTGATGGGGTCTTCCAGTTCTTCCAGCTCGGCCTTGCGGCGCATCGCGGTGAACTCTTCGTACTGATCCCTCAGGCGGGCTTGCTCAATCGTAAGATCAAAAGTTCCAATAAAGTGTGCAATCTTTTCGGTAACACTATCGAATGACATTTCGATGACCCCTAACTCCGTCACCGGCAGGAAATTTCCGGCTCTGGATTTGCTGGGCCGAGGCCGCATCATGCGGCCCCGGCGTTTTCATTTGTGCGGGGGCCAGTAATGCGGCCCCCGAGACTTGCGCCTTACACGTCGGTGTCGTCGCTCGAGTAGCTCGAGGTCATCGAACCACCAACCATGGTCGTATCGACCGAGTTACCAAGCACGTTGGCACCCTGAACGATCGACTGGTTGAAGGCCGATGTGTCGACGACGGCCGCTGCAGAAGCATAGGACTCACCGTTGACGATACCGTCACCGCCATTGTCCGAACCCCAGCTGCCGGCGTTACCGCCTGCACCGCCAGCGCCGGAATAGGCACCCGAAGCTTCGCCACCGGTGTTTGTCGCACCTGTGGTTGCACCACCGGTCGAGGTACCCATGACGTCACCGCTGGTTCCGCCAGTTGCAGCGGCAGCACCACCTGCGCCACCTGCGCCAGATGTCGCGGTACCTGTTCCGCTACCGGTACCAGTCGATGTCGCGTCATTGTCGGACATAGCATCGCCACCGTATCCGGCAATCGCTTCGGCCAGGCTTTCTGCATAGCCGTCATTGGCTGCATCTGCCCAGGAGTCGGCCGCGCCACCGTTTCCGGCTTCGTTGGTCGCATCCGCAGATCCCGCACCGCTACCGGCCGAGCTTGCGTCCGGGTTGGCCGTTCCGCCGTCACCACCAGTACCTTCAGCGGTTGACGTACCGGTACCATCGGCATCAGCCGAACCGTTGGAATTGTTGGTGCCACCAGCACCACCAGATCCGTCCGGAGCTTGCCAGTTCGAGGTCATGCCGTCGATATCGCCAGGTGTCTGCGCGATCACTGGTCCGGCTGCAGTCTGGTCACCAACGCCACTTGCGTCGGCATCCGCGTCGGCCTGACCGCCACCTTGGCCACCGTCACCGGAACCACCGGAACCGTTGCCACCGTCGCCGTCGCCGCCAGGACCGTTACCGCCGTCACCGGCACCACCAGATCCGTCACCGCCGGGTCCGTTTCCACCTGTACCGTTGGCATCACCTGTCGAAACACCAGCTGCGGCAGATTCTTCTTCGCCCTCTTCTTCTTCATCGCCGGGCTCTTCGACCAACGGCGCAACACGCAGGAATGGCACGGTTTCTTCAATTACACCCGTGTTCCCACCGGTACCCGGACCACCTGATCCGTCACCACCAGGCCCATTTCCACCGTCGCCAGAACCACCGTTTCCGTTACCGCCGTCGCCCTGGCCGCCATCACCCTGGCCACCATTGCCGTTGCCACCGGACCCGTCATTGGCACCCAGCGCGCCTGCGCCTGCCAGACCAAGGCCGATATTGCCGCCAGCCGATGAATCATTGGCTTCGTTGGTACCTTCACTGGTGTTGTCGGCGTTACCGCTGGTTTGCGCGTCGCCATCTCCACCATCAGCATTACCGTTCGAAGCGTCGGTTCCCGCCAGTCCCAGACCAGCTGCAAGCGAACCAGAGGCGTTGTCACCACCGCCCGCGTCGCCTTCGGCATTAGATCCGGCAAGTCCCAGACCCAGACCCAGACCAATCGATCCGGCGTTACCGCCTTCACCACCGGTGGATTCTGCATTGGAACCCGCTACGCCAAGATTGACTGCACCGGAATCGTTATCGGCGTTTCCACCGTTTCCGCCCGCGCTGTTGCCATCAGCATGCGCACCTGACAATCCAAGACCAACGCTGGTATTATTGGCGTTACCAGAAGCGGCACCATTACCGCCGGATGCCGTACCATCGGCATGTCCGGAATGACCACCAAGGGCCAGTGAATGGCTGCCATTGGTGTCGCCATATGCGTCACCGCCATAGCTCATGCCGCCATCACCCGAGTCACCGCCGTCGGTATTTACGTCGATACCGTCTTCGGCATAGGCCTCACCGCCATTTGCGTCGCCGCTCTGGGTGAAGTCACCCGAGTTCACTACGCTTGCGCTGCCCAGAGAGTCATTGTCGTTCAGACTCGCATACTGGCTGTTGATTGATGCGAAGTCATTTCCGGGGCCGCTCAGATCGATATCGATGTTGATATCGTCGCCCGGATCATAATTCACATCGTCGCCCGCGGTGATCACGTCACCAACATCGCCTTCTACATCTTTGATGTCGACGTCAACTTTGTCGTCATCACGCGGGATCCACTCACCGCCCGAGAAATCAATGTCGACCGATGCGTTGTTGTTGTTGGTGTTACTGTCGTCACCACCATTTGACTGCGAGTTGCTGTCGTTACCACCGTTGGTGTTACTGTCGTTGCCACCGTTGGTGTTGCTGTCGTTACCACCGTTGGTGTTGCTATCGTCGCCACCGTTGGTGTTGCTGTCATCACCTTGTTGCTGCTGCTGCTGTTGCTGCTGAGCGTTAATGTCTTCAACCGACAGTTCTACTTCTTCTTCTGACGATGGTTCATCTACAACAGGGTCCTGATCATCGATAATCTCTTGGACGTCCGCTACAGGAGCTAGTCTGCGTTCCATAATAAATTCCACTTTTACTGAAGCACCGGACCGCCATTCATCTACAAAGCGGCTACAGGCGCGGTTGAAACAGATTTCACGCACAGAGCGTCACAACGGACGCTTATGCGGCAGTTCTGGTCTTCTGTCTGGTCAGTCCCCCTTTCTCGGCCCAGCCGATTCCATGTCCACGGGGATGTCGTTGAAATAAACGGGCCGCAGGCATGCCAGGTTCAATGAAACTTCGCCAATTGAAGCAGGGTCATGTTTGCAGCGATGCGAGGGTGTGCATAGCTGGCCGAAAGCATTAAATGTGGCAACTCTTTGTTAAAAAAGTGGTTTTTTAAGAAACTGCCTTTAGAAAGGGCAAACCTTGTGGGGAATGAAGAACATTTTTGCGCTTTGAAGAATTCACTGTTTTATTTCAGAAAGTTACAGACAAATTTCGAAACTCCGACCTGATCAAAAGTTCTATAACAGCGCCTCAATTTCCCGCGTTCCCTTGCTGAAATTCGTACTTTCAGCTATGATCAAATGATAATTTGACTATTTACGTTACCGTTTCGCGCCGGCTGAACCTGCACCCAATTTCAATTCCAGCGGCTGGCGCTTTTATTAGTGGGGGAAGGACAGTGAATATCTCATTGCAAGATGACTCACGTGGTCAGATTGAATACCCTGAAGAACTTTCGATCGCATTTATTGGCAAGGAACTGTTTTATTCCAACCAAACCCTGAGAAGTGTTCAGAACGAATTTGGCGTGCGCGCAGCACGCTACGAGAACCTGGATTCGCTCCTGGCGGAAAACGAAGCGAACTCGCCCGCCGAACGTATCATCGTCGTGGACCAGATGATGATTGAGGATCTCTTATCCCGCCCCGCCGAATATACAAAACTGGCCGAGGCCGGGTGTCTGGCTTTCGCCTATCGCAAGAAAAGCCCGGCCCGCTTTCTGTTCGAACACTGGGACCGCGCGCGGTTTGGCAATATCGGATATCTACCGATGAATGTCGCCCCAGACGTATGGCGCGCAATTTTACGTCTGCTGATGCATGAAGAGTTACACCTGCCCTGTTTCCTGGCCGACAGCATGGCCGCCTTGCAAGACGCGGCAAATGCGCCGATCGAAAAGCAGCCTGCTACCCGGACCCGATCACCCGAGAAACTGCTGCTCTATGCCAAACTCACCCGCCGGGAAAAACAGGTGCTGAGACAGGTCGCTCAGGGCAAAAGCAACAAGGCCATCGCTGCCAAACTGGGTATAACCGAGCATACTGTGAAGCTGCATATGCATAACGTCTCGGGCAAGATCGACGTCAGCAACCGAACAGCTGCGGCGCATTTTTATTTCGAGGTCGCGCCCAATGAGGCGCGCAATGCCCCTGTTGGATGAAGCCTTCGAAACCCGGTTTGACCGGCTTATCCTTCTGGTGGGCCGGTTGAACTATATGTGGACGAACACGGAAAGCCTGCTGATCCATCTGATCGCGGGGTTGACCGGATCCAACAAGGACGTGGCCGTCATCATCTTTCTGACCCTGAACACGACTCGCGCCCGCATCGATCTTGTCGAGCGCCTAGCGAAGATGGAGGGCCGCCCCGCTGAAATACGCGATCCGATCCTCAAACATACCCAGCGCCTGTCGCGCCTGTCGTCGGTCCGGAACAAATACAATCACTGCATCTATTCGTTCGACCAGGAAAGCGGCAACCCCAAGACCATCCTGATGCGCATCGCCGACCGCAAGACCGATATCAAGCTGGGGCGCGAAGATACGGTGGATGACGAGGCCATGAAAGAGATCGAGGACGTGGTCGCACAACTCTCTACAGCGAACAATGACATCTGGAACCTGATCAAGCGACTCGGGTTCCCTGTCTGAGCATTACCGGCCATCAGATCCCCCATGGGCGTCACGAAAAAGAAGGGCGCGCTTTTGTACAGCGCGCCCAATAAAAAGGGAGGATTATGAAAAACATAACGTCCGAAACAAAAGAGACGTTCACTCGTTAACATCTCGTTTATGAAAGATTTTATTGAACCGATCAGTGATGCAGTTCACATCCACGGCATATTTTCTCACAAAAATGAAAATCGCACTCTAGGATGACGCCAGATGCAAAGCCGCCAGGATAACCTGACGCTTACTCACATAAGGACATAATCAACTGCCAAAGATAAGGCAGGCTGGGCAATTCCAGAGTCCGATAAGCCAGCATGCTCACGGCCAACCCGATCAGACTAAAAGAGGTAACGAATACGGCCTGCAGGACGACGACCCAGGGATCGTAGGTTCGGAAGCATCGCTCCAGTTTGGAGCCAGCGATGATGTGGTCTGACAGCATTTTATCTGACTGCTCAATCTTGGTGCATGGTTCACTTTTGTTGATTGTATCCATCGAACTTTGACCCGGCTGCGACAGGAATAAGGCGATTTCACCCTAAGTCCGACCTCTGGCGCACCAAAGCCCGCCATGCAGTTCTGGGGCCATGTAAGCAAGAAACTGCACCATACGCGAAGCAGCGGCGGCTATCTGCCAACCTCGACCAGAGACTGCCATAAGGACAACCTCAATTTCAGTATTCAATCGTAGTTGCTAATGGGCCTTCAACGGGCAGCTATCACCATTCCGCTTCCCCAAAGAGAGAGGGGCTGGCCAAGACCCCCTCATCCAGCCCCTCACACCACCTCCACTCTCTACCATTTGTGAGACGGTGGGTTTCTCCCCTTAGGGCACCCATTTCGGGCACGTGGTGATTATATCACATCTTGATCCATTTGTCTGTCCACTGAATCTGGGGATATAAATCCAAGCGGCTTAAACCGCAGATCAGACCCGGGTTGTGATGTAGTGTTCACTATGAGTTATCGATGTGCTTGATCTTAATATGGAGAGCCATTCGCGCCTTACTGATGTGCGTGTCTACGCGTGTCTTGTCCAATACGTAAAGCGCATCAAACCAAGGAATAAGGGCAGAAGGGAGGACTTGGCTAGAAGTGGTGCCCCCACACGGACTCGAACCGCGGACCTACTGATTACAAATCAGTTGCTCTACCAGCTGAGCTATAGGGGCACTGGGAGCCGATTAATGCCTTGGGCCAGCGACTGCAAGTGCGAATTTTTGCGTGATCTTAATACGCGACTGCTTTTCTGCCGGTTCATCAGAAAATCAACCTTCAGAATAGCAATTTGACTGCGTCGAAGGCAGGCTGTAACCCAACTGGCACGACCGGACGGATGGAGGGAACAAATCGATGCAAGTGGCCATCCACGCCGGAGCGCACTTTACTGACCAGGGCACTCTGCTCAAGCTGCTCCAGACAAATGCAAAGGCCATAGGACAGCATGGCGCGGCGTATTGGGGTGGCCGAGCTTACAAAAACACGTTCAAACCGGCTTTGGGACCGGTTGGCGACAGGCCGCCTGCCGAAATAACGCTCGGAAGATTTCGGAAAATCGTCCCGAAAGCGCGTGAGATTAACCGCGCCGTGCTGTCCAGTACAGAATATATCGGCGAACGAACAACCGCCTTAATGGACGGGCAGTTCTATTCGCAGGCCGGGAAACGGTTGGCGCTGCTCGATCAGCTTTTTGCGGAAGATACGGTCGAGCTATTTGTCGGATTGCGCAATCCCGGCAGCTATATTCCGAAGGTTTTGATGTCACTCTCCCCAGCTGAACGGGAAGGCATCCTACGATCAACCGACCTGAGCTGCCTGAGCTGGCTCACTATGATCGAAGATGTGCGCGACTTGGCGCCTGATGTGAAGATAACGCTTTGGAGCAATGAAGATTCCCCGTTGATCTGGGGTGATCTCGCTCGGATGCTGGCGGGATTGCCCGAAGATACGCCACTGGAATCGGAGTATGAGTTTTTGTCGTCTCTCTTGTCCGCTGCTGGAAAACAGGAACTTCAGCAATTGACAGGACAGGGCCTACTGCCCAACGACGCCGGTCTGAAAGCCGAACTGGCGAAGATCTTTCAGGAACACGCACAAATCGAAGCGATCGAGGAAGAAGTTGAGCTGACCGGCTGGGATCAGGGTATCGTCAGCGCCTTTACAGAGCTCTATGAACAGGATCTGGCACGATTGCAAAGCATGCCAGATATCCGGTTCATTAAACCCTGAAGGCGCGCGCTACATGCCAAGCGCTTCTTTATACATTTCAAGCACCGCTTCCTCTTCAGCGATGTCGTCCTTGTCACGCTTGCGTAGTGCGATGACCTTGCGCATCACTTTAGTGTCGTAGCCGCGCGCCTTGGCTTCGGCCATGACCTCTTTCTGCTGATCCGCTATGTCTTTCTTTTCAGCCTCCAGACGTTCGAACCGTTCGACGAACTGGCGCAGCTCACCTGCTGTCACGCGGTAGTTGGCTGCGGCCTGATCTTCGGTGATATCTTCCATCTGTGTGTCTCCCAAGGGCTGAAAATGATACCGGATCACCGGGCAGTTTGCCGGATACATCGCCGTCCGCCCGACCGCAAGCTTGCTTTCTATATGGCAGGCTTGTCTGGCGTTCTTTGATCCGCTAAGCGCGGTCTCAGTTCAGAAGGGTGGTTAAGATACCATGTTCGACATGATCGTCTGGGGCGGAGCCGCCCTATCGCTGGCCGGGTTGCTCGGCCTTGTCTGGTGTATCCTGCGTGTGATGAAGGCGCGCAAATCCGGCCTTACGGATGACGAGTTGCGCGCAGCGGTTCAGGCAGTTCTGCCCTGGAACCTTGCGTCATTATTCCTGTCCGTTATCGGTTTGATGCTGGTCATCCTCGGGATTTCCTTTGGGTGACCACTCCGGTCAGACCGGCATATTGTCAAACCGCGCTTCCAGCGCATCCTCGACCAGCGCCGCGTCAAGCCGCCGCAGCCGCGACGGTATCTGAACGCCCCGCGCGCGCATCTTGTCCAACACTTCGCTGACACAAGGTTGCAGTTCCAGCCGCGTGTCCAGACATGCACCGTGAAGCTTTTGTTCAAGACGTTCCGCTTCGGTGTAGAGATCCTGAGCAGTCATTTGCGTCCTCCCACTAAATGCCAGTCTGCCTCATTTACGTAACAGAAATAAGATCAGCATGAGACTCGATCAACGTATCGCAAATTCTTGCCAAGACCCTGCAAAAAATTGGCGATACGCCGCAGGTCGCTTAAAGGATATACAAACAACAGACGGTTTGCCTTGACAGACATCAAATCGTGATTTGGAACTTGCATCATATTCCACTATTACTATATGTACTGAAACCCTCGGAGGAACTCATGACGCCTATTGTGAAAGCCTTTTTCGATCCTCAGACCTTCACCGTGTCATACGTCGTGCAAGAACCCGAAGGTCAAGCCTGCGCCATTATCGACAGCGTGTTGGATTTTGATCATGCTTCCGGGCGCACCGATACAGCCTCGGCGGATCAAATCGTGGAGTATGTCCGAGAGAACGGGCTGAAGGTCGAGTGGATCTTGGAGAGCCATGTTCACGCCGACCATCTCTCGGCCGCACCTTACCTTCAGGAGAGATTGGGCGGGAAAATCGGGATTGGCGAGAACATCGTTGTTGTGCAGGACACATTTGGCAAAGTGTTCAACGAAGGGACCGAATTCCAGCGGGATGGCAGCCAGTTCGACGCGCTGTTTTCCGAAGGCGACAGCTTTCACATCGGGCAGATGCGCGGGGACGTTCTGCACACGCCCGGGCATACGCCTGCTTGCATGACCTACGTCATCGGCGATGCCGCCTTCGTGGGGGACACGCTATTCATGCCTGATTTCGGAACCGCGCGCTGCGATTTTCCGGGCGGATCGTCGGCCGACCTTTATGCCTCGATCCAGAAGATCCTGTCCTTACCGGATGAAACACGCATCTATGTCGGGCATGACTACAAGGCCCCAGGCCGGGATGAGTATGCATGGGAGACCACGGTGGGCGAGCAGAAGGCGCTGAACATCCATATTGGTCAGGGCCGCAGCGTCGAGGAATTCGTCGAGATGCGCGACGCCCGTGACGCAACACTTGCGATGCCACGCCTTATCCTGCCGTCATTGCAGGTGAATATGCGGGCTGGGCAGATGCCGCCAGCGGATGAAAAGGGCGACGTCTTCATGAAGATCCCGGTCAACAAACTTTGACACATGAAAGTAAGAGGAATCGACCATGATGATTGAATGGGTCTGGGGTCTGGTCGGAGGGCTTCTGATCGGACTAGGCGCCGCCGTTTATCTTCTTTGCAACGGTCGCATCATGGGCGCGAGCGGCATCCTTGGCGGGTTGCTCGAACGCAATGACCGCAGCGTGATCACTGAGCGACTGGCATTCCTGGCCGGGCTGATCCTGATGCCGTTTCTGCTGCGCCCGCTGATCGTGCCGCAGTCGCAGACCCATCTGACGGGTGACATGGCCATCGTAATCATGGCTGGCCTGTTGGTAGGTGTTGGCACCCGCATCGCCAATGGCTGCACGTCGGGACACGGGGTTTGCGGCATTTCTCGGTTTTCGCTTCGGGGTATCGTGGCAACCGTTTTCTATATTCTGGCGGGCGGGCTGACCGTTGTTCTGTTTCGCCATACTTTGGGGGTTATCTGATGCGCGGACTGTTTGCTTTCCTCGCAGGGTCTCTGTTTGGTACGGGTCTTTTGATTTCAGGCATGACCGACACCACCAAGGTGCAGGGCTGGCTGGATGTGTTCGGCAATTGGGACCCGACGCTTGCCTTTGTCATGGGCGGAGCGATCCTGCCAATGCTGGTCGCGTGGCGGCTGACACGAAGCGGGGCCCCGATGGTTGGCGGCACCTTCCCCGCCCCGCCGCGGGTGGAGCTTGATCGCCGTCTCGTTGTCGGTTCGGTACTGTTCGGTGTTGGTTGGGGGCTAGCGGGTTTGTGCCCGGGTCCAGCCATGGCGTCGCTGAGTTATGGCGGTGCTGGCGGAATTGTGTTCCTGATTGCGATGATCGCAGGCATGTTTGCGGCCCCGAAGGTGGGGGCACAACTGGACAGGATCGCAAACGCGGCCTAAGCAATTGCCATGGAGATTCGACCGATTACCCCCCGCTACGCCGTCTCGCCTCAGATCACGGTTGAGGACGTGCCAGCCATCGCCGCTGCAGGATTTGTCAAGGTGATCTGCAACCGACCCAATTCCGAGGTGCCGCCGGATCAGCAATCCGATGCAATCGGTCAGGCCGTGCGCGACGCCGGGCTGGAGTACGAGGTGTTGGAATTGACGCACCAAACAATGACGCCCGAAAATGTCGCCCGTCAGCGCGATATGGCTGAGAATTGCAGCGGACCTGTCCTGGCGTATTGCGCCTCGGGAACGCGGTGTTCGGTGGTCTGGGCGTTTGGGCAATGCGACCGGCTGAGCACGGATGACATTCTCGATGCCACCAGCAAGGCAGGCTACGCGCTGGATAACCTGCGTCCCGCGCTGAACCAGATGAGAGACCAGAGCTGACGCTTCAGCTCGTTTAATCAGACCTCGGAAGACCTGCGAGCTGCGAAATCTCTGAGATCATTTGCTTGGAATCGGTGAGTAGCAATTCACCGGCATCGTCATCAACGCCGATCGACGTGAGATTACTCAAACCCTCGGTCAGTCCGATTTCAGATGCCGTCGAGATATCTTGTCCACCCGCGTTGTCAGTTCGAGGCTGGCTGGGCAGAAACGGTTGCGGCTCTGAATAGGTCAAGGCCGTGGAGGCGCGGTGTTCGTTGATTCGAACTGCCCGCATTCCGCCGCACTGCCCCAACCGCCCTATCGCCATCCGCCCCCGCTCGATCGTTGTAATCTGAACCTTATCCAGCTTTGCCACGCTCAGCGGAAGAACATCCCCCACGTCCAGTTCAGACAGGCTGGTCAGCGGTAGGGACATGCGACAGAGCACGGCATTCAACTCGGCCCGCATCACGCCGGAGGCCTGCTGTAGCCTCAGGCCCGGAGTGTTTTCCTGCTCAGCCTGTTCCTTTTCAGACTGCGGAGGGTCAGGCAGCAGAATGCAAATCTCACCCTGCCGCGCACCACCGGCAAGCTCGACCGTCAGTTCTACAACACGGTATCTGTCATACGTCATCGCAAGCAGCAGCGCCTGCACATCCTCGGACCGCGAGGCATATTCATACCCCGAAAGACTGATACGATCCGCCGGCCCGTCAACAAGACCGCGCGCACGGTCCAACATATCCTCGAACAATGGCGCGGTCATTGCCGCATCGGTCTCGGTAAAGACGCGTTCAGACGGAGGGTCGGATGTGACCATCCCGATTGTTTGCTGCTGGACAATGGCCGAAACACATCCCGGATCCAGACACACCGCTGTCGCACCTGCCTGCTCGGATAGAAAAAGCAACAACAGCCAGCTGTCTTGCAGTCTTTCGGCCAACTCGGGCTGCGCGCGCTTGGCATGCTTTGCCCCGATCACCGACAAGCCCAGCCCCAGCCCATCGCCTGCAGCGCGCGCCAACCCGAGCCGCAAGGCACGCAGGATCGAACGGGGCGGCTCAGCCACGCTGTCCTGTCCTGTCGAAAGCTTGCGCGCCAATGCTGGGTTGGCCTGAACTGTCATCGCCCGAATCCACCGTTTGTCGATGTTGCGACCCTTGGTGTAGCCCGGCGGGCGTTACGAATGTCTTTATATCATCGTCATTGTGCCGCCTGCCGATAAGCCAGCGGTAGGCTGACCCGGAATGCTGCACCGCCCTGCCCAGGCAGATAAGCCACCTCGCCTCCAAGGCGCTGCATGATCTCGCGACAAATCGCCAGGCCCAGCCCGGCCCCGCCTGCCTTGTCGGAACCGACGCGGGCGAATTTCTCGAACACCATCGATTGCGCCTCGAACGGGATACCACTGCCATTGTCGATGAAATCGATCACCACTTGGCCGCCCACATCATGAGCGGAAATGGTCAGCACCGGCTCGGCCGCGTTGCAATATTTCTGCGCGTTCGAGATCAGGTTGATAAACACCTGCCCCAGACGGTCCAGATCCGTGTGGAGCTGAATCCGCTCGGACGGGCGCACACGTTTCACCGCCAGTTTCCGTTCGCCACCCGTAAGCGCGCTCGAAACAGCGCGATCCAGCACCTGGCTCAGCGTCGCCTCACCCATGTTCAGACTGACCTGACCACTTTCCAATACGCTCAGGTCCAGCAGGTCATCCAAAAGGCGTGTCAGACGCAGCGCTTCATCATGAATGATCGCCGCGTAACGGGTCTGCTCGGCATCACTCAAACCATCAGTGTCGCGCATGATCTCAGAAAACGCCCGGATCGAGGTCATCGGGGTTCGCAATTCGTGACTGACCTGGCTGAGAAACGCATCTTTCTGCATCGATACTTGAGTCAGCTTTGCGTTCGCCTCGCGCAATTGCCGTGCAGTACGGCTCAGCTCGGCCGACTTCACCTCGAGCTGGCCGGAATACTCAAGCAACTGCGCAGATTCGTCGGCCACGGCCAGCAGGTCCTCGACCGAAACCGACGCGCCGCCGACAATCTGCCCGATCATGGCATGCGCGGTTGCGGCACCGACCGAACCGCTCAATTCGCGCTCAAGACGCTCCAGAAATTGCGGCGTAGGTTCAGGCAAACGACCGGGGCGGCCCTTTTGCCGCGCAACCTCGGCCTGAAAAAACTCCTGCGCAGGCAACGTTCCCAGAATACGCTGGGTCATGATCATCAGATCTTCGCTCTGCGCCACTGATCCGGTCCATCCGCGCGGTGCGGCGGAATGATCGAAGACGTTGACGAACTGTGCCCCCTGAAGGCGTTCGAGCGGACTGGGAAAACTCAGCATCGAGGCAACGCAGAAGGCGATCGTATTCAGCGACAGGGACCACATCACAGTATGCACCATCGGATCGATCCCCTCGATCCCGAACAAGGCTTGCGGGCGCAGCCAACCCCAGCCGAAGGGGCCGTTCTCAATTACCGAAGGTGCGATGATTCCTCCGCCCATGCCCGGCAACAGCAACGTGTAAATCCAAAGGAAGAAGCCGACGCTCAGTCCGACCAGAGCCCCTGTTCGCGTCGCCCCGCGCCAAAACAATCCCCCCACAAGGGCCGGCAAAATCTGCGAAATCCCGGCAAAAGCCACCAACCCGATTGAGGCCAGCGCCGCACCGCCTCCGGACAGGCGATAGTAAAAATAACCCAGCGCCATAATCGCTGCGATTGATACCCGCCGGGCCATCAGCACGATCGTGCGCACATCGCCTGAAACCGAACCCGCCCCCTCATGCGTATTCAGCCAGATCGGCATGACCACATGGTTCGAAACCATCGTCGACAACGCCATGGCGGTCACGATCACCATCGAAGTAGCAGATGAGAAGCCGCCGATAAAGGAGAGCATCGCCAGCCAGTCATTGCCTTGTGACAGGGGCACCGTCAGTACGAACAGGTCCGGGTTCGACCCCTCCGGCAGCAAGTCCAGACCGACCACGGCAATCGGCACCACAAAGAGGCTCATCAACAGCAGATACAGCGGAAAGGCCCAGGCCGCGGTGCGCAGATGGCTTTCGTCATCGTTTTCGACAACCATCACCTGGAACATCCGCGGCAGACAGACAAAGGCCGCAGCCGACAGGAAGATGAAGGTGGTCCACCGCCCGGCATCCACTCTCCACTGACCGATTTCCGATGCATCAATTCGATCCATCATCGGGCCGATTCCACCGGCGATACCCCACACGACGAAGATACCAACCGCCAGCAAGGCAAACAGTTTGACCACCGACTCCAATGCGATGGCCGTGACAACGCCGTGGTGCCGCTCGTTGGCGTCCAGGTTTCGCGTGCCGAACAGGATCGCAAACACTGCAAGCCCAGTGGCCACCCAGAACACGCTGGAGCCTTCGCGATAGAGGCCGGTCGGATCTGCCTCGGCAAAGATCGAAAACGACAGCGTGATAGACTGCAGCTGCAACGCGATATACGGAGTGCCCCCCAGAACCGCCAGAATGGTCACGCAAACCGCCAGCGTGTTCGACTTGCCATAGCGCGACGAGATCAAGTCAGCGATCGAGGTCACCCGCTGGCTGCGTCCGATCCGCACCAGCTTGCGCAGACCCCACCACCAACTCACCATCACCAGCGTCGGACCCAGATAGATGGTGACGAACTCAAGCCCCGACCGCGCGGCATTGCCGACGGCTCCATAGAACGTCCAGGCCGTGCAGTAGATCGACAGCGATAACGTGTAGATCAGTGGTGAACGCAACCACTTCCCGCCTCCGCGCGCAGCAAGCCGGTCGGCGGCAAAGGCCACGCCGAACAACAACACGACATAGCCCAGACAGACCAGTATCAGGACGTTCAGCGTTGCCATAGCTCGGCCCCGGATTCGGCTTTCTCACGCGCGGCCATACGACGGGCTGCAAAACCGAAAATCAGGCTGATCAGGATCAGAACACCCCAGCACGCAAAGATGTAGAACATCGCTGACGACAGCGACAGCGCATCGGTTTCACCATTGCTGTCAGGCCAGAGCAACGGAAGGGCCAGCAATGCCGCCCCCAGAAACGGCAACAGGCGCGCCGCGTCAGCCAGTCTGCGGCGGCGATAGCTTTGACGCTCCAGAAAAAGCGACGGTCGAACCGGACCGCCAGAGTCCTCACCCTCGTCCGAGGGGTTCATGATCGCGAGGCCTGCGCGTGCAGATCACGCACAGCTGTCAGAACCTCGGTATTCGAGAACGGCTTGGTCATGAAACGGCTGACCCCGGCCTGCTCTGCCATCTCGCGGTCGCGGGATTGCCCGCGCGCGGTCAGCATCAGAACCGGCAGGCCCTGCATCTCATCGTGCTCGCGCAGATCACGCAATATCTCCATGCCGTTTTTGCCCGGCAGCATCACATCCAGAATGACCAGATCGGGCCGGGCCGCCAGCACGACCTGCACTGCATTCGTGCCCTCGGCATGGGTCTCGACCTGCCAACCCTCGCGCGTCAGCAGAAACCGGATCGCTTCGGTGATGTTGGGCTCATCCTCGATCAGCAGAACCTTACGGCTCATATTTGCAATTCCTCCCCATGACCGGTCGCACGTCCGGCCACCTGTCTAAAACAGCTTAAGCGTTCTGCCCGGAAACTGTCAAAACCCTTCGCGCAGGATCGAAGGCTCACGCCGTGCATGGCAATCACGTTTCGGGCAAATTCGGCAACTTGCCCCCACTTGCGCCGCACCTTCAGCGGGTTGCACAGAACCTTCTACCGGCAGAACCAGCATGATTGACCGATATACGGGCTCATCCCCGAACGCTGCGACAGGTTGGGGCCAGGCGATTGCGATGCACTCAAACTCAGCTGCCGTTCGACCCAGTTGCACTACACGTCTGCGAATCGGGACCAGAGGGCGATTCAACGCGCTAAACAAGGGCCAGAGCGGGCACGCTTCGCCGTGACGCGGCAGCCCGAACCCCTGGGTGGGCTTGTAAAACAAAACACTGCCCGAAGTATCGCAGATGACCAGCCCGGCAGGGCGTGCCAGCACGCCTTCGGGCAAGGACGCCAGCCGTCGTAGCGCCGTAGGCAAATCAACAGAAAAGGCCGCCGCAAGGGCCAGCGGATCAGGGTTTGTCGGATCCAACGCGGCCTCAACCTGATCAAGCGGCATGGCACGCGCGTCTGCGGCATAAAGGTCCAGAAGCTTGGTCGCCACCGTTCTGGCGGCGGACGACTCCAGCTTGTCCAACGCCACATCAACGCCTTTCCCTCCTGTCTCAATCTCAGGAAAGTTAAAGCCCCGCTCAGCAAAGAAAGCCTCGACCGCGTCTAGCGGAATACCCCTTAAGTCGCCCTGCTCCTGACTGTCATCCAGATAGGCCACCAGTGCCTTGGAGCTTTCGGCCAATCGTTCCGCATCCTGATGGAGATTGCTGTGAAAGCGGTCCTGCCACTCGGCCTCGATGTCGCCGGGTTCGGCCAGAATGGCGGCGGTGGATCGGATCGCGGCAGCGGTCGACAGCACCTCATGCATCGAAGCGGCCAGATGCGGGTCATGGGTCAGCCGGTCCGAGAGTGTTTCCACCGTCCGCTCCAGCGAAACCACGCGGCGGTGCATCTGCGCCAAAACCCCGGACCAGCCGGGAAAACGTCCGGCAAATTCCTCAAGCGCATCCAATTCCGCCTGCTGGCCCAGCGCGTCCGCCGCAGCCTCGCGCAGCGCCGCGATCAGCGTAGCCTCAATCCCCTGTGTCAGCAGCGACGGTTCAACCGACAGAGCCGAGGCAATATCGACCAGCAGCTTGCCCCCGATCCGGCGGCGATTGTGTTCAATCAGGTTCAGATAAGAGGCCGAAATTCCAACCTGCCGCGCCAGTTCGGCCTGCCGCAATCCCGAAATCTGCCGCCTTTCGCGTATCCGGCTGCCTGTCAGAGTGTCTCGCATCGCTGCTGGACCTTTGGGATCGTCGCTATGGTTTTCAGAATTAGTCTATAATTTTTAACAGTTGCCCAAGTGTTTTCAAAGCAAATTTACAAGCTTAACAAATCCAGATGTCTAGAATCGGGGAAACCTGTTGCCTCCCCTTCTCTTTCAGCACAATACGCGTCACCATAGGTATATGAGCGATCCCGCCTTCGAATACGCCCCCATCGGCCTTGTCGAGCTTGAAAACCGGATCATCCGACGTTGCAATCTACAGTTCGCGCGGACCTTCGGCGGGGATGAGGCCGAGTATCGCAATATGCCTCTGCTGCACCTTTACCCATCGGTTGCTGATTGGGAACGTATCGGCGCACGCAGCCTTCAGGTAATGCGCGACACCGGATATTACACCGATGAACGGGTTATGCGCCGCCGTGATGGCGACCTGTTCTGGTGCCGCGCACGGGGGCGATCCCTCACGCCAGATGATCCTTTCCGGCATGGCATCTGGAGCTTTTCCGACATCTCTGAGGAACGTCCGCTGGTTGAACTGACCACGCGCGAGCGTGAAGTGGCGATCCTGTCGTGCCGGGGTCTCTCGGCCAAGGAAATCGGCGTCGAACTTGGGTTGAGCTATCGCACCATCGAAGCCTATCGCGCCCGGCTGCTGGAAAAATTCGGAGCCCGAAAGCTGCCAGAGCTGGTGGCCAAACTGTCAGGGATGCCCTTATGAGCGGCGCCACGTCCGAAATACGACGCAAAACCCCATAATCGAAGGCCCAAACGGCGCTTTTCATGACCGCCCGCATAGCATATAACCCAGCGTAATCAGACCAAGCCCGCAGGAAACAGACGGGCCATAGGGGAACCTTCGAGGACACTCATGACAGATACCAAACACGAAGCGGATGTGGCGTTCATCAAGGCACTGGCCGAATTGCTGCGCGAAAATGATCTGACCGAACTGCAGGTCAAACGTGAATATGGCGAAGAAGACAGCCTGAATGTCCGTGTGAGCCGTATGTCGCAGACTGTTGCCGCTCCGGTTCAGGTCGCCGTTCCAGCAGCCGCCCCCGCAGCGCCCGCTCCGGTCGCCGCCCCTGCCGCTGCCGAAGCTCCTGCCGCTGTGGATGATCCTGCCAGCCACCCCGGCGCCGTGACCTCGCCCATGGTCGGCACGGTCTATATGCAGCCCGAACCGGGCGCGCCTTCGTTTATCTCGGTTGGCGCTTCAGTGTCCGAAGGCGACACGCTGCTGATCGTCGAAGCAATGAAGACCATGAACCACATCCACGCGCCCAAATCCGGCACCATCAAACGTATCCTGGTGGGCGATGGCGACGCTGTGGAATTCGGCACGCCTCTGGTCATCGTTGAGTAAGGCGGGCCCATGTTCGACAAAATCCTGATTGCCAACCGAGGCGAGATCGCCCTGCGCGTGATCCGCGCCGCGCGCGAGATGGGGATCAAGACGGTTGCCGTGCATTCGACCGCCGACAGCGACGCGATGCATGTGCGCATGGCGGACGAATCGGTCTGCATTGGCCCTCCGCCCAGCCCGCAAAGCTATCTGTCCGTGCCCGCGATCATCTCGGCCTGTGAAATCACCGGCGCGCAGGCGATCCACCCGGGCTATGGCTTCCTGTCCGAAAATGCCGAGTTCGTGCAGATCGTCGAAGATCACGGCATCACCTTCATTGGCCCCACCGCAGAACATATTCGCGTCATGGGTGACAAGATCACCGCCAAGGACACCATGAAGGAACTGGGTGTGCCCTGCGTTCCCGGCTCCGATGGCGGCGTTCCGACTCTGGAAGACGCCAAGCGCATCGGTGAGGAATTCGGCTATCCCGTTATCATCAAAGCCACCGCCGGTGGCGGCGGCCGTGGCATGAAAGTCGCGATGAGCGCCGACGAGATGGAAAGCGCTTTCATGACCGCGCGCGCCGAGGGCAAGGCTGCCTTTGGCAATGACGAGGTCTATATCGAGAAATACCTCACCACGCCGCGCCATATCGAGATTCAGGTCTTTGGCGATGGCAAAGGCAAGGCGGTTCACTTGGGTGAACGCGACTGTTCGCTGCAGCGCCGCCACCAGAAGGTGTTCGAAGAGGCCCCTGGCCCCTGCATCACCCCGGAAGAACGCGCCAAGATCGGTAAGGTCTGTGCGGATGCGGTTGCCAAAATCAACTATATCGGCGCGGGCACCATCGAGTTCCTGTACGAAAATGGCGAGTTCTATTTCATCGAAATGAACACCCGCCTACAGGTGGAACACCCCGTGACCGAAGGCATCTTTGGCGTCGATCTGGTGCGCGAACAAATCCTTGTCGCCGCTGGTGAGGATATGTCGTTTGGTCAGGACGATCTTGAGATCAATGGCCACGCCATCGAAGTACGGATCAACGCTGAGAAGCTGCCAAATTTCTCGCCCTGCCCCGGCAAGATCACTGCGTATCACGCTCCGGGCGGTCTGGGGGTTCGGATGGATTCAGCACTCTATGACGGCTATTCGATCCCGCCCTACTACGACTCGCTGATTGCCAAGCTGATCGTGCAGGGCCGTGACCGGGCCGAGGCGCTGGCACGTTTGGAACGCGCATTGGGCGAACTGATCGTCGACGGCATCGACACCACTGTTCCCCTGTTCCACGCGCTGCTGCAGGAACCCGATCTACACAGCGGTGACTACAACATCCACTGGCTGGAGCACTGGCTTGCGGAGAATATGGCCCAATAAGAACACGGGATCGGAAGGTTACGGCCTTCCGGTCCCAGGGCATCCAGCATGAGCCTTTCCCCCGAACTTCTGCTGCACGGCTATTCCATCGGTATCTTTCCGATGGCCGAACACCGTGATGACCCCGAACTTTTCTGGGTCGACCCGAAGTTCCGAGGCGTTTTTCCTTTGGACGGTTTCCACATCTCGCGCAGTCTGGCCCGCCGTCTGCGAACCTGCGGATTCACCATCAGCATCAATCGCGACTTTGCAGGCGTGGTAGAGGGTTGCGCTGACCGGGCGGACACTTGGATCAACCCGGAACTGCGTCGGCTTTACGACGAATTGCATAAGACCGGCCACGCCCACTCTCTCGAAGTCTGGGACGCAGATCGCCTGGTTGGCGGTGTCTATGGCGTGGTTTTAGGCGCGGCCTTCTTTGGTGAAAGCATGTTTTCGCGTCGCACCGATGCGTCCAAGATCGCATTGGCCTATCTGGTGGACCGCTTGCGGCAAACTGGATTTGTCCTGTTCGACACGCAGTTTCTGACCGCACATCTCGCCTCGCTGGGCGCCATCGAAATACCGCGCGCAGCCTATCATAGCGAATTAAAGCAAGCGCTTGAGGTCAGCGCGGATTTCACTGCTGATCTAAAGCAGCGACCTCAGGGGGTCATACAGCGGATCACCCAGACATCGTAACGCGCATGATCCAGCGCATTCAGCGCCGGTGAAGTTGCGATCATCCAGCCATCAAACAATTGCTGCGCCTTGCCCTGCTCCCAAATCGTGAGATAGGCAAACGCGTCCCCGGTCGGGTTCTCGGCCGGATAACGGCAATCGCCCAAAGCGACGTCCAACCCGAACACACTCTCTGTCTGCCCGTTCCGCACCTCGACATCCACGGTCTGACCGCTGACCTTATCAAGCCCGCGCAACATCGCGCCCGGTCCGGACTCAACCTTTTGCTGGGCCGAGGCGACACTGGTCGACAGCAGAACAGCCATCAGAGCCATACGCATCATTCGCTACCGTCCCCGGCCACGAATTTCACCAGCAACGAGATCAGGCTGACCGCACCCTGCGTATCCGTAATCTCATCACCCGCCTCGAAATAAAACGGGGACCCACCGGGCATCACTTCAACAAAGTTCCCGCCCAGCAAACCCTCGGAGGAAATCACAATCGCGCTGTCATCGGGGATGAGAATTCCATCCGCCACAGAGAAACGTGTATCGGCCCGGTAGGTATCAGAGTTCAGGGTCACGTCGGTTACTGTCCCGATCTTCACGCCCGCAAGCCGCACGTCTGTACCGACACCCACGCCCTCGAGCGAGCGGAACGACGCGCCCAACTCATAACCAACGCGGGTTTGAGACAGGCCTGTGGACTGGCTTGCGTAGACGCCAAACGCGATGGCACAGGCGAGCACGACCCCGCCGACAATAACTTCGGTCTTGGTATGAGTAGACATCTGGCCTCGCCTATTCCGGGCTCCACGCCTCGTAATCGCTGCGTTCAACCGGGTCAGGACGACGCAAAGACCCCGCAGGGGTGTAAGCCAGCGCGGTTCCGGTCAGATTCTCCTGATGCGGTTTTTCCCAGGACTTATGCGCCAGCGGCTTGTCCGTTGGTGGCTCATCCCAGGTACGGTGCAGCCAGCCATGCCAGTCGGGATCAATCCGGCTTGCCTCAGCCTCGCCATTGAAAATCACCCAGCGCTTGCTGTCATCAGCGGTGCGATAGAACACGTTGCCTTCGTTGTCTTCACCGACTTTGACACCTTTCCGCGAGGTATAGATCTGCGTGTTCAGAGTGGCCCCGTTCCACCAGGTCACGGCCCGCAAAAGACTGTTCAGGATTCCCATCGGCTGCCTCCGGCATTTCTGTCTCCGCAGATATGGACCAAAGGCTCGCCAAGGTCCAGTGCAACGGAGCTTGTCTGCGTCAATCCGGCAAAATCGCGGTCACTTCGATTTCGATCCGGTACTTCGGGTCGATCAAACCGCATTCAATCATCGTCGCTGCAGGCGGATTTGCACCGAACGTCTCGGCCAACACAGGCCAACAAGGCGCAAATTCGGTGCGATCTGGCAGCATATAGGTCACACGCACCACGTTCGAGAATGAAGTGCCCGCCTCCTCTAAGGCGTTCCCGATGATATCAAGGGCGGACCGGCATTGTTCGACAACAGTGTCACCCTGCCCGACTGTGCCTGCGACATGTACCCAACCACCGGCGACAACTGCCCGGCAATAGCCTGCCTTAACCTCGAACTCACCACCTGAAGATATGCGCCTGATTGTCATTCGAGCCCTCTCAGAAACCAATTGCCGTTTGGCATAATCGTCGAAAATGCGAGGCTCTGCCTCGCGCTCCGGGATATATTCGGCCAGATGAAGGACGGATCCCCTGCTTCATCTGGCATTAAATACTTCGGGGGTGTCGCGGCTTGCCGCGGCGGGGGCAGTGCCCCTTACTCACGTCTCCGAATATGATCCAAGTGAATTGAGGAACGTGCTTAGCCAGCGGACGCCGACTCTGCCGTGTCTGCATAGATGATCAAAGGCTGAGACTCGGATGTAACCGCCTCTTCATTGACCACTACTTCGGTCACATTCTTCATACCCGGCAATTCGAACATCGTATCCAGCAGGATGTCTTCGAGGATCGACCGCAGACCTCGCGCACCGGTTTTGCGCTCAATAGCTTTTTTCGCAATGGCTTTCAGCGCATCATCCGTGAAAGCCAGCTCTGCGTCTTCCAACTCGAACAACCGTTGGTATTGCTTGACCAGAGCGTTTTTCGGGCTTGTCAGAATGGTGACCAGCGCATCTTCGTCCAGATCTTCCAGCGTCGCCAGAACCGGCAGGCGGCCAACAAATTCCGGGATCAGGCCGAATTTCAGCAAATCTTCGGGCTCGAGATCCTTAAAGATCTCGCCAACGCCACGCTCATCATTGTCGCGGACATCCGCGCCGAAGCCCATAGCAGAGCCTTTGCCGCGCTGTGCGATGATCTTATCCAGACCAGCAAACGCGCCGCCACAGATGAACAGGATGTTCGTGGTATCCACTTGCAGGAATTCCTGCTGCGGATGCTTGCGCCCGCCTTGCGGCGGTACCGAGGCCACTGTACCTTCCATCAGTTTCAGCAGAGCCTGCTGCACGCCCTCACCCGATACGTCGCGCGTGATCGAGGGGTTTTCGGACTTGCGCGTGATCTTGTCGACCTCGTCGATATAGACAATGCCGCGCTGCGCGCGTTCGACATTGTATTCGCTCGCCTGCAACAGCTTGAGAATGATGTTCTCAACATCCTCGCCCACGTATCCGGCTTCGGTCAGCGTGGTTGCATCCGCCATGGTGAACGGCACATCCAGAATCCGCGCCAGTGTCTGCGCCAGCAGCGTCTTACCGCAGCCGGTCGGGCCGATCAGCAGGATGTTGGACTTGGCCAGCTCAATATCGTTGCCCGCCTTCTGGGCGTGATTCAGGCGCTTGTAGTGGTTGTGCACCGCAACCGACAGAACACGCTTGGCGGTGGCCTGTCCGATCACATAATCGTCCAGCACCTCACAGATATCCTTGGGAGTCGGCACGCCGTCCGAGGATTTCAGGCCGCTGGCCTTGGTCTCTTCACGGATGATATCCATGCAGAGCTCGACACACTCATCACAGATGAACACGGTCGGGCCCGCGATCAGCTTGCGCACCTCATGCTGGCTTTTGCCGCAGAAGCTGCAGTAGAGCGTGTTTTTGCCGTCACCACCAGAATTGGTCGCCATGATTTACCCCTCGGGCTCCGTCTCGGCGACCCCACCCAAGGGGCCGCGTTTGCCGTCAATGCCTGCAGCTTAGGCCAGCGTTCTGGCGGCTACAATCTCAAAATCATCCCTCACGCCGGAAGCGCGCGGTTTTGAACTTAGTCCTCGTCACCGTCCATCTTGGCGCGGTTTTCGACGATCTCGTCGATGTGACCCCAGTCCTTGGCCTCTTCCGGGCTCATGAAATTGTCACGATCCAGCGCCTTTTCAACCGCCTTCTTGGTCTGTCCGGTATGACGCACATAGATATCATACAAGCGATCTTTCAGCTTTTGCGTCTCAGCCGCGTGGATCATGATATCACTGGCCTGCCCTTGATAGCCGCCGCTGGGCTGGTGCACCATGATGCGGCTGTTAGGCAGCGAAAACCGCATCCCCTTCTCGCCACCGGCCAGCAGAACTGAACCCATCGAGGCCGCCTGACCGATCACCAAAGTGGAACATTTCGGCTTGATATACTGCATTGTGTCGTAAATCGACAAACCACTGGTCACCACGCCACCGGGCGAGTTGATGTAGATTGAGATCTCTTTGCTCGGGTTTTCCGCTTCAAGATGCAGCAGTTGCGCGACCACAAGATGGCTCATCCCATCATGGATCGGGCCATTGATGAAAATGATCCGCTCTTTAAGGAGGCGCGAGAAGATGTCGTATGCGCGCTCACCCCGGCTGGTCTGTTCGACGACCATGGGGACGAGTGTGTTCATGTATGTGTCAACTGGATCGAACATGGGAACCTGCCTGCTTTGATGTTGATCGGGACATTACCCGGAGAAGAGTTACCTGAGTCTTAGTGCCGCCACAGAGGGGCTGCAAGGGGGGCCGCGCGTTCATCGGCGCGTGTGGCTTTGCGAGCAAGCATTCAGAATGACCCCGCGCATTCGTGTTCGACACATCACGCCATTTTGATCCGTGCATATAGAAAAACACGCCTGATATCTGTACCAAGATACACCACCGCGTCGGCTGCTGCGCGCTGCCTCAATTACACTGCGGGACTTGTAAGGAACACGAAAATGGCTCTTTCTCAGCTGACCAAGGATATGTCGCCCAACGATCTGGACCAGATGGTTGAAAACGCGACGCGAGCGTCAAATTTCCTAAAGGCAATCAGCCATGAAGGGCGCTTGATGATCCTGTGCCATCTCGTCTCTGGCGAGAAATCGGTGACCGAGTTGGAGCGGCTTTTGTCCGCCCGGCAGGCAGCCGTTTCGCAACAGCTATCGCGGCTCAGGCTCGAAGGTCTGGTTGTGCCCCGGCGCGAGGGTAAGGCCATATACTACCGGCTGGCAGACGATCGACCCGTCCGCATGCTGGAAGTGGTTTATGAGCTCTTTTGCAGTTCCAAAGCGTCCTGATCACTCCTGTCATTTCATCTTTGTGGTTTGCTTTGACATTCGGATGAGTCTGTTAATCGAGCGTTTTTTCCGAAGGCCGGCATCGTGGCTCGCTCCTCGCTAAAACCGGTAGCTGTTTGTTCTCAAAGCTGCTAACCAAAACCAAACAAACACTGATGGAGTTCCCGATGATCCGTGCATTCATGATTGGCTTGGCCTTGTTCACATTGACCGCATGTGAAACTGCAAAAGGCGCGGGCAAAGACATCGAAAAGGCGGGTGACGCCATTCAGAACGCTGCCGAGGATGTTCAGGAGAACATCTAAACCTCTCCAGCATATTGCGGCAACGATGCAACAGGCCGCAATATGTTGTTGCCTTGGTTCCTGCAGGCGGCTAATCTGACAAGACAGGTGCATAGACGCGGCATTGCATTTCTGACGAACCAACGGGGTTCTTTCGTTCATGCGAAAGAACCCCGTTTTCATCTGAAGGGTGGTGGTGCGTGGTAGCCTGTATGAACCGATGGTTCTGAAAAAGGAAAAGGCGTCAGGTGCTCAGACGCGGTCTTTGCATGCATCCTTGCGGACACTCCTGACGCCTTGCCGGTCCGATCCGCCCGAGGGGCATCTCGATCCAGTTGCCGCCGCCCCCGAAGGGACCTTGGCGACTGCCGCACGCGCTATGTCGCGCCGCAGCCCGCATCGACCTTCTGAGAGGCTAACCACCTGACCCGAACACGAAGCCCGGATCACCTGATCCACCACCGGTAAGCCATTGCAACCAAGAACAAATCCTAGAACCTGCCCTCGCCGCCGCGACCCCCTTGGCCTTTGCGTCCCGCCCCTGTTCCGAAGAACTGAAGCAGTGATCAGACTGTTGCATCAGCACCCTGAACCGGCAAGAAAATAGCACTGCAGCATGAAAATTAGACGGGGATAAACTGTTGATATCCAGCGGGAGAGCCATGTGGACAACTCTGAAATCGACACAACTCGGCGGGGTTGTGAGGGGATAAGTCCAGACTTAAGAAACCACCCCGATTTTCACCAGTTTCTGCACCTGCAAAGCCTCCGCGCGCTGCGTTAGGGGCGAATTGTCCGAGTTGTACAACACTCAGCCCCCCAATCTTTCGAATCGTACAACCGGAGATTCGCCCATGCGCCTGACCATCTCAGAAGCCCGTGCCCGGCTGGGAGAGCTGACCACCCTCTCACAAGACCCCCGACAGGTGATCGTGCTGACCCGCTATGGCAAACCGCTCGCCGCTCTGGTCTCGATGGCCGAGGCCGAGCGGATCTGGCAGCTGCAGGATGACGGCCGGATCGGACGCAAACACCCGCTCAGCGGGCTGCGCGGGTGGTGGTCGAAAGGGCGTGGTATTCCGGGGATGGAACCTGGGCCGGACGGTTCTTACCTCACCGCGCGCGACGCCGCGCTGAAGGTCCGCGAGATCCAGATGACCCGAGCCGAGGAACGCCGCATCCTCAAACGCGGGGGGCTGGATCCTGTCGCGGGCGGCGAGATCGCCGCCCGGCCCTGCTCCTCCCTGTGGAGGCGCATGTTCCTGAGAAGCGCTCCAACCTGACCGGGGTACCTACTACTCCTGCCGCACTCACAATACGCAGCGGCATATACCCCCTTTAACATCCGGTCAGGCCGAAGACGCTTCAGTTCACCTGACGTTCCAGAACGGTGCTGTAGGTCGTTCCTCGACGCAGGCTACGGAAATCCGCATAAATCTTGCCATCCTGATACCGGGCATCGATCAAGGCGTTGACGCCGATCTCGGGATTGGCCGAGCTTTCCACGATGCTGACCCGGGTCGGATCATCCAGCGAGATGGTCCCGGTGGCATCCATGACGCGCCAGTCCTGAGCCGCATTCGGACGCCACTTGCTGGGCCCC
Organism: Ruegeria sp. CF4; assembly: GCF_056537345.1. Lineage (NCBI taxonomy): Bacteria > Pseudomonadati > Pseudomonadota > Alphaproteobacteria > Rhodobacterales > Roseobacteraceae > Ruegeria > Ruegeria sp. CF4. Next base: position 246,278 of record NZ_JBQFRJ010000001.1, on the reverse strand, counting down.
CAGAACACGTTGTCCTGCTGCTTCTGGATGTCCAGCACCCACTCGGCATTGTTGAAACGCGGCGCATCCCCGGTTGTGGTCCGGTTCGGGCCAACGGTGGTATAGCTGCCCACCCATGTTCCGCGCAGGTCCGGCGTATCGGCCATCGCGGCGGTGGCAAGGGTGAGGCTCGTGGCCAGAGCGGCTGCTCCGGCAGTCATGTATCTGGTCATGGGGATCTCCTCCTGAAAGCGACCCTTTGGAGTTCAAATGCGAACATCCTTGCTGTGGGATACAGATTGGGAGAGTGTGGGCCGGTTACAACTTACCTAAGGGAAAGTTCATAATCGCTTAATGTTCGCCTCAGGCCCATGCCAATGCGGTGCCGATCAGTACCAGACCGATCCCGGCGACTTCGCGATGCGAAAAATTCTCGCCGAACAGAAAATAAGAGGCGATGGCGATCAGGATGACCTCGGCCCCCAGAATGCCAGTATAGATGATACCCAGCCGTTCCTCGCGCAGCGCGGCGAGTTCCAGCGTTGCAGCGGCCAGCAGGGCCCCGACGATCAGCAGGCTGAGGCCGATACCGGGGATTTTCCACCAGAATTTCATCGCGATCATGGCCACGGAATAGAGACCTGCCGATCCGAGGGCGATGATGGGGATCATGGATGTGGACATATGGGCCTCCTGCCGAGGGTTCCGTTGGGTCAAGTGTAGCAGGTGTGAGGGTTTGGGGCTGTGAGGTGGGTCACAGTGTGGGTGATGGGTTGAAAACCCATCCTACGTAGGGTGGGTTTTCAACCCACCAATCCACCCGTAGGGCGGGCTTCAGCCCGCCGTCAAACCCTTCCGCTCCACGCGCGTTGAGTTTGGGTCAGGCGCGAGTGGCGGGCTGAAGCCCGCCCTACAGTTTATGAATACCGTTCGATCAAAAGATCTGAGGGCAGCGCCGGCCCGAGGGGAGGCGCAAACGCGCCGCCCCATGGGGGCGGGTCGGCGCGGCCCGGCGGTGCCGCCGGGCGGGTGGGCGGATTTGAGCTTTGAAACAACCTCAAAGAATCTGGCAACCTGCAGAAAGGATAAATGCAATAAAAAAAGGCCCCCGAGGGGGCCTTTGTTCGAGTCATGCGGCCATTAGCTGATAGTGCTTGGGATCACTACCGTCGATTCTTATCGGGTCTTTTCTCGGACCCAATGTCACCTTCGCCGACACCTCATCAATGTCCATGTCGACATCTAACTCCAGTCGCTCGACCGCCATTAGGCGAATAAGCATTTCCGCAGTATCTTTAATTGGTGTTTCCTCACGTTCCCATCGACTTACGGTGAGAAGTGTCACTTTGAGGATATCTGCCAGTTTTTCTTGTGTTAGTCCCATTTCTGTGCGCAGGAAGCGCAGTTCTTTGCCGCTCATTTTCGAAGGCAATGTCACGATGCCCTCGGCGATTACTTGATGCAGCAGGCCAATCGCCGGCACAGTAACAGTCGCTTCTCCTGCGTGATCTTGAACCATGTTCATGTCCTCTATGAACACATTGTCCAAGCCACACTCAGTATAGTGGTAAGCTCCCATTTTTTCTCCATCATGGTTCGTCGCGCCACATTATTGTTACAACTTTGATTTGGCACGATTCTTTGTCTGGAATTGCAACGACTCTTAGATATCTAGCGCCCGAATTCGGGGACTGGCTATCAACCTTATATTTATAAAGGCCAGGTACAGTCGAAGGTTCAGGTTCCTCGTAAACGAAGCCATGCTTCAATACGAAAAGAACATCAGACATAATTAGACCACGTTCGTTCATCCTTTCTCTAGAGTGCGCAGTATACGCGAAATCGCATGTTCGATCACGCGCAATTGCGTTGATGTTGCTTGTTGCGTTTGCAGTAGTCCAAGGTTGTTGATCAGCCATTCTCGCCGCGGTTTTGTTTTGCTGCTCGACTCATCATTTATCATTTTGATAAGTTTGCGCAAGTGTCTTGACAAATAGTTTATTGAGCATGCGTTGCAATCGGATAACAGTTCCACAACATACTGTGTATGTTGAAAAATTTACACGAAATGTAGCTACCCACAATAGGCACACAACCAAGAAATTGTGTAATTTTTTTGTTACTGCCGCTTGAGTTAAATGGTCCAGATGCAGTTGGCTGCGCCAACCGCTTTCGCCCACCCGCCGTAAAAATGGCCAGCTGTTAGCTGTCCATTTTTAAGGCGCTAATAAACGCCTCCTGCGGGATATCGACCTTCCCGAACTGACGCATTTTCTTCTTACCCGCCTTCTGCTTGTCCAGCAGTTTGCGTTTCCGCGTGGCGTCGCCTCCGTAGCATTTGGCGGTCACGTCCTTGCGCAGGGCCGAGAGGGTCTCGCGGGCGATGACCTTGCCTCCGATGGCGGCCTGGATCGGGATTTTGAACATGTGGCGCGGGATCAGGTCCTTGAGCTTTTCGCACATCGCCCGGCCCCGCATCTCGGCCCGGTCGCGGTGAACCATGGTTGACAGCGCATCGACCGGTTCGTCATTCACCAGCACCGACATCTTGACCAGATTGTCCTCGGTATAGCCGGTCATCTGGTAGTCGAACGAGGCATAGCCCTTGGTCACCGATTTCAGGCGGTCGTAGAAGTCAAAGACAACCTCGTTCAGCGGCAGGTCATAGACGACCATCGCGCGGCTGCCCGCATAAGTCAGGTCCAGCTGGATGCCGCGGCGGTCCTGGCAGAGTTTCAGCACGTCGCCGAGGTATTCATCCGGAACAAGAATGGTCGCCTTGATGCGCGGCTCCTCGATATGGTCGACCTTGGACGGATCGGGCATGTCGGCGGGGTTGTGCAGCTCGATCATTTCGCCGTCTTTCATGTAGACGTGATAGATCACCGACGGCGCGGTGGTGATGAGCTCGATATCATATTCGCGTTCGATGCGGTCGCGGATGACCTCTAGGTGCAGAAGGCCAAGGAAGCCGCAACGGAAGCCAAAACCAAGCGCGGCCGAGGTTTCCATTTCAAAGCTGAAGCTGGCGTCGTTCAGCGCCAGTTTGTCGATCGCATCGCGCAGGTCTTCGAATTCGGAACTGTCGACGGGGAAGAGGCCGCAGAATACCACCGGCTGCGCGGGTTTGAAGCCCGTCAGCGCCTCTTCGGTGCCGTTGCGGTCATTGGTGATGGTGTCACCGACGCGGGTGTCGCGGACCTGTTTGATCGATGCGGTCAGAAAGCCGATCTCACCGGGGCCCAGCGAGTCCACCATCTCCATCTCAGGCCGGAAGACGCCGACGCGGTCGACATGGTGCAGGGTGTTGTTCGACATGAACTTGACCCGCATGCCCTTTTTCAGCGTACCGTCCATGATACGGACCAGAACGATGACGCCGAGATAGGCGTCGTACCATGAATCCACCAGCATCGCCTTGAGCGGCGCGTCCAGATTGCCCTGCGGTGCGGGCAGTTGCTGGACGATGGCCTCAAGCGTCTCGTGGATGCCCTGCCCCGTTTTGGCCGAGACCTGAATGGCGTCAGTCGCGTCGATGCCGATCACATCCTCGATCTGTTCAGCGACGCGGTCACAGTCCGACGCGGGCAAGTCGATCTTGTTCAGCACCGGCACGATCTCATGATCCGCGTCGATGGCTTGGTATACGTTGGCCAGCGTCTGCGCCTCGACCCCTTGGGTGGAGTCGACGACCAGCAGAGAGCCTTCGACCGCGCGCATGGAGCGGCTGACCTCATAGGCAAAGTCCACGTGGCCGGGGGTGTCGATCAGGTTCAGCACGTAAGCCTCGCCATTGTCGGCGGTATAGTCGATGCGAACCGTGTTGGCCTTGATGGTGATGCCGCGTTCACGCTCGATATCCATGCTGTCGAGCAGCTGTTCCTTCATGTCGCGATCCTTGACCGTTCCGGTCTCTTGGATGAGCCGGTCAGCAAGGGTGGATTTGCCATGGTCGATATGCGCGACGATGGAGAAATTGCGGATATGAGCGAGGTCTGTCATGGGTTGGGGATATGTAGAGGAATCGTGGGTTGGTCAAGGTGGCACGTTTAGTGTCTGGGAACACTAATCCTCTGCGATGAGGTGGCGATGGTCGAAGTGGAAAATTTGGAGCAGCTCAAATTGGCACTTGAGCACCACTCAATAGACAAGTGCATCGAAGTTGCGCTTCGAGCTGCCATTAGGAATTTCACCCCGCCAAACCAGAGCGGCAACATCGACGCAAGTGAGAAAAATGTATTTCCGTACGGGCGGCTGTTGCTGCAGGCAGTTGTCCACTCTCGGTTTCATTGTATTGAGTCAAAGAACGCGCTGAATCGAACGATAGCACACCTAATCGCACGTGAACGTTTCATAGGGCAGTCATCTGCGTACCTCGCAGCCATAGCCACAATTAACCGTGACAGTACAATTGCAATTGAGACTATCGAAAGTGTAGCAATATCATTTGCGTCAGAGGCTAATCAGGAGCAATTCCTGTTTGGTCAAACTCCTAGAGATTTCTCGACGCGGCATGCTTATGATGCTGCATTTGCACTATTGTTAAACACAAGCCTTGCCGACTCACGTATCCCAAAGGGAGATGCATTCGATCGACCACTTTGGAATGACACTGTCGATTTCAAAGTGCCTTTGGATCAGCGCATCAACTACAGCGAGTATTTTCATGAGCAGAGGTTCGCATTCTGGCGTGAGTGGCACCACGGGTTTTTAGTTGGAAAGCCGCTAGACTGGCAGCTTCAAAGAAGGATCGCATTAATTAGCGAAGATATCTGGAGCTCCGGGCTAGATGCCGTCGCCCTTGAAATCGAACAAATTCGGGCTCGCTGGGATGTTGAAACAGCCCTCAAGGGCTTAGACGACGACCCTTATTCCAGAACCTCTGCGCGCCACGGTATCGGAGGGAACAACCCTCCTGAAAGCATTCAAGATGAGCTTTTGGTTGGTTCAATAACTTTGATCTGGGAAGCCACCGAAGAACTCTCAACAGCTCTGGAAGAGGAAAGTCCGCCTTCAGAGTGGATTGAAACTATCCTGAGCAAGCTCAAATCAGGTTTGGGCGACGTGCTCAAATGGAGTGCACTGACGGTTAAATTGGCAGTTGGAACCGTTGTCGTCATAGGCTCCAAGAAAGTCACGACCGCAGTGGTGGATACCTATATTGCTAAACATCCTGAGAAAATCGAAGCGTTGGTCGAAGCCTTGGAGCGCTGGTTGCCATTCCTGCGCTGACCAGTGCCGGGCTGAAACCCAGCCTACGGGGTGGGGCATTTCTGACTCGTGTATTCACTTTTTCGAACCACCCGATTGATCCCGAATCCACTTTGATTCATACTCCGCCGCAGACCGAGAGGGGCAGAAGACCCGTCCGGGCAGGCAAAAAACGAGGCTCGAGTATGAAACAGTTACTCCTAATCGCATTTTGTGCGGCATCGCTGACATCGGTGGCTCCGGTCGCGGACGCGGCACAGATCAAGCGGGCGTGTTTGGCGTCGGACCGTGAGGCGGCGACGCGGGATCGGTGTTCTTGCATTCAGCGCGTGGCTGATCAGGCGCTGACGCGTGGCGATCAGAAGACCGTGGCCAAGTGGTTCGAAGACCCCCATCAGGCGCAGGAGTTGAAGATGTCGCAGACCGCGCGCGATGATGCGCTGTGGGATCGGTATCAGAACTTTGGCCAGATGGCGCAGGCGATCTGCAGCTAAGCCAGACGCAATCCTTGACCTGATGCACGCTGCGCCCCAGAAATGGCGCAGCGAAAGGTATGTGCGATGGTGATGAAAGGGCTGACCCTGCGGGGCCTTGAGGTGTTCGAGGCGCTGGCACGGACGGGATCGGTGGCGCAGGCGGCCGAGATCACGGGGCTCAGCCAGCCCTCGGTCAGCCAGCAGTTGCGCAATCTGGAAAAGGCTCTGGGCACCGATCTGGTCGATCACGGGCGGCGGCCGATGCGGCTGACACAGGCCGGGCGCAGCTTTCTGACACGCACGCAGGCGGTGTTGGGTGAGCTGCAGGTGGCGCAGAGCGAGCTTGCGGTGATGGATCTGGGGCATCTGACCACACTGTCCATCGGGTTGATCGATGATTTCGACAATGATCTGACACCGCGGCTGGCCACACTGTTGGCCGACAGTTTGACCCGTTCGAAATTCAAGCTGATCACGCTGCCCAGTTTGGACCTGTTTGAGGAGCTGGAAGCCCAGCGCCTGCATCTGGCCGTTTCGGCCCATTCAGGCGAGGTGCTGGAGGGCGTGGTCGAATACCCGCTGGTGCAGGATCCGTTCATTCTGGTGGCACCCAAGGGGGTCGAACAGCCGATGCTGGAGCTGCCCTTCTTGCGCTATGCCCGCGAGCAGTTGATCAGCCGTCAGATCGAAAGCCATCTGGCCCGGCAACAGCTGGAGTTCGAGGAACGGTTCGAGATCGGTTCTCACCTCGCGTTGATGGCGATGGTTGCGCGGGGTCTGGGCTGGGCGATCACCACGCCGCTGGGTTATATGCGCGCGGCCCGGTTCCATGACGGGATGGAGGCCCACCCTGCCCCTTTTGGCGAATTCGCGCGCACAATCTCGCTGTTCACCCGTACCGACTGGTCAGATCAGGTGCCGCAGGAGGTGGCGGACATGATCCGGCGGCTGATGCAGAGCCAGATCGTCGATCCTGCCGTGGCGCAGCTGCCGTGGTTGAGCGGGCAGCTGAAGGTGATGAGTTAGAGCAGAGGACAGACGAGTTCGAATTTGTACCCGGCGGAGATAAGGGGCGGCTAAGCCCGAGAGATCTGCTATTCGAGTTGGACTAAATATCCATCGAAAGAGAATGCCCTAAACTCAGGGGCGGGTTACCACAAAGTTCGGTACTATCCCTGCCTGCCTGATCGCTGCTTCGACATCATGCCCTGCAAAGAACCCAAATCCTGAGATGAGTGCCGAAGCTATGCCCGCACTGCGTGCGCCCAGAACGTCGGTGTGCAGGCTGTCACCAACCATCAGAACGCGGGACTTGTCGATGTGCCCGAGGCGTTGGAACGCAAGGTCATAGATGTTGGCGAAAGGCTTGCCAAAGAACTGAGGGACGACACCTGTCCGATCTGCCAGCCGGTGCGCAAAAAGGCCGGGCTCTTGGGAAAAACCGTATTCACGAGGAGCGACAATGTCGGGGTTGCCGACCATTACCGGGCGGGGGCGCTCCAGCAAGGCGGCCTCCAACATGGCCTGACGCGTTTCGGTCCATACTGCCGACCCGATCATCAGAAACCCGTCGACGGTTTCGTAGGGCGTCGGGTCATCTTCCAGGTAGGATAGCTTCAGCCCCTCCAAATCTCGAAGACCGGCGCTGGGGGTTGCCATCAATCCCCAGTGCAATTCACTTTGGCCGTTTAGCTCAGACAACAATGTGGCCCGGCTAGTGATCACATCCTGCGGTGCGAAGTCATAGCCGAGCCTGGAATATTTCTCCAAAAGAGTTGCGTGGGGAAACCCCGCGGCATTCGACACAACCAGAACACGCTTGCCGGCGGCTTGCAGTGACCTGACCCGATCCGGCGTCTCCGGGATCGCCGTGTCGCCAATATTAAGAACTCCGAAGGCGTCGAGGAGAAACACGTCGAACTCATGAGCGATATCCTCTAGCGTCTCGACCTGACGATAGCTCACTTCAGTTGTGCAGGTTTTCGGAAGGCGGTGTCGTACCGCCTCGTAGGCTTCAAAAGCCTCTTGCGCAGAGAAACCGGTCAAATGATGGCCCCTCGTACTTTCGCCGAAACCCATTCGCTGATCATGACCGCGACAAGAATTACAATCAGGATCAGGCTGACTTGTGGCCAAGCCAGAACGTTGAGTGAAGCTGACAATTGCAACCCGATGCCGCCGGCTCCGACCAGCCCAAGCACTGTGGATTCGCGGATGTTGATATCCCAACGGAAGACAGCAATGCCTGCAAAAGCGGGTAGAATTTGCGGAACGATTCCGTAAGCCATGACCTGCCAACGCGATGCACCGGTTGCCGTGATAGCCTCGACCTGAGAGTGATCAATTTCCTCGATTGCTTCATAAAGAAGCTTTGCACAGAACCCGATTGAACGGATGGCGATTGCTATGACACCGGCAAAGACACCCGGACCAATAATCGCGATTAGCAAAAGCGCCCAGATCAACGAGTTGATTGAGCGGGTCGAGACAATGATCAACAGGGCAATGGGTCGGATGAACAAAGCCGATGGTGTGGTGTTGCGGGCCGCTAAAAAGGCAACCGGAACGGCCATGCACAGAGCGATGATTGTACCCAGGGTGGCGATGTTCAGAGTATCCCAAATCGGACGGCCCAGTTGGGTGATGTAGTCCCATTTGGGAGGCGTTGCACGGGTCCAGATATCGTTGGCGATGCGGGGCGCGTCCCAGACGAAAAACCAGGTCGTTGATTCCGAGATGAACTGCCAGCAGTAGACAAAGACTGCCACGCCCAACAGCCAGCCGAACCATCGAACCAGACTTTGACCCGTCGTTCGCCGGCGCCAGATTTGTGTGTCGTCGCGTTCAAGTACCGGCATTACTGAACCCTCGCGCGGATAATTCCGGAAAGGTATTCAAGTGCCATGACGATCCCGATGATGAGTATAAGAATGGCTGCTGCCGTGTCGTATTCATAGCGATCAAACGCAGTGTTCAATGTTGCACCGATACCGCCAGCGCCCACGAGCCCAAGAATTGCGCTTTCTCGGAAATTGATGTCGATCCGATACATGGAAAGCCCCACAAGCCGCGGCATCACCTGAGGCTGAACGCCATAGTTGATCCATTGTGGCCAGCGCGCGCCAGAGGCCTTGATCGCCTCGGCCTGAACCTTGTCCATGGCTTCGATATCTTCGGCCAGAAGTTTAGAGAGAAACCCAATGGTCGCGAAGGAAAGCGTAAGAAACCCTGCCAGTGGACCAAAGCCGAAGATAGCCACCAGCAAAATGGCGACGATGATCTCTTGCAATGCTCGACTTATCGCGACGATGCCCCGGCAAATCATGTAGATTGGCAGCGGAGCGATATTGCGGGCCGCACCCAATCCAATCGGGATCGAAATCAGGATGCCCACGACCGACGCAGCCACGGTCATTATGATACTTTCCAGAAGGCCGCTCCAAATGTCTGACCACCGTGAAATGAAGTCCGGGCTGGTAAACGCAAGTACAAATGCCCACCCCCGGTCCAGTCCTTCATAGACCCGACCCCAATCAACTTCGATGGTCATAAAGGCCGCGATCAGGTAGGCGAAAAAACCCAACAACAATGCCCAGCGGAGCAACGGGTTTTTGACAAAGGCAGGCTTACGCCAACCCTTTCCCAACATGTCGTCTAGTTCTCGATGGCTCATTCCGCAGCCTCGACATCTTCATCTTCGTCGACTTTTTCGATGGTCGCTTCCCAGTCCTCTTCCCCATAGATTTCGGTCAGCTTCTCGGGGGTAAGGCCTGTTGGAAGACCGTCATAAACGATTTCGCCAAAGCGGAGGCCCACGACGCGCGGAACGAACATTTGGGCAAGCGCCACATCATGGATATTGATAATGGCCGCCAGTCCGCGTTCCTGACACAGCTCGGTGATCAGGCGCATAATCTGGCGACTGGTCTTTGGGTCCAGCGACGCAGTCGGCTCATCAACCAGCAACAGTTTCGGGTTCTGAATCAAGGCGCGGCAGATGCCGACCCTTTGGCGTTGACCACCGGACAGTTCATCCGCACGTTTGTCGGCCATATGTAAAAGCCCTACCCGATCAAGCAGGCGGAAGGCCTCGTCGACATCCGATTGCGGATACCGCCGCAGAAAGCTGCGCCAGAACCCCACATATCCCAGCCGTCCCGACAACACGTTTTCCATCACCGTGAGGCGTTCGACCAAGGCATATTCCTGAAAGATCATGCCCATTTCACGGCGCGCTTTCCGCAAGGCGCCCGATCCGAGTTTGGTCAGGTCCACGTCATCCAGAAGGACGCCACCGCTTGTGGGTTCAACCAACCGGTTAATGCAGCGGATCATGGTCGATTTGCCTGCCCCCGAGGGCCCAATCAACGCAAGAACCTGTCCTTTTGGAACCTCAAGATCAATGGCCTTCAGAGCCTGATCTCCGGTTTTGTATGTTTTCGTCAGCTTTTGAAGACGCAGCATAAAATGCCCCAGATTAGGGTGAATAGCGGGCCCTTTCAGGCCCGCCGAATTAGCCAAAGATCACTGGCAGGCGTAGGAGACGCCATTTGCTGCGTCAATCTTACGGATGACATCCCAGAATTCCTGATAGGTCATCTCAAGGAACTGGCCTTCGTTCGATTTCGAGAACTCAGCTTCCAGGGTCGTGCCGTCCCAGTCAAAGTTGAAGAAGGCATTGCGGATCTTCTCTTGTAACTCGGGCGTCAGGTTGTAGACGGTACCAAACCCGGTGGTTGGAAAGGTCTGCGACTTGTAGATCGTTACAACATCATCTTCCTTGATCACATCGCGCAAGATCATCCGCGATTTTACCGAGTTCGCGATCGACGCCGCCAGGTAATCCTTGTTGGCAACACCCAGGATCGAGTTGTCGTGCTTGCCCGAGTAGACAGGTTCGAAATCCCGTTCGGGCAAAAGATCAAAGTCGCTTTTCAGGATTGCCGAGGGCGCTTTGAAGCCTGAGTTGGATGTGGGTGAGGTAAAGGCCAGTTGCTTGCCCTTGATGTCCTCGACCTTTTCGATGCCCGAACCCGGATAAGTGATGATTTCCATCTCATAACCGAAATTACCGTCTTTCGAAGCCATGATCGTGAATGGCCGGAACCCGGCGCAGTTTACCGCCAACGGGTTAGAGCCGGTGTTGAAGCCCGCGATATGCAGACGCCCAGAACGCATCGCTTCGATCTGGGCCGCATTGTTCTGAACTGGAAAGAAGACAACGTCCTTGCCGGTTTCCGCTTTCAAGTGGTCAAGAAAATCAGACCAGGCGGTTTTGTATACGGCGGGATCTTCAACCGGCGTATATGCAAAAATCAGGGTGTCAGGATCAATTTGTTCAGAGGGATCGGTGGGGATATCCGCAATCAAATCCCCATCTGCGTCACAAAAACGCTCGTCCAGGTCACCGCGCGGACAATCCTGCGCCGACGCCGTCCCGCTCAGCGACATGAGCGCGATTGCGGATGCCCCAATCAACAGTTTGATATCGATCTTCATATTTTCCTCCCAGTCATTCGCGGTCCTCTATCGATCCGCTGTTAATGAATCATGTCTTGCCTACCCGGCGACGAGAACATCGACCTCGGCGCCCTCAATAGCGTTACGCAATTCTCCTGTTGGTTTTTTGTCGGTAACTATAGAATCCAGGCCGTTGATATCTCCCACTTGGGACAGACCCTTGCGGCCGAACTTCCCGGAATCAATAAGAAGATGTCGCTTTTCGGCACGCGTCAGCATCATCCTCTTTACTGCAGCAAAACCCTGCACTGTCTCTGACGGACCTTCGGTAGAGAAGCCCGAAGATCCGATCATGCACCTGTCGACGTTGAAACGGGACAGAAATTCCAGCGTTTCGGTTCCGATCGTTGCAGATTCAGTTGCCAGATATTCCCCCGGACACAACAGCACCTGCGCAGCCCCATGGCCGAGGGTCATCGCAACGGGAATTGAATTGGTAATCACCGTGCAATGGGTGCCGAGATAAGCCAGCGCACGCGCCATCTCGATGGTGGTCGAGCCGGAATCGATCATGACCGTTTCACCGGCCCGGATCAGTTCTGCCGCCGTAACACCTATCCGCTCGCGTTCCTCAACCTGCGCATTTGTCCGTTCATCCAAACCTGGATAGTGCCCTTGCGCAGGGGCTGATGCCCCCCCATGCGCGCGCGCGATCAAGCCGTCATTCGACAGGGCATCGAAATCCCTGCGTACCGTCTCGTTGGAGACGTTGAACCGTTGTGCGAGTTCGTTGATGCGAACGTGCGGGCGCAGCTTCAACTCCAACAATATCTGTTGGCGCCGGTCGGACTTCTTGACCCTGCTCTGGTTCTTCTCAGACACTTTACCGCGCGTTTTGGTTTTGGACATCCGACGACCCGACTAGGTTTCGAAATCTACTTTTGTGGGCTTTCGGACATTTTGCAATAATTTTTGTTGCATAACCCTCGAAAGGTTGTGAGAATTCGAGAAGTTCCAAATATTTCAAAGCACAGAGTAAAGATGCACAGACTGATCAAATTCAGAATGAAAATCGAAGGGACGTCTTAACCAGCCAATTTGCTAGTAAGGCAGTTTCCTTTTGGGATTTGATCATATGGCATTGAGAGACAGTATGAGCGACGGCGAAACGGCAGATCAGATTGCGGCGCTTCCGATGCGCTGGGACAAGGCTGGCAAGTTGCGTGTTCTGATGGTCACTTCACGAGATACTGGTCGGTGGGTTATCCCAAAGGGATGGCTGATGGACGGCAAAAAGCCATGGCATGCCGCTGAAATAGAAGCTCAGGAAGAAGCGGGCGCAGTCGGTACGATCTCGAAACGGTCAATCGGCCATTTTTTCTACGACAAGCGGTACGAAGGTCGAAGCAGCGTTCGTTGCCGCGTCACCCTTTATCCAATGGTCGTTGAAAAGCTGAAGCGACGCTGGAAGGAAGAAGGTGAGCGGACGCGTCACTGGTTTTCACCGGCAAAAGCCGCAAAGCTGGTCGAAGAAAGAGACCTGTCACAATTGCTGAAAAATCTAACAGACGATCAAGAAGTTAAATCTGTCGTGAAGAAGCTTCGAAAAGCTGCTTGAGGAAAGACATAAAAGACCGGGAAGCCGGGATGCATTAAGCACAAAAGGGAGGAAAAGATGAGAAAATTGACATCCACTGCAGTCGGATCACTGATTGCCCTTGCCGCGTCACTGTCGGCAGCACAGGCCGAGAAGCTGACCCTCTATTGTTCGGCGCAAGAAGATTGGTGCCAACTGATGGCGCGCAGCTTTGAAGATGCGACCGGCATCGACGTCAATATGACGCGAAAATCGTCAGGCGAGACCTTTGCGCAAATCCGCGCCGAAAGTTCGAACCCCAAAGGAGACGTCTGGTGGGGTGGCACGGGTGATCCGCATTTGCAAGCCGCTGAAGAAGGTCTGACAATGGAATATGTATCGCCAATGCGCGACCAGCTTCATGATTGGGCGATTTCTCAGGCCGAGAGTGCTGGCAATAGGACGATCGGCATCTATTCGGGCGCGCTTGGATATGGCTACAACGCCGATCTTGTGGCGGCAAACAACCTGCCCGAACCTGCCTGCTGGAAAGACCTGCTGAAGCCCGAATACAAAGGGCACGTTCAGATGGCCAACCCGAACTCGTCGGGCACGGCCTATACGACGCTGGCCTCAATGGTGCAGATCTTCGGTGAGGATGAAGGCTTTGAGTTCATGAAGGGCCTGCATTCGAACATCAACCAATATACCAAGTCAGGCTCGGCGCCGATCAAGGCCGCCGGTCGTGGCGAGAACACAATTGGTATCGTCTTCATGCATGACGCCGTGAAACAGGCCGTTTCCGGGTTCCCGATCAAGGTCGTCGCACCCTGCGAAGGCACCGGGTACGAAATTGGCTCCATGTCGATTATTGACGGAGCCCGCAACGAAGAAGAGGCGAAGAAGTTCTATGACTGGGCCCTGTCGCCCGAAGCTCAGAACCTTGCCCTTCAAGTCAACGCGTTTCAGGTGCCATCGAACAAGGGCGCGGAAACTTCGGAAAGCGCGCCTGACATGAGCCAGATCAAGCTGATTGACTACGACTTTAAAAAGTATGGCTCCTCAGACGAACGGAAGCGTCTATTGCAAAAATGGGACGAAGAGGTTTCGACTCTGCCGCAATAAATGACTGACCAGAACTCAAAAACGACCCATCCGGTCCTGATCTTTTGGATCATCGCCGGGTGGGTCGGATTCTGCCTGCTGCCCTGGTACATGGTTGACGGCGGCCTGTGGTCGTTCGAGTGGCTTTTGGATGGCTACCCGTTCGATGAGGATTATGCCCCCGCTGCGTTTCTGATTGGACAAGGCGAAAAACTTTGGCTCGCTCCGCTTCTAATCGCCCTCGCCCTCCCGCTTCTGGTGTTGAAGCGCACCAAATCTGACCCGCTTTACGCCCGCATGCTGATCCTGTCCGGAGCGCTCGGCTTTGGCTGGCTGATCGCTCAGGGATTCAGCATCGGTATCAGGGGCTTCAACTTCGATTGGTTGGAGGCGATGTTTGGCGAACTTGGCGATCGTCAGTTCGGCATGGGCTATGGCGCGATGATATGTGCCTCGAGCTTTCTGTTCCTGCTTACTCAGGGGATCGCGGCAAGGGGTGCCATTAACGGTGATGTATTTGTCGTCAGCGCTATCGGCGGCGTAATTACAATTGTCACCGCGTTTGTCTTTTTCCCTATCGCCAAGATGCTTTTCGCAGCCTTCATCACCGAAGACGGTGCGTATTCCATCGCGGTATTCTTCTCGAAGTTTTTTGATGATCGACTGTGGGGTCTGGGGTGTTTTCAGGGCGCGCGCTGCGGTGCCGCCTGGAATTCACTGTTCCTCGCCATCCTTGTCGGCGTCATCACCACGGTCCTGGGTCTGTGCTTCGCGTTGGTCGTGACGCGCTCGGGCTTTCGCTACAAGCGCGCACTGCGGGCCCTGACGGTTTTGCCAATAATCACCCCGCCATTCGTGATCGGCCTAGCGCTCATCCTGCTTTTTGGCCTGTCCGGCTCTGTCACCCGTTTTTTTGCCGAACTTCTCGGCACACAACCGACGCGCTGGCTTTACGGAATGCCAGGCATTCTGATCGCGCAGACACTCGCGTTTACGCCAATTGCGTTTCTCGTACTCATAGGCGTGGTTGAAGGCGTCTCTCCGTCGATGGAGGAAGCAGCCCAAACGCTCCGCGCCAGCAGATGGCAGACGTTCAAGACGGTTTCCTTGCCCCTGATGCGACCGGGTCTTGCGAACGCATTTCTTCTGGGCTTCATCGAAAGCATGGCTGATTTCGGAAACCCGCTTGTATTGGGCGGGAATTTCGACGTGCTGTCGACCGAGATATTCTTCGCAATCGTCGGTGCTCAATACGATCAGGGCCGAGCCGCGGTTCTAGCCATGGTTCTGCTATTCTTTACTCTTTCGGCCTTTTATGCGCAGCGCGTCTGGCTGGGAAAGAAGAGCTACACAACCGTCACAGGCAAAGGCGATGCGGGAGTGCATCCGTTGATGCCAACCGGCCTTTCGGTTCCTGTACTGCTCATCGCTTTGGGTTGGGCACTGTTCACAATTATTGTCTATGCGATGATCATCTACGGCAGTGTGGTCGAGCTGTGGGGAGTCGATAATTCACTGACAATCAAGCACTACATCACCGCATTCTCAGTTCGCTTCGAAGAAGAGGGCATACGCTGGACCGGCGCCGCGTGGGACAGTTTCTGGACCACCATCACAATCGCAGCCATTGCAGCGCCATTGACTGCCGCCGTTGGGCTGGTAACGGCCTATCTGCTGACCAGACAGAGTTTTGCGGGCAAGAACGCCTTTGAGTTCGGCACCATGCTGTCCTTCGCCATCCCCGGCACGGTAATTGGCGTTAGCTACATTCTGGCCTTCAATGTTCCGCCAATCGAAATCACTGGCACAGGCGTCATCCTCGTGGTCAGCTTCATCTTCCGAAACATGCCGGTCGGCGTTCGTGCGGGAATCGCGAGCATGTCACAGCTGGACCGCAGTCTTGATGAATCCTCGCTGACTCTTGGCGCGAACTCATGGCAGACGTTCCGAAATGTCATCCTTCCGCTGCTGCGCCCTGCGATACTTGCTGCGCTTGTCTACAGTTTTGTTCGGGCCATGACGGCAATCTCAGCCGTCATCTTTCTGGTCAGCGCGGAGTATGACATGGCAACCAGCTACATCATCGGTCGGGTCGAGAATAACGACTATGGCCTTGCGATCGCCTATTCGACGACGCTGATCTTCGTGATGCTCGCGGCAGTCGGCTTATTGCAACTTCTCGTCGGCCGGGTCCAGATTGGCCGGCGCACGCAGCACGGAACGGAGACATCGCCATGACCGACACCAAAATCGGTTCCAAGGCCGCCCCGGTACGCTTTGAGGATGTGTCGAAAGTGTTCGGCAAGGACGTCGTCGCCGTCGATAACATCAATCTGCACGTAGAGGCGGGAAAACTCGTCACACTACTTGGTCCGTCGGGCTGCGGAAAAACAACAACGCTGCGCATGATTGCAGGGTTGGAGATGGCAAGCTCTGGCAAGATCCTGATTGGTGACCGGGACGTGACCAAACTGCCAGCCACCGACCGCGACGTATCCATGGTATTTCAGTCATACGCTCTGTTCCCTCATATGAGCGTGCTGGAGAACGTGATGTATGGCCTCACATTCTCGGGCTTTGCAAAAGATGAGGCTCGCAGCCGCGCATTGTATGGTTTGGAGTTGGTTGGTCTTCAGGGGTTCGACAATCGCCTTCCTTCGGAACTATCCGGCGGCCAGCAACAGCGTGTTGCCGTCGCGCGCGCGCTGGTTCTTGAACCACAAGTGTTGCTGTTCGACGAGCCGCTGTCCAATCTCGACGCCAAACTTCGCCGTCAGGTGCGTGAGGACATTCGGGCAATCCAGCAAGACCTTGGCCTGACAGTGGTTTACGTGACCCACGATCAGGAAGAGGCACTGGCGGTCTCGGATGAGATTGTTGTTATGCGTAACGCAGCGATCGCTCAAATAGGCACTCCACGCCAGCTTTACGATGCCCCCAATGACCGGTTTGTTGCCGATTTCATAGGCGAGGCAAACCTTTTGAATTGCCAGATTGTTGATATCGATGGCGACGTGGCAACCATCGAGATCGAAGGCTATCGCCATACGCTGCCACACCGCGGATTGTCCGAAGGGACAGCGACCATCGCGGTGCGACCCTCACGTCTGGTGATCGGTTCCAATCAGGGCATACCGGCCACGGTGGCCAAGGCGACTTATGTGGGCGTTCGGATGGAATACACGCTGACAGGTGAATTTGGACAGGTGTTTGCCGTCCACGACGATGTTGATGCGCCGCTTGAACCCGGCACCGAAATCAGGATGGGTTTTACCGAAAAAGGGCCAGTGCTTTTGCCAGACTAAATGCCGAAACTTATTGTCATCACACACCCCGAGGTCTCAATCGATCCGGACGTCCCGATCACAGATTGGGGTCTGAGCGCGACGGGCCGCAGACGCGCCACTGAATTTGCAACCAGTGAAATCTTGTCGAATATCACGCAAATCTGGGCAAGCAACGAGCAAAAGGCCCATGAAACAGGCACAATTCTTGCTGCACTACGAACGCTTCCCGTGAATTACCATTTGGGTCTTGGCGAGAACGACCGCAGCGCTACCGGTTATTTGCCCCGGGACGAATTCGAGGCAGCGGCTGATGCTTTCTTTGCTCAGCCGGAAGTCAGCTATCGCGGTTGGGAAACAGCTATCGAGGCGCAGATACGCATTCATCGAACAGTCACCGAGATTATCCAGACGCATGACACCGGTGATCTTGCAATTGTTACGCACGGAGCGGTCGGCACGTTGCTATGGTGCGCACTGTCGGAGTGTTCGATAGACCGTAAACACGACCAGCCCTCACAAGGCCATTTCTGGCAGGCAGATTTAAAGACGCTTAGGCCTAACTCATGTTGGGTCGCCTTGGCATAGACGTTAGGCGTTCCAAGCGCTCTCTGCGATTTCGCGCAGCGTCTCGAACACTTCCGGAGTCCCCACGATTACGCGCCCGCCTTCTCGGATCATCGCATCGGCATTCTGATCCTCAACAACGCCCCCGGCTTCCGAGATCAGCAATTGCCCAGCCAGACAATCCCAGGCGTTCATGTGTTCTTCCACGTAACCCAAAAGTCGCCCAGCAGCGACGTAGGCCAACGAAAGCGCTCCGCTAGCGTTTCTGTGGAACATAGCTCCGTGCTCGATCAGCTTCTCGACAACTGGTAAAACATGGCGGGTCTCGACCCGGTTAGAATACCCCACGGCGACTGTTCCGTCCCGCAGCGCTACCCCTGATGCGACGCGCATTGGTGATCCGTTAAGTGTCGAAGCTTCTCCGCGCGTTGCCACAAAAGTTTCATCCATATTTGGATCGCGGATCACACCTACCGCCGCGTGTCCTCGGGTGACACCGGCAAGAACAATAGTCCATGCTGGTATGCCGTTGACGAAATTCGTTGTCCCATCAATTGGGTCAATCACCCAGTCAAAACCGCTCTCTCCCGTGGCCGCACCGTGCTCTTCACCAAAAACCCCATCTTTGGGCCACGCCTCTGCTATCTTTTGGCGGATGAAAGTTTCGACATTCCTGTCCGCCTCGCTGACCCAGTCCTGAGCGCCTTTTTGATCAACAACAAGACTTCCTCGATCCGCGAAGTACTTTTGGGCAATTACCCCAGCCTCCTCGCAGACTGCGATGGCAAAATCTCTGCGTTCTGAAAGTAGAGACATGCGCGGACCTTTTCCGGTTGGGGAATTCCCTTGAACATTGCAGGTCAAGCGAATGCTTGGCAATCACAGAGTTGTTTCGCTTGTTTTCCAGAGCTAATTCGATGCCGCCCGCCTGGAAGGTTTGTATTGAGGATCTCTTCCTCAATCATCCTCACATTTGATACTCTGCTGATTATTGTCCGCATTGGGCTCGACGTCGCCATTAACCCATTTTTGACGCGTCTGAAAACTGCCAGAGCGATCAGATTTGGCCCCGCAGGTGAAGCGCGAGCCCGTCCACCGCTGCCTCAATCAAATCCAATGCTCCGTCAAAATCTCGGGTGTAGTACGGATCGGGCACGTGGTTTGCATCGGTGTGAGGCGCGAAATCGGTCAGAAGGCGGACCGAGGTTCCGTTGCCGTCGGGGCGCAGGGCTTCGATATTGGAGATGTTGTCGGCATCCATGCCAATGATCAGGTCGAAGCGGTGGAAATCCTCGGCCACGAACTGGCGGGCGCGCAGGTCGCTGAGGTCAATGTCGCGGGCACGGGCGGCCTGTTGCATCGGACCGTAGGGCGGGTCTCCAATATGCCAGCCCGAGGTTCCGGCGCTGTCGGTCCGATACTGCGGGGCGCGGGCGCGAAAAACACCCTCGGCAGCGGGCGAGCGGCATATATTGCCCAGGCAGACGAAAAGGATACGCTGTGTCATGGGACTGGTGTAGCGCGAGAGGCGGGCATGGAAAAGATCGTCATTCTGACCGGGGCCGGGATATCGGCCGAAAGCGGGTTGGGCACCTTCCGCGACGAAGGCGGGCTATGGGCGCAGCACCGGATCGAGGATGTGGCAACGCCGGAAGGTTTTGCCCGAAACCCGGCGCTTGTGCATCAGTTCTACAATGCCCGCCGCGTTCAGGCCGCCAAGGCGCAGCCCAACGCCGCCCATCAGGCGCTGGCGCGGCTGCAGAAGGACTGGCCTGGAGAGGTGGTCATCGTTACCCAGAATGTCGACAGCCTGCACGAGGCCGGAGGGGCCGAGCGTGTGATCCATATGCATGGCACGTTGGCGGGAGCTCTGTGCGGAGTTTGCGAGCACCGTTGGATCTCACCGCCAGAGATGGAGGTGGGCGAGCCCTGCCCCGTCTGCCAGCAGCCCTCGGCCCGGCCGGACGTTGTGTGGTTCGGCGAGATGCCTTATTTCATGGATGAAATTTACGATCACCTGACCGAAGCCACCCTGTTTGCCTCAATCGGGACCTCGGGTCAGGTCTATCCTGCGGCGGGTTTCGTGCAAGAGGCGCGGGCTGTGGGCGCGCGAACGGTCGAGCTGAACCTTGAGCCGTCTGCCGGAGGCTCGATCTTTAACGAAACCCATCTGGGGCCCGCGTCGGAGGTGATCCCGCGCTGGGTCGACGGGCTGCTGGCCCGCGGCAGCACGTGATAAGGGCAGACAATGGCGCATCCTCCCGTCTATGGTGCAGGAAACAGGAAGCCGAGTGAGTGACATGACTGATCTACCGCCCAAAGATGGAGAGATCCTTGACGAGAGCAGCATCGACGCCCGTGACACGCTGAGCACCAATCTGGCCAGCCTGTGGTGGACTTTTCTGCTGCGTGGAATTCTGGCTGGTCTGATCGGCATCGCAGCGCTGTTCTGGCCCACCAGCAGCATATCGCTGCTGCTGCGGCTGGTCGGGGCGCTGCTGATTTTGGATGGCGCGCTGACCTGGCTGGGGTTCGGGCGGCGCGGGCTGGTCGGGGGCGTCGGGATCGGCACTGCGCTGATCGGACTGGTGCTGCTGATCTGGCCACAGGGTGTGGCTTGGCTGGCATTCACGCTGATGGGGACAATGGCGCTGTTCGTGGCCATCGGCTCGCTCATGGCGCTGCCGCAGATGCACCCCCAAGACCCAGAACGCGCGACGGTGCGCAACTCAGGCATCTTCGCGCTGATCATTGGTTTGGTGCTGATCTTCTGGCCCGGCAGCGGGATGGTTGCACTGGGCTGGGCGATTGCATTCTTCGCGCTGACCTCCGCCGTAGTGATGTTCTTTCTGGCCGCACGGTTCAAAAAGGCTGGCGATCGGTTGGAAATGCGAGTCGTCAACCGGTAGCGAAACAGGCCGGGCAATGCCCGGCCTGACGCATGGATGACGGCCGCAGCGCGGCCCGAAGACATGCGTTGGTACCAGCGCCTGCCTTTGGCTTATCGCTCAAGATCGACAGGGATCTCGATCTCGACCTCTCCAGCCTGTTCGAAAATCAGCGTAACAGGAACGGTCGCCCCCTGTTCGAACGGCGCCTTGATACCCATGAACATGACGTGATCGCCCCCGCGCTGCAGAATGTGGGTTTCACCGGCCGGAATGGCAAAGCCCTCCTCGACATGCATCATCTTGGCGACACCGTTGTCATCGACCACATGCGTGTGAAGCTCGACCCGCGCCGCCACGTCCGAGCTTGCGCCGATCAGGCGGTCGTCGGTATCGCTCTGATTCTGGATCATCATGAAGGCTGCGCCGGCCTTGGCTGTCTTGCCCGAAGACCGCGCATAGGGGTCGTCGACCGTGATCCCATCTGCGGCCAGTGCGCCGGACGCAAGGGCCACCGTGGTCAGGGTTGCAAGCAGGGTGGATTTGAGAGTCATTTTGACCTCTCCTCAAGTAAATGTCTGAATTTGGTTTGGGAATCGGAATCAGACAAAGAACGGAGGCGCACGTGCCGGGTGCAGCGGCAGCGGTGCGGAAATCAGGTCATGCGACCGCAACAGAGGCGCGGCCTGCATCCGGGACGGGGCCTGAGGTACAACAATGGGCGCTTCGTGGATCGCGCCAAGCAGCGCCAGCGCATAATCCGGACAATAGTGCGGAGCTTGGGTCGGCTGGCCCTCGGCATCCATATAGACGACAACAGGCCCCGAGCCGGTGCACAGCACCATCTGCCCGACCGCGCGATCCATACCGCGCGACCCAGCCAGCCCTTGCCCGGTGAGGATCACCAGCAGGGACAGCGCATAAGGCAGCAATGTGCGAAAAAAGCTCGTCATCTCGGGCCAAGATATAGGCTTCCCTCCCGAACCGCATCAAGCGGAAAGGGAGGGTTGAGACAGTATGGCTCGGTTCAGTTTTTGGGCGGCTTGACCGACTCGGTGTTCAGACCCGTATGTAGCCGGTTCACCCGGCGTTGCATCCGGGTGCAGCGCGTCACTGCGGTTATGATCGTGGTTGGCAACAACAACAGGAAATTCGTTACTTTAAAAGACATGAGGCCCCCCTCACCATGAATAGGCGTAAACATATGCAATATTCATCGGGCGTTCTGTGAACAACATCACCAAACGGGGAATTTTATCACTAATTCGAGGACAATCCCGTGCGCGCACGCAGAGACAAAAAAGAAAAAGCCCCACACCGCGAGGTGCAGGGCTGAATTCTCGCGTGAGAAAGCGATCAGGCCGAAGCTTGCGCCTTGGCGATTTCTTTCTTCACTTTCAGAGCGTTCGCGGACAGCTCGTCATCCTTGGCTTTCGCCAGGAACGCGTCCAGACCACCACGGTGGTCGACCGAGCGCAGGGCAGCCGCCGAGATGCGCAGCTTGACGCCGCGGCCCAGGGTTTCCGACTGCAAGGTGACGTCGTTCAGGTTCGGCAGAAAACGACGACGAGTTCTGTTTTTGGCGTGGCTGACATTGTTGCCAGTCATCGGGCCTTTTCCGGTCAGTTCGCAACGGCGCGACATGGTTTCTTCCTTTGTTTCTGGAGGCCGGGTACAAGACCCGCGGCCAAATCACAAGGGGCGCAACCCGAAGTCGCGCCCGAAAACTGGTTGGATGCGTGTAGTGGGAATCGCGCGGAGGGTCAAGACGGCTGCAGCGAAATCTTTGCGCAGGCGCTGAATTCCTTTTCCGCTACATCACCGGGGTCTGCAACAGGGGTTTGTTGTTCCTCAGATGCCGGGCGATCAGCTGCGCCTGCAAACGCCCGCGCGGGATCAGACGGGCCGGGTCCGTGACGTAGTTCATCTCGGCCAGTTCGGGGAAGATCCCGAAGATTTCATGCCGTGATGCAAGGCTGAGCGATTTCAGCGCCTCGGGTCCGGTATAGAGGCTTTCGGTCGGGGCATCCTCGGCGAAAATCACTTGGTGGCGGTCAAACAGCAGGTGAAAATACTCGACGCTATCAACGCTATCATCGACATAGATGCCCGGCAGCGTTGTAAGTTTGATGGCCGGGATCAGCACCTCGGTTTCACCGAACATGCGCTGCGCGATTCTGGACTGCACCAGCATACGGTGCTGGCGCGAAACCAGAAGATCGCGCGCAGGCAACCCACCGCCCAGCGCGCCGGCAAGGATGCGCACGGGCCAGAGTTTGGGATTGGCTTGCAGGTGCGCCCTTTCAAAGCGACGGCGACCGATCCAGCGGATGGGCTGAGGCCCTTGCCCCAAGGCGGGGATCAGATCACCGGTGCGCAGGGACTGGATCGGGGCAGACCCATGCAATGTCGTGATCCGTGTGTCGCGGGTAAAACAGGGAATCCCGCTGCCATTTTCAAAGGCGGAATAGGTGACGGTAATGCCCGACGGCAGAGTGAAGGTGCCGCTGGAAATCGAGTAGCCGACCCCATCTTCAACGGTGATGGTACCGAATACATCATCATTGATCACGGTTCCGACCGGTAGGTTCAGCGTATCTGTGCCGCCGCCGCCGCGAATGTCGCCGGTGACCGTGGTGGCGGTGAAGTTCAGCGTGTCGTTGCCGCCGCCCAACCGGATATTGCCAACCGTCGATCCATTGATATCGATGGTGTCAGCATCGGCCCCGCCCGCAACGCGCCCGCCGATCGTACTGCCCGAGACGGTGATTGTGTCAATGCCAGCGTTACCTAGAACATTGCCGGTAATCGTGCTGTTGATGATGTCGATATCGTCATCGCCACCAAGCCCCCGCACACCTGTCACTGGCGGCGTGGCCGGATTCCCGTTCAGGGTACCGTTGTCATTGGTGACATCGATATCATCATTGCCATTGGTGCCGTTGATATCGGGCATTGGCGGCGGCTCCTGAGCATTCAGCCTGACGGTCTAAAGTCTGATGATATCACCATTTTCACCACAGGTCAGCCCAGAGCACAACCTAAAGCTGAATTTCGCCGCACGAATAGGCCCGGATAAAGCGTCAGGCCCGTTCCGGCATCAGCGAGCTCAGCATTTGTTCGGCGGCTGCAGAGGGGCTGAGATGCCCGCTGCTGACCTCAGCCCCAAGACGCTCCATCTCCGAGCGCGACTGCGCGGTCGACAGGCGGGCCAACAGCGCGGCGCGGACCTCCTGCTCGAACCAGTATTGCGCCTGAGCGGCGCGGTTGCTGTCCCAGTGACCGGCCTCTCGCCGCCATTTGGTCAGATCCTGCATCTCGGCCCAGGCCTGGTCGAGCCCGTGTTCTTCGACCGCCGAGACGGTCATGGCCTTGGGAAAGCCCTCGGGGTCTTGCGGGCGTTTCCGCAACAGGCGCAGCGCGCCCGCATAGTCGGCGCAGGTGCGGGTGGCGGTGGCTTTCAGATCGCCATCGGCCTTGTTGATCAGGATGACGTCGGCCATCTCCATGATACCGCGCTTGACGCCCTGCAACTCATCCCCGCCCGCAGGCGCAAGCAGCAGCAGGAACAGGTCAGACATCTCGGCCACCACGGTTTCCGATTGGCCGACACCGACGGTTTCAATCAACACCACGTCGAACCCGGCCGCCTCGCACAGCGCGATGGCTTCGCGCGTGCGCCGGGCCACACCGCCGAGGTGGCTTTGGCTGGGCGACGGGCGGATAAAGGCGTTTTTCTCGCGGCTCAGCCGCTCCATCCGGGTCTTGTCGCCCAGAATGGACCCGCCCGACCGGGCCGAGCTGGGGTCGACGGCCAGTACGGCAACGCGCAGCCCCTGATCCGTCAGCATCATGCCGAAGCTTTCGATGAAGGTGGACTTGCCCACACCGGGCGTGCCCGACAGCCCGATGCGCAGCGCCTGACGTTGGGCTTTGGCCAGTTGATCGAGCAACGCGGTGGCCTGCGCGCGATGGTCGGCGCGCCCGCTTTCGACCAGCGTGATCGCGCGGGCCAGTGCCCTGCGGTCTCCGTTCAAGATCCTGTCGCCAAGCTCGGCAGTGTTCATGGGTAAGCCCCCGGCTGGAATTTGCCTTAGATGAGGGGGGATGCACCGGTTTGTCCAGCCCCTACTCTGACGCGGCCATGGGATGCTGGACCTTGGCCGGGGCTTTGGCGATAAGGCGATATGACCCGGTTGCCCATCGATGACGCCATTCCCGATCTTCTGAACGCCTTGCATGCGCACGGGCGCGCGGTGCTCCAGGCGCCTCCGGGCGCGGGTAAGACGACACGTGTGCCGCTTGAGATGTTGCAGGCAGACCTGTGCGAGGGTCGGATCGTGATGTTGGAGCCCCGGCGACTGGCTGCACGCGCCGCCGCCGAGCGCATGGCCGAGACGCTGGGCGAACCGGTGGGGCAGACGGTGGGTTATCGCGTCCGCGGCGAGGTGAAGGTGTCGAAGGCCACGCGGATCGAGGTGGTGACCGAAGGCATTCTGACCCGGATGCTGCAATCCGAGCCCGACCTGCCGGGCGTGGGCGCGGTGATTTTCGATGAATTTCACGAACGCTCTCTGAATGCCGATCTGGGGCTTGCGCTGTGTCTTGAGGTGACCGGGGCGCTGCGCGATGACCTGATATTGTTGGCCATGTCGGCCACCCTGGATGAGGAACCGGTGGGCCGGCTGATGGATGCGCCTTTGGTGACGTCCGAGGGGCGCAGCTATCCGGTTGAAACGCGCTGGCTTGAGAAACCTCTGGGCGCGCAGGCCCGGCGGCTGGATGCGCTGATCGATCTGGTGGTACGGGCCGAGCGGGAAACGAGCGGGGGGATGCTGGTCTTCCTGCCTGGCGAGGGAGAGATACGCCGCGCCGAAACCGCGCTGAACAGCCGGTTGCCCGATGCCTGCACCGTGCGACCTTTGTTCGGTGCCCTGCCCTTCGCAGCGCAGCGCGCGGCGATTGCGCCGGTCAAAGAGGGGCGCAAGGTGGTGCTGGCAACGTCGATTGCCGAGACCTCGCTGACCATTCCCGATATCCGCGTTGTGGTCGACATGGGGCAAGCGCGGCGGGCACGGTTTGATCCGGGCTCGGGCATGTCGCGGCTGGTGACGGAACGGGTAACGCGGGCCGAGGCCACGCAGCGTGCGGGTCGCGCGGGCCGCGTGGCAGAGGGTGTGTGCTATCGCCTGTGGTCCAAGGGTGAAGAAGGCGCGCTGGCCGCCTACCCGCCAGCCGAGATCGAGGCGGCCGACCTGACCGGGCTGGCCTTGGAACTGGCGCTGTGGGGCGCAGAACCCGATGATCTGGCGTTTCTGACCGCGCCGCCCGACGGGACGATGGCCGAGGCGCGGGCCTTGTTGCGGATGCTGGGCGCATTGGATGGCAATGGGCGGATCACCGATCATGGACGCGCGCTTGCCGCGCTGCCGCTACATCCCCGTCTGGGGCATATGCTGGTGCGCGCAGGGGCAGAGGCTGCGCCTTTGGCGGCGCTGATGGCGGACCGGGACCCGCTGCGGGGTGCCCCGGTTGATCTGTCGCTGCGGTTGGAGGCGCTGCGTGACGTGCGGGCGTTTCAGCGCAATCGGGTCTGGCAGGTCAATCTCGGGGCTTTGGATCGGATAAAGGGCGAAACCAAGCGCTTGAAGGCGCAGGCCAAGGGCGCAGGCGATCTGAGCCCTGCAGCGATGGCCGCATTGGCTTACCCCGACCGGATCGGACAGCGGCGCAAGGGCGATATCCCGCGCTATGTGCTCTCGGGTGGCAAAGGTGTGGTGCTGGAGAGCGGTGATACGCTGGCAAGTGCGCCTTATCTGGTGGTGACGGATACAGATGGAAACCCGCGCGAGGCTCGGGTCCGCATGGCGGCGCAGATTACCGAGGGGGAAATCCGCGATCTGTTTGGCGACCAGATTGCGTGGGTCGACGGCTGCGCGTGGTCCAAACGGGAACGCCGCGTGGTGGCCCGGCGACAGGAGCGGTTCGGGGCGATCACTCTGGACGACCGCATCTGGAAGGATGTGCCCGAGGACGCGGTGGCGCGGGCGATGCTGGACGGGGTGCGCGATCTGGGTATTCGGCTGCAAGGAGCCTCGGCCCGGCTGGCGGCGCGGGTGGAACTGGTGCGGGCGGGCGGGGTCGAGCTGCCCGACTTCTCGGATCAGGGGATGCTGGATGGGTTGGAGGATTGGCTGCTTCCGATGCTCTCGGGTGTGCGCAGCGCCGAGGATTGGAAGCGTTTTGATCTGTTGCCCGCACTGCGCGCCCGACTGGATTGGGCGCAGACTCAGGAACTGGACCGGCGCGCGCCGGGATCGTTCGTGACGCCCTTGGGCCGCAAGGTGCCGATTGATTATGGCGGTGCGGTGCCGGAAATCTCGGTCCGGCTGCAAGAGCTGTTCGGTGTGACCCAGCACCCGGTGGTTGGGCGTGAGCCGTTGAAGATCACTCTGCTGTCACCCGCCCAGCGCCCTATTCAGATCACCCGCGACCTGCCCGGATTCTGGGCCGGGTCATATGCGGATGTACGCAAGGACATGCGGGCGGAATATCCCAAACATCCCTGGCCCGAAGATCCCACCCAGGCTGACCCGACCCTGAGGGCGAAACGGCGGAAATCGTGAGCCGGGCGGCGTGGGTTTTTCTAAAAAACGGCCACGAATTTTGACTCAAAGGTCACATATATGACTTATGTCCTTTAAATTCGGTCAAAATCACCCATTTTCCAACAGCAATATTGTTTCATGTGCTATACATCATTAATTAAGGTCTCAAAGTAAGAATGAACCTGTTCAGGCAAGCGATATATGACGAAATGGCTGCGTAATATCTGGGAAGAAGTTGCCCGACCGATGATCCTGCGCCCAAACCGGGTACAGGTCGCGGCGCTTTGCACCCGTGGTGCGGGGCCGCGCGAAGAGGTTCTTCTGATCACAAGCCGCGACACCGGGCGCTGGATCATCCCCAAGGGCTGGCCGATTGACGGGCTGGATGGCGCTGAGACTGCGTTGCAGGAAGCGTGGGAAGAGGCTGGTGTGCGCGCCGCAGGTGTTCGCAAAGACCCGGTTGGTCAGTTTTTGTACAATAAGACCCTGAAAGATGGCTCGGCCCAACCTGTCCGAACCAGTGTCTATCATGTCGAGGTGACCGAGCTGGCCGAGGACTATCCCGAGGTCGATCAACGCACCCGCTGCTGGGTCTCGCCTCAGGTTGCGGCAGAACGGGTGCAGGAGCCCGAATTGCAGGATTTGCTACGGCAAATGTAACAATTTTGTAAAATTTTGACGACACCGGTTGCTGCCCCTTGAGGAAAGGAGTAGCGGCGTGGGCCAATTCAAACAGGCCCTGAAAATCTGATGTCTGACATGACCCCCAAATCCCGCTGGCACGCGCTGGACAGCGATCTTCACCGCATTTCACGTGTGGAATACGCCAATGCGCATGTGGCCCGTCCCATGCTGGCCCCCGGCATCGCGCTGGCGTTCATCGCCCTGGCCGGGCTGATCGCTGCGGTGCTGTTTGGCCAGGCGGAAGGCGGGCTGCTTGTGGCGGCGGCGGCGGCGTTCGGGGCTTATATGGCGATCAATATCGGTGCCAATGACGTGGCCAACAACATGGGTCCGGCGGTGGGCGCCAATGCGCTGACCATGGGCGGCGCCATTCTGATCGCAGCCATTGCCGAAAGCGCCGGTGCGCTGCTGGCGGGGGGCGACGTGGTCTCGACCATTTCCAAGGGGATCATCGACCCGATGTCGGTGCAAAACAGCAACGTGTTCATCTGGGCGATGATGGCGGCGCTGATCTCATCTGCGCTGTGGGTCAATCTGGCGACCTGGGTGGGTGCGCCGGTCTCGACGACACATTCGGTTGTGGGTGGTGTCATGGGGGCAGGCATCGCGGCGGCAGGGCTGAGCGCGGTGAGCTGGGGCACGATGAGTGCGATTGCGGCCAGTTGGGTGATCTCTCCAGTTTTGGGCGGGGTGATTGCCGCCGGGTTTCTGGCGCTGATCAAGTCGAAAATCCAGTATCAGGACGACAAGATCGCGGCGGCCCGGCGCTGGGTTCCCATATTGGTCGCGGTGATGGCCGGGGCTTTTGCCACCTATCTTGCGGTCAAGGGGTTGAAGCGGATCGTCAAGATCGACCTGCAGATGGCGCTGCTGATCGGGCTGACATTTGGCGCGCTGGCCTGGGCCGTGACCGTGCCCTGGGTGCGGCGTAAATCTGAGGGGATGGAAAACCGTACCCGGTCGCTGAAGACCTTGTTTGGCCTGCCGCTGGTGATCTCGGCCACATTTCTGAGCTTTGCCCATGGTGCGAATGACGTGGCCAATGCGGTGGGTCCGCTGGCTGCGATTGTACATGCCGCAGAGTTCGGGGATTTTGCTGCGAAGGTCTCGATCCCGAGCTGGGTCATGGTGATCGGGGCCTTTGGGATTTCCTTTGGCCTGTTCCTGTTCGGCCCCAAGCTGATCCGCATGGTGGGCAGCCAGATCACTAAGCTGAACCCGATGCGCGCCTTCTGCGTAGCGTTGTCGGCGGCGATTACCGTAATCGTGGCAAGCTGGCTGGGGCTGCCTGTCAGCTCGACCCATATCGCTGTGGGCGCGGTATTTGGCGTGGGGTTCTATCGCGAATGGCAGGCGGATCGGCGGTGGAAACTATCAAACCGCCAGCGCCCGGCCGAGTTGCGGCTGGCACGGGAGGAACACCGTCGACGCAAGCTGGTGCGGCGGTCGCATTTCATGACCATCATTGCGGCCTGGGTCGTGACTGTACCGGCTGCGGCCGTGATATCCGCGGTGATTTTCTGGATACTTACGGCATTTGGCTGAGTTTGAGGATTTTGCGAGGCTCTGCCTCGCGCTCCGGGATATTTTTGGCCAGATGAAGCAGCGGATCAGAGCCTGATCTGGTGGGGTTTGAGAGGTGTGTTCGGAGCCTCTTTGATCAATCGGGCAACTTGGTTGTTGAGTGGTGTGGGGAGGTTGCAACTGCGCCCCAGCTGGATGATTTCGCCTTGCAGGCTGTCGATTTCCGTGGGGCGGCCAGCCATCAGGTCATATGCCATCGAGGTGCGCGCGTTGGGATCGATGGTCAGCATCTTTGCGGCGATGCGGGTAAAAAGCGGTGTGGGCAGGCGCAGGATATACGGGGTCGTCCAAGCGGGCAGCGGCGTGGTGGAGGCGACGGGAATACCGGAGGTTTTGAGGACCATAAGCGCCTCGGCCATCTGATCGGCCATCAGGCGGCGCCAGTTGCGGTCACGCAGTTGCGCCTGCAGGGTCAGGCCCGAGAGCGCGTTCAATGCGTTGTTGAGGTTGATCACCAGTTTGCCCCATTGCACTGCTTCGATTTGATCGCTTTCCTGAACCGGCAGATCGGCGGAGTTGAGGTGATCGGCCAAAGCGCCGGGGCCGGTTTCGATGATGATCTCGCCTGAGGTGGCGCGGTGATAAGTGGCCTCCTTTGTTGGGACGACATTAAAGGGGATCATGCCCGCGCGGACATCATGTTTAGGCAATGCGGCGCGCAAGGCTTGGATGTTGTCCATGCCGTTTTGCCAGGACAGAACCGTGGTATTCGCCGGGGCATAAGCCGCGATCAAGTCTGCCATCTGCACAGTTGCGCCGGATTTTACCGTGACAATGATCAGATCCGCATCGGCGAGGCAGGCGGGTTCCTGGGTAAGAGTCAGCTGGTCGGCAGGAACGGTCCGGGTCAGGCCAGAGAAATCCGTCACCGTAAGTCCCTGGACACGGATGGGGTCAAGCACGCGGGCGCGGCCCAAAAGCGTCACGCCATGACCTGCAGCGGCCAGCAATGCGCCGCAATAGCAACCGATGCTGCCCGCCCCTGCGATGACGATCTTCATGATGCACCCTCCGTTATCGGGAAGGATCGCTGGGACGGGCGAAGTAGACCAGTGTGACGTCAGGTCAGACCCGTGCCAGCCTTGGTCGCGTGCGTTCCAGTTCTTCCGAGATCGGGATGAACTCCTGATCATCTCCGGGCGGCAGGTGGAAGGCCCCGTTTGCCCAATCTGCGGTTTTCCATTCGCGGGTGGCGGTATCGATTTTTTCTTTCGAAGAAGACACGAAATTCCACCAGATATAGCGATCCTCGTTCAGGGTTGCGCCGCCCAGCAGCATCAGGCGCGCGCCCAAAGGTCCGGCCTTGACCGAGAGGTGGTCGCCGGGGCGGAACACTATCATGCGGCCTGCGTCAAAGCTGTCGCCCGCGATTTCGACCGAACCTTCGGTGACGTAGACACCCCTGTCCTCGTGATTGTCGGGCAACGGGAAGGACGCGCCCGGGTCGAGCTGGACGTCGAGATAGAAGGTCTCGGACAGCATGGTAACCGGGCTGGTCTCGCCATAGGCTGAGCCGAGGATCAGGCGGGCGCTGACGCCGGTATCCTGAATATGCGGCAGCGCGCCCTGTTTGTGATGTTCGAAATCGGGGGCCATGTCCTCATGCGCTTCGGGCAGTGCGATCCAGGTCTGGATACCGAACAGGCTGTGTTTCTTGCCGCGCGTCTCATCGCTGGTGCGTTCGGAATGGGTCACGCCACGCCCGGCGACCATCCAGTTGACCTCGCCCGGATAGATCATCTGATGGGTGCCGAGGCTGTCGCGATGTTCGA
The DNA here is from genome assembly GCF_056537345.1 of Ruegeria sp. CF4. NCBI lineage: Bacteria > Pseudomonadati > Pseudomonadota > Alphaproteobacteria > Rhodobacterales > Roseobacteraceae > Ruegeria > Ruegeria sp. CF4. Next base: position 215,085 of record NZ_JBQFRJ010000001.1, on the reverse strand, counting down.
ACTCTCCCTGATACAGATAAGTCACGGTGCCCAGGCCGATATGGGGGTGCGGGCGGACATCGATGCCGCCTTCGGTGATGAACTCGGCCGGGCCCATCTGATCGAAGAAGATGAACGGGCCAACCAGTTGCCGTTTCACGGAAGGCAGCGCGCGGCGCACCTCGAACCCGCCCAGATCGCGGGCGCGCGGGATGATCAATGTCTCAAGCGCGGGGTTCTCGGACAGGCATTCGGGATTGTGGGTTGGGTTCCAGCTCATTCCTGCATCTCCCATTGGCAAGGGGTTTTGGTTCACTTATGCAGAATATAGGGCGGAAATTCAGAAAGTAATTCGCATAATCGCACATAAATCGTGCAGTTCTTCCGTTATGGACCAGCCCCAGCGACCTCATGCATCGCGTGGCCAAAGCTGCGGAAAGAAGGCGCCGTCGATCCGGTCGCCTTCGCTGTAGCCTTCCGCTGCGAACTGCGCGCGCTCACCCTTGGCCCAATCCCCGCGATAGCGGATGACGCCATCGGGCGCGGTCATCCTCAGCGTGAAACGCCGCACCGTTTCGGTCGGCGTGACCGAGGACAGCCCGCCATGCAGAGTGCGCATGTCGAAAAAGATGCAATCGCCGGGCTGCATATCCCATTGCAGCAGGTCATACGCTGCGGGGTCGGCGTTTACGTCCGGGGGCGGATGATAGGTGAGGCCCGCGACCTCGGTCGGGTCATAGCTGGGATGCCCGTCGGCAAAGCGCACTCGCATGAAGAGCTTATCCCAAAGGTGCGAGCCGCGGACGAAGGCGATGCCGTTTTCTTTGGTTACCGGTTCAAGCGGCAACCACAGCACGCACATCGTTCCGTCGAAATCGAAATAGGACAGGTCCTGATGGAAGGGCGGGCGCGAGGTTGATCCGGCCTCACGCAGGAACCAATTGTCCATCACCAGATTGATCGAAGGCGCGTCGAGAAGCTGAGCAGCCAGCGGTGCGCAGGGGGAGTTGTGGACGAAATCCCTGAATTCGGGGATCTTGTTCCAGGCCCAATAATCCTCGAAATATGCGGGCGCATCGGGGTCTTTGGTGTGCCGCGTCAGGTTTTCGGTTGGATTGGCAAGGTCCGCGTCGATGCCGTTGCGCAGCTGGGTCAGCCAATGATCCGAGAATTTGGACCGCAGAACCACGGCTCCGTCGCGCTGGAATGCGGCGATCTCGTCTGGTGTGATGCGATCCGTCAAGCTCATGACACCGGCCTTTCTGATGGAAACCAAGCTGTGGTCAGGATTGCAGCGGTCACCTGCCGCGTCAAAGTAAATCACAATTCGCAACGCAACCTCGGAATGCGCGAGAAGCGTGCTATATTTCAGGGGCAGATGAGGTCGCAAAAAGAGGGTTCCATGACCGGTTCATTACTCACGCGTCGTTCTCTGATCGCCTCGGGCGGGGCGGTTTTGGCTTCGGGGCTGATGGTTCCCGCGCGGGCCAATGGTTTGGCCCCCACCCCGTCGATGCGAGGTGGGTCGAACAACTATCGTCCGGGCGCACCGATCGTGGAGCGCATCGGCGGTGGCGGGTTCTGGATGACTGGCACCGTGCGGCGCGCGGGCGACGGAGCCCCCCTGCCCGGCCAGCGAATCCAGATCTGGGCGCATACGACCGAAGGCCATGAGCGCGATCAACGCAGCCATGGCGCGACGCTGACGGATGCCAACGGAGAATTCCGGCTTGAGATGCCGCAGATTGTGCCCGCCTTTGGTCAACCGCACGGGCATCTGGCTTATGACAGCGGCGAATTCGAGACGGTGTTCCTGCGCCCGGTGATGTCGAGCGCGAAGGACAAAACGCTTGCCGCGCATTTCGTCTTGCAGCCCGCTTGATACGTGTTGAGGCGTGTATTGATCTGGGCGGCGTTGTCCGCCGCCCTTCTGGTGCCGGTCATCGCGGCGACGTTCAGCCCGTATCTGGCGTGGCGTGAGCCGATCTATATCCTCGCTGGGTTTGCGGGCATCTTCGGGATGTGCCTTCTGCTGATGCAACCTTTGCTCGCCGGACGCTGGTTGCCTGGGCTTTCACCAGTGCGCAGCCGCGTGTGGCACAGGCGGTGCGGTCTGGCCCTTGTCGCCGCGATTTTGATCCATGTGGGTGGTTTGTGGATCACGAGCCCGCCGGATGTTGTGGACGCGCTGCTGTTCGTGTCGGCCACGCCCTTTTCCGTCTGGGGTGTGATCGCGATGTGGACGGGTTTTGCTGCAGCAACGATGGGCGTTCTGCGCTTACGCCTGAACCTGCGATTTCGACTCTGGCGTCTGGGTCACGCCGGACTGGCGCTGGTGACCATTCTGGGCAGTGTCGTGCATGCCCTGCTGATTGAAGGCACGATGGAGATCATGACCAAGATCGCATTGTGTGTGCTAGTAGTTCTAGCGTGCGTAGCTACGCTCGCCAGATTGCGGATCTGGGATGTGACCCGGCGCGCTTAGAGGTCCCATGCGCGAGCCAAGGCCGCGTCAGACTGACAGGCGTTTGGCATAGGTCGCGCGATCAATTTCAACATCCCGCACGGTGATGCTGCCGACCGTGGGCGCAGACGCAGCCAGAACATTCAGAATGATCGCGTTCAACTCGGCGCGCGTTGCCTCATCCCGGCCCTGCAGCAACAAGAGCGTGGCATGGATGAAGGTCTGCGGTTCGGTCCCGATGCGGAAATACGGGAACGAGGTGGCACGGATTTTAAGCGTTGGGGCATCGAATTCTTCATGCGCGGCGAGCACAGAATAGAGCTGTTCACAGATGGCTTGAAAATCATAAGAGTTTTCGAGCCCGGCAGAGAATTCCAGGGTGACGTGTGGCATTGAATGCTCCGAGATTTATGAGAGCCCTTTATGGCTCTCCCAGATTGCTGCAGGCCTCAGACGCCCAGACACCAGCGCATGATGGCTTTTTGCGCGTGTAGCCGGTTCTCGGCCTCATCGAAGATCACCGAGTTCGGGCCGTCCATGACCTCGGATGTGGCCTCTTCTTCGCGATGCGCGGGCAGGCAGTGCATGAACAACGCGTCTGGCTTGGCATGCGACATCAGCTCGGCGTTGACCTGATAGGGGCGCAGCATGTTGTGGCGGCGTTCCTTCGCGGACTGGGAATCATGCATCGAGACCCAGGTATCGGCGACCACCAGATCCGCCCCCTCAACCGCTTTGTGCGGGTCCCGTTCGATCACGATTTTCGAGCCCTTCTGGCGCGCAAGCCCCATGAATTCTTCTTCCGGGTCCAGCTGCGCCGGGCCTGTAAATGTCAGGTCGAAACCGAATTGACCGGCGGCATGCAGAAATGAAGCGCAGACATTATTGCCGTCGCCGGTCCAGACGACCTTTTTGCCTGCGATGGGGCCGCGATGCTCTTCATAGGTCAGCACATCGGCCATGATCTGACAGGGATGCGTGCGATCGGTCAGGCCGTTAATGACGGGCACGTCCGAGTATTCTGCCATCTCCGTCAGGATCGTTTCGTCAAAGGTCCGGATCATGATCATATCGACATAGCGCGACAGGACGCGAGCGGTGTCGGCGATGGTCTCGCCATGGCCCAGCTGCATGTCCTTGCCGGACAGCACCATGGTCTGCCCACCCATTTGGCGCACGCCAACGTCGAAGGACACGCGGGTCCGTGTTGACGGCTTTTCAAAGATCAGCGCAACCATGCGGCCTGCCAGAGGCTGTTCGTCGTCCGGGGCGGCTTTGGGACGACCGAGGCGCGCCCGCTTCATCGCGCCGGCCTGATCGATCATGTTCCGCAGATCACCTGCGTCCGTTTTGTGGATATCAAGGAAGTGGTTCATTTTATTTCACTTTTCAATCAGGCGAGTTCAGGCCGAAGCCATTGCGTTTTCGACTTGCGTCGCGGCTTTTTCCAAACGGATCAGGGCTTGCGCGATGTCGTCTTCGGTCAAGGTGAGCGGTGGCAGCAGGCGGATCACGTTATCGGCGGCGGGGACAGTGATAACCTCGTTGTCATAACCTGCATTGACCACGTCGATATTGGCGGGCTTGCATTTCAGGCCCAGCATCAGACCTGAGCCGCGAACCTCTTCGAACACATCGGGGTGGTCCGCGATCAGGCCTTCGAGCTTCTGACGCAGCAGGCCCGCCTTGCGGTTGACGCCTTCAAGGAAAGCGGGTGTCGCGACCTGATCGATCACCGCACAGCCCACAGCGCAGCCCAGCGGGTTGCCGCCATAGGTGGAGCCATGGGTGCCTGCGGTCATACCGCTGGCCGCCTCTTCTGTGGCCAGCACAGCGCCCAGGGGGAAGCCGCCGCCGATGCCTTTGGCGACCATCATAATATCTGGAGTGATGCCCGCCCATTCATGCGCGAAGAGCTTGCCGGTGCGGCCCATGCCGCACTGGACCTCATCCAGGATCAGCAGAAGGCCATTGTCGTCGCAGATTTGGCGCAGGGCTTTGAGTTCTGCATCCGGAACGGGGCGAATGCCGCCTTCACCCTGAACCGGTTCAATCAGGATGGCTGCGGTTTTGTCAGTGATGGCGTTGGTGATGCCGTCGAGGTCTCCGAACGTCAGATGCACAAAGCCGGGCAGCAGCGGGCCGAAGCCTTTGGTCATTTTCTCGGACCCGGCGGCGGCGATACCCGCCGATGACCGCCCATGGAATGAGCCATCGAAGGTGATGATCTCGACCTTCTCAGGTTGACCTTTGTCATAGAAATACTTGCGGGCCATTTTTACGGCCAGTTCGCAGGACTCGGTGCCGGAATTGGTGAAGAAGACCGTATCGGCAAAGGTGTGCTCGACTAGCCTGTCGGCCAGCGCTTGCTGTTGCGGGATGTTGTAGAGGTTCGAGACATGCCACAACGCATGCGCCTGTTCAGTCAGCGCAGCCACCAAAGCCGGATGCGCATGGCCCAGCGCGTTCACCGCAATCCCCGCGCCGAGGTCCAGAAAACGTCGGCCATCCGCCTCGGTCAGCCAGGCGCCTTCGCCCTTTACGAATGTCAGGGGCGCACGGTTATAGGTCGGCAGAACGGACGGGATCATCGGATCATCCTTTTCGAATAGGTTGAGCCCTGTGAGTGATACACTGGGGCCATGGTCGTCAACTGATTTGGTGGAGATTGCGCGCATTTGAGCAGCGCAAATGGATCAAACGGGCCGGTTACGCGGTCAGGCGTCGGCGTCGGAGGCGCAGGATATGTGCGGGTTTGATCATGGCGGGTCGTATAACGGGGTGCAATCGATCTGAAAACCCCGTTTTTATGATCGGGGCAAAAATCACTCTGAGACCGGGATTTACCGCTTGTCATTTACCCGACGCTGGCGCACGGGTGAGCCATGACCCCGATACGCCAGAACCCTGCCCTTGCGGCCCTGCTGATCCTTGCGGCGAGCGCCCTTCTCGCGGGGACTACGTTGCTGGCCAAAGCGCTGGGGACAGATACGTTGGGCCCGGCGCTGCATCCTTTGCAGATCAGTCACGGGCGGTTTCTGTTTGCCTTTCTAGTGATCGTCACAGCCGTGGGTATCCTGCGCCCGCGCTTGAGCCGCCCGCATTGGGGCCTGCATATCGGGCGAACAAGCTTTGGCTGGCTCGGGGTCACGTTGATGTTTGCTGCGGTCGCGTTCATCCCGATTGCAGATGCGACGGCGATCTCGTTCCTGAACCCGGTCTTTGCGATGATGCTGGCGATCCCGCTGCTGAAAGAAGGGGTCGGCCCCTGGCGCTGGCTGGCCGCCATCGTGGCGCTGATCGGCGCATTGGTACTGCTGCGCCCCACGCCCGCCAGCTTTCAGCCCGCTGCGTTGCTGGCGCTGACGGCGGCGGCGATCATCGGGATGGAGTTGATTTTCATCAAGAAACTTTCTGGCCGTGAAATTCCGATCCAGATTTTGCTGATCAACAATGCGATGGGGCTGACCATCGCCTCGGTCGCGGTCAGCTTCGTGTTTCAGATTCCGACGCCCCAGCAATGGGCAGCGCTGGCGGGGATTGGCGTGCTGATGGCTTGTGCGCAGGCCTGTTTCGTCAACGGAATGGCGCGGGCGGATGCTTCCTTTGTGGCCCCCATCAGCTATGCCACACTGATCTTTGCCGCCTTCTACGATTTCGTGGTGTTCAAAGTGATCCCGGATGGGGTCAGCTTGATCGGGTCAGCCATTATCCTGACCGGAGGTCTGATCCTGGTCTGGCGCGAGGCGCGGCTGCGTCGGTCATAGGCGGAAAGTTTTTTCAAGGCGATGTCTGCGCGCGACACCCATGTCGCAAACCCCCATGAAATCATCTTAGCCGGGCGCAATCTGATCATAGTTGATTAGAAAGATTGTCAGATGCATGAACGCCGTATCCCTGAATGGGTCCGCCATGCCCCTGCACCATCGGTCCGCGATTTCGGCATCCTGGCAGGGTTCGAGGCCATTGTCCGAGGCATCCTGATCTCGGTCTTTCCGCTTGTGATGTACCGCGCGCTGGGCGACGCGTCCTCTGTGTCGTTTGTGTACTTTCTGGTGGGGATCGTCTCGCTTGTTGCCGGGCTGATGATACCGTTTGTTATCCGCTACGTCCCCCGGCGCTGGGCCTATACCGCCGGATGCGTCCTGTTCGTGATCAGCGCCGTTCTGGCGATCGAGGGCAGCCCCGGTTCTATCGTGCTGGCACTGGCGCTGAACACGGTGGCCACGGTCACGACTTTTGTCTGTTTCAACGCTTATGTGCTGGATTACATCAGCAAGATCGAACTTGGCCGATGCGAGACCAGCCGCATGTTCTACAGCGCCCTTGGCTGGACCGGAGGCCCCATGATCGGCGTGTTGTTGATGGAACGCTGGGCCCCTGCCCCATTCGTCATCAGCGCAGTCGCCTCAGTCGCCATGTTGATCCTGTTCTGGAGCATGCGTTTGGGCAACGGCAAACTGATCACCAAGGCGCGCGGACCGGCAAGCAATCCGCTGGCCTATCTGCCGCGCTTTTTTTCGCAGCCGCGGCTGCTGGCTGGGTATCTGTTTGCGATGATTCGGTCCTGCGGCTGGTGGATCTATGTGGTCTACCTGCCGATCTTTGCCATTCAGAACGGGCTGGGTGAACAACTCGGGGGCATCCTGTTGTCGAGCACCAATGCCATGCTGTTCGGCGCACCTCTGATCCTGCGCTGGGTGCAGGGGCGGTCGCTGCGGGTGGCGGTGCGCACGGGTTTTGCCGCCTGCGGGGCCTGTTTCGTGATCGCCGCAGCGATCTCCGGCTGGCCGGTCGCTTCGGTCGTAGCGCTGGTTCTGGGGTCCGTTTGGCTGATCGTGCTGGATATCTGCGCAGGATTGCCATTTCTCATGGCAGTGAAACCCTCGGAACGGACCGAGATGTCAGCGATCTATTCCAGCTATCGCGACGTGTCAGGCATTTTGACGCCCGGCGTGGCCTCGCTGGTGCTGCTGATCACACCGGTCGCTGGCGTGTTCGCGGCTGGCGGCCTGGCCCTGTTCGGAGCCTGGGCCGTAGCGGCGCGGCTGCATCCACGGCTCGGGCGACCCCGCGTGGCCCTACAGCCCGGATCACTGGCCGATGCGACCTAAGCCTTGAGACGGTAACCCGTTCGCAGCATCTGCCATGTCGCTGCTCCGACCAATAGCGTTGCTGCGCCACAGACCGCCATGCCCAACCAAGGAGAGCTGTCGGATACCCCGATCATGCCATAGCGCAGCCCGTCGATCAGATAGAACACCGGGTTCATGTGGCTCAGGCGGTTCAGGACCGGCGGAAGTGCTTCAACCGAATAAAAGGTACCAGACAGGAAGGCCAACGGCGTAACAATGAAGTTGGTGATCGCTGCCATCTGGTCGAACTTGTTGGCAAATATCCCGGCAAACAGGCCCAGCGCGCCCATGAAGGCCCCGCCGAGGATGACGAAGATCAGCGTGATCATCAGGTTCTGGGGCACGATCGACAGAAAGATCAGAAACGCAGCGGCCACGACAAATGCAATCAGGACACCTCGGGCAATACCGCCGGCCAGATACCCCAACAGGATTTCCAAAGGCGACAGGGGCGGCATCAGTGTGTCGACAATATTTCCCTGCACCTTGGCAATCACCATCGACGACGAGGTGTTGGCGAATGCATTCTGGATCACCGTCATCATCATGATACCCGGCGCCAGAAAGATCAGGAACGGAACGCCCATCACGTCGGGCCGGCTTGGACCAATGGCAATGGTGAAGATCAGCAGGAACAATCCCGCCGTCACCAGAGGGGCCAACAGAGTCTGCGTCCACACGGCCAGAAAGCGCAGTGTTTCGCGCCGCGCCAGCGTATAGAGGCCCATCCAGTTTACCGTACCAAAGCGGCGTGTGTCCTGATCCATGAGATTCTGCATGATCTGCCCCATACCTGATTCGAAGACCGCTTGTAACTCGGCCCGCAGTGATTAAAATAGGGGGCTGAGACGAATTCCCAAGGCGGCCCGAATCCGGGGCCGCTTTCCGCTTTTGAAAGGCAAATGATGTCCTGGACTGACGAGCGTGTAGAGCTGCTGAAAAAGATGTGGGGCGAGGGCCAGTCGGCCAGCCAGATCGCCAAGGAACTGGGCGGCGTGACCCGCAACGCGGTGATCGGCAAGGTCCACCGTCTGGGCCTGTCAAACCGCGCCACCGGTGCCAGCCCGGCCAAGGCCGAAGCTAAGGAGAAACCGGCACCCGCACCCAAGGCCGAGGCCAAGCCCAAACCAGCACCCAAGACCGAACCGGCCCGTCCGGCCCCTGCCACGGAAGCAAAACCGGCCACTCCGGCCCGCCGTCAGATCATCCCTGCCGGTCAGCCTTTGCCGCCGCAACCTTCGGCCAACGAGATCAGCCCCGAGGCGCTGGCCAAGGTCAACGAGGTCGAGAAGAAGGCCAAGAAGCTGACGCTGATGGAGTTGACCGAGAAGACCTGCAAATGGCCCGTGGGCGACCCCGCGACCGAGGATTTCTGGTTCTGCGGCCTGCCGGTTGAGGCAGGCAAGCCCTATTGCGAGGCGCATGTGGGCGTGGCGTTCCAGCCCATGAGCTCTCGCCGCGACCGGCGGCGGTAAATCTGCAACTTTGCAAGCTGTGCGAAGCGCAGGCTGCGTTATGTCAGTCTGCGTGATATCTGCTGTCGGAGTATTCCGAAAGCAGATGCAACCCGTTCTGGGCATGCCGCGCCGCCAGTCTTTTCTGGCGCGCATTGTCCGGCACCAGATACTTGGTTGTTGCCATCGCGTTGATCGACAACTCGGGAAACAGCGCGTGTAGTTCTTCAACCGTCTCGGGGGGCATTGATTTCAGTGCCTCCTCAGCAATCAGCATGCTCTCGGTCGGGGCACCTTCGGCGAATATCACTTCGTGTGTCGCAAGAACCAGATGAACGTATGTGATGCCGTCAACCGTATCATCAACATAGATGCCCGGCAGCCCGGCAAGCCGTATGGCGGCAACTAGAGCTTCGGGGCGGCCAAACATACGCTTCACAATGGCAGAGGACACCAGCATGCGGTGTTGGCGCGAGACAAGCAAATCCCGGCGGGGCAGGCCCTGTCCCAATGCACCTGCACATATTCGTACTGGATAGAGCTTCGGGTTACGGCGTAGCTCGCGTGAGTTAACCGAGCGGCACATGACCTTCAGAAGCGGTTGCGCGCCGCCGCATGCCAAACGGATCGGTTGGTCGGGTTCAAGATCCTCAACCGGAACCGGCCCTACATCAGTGGCAACCAATGTACCTGCGGTCAGGCAAGGGATGCTTCCCGGGGTGGGATCGGTATTTACCGAGTAGGTGCCGCCATCGTCCGTGGAAATCAGAGAATCGCCCGCTCCGGCCTGACCGATGACAGTCGATTGCATGCCGCTGGCGGGTCCGGCCGTTGCAGTAATCGGCCCGGGGCTTGGCGGATCGCTGAAAGAGTTGAACTGGTAAACCGTCGACCCCTCGGAAAGCGAGATGCCATTCGTTTTCCCAAGTCCGGTAAATGTACCGGAACTGGTCGTATCGATGACGTAAATATCGCGCCCCGCCACCGTTGTCGGCGTAATACCAGCCAGTGTGTTGGTGGATCGAATCTCACCACTGCTCTGGTAGATGGTCACGACCAGGCCGGACACATCGGTGCCTGCGTCGACTGCGATCTCGATGAAATCGAGAGTCGGTCCGCCCAGGTATTTCAATTCTGAAAAATATGGATCCGGCATGGGGTCGTGTGTCTTTCAATAGCACCGAAATGTCTACCCGGCACCAACGTAAACAGCATATATATAAAACACGTAAATCGATAAGATACAGCGTTGCCTACTGCGCCGGATGCGACGGTAAATCTGGCATCGGCACCCAGCCGGGCAGCTCGTCTGGTGAGACCGAGACATGCAGGCGCTCGGACCGGTCCTTCCCGACTTTCCGATGCTTGCGCAGAAGGAAAATCTTGCCCCAGCCGCGCCATGTGCCGACCGATGGCGCATGGGTGTCGGTGGGGAAGCGGTCGCGCCAGCCTTCGGGCAATGGCAGGCCGTGCAGCTCGGCCTTGTCCAGCATCCAGATCAGAGAGATGTTGCTGAGGGGGCGGGCCTCTTCGAACCCGTTCAACTGGCCACCCACATCACCGTGGGTACCGCGGAACCAGACCTGCTCAATATGGCCCTTGAAATCGGGCGTGCATTTCCACAGCACCGGTTCGAACACCTCGCGGGTCTCATCCAGTGCCATGGCGTGATAACCGTGGCGGGTCGCAGGGCCCAGCTGGTGGTTGTGGAAGGCGTGACGTTCCTCGGCCCAGCGCCACAGCAGTGGCAGGCGCAGGCCCAACGCCTTGACTGTGTCCCAGACGCCTACCATTTCGATAGCCACATCCTCGTGACAGAAGGCCTGCCGGAATTCAGCCGCCGCCTTGCCGTTGGCAGTGCATTCATAGTGGCGGTAGGCCTGTTTGATATTGCGGACAGTGGCGTGTTCGGCCTTGAGCAACCCGATCGCGTCAATCACGCCCGCAAGGCTGCGCACCCCGTAAGCGCCACGTGAATAGCCGATGAAAAAGATCTTGTCGCCGGGTTTGTAGCGCGAGGCGAGATAGCCATAGGCGCGGCGGATCTGGCGGTTGATGCCGCGCCCCATCATTACGTCCAGAGAGGATTTCCAGCTTTCCCACTGCACACCGGATTCGTAGAAGACCGAGACCTTGCTGCCCATCTCACAGCACAGGCGCAGGGTCTGACCCGCATGGGTTTCGCGGCCCGGTTCCAGGGTCGACATTGTGCCGTCCAGAATGATGACATGGCTGATCGGTTCGCGGTGGCGCGTCTCGGCCGAGTGCTCGGACCGCAGAGGCCGCCCGAGCCATCCCAGTACCTTTCTACTCAGCCGCGACAGAACCATGCGTCAACAATTCCCAAACTCTATGAGGTGTGAAAGGCATATCCGCCTGCCGCACCCCATGATCCCAGAGCGCATCCTGAACCGCGTTTGCCACCGCAGCCAGAGCGCCCACCGTTCCGGCCTCGCCACATCCTTTCATCCCCATCGGGTTGGACGTTGACGGAACCGGAACCGAGGTAAACTTAATCATGGGTATCTCAGCCGCGCGCGGCAAGGCGTAATCCATCAACGAAGCCGTGAGCAGTTGCCCATGGGCATCGTGCACTACATGTTCGGTCAAGGCCTGACCGATGCCCTGAACCACGCCCCCATGCACCTGTCCTTCGGCAAGCATCGGGTTGATAAGGTTGCCAAAATCATCGACGACCGTATAGCGATCAACCCATGTCTCGCCCGTGTAAGAATCGATAACGATTTCGGCAACATGTGCGCCATTGGGATAGCTGCGGGCATCCAGATTGGCGCGGGCCTCGTGCTTCAGCAGATCCATGCGCCCGTCTGCACGCGCCATCTCGGCCGCTTCGATCAGGGTTGGGGTCAGGTTCGAGCCGGGTGCCCGGAATGTTTCATGATCAAAATGCACGTCGTCTTCCTCGACCCCCATCTTATCCGCGAGATAAGGCGTGAATGCGGCGATCATTATGTCGATGGTGGCCAGCGTCGCCGTGCTTTGCACCGTGACCGAGCGCGACCCGCCCGTGCCGCCACCATGGGCGAGCCTGTCCGTGTCGCCCTGAACGACGGTGATCCGGTCCATCGGAATCCCGGTCTGATCTGACAGGAAATGGGCATAGACAGTCTCGTGCCCCTGCCCGTTCGATTGGGTGCCGACGTATAGGTTCACCGCGCCATCCTCGCAAAACTCGACCTTCGAGTTCTCGGAAGGGTCACCCAAAATACTTTCGATATAGTAACAGAGGCCCTGTCCGCGGATCAGGCCCCGTTCGGCATCCGCCGCCTTGCGGGTTGCAAACCCGCTGGTCTGGCTGGCCGCGCGGCTGAGGACCATGTCGAAATCGCCGACGTCATAGGTTTCACCGGTGGCCGAGGTATAAGGGAAATCGGCGGGACGAATGAAGTTCTTGCGCCGCAGCTCCCACGGATCGACGCCCAGCTCGCGCGCTGCGCGGTCCATGACCCGTTCCAGCACATAGATCGCCTCGGGCCGTCCGGCGCCGCGATAAGCGTCGACCTGCGTGGTGTTGGTATAGAACCCTTCGACCCGCAGATAGGTGGTTTGCACGTCATAAACGCCCATCAGCACCTTGCTGAAAAGGCTGGTCTGGATCGCCTGCCCGAAATGGCTGTTATAGGCACCCAGATTGACCTTGCTGTGCACGCGATAGGCGGTAATTCGGTGATCGGCATCAAAGGCCAGTTCACCCAGCGAGGTCAGGTCGCGGCCATGGTGATCGGATAGCATCGCCTCGGACCGGTCCGACATCCAGTGCACCGGCTGGCCCAGTTTCTTGGCGGCAACGGCGGTGCAGAAATATTCAGGGTAAGGCATCACCTTCATACCGAAGCCGCCGCCCACATCCGGGGTGGTGACGCGGACGTCTTCCGCATCCAGCTTCAGCTTTTGCGCCAATTGCGTCCGCATCGCCCAGACACCCTGCCCGCCATAGGAAAAATGCAGGCGCCCATCTTCCCAGTTGGCCTGACACCCGCGCGGCTCAAGTGAGGTGATGATGACACGGTTATCTTCGACGTTCAGCGAGACGATGTGGGCGGCGGTGGCAAAGGCTGCCTCGGTCGCGGCCTCATCGCCCAGGCCCCAGTCAAAGGCGTGGTTGTCGGGGGCCTCGGGGTGCAGTGTTTCGCCGCCCGCGCCAACGTCCATCTTTACGGGCAGGTCTTCAGTCTCCATCCAGATCAACTCAGCCGCGTCGCGTGCCTGCAGCAGCGTATCAGCCACCACGACTGCCACCGGCTCACCCACGAAGCGGACGCGTTTGTTGGCCAGCATGTGCCTCTCGGGGGATGCAGCCTGAGTGCCGTCGCGGTTGGGCACAGTGGCCCCGTTCATCACGGTGTCGATGCCTGTCGCCTGCAGATCGTCGAGCGCCATCGCCAGCCGCACGCCCTCTGCCGCGCGCGCGGCTTCCAGATCCAGCGCCGTGATCTGGCCATGCGCCACCGGGCTGCGGAAAAACGCCACGTGCAGCGCGTTTTCGGGTACCGCGTCATCCATGTATTGGCCGTTCCCGGTCAAAAACCGCAGGTCCTCGGTCCGTTTGACGGGCTGGCTTTTGCCGAACTTTTCCATGGGGCGATCCTTTGGGCTGCGTCAGGGGCGACATTAGGCTGAACGGGTTCGTTGTCCAGAGCGCGCAGACCCTTCCCCTTCCCGCACGCATTCGTTATTGCAGGCGCTGACCCGAGATTGATGACGCAGGACGCACCCCATGGCGATGGAAAAGACATTCAACGCGGCCGAGGCCGAGGCCCGCATTTATCAGGCCTGGGAACAGGCCGGAGCCTTCAAGGCAGGCGCGAACAAATCGCGCGATGAAAGCTTTACCATCATGATCCCACCGCCCAACGTGACGGGCGCGCTGCATGTGGGCCACGCGTTCAACAACACGCTGCAGGACATCCTGATCCGCTGGCACCGGATGCGCGGTTTCGACACGCTTTGGCAACCCGGTCAGGACCATGCTGGTATCGCCACGCAGATGCAGGTGGAAAAGATGTTGGCCGCCACGCAGCAGCCCGGCCGCCGTGAGTTGGGGCGTGAGAAATTCCTTGAGAAGGTCTGGGAATGGAAAGGTGAATACGGCGGTACGATCATTGAGCAGTTGAAGCGTCTTGGCTCCTCCTGCGACTGGTCGCGCAACGCGTTTACCATGGCCGGCGCGGCGGGTGATCCGCGCACGGGGCACGAAAATTCTGCGAATTTTCACGATGCGGTGATCAAGGTCTTCGTCGACATGTACGAAAAGAGCCTGATCTATCGCGGCAAGCGTCTGGTCAACTGGGACCCGCATTTCGAGACCGCAATCTCGGACCTTGAGGTCGAGAATATCGAAGTTGCGGGCCATATGTGGCACTTCAAGTATCCGCTGGCGGGCGGTGAGACCTATACCTACGTCGAGAAAGATGAGGACGGGAATATCGTGCTGGAGGAAGAGCGCGACTATATCTCGATCGCCACAACCCGCCCCGAAACCATGCTGGGCGACGGCGCGGTTGCGGTTCATCCGTCGGATGAACGATACGCGCCAATCGTCGGCAAACTCTGCGAAATCCCGGTTGGCCCGAAAGAGCATCGCCGTCAGATCCCGATTATCACCGATGAGTATCCGGACCCCGATTTCGGCTCGGGCGCGGTGAAGATCACCGGCGCGCATGACTTCAACGACAACATGGTCGCCAAGCGCGGCGGCATTCCGATGTATCGTCTCATGGACACCAAAGGCGCGATGCGGGCCGATGGGGCGCCTTATGCCGAAGAGGCTGACAAGGCGCAGGAATACGCACGCGGCAAAGAGTTCACCGAGAACGAGATCGACGCGATCAACCTGATCCCCGATCACCTGCGCGGGCTCGACCGGTTCGAAGCGCGCGCGAAGGTTGTGGAAGAGATTACCGCTGACGGTCTGGCCGTGATGACCCGCGCGGATGATCCCCGTCTGGGATCAACCGCCCTGAAGCCCGATCATGAAGGCGCGGACAAGCTGGTCCCGCTGGTCGAGAGCAAACCGATCATGCAGCCGTTTGGCGACCGCTCGAAAGTGGTCATCGAACCGATGTTCACCGACCAATGGTTCGTCGATGCAGCCAAGGTCGTCGGCCCCGCGCTGGATGCGGTCAAGGACGGTACGGTCAAGATCATCCCCGAGTCGGGCGAGAAAACCTATTACCACTGGCTGGAAAACATCGAGCCCTGGTGCATCTCGCGCCAGCTGTGGTGGGGACATCAGATACCGGTTTGGTATGGTCTCGATCTATCGGCTGAGAACTTTAAGGACGATGAAAACGACGGCGACCTTGATTTGGTCGAATTGGGCCGTTTGCTGAACGAAGGCGGCATGCTGCACCGTGGCAATGTCATGGAATGCGCTGCGAGCCTTAAAGCCGTTACCGAGAAATTCCTCGACGACAATGCAAACATTCCCAGCCCGCTGAGCCATGCGACGGTTGTCGAAGTTGCCGACAAGCAGGAAGCGATCCATCAGTTCGCTGAAAGCCTTGCTCAATACGCGGTCGAACAAGACCCGACCAGGCTGGTCTACCCGGTTTGGCGCGATCCCGATGTCCTCGACACATGGTTCTCCTCCGGCCTCTGGCCCATCGGCACGCTGGGCTGGCCGGAACAGACAGAAGAACTGGAGCGCTACTTCCCCACGGACGTTCTGGTCACCGGTTTCGACATCCTGTTCTTCTGGGTCGCCCGGATGATGATGATGCAGCTGGCCGTGGTCGACCAGATCCCGTTCCACACTGTTTACCTGCACCAGCTCGTCCGCGACGAGAAGGGCAAGAAGATGTCCAAGACCACCGGCAACGTCATCGACCCGTTGGAGATCGTGGACGAATTCGGCGCCGATGCGCTGCGGTTCACCAACGCCTCGATGGCGGCCATCGGCGGGGTGCTGAAACTATCCCGCGAGCGCATCACCGGTTACCGCAACTTTGGCACCAAGCTATGGAACGCCGTCCGCTTTGCCGAGATGAACGAGGTCTTCACCGACGCCGTGCCGTTACTGGACGTGGCCGACCTGAAGCCCAAAGCGGCTGTAAACCGCTGGATCATCGGCGAAACCGCCCGCGTGCGCGAAGAAGTCGATGCGGCGCTGGAGAGCTATCGCTTCAACGACGCGGCCAACGGGCTTTACGCCTTTGTCTGGGGTAAGGTCTGCGACTGGTATGTGGAACTTTCAAAACCGCTGCTGCAAGGCGACGACGCCGAGGCACAGGCCGAGACCCGCGCCACCATGCGCTGGGTTCTGGACCAGTGTATGGTCCTGCTGCACCCGATCATGCCCTTCATCACCGAGGAGCTTTGGGGCCTGACCGGCGCGCGGCCCAAGATGGTCGTCCACGCCGACTGGCCGAGCTATTCCGTCGCCGATCTGATCGACGCAGAGGCGGATCGCGAGATGAACTGGGTGATCTCGGTGATCGAAAACACCCGCTCGGCCCGTGCGCAGATGCGGGTTCCGGCGGGCCTCTATGTGCCTATGCTGGTGACCGAGATCGACGCCAATGGACAGGCTGCATGGGACCGCAACGAAGCGCTGATCAAGCGCTTGGCGCGGATCGACAGCCTGACCAAAGCGGATGAACTGCCCAAAGGCACGATCTCGATCGCCGCCCCCGGCGCGAGCTTCGGCCTGCCGCTGGCGGATATCATCGATATCGGCGCCGAGAAGGAACGGTTGGAGAAAGCTAAGGGCAAACTGGCCAAGGAACTGGGCGGCTTGCGCGGGCGTCTGAACAACCCCAAATTCGTGGCCTCGGCCCCGGAAGAGGTGGTTGAGGAAGCCAAGGCCAACCTCGCCGCCCGTGAAGAAGAAGAGGCCAAGCTGAACGAGGCCCTCGCCCGTCTGGCCGAAATCGCCTGATCTTCATCTTTTCACAAATATTCAGATCCAAACCCCTCCGCCAAACCTGACGGAGGGGTTTTTCTTTAACCTCAAGGCTTTCCCTCTTGTTCGCGCCCACCCGCGCTTGGTAGCACTTCGGCGACACAATCCTCCGAGGCCCCGATGGCGCGACCTTTCCCTCCGATGCAGACCGTCTCAACCGGGTTGGTTGTGGCCATTGTCGGGTTCTTCAGTTCGTTCCCCATCGTCCTGCAAGGGCTGGGCGCCATGGGGGCTTCGCCTACGCAAGCAGCGTCGGGCCTGATGAGCGCAGCAATTGCCATGGGGCTTGCGGCCATCGTCCTCAGCCTGCGGTATAAAATGCCAATCAGCGTCGCGTGGTCTACGCCAGGGGCCGCATTGCTGGCGGTGTCTGCCGCCCCGGTCGAGGGGTTTTCAGGCGCGACCGGAGCGTTCCTATGCGCCGGAGCTCTGACCGTGCTGGCGGGGCTGTGGAAGCCCCTTGGGCGGCTGGCTGCAGCAATCCCAACATCGCTGGCGCAGGCGATGCTGGCTGGGGTGTTGTTGCCGCTCTGCCTTGTGCCCTTCAAAGCTGCGGTTGAAATTCCATGGCAGGCGCTGCCGGTGATCCTGACATGGTTCATCGCGGGTCGCTTCAACCGGTTGTTCGCGGTCCCGGCAGCCGTGGTCGCCGCGGCCGTCGTGGTGTCTCTGAACGCAGGAGATACGCAACTGATGCCGGACCGACTGATCGCGGCTCCGATCTGGACCACGCCGTCCTTCTCAGCCGCGTCCGCCATCGGCATCGGCGTTCCGCTGTTCATCGTCACCATGGCAACGCAGAATATCCCCGGCGTCGCAGTGATGCGCAGCTTTGGCTTTGCCCCCGTTCCCGGCAAGCTGTTTTCATCCGTCGGTGGCGCGAGCCTGCTTTCGGCCCCGTTCGGCGCCCCCGCGACCTGTCTGGCCGCCATCACGGCCGCGATGTGTTCCAACGAGGACAGCCATCCCGACCCTGCGCAGCGATACTGGTCTGCGATCATGGGCGGTGTGTTCTACTGCCTGTTTGGCGTCTTTGCCGTGGCGATCACCAGCTTTGCCGCCCATGCTGATCCGATGTTGATGGGCACTCTGGCCGGGGTTGCACTGATCGGCGTAATGGCCAATTCGATGCATGCCGCGCTGGATGTGCCTGCTGAGCGTGAAGCGGCCATTCTGACGCTGGCCATCACCGCGTCCGGCATCACGGTCTTTGGGCTGGGTGCTGCGGTCTGGGGGCTTCTGGCCGGTGGCATCGCGCATCTTGTGACAAGCAGAATGCGTTGATCCCTTTCGCCTTGTCGCCGTAATCGGTATGATGCGCACATGTTCGGGTCGCTTGGAAAACTGGTGGAACGCCAGATCAAAAAGGCGCAGGCCGAGGGCCAGTTACAGGGTCTTGAAGGCGAAGGTGAGCCCCTGCCCGACCGCTCATCCGAAGCTCAGGGCGATCCCGCTATTGCAGCGGGTCATCGGATCATGGCGCAGGCTGGGGTGTTGCCCGAGGAGTTCAACATCAAGAAAGAGCTGGACGCGGCACGGCAGGACTATGCAGCGCTGACCGATCCCGCGGACAGAAAAGCCGCCATGGCCCGCATCGCCGAGCTGGAGATGCGGTACAATATGGCCCGCGACGCGCGGCGCAGTTTTATGCGCTGATTATTTGAACTCGGGCTTGCGGCCCTGCATCTGGGCCGTGATGACCTCGATCTGATCCGGCTTTCCGATAAGCTCCACCTGTTCGGCGGATTCCTCGATCAGAACCTCAGCGCGGGATTTGCTTTCGGCCACTTCGATCAGGCGCTTGGCCGCGCGGATGGCCGAGGGGCTTTTACCAGCAATATCCTCGGCCAGAGCAAGCGCTTCGGTCAGAGGGTCGTCGGAAAGTTTTGTCACCAGCCCCCAATCCGCCGCCTGTGGCGCGCCGATGGGACGGGCCGTGTAAGTCAGCAGACGCAGCACGTCTGAACGCACAAGCTGGGGCAGCAGAACCATGCCACCCATGTCGGGGATGATGCCCCATTTCATCTCCATCACCGCCAGCTTGGCTTCGGGATGCGCAATGCGGATATCTGCGCCCAGCGCGATCTGAAGACCTCCGCCATAGGCGACGCCCTGAATGGCACAGATCACCGGAACCGGAACGCGCCGCCAGGTCAGGGCGAGCTCCTGCATCTCGTTGGCGTCCTCGTGGCTGCGGGTCATCAGCCATTCGGTTGGATCGGTATGTGCCATGCTGGCAAAGCTGGCCATGTCGAGTCCGGCGCAGAAGCTTTTACCTTCGCCCGACAGCACCACGGCGCGGATATCGGCGGCGGCGACCTCTTGTCCTGCCGAAAGGATCGCCTTGATCATCGCATCATCCAGCGCGTTCATCTTGTCGCCGCGGGTCAGCGTGACATGGGCGATGTGGTCTTTGTATTCGACGGATACGCGGGACATGGGACCTCCGGGGTGTTCTTTGTTGCGGCAACCATGCCAGCTCGGGACGGTCGGCGCCACTGCGACGTCAGGGCATATCGGAGAGTGGCATCCGGCCAAACCACGGAGAATCCAGCGTCATCACATAGAACTGGTCGTCGACAACTTGCCCGCTGGTGGTAATGCCCAACCGTCCGTCCGGGTCCTGCAGCGTCCGCAGGATGGTTCCGTCGCCGTCGAACTGCACCAACATACCGCGGTGAATCGGCGCAGGGCGCACCATCGGGCCCAGCCGCCAGATCACCTTGCGCAGGAAGGGATAAGGCATCAGCGCCTCGGATGGCACGCGCGGGCTGGCGAAGGCCATCCAATAGGTGCCATCGCCCTGCGCTTTGATGTTGTCGGGATAGCCCGGCAGGTTATCGAGTAAAACCTCCTGCGTTCCGACCTTCGGGCCGGAGAGCCAGAGTTTGTGTACCCGCGCCCGTCCCGTTTCGGCGATCAGCAGGAAATCTTCGTCCGGCGAAAGGGCGATACCGTTGGTATAAACAAATCCCTCGGCGATCTTCTCGACGCTGCCGTCGGGAGAATATCGCGCGACGTAGCCGGTCGGAGATTGCTCCCAAATGGTCATGACCGAGGTGGGTTTGGTGCCGCCCATCGTTTCAGGATCGAAGCGGTCCGAAGAGTTCGAAAAATAAACCATGCCATCCTGCGCCACATCGAGGTTGTTGGCATAAATCATGGGCGCTCCGTCGATCTCGGTGGCCAGCGTCTCCAGCGTTCCTGGTCCGGACCAGCGCATCAGACCGCGAAAGCTGTCAGCAATGTAGAGCGCACCATCCGGTCCTGCACGCAGACCCAGAGGGCGACCGTCGAGTTGATCGACCTGGGTCGGCTGATCCCCGCCGATGCGATAAAGAGCGCCAGACAGGCTGGTGGTGTAGACCGCACCACCGGGCAGGATCGCAATATCTTCGGGGCCGATCTCTCCGTCCGGGAGGGAGATCAGCTGCGCTTTATCGAGATGGGTGTTCTCAGCAAAATCACCAGTGAAACCGGGCGGCTTGGGCATCTCATGCGCGACGGGATCAACAGGGACCGGCCAGAACGACAGATAAGCAAGACCGATCAGGACAAGCCCCAGTAGAAAACGCATGCCACCTCCGAACCATGGTTGCGGACACCCTGACGGTGATTGCGACAGGGTGCAAGGCTTGCCCCTCTGCAGAGGTTGCGCTTATCTGCGGCCATGACTGGTCCTCGTTTTACCCCGCTTGCGCAATCCCTGCCCGCTACCGTGCCTTTTGTCGGCCCCGAAACGCAGGAGCGCCAGCGTGGCGCGCCTTTCGTTGCCCGGATCGGCGCGAATGAGAGCGTGTTTGGCCCCTCACCTCGTGCCATTGAGGCGATGCAACGGGCGGCGGGAGAGGTCTGGATGTATGGCGATCCCGAGAACTTTGACCTACGCCATGCACTGGCGGCGCATCATGGCGTCACGCCCGAGAATATCGTGGTTGGGGAAGGTATTGATGGGTTGCTGGGCTATCTGGTGCGGCTGCTGGTCGGGTCGGGCGATACAGTCGTGACCTCGGACGGGGCTTATCCCACATTCAACTATCACGTGGCGGGGTTCGGAGGGATTTTGCACACGGTTCCCTATCGCGACGATCACGAGGACCCGGCGGCCTTGTTCGCCAAAGCGGCAGAGATGGGCGCAAAGCTGGTTTATCTGGCCAACCCGGATAACCCGATGGGAACCTGGCATTCAGGGGCGGCTATCGTTGCCGCGATGGAGGCGCTGCCCGACGGCTGCTTGCTGGTCCTTGACGAGGCTTATGTGGAATGCGCGCCCGAAGGCACCGCCGCGCCCGTTGCTGCAGACGATCCGCGTGTGATCCGGATGCGGACCTTTTCCAAAGTCTATGGCATGGCCGGGGCGCGGGTGGGTTACGCCATCGGTGCGCCGGAGTTGATTGCGGGCTTTAACAAAGTGCGCAATCACTTTGGCATGAATCGCGCCGCGCAGGCCGGAGCATTGGCGGCGTTGGAAGATGGCGATTGGCTAGTGCAAGTTCAGACGCAGATTGCCGAAGCGCGCGACCGGATCGGACAAATTGCGCGAGAGAACGGGCTGGAGCCTATAAGTTCTGCCACGAATTTCGTGGCGATCGATTGCGGGCGCGATGGGGTGTTTGCCAAGGCTGTTCTGGACTCGCTGGTCGAACAGCGTGTGTTCGTGCGGATGCCGTTCGCGGCACCTCAGAACCGGTGTATTCGGGTGAGTTGCGGGGGGGAGACTGAGATGTCGGCCTTTGAAGCTGCTTTGCCTGTGGCTTTGGCGAAGGCCCGGGCCGTGTAGGGGGGCTGTCTGCCCCCCATCGCGCCATGGCGCGATCCCCCCGAAGATATTTATGGCCAGATGAAAATGCGGATCAGCTCTGGTCGGCGAGTGCTGCTGCAGCGGCTTCGAGGGCGCCTTTGCCGCGGGGAATATCGAGCGCGGCCATGGCGGTTTCGATACCACCAAGCATGGCCATGATCATTTGCGCGTTTACATGGCCCATATGGCCGAGCCGGAAACAGCCGTCCCAATCCTCCATCCCCAGACCGATGCCCAGAGTCAGGCCGAGCTGGTTTTCAGTGTAGTTCCGCAGCAGCGTACCACGTCCTTCGGTCAGGCGCAGGGCGGTGACCGCGTGGCTGCGATGCGCTGGGTCGGTGACATTGAATTGAAGCGCTCCGCCTTGCGTCCAGATCTCGCAAGCGGCCCAGATGGCTTTGGCAAGGTGTTCGTGGCGGGCCCAGACATGTTCCAAGCCTTCGCCATGGATCAGATCGAGTGCTGCGCGCAAACCATAGAGGTGGTGAGTTGGCGCGGTGCCGTTGAAATACTGGTAGAACAGATCGGGGTTGGCGCGGGGCTGCCAGTCCCAGTATTGCGAGACGCGGGGCATGGAGGCCCGTTTGGCCTGTGCTTTGTCGTTGAAAAAGACAAAGCCGGTACCTGCCGGGGTCATCAGCCCCTTTTGGCAGGCGGTGACCGTGACATCGACGCCCCAGGCATCCATCTCGAACCGGTCGCAACCCATCGAGGCGATGCAATCCGCCATCAGCAAAGCGGGGTGATCAAGATCGTCGAGCAAGGCGCGCAGAGCCGGGATATTGTTCCGGATCGACGTGGACGTGTCGACATGAACCGCGAGCACCGCTTTGATTTTGTGGCTGGTATCAGCACGCAGAGCTTCGGCGATACGGTCGAGATCCCAGGGTGAGGACATGCCGAAATCGATCAATTCGATCTTTGCGCCGATCCCCTCGGCCATCTCTGCCCAGCCATGGGTGAAGCGGCCCGAGGCTGGAGCGAGCACAGTTTCGCCCGGGGCGATGACGTTGGAAAGCGCGGCCTCCCACGTGCCGTGGCCGTTGGCGATGTAGATGGCGACGTTATGTTGGGTCCCGGCCACACGCTTCAGATCACGTGTCAGCGCGGGCATCATCTCGATCAGTTCGCCGTCATAGATATTGGGCGACGGGCGGTGCATGGCTTGCAGCACCGCGTCGGGCATGACCGAAGGGCCGGGAATGGCCAGATACTCGCGCCCATGCGCGAGGGAGAGCTGGTTTGTCATGAGGGCAACCTGTTTGAATTGAGGCCTACCCTAGCGTTTCGCCCTGTGGCGTCAATCCGTCAGGCTTGCCGCCTCGCGCGCAAGTGTTTCGATCCCGGCCCAATCGCCGTTTTGAACCATCTGTTTGGGCGCAACCCAGCTGCCGCCTGCGCAGACAACATTCGATAGCGACAAGTAATCGAGGGCGTTTGAGGGCGACACGCCACCTGTGGGACAGAAGGCGATCTGCGGCAGGGGTGCGCCGATGGCTTTCAGGGCGGGTGCCCCGCCGGAGGCTTCGGCGGGGAAGAATTTCAGCATGTCATAGCCCTTTTCCAGTAGAGCCATGGCTTCACTTGCGGTGGCCGCACCGGGGAGAAGAGGCAAGCCTTCGGCTTCGCAGGCGGCGATCAGGGCATCAGTTGCACCGGGGGAAACGCCGAATTGTGCACCGGCCTCTTTGGCGGCGCGGACGTCCTCGGGGGTGATCAGCGTGCCTGCACCAACAACGCCGCCAGGGACGTCGGCCATAGCACGGATCGCGTCGAGCGCGGCGGGGGTGCGCAAAGTGACTTCAAGCGCGGGAAGGCCTCCGGCGACCAGAGCTTCGGCCAGCGGGCGGGCGTGGGCGGCGTCATCCACGACCAGAACCGGGACGATCGGGGCCAGCGCGCAGATCTCGCGGGTGCGTTGAGTTTTGGACATGGGTTCAAACTCCGAAAATGCTGGCGCCGGTGTCGGCTGAGCCGACATTCTGACGGAAGGCGCTGAAGAGGTCACGGCCAACGCCGTGTTGGTTTGCGGTGAGATCTGCAGTGGCCGGGGTGCGGTCGAGAACGCCGGGGGTGAGGATTTCAAGCTCGCCTTTGACGGCATCGACGCGCAGGAGATCTCCATCCTGCAGATAGGCGATGGCCCCGCCGTCCAGCGCCTCGGGGCAGACATGGATGGCGGCGGGCACCTTGCCAGATGCGCCGGACATACGACCATCGGTGACCAGCGCGACCTTTTGGCCCCGGCCCTGCAGGATCGACAGGATTGGTGTCAGGGAATGTAATTCGGGCATGCCATTGGCCTTGGGGCCTTGGAAGCGAACGACGACGATGACGTCATCGGTGAACTCTCCGGCTTTGAAGGCAGCCTTCACGGCGTTCTGATCATGGAACACACGCACGGGTGCTTCGACCACTTGGTGTTCTGGCGCCACGGCCGAGACCTTCATGACGCCGGTGCCCAGATTACCGGTCAAGCGCGAGAGGCCGCCCGTGGCTTGGAACGGATCGTTGGCGGGACGGACGATCTTTTCGTTCAGGCTGTGGCCTGCGCCGTCTTCCCAGACCAGTTCGCCGTTCTTAAGCTTGGGTTCCTTGGTGTAGTTGTGCAGGCCCTGCCCCGCAACGGTGAGCGTATCGGGGTGCAGCAATCCTTCCTCAAGCAGCGTGCCGATGGCAAAGCCCAAGCCCCCGGCAGCGTGGAAGTGGTTTACGTCGGCCAGACCGTTCGGATAAACCCGCGCGACCAGAGGGACCACAGCGGAGATGTCGGAAAAATCCTCCCAATCCAGCACGATACCCCCGGCCCGCGCCATGGCGATCAGGTGGATCAGCAGGTTGGTGGACCCTCCGGTAGCCATCAGGCCGACGATGCCGTTGACGAAAGCGCGCTCGTCGAGGATCTGGCAGACGGGCGTGTAGTGATTGCCCAGCGCGCTGAGCGACAGGGCGCGACGGGCGCCTTCCTCGGTCAGGGCGTCGCGCAGAGGCGTATTCGGGTTAATAAAGCTGGACCCTGGCAGGTGCAGGCCCATGAATTCCATCAGCATCTGGTTGGTGTTGGCAGTGCCGTAGAAGGTGCAGGTGCCGGGGCCATGATAGGCGGCCATTTCGGCCTTCATCAGCTCTTCGCGGCCCACTTCACCGGCAGCGAATTTCTGGCGGACCTTTGCCTTTTCGTCGTTCGGCAAGCCGCTGGTCATCGGGCCGGCTGGCAGGAAGACGGCGGGCAGATGGCCAAAGGCCTGAGCGCCAATAATCAAGCCGGGGACGATCTTGTCGCAGACGCCCAGAAACACCGCTGCGTCATAGGTGTTGTGGCTGAGCGCAACACCCGTCGCCAAGGCAATCACGTCGCGTGAGAACAGAGACAGCTCCATTCCTGCCTCGCCTTGGGTGACGCCGTCGCACATGGCAGGCACTCCGCCCGCGACCTGCGCAGTGCCGCCTGCTGCACGGATCGCATCGCGGATCAGGGCCGGATAGCGCTCGAAAGGCTGGTGGGCCGAGAGCATGTCATTATAGGCGGTGACAATCCCCAGATTGCCAGCCGTGCCGGTGGCCATGGAGTCCTGATCCTCACCAGCCCCCGCAAAGGCGTGAGCCTGACCGCTGCAGGACAGATGCGCGCGCGCCGGGCCTTTGGATTTGGCCCGCTCCATCCGCTCAAGATGCGGGCCGCGCAGATCGGCGCTGCGGTCGATGATGCGTTTGGTGACGTCGGATATGACTATGTTGACCATGATTACCCTCCGATCTGACGCCAGCGGCGCCCATCGCGATGCATCAGCATCAATGCCTCTTCGGGGCCAGAACTGCCCTGATCATATTTCGCGGGCTTGTCGCCACGCTCCTCCCAGCCATGAATGATGGGATCGACCCAGGCCCAGGCGGCCTCGGCCTCGTCACCACGCATGAACAGGGTCTGATCACCCCGGATCACATCCATGATCAGGCGTTCATAGGCGTCAGGCGATTGTGAGTGGTCGCCCAGCGCATCAGCAAAGCTCATGTCGAGCGCCACGTCGGACAGGCGGAAGCCGCCCTGCCCCGGTTCCTTGATGGTCGTGCGGAGGGTGATGCCTTCGTCTGGTTGCAGGCGGATCACCAGCACATTGCCATGCAGAGGCCCGACATTCGGAAAAATCGTATGCGGCGGATCGCGGAAGAACACGGCGATCTCGGATTCCCGAGCCCGCAGGCGCTTACCGGTGCGCAGGTAAAACGGCACCCCGGCCCAGCGCCAGTTGCCGATATGCGCCTTCAGCGCGATGAAGCTTTCGGTGCGGCTGGCGGGGTTGCCGACGTGATCCAGATAGCCATCGCCCCCTTTTTCGGTGCGGTACTGGCCACGAGCGATATCCTTGGGTTCCACCGGCTCCAGCGCTTCGATGACCTTCACCTTCTCATCGCGTACCGCATTGGGCGAGAATTTCGAGGGCGGCTCCATCGCCGTCAGGCACAGCAATTGCACCAGATGGTTCTGGATCATGTCGCGCATCGCACCGGATTGATCGTAGTACGCGCCGCGCCCTTCGACACCCACGGTCTCGGCCACGGTGATCTGAACGTGATCGACATGGGTCGCGTTCCAGAGCGGTTCGAACAGCGAATTGGCAAAGCGCAGGGCCATCAGGTTCTGCACGGTTTCCTTGCCCAGATAATGGTCGATCCGATAGATTTGATGCTCTTCGAAACAGGCGCGCAGGCCCCCATTCAGCGCCTTGGCCGAGGCCAGATCATGGCCGAAGGGTTTTTCAACCACGATCCGGCTGTCAGGCGTGGCCAGCCCGTGATCGTTCAGCCGTTGCGCGATGCCAGAAAAAAGGCTTGGCCCCACGGACAGGTAAAAGGCGCGCACGACATCCGGGCGCAGTGCCTTGGCCAGATCAGGCCAGCCCGCATCCCCCAACGCATCCACCGGAACATACTCAACACGCGACAGGAAACGATCCAGAGTGTCTTTGTCGTATTTCGGGGCGAATTCATCCATCGACACGCGCAGTTGGGCGCGAAACCCGTCGCTGTCGACCTCGGATCGCGCGGTACCGATGATGCGCGCATCTTCGGGCATCTGCCCAACCGCGAACCGATGATAGAGCCCTGGCAGGATCTTGCGTTGCGCCAGATCACCCGTCGCGCCGAACAGCACGAGGTCAAACGGATCTACCGGAATTACGCGTGAAACCATGGTCCGCTTCCTTTCGAATTCCCCACCCTGCTATCTAGGGCTTCAGCCGGGATGTGAAGCGCGGATACGCTCCAATCTATGTTATCGCTAACATTTACCGGCTGGATACGGAAACCGGACACGAAAATCAAGCCCGGAATTGTCCTTGTGCTGTCAGGGCCATCACGATTGCGACCGCAACCAGTCCATCACCGACGGGCGCACGGATTGCTCGCCACGGTGCCGAGCATCGGCGATGATCTTGCGAACATCCTGCAGGTTCGACCGCAAAAGCAGGCTTTTGACCGGCCCGATTGAGGCCGGGCGCATCGACAGGGTTCGGATACCCATCGCCGCCAGACACAGTGCTTCGACCGGACGCCCGGCGTCTTCGCCGCAGAAGCTGAGCGGCGTGTCCGAGATGTTGCAACGCTCAACAATGCGTTCGATGAAGCTGAGGAAGCTGACATTCAGCGTATCATAGCGGCGGCGCACCAGTTCGTTTTCGCGGTCGGCGGCGAAGAAAAACTGCTTCAGATCGTTGCCGCCGATCGAGATGAAATCGACCTCGTCAAAGAACTTTTGCGGCGCAAATGCCAGCGATGGGGTTTCCAGCATCGCACCGACCTCAAGCGATTCCGGCAAGGCATGGCCCAGCCGCTTTTCACGCTCGATGGTCTTGTTGACCTCCCACCGGGCTTCGCGGAACTCATCGGCCTGCGCCACAAATGGGAACATGACCGTCAACGGACGCCCGTTGGCCGCGCGCAACAGCGCCTGCAATTGCATCCGCATCACGCCGCGCTTGTCGAGGCCAACCCGGATCGCACGCCAGCCCAATGCCGGGTTCGGCTCGGCCACGTGCTTCATATAGGGCAGCACCTTGTCCGAACCGATGTCCAGCGTACGGAACACTACGCGTTTCTCACCCGCGGCATCCAGAACGCGCTGATACTGGGTCACAAGTTCGGACCGTTTCGGCATCTGGTTGCGGATCAGGAATTGCAGTTCGGTCCGGAACAGACCAACACCCTCGGCGCCGGAATTACCAAGCGATGGCAGATCGGCCATTAGACCCGCATTCATCACCATGTTGATACGCGCGCCATCCTGCGTGACCGTGGGCGTTTCGCGGATCGAGGCATATCGCTCCTGCGCCTTGGCCTGCATCGCGATCTTGTCGCGGAAGGCGCTGACGACCGTATCTTCGGGGCGCAGATGAACAACGCCATTGTCGCCATCCACAAGAATATGGTCACCGTTCAACGCCTCGGTCGTGATCCGGCCCACATGCACCACCAGCGGGATCGCCAATGCGCGGGCAACGATGGTGGCATGGCTGCCGACCGAGCCTTCCTCAAGCACGATACCCTTGAGCGAGCGGCCATATTCCAGCAGGTCACCGGGACCGATATTGCGGGCGATCAGAATCGGATCGGGCGGCAGGTCTGCGCCATTGGTGGCCCCCTGCCCGGTCAGGATCCGCAGCAAACGGTTGCTGAGATCATCCAGATCCGCCAGCCGTTCGCGCAAATAGGGATCGGTCACCTGCCCCATGCGGGCGCGGGCCTGGGATTGCTCTTTCTCAACCGCAGCCTCAGCGCTGAGGCCCAGGGCAATATCCTCTTCCATCCGGCGCATCCAGCCTTTGGAATTGGCGAACATCCGATAGGCTTCGAGCACCTGCAGCTGCTCGGTATCGCCGCCCTGAGATATTTCGAGCATCTTGTCGACACCGACGCGCAGTTCTTCGACCGCCTCGGATAGGCGCTCGCGTTCGCGGTGCGGATCGTCCGCAATCGGGTTGGTAATGACAACGCGGGGTTCATGCAGCCAGACATGGCCTTCGGCAGACCCTTCCTGCGCCGGGCCACCTTCCAGCTGTACAGATTGCTGGTGTAGCGGCGACAGGGCCGCGCCTTCGCCCACGAAAGCGCCCAGTTCGGCCATCTCGGCCAGAACCATGGCGACTACTTCCAGAGCGTAAACCTCATCCGCCGAAAACTCACGCGCCTCGCGGGACTGGACCACCAGAACGCCCAGTTTCTGACCCAGCCGCTGCACCGGCACGCCAAGGAACGACGAGAACCGTTCTTCTCCGGTTTCCGGCATGTAGCGGAAACCTTTGGCCGAGGGCGCATCGGCGGCATTCACCACCTTGCCGGACTTGGCGACGCGACCCACCAGCCCCTCGCCCATCCGCATCCGGGTCTTGTGCACCGCTTCGGGCGACAGACCTTCGGTGGCGCAAAGTTCAAGCGTCTCCTCATCCCGGAACAGATAGATCGAGCAGACCTCTGCCCGGATACTGTCGGCAATCAACTGCGTGATCCGGTCAAGGCGTTCCTGACCGGCGGCCTCGCTGGCCATCTCCTCGCGTAACCGCCCGAGCAGCTTGCGGGATTCTGTTTCCGTACCGTCCGCCATGGCCCAACCGTTTTATGGTGTCAGGCGTGACCCTTGGCTGAAACGCTCAGGCCGCCTTGTCCAGTTCAAACGCATCATGCAGCGCCTGAACCGCAAGTTCCATGTATTTCCTGTCGATCAACACGGAAATTTTGATCTCGGAGGTTGTGATGACCTTGATGTTGATCCCTTCATCCGAGAGGATTTTGAACATCTTCGCCGCAACACCGGATTGCGAGCGCATGCCGATCCCCACGACCGAGACCTTGCAGACGTCTTCGTCCGCAACCAGTTCGGCATAGTTCAGCTCACCCTGTTCCTTGATCGCCAGCAACGCTTTTTCAGCGCGGGTCACCTGATTGGTGGGGCATGAGAAGGTCATGTCCGTGCGCCCTTCGTCCGAGATGTTCTGGACGATCATGTCGACGTTGACGCCTTCATCGCTGAGCGCGGTAAAGATGATCGAGGCGATGCCCGGGCGGTCGGCCACGGATACGACGGTCATCTTGGCTTCGTCGCGGGAATAGGCCACACCGGCCACAACATTGGATTCCATGATATCCTCCTCGTCGCAGACCAGTGTACCGGCCTCGTCGGATTGTTCTTCAAAACTTGAGAGAACGCGCAGTTTCACCTTATAACGCATCGCCAGCTCGACCGAGCGGGTTTGCAGCACCTTAGCCCCCAGCGAGGCCAGTTCGAGCATTTCCTCGAACGAAATCCGGTCCAGCTTGCGCGCCTTTTCGCAGATGCGCGGGTCAGTGGTATAGACGCCGTCTACGTCCGTGTAGATATCGCAGCGCTCGGCCTCAAACGCGGCGGCAAAGGCCACCGCCGTGGTGTCCGAACCACCCCGGCCCAGCGTGGTGATGCGTCCTTCGGGGCTGATGCCCTGAAAGCCTGCGACCACCGCGACACGCATGCCTTCGCCGAACTTCTGATTGATGTTTTCAGGCGGGATCTCTTCGATCCGGGCTGCCGAATGCGCGCCATTGGTGATCAGCGGCACTTGCCAGCCCTGCCAGCTGCGCGCCGGGATATCCATTTCCTGCAAGGTCAATGCCATCAGACCCGCGGTGACATTCTCGCCCGAGGACACCACGGCATCATATTCACGCGCGTCATAAAGCGGTGAGATCTCGTCAACCCAACCGACCAACTCATTGGTTTTACCCGACATGGCCGAGACGATGACGATGACGTCATACCCCTTGGCAACCTCAACACCCACGCGCTTGGCAGCGCGGCGGATACGGTCAAGATTAGCGACCGAGGTGCCGCCGAATTTCATCACAAGTACGGGCATGGGGGCAAAAGTCTCCGCGCCAGGGATTTCTGATCCCGTGCCTCTTATGCGAGGGGGGACGCAAGGGCAAGGGCGCAAAGAAGTTTCACCTGCGGCGCAGGGCCGCTTTACATTGCAGCCTGCCGGTGCCAGCCTGCCGGCATCTGTTCGACCATGAGGATTTCCATGTATCGTTTTGCCGCCGCCCTGACCCTGATCTCAACCGCTGCCCACGCGCAGGTCGCGACCCTGTCGGGCACCGATGGCGAGAATTCGCTGGGTACCGTGCCCTGCGCCGCACTTTCGGGCGAGCCGATGGGCAGCTGCCCCGCCGAATTGCGCAAGCGTGAAGATGGAACCGCGACGCTGGCCGTTCAGTTGAAAACCGGAGAGGTACGGCGGATCTACTTTACAAACGGAATACCTGATTCCAGCAGCTCGACCGCGAAGCTGACCTATGAGACGCCGGATGACATCATGGTGATCTTCATCGAACCCGGTGAGGTCTACGAAATTCCCAAGGCAGCATTGGCCAATCAATAGGGATGCGCGCGACCGTCCCAGGTTTCGAAACAGCCCGTGGTCTCAATCGATAGCGTATCAAACCGTTCGATCAGGCCCTTGACGGACTGATCGGCAGTGATATCTGCGGCATTCGTGCCCATATCTGTCTGGACCCAGCCAGGGTGGTAAATGCCGACCGCGATGCCATCACCGCGCAGGTCGGTCGCCAAATTGCGCCCCAGATTCAGCGCAGCGGCTTTGGAAGCCCGATAGATGTAGCTGCCCCCCGGAGCGTGGGTGTGCGAAGCCATCTGAGACGACAAAATCGCGATTCTGCCCTTTGCTGCACGCAGATTTGGCAGCAACGACTGAATGGTCAGAAAAACGCCGGTCACATTGGCTGAAAAAGTCTGGTCCCACATCTCTGCCGGGTAGCCGTCCAGATCATGGCCTTTGTCCAGATAGACGCCTGCGTTGCAAACTAGCAGGTCGACCGGTTGGTCCCGCAATTGTTCGGACATTGCCTGCTGTTGCGCCGGGTCAGAGACATCCAGCCGAACCTCGGCACTGCCGTCGCGGGCCGTGCCGGTAACAGCATGACCATTGGCACGATATTGTTCTGCAAGGGTTTTTCCGATTCCACGCCCTGCACCTGTTATCACGATATGCATTGATCAGTTGGTCTTTCGCGAGGGGACAAAAGGCAGGGGTGCGACCGGCACGCCGTCTTCGACCAATGCGCGGGCTTCCTCGGGCTTGGCCTCGCCATAGATCGCACGTTCAGGCGCGTCGCCCAGATGTATCTTGCGGGCTTCCTTGGCGAAATCCTGACCGACGTAATCCGAGTTCTCTTCGACCTTGCGGCGCAATTCGGACAGAACTTGTTCGACGTCGGGCGACGGGGTAGACATGCTGATCTGATCTGAGTCCGGGCTGGTCGGAACCTGTTCGGCAACCGCTGTGCGCGCAGGCCGGACCCGCGGCGTCATGATTGCCTTTTCCACGTTTTCGCAGCCGCAAACGGCGCAGGTGACCATCCCGGCAGCCGACAGTTTCTCATAGGCGGCTGCGGACTGAAACCAGCTGTCGAAGCTGTGGCCGTTGCTACATTTCAATGCGTATTGAATCATCACAGGTCCAGAATACGGTTGCCGAATAGATACCGACCAACATGGCAATATCAAGTCTTGATCTTGCCTCTATTGCGCGAGATGTCCGAATCCACGCAAGAGTGAAGCCAGTTCAGGCGACGCCACCCGCTGTGCGGCCTTTTTGGGCGACAGCCATTTGCGCCTGCGTTCCCCGGCCTCGGGGAAATGTGTCGCCATCTGCCGCACATGCAGCGGAAACACATCAACCAGACACAACGCCGACGCCTTGTTGGGCCTGTTCTTGACATAGGCGAAACGCCCTAGCCTCTCGGTGCCGCAAACGCCCAGCACACCAGCCTCTTCCCAGGCCTCGCGGGCGGCTGTCTGTGACGGGCTGATCCCGTTGATCAACCACCCTTTGGGAATGATCCAACGCCGCGCCCTGCGTGTCGTTACCAGCAATATCTGAGGCTGGCCCGCATCGACCCGATAACACAAGGCCGCCGCTTGAGAGTAGATCGGCAGCGCCCCGGAAAGCGAGAGGCTTTCGGTCGAAAGCCCATCTGTCGTCGCGCGACTGCGCCCATCAAACACGGTCCATACTCACTGCTCGCTCCGCTTATGTTGCGGTTTATACAGTGAAAAATACCACATACGGGGACATAAGCCAAGCTCTTTGCGCGGCTTACCTCACGCAGTCATGCGCCCCGAAAGACGTCTCACCAGATCATCATGCGGGATATCCGCGTCGATTGCCAAGCGCCGCAGCCCAAAATGGACATGCGCGATCTGCTGATAATATCGCGTATAAATGAAGTTCGTGCCCCCTCCGGCCAGCGCGCCCAAAAGCGGAACGGACTGTGCCGCAAGTTTCTGCCCAAGAACAACGGACAGGCGCGGCGCCACCATGGCAATCAGGCGTTGCATTGCGGGGCCAGTCAGCGTCAGACGCATTGAAAAGAACCCCAGATCAGCGCCATCATCCTTCTCTAGCGGCCCAGCGGCGGACAGCACCCGGATCGAGTCGAATTTCACATTCTCGGCCGTCGGATCAAATCCTTCCCGCGCCGCAGCGCCCTGTATCGCACGCAGGATCATCGCCGTGGTGGCGGGCAACTCGATCAAGGCAGTCGACACGCCCCCAAGGCCCCCGGCAGCACCCATCGCCGTAGTCAACGCCGTATTGATCCAAGGTTTTTGATCCGGCACGGCACGACGCGATCCCTCGGCGGCATGCATCGCAAGCCAAAGCGCCTGTTCGGTGGCCTCGGTCAGACCAAGCCGCACCGGTTCGGGCAGCTGTTCCAGCAAAGACTCCGCCGATCCGCCCAGCTTGTTCAATAAAGTAACCCCGGAGCCTCCAGCAGAGGCGTAAAGCTGCGCCAAGCGGTCAAGCTCGGCCTCGGGATCAAGTTTTTCGACAAGAACTACGTCCTGCATCAGTGCCCTCCTGTCTTAAAAACATCGGCACTTTGCAGAGGTTTTTCAATGGGTCAATGGCTCCAACGAGTGACAAGCCCTTGAATTCCGGACCAAACCCCGGGGTTGAGTTCCAGCCCTAGTACCCGTTCCGGGTTTGTAGGCGGCGGCATCTCAACGCCTGTGAGCCGAGAGAAACCAAACCGCGCATAATAGGGTGCATCGCCCACCAGCATGACGCGATCCCAGCCCTTGGCGCGCCCGGCCTCGACCCCCTGATGGATCAAATAACCACCCAACCCCTCTCCCTGATGGGTCGGATGCACGGCGACAGGGCCCAGCAACAAAGCATCGTGTTCACCCACATGCACAGGCCAGAACCGGATTGCGCCCGCCAGAATACCCTGACCGTCGCGTGCGACCTGCGAAAGGCCCGCAACAGGCGGCACATCATCGCGCAAACGGTAGGACGACAGCGCCTCGCGCCCGGGCGCAAAGCACAGGTCATAAAGAGCCTCGACCTCCCACCAATCATCCGGCGCCTCCGGCCTGATCCTGAATTGCTGCACGCGCGCCCTCTTTTCCTTGCTGGAATTCGCCCTAGCACTTCGATACGCCTTGGGCAAATGCTTGGAGACCTTGATGTTCTATCGCCCCGAAGACGGCCACGGCCTGCCGCACAACCCTTTCAACGCCATCATAACGCCCCGGCCGATCGGCTGGATTTCAACGCGCGATGCTGAAGGGATCAATAATCTGGCCCCCTATTCCTTCTTCAACGGGGTCGCCTATACACCGCCGCAGGTGATGTTTGCCTCAACCGGCACGAAACACGATCAGAATGGCGGCAAGGACAGTATCGCCAATATCGAGGCCACGGGCGTATTCTGCGTCAACATCGTGGCGCACGCGCATCGCGACGCCATGAATGCCAGCTCGGAAGGTCTGCCGAAGCATATCGATGAGTTCGCCCATGCAGGGCTGACACCTATTGAATGTGAAACCATCAGTTGCGTGCGGGTTGCAGGGGCACCCGCGGCGTTGGAATGCAAGCTCACGCAGATCGTCACACTTCCCGGTGAGGCCAACCGGGTGGTGTTCGGAGAGGTCACCGGCGTGCATCTGCACGACGATCACATCATCGATGGAAAGTTTGATGTCACCTCGTTCAACCCCGTCGCCAGATTGGGCTATCGGGATTATTCAGTTGTGACGCAATTGTTCTCGCTCAACCGTCCCGACGATTGAAAGGTTGGAAATGGGGGCTCTGCCCCCGCCGCCCCTCGGGCGTCTCCCCCGAGATATTTATAGCCAGATGAAGCGGGGGATCCGTTCTTCATCTGGCCCCAAAATATCTCGGAGCGCGAGGCAGAGCCTCGCAAAATATCATCAATGGCCGCCCAAAATGCCGGTTCGGACAGAATAATCAACAGCCAGTTCGTAATCCGGGTCGTCATCGCTGTCGACCATCAGGTGGCCGGCCTTGTTCAGCAGCTTATGACAGTCGCGGCTCAGGTGCCGCAGCATGACGCGCTTACCGGCCGCCTCGTATTTGGCGGCAATATTCTCGATGGCCTGAAGGGCGGATTGGTCGACCACGCGGCTGGCTGCAAAGTCGATGATCACGGTTTCAGGGTCATTGGGTACGTCAAACAGTTCCACAAACCCTTCGGACGAGCCAAAGAACAGCGGACCCTGGATTTCGTAAACCTTTGCGCCCTCTTCGGTAGCGGAGTCCCGAGTGACGGCGTGGATGCGTTTGGCGTTGTTCCATGCATAGGCCAGGGCCGAGACAATCACACCAACCACAACGGCGACAGCAAGGTCTTCCATCACCGTCACCACAGTCACCAGTACGATCACGAACGCGTCTGTCAGAGGCACTTTGCGCAGGATATTCAGAGAGTTCCAGGCGAAGGTTCCGATCACAACCATGAACATCACACCCACCAGCGCGGCCAGCGGGATCTGTTCGATCAGGGATGACCCAACGAGGATGAACAGCAGCAGGAATAGCGCCGCAGCGATGCCTGCGATACGCGTGCGCCCGCCCGATTTCACGTTGATCATCGACTGACCGATCATCGCGCAGCCGCCCATGCCTCCGAAGAAGCCGGTAACCACATTGGCGGTGCCCTGCGCGATGCACTCCTGCGAGGCACCTCCGCGTTTGTTGGTAATCTCACCCACGAGGTTCAGGGTCAGCAGGGATTCGATCAGGCCAATGGCAGCGAGGATCAGGGCATAGGGCAGGATGATTTCGAAAGTTTCCCAGTTCAGCGGCACCATCGGGATGTGGAAACTTGGCAAGCCACCCTCGATCGAGGCCAGATCGCCAACGCGCGGAACGTCCAGCCCGACGCCGATGACCAATGCGGCCACGACCACAATGCCAGCCAGAGGCGCTGGGATGATGCGGGTGATGCGGGGCATGACCCAGATCACTGCCATGGTCAGCGCGACCAGACCCAGCATGGTATAAAGCTGCATGCCCGAGAGCCATTCTCCGCCGCCCATACCGTGGCCCGTGTTTTCCATGGTGCCGGGGACTTTGAACTGACCCAACTGCGCCAGAAAGATTACAATCGCCAGGCCGTTCACAAAGCCCAGCATCACCGGATGCGGAACAAGGCGTATGAAGCGGCCCCAATGCATCGCCCCCGCGATGATCTGCATGATCCCCATCAGCACTACAGTCGCGAACAGATATTCGACCCCGTGCTGTGCGACCAGCGCTACCATGACCACAGCCAGCGCGCCGGTTGCGCCTGAGATCATGCCCGGACGACCACCGATCAGCGCCGTGATCAGGCCTACCAGAAAGGCGGCATACAGGCCGACCAGCGGGTGCACCCCTGCAACAAAGGCGAAGGCCACGGCTTCGGGTACGAGCGCCAGAGCAACGGTAAGACCTGACAGCAGCTCGATCCGCAGGCGGGAGAAGGTCAGCCCTTCGTCGGGCACCCAGCGCAGATCGGGTATGGCTAGGCGATTGGCAAAGCTTGCCAGCAAGGCTCGGGGCATGGATCAGTCCTGTCGGTCGGTTATGTTCGCGCGAAAGGGGCCTTCTAGCGGTCAAAAGCATCTTGAGATACTGCGCCTGGTGGGACCCAGACATGCGTCGCGCGCATAGCTTGCGCGAAATGCGCGCAAACCGTTGAAGCCACTTGTCAAAAACGGCTGTGGCCCGCAGAACTCTCTCAGCAGGAATTTTCAACGGAGAATGATCGTGACCCAAACAAAAATCGCCGTCATCGGAGGATCGGGCATTTATGACATCGATGGTCTGGAAAATGCCGAATGGGTTATGGTGGAAACGCCTTGGGGCGCGCCGTCAGATCAGATCCTGACCGGATCGCTGGGCGGGGTCGAGATGGCGTTCCTGCCGCGACACGGGCGCGGCCATGTGCACTCCCCTACCGAGGTGCCCTATCGCGCCAATATCGACGCGCTGAAGCGGTTGGGGATGACGGATGTGATCTCGGTCTCGGCCTGCGGATCGTTTCGCGAACATATGGCACCGGGCGACTTCGTGATTGTGGATCAGTTCATCGACCGGACCTTTGCGCGGGAAAAGAGCTTTTTTGGAACCGGCTGCGTTGCCCATGTCAGTGTGGCGCATCCCACCTGCCCGCGCCTGTCTGATGCCTGCGAAACCGCAGGCAAGGCCGCCGGCATTACCATCCATCGCGGTGGCACTTATCTGGCGATGGAGGGGCCGCAGTTTTCCTCGCTGGCGGAATCCAAGATGTATCGCGAGCAATGGGGGTGTGACGTGATCGGCATGACGAACATGCCCGAAGCGAAGTTGGCCCGCGAAGCCGAGCTTTGTTATGCCTCAATCGCCATGGTCACCGACTATGACAGTTGGCACCCGGATCACGGCGAGGTCGACGTGGCCGCCATCATCGCCACGCTGACCGGCAATGCCGAGAAAGGCCGGGCGCTGGTCAAGGGCCTGCCCGCCTTACTGGGGGCCAAGCGTGAGCCCTGCCCGCATGGCTGTGACCGGGCATTGGAATATGCCATCCTGACCGCCCCTGAAAAACGCGACCCGGCTTTGCTGGCCAAGCTGGATGCGGTGGCTGGGCGGGTGCTCTAACCTCAGTTTTGCGATAGGGTTTGCTGTACGTTATCCCACAGGCCATGTGACCAGAGGTCGTTATGGGTGCCGCCGGGGATCACATAAAGCTGCGCGGTGTCGGACATCTCGGCCAGGGCTTGTCCGTGGTGCAGAGGGATGGTCTCGTCCATGGTGCCATGGAAGATCAGCGTTGGCACTGTGATCTTTTCGATCAGATTGCGCGTTGCAAATTGATCTTTCATCAGCGCTGAGACCGGCAGCAGCGGGTAACGTTCAGCCGCGACGTCGACGGTTGCGGTGAACGGAGCCTCAAGTATTAACAATTCTGCGCCGGGCCGTTGCTGGGCTACGGCAGCAGCAATGCCGGTGCCGAGGCTCTGACCATGCAGGACCACTTTCTCGCCTTCTCCGATCAGCCTATCGTAAAGCTGAATACCGTCAGAGATCAGAGCCAGTTCAAAGGGTTCGCCCTCGCTACCCGGAAATCCGCGATAGCTGGGCGCAAGCAGTCCGTATCCTGAGTTGAGGATCTCACGCAGCCGGTCGGCCCGGTCGCCCAGATTGCCGCTTTGACCGTGGAAGAACAGAACCGTCGGCGCATCAGCGATTGCAGCAGGAGCAGCCCAGACAGTCAGCACGGTGCCATCGGCCATTGGCAGCGACAACGCATCGACATCCGCCAACCCGACAGAAGCCGGATCAGGCAACTCGCCATCGGGCTTGTATAGCAGCGATTGCTGGTTGAAATACATATAGCCAAGGACAGAGGCATAGATAACGGCCCCGGCCAGCAGGAGGCCAAGCAAAACGCGTTTCGCGCGCCCGACACCGAAATGGACGTTGCCCAATCTCGCATCTGAATACTGCGTCTCTGCCATCGCCTCTTCCTTTGGGTTGCACTGCGAGTCTGGGGGCTCATAGGGAGGTTTCAAGATATATGAATCAAGCTTCATCCAGTCTTAAGCCTATTGCGCTGGTGTCAGAACACCCGGCTATTGCGCTCGTAAAAGGTTGAATTGGCCTCATGCCTTGCCATGTTGATGCTGAATATCAGAGAAAGAGCAGGCACTTAGCCGCCCACCACCAGATTTGCGAGGTCTGATGAAACGATTAGAGGCGTTGGACGCGGCCCGGTTTTTGGCCTTTTGCGGCATGGTTTTGGTGAATTTCCGCATCGCCGCTGAGGTTGCACCAGGCACAGATTGGGCCTCGATCCTGATCAATGCACTTGAAGGGCGCGCAGCGGCTTTATTTGTTGTTCTGGCGGGGATCGGCATCGGGTTGTCGCGCATCCCGGCGGGAGTGCTGCTGTGCCGTGCTGCGTTTCTGTTTGTAATCGGCCTGATCAACATGACAGTGTTTGATGCCGATATCCTCCATTTCTACGCGCTCTATTTTGTGGTGGGGGCGATGTTTCTGACAGCCTCGCAACGCGGGTTATGGCTGGGCGCGCTGGGGATCGTTATGCTCGCGGTGATCGCCAATCTGGTTCTTGACTATGACCGGGGCTGGGATTGGCAGGCACTGGTTTATACCGACCTCTGGACCCTGCCCGGTTTTCTGCGCAACACAATGTTCAACGGCTGGCACCCGGTGCTGCCTTGGGCCGCTTTTCTGCTGATCGGGATGGCGATTGCGCGATCCGATATCCGGACGCTTTGCATTCAGCATCGGTTGATCATGTGGGGCTTTGGCGCTGCGGTGCTGGCGCTGTTTCCACAGATGATGACATCAGACCCTGAATTGGTCGCCTATCTGGGAACCGCATCCATCCCACCCGGACCGTTCTATATCGTGGCGGGGACCGGCACAGCCTGCGTCGTGATCGGTCTGCTGCTGAAACTCTGGCCAGTGGTCGAGCGCAGCCGGATCGGTCCGTTCCTGACCGCACCGGGGCGGCAGAGCCTGACGCTTTACATGGCGCATATTCTGATCGGGATGGGCCTGTTGGAAGGGTTAGGGTTGCTCGACGGGTCGCTGAGCGCACCGCAGATTGCGCTACTCGCGCTGCTTTTTTGCGCGCTGTCTTCAGTTTTTGCACGACTTTGGTCCCTTAGATTCAAGCGCGGCCCGTTAGAGGCGGTGATGCGGCGTGTGACCGAGCGCGCAAAGGGTTGACGTTGCCGTCGCAACGGGGCTTGGTGTCGGAAACGCACCGATAGGATAACCCATGTCGTTAGAACTCTGGCTGGCTTTTGTGGCCGCATCGACAGCGCTGCTGCTGATCCCCGGCCCCACCGTGTTGCTGGTACTCAGCTATGCGTTGTCGAAAGGGCGCAGCGTCGCCGTTGCCTCGGCGACCGGCGTGGCTCTGGGTGATCTGGTGGCGATGACTGCGTCGCTATTGGGATTGGGCGCGCTGGTGCTGGCCTCAGCCACTTTGTTCACTGTGCTGAAATGGGTTGGTGCTGTTTATCTGGTTTGGCTGGGCATCAAGCTGCTGCGCAGTGCACCTTCGGGCGGGTTGCAGGCTGTCGAGACCAAACGCGATGTCACCGCCCGCAGCGTTTTTGGCCACGCCGCGGCGGTAACCGCATTGAACCCGAAATCCATCGCGTTCTTCATCGCGTTCGTGCCGCAGTTTCTGCGCCCGGCGGACCCGCTCGGCCCGCAGTTCGCGATCCTGATTGCCACTTTTGTTGGCCTAGCTGGGCTGAACGCGCTGGCCTATGCGCTGCTGGCGGACCGGTTGCGCTGCATGATCGGGCGCGCAAGCGTCATCACCGCCATGACCCGGTTCGGAGGATTGACCTTGATCGGAATGGGCGTCGCCACCGCAGTCCTGCGTCGCCCGGCCTGAACTTATTCTTCCGCGTTTTCCTTCATGAATCCCCGGATGAACCGGCGGATTTCGCGGGCGGCTGACGTGTCCAGTTCCTTACACAGCTCTACAAATGCGTCCCGCTCATCCTTATCGAGACGCAGGACCAACTGACTGTTTTTCTTTGTGGATTTCTTTCCGTCTTTCTTAGCCACGCGCCCTGACCCCGTTCAGACCTTGATTCATATCGCGATGCAATGTATATACATAGCATAGAAAATGTAGATATCGGGCACATAACAACAAAAGTGAGATTAAAGCAATGAACCTTCATGTCGCGCAGGCTTTTCTTCTTCGGGATCAACGCAACTGGCGTAAACCGCACCTGTCATGGCTGCCGGACGCTTTGTATCGGTACTATGGCCTGCCAAACGTCATCAGCCGCCGCCGCAAGTAGCCGCAGGGCCCAAAGTTCTCTTGCATGACCGTCCCTTATGGGCCAAACACCCCCGCGTGTTTGATGCCAAAAGGGTGACCCATGTCCAGAAACAAAACGGTCAAGGATTACATTCGGACCATCGTCGATTTCCCGCATGAGGGGATCATGTTCCGCGATGTCACCACCCTGTTTGCCGACCCGCGCGGGTTCCGCATGGCGATTGACCAGATGCTGCACCCCTATGCGGGCGAGCGGATCGACAAGGTTGTGGGCCTTGAGGCGAGAGGCTTCATCCTGGGCGGCGCCATAGCGCACCAACTGAGCGTTGGTTTCGTGCCGATCCGCAAGAAAGGCAAACTGCCGGGCACCACGATCAGTCAGGATTATAAGCTGGAATATGGCGAGGCCATCGTGGAAATCCACGACGACGCCATCCAGCCGGGCGAGAAGATTCTGGTCGTCGACGATCTTCTGGCCACCGGCGGCACAGCTGCAGCCGGGATCAAACTGATCGAACGGCTGGGCGGAGAAATCATTTCCTGCGCGTTCATCATTGACCTGCCCGAATTGGGCGGGCGCAAAGTTCTGGAAGATCTGGGCATGGACGTGCATGTTCTGTGCGAGTTCGAAGGGCTCTGACCGTCACGCTTTTCACAAACTTGTGATTGGAATTTGAGCGGCCCGATGGCTTAGCGCGCAGGCCGCCTTATTCAAGAAACAAAAGCGTTCAAAATCTGTGATCCCCCAGCGACCCGACTGCGTAGCTTGATTGATGCCACTTAGGGCATTCTCAACCAGGGAACCTTATCATGTTGCGCAAATACGCTGTTGCCGGAGTAGCTGGCATTCTGTTGTCCACCGCAGCCCTCGCGGACGGCCACTCCAAAGATATCGTCGACACTGCGGTGAACGCGGGCAGCTTTGAAACACTTGTTGCTGCGGTCCAGGCCGCCGAGCTGGTCGATACGCTGAAGGGTGAAGGCCCTTTCACTGTCTTTGCCCCCACCGATGAAGCGTTCGCTGCCCTGCCCGAAGGTACGGTGGAAAACCTGCTGAAGCCGGAAAACAAGGATCAGCTGGTCGCCATTCTGACCTATCACGTGGTGCCGGGTAAGGTGATGTCGGGCGATCTGTCCGACGATATGACCGCTGCAACCGTTCAGGGCGGAGATATCACGGTGGATCTGGATAACGGCGTGATGATCAATGACGCCAACGTCGTCCAGGCCGATATCGAGGCTGAAAATGGCGTGATCCATGTGATCGACAAAGTCATTTTGCCAGCGTCCTAACGCAGGATCGCGGCCTGGCCCTGTCCCGGGCCGCGGTCACCCCGGCAATACGGCGCCGGGGTTCATGATCCCGAGCGGGTCCAATGCATCCTTGATGGCCCGCATCGCGCTCAACCTGACCGGATCGCCATACCGCGCCAGATCTTCCGTCTTCAGACGCCCGATACCGTGTTCCGCGCTGACCGAACCGCCAAACGCATGCACAAGGTCATGCACGGCGCGTTTGATTGCGGCCCTTTGCCCAACGTATTCCGCCCGGTCATGCCCCGGCATAGGAAAGACGTTATAATGCAGATTACCGTCCCCCAGATGCCCAAAACAATTCAGGCGAAAAGACCCCAGCGCGGCGACGACCTTTTCACCCTGCCGAATGAACTCGGGGATGTCAGAGATCGGAACCGAAATATCGTGGCTGGACACGGACCCGATCAACCGATTGGCTTCCGGTATATTCTCGCGCACGGCCCAAAGCTCGGCACGTTGCGCCTCGCTCTGGGCAATCACGCCATCATTGACCAATCCGCGTGTCTCGGCATTCACATAGAGCATCTCAAGGATCTCAGAAGGGGCCTGTCCCTCTGACAGGCCGAGTTCGATCAGAACGGACCATTCGGGCTGCTCCGTAAAGGGTTGCCGGATATCAGGCAGAACCTCGGTCAGAAATTGCAAACCTTGCCGGTGGATCAGCTCGAAGGTACTGACGGCCTCGCCCACCCGATCGCGCGACAGTGACAGCAGATCAATCGCCGCTTCGGGTGATGCCACCTGAAACATCGCCGTTCCGACCGCATTAGGTCGCGGGAACAGCTTCAACGCCGCTGCGGTTATGATGCCCAGCGTTCCCTCGGACCCGATCAGAAGGTTGCGCAGATCATAGCCGGTGTTGTCCTTACGCAACCGGCTCAGCCCATGCCAGATCTCGCCACTGGGCAAGACCGCCTCAAGCCCCAGGCACAGATCGCGCGCGTTGCCATAGCGCAGCACGTTCACTCCGCCCGCATTGGTGGCCAGATTGCCGCCGATCCGGCAAGAGCCCTGCGCCGCCAGTGACAGCGGGAACAACCGGTCAGCCTGTTCTGCTGCGGCCTGTATATCCGCCAGGATCGCACCACCCTCGGCGATCATTATGTTCTCGGTTGGATAGATCGCACGGATCGCGGTCATGCGCTCCAGTGACAGGATCAACGGCACAGGACCCTCTGCCATCACCTGACCGCCAACCAACCCGGTCCCGCCGCCATAAGGCACAACCGGGACTCGCGCCTCATGCGCATATCGCACAAGCGCCGAGACTTCCTCGACCGAGCGCGGCATCGCCAGCAAACCACCCTGACCGACAAACCGACGACGCGGTTCTTCAAGATAGCGATCCTCAAGCGCGCGCAGCACATCGTTACCGAGCGCGTTGCGGATAACGCGGGCAAAATTTTCATCGGCGGGGTTCAGTTCCATACACCATCCCTGCCAAAGGCGATCACCAGCGACAAGCCCTATTCCAGATCGATCAGATATTGCGGCTCCAACACCACTACGGTGGGACGGTCCGGCAAGGTCCGCAACGAAACAACGATCTCGGACACCCCATCGCGCTGCACCGGAAACGTATCCCGGATATCCACCAGAAATCGCTCCAGCGAAAAGCCCGAGAACCAGTGCATCGGTATGATCACCGAGCTTTTCAGCCGTTTCAGCACCTCGATCATCTCGGGCAACGGCATCGTCGTGCCGCCATCCACCGCTGCCATGACCACATCCAACCGCCCAAGCGCCGCAAACTGCTCGTCCGAGGGGATATGATGCAGATGACCCAGATGTCCGATACACAGCCCCTCGACCTCGAACACGAAGATCGAATTCCCGCGTTCCTCGACCCCGCCATAGGTTGAGCGAATGTCGGTCGAGACATTGCGCACCAACATCTCACCCAGATCGAGATAGTGGTCGATCCCCTGCCCGAACTCGCCCCAGCCCGGCAAGACATGTGGAATAGCTGGATCAGGGTACGCCGTCCAATGGGTGCTATGCGCGTGATTCATGGTCACCACATCCGGAATCAGATCGGCGCCTCCGATGAACCCGGTAAAATCCGTAACCGCATTCAACCCGCCCTGCGTCTGGATCAGAAACGAGGCATGGGCGACATAGCTGATCCGCACCGAAAACTCGGGCACCGGATCCTGCCAGGCCGCCTTGTGCAGATACTCGATCCCGGGCGCCGCATCCGCGATAGCTATGCAATGGCTTGGCCGACGCTCCTGCGCCACCGCCCCGCCTGCAAACATCATCAGCCCAAAAACAATCCACCGCATGAAGGGAGTGTAGCGCAGAACGCAACCAAGTCATGCCCCTTGTTCATCTGGCCAAAAATATCCCGGGGGAGACGCGGCTTGCCGCGGCGGGGGCAGAGCCCCTACCCAGCGTCCGTCTTGCCCCGCCGATCGGACCGCAAAGAGGCATAGAGTACATGCGTCCGCCACCGCCCATTGATCTGCAGATAAGACTGCGCCACGCCTTCGTATTTGAACCCCGAGCTTTCCAACAACCCGCGAGAGGCCTTGTTTTCCGGAAGACAGGCCGCCTCGATCCGGCTCAGATCCAGCCGGGTAAAGGCGTAATGCACAACCGCCCCGATCGCCTCACGCATGAAGCCCTGCCGCGCATAGGTCTCACCGGTCCAATA
Organism: Ruegeria sp. CF4; assembly: GCF_056537345.1. Taxonomy (NCBI): domain Bacteria; kingdom Pseudomonadati; phylum Pseudomonadota; class Alphaproteobacteria; order Rhodobacterales; family Roseobacteraceae; genus Ruegeria; species Ruegeria sp. CF4. The sequence continues at coordinate 170,197 of NZ_JBQFRJ010000001.1, read as the reverse complement.
GCCCAGCGTTCCCGCCTGCGCCGGACCCCGCCGTATATTGTCCAGCGTGATCGCCCCCAGCAGCACATCATCGCTGCGGCGGAACAGAAACAACGGGATCGCCGTTCCACTGGCCACGGAACGCTGCGCCCAATAGACCCGGTTAGTAAACGATTTGCGGCTCAGATGATCGTTGGCCCAGACCGGCTCCCACGGCACCAGATAATCTTTCGACGACCGCCGCAGCGCGGTCCAGTCGTTGAAGTCGGAATGTATGGGCGGGCGCAGAGTCAGGCGCTCGGTTTCGAGTTTCAGCTTGCGTCTGCCCAACAGCATCACGCCGCACGCCTCTCCTGCAGTTCCGCCAATGTCGGCGCGCCCGAGATCGGGCCATAAAGCGCCAGCGCCGCCGGGGCCTGCACCGCCATTTCTTCCGCAAAGGCGCGCACATCTTCGGTGCTGACCGCATCGATCTTGGCGACCGTGTCCTCAAGCGAAGGCACCCGCCCCCAGATCTGCACCAGCCGCGCCAGTCGTTCGGCCCGGTTCGACGGGCTTTCTAGCCCCATCAGCATCCCGGCTTTCATCTGAGCACGGGCACGTGCGACCTCTTCAGGGCTCATGTCTTCCGCCGCGCGCTTCATCTCGTCGATGGTGATCGTCGCTAGCTCGCCCACCTGATCCGCCGAGGTCCCGGCATAGATCGTGGTCGTCCCGGTGTCCGCGTAGGCCCCGGTCTGAGCAAAGATCGTATAGCACAGCCCGCGCGTCTCGCGCACTTCCTGAAACAGGCGCGAGGACATGCCGCCACCCAATGCCGTCGAATAGATCTGCGCTGTATAGATCGCGTCATCGCGATACCCTGGGCTTTCCAGCGCCAGTGCAAAATGGGCTTGCTCCAGCTCTTTTTCCTGCCGAGCTTCACCTCCTGTGAACCGCGCGGCGTCGGGCGTCAAACCCTTGCGCGGCTGCAGATGGCCAAACATCTCTTCGGCCATTTTCATCAGTTGGTCGTGATCCACCGCCCCTGCGGCAGACAGGATCATCTGTTCCGGCCCGTAGTGTTCGGCCACGAAACCCGACAAGTCCTCGCGTGAAAACGCACTGACGCGCTCGGTCGGTCCCAGAATGGTGCGGCCAAGGGGCTGGTCGTGATAGCTCTGCTCCTGCAGCCAGTCAAAGATCACATCGTCGGGCGTGTCATAGGCCTGACCGATCTCCTGCAGGATCACGCCACGCTCAACCTCGATCTCGCGCGGATCAAAGACCGGGTTCAGAACGATGTCACCGATCACGTCCATCGCCAGCGCCACATCGTCTTTCAAGACGCGCGCGTAGTAGGCTGTGACCTCACGCGAGGTATAGGCGTTGATATAGCCGCCCACATCCTCGATGGCCTCGGCGATTTGCAGCGCGGAACGTCGCTCGGTTCCTTTGAACGCCATATGTTCAAGGAAATGCGCAATTCCGTTCTGTTCGATCCGCTCATGCCGCCCGCCGGCGGTCACCCAGATGCCGATGGCCGCAGATTGCAGCCCCGGCATATGTTCACTGACGATACGAAAGCCGTTCTTCAGTTGGTCTTGTCTGACAGTCACTCAGCGATGTGCCTTTTGATATGATCCTCAAGGGCGCCCAGATCGTTGGCAATGCGGGTCACCCGTTCCGGACGTTCATACAGATCAGACATGCGGGATGGAAGAGGCGGATGTTCGCCGCTCGCCTTCTCGACCGCTGCCGGGAATTTTGCAGGGTGCGCGGTGGCCAGCGTGATCATCGGCACCTCTGCCGCGCGGCGTTCTTCGGCAACCTTGATACCAACGGCAGTGTGCGGGCAGACCAGTTCAGCGCTGTGGGCCAGAGTATGCTTAATCGTTTCAAGCGTCTCGTCCTCGGACACACGGCCTGAATCGAAACTTTCGCGCAGCGCTTCCATCGCGCCTTGACTGACGTTGAAGCCCCCGGTCTTGAGTTCGTCCATCAACTGCGCAACCGCGCCGCCGTCTTCGCCATAGGCATAATACAGCGCACGCTCAAAGTTCGAGCTGACCTGAATATCCATCGACGGGCTGATCGAGGGGATGGTGTCGCCCTTGAAATAGCCTTCGCCCGAGAGACAGCGATGCAGGATGTCGTTCTGGTTGGTTGCCACCACCAGTCGATCGATAGGAAGACCCATGCGTTTGGCCAGATAGCCCGCGAAGATATCGCCGAAATTGCCGGTTGGCACAGTGAAACTGACCTTCCGGTGTGGCGCGCCGAGGCTGACGGCGGCCGAAAAGTAATAAACGATCTGCGCCAGTACCCGCGCAAAGTTGATCGAGTTCACCCCGGCCAGCTTCACACCATCGCGGAAGTCGAAATCGTTGAACATATCCTTCAGCGCGGCTTGGCAATCGTCAAAATCTCCATCGACGGCCAGCGCGTGCACATTGCTGTCCGCAGGCGTCGTCATCTGACGGCGCTGCACCTCGGACACGCGGCTATGCGGATACAGGATGAACACGTCGACCGCGTCCAGCCCCCGAAACGCTTCGATAGCGGCTGAGCCGGTGTCGCCGCTGGTCGCGCCGACGATGGTCACGCGGTCATTGCGCCGCTTAAGGGCCACCTGGAACAACTGCCCGATCAGCTGCATGGCAAAGTCCTTGAAGGCCAGCGTCGGCCCGTGGAACAGCTCCAGCAGAAAATGGTTCTCGTTCAGTTGCTTCAGCGGCGCGCGGGCGTCATGGCCGAAACCTTCATAGGCGCGGGCGATGATGTCCTTGAACTCACCTTCGGCAAATGAGCCGCTGACATAGGGCCACATGACGCGGAACGCGATTTCCTCATAGGGCAGACCGGCCAGCGCGGCGATGTCATCCTGGCTCAAAACCGGAATCTCGGCGGGCAGATACAGGCCGCCGTCACGGGCCAGCCCGGTCAGCATTGCCTCTTCAAAACTCAGTTCGGGCGCCTGCCCGCGGGTCGAGATGTATTTCATGTCGCGTCACTCTCAGAATTGGCACGGCTGCGCCACAGGAAGTACCCGGTCATGGCGGCCCAGACCAGAGCCAGACCAAACCAGGTGATTGCATATTGCAGATGATCGTTGGGAATGCCCGCTGTATCGACCGGCAGAGGCGTCACGTTCGGGTCGGTTTCGGACCGCGCAATCAGCAGCACCGGCTCAGCCCCCAGGGCCGCCGCCAGCGCGGGCAAGTCACGGGCGAACCAGATGTTGCTGCCGATATCGGGTTCGGGCGTGTAGCCATCGACCTCATCGGGCCAATGCAAATTGCCAGTGATCTCCATAGGGCCAGCCAAACGATCCGCCTGTTTGGCTGTGGTCGGCACAAAGCCGCGATCTACCAGAATGGTCCGGTCCGCAGTGTGGAATGGCTGGATGATACGATATCCCGCACCCACCTGCTTTACCGAGACCAGAACGTGAATTTCGTTGGGTTCCAGATCACCGGAAATCGTCACAGGCAGGTATTTATCTCCGGCCTCGGACACCTGCGGTGGCAAAGCGACCGGATCGGCAGACATGCGGCTTTCGATCTCAGCCAGAACCTCCTGTTTCCACGCCAGCCGCTGAACTTGCCAAAAACCCAGTGACAGCAGCACGCCCAAACCGGCGACACCGAATATCAGCAGGAACAGAATGCGGCGCATGGCGGGATCAGACCTCGTAGCAGGAACCGGCGTCTTGTTAAGGGGGGCGTGGGCCGAATTGCAACCACGCAATTGTATCGGGCGCAATCTTGCGCCCCGAATAGAGAAAAAGCCGCCCCATAGGGCGGCTTTTGCAATTGGATCACCTGACCGGCGTTACATCAGCGGAGCTTGACCCCAGATGTAAACGGCGAAGAACAGGAACAGCCAGACGACGTCGACAAAGTGCCAGTACCAGGCCGCGGCTTCGAACCCGACATGTTTCTCGGGGGTGAAGTCACCTTTCAGCGCCCGGATCAGGCAGACCGACAAGAAGATCGTCCCGATGATCACATGCGCGCCGTGGAAACCGGTCGCCATGAAGAAGTTCGAGTAGAACTGGTCGCCACCAAACTTCCAGCCTTCATGAGCCAGCAGTTCGTAATATTCGAACCCCTGTAGCGCGGTAAAGGCGATGCCCAGTGCGATCCCGATCGCCAGACCCTGCACCAGCGCCTTGCGGTCATTGTTATGTACCAGCGCATGGTGCGCCCATGTGATCGCACAGCCCGACAGCAGCAAGACCAGAGTGTTGATCAGCGGCAGGTGGAACGGGTCGACCGCATGGATGTCCGGCTGGATGTATTCAGTGCCAGCATAGTCGTACATCGGATACATGCGATGTTTGAAGAACGACCAGAACCAAGCGAAGAAGAACATCACCTCGGACATCACGAACAGGATGAAACCATAGCGCAGGCCGATGCGCACAACCGGCGTATGGTCGCCCTGGCGGCTTTCGACCACCACTTCGGACCACCAGGCAAACATGGTGTACAGAACACCAATCAACCCCATCCAGAAGATCCACGGGGTCACCCCGTGCATCCACAGAACAGCTCCGAACAGCATCACAAAGCCGGCCGCCGCGCCGACCAGTGGCCAGATCGACGGGTTCAGAATGTGATAATCATGGTCTTTTGCGTGTGCCATCAGCGTCCCTCACCTACAGGCGTTAGTTCTTGTTTGTATCAGCCTGCACGTCAAGGGCGGCATAGCCCTCGGGCAGGTCAATTTCATAGAATGTATACGACAGCGTGATCGTATGAACATACTTGGCTTCCAGATCTTCGACCATTTCGGGGGCGACGAAGAAAGTCACCGGCATCTCAACCCGCTCACCGGGTTGCAGTACCTGCTCTTCAAAGCAGAAACAGGCGATTTTCTGAAAATATCCACCCGCCGAATAGGGCGCGACATTGTAAGACGCCTGCCCGGCAATCGGGCGATCGGTGGGGTTGTAGGCTTCATAGAAGGCCAGACCGGTTTCACCGATACGCACCTCCATTTCGCGCTCAACCGGCTTGAACTCCCAGTCCATATCCTTGGCCTTTGAGGCGTCAAAGCGCACGGTGATGGTGCGATCCAGAATATCTTCGGGTGCGGTTTCCGCCACACCGGTAGTGCCACCAAATCCGGTAACCCGGCAGAACCAGTCGTAGAACGGCACTGCCGCCCAAGCGAGGCTGCCCATCAGCACCACAACACCCACAGTCTGGGCAACAGTCTTCTGAGGACCCGAAAGCGCCATCAGTTCTGCACCTCTTGCGTCGCCATGTTGAAGTCCGTGCCCGACACCTTCACGACGGTCAGACCAAAGATGATCACGATGAAGGCCGCCAGCGTCAGGCCTACGCCCAGATTGCGGCTGAACCGGCGCTGGTGAAGCTCATGGGTTTTGCGCAGGCTCATGACCAGCCTCCCAATCCATAGGGTTTCAGCAAGGCCTCAAAGAGGATCGCACCGAAATGCAGGAAGAGATACAGCAGCGACAGCTTGAAGAAGCTGCGCTCCACCTTGAAATTGTCAGCCTCTGAGTCATCCTCGCTGCGGCGGAAAATCAGCCACGCGCCACGCAGGAACAGGGCGTTCATTACCACTGCAACAGTCAGGTAGATCGGCCCGCCAATGCCCGAGAAGGCTGTGCCGATGGCCAGCAGGGCCAGCAAAGCCGTGTAAACCAGAATATGCCAGCGCGTCGCCCGACGTCCATGAGTCACGGTCAGCATCGGCACGCCCGCATCATCGTAGTCCGAACGCATGAACAGCGCCAACGCCCAGAAATGCGGCGGCGTCCACATGAAGGTCAGAGCAAACATCAGCCACGGTTCGATCGACATTGATCCCGTCGCGGCGACCCAGCCGATCACCGGCGGGAACGCCCCGGCCGCGCCACCGATCACGATGTTCTGCGGGGTCGAGCGCTTGAGCCACATGGTGTAGACGGCGACATAGAAGAAAATGGTGAAACCCAGGAACGCGCCTGCAAACCAGTTCGTCGCCAAGCCGAGCATGATGACGGACAGGCCGGACAGAGCCAGACCCAGCGCCAATGCCTCACCCTCTTCGACCTTGCCGGACGGGATCGGGCGGCCTTTGGTGCGCTTCATGACACGGTCGATATCCGCGTCCCACCACATGTTCAGCGCACCCGATGCGCCGCCACCGATAGCAATGAACAAAATGGCGCAAAACCCGACAAACGGATGCACAGGAACCGGCGCGGCCAGCAGCCCGACCAGAGCGGTGAACACCACCAGCGACATCACGCGCGGCTTCAGCAAGGCGAAATAATCACCAAAGCCCGCCTCATCCGCACGGGGTTGTGCAGAAACGGTGCTGGCATTGAAGCTTGCGTCGCTCATATCCGGTCCTTCTGGGGCAAAAGCCGCGCGATTACCGCGCAGCCCGCTTGTGTTTACCTAGCCCGCGATGGGCTTAGTTCGAGGCCACCTGGTAAGCAGCAGGCTGACCTGCATACTCTTCCAGAGCACCTTGCAGCCATTCTTCATAGGCTTCTTCGCTGACCACTTTCACCGTGATCGGCATATAGGCATGGTCCTTGCCGCACAGTTCCGAGCACTGGCCGAAATAGACGCCTTCCTTGTCGGCCTGGAACCACAGCTCGGCCAGGCGACCTGGTACACCGTCCTGCTTCACGCCAAAGGAAGGGATGGCCCAAGAGTGGATCACGTCCGACGCCGTGACCTGCATCACGATGATCTTGCCAACCGGTACGACAACAGCCGTGTCGGTGGCCAGAAGCCATTCATCGTCGCCATAACCGGAATCCGCGAGCTTCGCACGCATCGCATCGTCCAGAACAAACGGCGTTACGTCGGCATCCGCCGGGCGCGCGCCCTCATCCAGAGTGGCCGGATGGCCCAGAAGATAGCTGTCGAAGGCAAAATCGTGATCCACATATTCGTAGGTCCAGTACCACTGGTTGCCCACGACTTTGATCACCACGTCACCTTCCGGAATTTCCTGCTGCTTGAACAGCACCGGCAGCGAAAACGCTCCGATAAAGACCAGAATCAGGATCGGGCCAAGCGTCCACGCAATCTCAACCGGGGTGTAGTGCGAGAATCGCGCAGGATTCGGGTTGACGCGCTGGTTGTAGCGCATGATGCAGTACACCAGCAGACCCGCGACCAGCAGGCAGATTGCGGTGATGATCACGAGAATCATTCCGTCCAACCGCTGGATACCTTCCGCGAGGCTTGTCGCGGCAGGCTGGAAACCCATGCCACCATCGACCGGCTTGCCAATAATCTCAAGCTCCTGAGCCATGGCTGGAAGGCTGGAGAGGGCTGTTGCAAGCCCCGAAAGCATCAAAGCATTCTTCATGTTCTGTCCTGATCGTTTGATCTTTGCGTCCCTGGCGAAAAGGTGTGAATCGGTCGCACCTCTCCCGTTGTCTTTGGCCGCGTTAAAAACCATATTCCGGGAGGTAGATAAAGCAAAATGCTTGCGTCAAACAGACGCTATTTTTGATCTGGATCAAACCCGAAAGGTCGCAACCCATGACTCAGGCCCCATTTCGCCCTTTTGAGAGCACTCTTCCGCAAGACGAAGCGCTTGCTGTCTTGCAGTCCGCAACAGCCGGGGCCGAAGACGGAGAGCTTTTTGTCGAACGCCGAAAGTCCGAGTCTCTGGTGTTCGATGACGGGCGTCTGCGCACAGCATCTTATGACGCATCCGAAGGCTTCGGTCTACGCGCTGTTCAGGGCGAAGTGGCGGGATATGCTCATTCAACAGATGTTTCGATCCCTGCCCTGAAACGCGCCGCGGAAACGGCACGCCTTGCGGTAGGTGATGGTGGCGGTACGTTGGCTGAGCCTCCGCGATCAACCAATATCCGGCTTTATACGGATGAAGATCCCATCGAATCTGCCGATTTCCCAGTCAAGATAGAGACCCTGCGTGCGGTTGACGCCTTTGCCCGCGATCTGGACCCGCGCGTGGTGCAGGTCAGCGCCACCATCGCTGCCGCAGTTCAAGAAGTTGAAATTCTGCGCCCCGACGGTGTGCTGGTGCGCGATGTGCGCCCGATGACACGCCTGAATGTTTCGGTCATCGTCGAACAGAACGGACGACGTGAGAGCGGCTCGGCCGGGGGCGGAGGTCGTGTGGGGCTGGACGGCCTGATCGACCCTGCTGACTGGCAGGACAAGACACGCGAGGCGCTACGGATTGCACTAGTGAACCTAGATGCAATCCCCGCACCCGCCGGTGTGATGGAGGTTGCGCTTGGCCCCGGCTGGCCCGGTATCCTGTTGCACGAAGCCATCGGCCACGGGCTTGAAGGCGATTTCAATCGCAAGGGAAGCTCGGCCTTTGCTGGTCTGATGGGGCAGCAGATTGCCTCAAAGGGCGTCACTGTGGTGGATGATGGCACCATCGCTGATCGGCGCGGCTCGATAACCGTGGATGACGAAGGCACACCAAGCTCGCGAACGGTGCTGATTGAGGACGGTATCCTGACCGGTTACATGCAAGACCGCCAGAACGCCCGCCTTATGGGGGTATCACCAACCGGGAACGGGCGCCGGCAGAGTTATGCGCACAAACCCATGCCACGCATGACCAATACCATCATGCTCGGCGGTGACTCCGATCCGGCGGCGCTGGTCGCCGATATCAAGGACGGAATCTGGGCCGTGGGATTCGGCGGCGGTCAGGTCGATATTACCAACGGCAAGTTCGTCTTCTCCTGCACCGAGGCCTACCGCGTCGAAAACGGCAAGATCGGCGCACCCGTCAAAGGTGCTACTTTGATTGGCGATGGGCCCTCGGCATTGAAGCGTATCCGCGGTCTGGGCAATGATATGGCATTGGATCCCGGCATGGGGACGTGCGGCAAAGACGGGCAATGGGTGCCGGTCGGTGTCGGGCAGCCAACCGTTTTGATGGATGGCCTGACCGTCGGTGGGTCAGCCGCCTGAGTCGGACCCAAGAAAAAATACATGGGCGCACCGTTAACACGGTGCCCTTCTAATTCGCCTGAGCGCAATCCGCCCGCCAACCGGGCCAAGAAAATTCGCACGAATTTTCTCATCTATTTTCAAAGCTATATGCAGATCGTCGGCCAAATTCCTTCAACAAATCGCATCTAATTTTCCGCGATTTACAGGCTGTTAACCCCCGAACCCGTAAACCAGTTCTGCAATCAGGCGGAGCACCGGATGACCGAGGAGCAGCTTTCTTCCAATCACCCCCCACTCCCACCCACCACGGAAGAGGACCGGTTTTCGTGGCTTCGCCTGTTGCGCTCACGCAAGGTTGGCCCAGCGACATTTCGCAGGCTGCTGCGTGAACATAGCTCGGCGCAGAACGCGCTGGCCGCGCTACCCGAAATGGCACGCGCTGCCGGAATAGAAGGGTATGAAATCTGCCCTCCCGGCGTCATCGAGGCGGAGCTCAAGGCTGCAAAAGCCGCCAAGGCGCGGCTTTTGTGCCTTGGGGCCGCCGATTTTCCCACCGCCTTGGATGATCTGAACGACGCTCCGCCCTTGCTATGGGCCGTCGGGGACGTGTCGCTTCTTCAAAAACCTGCGATCGCCATGGTAGGTGCCCGCAATTGCTCCTCTCTAGGCGCGCGCATGGCGCGGGGGTTAGCCTCTGAACTGGGCAACAAAGGACATACCATCGTATCAGGACTGGCACGCGGCATTGATACCGCGGCGCATCTGGCATCGTTGGAGACCGGCACGATAGCGGTCATGGCCGGGGGCGTAGATGTGATTTACCCGGCAGAGAACACCGATCTGGCGCATGATATCGCCCGCAAGGGTCTGCGCCTGTCCGAACAGCCGATGGGTATGACGCCCCAGGCCCGCCATTTCCCCCGCCGCAATCGCATAATATCGGGGCTGGCACAGGCAGTTGTCGTGGTTGAGGCTGCTGCCAAGTCAGGAAGCCTCATTACCGCCCGGGACGCTCTGGATCAGGGGCGCGAGGTGCTGGCTGTTCCAGGTCATCCTTTTGATTCAAGAGCCGCTGGATGCAATCTGTTGATTCGCGACGGGGCAACGCTCGTGCGGTCCGCCGACGATGTTCTCGAAGCCCTGCCAGCACAGGTCGCGCATTTCTCGGAACCTGAAACGCCAACCGCGGCCCCCAAACGCAACCCTGTGCAGGCAATTCACGCGCAAATCCTCGATCGCCTTGGCCCTTCGCCTATTGCCGAGGATCAGTTGCTGCGCGACATTGCCGCCACCGCCGGAGAGCTGGGCCCTGCACTGGTTGATCTTGAGCTTGAGGGGCGGATCCAGCGCCAACCGGGCGGGTTATTATCCCTGGCCAGCTAAGGCGCGTCCTTTGAATCGGCTGATGCTTTGACGCGCGCATATCGTTCAAACACCCTCTAGCATGCTGAAATCACACCGCTTTTCAGGCGGTAAAAGGAACGCATTGACAATTCTGTCTTGCCCCACACATTTTGCACCACCATAGAAGGCGCCCAATTCGTCGAGCGAGGTTTCCACTTAAATGCCTGTAGTTGTTGTAGAATCTCCGGCCAAAGCAAAAACAATCAACAAATATCTCGGCCCCGACTACACGGTTTTGGCCTCGTACGGCCATGTGCGGGACCTGCCGCCGAAAGATGGTTCAGTCGATCCTGAGCACGAATTTTCGATGAAATGGGAGGTCGGCAATGACAGCAAAAAGCATGTCAAAGCCATTGCCGACGCACTGAAGGAAGACAACGCTCTGATCCTCGCAACTGACCCTGACCGCGAGGGCGAAGCGATCAGCTGGCATCTGCAGGAAGCGCTTACCAAGCGCCGCTCGATCAAGAAGGACACGCCGGTCAGCCGCGTGACATTCAACGCCATTACCAAGGACGCCGTGACCGAGGCGATGCAGAACCCGCGTGAGGTCGATATGCCTCTGGTCGAGGCCTATCTGGCCCGTCGCGCGCTGGACTATCTGGTGGGCTTCAACCTGTCGCCGGTTCTTTGGCGCAAGCTGCCGGGCGCGCGTTCGGCGGGACGCGTGCAATCGGTTTGCCTGCGCCTGATCGTCGAACGCGAGATGGAGATCGAAGCCTTCAAGCCGGTCGAATACTGGTCGGTCAAGGCCGTGTTCGAGACGCCCCGGGGCCAGACCTATGAGGCACGTCTGGTCACTCTGGCCGGTAAAAAGCTGGACAAGCATGATCTGACAAACGCAACGCAAGCTGAACTGGCCGTTCAAGCCATCACCAGCCGCGATCTAAGCGTGTCGTCGGTCGAGGCCAAGCCTGCCGCCCGTAACCCCTCTGCCCCGTTCATGACATCGACCTTGCAACAGGAAGCCAGCCGCAAGTTTGGCATGGGTGCGCGCCATGCGATGCAAGTGGCACAGCGGCTGTATGAAGCTGGTTACATTACCTATATGCGAACCGACGGCATCGACATGGCACCCGAGGCCGTGGCCGCAGCGCGCGATGCGATTGCAGATCGTTATGGCGCGGAATACGTGCCTGACAGCCCGCGCATGTACAAGAACAAGGCCAAGAACGCGCAGGAAGCGCACGAGTGTATTCGCCCGACAGATATGTCGCGCGATGCCAAGGCGTTGAAGGTGACCGATGAGGATCAGCGCAAGCTCTATGATCTGATCTGGAAGCGCACCATCGCCTGCCAGATGGCCGCCGCGCGGCTGGAGCGTACGACAGTTGAGATCACCAGCACAGACGGTCAGGTTGGTCTGCGCGCCACTGGTCAGGTGGTGCTGTTCGACGGTTTCATGCGTGTTTATGAAGAAGGCCGCGATGACGTTGTCGACGATGACGACAAGCGCCTGCCACAGATCATGCAGGGCGATCCGGCGCGTTTTGCCAAAACATCGCTGCGCGATCAGTTTACCAAGGCCACCGGCGACTCGGACAAAGCCGCGATTCTGTCTGACAAAGAGGCCGTGCTTGCACTGCAGCACCATACTCAACCGCCTCCGCGCTATACCGAGGCCACTCTGGTCAAACGTATGGAAGAGCTGGGGATCGGGCGGCCCTCGACCTATGCCTCGATCGTCACCACGATTCAGGACCGTGAATATGTGCGCAAGGACAAGAACCGGCTGATCCCTGAGGAGAAGGGCCGGATCGTGACGATCTTCCTTCTGAACTTCTTCCGGCAATATGTGGGCTATGAGTTCACCGCCAATCTGGAAGAGGAACTTGACGACGTTAGTGCGGGTGACCGTGACTACAAGGATCTGCTGGGCAAATTCTGGCGTGATTTCTCGGCGGCGATTGGCGAGACGTCGGAATTGCGCATCTCAGAGGTGCTAGACAAGCTGGACGAGGCGCTGGCACCGCAGCTGTATCCGCCGCGCGAAGACGGCTCTGATCCGCGCATCTGCCCGAAATGCGGTGTCGGTCAATTGCACCTGAAGACCTCTCGCACCGGTGGTTTTGTGGGCTGCGGCAACTACCCCGAATGCACCTATACCCGCCCCATCGCGGGCGAAGGCGCAGAAGGCGACGAACGGCTGCTGGGCGAGGATGCGGGCGATGAAATCTGGTTGAAATCCGGCCGGTTCGGGCCATATGTTCAGCGCGGCGAACCCACGCCCGAGAATAAGAAGCCCCCGCGTGCGTCCCTACCCCGCGGCTGGAGCAAGGATGACATGGATTTGGAGAAAGCGCTGACGCTGCTCAGCCTGCCGCGTCAGATCGGGGAACATCCTGAAGGCGGTATGATCACGTCAAACTTTGGCCGCTTTGGCCCGTACCTGATGCATCAGCTCGCCGACGAGGCCAAACCGGTCTATGCCAACCTCAAAGACCCCAATGATGTATTCGAGATCGGTATGAACCGCGCCGTGGAGCTGCTGGCCGAAAAGCGCGCTAATCCGGGGCGCGGGCGGCGCGCAGCGGCAAAACCGTTGAAAGAACTGGGTGAGCACCCCGACGGCGGCACAATGCAGGTTCTGGATGGGCGCTATGGGCCCTATGTGAAGTGGGAAAAGGTCAATGCGACCATCCCCAAGGACATCAAGCCCGAGGATGTGACGCAGGAAATGGCCATCGAACTGGTCAATGAACGCGCGGCCAAGAAGGGTACCAAGAAAAAGGCAGCGCCGAAAAAGAAGGCGGCGGGCTAGGTAGAAATACCACCCTCGCCCGGGTTTCATTGACTTCCCAATGACGTGACGGCACAACTCGGCCCAACACCATGTCATTGGGGGAGTTTTCCATGAAGAAAATCTATGACAATGCCGATGAGGCGCTCGATGGGGTGATCTCGGACGGCATGCTCATCGCGGCGGGCGGCTTTGGGCTGTGCGGTATCCCAGAGATGCTGCTTGAGGCGATCAAGGCCTCGGGTGCCAAGGATCTGACCTTTGCCTCGAACAACGCAGGTGTTGATGATTTCGGTATCGGCATCCTGCTGCAGACCAAGCAGGTCAAGAAGATGATCAGCTCATATGTCGGCGAAAACGCCGAGTTCATGCGCCAATACCTGAGCGGTGAACTTGAGCTGGAATTCAACCCGCAAGGCACGCTGGCCGAGCGGATGCGCGCCGGTGGTGCTGGCATCCCCGGGTTCTACACCAAGACAGGTGTAGGCACGGTGATTGCGGAGGGTAAAGAGCACAAGGAATTCAACGGCGAGACCTATATCATGGAGGAAGGCATCTTCGCCGACCTCGCCATCGTGAAGGCGTGGAAAGCTGATGACACCGGGAACCTCGTGTTCCGCAAGACCGCTCGTAACTTCAACGTGCCCGCCGCGACCTGCGGTAAAATCTGTGTGGCTGAGGTCGAAGAGATCGTCCCGCGCGGCTCACTTGAACCGGATTCGATCCACCTGCCCGGCATCTATGTGCATCGCATCATTCAAGGCAGCCACGAAAAGCGCATCGAACAGCGCACCACCCGCAAGAAGGAGGACGCATAATGCCCTGGGATCGCAATCAGATGGCCGCACGCGCGGCAGAAGAGCTGGAAGACGGCATGTATGTAAACCTCGGCATCGGGATTCCGACGCTGGTGGCGAACTATGTGGGTGACAAGGATATTACGCTGCAATCCGAGAACGGCATGCTGGGCATGGGCCCCTTCCCGTTCGAAGGCGAGGAAGACGCGGACCTGATCAACGCAGGGAAACAGACAATCACCGAACTGTCTCGCACGTCCTATTTCGATAGCGCGACTTCGTTTGCCATGATCCGAGGCGGTAAAATCGCCGCTGCGATTCTGGGTGCGATGGAAGTGGACGAGAAAGGCGATCTGGCGAACTGGATGATTCCCGGCAAGTTGGTCAAAGGCATGGGCGGCGCGATGGATCTGGTGGCCGGTGTGGGCCGCGTAATCGTGGTCATGGATCACACCAACAAGCACGGCGATTCAAAAGTGCTGAAAGAGTGCACTCTGCCACTGACTGGCCAGGGCGTCGTTGATCGCATCATCACCAATCTTGGCGTGCTGGATGTTGTCGAAGGCGGGCTTAAGATCGTAGAGCTGGCCGATGGTGTCAGCGAAGACGATATGCGCGCAGCCACTCAGGCGACGATTGTCGGTTGAGTGCCCCGTCTATGAATCAGAAGGCCCGCTGCTATGCGGGCCTTTTTTAGTTGGTGGTCTGAAAGACGCAGGGGTCCGAGACAAATTGAGGTGTCGTCGTACATAAGGCGCTGGCAACCTGAAACGCCGCAAGGACCTTTGGCACATAATCCCGCGTTTCGGCGTAGGGCGGCACTCCGCTGTGCTTATGCACGGCTCCCTCACCCGCGTTATAGCCAGCCAGGACCAGAATCGGATCCTGCCCAAACTCTTCCATCAACCAATGCAGATACCGTACGCCGCCCTCGATATTCTGTTCGGGCTTGAAACTGTCTTTTACCCCAAAGCGCTCGGCCGTCGCCGGCATCAGCTGCATCAGGCCCTGTGCACCCGCAGAGCTCACGGCCTCAGTCTTTCCTGCCGATTCTACCGAGATCACGGCCAGCACCAGCGCGGGTGACACATTGGTGCCCACGGTGGACCGCAGAATATCAACACCCCGCTGATTGACGATTTCCTGCAATGTCTGCAGGCGTGGCGCAGCAACACCCGTGGCGGTCAGCGCCTGCACAGCCTCACGCAACCGCCCTGCATTTGCCTGCGCCAGTTCGGGCGACACCCGATTCCAGAACGCTTTGTAGGATCCAACAGGCTTAGCGATCCCGGTCCCAGCCCCGGCAATCTTGGGTGGCGTCGAGGCGGGCACCTTTGCTGGCGTCACATCGTCTGGCACCTCAAGCAAAGCCCCGGTGCTGGGGGCCGAAGGAGCAGTCGCATGCTGTTCTGGTGTGATTTGGATGGTGACTCGCACGCGCGCTCCCGGCTTGGGGGCTGAGAGCCGCTTGTAAACACCGCGCGGTTCTTGCTCGGTCGCAAAGACCTGCGCTGCGCCACCTATTAGCAACGCGACCGCGCCGGCGCATATAAGTGCGTCCCGGAAATACATTTGCCTGCCTCGATTTTTATCTTTTGGAACAGTTTGAACCTGAGAACAGCTCATTACACCAGAAAAACAACGCGAATTGGGGCAATTTCGCCTCATTTGCCGCTATTTTGCATCGCTCGTGGCGGGTGGAAGTAAAAAGGAGATATTTTTTTTCGTTTATTTTCCGTATGTTACAATATTTCTCATCAAAAAGTTAAGCTTTGAGTGAAAAAAATCGCGATTGGCCCAATTCCTGCCACGCACAAGGGTCAAACATATATCCATGCCGAGACGATCGGGAGCGGACTGAGAGAGAAAGCTCTGGAAGACGCCGAGGTTAATTACTTTTTGATCCTTTAGGAGGGACGTAACATGATCAAGTTCATCAAGAACTTCCGCAAAGACGAAGACGGCGCCGTAACTGTAGACTGGGTCGTTCTGACCGCAGCTGTTGTGGGCCTGGCAGCTGTTGCATACAGCGGCATCTCAGGCGGTGCTTCGGGCATGGCTGACAATGTGGAAGCAGCGATGACCGGCGCAACTGTAAGCACCACATCGGCTGGTGGCGTTACCGGAGCAACAAGCGCTGACAGCTCTGACAGCGGCACCGGCGGCTAAGATATCGAAGCACGGCTAGTGCTAAGCCAAATCTTGGAGCCATATCAGAGAGATCTGATGTGGCTCTTTTCTATTCTTTCTTAGCGGCAAACAACTGGGGCGATTGGTATACGACCTCAATACGACAATGAATTTGTTCTTATTGTCCCTTATTTCGACACAATTCAAAGCTAGCGTTGATCGCGAACACGTTGGGGTACAATCAAAACATCCCATCCGCTTTGAATACTCATCCGCGCGACGATGAACGTGAGGTAATAATATGCGAGCTATGTTTGGTCTTGTCTTAATCATCGGCGTCGTCCTGGCAGGCGGCGCAGTTTATATGGCGCGGGGCTATATAACTGAGCATCAGAGTGCACTTGCCCGCGAGCGGCTGGCGGCGCAAGAGGCGCTGGCCAGCGCCAAAGAAGGCGTTGTTCCAACCGTCGGCGTAGTCGTATCGAATCGTAAGCTAAGATATGGCGAACCTCTGTCGCAAGATGATGTCCGTATGGTTCAATGGCCTGAATCAGCAGTGCCTGAAGGCAGCTTCACTGACATAGCCGTGCTTTTTCCTGAGACCGATGACAGCGAACGCTTCGTTCTCAGAGCGATGGAAAAAGACGAAGCACTCATGAAGGTGAAAGTTACAAGGCCCGGTGAAGCCGCAGGCCTTACGTCGCAACTTGAAAAAGGAATGCGCGCGTTCGCCATCAGTGTTGACGTCGCCTCCGGCGTATCGGGCTTTCTGCGCCCTGGAGATAACATTGATGTCTATTGGACAGGCTCGTTGCGTGGCGCGGTTGAAGGCGCTCAGGGGGAAATCACGCGCTTAATTCAAAGCAAGATCCAGTTGATCGCGGTCGATCAAATCGCTGGATCGGACATAACCGGTGCGACGATTGCACGTACGGTCACTGTTGCAGCGACACCTGAACAAATTGCAGCGCTCGCGCAAGCCCAAAACACTGGACGGCTATCATTGGCTCTGGTTGGAGCGCAGGATGAAGCGGTTGCGAGCGCTATCGAAGTCGATCAACGAAAACTGCTTGGAATCAAAGAAGCAGCCCCGGCGCCGCAGGCACCCAAGAAACAAGTCTGCACCGTCCGAACTCGACGTGGGAACGAAATCGTCGAAACCCCAATCCCTTGCACAAACTAACGTCAATTCAGTCTGTTACGGACCAAAGGCCGCGCATTACGCGCGGCCTATTTCGTTGTGATGTTGCGCATTGTCCACATAAAGAAAATTCCAGAAACCATTGATTATTGCAATAAATCCGGTTTTCGCGCAGGGTTTCCGGATAGAGGGCATAAGACCCATAAAATCGAGTGGTGATCGGAGAGGCAGGTCACATGACAATACGTTCCTGGATCAGCGCAACCCTGCTGGGGTTGACGCTTGTAGTGAGCTCAATCGGCGATGCCGCTTGGGCCCAAAATCTTCGCGTGGTCAAGAAAGGGACGGCAGAATCGCTGGACGTCCCGGTCAACCGCGCAATCGTTGTGGAGAGCGAAGAACCGTTTGCTGAGATCAGCATCGCAAATGCGGGAATCGCGGACGTTTCGACGCTGTCGGATCGGA
Source organism: Ruegeria sp. CF4 (assembly GCF_056537345.1). Classification (NCBI taxonomy): domain Bacteria; kingdom Pseudomonadati; phylum Pseudomonadota; class Alphaproteobacteria; order Rhodobacterales; family Roseobacteraceae; genus Ruegeria; species Ruegeria sp. CF4. Next base: position 152,635 of record NZ_JBQFRJ010000001.1, on the reverse strand, counting down.
CAATCTATGTATTAGGTCGCGCCCCAGGCATGACCACGCTGACCCTGTTCGACGGAGCGGGCAACCTTCTGACCAATGTACGGGTACGGGTTGCACCGGATGTCACTGAGTTCAAAGAAAGGCTGCGCCAGATCCTGCCAAATGAGCAGATCGAAGTGCGCACGGCCAATGACGGCATCGTCCTGTCGGGCACAGTCTCCAGCAGCGCTCGTCTTGCACGCGCTCTTGAGCTGGCCGAACGCTACGCGCCTGAACGTGTATCAAATCTGATGAATGTTGGCGGCGTGCAGCAGGTCATGTTGAAGGTGCGCTTTGCAGAAATGAATCGCTCGGTCGCGAAGAACCTGTCTGCTTCGCTGGGCTTTGGCGGCGGCGACGTAACTGCTGGTTTCAATACCTTGAACAACCAGGGTTCGCTGACCAACGCTTTGAGCAACAACATTCCGGTGGTGCAAACCAATACCGGCGCCATCCTCTTTGGTTTCGGGGCGGGCTCCACTCAGGTTCGTCTGCTGTTGGAAGCGCTTGAATCCAAAGGGTTGGCCCGAAGCCTTGCTGAACCGAATCTGTCAGCCCTGTCAGGTCAGGAAGCCGAATTCCTAGCAGGTGGCGAGGTTCCGATCCCTGTACCGCAAGATGATGGGGTCGTCGCTATCGAATATCGCCAATTCGGCGTGCAGGTTCTGTTCGTGCCTCGTGTGGTCGACGGTAATCTGATCAATCTCGAGATGGGGGCAACAGTTTCGAGTATCGACCCGAACTCTAACTTCACCATCAACGGGGACAACGTTCCAAGCTTCATCGTGCGTCAAACCAAGACTACTGTCGAGCTTCGCGATGGTGAGAGCTTTGCAATCGCGGGTTTAATCCAGGATGATTTCGCCGATCTGAGTAACCAAGTACCTTGGCTGGGTGATGTACCGGTTTTAGGTGCCCTGTTCCGCAGCGCTCAGTATCAACGCGAACAAAGCGAACTCATCATCATTGTCACCGCACATCTGGTATCACCAACGCGTGGCGAAGCTCTGGCTCTGCCAACTGACCGGGTAAAACCACCGAGCGAGTTTGATCTCTTTGTAAACGGCAAGGTCGCCCGAACAGAACGTGCTGGAAACGGTGCCGCGTCCGAAGTAGCCAAGCAGGATTTCGGTCAGTCTTATGGCTACGTCCTGGATTGATAGGAGAGGATAGAACCAATGGATAAGTGGATCATTACACTGGCTCTTTCGGTTGCTGTCGCAGGTTGTACACGCGAAGCCGGATATGAGATCGATGCTGGCACCTTCGGCAATGCGACCTTGAACAACATCCAGGTCATGAATGGCGAACTGACGTATAGCCAGATTCTGGCACAACGGTTCGCAGCTGAAGTTCCAACACAGATCAACTTTGCGTTTGATAGTGCAAAGCTTGATGTCTCGGCGCAGCGAATCCTACTGCAGCAAGCGGCTTGGATTAAGCAATTCCCCGAGGCGCGCTTCCGCGTTTATGGTCATACGGATGCGGTTGGATCTGACTCGTACAACAAGCGTTTGGGGCAGCGGCGTGCGAACGCCGCCGTCGCTTTCCTGACACAACAAGGGATTTCACGCTCAAGGCTTGAAGCAGTTGTTTCCTTTGGAAAATCCAGACCACTTGTGGCGACACCAGATCGCGACCGACGCAACCGTCGCACTGTAACCGAGGTATCCGGGTTTGTGGATCGTCATCCGAACCTGCTGGACGGAAAATATGCCCGCGTGATCTATCGAGAATACATCGCGAGCGCCACTCCACTGAGCTATATTCAGCGCGACGGCGACACCAGCGGCAGCGAATAATACTCAAGTCATGGGCGGCATTGTCGCCCATTTCCCTACAATTGGTTCTTTTGCGCCCAATTCTTGCCCAACTTCCAAGCGACGTTGTGAACAATTGGGTGACCTGCGGCCAAAATTGACCGCACCGGGCGACAGCAAACCAGAACTGACCTTCCACGCGTTCAATCGGTTTGCTCAGCCCTCTCGACGAGGATTGTGTTAATGACGAGCGCGACGCCGCAAGACGAAAATACCGCCATTCTGGCTTGCACCATAAGCCGGGATGTTCAGAACTTCGATCTTTTGATCGAAGATATGGAAGCCGCGCTGGGTGAGCGCTGGGGCGATCTTGGATTTGCAGAAGCGCTTGCGTTTTTCAGTCAACCGGAAGCTCAATCGCTGCAATTCGTGGCACTGGCACTGGACGGTGATGACGAAGACAATCTGACGCTGATGGGCGAGATCATCGTGCGGGCCAAAGAAAAAGGCATCAAGGTTGTCCTGATCGCAGAAGATGTCACGCCGGCCTCGCTGCATCAATTGCTGCGCAAAGGCGCCGACGAATTCGTGCCCTACCCCCTTCCAGAGAATGAATTGCAGGAAGCAATCGACCGGATGAACAAACCAGATCCGGTTGTTGCACCTCAGCCCGCCGCTGCACCTCTTGCCAGTGGCGCATCAAAGGAAGGTGCACTGTTTGTGGTTCAAGGGCTTGCCGGAGGCGTTGGGTCGACAACTATGGCTGTAAACCTCGCCTGGGAATTGGCAACCGTTTCGGCCAAGGAAGCGCCCAAGGTCTGTCTGATCGATCTGGATCTGCAATACGGCACGGTTTCCACCTACCTGGACCTGCCACGCCACGAAGCGGTTTTCGAAATGCTGTCGGATACCGACTCGATGGACGAAGAATCCTTTGGTCAGGCACTGCAGAATTTTGAGGACAAGCTGCAGGTACTGACTGCACCTTCGGACATGATTCCGCTCGACATCATCACTCCGGAAGATATTCAGCGCGTGATCGATACCGCGCGCGCGCATTTCGACTATGTGGTGGTCGACATGCCCAAAACGCTTGTTCAGTGGTCCGAGACGATCCTGCATGCGGCGCATGTCTATTTCGCCCTGATCGAGTTGGATATGCGCTCGGCCCAGAATGCGCTGCGCCTGAAACGCGCGCTGCAAGCCGAAGAGCTGCCTTTCAATAAACTGCGCTTTGCGCTGAACCGGGCGCCTAAATTCACTGATCTGAACGGCAAGAGCCGGGTCAAGCGCATGGGTGAAAGCCTGGGCATTTCGATCGACTTGCTTCTGCCCGATGGCGGCAAGCCGGTCATGCAAGCCGGTGATCATGGCCTGCCGCTGGCCAGTTCAGCAGCCAAGAACCCGCTCCGTCGGGAAATCGCCAAACTGGCTCAATCGCTCCATAGCCTCGGCAGCAGCGACGCCGAAGCCGCATAACACGAAGGGGAGCTGCCCGTGTTTTCAAGATACAAGAAACAGCCCTCGGCTCAGCCGGTTGAAGCCAAAGCGCCCGCCGCTGCCCCCGCGGCCGCGCCAGCTGCGACTTCTACCGCAACAGCCGTCGCCCGCAAACCGGTGCAGAAGAAAGCCGCCGAGGTTGTCAGCAACGACAAAGAGCGCAAACGCAAAGAACGGTTGGGCGAGATCAAGCTGGAGCTGCATCGCGAATTGCTAGAAAACCTCAACCTCGCAGCTCTCGAAAAGGCCAGTGAGGCTGAGTTGCGCACCGAGATCAGCGCAATCGCAAGCGAAGTTCTGGAAGCGCGCAACATCGTTCTGAACCGGGAAGATCGCAGTCAACTCAACAAGGAACTGTACGACGAGGTCACGGGCCTCGGCCCGCTTGAGACGTTGCTGCAGGATGACACGGTCAACGATATTCTGGTGAACGGACCGCAACAGATCTTTGTGGAACGCGCGGGCAAGCTGGAAATCAGCGACATCACCTTCAAAGATGAAAAGCATCTGATGCGGATCATCGACAAGATCGTCTCCGCCGTGGGTCGTCGCGTCGATGAATCGAACCCTTATGTCGACGCCCGCCTTGCTGACGGATCGCGTTTCAACGCAATGGTGCCGCCGATCGCGGTGGATGGTTCTCTGGTTTCCATTCGTAAGTTCAAAAAAGACAAACTGGGCATCGACGATCTGGTCAATTTCGGCGCGTTTACCGAAGAAATGGCCGCTTATCTTCAAGCCGCAGTGTCGACTCGACTGAACATCATCGTTTCGGGCGGTACAGGTTCGGGTAAAACAACAACACTGAACGCCCTGTCCAGCTTCATTGATGACGCTGAACGCATTCTGACCATCGAGGATACGGCGGAACTTCAGCTGCAGCAGACCCATGTGGGCCGGATGGAAAGCCGTCCGCCCAACGTGGAAGGCAAAGGCGAGGTCAGTCCACGCGACTGTCTGAAGAACGCCCTGCGTATGCGCCCTGACCGCATCATTGTGGGCGAGACGCGTGGTGCCGAGGTGATTGACATGCTGCAGGCCATGAACACCGGTCACGACGGCTCGATGACCACGATCCACGCCAACTCGGCCCGGGACGGCATCTCTCGTCTGGAAAACATGATCGCAATGGCAGGCATCGAGATGCCGATCAAGGCGGTCCGCAGCCAGATCTCATCGGCTGTGAACCTGATCGTACAGGCCAGCCGTCTGCAGGATGGTTCACGTCGTATGACTTCGATCACCGAGATTACCGGGATGGAAGGTGATGTGATTTCGATGCAAGAAATCTTTAGGTTTCAACGGGTTGGACTGACACCTGACAACAAGATCATCGGCCATTTCACAGCCACCGGCGTGCGCAGCCACTATTCCGAACGCTTCCGTCTGTGGGGCTTTGACCTGCCACCGTCGATCTACGACCCAACCACGATGTAGGAGACCGGAGAAATGCAACTGCCCGTTGAGGCTCTTATCTATATCGGTATCTTCGTCGGGGTTCTGGCCCTGGTCGAGGGCATCTATCTGGTTGCCTTTGGTAAGTCGATCAGCCTGAACAGCCGCGTCAACAGACGCCTGGACATGATCGACAAAGGTATTGCGCGGGATCAGGTTCTCGAGCAGCTGCGCAAAGAAATGCAGCAGCATATGAAGTCGCAGACGATACCTCTGTATTCTCTGCTTGCTGATAAGGCCCAAAAAGCTGCAATTGCCTTTTCGCCCAAGCAGTTGATCTTGATTATGGTTCTGGTCTCAGTCCTTGCCTTTCTGGGGCTGAGCATAGGTACGGCCACTGAGACATCACTTCGCGTCGCCATCTCTATCGCGATCGGGGTTGGCGCTGTCTATGCGTGGGTAAACAATAAGGCAAAGAAGCGTATGGCGCTGATTGAAGAGCAGTTGCCCGACGCCGTTGAACTGATGGTGCGATCACTTCGTGTCGGTAACCCGTTTGTGTCTTCCGTGCAGATCGTTGCCAACGAGGTAGAAGACCCACTTGCGACCGAGTTCGGTGTCATATCGGATGAATGTGCTTATGGCCGGGATGTCGGCGAAGCGCTCAAGGATCTGGCGGAGCGTCTGGACATGCAGGATTTACGTTTTCTGGCGGTTGCTGTTTCGATTCAACAGCAGTCCGGTGGTAATCTTGCCGAAATTCTCGCGGGTTTGGCTAAAGTCATCCGCGCCCGGTTCCGCCTATTCCGACGCGTCAAGGCGATCACTGCAGAAGCGCAATGGTCGGGCAAATTCCTGTCGGGGTTTCCCGTGTTCTGTCTTGTCTTTATTATGGTCAAAGACCCCGGCTATTACGACAACGTAATTGACCACTCACTTTTCATACCGGCCTGTTTCTTTGTCGGTATCATGCTGACGCTGAACCTGATCGTCATGCGCATTCTCACGAACATCAAAGTCTGAGGACATATCAATGGAATTTCTGACCCAAATAAACGATATGCTCACAGAAAATCTTGGCGAATTCGGGCCTTTGATCGTCGCCGGTGTCCTAGGGCTGTTCATGATACTGGTCACCATCCCGCTAATACTGAATCAGCCGGAAGATCCGCTAAAGAAGCTGCAGCGATCGACGGCAGCTCCCAAAAAGACCAAGAAAAATAAAAAGGACCGGTTGAGGGCGGCGGGGCGTAACGAACAGCTTGAGAAATTCGCAAATTTCCTCGAGCCGCAAAACAAAGAGGAATATTCAGCGGTTCAACTCAAGCTCCGCCAGGCCGGGTATCAATCGAAAGACGCAGTCCGCTTCTATCACTTTGCTCAATTTGCTCTTGGAATTATCGGAGTAATCCTGGGTGTTTTATTCGTGACCGTCTTCTCGAATGGAGAAGAACTGACAACTCAAGATATGGCCATCCGCGTGCTTGTCCCGGGTGCAATCGGCTACTTCATTCCAAAATACTGGATCACTCGGCGCGTGGCTGAACGCCAAGAGGCTATTACCGCTGGATTTCCGGATACACTCGATTTGATGCTTGTCTGCGTCGAAGCTGGGCAATCGTTGGATCAGGCGATCGTCAGGGTCGCTGCAGAAATGAAAGCTTCATACCCCGACATTGCGGATGAGTTCGAGGTTGTCGCTCACGAGATGAAAGCTGGTAAAGAGAAAGACGTCGTCCTGCGCGATTTCGCGACACGATGTGGTGTCCAGGACGTGAGCGCGTTTGTCACAGTCATGATCCAATCTGCCTCATTTGGTACTCCAATCGCCGATGCGCTCAGGGTTTATGCCGATGAAATGCGCGACAAGCGCGTGATGCGCGCAGAAGAGGCCGCCAACAAATTGCCTACCAAAATGACACTCGCAACTATGACTTTGACCGTTCCTCCGCTATTGGTGATCCTTGTTGGCCCTTCGGCAAAAGGTATCGCGGACTTTGGGAACTAGGGTAGAACAATTCCCGATCAAGCAAGGCAATCGGCGCTCTGATCGGAGCCTTCGCAAAACGATATTGGCCACCATGGTTCTTGCCATGGTGGCTTCTTGCACTGAAACGCCCTCTGCCAATGGTCCGTTTGCACCGGGGGTTGATCCCGATGGTCCTGCGGTAGATGAGGTTGCGATCGGCAATCGGCTGATGGCAGCGGGTGAGTATGAACTGGCGCTGGAATCGTTCACACGTGCTGCCCTTCAGCAAGGCATGACCCCGGAAATCCTGACCTCGCTCGGAACTGCCAATCTGGGTCTGCGCCGGATTGGGCAAGCAGAACCCCTGCTGCGCCGTGCGGTCGAAGATGATCCGGACTGGCCTGTCGCCTGGAACAATCTGGGCGTTTTCCTGATGGAGACTGGGCAATATGCCGAGGCCTCGCAGGTGTTCCGCAAGGCCTTTGCGCTGGACAATGGCGAAAGTGACGCAATCCGTGACAATTTACGGTTAGCACTCGCAAAAATGGAAAATCCTGTTAATAATACCCCTCAAGAACAAGAATTTGAGCTGGAGCAGCGCGGTAACGGAGAATTCGTTCTGCGCAGAAACCCGGCAACAGAGGCAGAGCAGTAAAAGGACGCAAAAAATGCGCCACCCCTTCTTGATTCCGACGATGTTTGCGTGCGGGTTGGTTTTGACCGCCTGTGCCAAAGAAACCGAAGAGGAAAAGGTCGAGCGCACCTTTCAGGAAGTCAACGTCATCGACGAGACCAACCTGAATGACGTGATGCTGAACGCGGCCGACCCCAACGAGGCCGCTACCTATTTCCAAGGTGCAGCTATCAAGAACCCCGACCGCATCGATCTGCAACGCGGGCTGGCGATCAGCCTGACCCGTGCAAAGCGCAATACCGAGGCCGCCGCCGCGTGGAAACGCGTGCTGACCATGAAGGGTGCCAACAACGCTGACCAGGTTGAATACGCGGACGCACAAGTGCGCAGCGGAAACTGGAACGGCGCGAAAGCAACTCTCGATAGCATCCCCCCGACTTATGAAACCTTCAAACGTTATAGGCTCGAAGCGCTGGTTGCTGATTCCAGAAAGGATTGGAAAAGCGCCGACCACTTCTACGAAACGGCTGTTGGTCTGACGACCCGCCCAGCAGGTGTGATGAACAACTGGGGGTATTCCAAGCTGACTCGCGGACAATATGCCGAAGCAGAACGGCTTTTCACAGAAGCCATCCGTCATGATCAGTCTTTGTTCACCGCAAAGAACAACCTGGTATTGGCGCGCAGCGCGCAAGGGAATTACAGCGTACCTGTAGTGCCCATGACTCAGGCCGAACGAGCGAGGCTGCTGAATACGCTGGCAATTTCTGCCGTCAAACAGGGTGACATCAACCTCGCCAAAAACCTGTATCGCGAAGCCATCGCGACCCATCCACAGCATTTTGACGAGGCCGTCCGTTCGCTCCGCGCGCTTGAGGAAGCCTGATCCATGATCATCCCAGCGGCAGCAGCGGCGTGGTTTTTGCCTTTCGTGCTGCCGATCTGTTTCTATGTCGCGTTCACGGATATGCGCGAGATGAAGATCAAGAACCACGCAGTCATGGCGCTGGCCTTGGTCTTTGTTGTTGTCGGACTCTTTGTCCTGCCGCCATGGTCCGGTGACTGGGTGGCTGGGAGCTTTGGCCCGCTGTCAGTGTCACTTCCGGTCTATGGTTGGCAACTGCTTCACATCATTGTTATTTTGCTGCTTGGCATTGTCCTGAACGCCGCCGGGGTGATGGGTGCTGGAGATGCCAAATTCTGCGCTGCCGCTGCGCCGTTTATCTGGACGGGAGACCTGATGTTTGTGATAGTGATCCTGACCGCGACAACGCTTGGCGCCGTTACAGCCCACCGATTGGCCAAGCACACCAAGTTACGCCAAGTCGCGCCGGACTGGGAAAGCTGGGATCAGGGTAAGAAGTTTCCTATGGGCCTCCCTCTGGCAGGAAGTCTCGCCATCTATCTGATCTTGGGCATAATTCACGGATCGTAAACAATCATCTGTGCGCCTTGCCCGCGCCTTGGTCCTGCCACAAAGCCGCGTCAAATTTTCCTCAAACGGCCCTTTAGGGGGCCTTTGGTGTGAACATTGACAGACGAGCCCCGCTCATGAACATGCAGACGACCTCCGTTATGGCCCCCCCTGCCCCCAAAGGGTTGGCTGAGATGCAGCTTCCGCTGGTGATGATGCGTGACATTCTGCTGAAAACGATCTTTCGCAAGAATGTAGACACAGTCACCGAGATCGCGGCGGCAATCTGTCTGCCCGGTTCGGTCACGCAGGAACTCATCGATATTGCGCGCGAACAGAAACTGCTGGAGGCGACGGGCACCCTGAATGCCAACTCAGGCAATGAGATGGGTTATCAGTTGACTGATGCAGGCAAGGCGCGTGCTTTGGACGCCCTCAGCCAATCGGAATATTTCGGCGCGATGCCCGTGCCGCTGGACATCTATCGCGAGCAAGTCAAACGCCAATCGATCCGCAATATTCAGGTCACACGCGATCAGCTGACCGGGGCGATGGGCCATCTGGTTCTGCCCGACAGCCTGCTGGATCATCTGGGCCCAGCGGTGAGTGCTGGCCGCTCGATCCTGATGTATGGCCCGCCGGGTAACGGTAAGTCCTCAATCTCGAACGGGATCCGGGACGCGCTGGGTGACAATGTTTATGTCCCGTGGGCTATCGAGTATGCTGGACAGGTGATTACGGTTTATGACCCGATCGTGCACACCGCGATTGAACAAGAAGCCGACGACCCCAACAGCCTGCGCCGCCGCAAACGCTTCGATACACGGTATGTGCAATGCGAACGTCCCACCGTTGTAACCGGTGGTGAACTGTCGCTGAGCATGCTCGACCTCGTCTATAACCCCACCGCGCGGACCTATCAGGCCCCCCTGCAATTGAAGTCCACCGGTGGCATTTTCATCGTGGACGACCTTGGACGTCAGGCCGAACCCCCTCAGGCCCTGATCAACCGCTGGATCGTTCCGCTGGAAGAAAGCAAGGATATCCTTGGTCTGCAATCGGGTGAAAAGTTCGAGGTTCCCTTCGATACGCTGGTCATCTTCTCGACCAACTTCCACCCGAACGAGATCTTCGACCAAGCGGCCCTGCGCCGGATCTTCTTCAAGATCAAGATCGATGGTCCGAACCAGGAGAACTTCCTGAAGATCTTCGCCATGGTGGCCCGCAAGCGCGGGATGCCATTGGACGAGGCCGCACTGGTGCACTTGTTGAAGGTCAAATACCCGACGATCAACAACATTTATGCGAACTACCAGCCGATCTTCCTGATCGATCAGATGATCTCGATCTGCGAATTCGAAGGCATCCCCTACCAGATGAACCCCGATCTGATCGACCGCGCCTGGGCGAACATGTTCGTCAAGGAAGAAAAGATCATTCACTGACCCCCTGTCCTTCTGATCCCGGGCGGGTAATCTGCAGCGATGAAGCAGATTCCCGCCCGGATTAACGATTGGTTTGTCGCCAAAGGATGGTCCATCCATCCGCATCAGCAAGCGATGTTCGACCGGTCACAGGACCCGGCGACGTTGCTGATTGCCCCTACAGGGGGTGGCAAGACGATGGCGGGGTTTCTGCCTTCCTTATCCGAGCTGTCCGACGGTGCGCATGACGGGCTGCACACCATTTATGTCTCTCCGCTCAAGGCGCTGGCAGCCGACATTCGCCGCAACCTGCGCACCCCAGTGGATGAGATCGGCCTGCCCATCCGGATTGAGGACCGCACAGGCGACACGTCTGCAACCCAAAAGAAACGTCAACGCGCCGATCCTCCGCATATCCTGCTGACCACGCCCGAAAGCCTTGCTTTGCTGACTTCGTACGAAGACGCCCCGCGCATGTTTGCCGGGGTGCAGCGCATTATTGTCGATGAAATCCATGCTCTGGCCGAAAGCAAGCGCGGCGATCAACTGATGCTGGCACTGGCACGGTTGCAGGCGCTCTGCCCCGATCTGCGTCGCGTAGGTCTGTCGGCAACCGTGGAAGACCCGGGGGGCATTGCGCGCTTTCTGGCCCGTCATCCAGACCCTTGCAGGATTATTCAGGCCGATCCAGGCCCCGATCCCGATATCGCCATGCTGCAGACCGAAGAAATGCCCCCTTGGTCTGGCGGTGGCGCCGCCTATTCCATCCCCGCAGTGTTGGAGCAAATCAGGCAGCACAAGACCACTTTGATCTTCCACAACACCCGCGCGCAAGCCGAGATATTCTTCCACAACCTGTGGCTCGCCAATGACGAGGGTCTGCCGATTGGCATCCATCACGGCAGTCTGGATCGGCAGCAACGCGAGCGGGTCGAGGCCGCGATGGTGCGTGGTGACCTGCGCGCCATCGTTTGCACAGGCAGCCTCGATCTTGGGATCGATTGGGGTGACGTCGACTTGGTGATACAGATCGGCGCGCCAAAAAATGTCAAACGGCTGGTGCAGCGGATCGGGCGGGCAAATCATCGCTACAACGCGCCGTCGAAGGCTCTTCTGGTGCCCGCCAACCGGTTCGAAGTGGTCGAATGCGTCGCTGCGCTGCAAGCGGTGCAAGAGCATGATCTGGACGGCGAACCTCGCGGACCGGGCCCTCGGGACGTGCTCTGCCAACATATCCTGATCGCCGCTGCAGCAGGGCCATTTGAGGCCGATGCACTTTTCTCTGAGATGACCGCAGCGGGGCCCTATGCCTCCCTCACCCGCACCGCGTTTGACGCTTGTCTGGATTTCTGCGCCACCGGAGGTTACGCCCTGCGCGCCTATGATCGTTGGCAACGCCTGCAGCAGCGGCCTGACGGGCGCTGGCAGCTGCGTGACCCGCGCGCCGCACAACGCATCCGGATGAATCTGGGTACGATCCAAGACACCGATACCCTGAAGGTTCGGCTGAGACGCAATCGCGGCGGCAAACCGTTGGGTGAGGTGGAGGAAGGCTTTGCCGCGTCTTTGACACCGGGCGACACGTTTCTGATCGGCGGCCAGATCGTCCGCTATGAAGGTCTGCGCGAGATGGTGGTTGAGGTCAGCCGTCGCGCGGACAAGAAACCCAAGATCGCGACCTTCATGGGCACGAAATTCGCCACCTCGACACAGCTGAGCGATCGCATTCTGCGCATGTTTGCACAGCCCGATTGGCCTCAGTTGCCCACCCACACTGCCGATTGGCTGGCTTTGCAGCGCGACGTTTCGCGGCTGCCACAACGCGACCGCCTGTTGATCGAGAGCTTTCCTGATAACGGGCGTGAACATTTATGCGTCTATGGCTTTGCCGGTCGTAATGCGCAGCAGACACTGGGGCTGCTGCTGACCAAGCGGATGGAGGAGACAGGGCTCGCCCCTCTGGGCTTTGTCGCCACCGACTACGCCACGCTGATCTGGGGGCTGGATGCGGTGACCGATCCGCGCCCTTTGTTCCAGCTTGATGCGCTGCGAGACGGGCTGGAAACGTGGTTGGCGGGCAATGCCGTAATGAAGCGAACATTTCGCGCCTCAGCCACCATTGCGGGCCTGATCGAACGCAACACCGGCGGGCAACGCAAAAGCGGGCGGCAGGCGACGTTTTCATCCGATATCCTGTACGACACGCTACTGAAATACGACCCCGACCACCTGCTGATGCAGATCACTCGCGAAGAGGCCATGCGCGGGCTGGTCGATTTCGGGCGAATCGAAGCGATGATTGCCCGGATCGGGGATCGTGTTGATTTGTTACGATTGAGTCGGGTCTCACCATTGGCCGCACCTCTTTTTCTCGAGGTCGGCAAAGTCCCCGTCAAAGGCGAAGCCGAAGAGCGTCTTCTGGCCGAAGAAAGCGCCCGGTTAATGCAAGCGGCTGGCTTGGTGCCCGGTTGATTCCGCTTGCACGAAACGCGAAAACACGCAAAGAACGGATCATGAACACGCTTGACTTTACGTTCATGAATCATGGGTTGTCTGCCCTGGGCTCTGGCGCCTTGTGGTGGCCAGATCAGAAGCTTTTATGTGTCTCAGACCTGCATCTGGGCAAGTCCGAGCGGGCAGCCCGCAGAGGCGGCCCTGCCCTGCCTCCGTATGACAACCGCGAAACCCTGACCCGACTGACAACTGATTTGGCGCTGACGAATGCGGCCATCGTCATCTGTCTGGGCGACAGTTTTGATGATCTGCGTGCTTCTCAATCACTACCACGGGAAGACCGGCTGCAGATCGCCACCCTACAGGCCGGACGGCACTGGATCTGGATTGAGGGCAATCACGACCCCGGTCCGGTTGAACTGGGTGGAACGCATCTGGCCGAGTGGACTTGCGAGGGGCTGACATTCCGTCATATCGCCGAGCCCCGTGGGAAGGGTGAGATCTCGGGGCATTATCATCCCAAAGTCGGCCTATCCGTGCGTGGCCGTCACGTCACCCGCCCAGCTTTCCTTATCGATCATAAACGCCTGATCTTACCGGCCTATGGCACTTATACCGGTGGGTTGCGCAGCTCAGATGTTGCGCTGTCCAATCTGATGGCTGCAGATGCACGGGCGATCCTGACCGGAGCTCATCCCCGGATGGTTCCAATGCCAAGGTGAGGATCAGAGAAGTCCGTCCTCTTCCAGCATTGGTTTGTATTTCCGGCTAACCGGAACAAGGTCATCATTGCACAAACGCAGGAAAGTCTTGCCGTTCTGCTTCTCAATCCCGGTAATTGCCGCATCCACGATCCAATGCGACCGATGGGTACAATGGCCCGACACGGGCTCCATCTCGGCAATCGCGTCCGTAAAGCGTGAGCGGATCGTGAAGGTCCCCTCTGACGTCACAACGTCGACAGAGTGATCGCGGACGGTTAGCCGATAGATCTGACCCTGAAAGCCAGATGGCAGCCGACCGCACAGGCGTGGTTTGGCCTCTTCCTCCAGCACATCGGGCTGATCCCGCTCACGAACCAGCAACAGGCCCGTAGCAAACAGCACACCATATGGCACAACCATCAACAATCCGGGCGCCATCAGCCCGTTGAGCGTGAACAGAACCCAGGTCAGCCCCCACAACGCCGGGGCGAAGAGTATCAGGATCAACAGCGCAAACGCGAGGTCACGCAGCAACAGGCCTGCGCGCAGCAACCGATCGCGCACCAGCTTGCCCGCGGCCCAGGTCGCCGCCAGGGCCAACAGCATGACACCCGACCAGAACACCAGTCGTTCGACGAAAGATAGGGTCATGTCCCGAAATGGCGCGAATGAGTAGGCCATCAACGGAATGAATACGAGGCCAGCCAGAATGCGCTGCAGGTAGACCTGCGCCAATATAGGTTCCAGTTTAGATCTCATACAAACCCGCGCGCCCCTAACGCATTCTCGAATTCGCTTAGTTGGAAGGCATCTTATCCTCCTAACCAGCTGGAGCAGAAGGCTTATCACCGGTTGACGTTAAGTCAAACCCGTTAATATGCGAATTAATTTTCTGGGATGCAGATGCAAAACGGGCCGAAAAGCGCAGGTGCTTTCCGGCCCGGATGAGATGTCAGGGGTTGCGTCGAAGCCCCTGTAAAGCAGAGTTACGCTGTCAGGCCTTCTGGTTCGGGCAGATCATTCGCGCGGCAGCAGGCGGTCAGAGTGTTGGCCAGCAGGCAGGCAATGGTCATCGGACCTACACCACCCGGAACCGGTGTGATCGCGCCCGCGCGTTCGGCGGCGCTGGCATAGTCGACGTCGCCAACCAGTTTGTTCTTGCCGTCACGTTCGATCCGGTTGATGCCCACGTCAATGACGGTCGCGCCTTCCTTGATCCAGTCGCCCGGAACCATCTCGGGGCGGCCAACCGCGGCCACAACGATATCGGCGCGGCGCACAACATCCGGCAGGTCCTTGGTGCGCGAATGCGCGATGGTCACCGTACAGCTGTCGCCCAATAGCAGCTGCGCCATCGGTTTGCCCACGATGTTCGAACGACCAATGACAACCGCATCCATGCCCGACAGCGAGCCGTGGTAATCGCGCAGCATCATCAGGCAGCCCAGAGGGGTACAGGGGACCATCGACTTCTGGCCAGTGCCCAGCAAGCCCACGTTCGAGATGTGGAACCCATCGACATCCTTGGCCGGGTCGATCGAATTGATCACCAGATCCTCGTTCAGATGCTTCGGCAGCGGCAGCTGTACAAGAATGCCGTGGACGGCAGGGTCGTTGTTCAGTTTGTCGATCAGGGCCAGCAGGTCCTCTTCCGAGGTGTCGGCATCTAACTTATGCTCATAAGAGTTCATGCCGACTTCAACGGTCATCTTTCCCTTCGAGCGGACATAAACCTGGCTCGCCGGGTCTTCACCCACCAGCACCACAGCCAAACCAGGCGTGATACCGTTTTCTTCCTTCAGCTTTGCCACCTGATCGGCCACCTGAGCGCGAACCTTGGCCGCAAAAGCCTTACCGTCGATAACCTGCGCTACCATCCTTTGATCCCTTCTTTCAAAAACGGATCGGGCGCCGAAAGCGCCCGGGTCTTCAGTCGGGGCCGAGCACACGCTCTTCGCGAGCGATCGACCAATCAATCAAGATGCGCCAGAGTTTCTCTGCAAGATCGGGATCCATACCCAATTCATCCGAACTCTTGCGCACGCGCTGCACCACATCTTCGACACGTTCCGGGATGCGGGCGGGCAGCCCCTCGCCGGGTTTCAGCTCGGACGCGCGGTCGATGTAGCTTGCGCGCGTTACCAACAATTCGATCAGTTGGCGGTCCAGCATGTCGATCTGAGGCCGCAATTCCTGCATCGTATGACAGTCTTGCGGCGGTGTCAGAGTGGGCATTCTATTCTCCTCACGGCCCGGGGAAGTCCCCGGACCACGAGATGTATCATTCAGGCGCTTAGAACAAGCCCTCGATCTGGCCTTCTTCGTTGAGGCGAATCGTCTCAGCGGCTGGCTTGCGCGGCAGACCGGGCATGGTCATGATCTCACCACAGACAACCACGATGAAGCCAGCACCGGCGCTCAGGCGAACCTCACGTACAGGAACCGAGTGACCGGTCGGCGCGCCGCGCAGGGTCGGATCGGTCGAGAACGAGTACTGCGTTTTCGCCATGCAGACCGGCAGGTTGCCATATCCGGCTTCTTCCCATTCGCGCAGCTGATTGCGGATCTTGTTGTCGGCCAGAACTTCGTCGGCACGATAGATACGCTTGGCGATGGTTTCGATTTTCTCGAACAGCGGCATCTCATCTGGATAGATCGGCGAGAAGTTCGCGGAACCACCTTCAACGATCTCGACAACCTTCTCGGCCAGCGGCGCAGAGCCTTCCGAACCCAGTTCCCAGTGGCGCGACAGGATCGCTTCAACCCCGTGCTCACCGCAGTAGTCTTTCACCGCCTGAACTTCGGCATCGGTATCGGTGACGAAGTGGTTGATGGCGACAACAACCGGAACACCGAAGGATTTCACGTTCTCGATGTGACGGCCCAGGTTGGCGCAACCCGACTTCACGGCGTCGACGTTTTCAGCACCCAGATCGGCCTTGGCAACGCCGCCGTTCATCTTCATCGCGCGAACGGTGGCAACCAGAACCACTGCCGACGGGGCGATGCCTGCCTTGCGGCACTTGATGTTCATGAACTTTTCGGCACCCAGATCGGCACCAAAGCCCGCTTCGGTCACGACGTAGTCGGCCACTTTGAGAGCGGTTTTGGTTGCGATGACCGAGTTACAGCCGTGCGCGATGTTCGCGAAGGGGCCACCATGGACGAATGCCGGATTGTTTTCCAGCGTCTGTACCAGGTTCGGCTGCATTGCGTCTTTCAGCAGAACGGTCATTGCGCCTTCTGCTTTGATGTCGCGGCAGTAAACCGGGGTCTTGTCTCGGCGGTAAGCAACGATGATGTCACCCAGACGCTTTTCCAGATCTTTCAGGTCGTTCGCCAGGCACAGGATCGCCATAACTTCGGAGGCCACGGTGATGTCAAAGCCTGCCTCACGCGGGAAGCCGTTCGACACGCCGCCCAGAGACGCCGTGATCTGACGCAGAGCGCGGTCGTTCATGTCGACCACACGACGCCATGCAACGCGGCGGGTGTCGATTTCAGCTTCGTTGCCCCAGTAGATGTGGTTGTCGATCATCGCCGACAGCAGCGAGTGGGCCGAGGTGATCGCGTGGAAGTCACCGGTGAAGTGCAGGTTCATTTCCTCCATCGGAACAACCTGCGCGTAACCGCCACCTGCAGCGCCGCCTTTCATGCCGAAGTTCGGGCCAAGCGAGGCTTCACGGATACAGATCATCGCGTTCTTGCCGATGCGGTTCAGGCCATCACCCAGACCAACGGTGGTCGTGGTTTTGCCTTCGCCCGCGGGGGTCGGGTTGATCGCGGTCACGAGAATCAGCTTGCCATCTTCGCGGTCCTGAACCGAGTTGATGAAGTCCTGGCTAACCTTCGCCTTGTCGTGGCCATAGGGCAGCAGATCCGCAGATTCGATGCCGATCTTTGCACCGATTTCCTGAATCGGCTTCTTGTTCGCCTCGCGAGCGATTTCGATGTCGGATTTATAGCTCATTGGCCGGAGTCCTTAGTTGAATGCCGTGCAAAACCGACGCAGGGCGTCGGCGCTGCGCAATCCATACCGTTGTGTACCATTCAGATAACTCTGGTTTCCGACATTCTGGTGTCGCGAAGCGTCGTAAGATCAATCAACAGTTTCTAATCGGAAACCACAGGCGCCCACGGGCGCTGGTCCGGAACGAACAGTTTCATTTTCTCGCCGACACGCAAAGAGCCGGGGCGTTCCACCCAAGCGGTTACACCTCGTCGGTCCTTTGCGGCTGGTTTAAACGCCGCGCCCTTACCCGGCGTTTCCGCTTCGATCTCGCGCCCCGGCAAAACACAGGGGCGGTTTTCCATGTCGATGACGATAGTCAGCCCGCTCTCTGCCTGCAGGCGTGACGACGGGGGAACATGGGTAAAATCCGGGATACCGCGCAACACGATGCTGGCCCCCATCAGGGCCGGGTCCAGTTGATCCAATCCCATGTCATCCGCAATCATCTGCACCTCTTCAGCAGAAAGAACCGACAATTGGCGTACGTTGCGAATTTCTGTGCCCTCGGGATACAGATTCTTGACCCGCACGCAGGACGCTCGTGTCTCTCCCTCATGCCGCGCGCCCTGGTCGCCCGAGAAGCCGAGCGTCAATGCCTCGACAGGTTGCGCCCGCAGCGATTGACCCGCTGGAACATGTCCCAGCCAGACGGTTTCGGCCACAAACTCGGTTTCTATCAGGACCGGCATGGTACCCCTCTTTCATCGCGTATGAATGCGCCAGAGATCACCCGGCGCAGATTGAAAAGAAAAACCCGGGTCTGGGCCCGGGTTTTTACGTTTATGTCGAAGGTTCCGGCTCCATTCCGCCTTCGGGCGGAGATTTCTTAGCCTTGGTTTTCGGGATCGCGGTGACACTGGGCGCGTTGCCCTCGTCCGGCTTATCGCCTTCGTCATCGCCTTCGCTGGGCGGTTCGCCATTCATGACCCGCTTGATCTCATCCCCGGTCAGGGTTTCGTATTCCAGCAGACCTTGCGCCAGACGCTCCCATTCTTCGTTCTTGTCACTCAGAATCTGGTGCGCGCGCTCATAGCCTTGTTGGATCAGGCGCTTCACTTCTTCCTCGATCAGCTCTTTGGTGTGAGCGGATACCGAGAAGCCGGCTGTGTTGCCCTGATAGCCTTCATGGGCTTCGGCATAGTCGATATTGCCGACCTTGTCCGACATACCCCAACGCATCACCATGGCGCGCGCCAATTGGCTGGCCTGCATGATGTCACCCGCAGGTCCATTCGAAACGTGATCTTCACCGTATTTGATGACCTCGGCGGCCTTGCCTGCCATGGTCATGGCCAGCTTCTGCTCACACTCATCGCGGTGATAGTTCAGACGGTCCATTTCGGGCAGGGACACAACCATCCCCAGCGCACCACCGCGCGGAATGATCGTCGCCTTGTAAACCGGATCGCACAGCGGCAATTCCAGACCAACCACGGCGTGACCGGCCTCGTGATAGGCGGTCTTTTCCTTTTGATCCTGGGTCAGCACCATCGAGCGGCGCTCGGCCCCCATCATCACCTTGTCCTTGGCATTCTCGAAATCTTCCATGGTGACAAAGCGACGGCCCACACGCGCGGCCATCAGTGCGGCCTCGTTCACGAGGTTCGCCAGATCGGCACCCGAGAAGCCCGGAGTACCACGTGCGATAATGCGCAGATCGACATCGGGGCCCAAAGGTGTCTTGCGCGCGTGAACGCCCAGAATTTTCTCGCGGCCTTTGATGTCGGGGTTGCCCACGGTGACCTGCCGATCAAACCGGCCCGGACGCAGCAGCGCGGGGTCCAGAACATCCTTACGGTTGGTGGCCGCCAGAATGATCACGCCTTCATTGGCCTCGAACCCGTCCATCTCAACCAGCAACTGGTTGAGGGTCTGTTCGCGTTCATCGTTCCCGCCGCCATAACCGGCACCACGGTGGCGACCCACCGCGTCGATCTCGTCGATGAAAACGATACAGGGCGCGTTCTTCTTGGCCTGTTCGAACATGTCGCGCACACGGGATGCACCGACACCGACGAACATCTCAACGAAATCCGAACCCGAAATGGTAAAGAATGGCACGCCCGCCTCACCCGCAATGGCGCGGGCGAGCAGCGTCTTGCCAGTACCCGGAGGGCCAACGAGCAGCGCGCCTTTAGGGATCTTGCCACCAAGGCGCGAGAACTTCTGCGGGTTGCGTAGGAACTCCACGATCTCTTCTAGCTCTTCCTTGGCCTCGTCAATGCCTGCCACGTCATCAAAGGTCACGCGGCCATGCTTTTCGGTCAGCATCTTGGCCTTGGACTTGCCAAAGCCCATCGCCCCGCCTTTGCCGCCGCCTTGCATCCGGTTCATGAAATAGACCCAAACACCGATCAGCAGCAGGAAGGGCAGCAGCGTGATCAGGAACGACTGGAACCCGGATTGCTGCTGCTTTTCAGCACGCACGGGGATGTTCTTGTCGATCAGCAGCTTGGTCACCTCGGCATCGCCGGGTTTGATGGTGACATAATCCTGATTGTCATTCGTGCGATAGCGGATCTGTTCGCCATCCAGCGTCACGCTGGTGACGTCTCCGGCGTCCACGGCGCTGACGAATTCGGAATAAGTGCGTTCGTTGTTCTGAAGCGATCCGCTGGGGCCACTGAACAGGTTAAACAGTGCCAGGATCAGCAGAAACAGAACGACCCAGAAGGCGATGTTGCGAGCGTTGCCCAAGGAAATTCTCCTAGAAGGTTTCGGCGGATGGGGACCCGCCGGGGTTGTTCCTTAAAATAGAGAGGATTGTGGCAGGTTCAATGAGATAAAATTGCGGCATAGAAGTCAGGCCTGCCAGAGGGAGCATTTACCGTCCATCCATTGGCAAAACCGGCCAATGGGGCGGCCAGAACGGTTTCACCGACCCAAACAGCCGGTGTCGACATCAATAACGCGCGGGGCTTGGCCGCCGACCGCCAATCCATCAGTTGCAGGATGCCATCCTCCCCCAGAGGGCGAATTTCAGCACCGGGTGCTTCGGGTCCTGTCAGAACCCAGCGCTCATCCCACACGGTGCCGGGACGTGTTGTCTGGGCACTGACGGCATTTAGCTCTCTGCAAATCCACGTCTTTTTGTCATCCGGAATCAGGTGACAGCCGCTCAGAGTGGTCGCCTGACCGCTCAGCAGCGCCTGCACCGCCTGATCGATGGCGCTTTGACGGGGTGGATAGTCTTTGTTTGCCAGCCACATGACCGCAGCCACCAAAAGACGCCGTCGGATCTCGTGCGGCAACGCCGCGACACCCTCTCGATCGAAACACAGGTCATCGTCCACAACCTTCACATGATGACGGGCGGATTCCTGCGCGTATCGCGCCAAAGCCTCGCGGGCTTGTGCGAGATTGTCAGCAACGCGCGAAAGACCTTCAGCCGTAATACCGATCTGATCCAGCCGAGTCAGTGCGTCGCGCGCCTTGATCCGATCAAAGCGCGGGTCCTGATTCGAAGGGTCGTCGATCCAGTTGATCTCCTGCGCTGTCAGGTAGTCGCGCAACGGCGCACGCGTGATCGAAAGCATCGGGCGCAGCAAAGAGACACCGCCCTCAGCACGTTCTGCCGCCATGCCGGACAGGCCAGAAACACCCGCCGACCGGGCAAGCCGCATCAGAACTGTTTCAGCCTGATCATCTGCCGTATGTCCCAATGCGATAGCCTCAAGCCCAAGATCATCTGCCCATTCCACCAACAACCGATATCGCGCTCGTCGCGCTTGATCCTGCAGATTGCCGGATCCGTCCCAATCTCGCCATTTCAAGGTTTGATGCGGAATGCCCCAGCTTTGCGCCAATTCCGCAACCGATGCAGCCTCGGCAGCCGATTCGGGCCTCAGCCCATGATCAATAGTTGCTGCAAATAACGTGATCTGCATTTCCCGAGCGATGCTTGCAAGCAGATGCAACAGAGCCGTCGAATCGCTGCCACCGGACACGGCCACACCCAGACGGCGCGGCAGTGGGTCTGGCAGGCGTGCCAGAATTTCGGACCGAAGCGTATCGGTGTCAGAGGTCAAGAACAGCCCAGCGCCGCCATTTCCTGCGTGGCCGAGCTTGCCGGGGCCGAGCTTGGGAAGCGCACGCCAACCTCGCCGAGCGTGATGCAAGCCTGATCGGTCTGCCCCAGACGTCCAAGCGCCGCACCCAGCTCAAACAAAGCTTCGGGGGCCAGCGGCCCTTCGGAATCACCGGTGAAGCTGGCCAGGAATGCCCGGGCAGCCTCGCGCGTATCACCCAATCCTTCCAAAGCCTGACCGCGCCGCAAGTTGGCCTGTGCCGCCAGCGGGCTACCCGGGTAAGCCTGATCAAATTGCGAGAACAGATTGGCTGCGGTCTGGAAATCCCCATCCACGAGCGCTTGTGAGGCCGCATCGAAATCTGCCTGCTCTCCGATCGCCAACTCACCTTGTTCAGTCACCTCGGGCTGGGGGGGCGTCGGGGCAACTGCAACCTCGGTCGACGTCTCACCACCCAGCGTCGAGGTCTCACCCAGTGTGCTGAGATCGCCACCTTCCAGTTCGACCAGACGGAACTCCAGATCGCCGATACGGTTGGTGCCATCGGTAACGATATTCTGGACCCGCTGGTTCAATTGCTCGGTCTGACGCGTCAGGCGCTGCAGTTCCGCCTCGATGGCGTCAACGCGCTCCAGCACGGAACTGCCGGATAGGTTGGGCGCGGGCGAACCAGTGGTCGAGAACTCGCGCTTGAGGCGCTGGATTTCCACATGCAGCACCGTCAACTCCTGACGGATATCCGCCAGCGTTTGCTGATCCTGTGCCCGTGCCACACCAGCGACGGTCACAACCGTCGCCAGAACCAATCCTGCAAATCGCATCATCTTACCCCAAGGTTGAGCCGGTCAGCACCGTCACCGCGCGGCGGTTCTTGGAATAGCATTCCTCGGTGCTGCAAATTTCAATCGGGCGCTCTTTACCAAAGCTGACCGTGGTCAGACGGTTGCCCGCCACCCCGCGCGAGATCAGATATTCACGCGCCGCATTCGCCCGGCGCGCGCCCAGGGCAAGGTTATATTCCCGCGTGCCCTGCTCATCCGCATGACCTTCGATGTTGGCCACAAAATCGGGGTTGGCCAGTAGCCAGTCGGCCTGCCCTTGCAGAACGGTCTGGGCCTGCGGGCTGAGCGTGGATTGATCGACCGCAAACAGAACCCGATCTCCCACGGTCTGCTGGAAATAGGCTGGCGAGCGCGGATCGCTCGGCGAACCCGGCACCAGCGCTCCGTTGGCGCCGGGACCACCACCGCCCAATGCGGAAGGATCATTGTTGGAACATGCGGCGATCAGGGTCAGCGCCCCGACAGCCGCGATTTTGCTCAATAGTTTCATTTCAGGTGCCTCGTGTTTCGTTTGTTTATTGGCGCGTTTCTATCACACCGCATCTTCGTTGTGAACGTTATCCACAGCCAGCACAGATCAATTCTGCAATGGACCCCAGGATGGATCGCTACCCCCGTCCGGCGTGCGGACCGGACGTAGATTACGGCCCGATATATCGACCGAATACAGTGTCGAGCGACCGCTGGCCCCCTGCGTTTCGCGCGTGAACATGATGACACGGCCATTGGGTGACCACGTCGGCCCCTCATCAAGGAACGAAGCGGTCAGCAGACGTTCCTCGTCTCCGTTGGTGCGCATTACACCGATATGGAACCGGCCTTTGTTCTGTTTGGTGAACGCAATCAGATCGCCGCGCGGGGACCAGACGGGCGTGCCGTAGCGACCTTGCCCAAAGCTGATCCGCGTTGCCTCACCTCCGTTTGCGGGCATGACATAGAGCTGCGGCGTCCCCGAGCGGTCGCTTTCAAACACGATCTGGCTGCCATCCGGCGAATAGCTGGGCGCGGTTTCAATGGCCGGCGTATTGGTTAAGCGCGCGCTTTGGCCCGAGGCCAGATCCATTTTCCAAAGGTCGGTATTCCCGCCCTGCGTCAGCGAATAGACAATCGAGCGCCCATCCGGCGAAAAGCGCGGAGAAAAGCTCATTGTACCTTCCAGTGTCGGCAATTCCTGACGTTGTACGCGCCCCACATCCAGCAGATAGATCCGTGGTTGGCCAGTCTCATAGCCGGTGTAAAGCAACCGATCGCCGGTGGGCGAGAACCGAGGGGCCAACACGATGGCCGCACTGTCTGTCAGATACTGTACATTCGCGCCATCATAATCCATGATCGCCAGCCGCTTAAGCCGCTGATCCTTAGGCCCGCTTTCCGAAACAAAGGCCACACGGCTGTCGAAATAGGCCCCCTCGCCCGTTATCCTTGTATAGACCTGATCAGCCACCTTATGCGCCATGCGCCGCCAACCGTCCGTAGTGCCCGCAAACTGCAACCCGTTGCCCAGTTCCTGACCCGAGAACACATCCCACACCCGGAACCGCACCGTCAGCCGCTTGCCCGAGACATTCACGGCCCCCGTCACAAGCGCCTGCGCGTTGATCGCCTTCCAATCCGCGAACTGCACCGGAGCATCAAAGCTGCTGACCCGGCTGATGAATGCATCTGACGAAATCTCGCGGAACAGGCCGGTTCCCGTCAGGTCCGACACCACCACGCGAGAGATATCCTGCGCATATTGCGCAGCCGCCGCGTTGTCCGGGACGAAGTTTGGGACCGCAAAGGGCATCGGCTCAATGATGCCTTCGTCAATTTCCAGACGAAGCGGCCCGCTTTGAGCATAGGCCGGAGCCGTCAGCAGGGTCAGGCCAATAAAGAGGCTGGTCAGAAGTTTCATCATTTGATCCGCATCCTCTCGGGATTGAATGTAATCTCAATATCCTGCCACTGGCTGTATTTGTCAGCAGGCAGGTCGTATCCTTTTGCCCCACAGCGTAAAACCGCGCGACGCGCAGCTTCATAAGCTTGTTTGGCAGACGCCGCAGAGCCGCCGGAACTATCCAGCATCCTCAGGCTACCGCCGACAACCTTACCATCTGGTGTCAGCGAGAAGCCGACGACCACCACGGTCTGCAGCGCGTCGGTCGACAACGATCCGACATTCCAGCACTGCGATACGGCCACCCGCATCGCATCCTTTTCTCCGCTGGTCAGCGGCGGACCTGAAGGCTCGGTGCCACTCCCCAATGCCTCGGCCAGTGCGTCATTGATGGCCTGCTCATCCTGAGCGGGCTCGGTCGGTGCAGGTTCTGTCGGCGCGGGCTCGGGCGTCTCGGCCACCTCAGGTTCGGGCTCAGGTGTCGGGCGGTTGGGGCGCACACGCGGGCGCGGAGAGGTGCGCGGGGCCGGATCTTCAACTTCTTCCGCCTCGGTCACGATCTCGGGCGCGGCCTCTTCCGGCGCGGTCTGATCCTGCTGCTCCTGCTGCGTCTCTGCCCCTTCGTCCAATGAGACCGGAGGGGTTTCGATGTCATCCGGTTTCGCCTCTGGCGGAGGCGGTGCAATCGCCTCAGGTGCAACTCTGTCCGCAGGCTGCGGCTCAGCCTCAGGGCCCGGAGGCACAGGCAGTGCGGCCACTTCCGGTTCGGGCTGATCCAGCGTTGGCAGCTCCTCGATCAGTTCAGGTTCAGGCGCGATCTCGACGGTTTCCGGCTGGACCTCCGGCTCGGGCTCTGGCTCCGGTTGCGGTACAGCTTCCGGCTCTGGCGGAGTGTCCGGCACGGGGTCCGGTGCGGTGATCTGATCCGGGGTCTCGGGCTGCTCGAGCTCTTCCGGATCGGTTGGCATTTCGGGTGCATTGCGCTGCGCGCTCAGCGCCGCAAACTGTTCGGATGAAATCACCGAGACATCCTGCACAGCCATCGGCAGCGGCTCGGATCGGAACGTGCCTCCGAACAGCGCCCAGCTGATAAGGCTGACATGCGCAATTGCTGAAATCTTGGTGCCGGTATCCACCGTGCGACCTCACTCTCACCCATCGTCCAGCGTTGGCCCGCCGGTATCGGTCACAAGGCCCACATTGGAAAACCCACCCGCATTAAGCGCGCCCATCACCTGCATCACTTGCGCGTACGGGATCGCACCATCCGCGCGCAGGAACACCCGGTCGCTGCTGCGTTCTGCCGCAATCGCGCGCAGCCTGCCAATCAACTCTTCGCGCTGAATGTCAGTGGTCTGAATCTGTACCCGACCATCGGCCGTCAGGGTCACGGTCAGCGGTTCTTCGTTATCACCGGGCAAAGCGCTGGCAGCCGTCTTGGGCAGATCAACCGGAACGCC
The DNA here is from genome assembly GCF_056537345.1 of Ruegeria sp. CF4. Lineage (NCBI taxonomy): Bacteria > Pseudomonadati > Pseudomonadota > Alphaproteobacteria > Rhodobacterales > Roseobacteraceae > Ruegeria > Ruegeria sp. CF4. Next base: position 127,145 of record NZ_JBQFRJ010000001.1, on the reverse strand, counting down.
AACCGTCAGAAGTGGCGCGGCCACCATGAAGATAATCAGCAGCACCAGCATGACATCGACAAAAGGCGTCACATTGATTTCGGCCATCGGCTGCGCGCGCCCACGCCGCCGCCCACGCCTGCGTCCGTTCCCGCTCGAGCTTTGCTGAACCGCCGCACCCATCGTCAGCTATCCAACTGACGCGACAGGATGGTGGCGAACTCGTCGGCAAAGGCCTCATAGCCGCCCACGATCCGATCACTATCCGCGCTGAGCTTGTTGTAGAAAATCACCGCCGGGATCGCAGCCAGCAGGCCAAGACCCGTGGCCAGCAGCGCCTCGGCAATGCCGGGGGCCACGACGGCGAGGTTTGTGTTCTGTTGCTCGGCAATCTCGATAAAGGCATTCATGATACCCCAGACCGTGCCAAACAGACCGATGAACGGAGCTGTCGAACCCACGGTTGCCAGAATGGGCAACCCCTTCTGCAGCCCCTCAGCCTCTTTGGCGATTGCCACATCCATCGACCGGTCAATCCGCGCAGTCGCCCCTGCGATCAGCCCGCCATCGGTGCGGTGTGAGCGCCGCCATTCTATCATTCCAGCCGCAAAAATCTTCTCAGAACTGCCATCGGGCTGCGTTCCGATCTGCTCGAACAATTCATCCAGCGGATTGCCAGACCAGAAGCTTTCGTCAAACACCTGCGCCTCGCGACGCGCAGCGCGGTAGTTGATCAGCTTCTGAATGATAATGCCCCAGGACCAGATGGATGCACCGATCAGCATCAGCATTACCAGTTTGACGATAAAGGTCGCGCGGGCATACAGCCCCCACATGGAGAAATCGATCTCCTGCGCCAGCGCCAGCGTTTCAGCTTCCATGAACCTGCTCTTTGTTTTGCCTGATGGCCATTTGGCCTTGTTTTGCCAAACGCTAGCGCAGATGGATGTGAAAAGCCAACAGAACCACCCTCAAGGGTGAAATTGTTACATCAATGCGCGAATCTCTGCCGGAAGGCGTACCGGTTTGCCCTCGGCATTCATGCAGACAGCCGTCACCTCGGCGCGGAAAACTTCCGTCTCGCCGCGTTTGACCGACTGGGACATCGTTAGCCGCGCACCCGAGAGCGAGACCATCTCGGTCTCGACCATTAGCTCGTCTTCAAACCTAGCGGCTGCGAGATAATCCGCCTCGATCCGCCGCACGACCCAGACGATACCTGCGTCCCGCATCGCGTTCTGATCATTACCCAGCTTACGCACCCAGTCCGACCGGGCGCGTTCGATGAATTTCAGATAATTCGCATGATAGACCACGCCGCCCATGTCGGTGTCTTCGTAATAAACACGGACCGGGTAGTGATGCTTCATTGCGGCGGCTCCAATCTGGCGAACAAGCGCAACGCATGAGAGGGGTCCTGCGCAGCACCGGGCAGAATAGGATCGTAGGCGGCCTGGATCAACGCGGCAATATCGGGCCGCAGGATCGTCGCCTCACCGGCGATAGCCAAAGGAGAAGTGCTGCGAAATGCAGCATCGGACCACAGCAGGATGGTCTGCACCACCTGGCTGAGCGCCAAGGTCTCTGCCGGCACTTTAGAGAGTTCTTTGTCCATGCGCAGAAATACAAAAGCCGCCCGAATGGCACCATCTTCCTCGAACCGGAAAATACGGTACTGGTTGGCGTCAGCAGCCACCAGTCGTTCGACCAGCGGTGCCAAATCCGGGATAAGCCGGTCCAGATCGGGCACCTCAAGCAGCTCTTGCCAATCGCGGAAGAAAAAAACCATGCAATTGGCGCCGAGTTCGGGATCCGTCTCGGCCATCTTGTGACCGGCCAACGTGACGACTGCTTCAAACGCGCCCTTGACGGTCGAGAGCGTCTCATCCTCGACACCGAACACGATCGGCACGATGGGACGCCCCCAACGCGCAAACAGGAATTCTCCACTTTCGCGGGTGAACAGCGCCTCAATCTCTTCCGGAGTCACGCTTGGCCCTTCATTCTAACAAATCTCTCACCGAGAGGCATAAGTTCTTAAGCGCACAGCTTCAACCAAACAGATCGCTCTGCCCCTTGGGTGCCGCCATTCCCAGATGGGTCCACGCCTTCTGCGCCAACATCCGCCCGCGCGGTGTGCGCTGGATCAGGCCTTGCTGCAGAAGATAGGGCTCGATCACCTCTTCCAGCGAATCCCGGCTTTCGGACAAGGCCGCCGAGAGGGTTTCAATCCCCACGGGACCGCCCGCGTAGTTCTCGGCAATCAGTTTCAGATAGCGGCGGTCCGCCCCGTCCAGTCCCAGATTGTCCACGCCAAGCCGGGTCAGCGCCCCGTCTGCCAGATCACGCGTGATCCGCCCATCGCCCTCGACAATGGCAAAGTCCACTACCCGTCTCAGCAAGCGCCCTGCAATCCGCGGCGTTCCACGCGAACGCCGCGCGATCTCGCGTGCGCCCTCATCATCGGCAGGCGCGCCCAACTTGCGCGCATTCCGCGTGACGATCTCGTGCAACTCATCGACGGTATAAAACTGCAATCGTGTCGGAATGCCAAAGCGATCCCGGAGCGGGGTTGTCAGCAACCCCATCCGCGTGGTGGCCCCGACCAGCGTAAACGGCTGCAGCTCGATCCGGACGGTCCGGGCGGCAGGGCCTTCGCCGATCACCAGATCCAGCTCGAAATCCTCCATCGCGGGGTACAGCACCTCTTCGACCGCCGGGTTCAGGCGGTGGATCTCATCGATGAACAGCACATCGCGCGATTCCAGATTGGTCAGGATCGCCGCCAGATCACCCGCCTTGGCCAACACCGGCCCCGAGGTCATGCGGAAATTCACCCCCAATTCCCGCGCCATGATCTGCGCCAGCGTCGTCTTGCCCAATCCCGGAGGGCCATGGAACAACGTATGATCCATCGCCTCGCCCCGTTGTCGGGCCGATTGGATGAAGATGCGTAAATTTGCACGTGCCTCTGCCTGACCGATGAATTCATCCAGGCCTTGCGGACGCAAGGCGCGGTCATTGTCCTCGGGCATCGGCTCGGGACGCAGGGTGGGGTCGGCGTCTACCATTCAATCACCCTTTCGGAGCCAGCAGTTTCAACGCGGCGCGGATCAGTTCGGCCTCACCTGCATCGGGCAGGTTCGCCGCTGCTTCAGCCACCGCCGAGGCCGCCTCGGACGGGCCATAGCCCAAATTACCCAGCGCAGACAGCGCCCCGGCCGAGGCCGCCGCTGAGCCCGAGACCGGTTTCGCCACGCGCGCCGGTGTAGGCGAAGGCTCAGTTTCGACCACTTCCAGAGCCGGTCCATCCATCGCTTCGGTCACGGTGCCCCCCATGGCCATCACGCCCGGGGCCTTGTCCTTGAGGTCCAGCACAATGCGCTGCGCCGTCTTCGGGCCAACGCCTTTGGCCGCCTTGACCGCGCCCCAATCGCCCAACGCAATCGCGCGGCTCACGCCATCCGGCCCCAGCGCACTGAGAATGGCCAGCGACACCTTGGCGCCCACACCTTGAACCGAGCACAGCAGGCGGTGCCATTCTTTCTCAACCAAGGATAGAAACCCATAAAGCTGCATCAGGTCTTCGCGTACGACCATGTCGGTGTAGATCGAGACCGCCTCACCCACACCCGGCAAAGCTGCCATGGTCCTGTCCGAGCAATAGACGATATAACCGACCCCGCGCACGTCGATCAGAACATGATCCGCCGCGCGATAATCCAGCCGTCCCGTAAGTTTGCCGATCATGCACGCACCTCTTTCACCCGCGCCCGCGGGGTGGCCCCATAGTAGGAATGACAGATCGCGATCGCTAGAGCATCCGCAGCGTCCGCACCCTTGGGAGAGCACCCCGGCAGCTGTAACTTGACCATATGCAGAACCTGCTCTTTCTCAGCATGGCCGACGCCGACCACAGTTTTCTTGACCCGATTGGGGGCGTATTCGCCCACAGGCAGGCCCGCTTGCGCCAAGGTCAACAACGCCACACCGCGCGCCTGACCCAGCTTCAATGTCCCTGCCCCGTCTTTGTTGACAAAGGTCTGTTCTATGGCGGCCTGATCGGGCTGATGCTCGGCAATGACTTCGACAATCTGGTTGTGCAGCGACAGAAGCCGTTCACCCAGATCATCGCCGTCGGATTTGCACAAGCCGTTCGCCACGTGACTTAGACGGCTGCCTGTCGATTCGATGATGCCCCATCCCAGGGTCCTGAGACCCGGATCAATGCCCAGAATTCGCATATTTTGTATTGGCCTGCTCGGGTTCGTGTGACCTTTTTCCATCGATTAGCACGAAGCGTGAACATTTTCCAAGGAATTCAACACACGATCTGAAAACGACATCCATGTCGCACCTGCAGCATGGAGGCTTGTTTGCGACAGCAATCCGTCTGTTTTCGACGCTTTTATAAACTGGAATTAATCAATGAATTAAGGGGCTTTCATGAATTTCGAGCATTGCAAAAAACGCATAGGACACATGCAAATTCTGCGCTTGCATGGGGCGGTATACATCCCTAGATGCCCGTCAGATCGCAAGATCAGAGATTAACGCAAACCAGAAGGAAACAGGATATGGCTGCATTGGATACCACCCGCACCACCACTGGCTCATTCGGCCTCGTCGGCCGTATCGGCGTAACTTTCGCATCGGTCGCAAACGCCGTTGTAGAATGGAATGACGCCCGCGCAACCCGCAACGCGCTGAGCGGTCTGACCGACCGCGAGCTGGACGATATCGGTCTGTGCCGCGGCGACATCGACGTTGTTGCCGAAGGCCGCCGTTACTAAGACAACGCAATACCGCTCACGCCCCTTCCTCCTCCCTGTGGGGCGAACAGAAACACCGCGCGCCGAATGGCCCGCGGTGTTTTCGTTAGGAAGGACATCTTATCCTTAGTAAAGAACCTTGGTCAGCTGGGCTGCGAGGAGTTGAGTAACCGGATCCGCCTGCATGATCCAGGCTCCGGCCTTTTCAACGGGTGTACCCTGATCCAGGCTTGCAACGCGTGTGTCATACGCAGATGCGCCGATATTCGACAATAAGAATGCTTTGAAACCGAAGAAACCCAGCAAACAAAGAACCAGAACCTTCGCCGGGATGGCCGATCTCATCCGCTGAGGTTTCATAACAACCAGTCCATCCGAGCGCATCGTGGCCCGATAGCCCCGGCTGAGTTTCTGGTGTTTCTTGTTCAGACGCGTGATGCGCTGATCGAATTCGAGTTGTTTTCCTGTCATGGCAGCCTCCGAAAACCGCCCCCCGATTGCATCCAAAGACGGTAATTAGAGAATGCGACGAAAACGTGGCAAAAAACCACAAAACTCCTGCAAATGGCCCAGATTTAGCCCTGTTTGCTTAAGATTAGCGTCGTCCATTCACCAATCTCATCCCTGCGGACCAGATTGAACGCGTTTTGCAGATAAACCGAGATCACGTCATCGGCCTGTTCATTGAGGATTCCCGACAGGATCGCCTTACCGTCTGCGCGCAGATTCGCCCCGATTTCGGGGGCCAGTGCCACAAGCGGGCCTTTGAGAATGTTGGCAAAGATCAGATCATAAGGCGCGTGGGCATTAAGTTCCGGGTGATCGAAACCGGCGGCTTCGACGCAGTGGACCTGACCGGCCATACCATTTGCCCTCAGGTTGGCCTCGGCCACATCGACCGCAACCTCGTCGATATCACTGGCGATGATATCGCCATCCCAGACCCGAGCTGCCGCCATCGCCAACACGGCAGTACCACACCCGATATCGGCGACCCTGGAGGCCGAAAAACCCTGGTCCAGAAGAAAATCCAGAGCTTTCAAACAGCCCAGAGTCGTTCCGTGATGACCGGTGCCAAAGGCCATCGCGGCCTCGATCAGCAACGGAATGCTGCCTTCGGGCAGCTTATCTGCATCATGACTGCCATAGACAAAGAAGCGTCCGGCCTCGACCGGGGCCAGCTCACGACGGACATGGGCAACCCAATCGGTTTCGGGTAGTTCCGAGACTACGAAAGGCTTGGCCTCAAACGCGGTGGCCAGAAGGGCCAGCGCTGCCTCGTCCGGGGTTTCGGTGAAATAGCCGCCCACTTCCCACAGACCCGAACCATCCTCAACCTCGAACACACCTACGCCGGTGGGTTCGGGTTCCAGACGTTCCATGGCTTCGCCCAGGCTTTCGGCCGCTTTCTTGCCGGTCAGAGTGGTCAGCGCGGTGAATGTGGGCATGGAGGCCTCCTGTTTCATTTGAAACAGCGCCTAGGCCCAGAGGCCGCCAAGGTCAAGCGCGGTGCTCACTCGGCGGGTGCAGGGGCATATTTCGACAGAATGGTTTCGTTGCCCGGTTCCGGATGGCGCGGGATCAGCAGGGACAAGGCCAGAGAGACCAACGCCATCGCCGCCGCCAACCCAAAGACCGCACCCGGAGACACCACCCACAGCAACCCCAACAGCGCTGGCAGGAACACAGCAGCGATGTGGTTAATGGTAAAGGCCACGGCGGCGGTGGGTGCGATATCCGCCGGATCGGCGATTTTCTGGAAATAGGTCTTCAACGCCAGCGCCAGTGCGAACAGCACGTGGTCGATCACATAGAGAATTGCGGCCAGCAATACGCCCCAGCTGAACCAATAAATCCCGCCATAGGCTGCGAAGACGATCGCCAGACCGGTGTATTCAAAGATCAGCGTGCGGCGCTCACCGAACTTGGCCACTGCTTTGCCCAGAAGAGGCGCCGCCATCATGTTGATCATCAGATTGATCAGATAGAGGCTTGTCAGTTCATGCACTTTGAAGCCGAACTTCTCGACCATCATGAAACCAGCGAAAACGACAAATATCTGCCGTCGGGCACCTGCCATGAACTGCAACGCATAATACAGCCAATACCGTTTGCGCAGGATCAGCTTCTTGGTCTGCGGTGTGGGGGCCTCGAACTGCGGGTAGGCGATCAAGCAGAACAGCGCCAGCAGGGCAGTCACACCACCCGCCGCCATGAAGACAAAGTTATAAGACAGATCGAAACGATCCCATGTCAGCACGATCAGCCCATAGACCACCGCCGTCGCGGCCGAACCCATCGCCACCAACCATCCCAGCATCTGCGGAGCGCGATCCTTGGGCAGCCATTGCAGTTGCAGTGACTGATTTACGGTCTCGTAATAGTGAAAGCCGATCGAACTGAACAACGTCACGAACAACAACCCGCCCAGGCTGGGGAACCAGGCCGTGACCGCCGTCGCAACCCCCAGCATCATCAGCGAGATCATGGCCAGAACCTGTTCGCGGATAAAGATGATCACTGCGATCACACCAACGGCCAGAAATCCGGGAATTTCGCGCACCGTGTGCAGCAGACCTATGTCGGCCCCGTCGAAATTCGCCATTTCGATGACGAAGTTATTGAGCAGCGCACTCCACGCGTTGAACGCGATCGGCATCATCAACGCCATCATGAACAGAAGCGTCATGGGACGGCGCCAGAATGGCAGGCTCTTCGCCTCGGAAAGCGGCATGGGTTTCAACATGGGACTCCCTCTACGCCCATTTTTGCGCTTTGGCGAGGGCCTAGGGCGCGGCGCACATTGGCTCTGCACTGGCGCAGGGTCAGTAGAAGCTTTGCGGGTCGATATCGACGGCAAGGCGAATGTCGCCTTTTAGACGCAGGGGCGCGATCCAACGTGCGATAGCGTCCTGAATGGGCGCACCTTTGGGGGCTTTGACCAGCAGGCGCACGCGGTGTCTGCCTCGGATGCGCGCAATCGGCGCTGGTGCCGGACCAAATACCTGCGCTCCGATTTCTCGCAGAGGCGCATCGTTTCGCGCCATCGCGTTGCCGATGTCAAACACCGGTCCGACCTCAGGCCCAGACAAGACGATGCCCGCCATGCGCCCATAGGGCGGCACTCCGGCGGCTTGTCGACCGGCGGCTTCGGCTTTCCAGAACCCTTCCTCATCGCCTGATAGAATGGCGCGGATCACCGGATGTTCCGGTTGAAAGGTCTGCAACAGCGCCTGACCCGGCTTATCCGCCCGGCCTGCCCGTCCAGCAACCTGCCGCATGAGTTGAAATGTCCGCTCTGCCGCGCGCAAATCAGCGCCATGCAGGCTGAGATCTGCGTCAATCACCCCCACCAGGGTTAACTTGGGAAAGTTATGCCCCTTGGCCACCAGCTGCGTGCCAATGACAATATCCGCGTCCCCCTCGGCAATCTCTTCGATCTTGGCCTTCAGCGCCCGCGCCGAGCCAAACAGGTCAGAGCTGAGCATCGCAATTTTGGCCTCGGGGAAAGTCACCTCGGCCTCTTCCGCCAGCCGTTCGATCCCCGGCCCGACCGGAGCCAGCTTGCCTTCGACCCCGCAAGACGGGCAGGCCTCGGGCATCGGTTTGGTCTCACCACATTGGTGGCACATCAGACGTTTGAGGAACCGATGTTCCACCATCCGCGCATCGCAATGATCACAGGCGATCTGCTCCCCGCAGGCCCGGCACAGCGTAACCGGCGCATAGCCCCGGCGGTTGATGAACAGCAACGATTGTTCGCCCTTTTCGATCCGTTGCCGCACCGCCTGTCGCAGAGATGGAGAAATCCACGTCCCTGGCTGCATCTGCTCGGCCCGCATGTCGATGGGCTTCATCTCAGGCAGTACCGCCGCCCCAAAGCGCGAGGTCAGGTCAAGCCGCTCGTACTTCCCGGCCTCGGCGTTGGCCCAGCTTTCCAGCGAAGGCGTCGCACTGGCGAGTACAACCCGTGCGCCGCAGATTGAGGACCGCAGAACCGCCATGTCCCGTGCGCTGTAATGCACCCCGTCTTCCTGCTTGTACGAGGTGTCGTGTTCCTCATCGACGACGACCAGCCCCAGATCACGGAATGGCAGAAACAATGCCGACCGCGCGCCCACGACCAACTGCGCCTCCCCCTGCCCAACCATGCGCCAGACCCGGCGGCGCTCGGTCATGGTGGCCCCGGAATGCCATTCAGCCGGACGCGCGCCGAACCTCGCCTCAACGCGGGTCAAGAATTCGGCGGTCAAAGCGATCTCAGGCAGCAGAACCAACGCCTGCCGCCCCATGCGTAGCGCTTCGGCCACAGCCTCCAGATACACCTCGGTTTTGCCCGATCCGGTCACACCTTTGAGCAACGTAGTGCCGTAATCTCCGGTCCGCTGCCCGGCTTGAAGACAGGCAACTGCGGTGGCCTGATCTTCGGTCAGATCTTTCCCCGGCAGATCGGGATCAAGATGTGGATAGGGCAGATCGCGCGGGCTGTCCTCTTCCCTTACCGCGCCCTGTTTCACCAGCCCCTTGACCACGGACGAAGTCACCCCCGCCTGCTCGGCCAGTTCTTTCAAGGTGAAGGCCAACCCGCCATACTCGCGCAACACTTCCAGCACACGGGTTCGCGCATCGGTCATCCGATCCGGTTCCGCGTCCCCCAACCGGTAGATCTTGCGCATCGATGGAGGATCACCCAACCCCGGCGCGCGGGTTGCCAGTCGCAGCATCGCAGGCATCGGTGTCAGGGTATAGTCGGCCACCTTGCCCAGAAATACCCGCATCTCTTCGCGCATCGGTGCAACTTCAAGCACCCGGATCACCGACCGCGCCTTGGCCAGATCAAAACCGCCCCGCCCCGGCCCCCAGACCACACCCAGCACCTTGCGCGGCCCCAGCGGAACCTCGACAAACGCGCCCAGAAAGCACCCACCCTCAGGCGCTTTATAATCCAGCGTCCGGTCCAGCGGCTGCGTGGTCAGCACCGCCACCAGCTCACCTTGGTCGAAATACTCCTGAACGCTCACCGCATATCCTTGGCCGGGGGGTTTCAGCATGTCTCTCTTTGGGGTAAAGCCATCCGCGACCAAGGCCAACCCATCAAAGGACTGCCCGCATGAAATTCTTCGTAGACACAGCCGAGATCGACGCCATCGCCGAACTGAACGATCTGGGCATGGTGGACGGCGTGACCACCAACCCCTCGCTGATCCTGAAATCGGGCCGCGACATTCTGGAAGTGACCAAAGAGATCTGCGATCTGGTCGACGGTCCAGTCTCGGCCGAAGTTGTCGCCACCGAAGCCGAAGACATGATCGCCGAAGGCCGCAAGCTGGCTAAGATCGCCCCGAACATCGCCGTCAAAGTGCCACTGACATGGGCTGGCCTGAAGACCTGCAAGACGCTGACCGATGAAGGTCAGATGGTCAACGTGACCTTGTGCTTCTCGACCAATCAGGCGATTCTGGCCGCCAAGGCGGGCGCGACCTTCATCTCGCCCTTCATCGGACGCCTTGACGACATCAACCTCGACGGCATGGATCTGATCGCAGACATCCGTCAGGTTTATGACAATTACGGGTTCGAAACCGAAATCCTCGCCGCGTCGATCCGCACTGTGAACCATGTGACTGACAGTGCCCGCATCGGGGCTGACGTGATCACTGCGCCGCCCGCCGTGATCAAAAAACTGGCCGACCATCCGCTGACCGACAAAGGTCTGGAAACCTTCCTAGCCGATTGGGCCAAAACCGGTCAGAAAATCCTCTGATCACTGGTGCTGCCGCGCGATGCCGTCAGGCATCGCGCCCGGCCCAACGGCCAAAGCTGATCTCTGATCAGCACATGGCGGGCGGGAGCCCCGCCACAGCGCAAACGAATTTCGCCCTTTGCGTGCATTTTTCCCAAGGCAAATCCGGCAACTCATGGTATAAGCCCGTAAAACAAAAAAACGACCGGACGGGACATGAGCAGCGACCCCAAATTGAAAGACAACCTCCGCGCGGCGATTCTGGCCGAGCCTGACGCCGTTCTGGACGACAAAGATCTGATGCAGGCCCTTGTTGCCGCCAACGAACAGGCGCGCGGCGATAACGTTATCGATCTGCGCGGAATCGCGATGCAGCGGCTCGAGGAACGTCTGGACCGGTTGGAAGACACCCACCGCTCGGTCATCGCAGCAGCCTATGAGAACTTGGCGGGCACCAATCAGGTCCACCGCGCCATTCTGCGCTTGCTGGAGCCCACGGTGTTCGAGGACTTCCTGCGCGCTCTGGGCAATGACGTCGCCGAAATCCTGCGCGTCGATCACATTACTTTGGTGCTGGAAACCACCGTCGTTCAGGACGATCCCGCCGTGGCTCAGCTGGGCGGTGTTTTGACCATCGTTGAGCCTGACTTTATCGACGGCTATCTCAGCACCGACCGTAGCGGCGCCACGCGAGATGTCACTCTGCGCGAGATCAGCCGCCCCAACCCTCAGGTCTATGGCACACAAGCCGAGGATTTGCGGTCCGAGGCCTGCCTCAAGCTGGACCTCGGCACCGGTCGGCTGCCCGGCATGATCGTCATGGGCGCCCGCGATCCACGGCATTTCACGCCGCAATTGGGTACCGATCTTCTGTCATTCTTCGCAGGCGTATTCGAACGCTCCATGCGCCACTGGCTGTCGTGAGCCTGATTTCACCAGCCTGTCGCGATGCATTACAGCACTGGCTGGACAGCCTGCGGGCGCTAGAAGGCCGGTCCGAGAATACCCAGAACGCCTATCGTGGGGACGTGACCGAGTTCCTCTCGTTCATGACCCTGCACCATAGCGAACGACAGGGGCTGGCCGCGCTCGAACGCATCACCGTCTCGGATATGCGGGCGTGGATGGCAGATCAGCGCGGTTCGGGCGTCGGCGCACGATCGCTTGCCCGCAAGCTTTCAGCTGTCAAAAGCTTCTACCGCTGGCTCGCCGAACGGGAAGGGTTCGAGCCCACCGCCGTCCTATCCACGCGCGCGCCCAAGTTCACCAAGAAGCTCCCCCGCCCTCTGGCCGAGGACGCTGCCCGCGCCATGATCGAAACGGTCGAGATGCAGTCGACCTCGGATTGGGTCGCAGCGCGCGATGTCGCGGTCGTGACCTTGCTTTACGGTTGCGGCTTGCGCATCTCCGAGGCCCTGTCGCTGACGGGACAGGACGCACCGCTACCAGAAACACTCCGCATCCTCGGCAAAGGTGACAAAGAGCGGATCGTCCCGGTCATCCCTGCTGCCCGCGCAGCTGTCGACCGCTATCAGCGGCTCTGTCCTCACCCCCATTCGCCCGAGGCCCCTTTGTTCCGAGGCGTCCGCGGTGGCGCGCTGAACCCGAGCGCAATCCAGGGTGTGATGGCCAAGGCACGCATGCAACTCGGCCTGCCTGCAACCGCCACCCCCCATGCCATGCGCCATAGCTTTGCCACCCATCTTCTATCCGCCGGAGGTGATCTGCGGGCGATTCAGGAGTTATTGGGCCACGCCTCTCTCTCAACCACTCAGACTTATACCGCCGTGGACACCGCCCGCCTGATGGAAGTCTACAATCGCGCCCATCCCAAAGCCTGACGTAAATCCCTTCACCGTACGTCTTTTTGCTTTGCATCTGCCGCACGCATCGTACATGACACGCCCATGACACTCAGATTCAAAGCTCTTTCCGTTCATCTATTTACTGCTACCGGAGCCGTTTTCGCGATGCTGGCCATGCTGGCCGCTGTCGAGGAGAAATGGAGCCTAATGTATCTCTGGCTGGTGGTCTCGTTCATCGTCGACGGGATCGACGGGCCGCTGGCGCGTCACTACCACGTCAAAAAGAACGCCCCCGAGTTTGACGGAGTGCTTCTGGACCTGATCATCGACTACCTGACTTACGTTTTCATCCCGGCTTTTGCGCTGTTCAAATCGGGCCTGATGGACGGATGGACAGGCTGGTTTGCCATCATTGTCATCACCTTCGCCAGCGCAATGTATTTCGCCGATACGCGCATGAAAACCAAAGACAATTCTTTCTCTGGCTTTCCGGGCTGTTGGAACATGTTCGTCATCGTGATCTTCGCGCTTGAGCCGAATTTCTGGGTGATCCTGATGCTGGTGACACTACTGTCGATCGCGATGTTCGTCCCGCTGAAGTTCGTCCATCCGGTCAGAACCGAGCGTTGGCGGTCCCTGACACTACCCATGGCCTTCGGCTGGACCTTCTTTGCCGGCTGGGCTGCATGGGTTGATTTCCACCCCGAAAGCTGGGCCCATTGGGGTCTGGTGATCACCAGCCTCTATCTGGTCTTCGCGGGTATTGCGCAGCAGATCATCCCGCCACGCAAGGCCTGAGGTTACAGAACCTCCTGAACCTCAAATTCGGTACCGTTGTGGGTGAACACATCCCCCTCCTGCAGGCCAGTCATGGCCAGATAGATCGGGCTTTGGGTTGAAATGCCCATATAGGTCTTCCCGTCCACCTCGAACCGTGTGGTCGACACGCAAACCACGAAACATCGGTTGTTGAACTTAACCACGGCACCAGGCTGCACCCTGTCGGTCAAACTGAAATCAGTGTTTTCGATTACGTCGATCTTGGCATGATGCGCATGCACCGGCGCGTCGAAAGCCGCAGCCAAATCTGCATTTTCGCGCGACGCGGCAATATCGTCCTTATCGTGTCCTTCCCGGTCATCCAGCTGGGAATCCTTCAGGAACGCATCGTAGTGGGCCTGTGCCGTCGCAAGCTCTTCCGCCTCAAGCGACATCAGATGATCGATAATGGCTTTCTTACGTGCTGCAGGGTCTGTCTGGCCGGTCATATGATCAGGTCCTTCAAATTCGGTATTTGGTATAAGTTGGAACCGCGCCTCTTTGATTGCAACAGCTATTTGCGGTCTCAGATCAATAGGCTCGCTGCGCCCTCATGGCGCAGCAAAGCCACTTTGGTTTCAACTCCTCCGGCTCCAGAGAACCCTCCCAACCCCGTTGCAGACAAAACCCTGTGACACGGAATGATCACGGGAATAGGATTTGCACCGCAGGCCTGACCCACGGGCTGCGCCGGCTGCCCCAGCTGCTTGGCAATATCACCATAGGTTAGCGTCTCACCAAACGGGATGGCATACATGATGTCGCAAACCTGCTGTTGAAACCTAGACCCATCCACGCGATAGGGCAGATCAAACCGCGTTAGTCGCCCTTCATCATAGGCCCGCAGTTGCGCCGCCACCTCAAGTAACAAGGGCGTCCTGGTACCCTCATCACGACCGTTCCAGACAAGGCGCGTTACCGCCTCGCCCTCTTCTTCAATCCCAAGGCGTCCGAACCGGGTATCCACTGCAATCATAGGCATGGCCAGATGCTGACAGTGTTTGCGGGTAAAGCACAACCCGGATCATGCGCTACCACTGCGTCTTCCGTTCAAAAATGCGTCGGAGCGCGGGAGGGCCTTACAATAGGCCCTACCAAATGCGCTCCGCCACTGATTTAGCCTAGGGCTTCGTCACACCGTCCGCAGACACCCGAATGCGCGTGAAGTCCGACGTCGGGGAGGATCTTCCAGCAGCGCTGGCATTTCGCCCCCTCGGCCTTCTCGAACACCACTCCGACACCTTCGATTTCCGGCACACGGAATGCTTCGGCAGGTTTCGGATCTCCCGTGACGGTCAATCCCGAAGTGATGCACAGATCGTCCACATCGAAGGTGGCCAGCAAATCGCGCGTTTCCGCATCCGCGACATAGACGATCGGAGCGGCCTCAAGGCTTGAACCAATGACCTTTTCTTGCCGCTGCACTTCCAGAGCGGCGGTTACGGCGCGGCGCACGCGGCGCACCTTGGCCATGTTGGCCTCAAGCTCTGTATCGCGCCAGTCGGCGGGTGTGTCGGGGAAATCCACCAGATGAACAGAACTGTCATCGCCGGGGAAACGTTCCAGCCAGACCTCTTCCATGGTGAAGACCAGTACCGGTGCCAGCCATGTGGTCAGGCGGTGGAACAGGATATCGAGGACAGTTCGCGCAGCACGGCGGCGCAACGTATCGCCATCGCAATAGAGCGCATCCTTGCGGACGTCGAAATAGAACGACGACAGGTCAACCGTGGCAAAGGTGAACACGGCACTGAATACGCCCTGGAAGTCAAACGCGGCATAGCCCTTGCGGACCTGCTCATCCAGATCGGCCAGTCGGCTGAGGACCCAACGTTCCAGACGCGGCATCTCCTCGGGCGCGACGCGGTCGGCCTCGGTGAAATCGGCCAGCGAGCCCAACATGAACCGCATTGTGTTGCGCAGACGGCGATAGCTGTCAGCGGTGCCTTTAAGAATCTCCGGCCCGATCCGCTGGTCGGCGGTATAGTCAGTCTGAGCCACCCACAGGCGCAGGATATCGGCGCCGTATTGCTTGACGACCTCTTCCGGCACGATGGTGTTGCCGAGCGATTTGGACATCTTGTTGCCCTTGGCATCCAGTGTGAAGCCATGGGTCACAACGTTGCGGTATGGTGCGCGGCCCTTGGTGCCGCAGGCCTGCAGCATGGACGAGTGGAACCAACCGCGGTGCTGGTCGGTGCCTTCCATGTAGACGTCTGCGATACCATCCTCGGTGCCATCCTCACGATCACGCAGAACAAAGGCGTGGGTCGAACCCGAGTCGAACCACACATCCAGCACGTCGAACACCTGATCGTAGTCGTCCGGGTTGGCGATGCCATCGAGGATCTTCTCTTTGAAGCCGTCGGTGTACCAGATATCGGCGCCGTCTTTCTCGAACGCCGCCTTGATGCGGGCGTTCAGATCTTCGTTGCGCAGCAGGTAATCCGCGTCGGTCGGCAACGCGCCCTTCTTGGTAAAGCAGGTCAGCGGCACGCCCCAGGCGCGCTGGCGCGACAGAACCCAGTCCGGGCGCGCTTCGATCATCGAATACAGGCGATTGCGACCGGTCTGCGGCGTCCATTTCACCAGTTCGTCGATCGAGCGCAGGGCGCGTTCGCGGATCGTGTCGCCCATCTCATCCATGCCATCGTCTAGCTCGCGGTCGACCGAGGCAAACCACTGCGGCGTGTTGCGATAGATGATCGGAGCCTTGGAGCGCCACGAATGCGGGTAGCTGTGCTTGATCTTGCCGCGCGCCAGCAGCCCACCAACCTCGGCCAGCTTGTCGATGACCGCTTTGTTCGCATCACCTTCGCCGCCTTTACGGGACAGGATGTACTTGCCGCCAAAGAACGGCAGGTCGGTGCGGAACGAGCCATCGTCCATCACGTTGTAAGTGATGACCTGCTCCAACATGCCCAGATCGCGGTAGAGCTCGAATTCCTCCATCCCGTGCGACGGCGCACAGTGGACAAAGCCGGTGCCTTCGGTGTCGGTCACAAACTCAGCAGCGCGGAAATCGCGGATGTCGTCCCATTCGCCATTGCCACCCTCGGCCCCGGCCAGCGGGTGGGTTAGCTGGATCTTGGCCAGATCTTCCTGCGTGACATCGCACAAACGGCGATACATCGAGTCATCCAGACGCGCGCGCGCAAACACGTCCGCCGCGCGATCATCGGCCAGCAGATAACGCTCACCGATCCGCGCCCAGCATTCCTCGGGGCGACCTGTAACCTCGTAGAGACCGTAGGAGATGTCCTCACCGTACACCACGGCCTTGTTCGACGGCATGGTCCATGGGGTCGTCGTCCAGATCACCACATAGGCATTGTCCAGCGTTACATCGCCCGTGTTCACGACCTTGAACTTCACCCAGATGGTGAAGCTTTCTTTGTCGTGATACTCGACCTCGGCCTCGGCCAGAGCTGTCTTCTCGATTGGCGACCACATCACGGGTTTCGAACCTTGATAAAGCGTCCCATTCATCAGGAACTTCATGAACTCATCCGCAATCACGGCCTCGGCGTGATAGTCCATGGTGATGTAGGGATCGGGCCAGTTTCCGGTGATGCCAAGGCGCTTAAACTCTTCGCGCTGGATGTCGATCCAGCCTTCGGCAAACTTGCGGCATTCCTGACGGAAGTCGACAACGTTCACCTCATCCTTGTTCTTGCCCTTCTTGCGGTACTGCTCTTCGATCTTCCATTCGATGGGCAGACCATGGCAGTCCCAGCCGGGCACGTAACGTGAGTCAAAGCCCATCATCTGATGCGACCGCACGATCATGTCCTTGATGGTCTTGTTCAGCGCGTGGCCGATATGCAGGTGACCGTTCGCGTAAGGAGGGCCGTCATGCAGGGTAAAGGGTTTGCGGCCCTCTTTCTCGCGCAGGCGGTCGTAGACGCCGATCTTTTCCCAACGCTCCAGCCATGCGGGTTCGCGCTTGGGCAATCCGGCGCGCATGGGGAAGTCGGTCTTGGGCAGGTTCAGCGTGTCTTTGTAATCAGGTGCTTGGGTCGTGTCGGCGCACATTTGGGGCGTCCTCAGGATGTTCGGGTCGTGTATGGATCGAAGCGGTCAGTGCGATATCTCAAGCACCTTTGCCCGGCGTCTCGCGATATCAGAGCGCCGGGGATATAATTCGAATAATGATGGCCAAACGGTCATGCATGGCGGGCTTATAGGACGCCACAGCCTAATGGTCCAGAGGTTCCGAGCCTTGCGGCGAATGGCGCAGTTTGGCCCAGCGATTGAGCCACGCCAACCCCGCCAGTGCGAGGCCCAACGCGAGCAGTGAGAAGACCCGGATCAGCCCGCCCAGCCCCGCGATATCGATCAGAAACACCTTAGCCACGGCCAGCCCAATCACGGCCAGCCCTGCCTTGCGCATCAGATCGGACCGGCGGGCCAGCGACTGATAGAACAGCGCGCCCCCAACCACCAGCAAGGTGATGGTATAGGTGTAAAGCTCGGGCTGCGTGACGCCATTGCCCTCGAACATGCCACCAGCGCCCTGCCAGACATGCCGGATCGCCAGCCCCAGCCAGACAGCGGCCAGAGCGCAGGCGCTCCCATAGCTGGCCTGCCTCAGCAAAACCGGCATCGTTGGAATACGCCAAGCGGAAAAGCCGATAGCCAGCGCAGGAACAAGATAAGCCACCGCAAGAGTATTCAGAACTGGCGGGCCAAGCACAGGGTCTGTCAGCGGATTCAGCAACGGATTCGCCTCGGACAGCGCCTGCGCCAGCCGCGCGATCCCGTGCGCGGCAAAAAAACCAGCCAGGAGATAGCGCGCGTAGTTCAGCTTGCCGCCGAGTGAGAAGCGCTGAACCTGCGCATAGGCCAGCAGCAACCAGATCACCGCCAGCAGGCCCAGCCCCCAGTGACTGTCTTTCGCCCCACCTTCGCCGAACCCCTCAAGCCAGCGCAACACAAGCAGCGACAGTAGGATGCCCGCCGTCGCCCAGGCCGCGCTTTCCAGCAGCAGGGACGCGATGGGTCGGTTCAGTGGCCTCAGCAAAGCCCAACCCGCCACAAACCCGACCACGGCAGCGGCATAGACCAGCACCATTTCGGCCAGCGGTGCGGTGTTGGCCCAATCCAGGCCCGGATCCAGCACCAGCCGGACCGTCACCGTGAGCACTCCGGCCCAGATGAACCAGCTCATTGGTGGCAGCGCAAATCGCCGGTCCAATGCTGCGGCCACAACGATCATGACGGTTAATGCAACTGTCAGCGCGGCTGAACTGAGTACGATGATGCAGGCAAAGCTCAGACAGGACAGCGCTGAAAGCGTGGCCAGAGAAGCCCGCATGCGGTTATCTCCGTCCACCCGCGCAAACCGCTCGGCCAGAACAACCATCATCGCCCCCAGTGCGATGGCGTGTAGTGCCCAAGGGTAAGCTCCGATCACCTCAGCCGGATGCCACCCAACCTCAAGCGCAATCGCCATCAGCGGCGCGAACAGAACCGCAGCCCCAGCCCAGATCACAGCCACGCGTCCGCCTGAGAAAGATCGCCACGCCGCCAATACCGAAATCAAGGCACCCAATCCCACCAGCAGAGTGACAATCCGCGGGAAATCGGCCTCAACGGTTTCCGCATAAGTATCTGCAAAAGTGCGCGCCGCTGCGCCAAAATCCAGACCATGCACCAATACAAACCAGACCAACCCCAACGCAGGCAGCACCGTGAGATCCTGCAACGCACGTGCATCTTTTGCCCATAGAATCAGCGCCAACGTCAGTCCGACTAGCAGCATCACGCCCAGCCAGAACTCGCTGGCCGAATCCGCCCAATGCACCGACAGGATCACCGAACTGGCCGCGACCGCACCAAAGGCTAATCGAGTAGGAAACTCGGGCCAGAGATCACCTTTCCGTCGTCGAACCAACTCAGCGATCATTGGGCCGGAATGGCTTGGCCAGAAACGCCGGACCGGGATCGCGATAGCAATCAATGCGAAGGCTGTGATGCAGGTCAGATATCCGGGCTCGGTGAGCGGTGAGGACAGCACCAAAAGAAACGCTGCGCCATAAGCTCCGACAAGCGTCAGAGCGGATATCCAGGCCCAGCGCCGGACCGTGTCTATACCCAGCCCGAGAACGGCGATCACGAAGAAATAACCATAGAGCCACGTGGGGTCATCTGATGATCCGCCAACAACAAAGGGGGCCGCGAAGGCTCCGATCAGGCCAACCGCTGCCAGCAGCGGGCCGTGGAACCAGCCAAGCACCAAGCCAATCAGGGCAACGGCAATCATACCCGTCAGGGCAATTTCGGGACTTATGAGGTCATACAGCTGACGCGCGGCCAGAATGGCACCGAAAAGTGTTACCAGCCCGGCGCCCGAGAAAACCGAAGGCAGATACGCGGTCGCAGCACTTTCGTCATCGCCAAAGCGACGGCGCACCACTTCTCCAGCTGTGATCAGCACTGCGCCAAAGATCAAAGCGGCTGCAACGCGCGCGGTCGGAGGCAGCAATCCGTTCTCGACCCCGTATTGAACCAGAAATATCCCTGCCAGCGCCAATGACAACGCCGAGACCGCGTAAAACCAATTCTCGCGCAGCCATGCGCCAAGCGCTGCAAAACGGTCCTCGCGCAAGACGATCGCGGCAGAAGGCACATCATCGGGGGGCTCATGGGGCTCTTCGGTGAAGATTTCCTCTTTTGGTCGTGATGCCCATGGTCCTGGCTTGGTCTCCGTTGCAACCGGTTCAACCGGAGCCTCGGTCTCAGCAGGGGGCTCGGGCAATTGCCCGGCTAGTTGCCGCTCCAACTGCTCAACCCGCTTGCGTAACCGGGACTGGCCGATCAACAGAACGATGATCGAAACAGGAATGGCCAATACGATCAGACCAACAAGGACAAGCAAGGATTCCAATCGAGACCTCCGCGCGGCGATGTCTCGAATTTACGCTTCGCGCGCTGAGGTTAATAGTCTGGAAATCCCGATACCTACGACCAATTGCTCAGGTAGGTTAAAACAACGCAAAATCGGGTCGCGCAAGCATCAGCCACAGGATCGCCAATACTGCGGTAAAAGCTGGTATGCCGCAGGCAAACCAGATGCGAAACAGACGGAAATAGGCCAGCGGGAGTTCGCTACCGGTGCTTGCAGCGTCTTGCGCATAAGCGCGCAGGCGGATTTGTATCCAGACCACCGGCAGCCAGAACAAGCCGGTCACGACATAAAGAATGATCGACATCAGCAACCAACCTTCACCAAGCGACCATCCAAGCCGCCACGCCAGCAGAAAGCCTGTGAGAGGCTGCAGCACAACCGCCGAGCTCGTGAACAGCAGATCGGTCAGCACGACAATACCCGCAGTGTGGGCAATAACGCGTGCGTCCTTTGTGCGATGTGCCATCAACATGAAGAACGCAATCCCAGCGCCGGTTCCCAGCAATACGCAAGCCCCGATCACGTGTAACCAACGCAGGATAAGGTCGGGATCCATCAGCGGCTCTCAAGCATAGGGATTGCGGTCACGGACAGCAAAAGCGCCGGGATGACCTTGAGCAGAGGTCCCAGCGGATCGAGCCATAGCGCAGGCACGAACAGTGTCGCCGCAATCAAATAGAAAGCGGCGACTGCGGCCTGAGCCAGACAAACTCGCGCCGCCCAGGGCCGCCACAGCAACGCCATCCCCAATGCGATATCAACCAGCGACCACAGCACGACGCTTGTACCTGTCCATCCGGCGGACCACCCGGAACGGATGAGAACTTCGGATGCCTGCGACAGCCCTGTCAGGCCAAACAGCCCCGACAGCAGCCAGAACAGGCATAATGCGCCGATCACTACGGGCATCAGCAGTGTCATCCGAGCGCTCAACCGGTGTTCACGCGCGCAGGTTAAGTTATCGTAAATCTCGCTAAGTCCGCGCAGGGACCGACCAGTCGCAGCGCGGAAAGGTTCAGGGTCACCCACGACGCCCTGTTCCATCACAGTCATCGCGGTGCTGCGCAGGGGTGACCTCCATCCCAGCCGCGTAAGTTGGTCGGCAGCCCCAGCAACCGCTTTGGTTAGTACGAAAGGCACCGATATGACACGGTGTGCGACAGGAAACCCAAGCCAATGGCGGGTGGCCGCCAGAACCTCAGCCAGCGTGTGTGGACTGTCTTCAACCAGATCATAGTCGCCTTCGGGCAGATCGCCCTGAACGCATGAGAGGATCACGGTACATAGGTCCTCCATGCCGACGCATTGAACTGGCGTCTGCGGATAGGCAATGGGTTGCACGATAGGCACCGCCGCCAGCATGCGCAGCAGAGCGGTGCCGCCATAGTCACTCTGCCCGATGACCAGACCTGGCCTGAGCACCCACAGTACGGCACCACTGGCGCGCAGGGCTGCATCGCCCTCGGCCTTACTGCGCATGAAGTTGGTTGTAGCGTCAGGCGAGGCCCCGATGGCCGAGACCTGAATGATCGACACCTCGTTCTCCGCGCAGGCTTGTCCCAGAGCCGCGATTGCCAGCTGATGCACTGCGCGCAGATCGTCCTGCCCGCCATCCTGCAATGCCCCGGCGCAATTCACCACGACATCAATCTCGCGCAGGATGGCCTGCCAGTTGCGGACCTGCGTGAGCGTTCGAAGATCGCCTTGGATCAGTTCAACATCTGGCAAAACCCGAGCAGCGATGCCGAGGTTTCGCACCAAACCCCTGACCGCAATACCCTCGGCTCGCAATCGCCTCACAACAGATGCGCCGATGAAGCCATAAGCACCCAGAACCAATACGGTTTTTGTCTCGCGCATGATAAACGCCTGTCTCATCGGAGCTGTTTGAAACACCCTAGCGGGTCATACAGACCGCACCAGCTTTGGTCTTACATCTGCGACACCATTGCCCATCACGGGTGAAACAGTGATCCGACCCAATAGGCGATGGTCGCCGCAGCCCCTCCGATCAACAGGGTTTCACCACCTGACCGCCACCACGGCGCAAGGGACCAACGGCTTTTCATCGCGCCGATGGCAAAGAACACGCCTGCCGTCATCCACGCTGACACGGTGAATGCATTCGCGATCGACAAAAGGAACGGGAGCAACGGGATCATCCCCGCGACCAGAAAGGCAAAGAAAGTCGCCATCGCGGCTTTGAGGGGGTGCGGATCGACGCTTCCCAGCCCATATTCGCCCTCGATCATCAGGTTGATCCAGTTGTCATGGTTGGAGGTGATCTCGTCCGTCGCCTCGTCCAGCACGCTGCCCGAGAGGCCCTTTTGTGTAAGGATTTCCTTTACTTCGTCGCGCTCTCCATCCGGATAAAGCTTGATATGCCGTTCTTCGATCGCGCGGATCCGGTAGATGTTGTCGAGCTCGGCTTTGGTTCCTGAATAATTCCCCGCCGCCATCGAAAAACCATCCGCCAGCACATTGGCCAGCCCGAGGGCAACAATGACAAAAGGCGATAACCCTGCACCTGCGACACCTGCAACGATGGCGAAGGTTGTGACCGAGCCATCGATGCCGCCATAAACCACATCGCGCAGCACTCCTCGCCCCGGGGGGGCGTTGATCCGCTCGGAAATCTCTTGCTGACTGTGGCCGTGGTCGGTCATGGCTGGCTCCGCCCTGTTTATGCAGGACGGCACCAAACACGGCCTTGCGCCAGATCAAGTCCTGGAAAACAGCCCGCTGAGCGCGCGTTTGATCATGCCGCGGGTCGAGGGCTTGTGGCGTGTCGAGAAAGGCAGCGGGCGGCAGACCTCCATCGCGGCAACACCAACACGGGCAGTAAGCGCGCCATTGACCAGCCCCTCGCCGAACCGGCGGGACAGTTTGCTGAGGACTGAACCGCCCAAAATCGGTTCCAGCAGATCATCCCCCACCGCCACTGCGCCCGTTGCCACCAGATGTACGAATACGGCGCGGGTCAGGCGCCAACTGCCCAAGGCACCTGCGCGCCCGCCGTAGATTTCCGCAATCCGCCGGATCATGCGCAATGAACTTGCCAGCGCCGTCGCGACATCAGCCAGCGCAAGCGGAACCAGAGCGGTCACGGTCGCGACCTGCCGGGCTGCAGCCTCGACCTCGCGGCTGGCGGCAGCATCCAGCGGGGCCAGAAGCTCGTCTTCGGCCAAGGTCAGCAGGGTTGCAGCATCGAATTGTTCGCCCATCCGCTCCTTCAGGCGATCTCGACCCCAGCGCGTTTCGTCGCGTCCGTTGTAGAATGTGATCAGGCGATTGGTGACGGCGCGAGCTTGCGACAGGTCTTCATCCGCCAATGCGGTATCAGCAGCGCGGCGCAGCCCGTCCACGCGAGACAGACGGCTGATTGCAGCCAGTTCACGCAACGCAATGATCAGCACGACCAGCAGCAGAGCGGCAATCAGGCCGGTAACGATCCAACCCAGAATTGGCGCGCGCTCAAGTAGCGAGATGGCGAAATCCCAAGTCACGACCGAAACCACCGCCCCCACGACCGCAAGAGCCAAACCCCAGAACCAGCGCGCCAAGGCCGAAGGTTTCCGTGCCGCAAACCGAACAGCTGCTTGCATCGCCTGCCCCTGAGGCGGCGTGATATCGGGTACCGGAGGTGCGGTTGAAACGTCAGCCGCCGGGGCATCGTCTTCCAGATCGATCAGGACCGGACCTTTAGCCATCGGTCACCTCCTTGCGTTTCCAGATATATTTGATGTCGGGTAGGTTTTCGTCATTCTCGGACCCATCGCCGCGTGAAACCTCGGCAAATCCATTGCGTTCATAGAAGCGGCAGGCGGGGTGATTGGCCTGAAACGCATAGAGATTGAGCTCTGTGTGTTGTGCTTTCGCGTGATCCAGCAATTTCTGACCGATCCCCTGTCCGCGCGCCGGGGCTGCCAGATAGAATGACTGCACCTCATCCCCGTTCAGCGCAAGAAATCCAACCACCTGCCCCCGCATTTCAGCCACCGTGACCCAGCCGAGATCGATCATCTTGCCACAAAACGCGATGGTTTCAGCCTCGGAATGCAATTCCGGCATCCAGTCGTTCTCGCGCGCGAACCCATGCAGAATCGCGCCTGTGGTTCCGGCATCAGTGCTGCGCGCAGGGCGGAGGATCGCGGTCACAGCCGATCTCCGATCAGAAACTGCGCGGCTCGGTCCAGCCGGATATGCGGGGGTCCGTCGCCAGGGTTCAGGGTCAGATGGGCGGGCGCAAAGGCCATGTAACCATAATCCTCGTCCAACCAACCCTCGGCCCCGTTGCGCGCAGGGCCCAGTAGATGGGCCGGGTCTTCTGGCAGATCACCGGGATAAAAAGCCGCCTGCTTGCCGCTGTCCAGCAAGGTGCCGCGCACGCAAGGAAGTTCGACGCCGTTATGGCTGCGCATCTCTTCCGTGGTGGTCCGGAGCGAGGCCAGCGACAGCGCCGCCGTCTCAGCCCCGGCAAAACTGGCGCGATCACGCGCCTCACGGGTCAGGGCTTCGATGATTGCGGTCAGGCGCGGATGCTGCAGGTGGTGCAGGTGATCGGCTTTGGTGGCGGCAAACAGGATACGCTCGACCCGCTTGCCCAGCAGCAGCTTGTTCAGCCATGCGTTGCGACCGGGGCGGAAGGCCGACAGGATATCGGCCATTGCGCGGCGCATATCCTCGACCGCCTGCGGGCCTTTGTGGATCGCGCCCAACGCATCGACCAGAACGATCTGCCGGTCGATCCGGGCAAAATGATCCCGGAAGAAAGGTTTGACCACTTGCGATTTATAAGCCTCATAACGCCGCTCCATCTCGCGATGCAGGGACCGGCGGCGCGACGCCTCCGACACCGACAAAGGCGCGAAGGTAAGCACAGGGGAACCAGCGAGGTCCCCCGGCAGAAGGAACCGACCGGGAGTGCAATCATAGAACCCTGCCTCGCGCGCGGCGTTCAGATAGGCTGTGAAGCGGCGAGCAAGGTCCTGGGCCTGCGGCTCATCATGTGGGGCCATTGGGTCGACCGCCTGAGCCTTAGCCAGAAATGCCTCGGCCTGTGGACGGTTCGAAATATGGTCCAGCGTATCCCGCGACCAAGCCTCGTAGGATTTGTCCAGCAGGGCCAAATCCAGCAGCCATTCGCCGGGATAATCCACGATGTCCAGATGCAGCGTGCGAGGCCCCTGCAGACCTGACAACAACCCCGCAGGCTGGACTTTGAACGACAAGCGCAGTTCGGACACGGCGCGGGTGCTGTCCGGCCAGTGCGGAGTGGGACCGGTCAGAGCGGCCAAGTGGGATTCGAAATCAAACCGGGGCACGGTATCGTCGGGTTGCGGTTGCAGATAGCTGGCGGTGATCCGCCCCTCTTGCTGCGCAACAAGGCTGGTCATGCGGCCTCGATCCAGCAGGTTGGCCACCAGAGATGTGATGAACACCGTCTTGCCGGACCGCGCCAATCCCGTGACGCCCAACCGGATAACCGGCTCGAAGAATGTCTCAGACACGCGGTCGCCCACGGATTCGACGCCGCGCACCAAGCTGTCTGCCAATGATGAGATGACCAAGCCGTCGCCCCGCAATTATCGTTTCGCCCAAGATAGGTAGCGGTCGCGGCACATGCCAGAGCTTTCGCCCTCTTGCCCGCCCGCCCAAGGCGCGATACCAGCGCCCCATGCCCAGATATGCGTTAAAAGTCGAATACCAGGGGGAACCGTTCGCCGGATGGCAACGGCAGAAAGAACTGCCCTCAGCTCAGGGGGCAATCGAACAGGCTTTGTCACGGATCGAACCCGGAGACCACACCATCGCCGCCGCCGGTCGTACTGACGCGGGCGTTCACGCGTTGGGGCAAGTGGCCCATTGCGATCTGGTCAAGGACTGGGACCCGTTCCGCCTGTCCGAAGCGTTGAACTATCACCTCAAGCCGCAGCCTGTCGCCATTATCAAAGCTGCGCGGGTCGATGACGACTGGCACGCGCGCTTTTCAGCGCTCGAGCGGCAGTATCTGTTCCGCATCCTGATGCGCCGTGCGCCCGCGACCCATGATCGGGGGCAAGTCTGGCAGATCAATCATTCGCTCGATGTCGCGGCGATGCAGGCCGGGGCGGATATGCTGATCGGACGACATGACTTCACTACCTTCCGATCCTCCATCTGTCAGGCCGCCAGCCCGGTCAAAACATTGGATGAGCTGCGCGTAGAGCAGGTTGAAGGCTTCTCGGGCCCCGAAATCCATTTCCACGTCCGCGCCCGGTCGTTTCTGCACAATCAGGTACGCAGCTTTGTTGGCACGTTAGAGCGTGTGGGGGCCGGAGCATGGACGCCGGAGGATGTGCGTAATGCTCTGGAGGCGGTTGATCGTGCGGCTTGTGGCCCGGTTTGCCCCCCGCAGGGGCTCTATCTGGCACGGGTCGGGTATCCTGAGCCGGTTTTCGACTAAGATTACAAAGCGCGCATCAAAAGCCCGCTTGCAATCACGGCGATGATAAGACCTGCCACCAGTTCGATGGTCGGGGCCAGCACCGATGCAAAGCGCGTGGCCGAGGCTGAGGCCAACAATCCACCGCGCAACCCAAAGGACGTCCACCCGACGAGAGTCGTGACAGTTGCGGTGCCCAGCGCCATGGCGAATGCACCTGCAATACCAACCATCGCGATACCCATTTGCCATGTCAGGATGAGCACAAACAACGCGCCTGTGCAGGGGCGTGCGGCGATGCCTGCGATCAGAACCAGCGCCTCGCGCAGGCTGCCGACCTGAGCGACCTCTTCGGCGGTCGGACCATGGCGGTGGCCGCAATCCGAGCAGACCTCATGATCGTGATGGTGGTGGTCATGATCATGCGCATGGTGATCGTGGTCATGCAGATGCGATCCTCGGTTTCTATGACGCCGCGCGAAACTGCGAAGCGCGCGAAAGATCAGCCACAAGCCAATTGCAGCAATCGCGCCATAGCTGATCGGGGCCATAACCTGTTCGGTGGTGCTCACCAGCGACTCGCGCGACGTCTGGAATACCAGAACCCCTGAATAGACCAGCACAACGGCAGTTACGGATTGCCCAAGGCTAGAAAGGACGCTGATCGCGGACAGCCGCCAGAACGCCACGCGACGACCCAGCCCATAACCTCCGATAAGGACCTTGCCGTGGCCCGGCCCGATGGCATGGAAAAACCCATAAGCAAAACAGACAGTCAGTAGCGTCGCGACAGCCTCGGGCTGTTCGGCACGCGCCGCGCGCAGAGCGCGGGCGATCTGGTTCTGGAATTCCCGCTGCTCTCCGGCGGCCCAGGCGGCGAGATGGTCAAAGCCGCCGCTGCCCCAGAACCACAGAAGCGCCCCGCAAGCGATGGCAACGGGGACTATCAGGTATTTGGACATGAAAGCCGAATCTCGGTTGCGAATTTCTCGCCGACCAGCGGGATATCATTTTCCTCAAGATCGTAATTTGTATCGAGCGTCAGCAAGAATGCCTGCATCTGCGCCAGCTCTGCATCTATATCCGGGTCGGTCCGCTCGACCTCGCAGGTCGTAGGGCCCGAGACCGTGACGGGACGGGTCATTTCATATGCGGTATAAAAGCTCTCATCGAAGGCTTTGATCGATAGGGCGTTTGCCGGAACCGGCCCACCTTCGACCGCGCGCAGATGGGTGGTGACGATGCGCGCATCCTCGGTCGTGGCCTGAGGCTCCAACGGACCAGAAAGCGGGACGATTGTCTCGCCTATGCGGATGACCAGATCGCCATTATAACCATCGACCCATTGCGCATCGAAACCCGACAGCTGCTGTTCTTCTGCTTCGGTCAGGACGCCATCCGCATCCTGATCCAAACGGTATTCCTCGAGAACCAGTAGCGAGTAGAACTCATCATAGGCCCAAGTTACGCGCACATGGGTCAGATTGCCTGCGTCGTCCACAATGAATTCCAACCCCGTGTCGATGAAGACATGCGGGTGGGCCAAGGCCGGAATCGGCAGGCAGCAGGTCAGAGAGAGGGCAAGCCAACGCATGGCAAAAAGATAGGCCAGACGACAGGCATCGGCAATCCGATTGCGCGAAATCGTGCAGAAACCCGCCGCCTTAGCCTGGCGGGAACAGAACCAATGTCTGCAGCGCCGTCCCAACTGGTCCCTGCGTGTCAAACAGCACCGACTGCGACATGCCAATGCCAGAGGATTGCCAATGCGAGATCGACTCGGAGGCCAGCCAATCCGAAACCGGCTCTCGGTGAATTTGCACTGTCAGATCCGTGTTCATGAACCCCATCTCGGTCGTGGGCGCATTCCACGAGATACCATTGCCGCAATCAGCCAGCGGACAAAGGGCCTGAATAGGCGACGGCTCTTCTCCGTCCAGCAATGGGGGCGTGCGCATCCAGACCGTTTTGGGACCCGCCCCCTGATTGCCGCCTGCGGGATAGCCGATTTGGGAGTGATGGGCGAAGCCCGGCAGATCATGCCGCATTTCACCAATTGGGAACGGCCCGTCGACCATTTCCTCGACCCGCGGCGCGGGTAGGTCGACATCGGGCACTGACCCAAGGTCTTTGCGTATCATGTGCATCGTGGTGGCCGTGGCGCAAAGCGTGTCATCAAGGTCATGTACCGTAACCCGCGTGGTCGCCAGCGTCTTGGTATGGCGCGTGGTCTCGGCGGCAACCCTCAGGCCCGCCAAAGGCAGCGGACGCAGCAGATCGACTGTCAGCCGGGTCAGCATCTTGTCAGGGCCCACTTCGGTTTCTGCCGCCCGCACGATCAGACCACTGACAGGCCCCGCGTGGCAGTGATCCGCAGACCACGGCCCGCGCGCGGGATCATTGCCGACAAACACACCCTGCGCATTCTGATGGAAATACGCTTGCCCCAACACATCCAATGCCATCGTGGTTCTGTCGCCTCAGACTTTCTCTTGCGTGTATTTCTTCAATTCTGCGCGCGCGACCTGACGGCGATGCACTGCGTCTGGCCCATCCGCTAGACGCAGGGTACGCACATGAGTCCAGGCATTCGCCAACGGTGTATCCTGACTGATCCCCTGTGCGCCGAACATCTGCACGGCCTCGTCGATCACCTTCAACGCCACTTTAGGTGCCACAACCTTGATCTGACTGATCCATGGGGCCGCTGCACGCGCATCACCCTGATCCATGTACCACGCCGCCTTCAGACAGAGCAGACGCGCCATCTCGATCTCCATCCGGCATTCGGCAATGATGTCGTAGTTTGCGCCCAATTGCGCCAGCTTCTTTCCGAACGCCTCGCGCTGCAGCGCGCGCTTGCACATCTGTTCCAGCGCCGCCTCAGCCTGACCGATGGCGCGCATGCAATGATGAATACGGCCCGGCCCCAACCGGCCTTGGGCGATCTCGAATCCGCGCCCCTCACCCAGCAGTATGTTTTCAGCCGGCACCCGGACATTCGTGAACCGTATGTGCATATGCCCGTGGGGGGCGTCGTCGTGACCATAAACCTCCATCGGGCGCAGCACCTCGATCCCCGGAGCATCCGCTGGAACCACGATCATCGACTGGCGCTGATGCTTGGGCAGATCGTCTCCGCCCGTTTTGACCATCACGATATAGACCTTGCAGCGTGGATCACCTGCGCCAGAAGACCACCATTTCTCGCCATTTAGAACGTAGTCCTCCCCGTCCCGTACGCAGGACATCGAGATATTGGTGGCATCTGATGAGGCCACATCAGGCTCGGTCATCAGATAGGCAGACCGAATCTGCCCGTCGAGCAACGGCTTCAGCCACTGCTCTTTCATCGCGTCGGACCCGTAGCGTTCAAAAACCTCCATGTTCCCGGTGTCTGGGGCCGAGCAGTTGAACACTTCCGCGCCTAATGGAGTCTTGCCCATCTCCTCGGCAAAATAAGCGTATTCAACCGTGCTGAGGCCAAAACCCTTGTCGCTGTCGGTCAACCAGAAGTTCCACAGGCCCGCCGCCTTGGCCTTAGCCTTGAGCCCTTCGAGTATCTCAGACTGGCGCTCGGTATATTGCCAGCGATCACCTTTGTTGATCTCGGCTTGGTATTCTCCCTCCAGCGGCATGACCTCATCACGGATCATGTCGGCAACACGCTGCAGCAGGGCGCGGTTTTCCTCGCGCAGTCCGAATGTCATGGTCATGAAAAATCCTCCGTCCGGTGGCGCGCCGGCCTTTACCTTTGCCAAGAGGATGGCTTAGCTGCTGGGGCGCTGTCCAGTTGAGTGACGGCACGTCACTTGGACAAAATGAATGAAGGAGCGGCGCAAATGGCGTTGTTGGTGGATACAGGCCTTTCGGGCTGGCTGAGCAACGAAGAAATCGCGCGCGAAATCCAGAAGCACGATCCGGAGACAGATGTGCGCACCCCCGAAACCGTGGGGAACGTAGATGAGATCACGATGATCGCAGTCTCGGTCTTGAAAGCGGACCTCCCCCAACGGCTGTCCAATCTGAAACTGGTGCAAAAGCTCGGGGCGGGAGTTGAGACAATCGTCGGCCATCCCAGCCTGCCCGATCATGTCCGCGTGACGCGCCTGAAGCCCGACGCTCCGGCACAGGGTATCGCCGAGTGGTTTCTGGCCTATATTCTGCGTGCCCAGCGCCATATGGCGCAATACGAAGGCGCGCAAGCGCGCGCTGAATGGGCTCCGCAAGCTCCGATCTTTACGCCAGATACCGTGGTCGGCGTTTTGGGGCTGGGACATATCGGCGGACGAACCGCCGATATGCTGCGCGCCGTGGGGTTTCAGGTGATGGGGTGGAGCCGCTCACCCAAACAGTTCGAAGGTGTCACATGCCTGCATGGCGATGACGCCCTGCCTGAACTGCTAGGCCAATGCGATCATGTCTGCGCCATTCTGCCGTCGACGCCCGCAACGGTGAATCTGTTCGACGCGCGTATGCTGGCCACTATGAAGCCCGGCAGTCACCTGTTGAACGCGGGTCGCGGAGATCTGATTGACGAGGCAGCGTTGATCAGCGCCTTAGATCAGGGCACGCCCGCCCACGCGGTTCTAGATGTCACACGACAAGAGCCGCTGCCCGCGGAAAGCCCTCTCTGGCAGCATCCGGGCGTGACGATTACACCTCACGTCTCGGGTTGGCATCTGGGCGATGCGCTGTCGGATGTGGCCGAGAATTTCCGCAGGCTGCAATCCGGCACGGCACTTCTGCACGAGGTCGACCGGCAGTTGGGTTACTGAAGCTTACGGCGCCAGCAACCAGTTGCCATCTGCGCTCTTGCACCGACGGGTTCTGATGTCGCGCGTATTGCCAGTGCCCTCGGGTTGGACAACATGCTGCAGAACCACGCAGTTGCCTTGTACGCTTTGAATGCGAACCGTCCCGTTTGAACCTGTGTCTTCATTGACCCAAGCCCTCTCTGCTCCGACTGAAGGCGTGCCCGCGTTCAGCAACCCGTTCGATGTGGCGCTCACCACTTCGAAATCGGCGGGGCTCAACCCCATTTCGGCGATGATCCGTGAAATTGATTTGGCCTGCACGGCTCCGCCTGCGGCGAAGGCCAATGCGGCAGCCAATACAACAGAAATTCGGGCTTTCATGAGCGTCTCTCTGAGCTGAAATACATTTGCTCTCAAGGATATACCGCCAAGCGACCGCGGCCAAGCCCCAGCCTGCCACCTTCAAATTATCCCGAACAAACCTATCGCAAGGCAGCCGCTAGGATGCGTGCGGCATTCAGCAGATAGTGACGCAAGACGCAGCAGAGGCTTTCGATGACACATCCACAGTATTACGCGCCCACCGGCGGGCATCCAGGGCAAGAGCAACTTCTGACCGATCGCGCCATGTTTACTGATGCTTATGCGGTGATCCCCAAAGGCACTATGCGCGACATCGTCACCAGCTTTCTGCCATTTTGGGAAGGAACGCGCCTTTGGGTCCTGTCCCGCCCGCTCAGCGGGTTTGCCGAGACCTTCTCGCAATACATCATGGAAGTTCAGCCCAATGGCGGCAGCGATCAGCCCGAAACCGATCCGAACGCACAAGGGGTGATCTTTGTGGTTGAAGGGCGCGTGACACTGACGCTCGGCGGATCAACGCATGAACTGGATACCGGCGGCTACGCTTATATCCCGCCCGGCAGCGATTGGACGCTGCGCAACCTGTCCGAGACGGTTGCCCGCTTCCATTGGGTACGCAAAGCCTATCAGGCAGTGCCCGGCCTGCCCGCCCCTGACCCGATCATCACCAACGAGCGCGACATCGCACCTACACCGATGCCCGGAACCGAGGGGCGTTGGGCCACCACCCGCTTTGCCGACCCCGAAGACCTGCGCCACGACATGCATGTCAACATCGTCACCTTTGAGCCCGGCGGCGTGATTCCCTTTGCCGAAACCCACGTGATGGAACACGGGCTTTATGTGCTTGAAGGCAAGGCCGTGTATCGGTTGAATCAGGATTGGGTTGAGGTTGAGGCAGGCGATTACATGTGGCTGCGCGCCTTCTGCCCGCAAGCCTGTTACGCCGGTGGTCCGGGCCGGTTCCGCTATCTGCTCTATAAGGACGTAAACCGCCACATGCCGCTTTCGATGCCTGCCCGCTGATCCGCGATTGACCGCCTTATGGTCAAATTGCCGTACAGGGGTTCCCAGAATCGCTGGAATCTGATGAAATCACATGAGTTTTCAGCACTGGAGATAGTTCGATGTTACTGCGCGGAACGATGATTGCATTGGCGGCCACCCTTGGGCTTACGGCATTTAACGCGGCTCCGGTCGCGGCCAAGGAAGAAACCAAGTCCGTCTTCGTCATGAGCCGCACCTGGGCGGTTACGCAGGTCGCGGACGCGCCGGTGGTCTATCGCGCAACGCGCGACAACAACAATCTGAACCCGTTCGGTCCTCCGCCACGTTTGCGCACGATCCAGGCGATTGCCGCCATTCAGCAGGCAACGGGCTGTAAGGTTATTGTTTCCAGCATGTATCAGAACATCTCGGGCCAGTTCTTCTCGCAGGTCAGCTGCGGCTGAAAATTGGTACAATCCAATCATTGAGGTCGCATAATCGGCCTGCCATAGCTTGGCCATGAGAATAGCGATCAATGGATTCGGCCGCATTGGCCGCACGATTCTGCGTCAGGTCCTCAGCCTGCCGCAGTATTCGGATATTGAGCTGGTGTTGATCAACGACATCGCGCCGATCGAGACCTGCGTTTATCTGTTTCAATATGACAGCACCTTCGGACCCTACCCCGGCTCCGTCACACATCAGGACGCCACGCTGATCGTTGATGGGCGCGCCATTCCCATGTCGCATAGCACCGATCTGGCGCGCGTAGATCTGTCCGGCGTAGACGTCATGCTGGATTGCACCGGCATCGCACGGACCTCTGATGTCGCCAGTCGAGGGCTGAGCGCAGGTGCTGGCAAAGTCCTGATTTCCGGCCCATCTCCCGCCGCCGAAGTGACGGTGGTTCTGGGTGCGAACGAGGATCAGCTTGGTAACGCGCGGATCGTGTCCAATGCTTCGTGCACCACAAACGGCCTCGCACCGCTGGTCAAACTGCTTGATACGCTGGGCGGGCTGGTCTCGGCCCATATGACCACGATCCACTGCTATACCAACAGCCAGCCCATGGTCGACGCCCCGCGCGGCGACCTCGCGCGATCCCGCGCAGGCGCGCTGTCGATGGTCCCGACGACCTCCAGTGCCACGCATCTGATCGATGTGGTCCTGCCCCATCTGGCCGGTCGCATCTCGGGTGCGGCGGTTCGGGTTCCCACTGCCAGCGTCTCGGCCGTTGACCTCGTGGCAACGCTCGAACGCGGCATGACCGCCAAGCAGTTCGACGACGCGCTGCGAGACGCGGTTGCTGCGACCGCTGTTCTTGGCTGGACAGATCATCCCCTCGTTTCATCCGACCTACGCGCGCGCGCCGAATCCCTGATCCTCGCAGGCCCCGAGACCCGTCAGATCGGAGAGCATCAGATCCGCGTGTTCGGATGGTACGACAATGAATGGGGGTTCTCGGCGCGGATGCTGGATGTGGCCCGCCTGATGATCAGCGCCTGACCGCAGCGGGTGGGCTTGCCCGCGCGCTGCCCGGCCCAACCGGTCTTGAGGCATCTTCGATGCACCCCGACCGGGCGGGAGCATCCCGGCTCAGCCTTGGGCCACGTCGTAAGGTGTCTCGAACCAGAACTCTTCCAGATTGTCGCCTTCACCGATCCGGTCCACCACCGCAAACAGGCCCGGACCATGCAGCGGCGTCAGCACACCATGCCAGATACCACGATGATAGTTCACCGCCTGCCCCGGTTGCGTGACAAAGGCCCGAGGACGCCCCGGTCGTCCGCCCGCATCCGGGGCGACAATCACCAGAAATGGTTGATGTGTCATTGGGACAAATGCCTGGCTGCCTTCTGGATGCCGTTCGAGCATCTCAAGCCGATAGGGCAGAGCGCGCGGATTGGCATTGAACAAACTGAGGCCCGCGCGCCCCTCGGCAAACTCCAACGATGCCCGGTCATGATACCGCCCGCACTGCCCTTGATTGATGATCTTGTCCGGCTCCCCCGCGACTTCAATGAGATCCCCAAAGGGCGCAAATTCCTCAACCGAGATCGGCTCAACCACGATGCGCGTCATGAGGGCAACAGGTCCTGCAGGCGGAATTCGGCGATACGTTCGACCTGACGGCAGGCTTCGGCAAACTCCGTGCCCCGATCCTGAACAATCCGCCGTTCAAAGGCCTGCAGGATCGAGGCCTTGTCATGATCCCGCACCGCAATGATGAACGGAAACCCAAACCTTCCGGTGTAGCGCTGGTTCAGTTCGGTAAAGCGCGCACGCTCGGCATCCGTCAACGCATCCAGCCCTGCCGAGGCCTGCTCGGATGTACTCTCCTGTGTCAGCCGTTTGGCCTGCGCCAGCTTGCCTGCAAGATCCGGATGGGCGGTTAGCACGCCCAGGCGCTCCGCCTCAGAAGCTGAACGAAACATCCGCACCAACGCATTATGCAGCCCGCCAGCCGTATCGTGTGCTGGTCCCAACTCCAGATCATAGGCCCGTTCGGCAATCCATACCGAATGCTCAAAGATACCCCCATAAGCAGCCGCAAACGCGGCGCGATCCATCTGCGACGGTTTGGTGTGCTGCGTAGGTGGATGCGTCTCGGCCCAGTGTTCAGCAATTTGCAGCCGCGTGGCGAACCAGACATCCGAGAAACCGCGCGCATAATCCAGAAAACGTTTCAGCGCCATGACCCGTCCGGGGCGTCCGATCAGGCGGCAGTGCAAACCAATCGAGAGCATCTTCGGCGCACCGGCCTCACCCTCTTCATAAAGCGCATCAAAGCTGTCCTTGAGATAGGAGTAGAACTGTTCGCCCGCGTTGAACCCTTGCGGCGTGGCAAAGCGCATGTCGTTGCAATCCAGCGTATAGGGCACAATCAATTGATCCCGCCCACCTGTCTGCATCCAGTACGGCAAATCATCGGCATAAGTGTCTGCCACATAAGCGAAGCCGCCCTCTTCCGCCACCAGACGGACCGTATTGTCGGAACAGCGCCCGGTGTACCAACCGCGCGGCCGTTCTCCGACCACTTCGGTGTGCAGACGGATGGCCTCAGCGATCTGTGCCCGCTCGTCGTCTTCGGGCATATCTTTATGTTCGACCCATTTCAGCCCGTGGCTGGCGATCTCCCACCCGGCGGATTTCATTGCGGCGACCTGATCGGGCGAACGCGCCAGAGCTGTCGCGACGCCATAAACGGTAATTGGTAGGTCCTGCATCAACCGATGCAACCGCCAGAACCCGGCGCGTGCGCCGTATTCATAGATCGATTCCATGTTCCAATGCCGCTGCCCCGGCCATTGCGCCGCACCCACAATTTCAGACAGAAAGGCCTCGGACGCGGCATCGCCGTGCAGCACGCAATTCTCACCGCCTTCTTCGTAATTCAGCACAATCTGCACCGCCAACTTTGCTCCGCCCGGCCATTTGGCATCCGGCGGGGTGGCTCCATATCCGATCATGTCCCTTGGGTAACGAGGCGGCTGCATGGTCTCTTCCAGTTTCATTTTCTGTTCCCAACAGCCATAGCCCAGAAAGTCTTGCGGGATTATCAAATCAATCCGAACGCTGTTTCCGGTTCTTTCGGCATTTCCACTGTTTGGAACTTTGCGCCAGACTGTGGCAAACCGAAAGACAAATCATAGGAGAAGGCGAGTGGCAGGCTATCTGACGACCCATGTTCTTGATACGGCGCGCGGCTGTCCGGCTGAGGGACTGCGCATTACGCTCTATCGGATTTCCGGCGAAGAGCGCCACAAACTCGCCGAGACCGAAACGAACGAGGACGGACGCACCAACAGCCCGATCCTGCCACAGGATGTGTTCGAAACCGGCACCTACGAGTTAATCTTCTTTGCCGGGGACTACTTGCGTGCAACCAGTCAGGATGGCGATGATCCGCTGTTTCTGGATCAGGTGCCAATCCGCTTCGGTATGTCCGACCCCGACGCACATTACCATGTGCCGCTGCTGTTATCGCCTTACGGCTACTCCACCTATCGCGGCAGCTAATCCCAAACACTCCCGCCCGTCGGACGCCCCCTTGCGGGGTCGCCTCCCGTTGGGCGAGGCAGCGCGCCATGCTGGCGCGCTGCGGCTTCGCACGTATCCGCACGTACACGCGCGCATTCAGAGCGCAACTGCGCCGCGGCTTTGCCGCGGCGCCCGGCCCAACGCTGTGCGGTGCCGGAACGGCACAAACAGGGGCGGGAGCATTCCTAGGATGAATATTCCGCAGTACGGACCACCTTGCCGATCCGCTCGATCATGAAGTCCATAAAAAGGCGGGCCTTGGGGTCTTGATGGCGCCGATGGGTATAAAGGCACGCCATCTGAACTGAGACTGGCGGCGTCTCGGCAGCCACTGGCACCAGACTACCCGCTTTCAGGTGGTCTGATACTTCAAACACTGGTTTCATGGCGATGCCCTGTCCAGACAGCGCCCAATCAGTCAGGACGTCTCCGTCATCGCATTCAAAACGCCCGGACACTGCAAACCGCTTCGGACCGTCAGGCGTTTCCAGCATCCACTGAAATTCTGTCGCGCCGGGAAAGCGAAGATTCAGGCATTCATGCTTATCTGCGATCAAATCGGCACCGGTCGCTGGCATGCCTCGTCGTGCAACATATTCGGGGGCCGCGCAGAGCACGCGCTGGCAATCGGCGATCTTACGAATGCGCAAGGTGCTATCCTCGGGCTGACCAATGAAAAAAGCCAGATCCAGCCCCTCGGTCGTCAGATCAACCGATCGGTCCGTCAATCGCAAGCGGACATCGATCTCCGGGTATTCCGACAGAAAATCAGGCACATAGGGTGCCAACAACCGTCGCCCTACACCCAAAGGCGCGGCAACGAACAGCGAACCGCGTGGCGCTTCGGTCAGATGGGTAACCTGCGCCTCGGCCTCGTCCACCGCATCCAGCACCGCCACGGCACCGGGGTAAAAAGCCTTGCCCTGCTCGGTCGGAGACAGGTTGCGCGTGGTGCGTTGAAACAGGCGCACCCCGAGATGATCTTCCAACTGAGAAATTCGCGCCGAAGTCACAGCTGGTGAAATCCGCAGGTCACGCCCGGCGGCAGACATGCTACCCAGATCGTAAACTCTGACGAAGGTGCGAATATTGTCGAGATAGGACATCTTATCGTTTTTTTTGATACAGTTTGACAATATACGGGAATACCGAAGAAAAGCCCGTTTGCCTAGTGTGGCGGTAACTTATCGGAGACCTAATCGATGTACGACTTAGCCGTTTTCTGGGATTGGATGGGTTTTGGTGTGCGCTGGCTGCATGTCATCACCGCCATCGCCTGGATCGGATCGTCCTTTTACTTCATTGCGCTGGACCTTGGCCTGAACCGCAACATCCCCAGCCCGGCGGATGGCGAAGAATGGCAGGTACATGGCGGTGGCTTCTATCACATCCAGAAGTACCTGGTGGCCCCGGAACGGATGCCAGAGCATCTGACGTGGTTCAAATGGGAAAGCTATGCGACCTGGCTCAGCGGTGCGGCGCTGTTGATGATCGTCT
The DNA here is from genome assembly GCF_056537345.1 of Ruegeria sp. CF4. Lineage (NCBI taxonomy): Bacteria > Pseudomonadati > Pseudomonadota > Alphaproteobacteria > Rhodobacterales > Roseobacteraceae > Ruegeria > Ruegeria sp. CF4. The sequence continues at coordinate 89,048 of NZ_JBQFRJ010000001.1, read as the reverse complement.
ATTGGGTGGGTGGAGAGCTCTATCTGATCGACGCCCAAAAGGCCGATCTGGCGTTGTGGCAAGGTATTCTGATCTCGGCTGCGTCACTGACAATTGGTTGGCTGGTCTACGATTTCCTTTGCAAATCCGGGCTGGGTGAGCGACCGACGCTGCTGATGGTTCTGCTGTTCGTCCTGCTGGTTGCCATGGGCTGGGGGTATAACCAGATTTTCACCGGCCGCGCGATGATGCTGCATCTGGGCGCGTTCACTGCGACGATCATGACCGCCAACGTGTTCTTCATCATCATGCCAAACCAGCGCATCGTGGTGGATGATCTCAAGAACGGCCGCACGCCGGATCCGAAATACGGTAAGATCGCCAAACTGCGTTCGACCCATAACAACTATCTGACCCTGCCAGTCGTGTTCCTGATGCTGTCGAACCATTATCCGCTGGCCTTTGCGACGGAATATAACTGGATCATCGCTGCGCTGGTTTTCCTGATGGGGGTCACCATCCGGCATTACTTCAACACCCGCCACGCCCGCGCCGGGAATCCCACTTGGACCTGGGCAGTCACCGCGCTGCTGTTCATCGCCATCATGTGGCTGTCGACCGCGACGATGCACCAAACTCTGGAAGAGGCCGAGGCCGCAACGCTCACACCCTATGAACAGAAATTTGCTGCTGCGGACGGGTTTGAAGAGGCGCATGACGTTGTGCTGGGCCGCTGCTCGATGTGCCACGCGCGCGAACCGGTTTGGGAAGGCATCCTATGGGCCCCGAAAGGCGTTCTGCTGGAAACCGAGGCGGACATTGCCAGAAATGCACAGCAGATCTATCTGCAATCGGGCGTGACCCATGCCATGCCTCCGGCCAATGTGACCTATATGGAACCCGAGGACCGCGAAGCGATCATTCGCTGGTTCCGCAACGCCGATCTATAAGCCATTAATCCTGTGGTTCTGGCGTTTAGTGCTTCCCCTGCGCGCCTTCAGATGCTCTAACAAGAACTCAACAAGCCGCGGTAATGTATTTCGCGGCCGTAGTGATTTCGACTTGGGGCAGTTGGAGCCATAGAATGACAGGGAGCAGACCGCGCAGCGCTCTGAAAAGCTGGTTTTTTGGTACGCTTGTAGCCCTGTCCCCCACCCTTGCTTCTGCGCTGGAAACAACGCTGTCCGCACCGGGCGCATCAAAAGCTCTTGTTGAACGACTGGAGGAGACGTCTTCGGTCTTCAACGCAGACTCACGAGATCTGGATACCTCGCTTGAGATTCTATCGGCGGCACTATCGGATTATCGCACCATCGTGCAGATCATGTATGACGAAGGATATTTCAGTCCCGTGGTCAGCATCAAACTGGACGGGCAAGAAGCAACCAAGATCAACTCGCTGAACGTGCCGGCGCAATTTGGCCGCGCCACGATATCCGTTCAATCTGGACCGAAATTCAAGTTCGGCACAGCGGTCGTGCAACCTCTGGCCCCCGAAACGGTTCTGCCCGAGGATTTTTCGACCGGCAAACTGGCAACGACCGGCGCTATTCAGCAGGCGGCCTCGGCCGGGGTTCAAGGCTGGCGAGATGCAGGCCATGCCAAAGCAGAAGTTGCAGATCAGAAAGTGATTGCCCGTCATGCGCAGGCCCGGCTGGATGCAACAATTGATCTGAATCCGGGGCGGCGTCTGACATTCGGCAAGATGATCATTCAGGGCGATACGCGAGTCCGGCACAAATCGATCAGAGATATCGCCGGTTTCCCATCGGGTGAGGTGTATTCTCCACAACAGGTACAAAAGGTGGGGACCCGGCTGCGCCGCACAGGCACGTTCAGCACTGTGTCGATACAGGAACGCGAGACACCAAACCCCGATGGCACCCTGGATTTCGATGCCACATTCGAAGACCTGCCGCCGCGCCGGTTGACATTCGGGGCTGAGATTGCCTCGCGCGATGGGGTCGATGTGACAGCCACATGGACCCATCGCAACGTGTTTCGCCGGGCCGAGCGTCTGCGGTTCGAGGCCGCCATCCGCAATATCGGCGGGGCCGAGGATATCGACGGACGTATTGGCCTGCGTCTGGATCAGCCCGACCGGCTGGGCCCCGACGACAATACCTTCTGGAGCGCACTGCTGGAGCGTCGCAATACTGAGAATTACAACGTCTCGGTCGCTTCGCTTGCCTATGGTGCGCGACGCACGTTCTCGGACCGGCTCTATGCCGAAGCATCAGCTGGCTTCCAGTGGTCGGATGCGGATGACGCCTATGGGGATGGGCGAAAGTTCAGGTATTTCATCATTCCGTTCCGATCGGAATGGGATGAACGCGACAGCAAGGTCAGCGCCACGCGCGGCTATTATCTGGATTCGCAGATCATGCCATTTGTCGGCTTTTCGGGCTCGGACTCAGGCCTGCGAATGTTCTTTGACGGGCGCGCCTATAATGATCTGGGCACAGGTGGGCGATTGGTGCTGGCGGGACGTGTCCAGCTGGGCTCGGTCCTGGGGCCGCCTGCCGATGGCGTGACCCCGGACTTCCTGTTCTTCTCGGGTGGTGCGGGCACCGTACGCGGGCAGCCGTTTGAAAGCCTCGGCATCCCCATCGGCGACGAAGTCGCAGGCGGCAGATCCTTTCTGGGTCTGTCTGCCGAAGTACGGGGACGCGTGACCGACGCCATCTCTCTGGTCGGATTTTATGACTATGGCGTTGTCGACACTTCATCCTTCGTGGGTAACGGGTCACAGGAACACTCTGGCGCGGGGATTGGCATCCGCTATGATCTGGGTGGTTTTGGCCCCCTGCGTTTTGACCTTGCAGTACCGGTTCAGGGCGATACCGGCAGCGGGCTGCAATTCTACCTTGGGATCGGACAGGCCTTTTGATGCGTCGCGTGACATATCCCCTGCTGCTCTGCTCGGTGGCCTTCACCGCACCTGTCCCTGTGGCCGCGCAGGACGAAGGTGGCAGCATGATCGAACGCTTCCTACAGGATACCCTGTCCGGCGACGATCAGAATGTCCGCGTGATCGGGTTGCAAGGCGCGCTGAGTTCGCGCGCGACCATCCAGGAGATCACAGTTGCCGATGATCAAGGCGTCTGGCTGACCATCAAAAATGCCGAGTTGGACTGGAACCGGCTGGGGCTGCTGCGGGGCCGTTTTTCAGTCAATGCGCTGACAGCGCAAGAGATTGACATCGCGCGCGCGCCCGGAACGACAACCAAGGATGCGCCCCCTCCCTCTGCCGAAACACAGCCGTTCCAATTGCCCGAACTGCCCGTCTCGATAGAGATCGGAGAGCTTCGTATCGATGATCTGTCGCTGGGTGAACCCCTGATCGGTGTTGCCGCCGAATTGCAGGTCAATGGGAACCTTTCGCTGGCCGATGGTGCGCTGGATACCACGCTCGACATCGACCGGCTGGACCGAGCAGGTGACACTATCGATCTGACTGCCGGGTTCGACAACTCAAGCCGCCAGATAGACCTTGACCTGACCGTTGCCGAGGCATCGGGCGGGTTGATTGCCACCGCGCTAGGAGTTCCCGACACGCCGCCAATCGAGTTGACCGCGAAAGGGTCAGGCCCTGTCAGTGACTTCACCGCTGATATCGGTCTCAGCAGCGATCAGCAGTTGCGGGTCACCGGACAGGTTCGGCTGCGTAGCGCTGTCGAGGGCGGCACGGCGGCGGACGGCATCGCCTTCACTGCCGATCTGGGCGGCGATCTGACCCCGTTTCTGGCCGAAGAGATGGACACATTCTTTGGCACCGATACCAAGCTGTTCGTGGATGGGCGGACACATCCGGACGGCGCGCTGGATATCTCGGATATCGAAATCACGTCGCAGGCACTGGAATTGAAAAGCCAGCTCAGCCTTGGGGCAGGAGGCACACTGGAACTGGCCGCGTTGCAAGGCCGGATAACGCCGCCGGAAGGAGACAGTGTCGTGCTGCCGATCAGTGGTGGCGACACCTCAATCGGAGCGGCACAGATCTCGGCCCTGTTTAACGCCGAGAACGGCAACCTCTGGGATTTGAGCCTGACCACGAACGCGGTCACAACGCCTAATCTGAAACTGGACGATGCTCGGATCTCTGGCCAAGGCACGCTGGATCAGACCGACGGGCTGTCGATCGAGGGCGATCTACAGGCGGCCCTGAACGGTATCGACCTCGCCGATCCGGCGCTCAACAAAGCCGTTGGGGATCAGGTCACACTGGACGGACAATTTGACTACGGCAGCGATCAGTCCCTGCAGCTTTCCGAGTTCGAGCTGGTAGGCAGCGACTATACGCTCGGCGCGGATGCGTTGATCAGTGGGCTTGCAACGGGATTGCAGGTCGACGGCGCTGCAACGCTAAAGGCCACCGATCTGTCACGGTTTTCCGATCTGGCACAGCTTCAGCTGGGTGGCGAGGCTTCGGTTCGGGTGCAGGGCAAGGGTTCACCGCTCGAACGCAGCTTTGACGGCACGGTGGTCGTCAACGGACGTGACCTGTCGACAGGTCGTGATGATATCGATCCGGTGATCACGGGCGAGACCGAGATCACACTGGATGCCAAACGTGGGTCCGATGGCGTCACCATCCGAGCGTTCAGCATCGACGGCGACGCACTGACCGCTCAGGCTAGCGGCACTGTCACAACACCTGATGGCAATGTCACTATCGACGGTCAGGCTAGCGTAAATGCGCCTGATCTTTCGGTCTTCTCTGGTCTGGCCAAACGCGAATTGGCCGGAACTGTTCAGGCACGGCTGGACGGCAAAGGTACCGTTCAGACGCTTGAGTTTGACGGCCAGGCCAGCGTGATCGGCACCGATATCCAGACCGGGATGAGCGATATCGATCCCTTGCTAACGGGCCGCATCACGATCAGCTTCGATGGTGCGCGTTCGGGGGACCAGATCGTCATTCGCGATGCCACAGTGAACGGCAAAGCTCTGACAGCGCAGGTCTCAGCAACGATTGACGACCCCACGGGAGACTTCGCTGTAGATGGCTCAGCCAAGGTAGATGTGCCTGATCTGTCACTGTTTTCCGGCCTCGCGGGGCGTGAATTGGCTGGATCGGTCAATGCCGACCTCTCGGGAAAGGGTGCTCAAGGATCCAGGACCTTCGACGTGAAAGGCAACGTAACGGCCGATGACATCGGCACCGGGATGGATGTGGTTGACAACCTTGTTCAGGGTCGGACCACGCTCAACGTGGATGCCGTGAATGACGATCAAGGGCTGAACATTCGCACCTTCCGCCTGAATGGCACAGCGCTGACCGCAAACGCCTCGGGTCAACTGGATCGCTCGGCTGGCGGCTTGACCTTTTCAGCAGCGCTGGACGATATGGCCCGTCTCTCGCCCACCCTGTCGGGTCCGTTGCGGTTAGAAGGTAATGTTGCCCCCACGGCGTCTGGGCTGGAAGGGACCGCGCGGCTTTTGGGGCCAGAGAGTTCATATGCCAGCCTGTCGGGAGATTTCGATACCAATGGCTCGGCCGATCTGGATTTTGATGCCCGACTCAATCGGATTGAACGGTTTGCACCGGATTTCCCCGGCACCATCTCTGCGACGGGCAAGGCCCAACGCGATGCGGGCAAATGGGTTATCGATGCCAGGGCAGAAGGTCCGGCACAGATCAACAGCACGGTCACCGGCACGTTTGATGAAACCAGCGGTACCGCCGATCTGAAAATGCGGGGCGGCGTCAATATTGGCATCGCCAATACCTTTATCACCCCGAACAGTTTGCAGGGCACTGCGCAATTCGACCTCGCCCTGAACGGAGCGCCATCGCTTGGCGCGCTCAGTGGAACGATCTCAACCTCGGGCACATCAATGGCGCTGCCGGAAGTCGGTCAGACAATCACCGGTATCAGCGGCGCAGTCACGCTCGGGCAGAGCCGTGCCACAATCGACCTGCAAGGCGGCGTGCGCGCCGGAGGCGGCTTTACAGTCAGAGGCCCGGTCGATCTGACGCCACCGTTCAACGCACAGATCACCACGGCAATCAACAATCTGGTTCTAACTGACAAGTTGCTGTTCGAAACTACGCTGAACGGCCAGATTGCGATGACAGGGGCATTGGCGGGCAACAGCTCGGTCGCCGGACAGATCAATTTCGGCGAGACAAACATCAACCTTGCCGCAGCGTCCGGCGCGGTTGGTGCCGCCCCGATCCCATCAATCGAACATCTCAACGAAAGCCAGGCTAGCTTCGTTACCCGAGAGCGCGCCAATCTGGTAGAACGCGAGGACGCTGAAAAGAGCAACTCTCGCATCGCGCTGGATATCGCTCTGCTCGCCCCGAAGGCGGTCTTTGTGCGGGGCCGTGGCGTTAACGCGGAACTGGGCGGACGCATTCAGATCGGCGGCACGACGACAGCGGTCGTTCCCTCCGGTCAGATCGAACTGATCCGGGGCAACATCGACATATTGGGCCGCCGTCTGGCATTAACCAAGGGTGTGGTCACGCTGCAGGGTGACCTGACGCCCTATATCGAATTCGAATCCTCAACCAGCACATCCGATGGCACCGCGACCATCGAGATTGAAGGTCCGTTGGATGCACCGGAAATCGATGTATTCTCGGACCCTGAACGCCCCACTGAAGAGGCATTGGCGATGCTGCTGTTCGGCAACCGTTTCTCAGAGCTTTCGCCGTTCGTGATTGCGCAGATGGCGGCCTCGCTGGCACAACTCAGCGGCGCGGGCGGGGATGCCACCAAAGGCGTGCGCGATGCAACCGGGGTAGATACGATCGATATTGGCGCGACCGAAGGCGGCGCAGGCCGTCTGGGCGCCGGTGCCTATCTCAGCGATAACCTTTATACCGATTTCACCGTCAACACTGAGGGCGATACCGAAGTGAATCTGAATCTGGATGTCACCGACAGCTTCACGGTTCGGGGCACAGTAGACGGGCGTGGCGAGACCGGACTGGGTATCTTTTTCGAGCGCGACTACTAGGGCAAAAAAAGGGGCTGCCCTATGGGCAACCCCCTCTTTGGTTTCGAAACGGCTCAGAAATTGAAGCGAACACCAAAATCGGCAAGCACCTGGCCGTCACCTTCACGGCCAACTTTTTCGCGCCCAACAGCGCCGCGCAGCGAGGCACCACCGCCCAGATCGTGAATAATACCAACGCCATACTGCTGCGTATCGCCTTCGGCAGAACCATCACCATATGCCGCAGTCAATGTGGTCGCTGCGCCAATGTTATAGGCCAGTGACAGACCATAGGTCGTACCATCAGTTTCTTCACCAAAATCATTGTCAGGCGTATCACCGTCACGACCGACAAGCAGGGTGCCGCTGAAATCGCCAAAATCGGCACCCAAAGCCAGAACGACAAGATTCTGGCTGCTCTCTCCGTTTACACCATCGGTCTTACCGTAGATCAGCGTGGCTGAAATGTTGTCTATGGCGTAAATAGCGCTGACATCCCAACGATCTGCACCTTCTTCGCTATCGGAATCATAGGACCCGGTGAAGGAAAAATCATCAATATGGTACTGGAAGAATACGGCGTTCGAACCTGCTCCGGTCGATGAATATTCAAGGAACTCATAATCGACCCCCGAATACTGACCCAAAAATTCTTCCAGACCCGGCTCATTCCCGAAATAGAGGTCCGAGTTGTCAAAGGAGCCTGCAACGTTGCCAGCATCAATTCGTAGGCCGCCATAGATGACAGAGAACCGCGCGCCGTTCAGCCCGGCCTGATTAGCCTCACCAGTGCTGCTGCTTTCGTCCGCCTGAAGACGAACTCGTGCCGAGAATTTGATGCCTGTATCGGTTTCCGCATCCCCGTCGAGATTCAGGCGGAAGCGCGAAACCAAAATGGTGTCGTCAACATTTTCATCAGCTGAGCGATCTTCCTGATAGCCGATACCAAAGCGGGCAAAACCACTGAACTTTACGTCAGCCACGGCGACGTTTGCGGTCGCAAACAGCGCCGCAGAAGCGAAGAGAACATGTTTCATGTCGTGTTCCGTAATTTGAGTGAATGAGCTTGCTGCAAAAGCTGGCACGGGTCCTCATCGGTCAAATCCGATTGACCTGCAATACGCCCGGGTCAATTCAGGAAAGACCACACGATATCTGCCCCTCTGGATCGGATGTGCTTAATGAAGATCAATTCACAAAAAAACAGAAATCGGGCCACATGACAGGTCCATAAATTCGCCCACGATGCACTCATAACATTTTGATAAATATAACTTATTATATCAGGATTCGCGCGACTTCACTTGTCAAATCCCATTCTTTCGATTGCGCTATACTCGCAAAATGCCTTTTGTTTCTCAGCCTTCGACGCGGCCTGAAAGTCACAGATTTCGGCATAACGTTATCGTGTGTCTTACCAACCATTGAAACGTTACATTGAGTGATTAATGGCCCGTTTTTTCCGATGAACCCGTCCGTTCTCATGAGCGATTGCACTGGGCAATCGAACGTTGGTAGCCAGCAAATTCAACATCTTTATCGCGGGTTTCGATGGTGAAACAAAAAAGGGCGGCCTTGTTCAGAGCCGCCCCAAAAATTATGTCAAATCACTGCTTCCGCTATTCCGCAGCGATGGCGTCTTCGATCTTTTCAATCCGGACTGCCGAGAACTTGAACTCTGGGATCTTACCATAAGGATCGATGGCCGAGTTGGTCAGGATATTCGCCGCCGCCTCGACATATGCAAACGGGATGAACACCATATCCTCGGCAATCGCCCGGTCCGCGCGAACCATGATCTCAATCGAACCGCGACGGGTGGTCAGACGGATCGTTTCACCCGGCTCAATCCCCATCAGTTTGAGCGTGCGCGGGTTCATCGAGCAGTTCGCCTCGGGTTCCACCGCGTCCAGAACGGTTGCACGTCGAGTCATCGAACCTGTGTGCCAATGCTCCAGCTGACGTCCGGTGGTGGCAATCATCGGATAGTCTTCATCCGGGGCCTCATCCGGCGGGATGATGCTGGCCGGTGTGAATCTGGCCTTACCATCCGCGCGGGGGAACCCGTCGCCGAACACGATGGACTGCCCTGGATCGGTTTCGCTGAGAGACGGGTATGTGATCGTCTCGCTCTCAAGCCGTTCCCAGGTGATATTGTTCAGCGACTCCATGGTCAGCTTCATCTCGGCAAAGACCTGAGACACATCGGTGTAATCCCAGTTCAATCCGATGCGCTGCGCCAGCTCGACGGTGATCCGCCAATCCTCGCGCGCCTCACCCGGAGGGGTCACAGCCGGGCGCACCCGCTGAACCTGACGGTTGGTGTTCGACACGGTGCCGTTCTTCTCATACAGCGCTGAGGCGGGCAGGATGATGTCGGCATAGTTCGCCGTTTCGGTCAGGAAGATATCCTGCACGATCATCAGCTCCAGCTTGGCCAGAGCCTCGCGCGCGTGGCCCACATCAGGGTCGGACATGGCCGGGTTTTCACCCATGATGTACATACCCTTGATGTTGCCTGCATAGGCCTGGTCGATGATCTCGGTAACGGTCAGCCCCTTCTCGTTCGAGAAATCGTCCGAGCCCCAGACATCCGTAAACTGCGCCCGGATACTGTCATCCGTGACCGTCTTGTAGTCCGGCAGGAACATCGGGATCAGGCCTGCGTCAGACGCACCTTGCACGTTGTTCTGACCACGCAGCGGGTGCAGACCCGCACCGGGTTTGCCGACATTACCGGTCATCAACGCAAGGCTGATCAGGCAGCGCGAGTTATCCGTGCCGTGGATGTGCTGGCTGACGCCCATGCCCCAGAAGATCAGACCGGCCTTGGCCTGCGCAAAGGTGCGCGCAACACGGCGCAGCTGATCCGGTTCGATACCGCAGATCGGCGCCATCGCCTCGGGCGTGAACTGGCGCAGGTGTTCTTTCTCTGCCTCCCAGTTTTCGGTCCAGCGATGGATATACTGGCTGTCATACAGCTCTTCCTCGACGATCACGTTCATGATCGCGTTCAGCATCGAGACATCCGCGCCGGGGCGGAATTGCAGCATTTCATCGGCAAACTTGCGCATGCCAACGCCGCGCGGGTCCATGACGATCAGCTTGCCGCCGCGTTTGGTGAACTGCTTGAAGTAGGTGGCCGCAACGGGGTGGTTTTCAATCGGGTTGGCCCCGATGATGATCGCCACATCCGCGTTTTCGATCTCGTTGAAAGTCGCGGTCACGGCACCCGAGCCAACGTTCTCGATCAGAGCCGCCACAGACGACGCGTGGCACAGACGGGTGCAGTGGTCGACATTGTTGTGTTTGAAGCCCTGACGGATGAACTTCTGGAACAGATAGGCCTCTTCGTTGGTACACTTGGCCGAGCCAAAGCCTGCAACGTTGCGCGGGTCTTCCTCACGCAAGGCCATCAGTTTGGAGGCAGCCAAATCCATCGCCTCTTCCCATGTCGCTTCGCGGAAATGGGTCGACAGGTCCGATGGATCGACATTCAGACCTTTCTCAGGCGCATCCTCGCGTCGGATCAGCGGTTTGGTCAGGCGATGCGGGTGGTGGATGTAATCAAAGCCAAAGCGGCCTTTGACGCAGAGGCGGCCTTCGTTGGCGGGACCGTTAATGCCCTCGACATATTTGACCTTACCATCTTTGACCTTCAGCGAGACCTTGCAGCCAACCCCGCAGAACGGGCAGACGCTTTCGGTCTCGGAATCGTAGTCTTTGCTGTCGCCCTGTTGCTGGTCATCCAGCACCGTAGCGGGCATCAGCGCTCCTGTCGGACAGGCCTGAACGCATTCACCACAGGCCACGCAGGTCGAGGCGCCCATCGGATCGTTCTGGTCGAACACCACCTGCGCAGTGTGACCGCGACCGGCCATACCGATTACGTCATTCACCTGCACGTCACGGCAGGCGCGGACGCAGAGGTTGCAGTTGATGCAGGCATCCAGATTGACACGCATCGCAACGTGGCTGTCATCCAGCAGCGGGATCTTCTCGGCCTCTTTGGCTGGGAAACGGCTTTCACTGACATCGTTCAGCTTGGCCATGTCCCAGAAATGGCTGGACGTGTCGTGTGCTTCTTCAGGCTGGTCAGCTACCAGAAGCTCCATGACCATAGCACGCGACTTCTCAGCACGCTCGCTGTCGGTCTTCACAACCATACCGTCCGCTGCAGGGCGGATGCACGAGGCGACCAGCGTGCGCTCGCCTTCCACCTCGACCATACAGGCGCGGCAGTTGCCATCGGGCTTGTAGCCCGGCTGTGGCTTGTGGCACAGGTGCGGGATGGTGAACCCCTGCCCTTTGGCGGCTTCCCAGATGGTCCAGCCTTCGGGCACGGTGACATCTTCGCCGTTCAGGTTGAAGGTGACGGTCTTGTTTGGGCTTGCGTCAAGCATGGCTCTGTCTCCCTCAGATTTCGTCAGCGAAATGTTTCATGACAAGGCGGATCGGGTTCGGAGCAGCCTGCCCCAGACCACAGATCGAGGCGTCGCCCATGACCTGGCACAGATCTTCCAGCAGATCGGTGTCCCACTTATCGGCTTGCATCAGCTTAACCGCCTTCTCGCAGCCAGCACGGCAGGGCGTGCACTGGCCGCAGCTTTCATCCTCGAAAAACCGTAGCATGTTCAGCGCCGCATCCCGCGCGGTGTCCTGATCGGACAGAACCACCACGGCGGCGGAGCCGATGAAGGTGCCCAGCGGCTGCAAGGTGTCGAAGTCCAGCGGCACATCGTCAATCGATGCGGGCAGCAGGCCCGAGGACGGGCCGCCCGGCTGATACGCTTTGAACACATGACCTTCGGCCATGCCTCCAGCAACTTCGATCACATCCAGAATGGTTGACCCCGCAGGCAGCAGGTAGACCCCCGGCTTGGCCACTCGGCCCGAGACCGAATAGCTGCGCAGACCTTTGCGGCCATTCTTTTCAGTGCTGTTGAGGCATTCCGGCCCCTCGCGGCACACTTTGGTGACCCAATAGAGCGTCTCAACATTGTGCACCAAGGTCGGGCGGTTAAAGACCCCAACCTGCGCCACGAACGGAGGACGATGGCGCGGCAGGCCCTTCTTGCCTTCGATCGACTCGATCATCGCGGACTCTTCACCACAGATGTAAGCACCAGCACCCCGGCGTAGATCGATGTAACCGGGCTCAACAATCCCGGCCTGCTCCAGCGCAGCAATCTCCCGACGCAGAATCTCCAGAACCGCCGGATATTCGTCACGCATGTAGATAAAGCAGGTCTCGGCCTCGACCGCCCATGCGGCGATCAGCATCCCTTCAAGGAAGACATGCGGCGTGCGTTCCAGATAGTAACGGTCCTTGAACGTGCCGGGCTCGCCTTCGTCCCCGTTCACGGCCAGATAGCGCGGACCTTCGTTCATGCGAACGAAGCCCCATTTCTTGCCGGACGGGAATCCTGCGCCGCCCAGACCGCGCAGGCCCGAGGTCAGGACATCTTCCTGCACCTTTTCCCAATCACCGCCATCGCGCAGTTCTTTCAGCTTGGCGTAACCGCCATCCGCCTCATAGGCCGTGAAGGTTTCGTAGACGGGCAGGTGCGCATGGGTATCATCGGCGGCAATTGCGGCCTGCACCTTTTCGGGGGTCGCATGATCGATATGGTTGTGACCGATCTCAAGCACCGGAGCCGTGTCGCATCGGCCCATGCAGGGCGCGCGGACAACGCGCACCTCAGCCGGGTCCAGACCGTCTTCCAGAGCTTTCTGCAACTGTTGGGCACCAGCCATCTCGCAGGACAGAGAATCACAGACGCGGATCGTCAACGCAGGAGGAGGCGTCTCGCCTTCTTTCACGACGTCGAAATGGGCATAGAAGGTGGCGGTCTCATAGATCTCGGCCTGACCGATGCGCATCTCAACCGCAAGTGCCGCGATGTGGTCGGCGCTGATGTGGCCGTGTTCGTCCTGAATCAAATGCAGGAATTCGATCAGCAGGTCGCGACGTCGCGGGCGGTCGCCCAGCAGGCGATGGATCTCTGCCTGTGCCTCGTCCGAGAATTGACGGCCTTTGGGCGTGTGCCGCCCCTTGCCTTTACCTGACTTCCAGACGCCCTTTGGTGCGCCTGATGGCTTGGTATCTAATGGTGCCATGATGCCCTCCGATTGAGGCTCCGTGTCTCATCAGAATAGCATATCGTCAAATCGCTTATCGTAATCGCACGATAACGACAGCTTATCACCGCAAAGACGTCACCACGGCACGCAAAGCCTCGACCGTTGGCAGTTCAGGGTCACGGGTCAGGGTCGCGAGACAAATCGGTTTGCTGACAAGAGGATCGACCAAAGGCAGCACTTTTGTCCCCTTCAAATCGCCCAGCGCGCGGACCAACACCCGGGGAACCACGGTGGCCGCCAACCCCTCGCGCGCCATCACCATCGAGGCGGTAAAACCGCTGGTTTCCGCAACCACATGGGGATGCAGGCCCTGCTCGGCAAAAATGCGATCCAGAATACGTCGGTTCTGCATCTGCGGCTCCAACAGGCTGATGGGAAACTCGGCAACCCGCGCCCACGGGATCGGGTCGGTTTCATCCGTCATATGCGATGGAACCAACAAAACATAAGTTTCCTCATAGAGCGGCTGCACCTGCCTCAAATCTGTGCCGATACTGTCGCCATATGTAATGCCCGCATCCAGACTGCCTTCATCTAACCGGTGCTGGATCGCTGTCGCGGACATGGTTTCGATTCGAGAGAGAATACGCGGATGCGCCAACTGCAGGCGCTTTATCAACCGGCCAGTGAAGGCGATCGCCGTCGGAATCACGCCCAAGATCAATGTACCTGTAATTTCACCCTTCGAGGCAAGCACCTGCTGCTCCAGGGCCTTGGTATCGTCAAGGATACGCCGCGCACGCTGCACGATCATCTCGCCCTCTTCAGTCAGGCCCTGAAACCGGTTGGCGCGACGGACGATGGAGACGCCCAGACGATCCTCAAGATTGCGGATGCGCATTGAAAACGCAGGCTGAGAAATTCCGCATTCTTCCGCCGCCTTGGCAAAATGCCGATGCCGCGCCAAGGCGCTGAGGAGTTGTAGGTCACGGATTTCAATCATCTATCTTTTCTCGGGTTACGGGTCGGCCCAACACTACAGCGTATCGGACGGAAAAAAGTAAGCCCGCATCTATTCTTCTTAGCGTCCTGATTATGTTACTGAAACCCGGCGCTTGGATTTCAAACACAGATAGCATTTTAGGGCTATAGTGCGCGTGCTTTGACTAACCAGTTGGAGTGTTTGCCAATTGCTGCCTGAGCGTATTCTCGTCCTGCAATCCCCAAAATTCGGAGAGCTTTCCGTCTTTGATTTTATAGATACTGATAATCTTGAACTTTACCGGGTGCCCGGTCGCAGGAACGCCCAACCACTCAGCCGTATGCGTTCCCGTAAGCGTCTTGTACGCGACAACGTTATCGCCCTCGGCGATCATCATTTCTACAGTTGCATGTAAATCGGGGAACGCCTGCAAGAAAGTTGCATATCCATTTTTTAGACCTTCAATGCCGCCGACAAACGCACCTCCCCCGCTCGATGTGTGATCGACGAAGTCTTCCGCGAAAATGTCGTAAATAGCGTCGAGCGAATGACCGTTTTGTATTTCGTCGATATATCTCTTCACAACGGCCTTGTTCGCTTCGAGAGTTGCGTTTTCCATCCCAACCCAACCAAGTTTAGAAAAAACTCCGTTGCAGATAGCACATTTCTCGAAGCAATTGCACCGCTTCAGGTATTGAAGAGGAAGTGCATCACATCACCGTCCTTGACGATGTAGCCCTTGCCCTCGGCCCGCATCTTGCCCGCTTCTTTCGCTCCCTGCTCACCATTCGCGGCGATGTAGTCGTCATAGGCGATGGTCTCGGCGCGGATGAAACCCTTTTCGAAATCGCCATGGATCACACCTGCCGCCTGCGGCGCGGCGGTTCCGGTGCGGATGGTCCAGGCACGGGCCTCTTTCGGGCCGACGGTGAAATAGGTTTCCAGTTTCAGCAGGTCGTAGCCCGCGCGGATCAGGCGGTCGAGACCGGGTTCTTCCAGACCCATCTCCTCAAGGAACATCTGCGCTTCGTCGTCTTCCAGCAGGCTGATCTCTTCTTCGATCTTGGCACTGATGATGACATGAGAGTTGCCCTGCTCCGCTGCCATCTCGGCAACCTTAGCCGAATATTCGTTGCCCTCGGCGGCTTCTTCCTCGGACACGTTGCAGACGTAGAGCACCGGTTTTGTGGTCAGCAGTTGCAGCGTCTTCCACGCCTTGACGTCTTCGTCTGACACCTCGACCAGACGCGCAGGCTTGCCGCTTTCCAGCATTTCCTGTGCCTCGGCCAACAGGCGGTCCTGCTGCTGCGCCTCTTTGTCGTTGCCTTTCAGCTTGCGCACCAGATTGGCGCGGCGCTTTTCGATGCTTTCCAGATCGGCCAGCATCAGCTCGGTCTCAATCGTGTCGGCATCGGCAACCGGATCAACGCGGCCATCGACATGGGTCACGTCACCATCTTCGAAACAACGCAGCACATGGGCAATGGCGTCAGTCTCGCGGATATTCGCCAGGAACTGGTTGCCCAGACCCTCGCCTTTCGAGGCCCCTTTTACCAGACCGGCGATATCCACAAATGTCATCCGCGTGGGAATGATCTGCTTGGATGACGCAATCGCCGCCAATTTGTCCAGCCGATCATCAGGAACGGCTACATCGCCCACATTGGGTTCAATGGTGCAGAAGGGGAAATTCGCCGCCTGCGCGGCTGCGGTTTTGGTCAACGCGTTGAACAAGGTCGACTTGCCCACATTCGGCAGACCCACAATTCCCATTTTAAAGCCCATCACGGCCTCCTGCATACCGGTTGCGCGCTGCTTCTATGCAGGTCAGCGGCAATGCGCAAGGCATGGGTGTCCGTCTTGCGCCGAGTCCATTCTGCCACATCACGAAAGCGAGATCGCATTGTGTTCTTGCGCGTATTGAAATCACGCACTTACAGTCCCCAATAAAAGTAATCAGAAAACGACGGACATAGTAGTGAAGATGAAATCCCTTCTTGTATTGGCATTTACACTGGCTGCAGCAGGTGCAGCTCAGGCACAATCTGTTATCTTTGGCGCAGGATATGCGGACTACTCGGCTGGCTCGGGTGACGATCAGGCAATATTCTCGCTGGAATATCAGCACCGCCCGTTTCACGAGGCAACCCGGTTCAGCGCCACATGGGGGGCTGCCCTGACAGTCGATTCCGATGGTGACACGCATCTGGGTGCCGGTTTGGTCGGGCTCTACAGTTTTGCAGATCGCTGGTTCGTCGAAGGAAGCGTCTTCCCGGGCTACTATAATGAATCAAACGCAGCAAACGATCTGGGTGGTAGCTTCCAGATCCGCAGCCTGCTGGGTTTGGGGTATACGCTCGACAGCGGCAACAAGGTGTCCCTGGCAATCACGCACATCTCGAACGCCAGCACCCAGGATGACAATCCGGGCGTGAACTCGGTGTTCCTGAGATATCATTACGCGTTCTGAGGCAACCGGGATTGATTTTCGGGTCAAGTTTCTGCACATCAGGTCCAAACCTCGTGTGCAAGGAATTCCGATGACCCGTATCGACGCCAAATTCGCCGCTTTGAAAGCCGAAGGGAAGAAGGCCTTTGTTGCCTATATCATGGCCGGTGATCCGGACTATGAAACGTCGCTTGAGGTGGTCAAGGGTTTGCCCGGTGCAGGGGTTGATGTGATCGAACTGGGGTTGCCGTTTACCGACCCGATGGCAGATGGGCCAACCATTCAGGCCGCAGGTCAGCGCGCGCTTGATGGTGGTATGACCCTGCAGCGTACTCTGGATCTCGCGCGCGCATTTCGCGAAACGGATGATACAACCCCGATCGTGCTGATGGGGTATTACAACCCGATCTACAGCCGGGGCGTCGACGCCTTTTTGGAAGACGCCAAAGCAGCGGGGATAGACGGGCTGATCGTGGTCGATCTGCCGCCTGAGGAAGACGAGGAGCTGTGCCTCCCAGCACAGGCCGCGGGTCTGAACTTCATTCGACTGGCAACGCCAACCACCGACGACAAACGTTTGCCACGCGTTTTGCAGAACACATCTGGCTTCGTCTACTATGTCTCGATCACGGGCATCACAGGCGCTGCCGAGGCTCAGGCGACCGATGTCGGCCCCGAAGTGTCACGGATCAAGGCCAAGACCGACCTGCCCGTCATTGTCGGCTTTGGCATCAACACGCCCGAAAAGTCGCGCGCAATCGCCAGTGTCGCCGATGGAGCAGTGGTTGGTTCGGCCATTGTCAGCCAGATTGGCGCGGGCAAACCGGCGGCTGAGGTCCTTGATTTCGTCAAGTCTCTGGCAGACGGCGCGCATTCAGCCTGACTGACCTTCTGAGTTACAACTTTTTCTACAAGCCCCAGCGGACATCCTGTCGGCTGGGGCTTTGTCATTGGACCTCGTGATCAGCGCGGCAACCCACCGCATTCACGCGATGTTGCACAGGGCTTCAAGAATTGGTAAAGAAACTTAACCAATCCTGCAAAGGCCTGATGTCATGCCCGTGATCACCAATATCGAAGACCTCAAACGAATCTACGAACGTCGCGTTCCACGTATGTTTTATGATTATGCCGAAAGCGGCAGCTGGACTGAGCAGACTTTCCGCGAGAACAGCTCGGATTTCGAAGACATTCGCCTGCGGCAGCGGGTTGCAGTCGACATGACCGGACGCTCGACAGCATCGCAGATGATTGGGCAGGATGTGTCGATGCCGGTCGCGTTGGCACCTGTGGGCCTGACCGGGATGCAGCACGCCGATGGTGAGATCAAAGCGGCCAAAGCTGCCGAAGCTTTTGGTGTTCCGTTTACGCTTTCGACAATGTCGATCAACTCGATCGAGGATGTCGCCGAAAACACCTCGGCACCATTCTGGTTCCAGCTCTATACCATGAAGGATCAGGACTATGTCGGTCGACTGATCCAGCGGGCCAAAGACGCAAAATGTTCAGCCCTTGTCATCACGCTCGACCTGCAGATCCTGGGTCAACGGCACAAAGACCTGAAAAACGGCCTCTCCGCCCCGCCGAAGCTAACCCCCAAAACCATTGCCAACCTGATGACAAAATGGGCTTGGGGTATCGAGATGCTCGGCGCCAAGCGGCGAGAATTCGGCAACATCGTCGGTCATGTCGACAACGTAACCGACACCAGATCACTGGGCACGTGGACGGCAGAGCAGTTCGACCCTAGCCTCGACTGGGGTAAGGTCGAGAAGTTGATGGAGCAATGGGGCGGCAAAGTGATCCTCAAAGGCATTCTGGATGCGGAAGATGCCAAAATGGCCGCCAAGCTGGGTGCAGATGCGATCGTGGTTTCGAACCACGGGGGTCGGCAGCTGGATGGCGCACTCAGCTCGATCCGGGTTCTGCCTGAGATCATGGACGCGGTCGGCGGCGACGTCGAGGTGCATCTCGACAGCGGCATCCGCTCGGGTCAGGATGTGCTGAAAGCGCTGGCGCTTGGCGCCAAGGGCACTTTCATAGGCCGCGCCTTTGTCTACGGTCTGGGGGCGATGGGCCAGAAAGGTGTGACGACCGCCCTGGAAGTGATCCAGAAAGAGCTGGACACGACAATGGCGCTCTGCGGCGAACGCAACGTGGCTGATCTGGGGCGTCATAATCTTCTGATACCCGAGGATTTTGGCGGTCGCTGGCAGGATTGATTTGCAGCCGCAATCAAGGATGGGGGCTCTGCCCCCGCCGCCCTTCGGGCGTCTCCCCCGGGATATTTATAGCCAGATGAAGCAGGGGATCCGTTCTTCATCTGGCTATAAATATCCCGGAGCGCGAGGCAGAGCCTCGCAAAATTCCCTGCTGAACAAAAAGCCCTTTCCAAACTGGGTGAATCAAGCTAAGGACGCGGCTTCACGCGGGCATACAGCCTTGGAGGATGCCCGCCCTAACATTGGAGAATTATCATGGCTGGAGAGATTCCTGATCTCGTAGCTCTGGAACGGACGGGGACAGGCAAGGGCGCCGCTCGTCAGGCACGCCGCGACGGCATGGTTCCGGGCATTGTTTTTGGCGGCGACAAAGACCCGCTGCCGATCCAAATCCCGTTCAACGTCCTGTTCAAGCGCCTGAAAGCAGGCCGGTTCAAGTCGACCCTGTGGAACCTGAAGGTCGAAGGCCACGAAGACGTTCGCGTCATCTGCCGCGACGTTCAGCGTGACGTCGTCAAAGATCTGCCGACCCACCTGGACCTGATGCGCCTGCGTCGGACCACGAAGATCGCGTTGTTCATTCCTGTTGAGTTCGTCAACGAAGAAGCAGCCCCCGGCATCAAGAAGGGCGGCGTTCTGACCGTTGTCCGTCCGGAAGTCGAACTGATGTGCACCGCTGGTGACATTCCCGAGAAAATCACCGTTGATCTGACCGGTCTGAACATCAACGATGTTGTCACCATCTCGTCAGTTGACCTGCCCACGGGCACCAAGCCGACCATCGACCGTGACTTCGTGATCGCCAACATCTCGGCACCGACAGGCCTGTCGACCGACGATGAAGAGGAAGGCGAAGAAGTGGCCGCAGACGAGGTTGAAGTCGTCGGCCAGGAAGAAGCCGAAGAATAAATCCGGGCGGAACATACCGGAGATTGAAACGGGGCCTCTATCAGGCCCCGTTTTCTTTTGTCGCCCGGGCTGGAAAACCGGGGGCAATTCGTGCCATCAACCTGCTGCACTGGTTTCAGCGAACAAGGACGAGCCCATGAAACTGTTTGTCGGATTGGGAAACCCCGGATCAAAATATGCCCGGAACCGGCACAATATCGGCTTTATGGCCGTGGATCGGATCGCTGAAGATCACGGTTTCGGCCCGTGGAAATCCAAGTTCCAGGCCGAGATTGCCGAGGGGCGGCTCGGTCGCGAAAAGGTTCTGTTGATCAAACCCCAGACATTTATGAATCGTTCCGGCCAGTCCGTGGGCGAGGCGATGCAGTTCTACAAGCTAGATTCGACCGACGTGACCGTCTTTCACGACGAGCTGGATCTTGCGCCCGGAAAGGTGCGCGTCAAGGCGGGCGGAGGCCATGCCGGTCACAACGGATTGCGCTCAATCCACGAACACATCAGCCCGGCCTACGACCGGGTTCGGCTGGGGATTGGGCATCCGGGGCGGAAAGAGATGGTCTCGCCCTACGTTCTGGGGGACTTCGCCAAGGCCGATGCAGACTGGCTGGACGACGTGTTGCGTGGAGTATCGGATGGTGCGGGATACTTAGCCGATGGAGATGGCGGAAAGTTCATGAACGCGGTCGCGCTACGCACCGCCCCGCCGAGGTCTTCAAAAACCCCTGCCGAGAAGGCGAAAGCAGCCTCCAAACCTGCGCCAGAACCCGAGGTTGATGACCGCTCGGCCATGCAAAAGCTGCTTGATAAATTCAGATAGATCTTTGGCTGTTGCCGCAACGTCGTAATTGCGGATCGACATTCGGCACGCTCCAATACGGCAGCCGTTTGGGAGAGGACATATGAGAACACTGTTGAAGTGGGTGCTGCGCATCGTTTTGATGCTGGTGCTGGCAGCGGTTGTTGTCGGGGTCTGGAAACGCGAAGAGATTCAGCGGTTAATGGCGGTTAACTCTTTGTTTTCCGAAGACAAAATCATCCACAACTTCTCAAATATGGATAAGGCCTTCCTGACCGTCGACCTGCCACGCGGCACCGGTCCGACATGGGAGCTGCCCTATGGTCCCGGCTTCGACCTGCCCGCAGGCACAGATCAGTGGATTGAGGAACGCGCCGTGACCTCGCTGCTCGTGATGCAGAATAGTGAGATCAGGTTTGAGGAGTACTATCTGGATACTGGGCCTGAGGACCGCAGGATCTCATGGTCGGTCGCAAAGAGCTATCTGTCGGCCTTGTTCGGTATCCTGATGGAGGAAGGCGCAATTACATCTCTGGATGATCCCGTTGTACAATATGCCCCCGAGCTAAAGGGCAGCGCCTATGAGGCCGCCACGATCCGCAACGTATTGAACATGGCCAGCGGCGTGACCTTTGACGAGGATTATCTGGACTACAATTCAGACATTAACAGGATGGGCCGCGTTGTGGCACTGGGCGGAGAACTGGATGATTTCGCCGCCTCTTTGCAGGACAGCTTCGCCACACCTGGCGAGGCCTGGCAATATGTATCGATCGACACTCATGTCATCGGGATGGTCATTCGCGGTGCGACCGGGCGCAGCGTGGCGGACCTGTTGACCGAGAAAATCATCCAACCGCTTGGGCTTGAACGGGATGGGTATTACATCACCGACGGCGCGGGTGTGGCCTTTGTGCTGGGCGGGCTGAACTTCACGACAAAGGACTTTGCACGTTTCGGGCAGCTGATTTTGCAGAACGGCGCACGCGATGGGCAACAGGTGGTTCCAGCCGGATGGATCAGTGATTCAACATGGCCCAGCGCCCCCACTGAACCGGGCAAGATCGGATACGGCTACCAATGGTGGGTACCCGTTGGCGCGCATGAAGGAGAGTTCATGGCGCGCGGCGTTTATGGGCAATACCTGTATTTCGACCAACCGCGCGGCGTGCTGATCGTCACAACAGGTGCCGATCGCAAATTCCGTGAACCGGGCGTCAGCGCGCAGAATGTCGAAATGTTCCGCAAGCTCGCGGAAAGCCTGTAAGGTGGCGGCATGCAAAAGCAAGACAGCATCAATGTCCTGGGTGGCGTGCTGGCACCCTGTTCGCGCGACCCTCTGACCGGGTTCTTCCGCGATGGTGCCTGCAACACCTGCCCCGAAGATCAGGGCAGCCACACGGTCTGCGCGGTGATGACGGCCGAGTTTCTGGCCTTCTCCAAATATGTCGGCAATGACCTGAGCACCCCACGCCCTGAGTTCGATTTCCCGGGCCTCAAGCCGGGGGACAGCTGGTGTCTCTGTGCGAGCCGTTTTCTTCAGGCCTACGATGAGGGTTGCGCCCCGATGGTACATCTTGAGGCGACGCACCAAAGTGCCTTGGATATCGTGCCGCTGGACGTTCTGAAAACCAAACGGGTCGAAGACTAGATCGCTCTTGCCCGATACCCGCGGGACGTGCGCGATGGGGGTCCGGTGGGGAAACTGTGTTCAACCAACAATTCCCAGCCTGAGCGCGCCAGCATATCTGCCACCGCCTCTGGTCGATATGTCCGATGTCGCCACTGCAACCATATGATTGCATTGCACCAATGCGGTTTGCTTACGACCAACCACAACTCCGCGCCCGCGGCAGCCAGATCACGCATCCGGCGCAAGGCATCGACCGGGTTCGGGCAATGCTCCAATACATGTGCAGCTAAGATGCAATCAAAGGGCTGCGTCGCTTTGAAATCTTCCAGCCGAGTGTTGTCTATCGCCGCATCTATACCACGTCTGGCCAACGCGCTTTTGGCCTGACTCAGCATTTTCTCTGACGGTTCCAGCAAGGTTACCGAACCGTCCGTTTGAACCACCGCGCGCGCCTCAGCAAAGGCACCCGTTCCACACCCAACGTCGAGGACTTTATGCCCGTAGTGCGCCGAGGGATCAGACGAAAGAAATCCAAGGTAGGCGTCGAAATAGCCAAGCAACCGCATCTTGTCCGCCCATCCGGGCGCAGCGGCATCGTATTTCTGATCGAGCCGCTCAGACCTGATGGAATGGGACGGGTTGCGCATGGGCGCAACCTGACACAATTCAATCGGAACGCATAGCCCTAGGGTCAGTCAGCTGTACGCCCCTCAGTATCCGACATATCGAAGTTCAGATATTTCGCCACGGTCTGCACATCCTTGTCACCGCGCCCGCACATGTTCATGCAGATCAGGTGATCCTTTGGCAGCTCGGGCGCGATTTTCATCACATGCGCCAGCGCATGGCTGGGTTCCAGCGCAGGGATGATGCCCTCAGTCGCGCAGCACAGCTGGAACGCCTCCAGCGCCTCTTTGTCGGTGATCGAGACATAGTTGGCACGGCCAATCTCATGCAACCAGGAATGTTCCGGTCCAATACCGGGATAATCGAGGCCGGCCGAAATCGAATAGCCTTCCAAAATCTGCCCGTCATCGTCCTGCAGCAGATAGGTACGGTTACCGTGCAGCACGCCCGGTCGACCGCCGGTCAGCGAGGCGCAGTGCTCCATCTTCTCGTTCACGCCCTTACCACCAGCCTCGACGCCGATGATGTTCACATCCTTGTCGTCAAGGAACGGGTAGAACAGCCCCATCGCGTTCGAGCCACCACCGATGGCGGCGATGATGGTATCGGGCAGACGGCCCTCGGCTTTCATCATCTGCTCTTTGGCTTCCTTGCCGATGATTGACTGGAAATCGCGAACCATAGCTGGGTACGGGTGCGGTCCAGCCACGGTACCGATGCAATAGAAGGTGTCGCGCACATTGGTCACCCAATCGCGCAGCGCATCGTTCATGGCATCTTTCAGCGTGCCACGGCCCGAGGTCACTGGTATCACTTCAGCCCCTAGCAGACGCATGCGGAACACATTCGGGGCCTGACGCTGTACGTCATGGGCACCCATATAAACGATGCATTTCAGACCGAATTTGGCGCAGACAGTTGCAGTGGCAACGCCGTGCTGCCCTGCCCCGGTTTCCGCAATGATCCGGGTCTTGCCCATACGGCGTGCCAGAATGATCTGGCCCAGCACGTTGTTGATCTTATGCGCACCGGTGTGGTTCAGCTCATCCCGCTTCAGATAGATTTTCGCGCCACCCAGATGCTCAGTCAGGCGTTCTGCAAAATACAGCGGCGAGGGGCGACCGACGTAGTTAGCCCACAGATCGTCCATTTCGGCCCAGAAAGTGGGGTCGTCCTTGGCTTTGTCGTATTCCTCTTCCAGCGACAGGATCAGCGGCATCAGCGTTTCGCTGACAAAGCGCCCGCCAAAGATGCCGAAGCGACCCTGCTCATCCGGGCCGGACATGAAGGAATTAAATAGATCGTTAGCCATGGATATCTCCCTCGTCGTACCTGATGTTCATAGGAGGTAGCGCTAGGATTTGCCATCGCAAAACGTAAGCACGTGGTGCGGCAATGGGATCAGCTGGCAGCTTCGATGAAGGCGCGGATCAGCTCCGCGTCCTTGACCCCCGGAGCACTTTCGACCCCAGATGCAACGTCTACCTGACGCGCTCCTGTCATTCGAATCGCTTCGGCCACATTGTCAGGGGTCAATCCACCGGCAAGCATCCACGGCTTGCGCCAGTATTTTCGCCCTGCCAACAGGCGCCAATCAAACGCCAAACCGTTTCCGCCCGGCAAAACCGCGTTTTTCGGAGCTTTGGCATCGATCAAGAGCTGATCGGCCACTTCGCTATAGGTATCGATTTTGGCCAGATCCTCGGCCTCGGCCACGCCAATGACTTTCATCACTGGCAATCCATAGCGCTGCTTGATCTCTCGAACACGCTCAACGCTCTCACTGCCGTGTAATTGGAGCATATCGAACGGCGCAGATTGCGTGATGCTATCCAGAAGTTCGTCTGAAGCGTTCACCACCAGCGCCACACTTGCCACCCCTGCGGGAACTTCGGACGTCAAAGCGGCAACCTCGGCAGGTGCGACATACCGGGGTGATTTCGGGAAAAAGTTAAACCCCAAATAGCCCGCACCGGCATCTACCGCGGCGCGCACGTGATCAGGGGCGGTCAGGCCGCATATTTTGACACGAATATCAGAAGGCATGGTGGGGCCTCAGCTTGCCTCATCCAGCAGAGCCAGAACGTCATCCTGACCTTCATTCTGCTTTTTCTTGAGCTTTTTGACCTCGCGCTCAAGCTTGCGCACTTCGCCTTTCTTGACGGTCGCGTCTTTGCGGTGCTTGTGCTCGCGCAGCCATTCCCAGAGGAAGCCAATAACCAGACCGGCCACAACGCCGCCCAGCACCACCAGAAACAGCGGCAGGGATGTGGTCAGGTTGAACCCCAGCAATTCGGACAGAGCGTCCGGCATCAGTTTCAGTTCAACAATCTGGCGGTTGGCCAGCGAGACAGAAACCAGAATAATTCCCAAGGCAGCCAAAAAGGCGTAACGAATGTAGCGCATCATGGCTTAGGCTTTACCGTTCAAACGGTCCCTTAGCAACTTGCCCGTTTTAAAAAACGGAACACATTTTTCTTCGACCTGTACGGTCTCGCCGGTGCGGGGGTTACGACCTACGCGCGCATCACGCTTCTTCACCGAAAACGCGCCAAAGCCGCGCAGCTCGACACGGTCACCGCGCGACATCGCGTCGGTGACTTCTTCAAAGACAGTGTTCACGATCCGCTCGACGTCGCGTTGATAGAGATGCGGGTTTTCGTCGGCAATTTTCTGAATCAATTCTGAACGGATCATTCGCAATACCCTCCCAGGCGGACGATGTGACAAGCCTACTGTTCTGACAGTATAGGAAAAAACCCGGATCGGGGGAACGGATACTCTGCCAGCAAAGGCGGCATTTTGCGGCAAACTCACGCGAAATTTTGCCCGTGGGGCTGATTTACACACTTCAAGCGCGAATGATTGGCGAATTAAGCCGGTTATTTGGAAGATGTTGATTCGCAACAAAAACGGCCCCGCACTGGCATGCGGGGCCGGAATATCGACTTGGGTTGAAGCCTAAAGTTTAGTCACCGGACTTCAGCGCCGCACCCAGGATATCGCCCAGCGATGCACCCGAGTCGGAAGAACCATACTGTTCCACGGCCTCTTTCTCTTCGGCGATCTCGCGTGCCTTGATCGACAGGCCCAGACGACGGGTCTTGCTGTCAACGTTGGTGACGCGAACGTCGACCTTGTCACCGACCGAGAAACGCTCGGGGCGCTGTTCGGCACGGTCACGGCTCAGGTCCGAACGACGGATGAACGACTTCATGCCTTCGTACTCGACCTCAATGCCGCCATCTTCGATCGCGGTGACTTCGACGGTGATGACCGAGCCACGCTTCACGCCGCCCACGGCTTCGGCGAACTTGTCACCGCCCAGGGCTTTGATCGACAGCGAGATACGCTCTTTCTCAACATCGACTTCCGAGACAACGGCCGAAACCATATCGCCTTTGCGGTAGTTCTGGATCGCATCCTCGCCGCGCTCGTCCCACGACAGGTCCGACAGGTGAACCATGCCGTCGATGTCGCCTTCGAGGCCAATGAACAGACCGAATTCGGTGATGTTCTTGACTTCGCCTTCGACCTCGGTGCCCTCGGGGTGCGTTTCTGCAAACACTTCCCATGGGTTGCGCTGAGTCTGCTTCAGGCCCAGAGACACGCGACGCTTGGCGCCGTCGATTTCCAGAACCATGACATCGACTTCCTGGCTGGTCGAAACAATCTTTCCGGGGTGGACGTTTTTCTTGGTCCAGGACATCTCGGAAACGTGCACCAGACCTTCGACACCAGCTTCCAGCTCGACGAACGCGCCGTAGTCGGTGATGTTGGTGACGCGACCCTGATGGACCGAGCCCAGCGGGTATTTCGCAGCAACCAGATCCCACGGATCTTCCTGCAGCTGCTTCATGCCCAGGCTGATGCGGTGGGTCTCTTTGTTGATCTTGATGACCTGAACCTTGATGGTTTCGCCGATCGTCAGGATCTCGGACGGGTGGTTCACACGGCGCCATGCCATGTCAGTGACGTGCAGCAGGCCGTCAACGCCGCCCAGGTCAACGAACGCACCGTATTCGGTGATGTTCTTGACGACACCCTCAACGGTCTGACCTTCGGACAGGTTGCCGATGACTTCTGCACGCTGCTCGGCACGCGATTCTTCCAGGATGGCGCGGCGCGAAACAACGATGTTGCCACGGCGGCGGTCCATTTTCAGAATCTGGAACGGCTGCTTCAGACCCATCAGCGGGCCAGCGTCGCGCACGGGGCGAACGTCAACCTGCGAGCCGGGCAGGAACGCAACTGCGCCACCCAGATCGACGGTGAAGCCACCTTTGACGCGACCAAAGATTGCACCTTCGACGCGCTGGTCGTCGGCATATGCTTTTTCCAGACGATCCCATGCCTCTTCACGGCGGGCCATCTCACGCGAGATGACGGCTTCGCCACGGGCGTTTTCTGCGGCGCGCAGGTAAACTTCTACCTCGTCACCAACAGCGATTTCAGGGGCTTCGCCGGGATTTGCGAATTCTTTCAGATCAACGCGGCCTTCCATTTTGTAGCCTACGTCGATAATGGCTTGGCCGGCTTCGATTGCCAGAACCTTGCCTTTGACAACAGAACCCTCTTCGGGTGTGTCCATTTCGAAGCTTTCGTTCAGGAGGGCTTCGAATTCCTCCATGGATGCGTTAGCCATGTGGCGTCATTTTCCTTTACATACGTTTTTGCTGGCCGAGCGGTTGTCTCCGCCGGTCTTGTTTCATGATGTCTTCAGGCGTGACCCGGCGCGCCCCTGAGCAACAAACACAAAGGGCCGAGGTTACCCGGCCCTGCTCAGAAACGTCATCCGGGCGTTGACCGCCCTTGTATCGACAGCGCGCGTATAGGCGGATTTCACCAGCAGCGCAAGGGCAAAGCCCATATTTCCAGGGCCCGGCCAGATATCGCCACCGTGGCGCAATTAGCCTTTTTGAACCCAGACCTTCGCATCCCGTTGCAGCATCGCATGCTCGACTGCGTTCAATCGACCAATCGCGGTCGCGGGATCACTGTCGCCACCTGTCTGCCGCCAGATTCTCAGGGCCGAGTTCGGGCTCCATGGCAGGCAGGCCTGCGCTAGCCACTGTCGCAGCGCTTGCGGCAGGGCATCATAGGTCTGCATTGGCGAACCCCGACGCCGACGGCGCTTCAGATCACTACGAAGGTTACGAGCCTTAGCAGATGGGCGCTGTTCAATTCTCGATTTCCTCATACCGTAATGATATTACATATCTAACCACCAAGCACAATGTAGATTGAACGGTCGCCAGGGCAAAATAGTCCCCCGCTCTTACTGATAGTCATCATACGCGCAAAAACTAACGCCTCCGCGACAGTCATCGCGAAGGCAGGGGCTCGACTCACGGCCTCGATGCGTTTCTCAAGATACGCTCTGTACCAAGAGCAAAGATCTTTAGAACAGTTGCAGATCTTTCTGACCGCTTTGGATTTCGGCGAGGTTCGGCATGTTCTGGACCACCAAAGGTGCAGGTTTCGCACCCGGCATCGCCACTGTCGGTTTCGCTGCTGCCTTTTTAAAGGCCGGTCGATCCAGCTCTCCCCGGATGTCGCACAGCAGAGTCTTGTGGTCTGGCATCCTTTTTAGAACCTGCGCAAGATGCGCCTTTGCGGTTTTCATCCCCTGGAACCATATCGGCTTCTTCAGCGGTCGCAGACGATCACGAATGTCGGGTCCATAGCCTGTATCATAGACCCGCTTGCCCAAAAGAACCGTTTGATAGACGCGATGGTCAAACAGGGTCGCGAACTCGATATCGTGTTCCATCGGCAAACGGTACTGCCACAAATCAAGATTCTCGGCCAAACGATCCGGCAACTTCATCTCGGTGCGCGCGTCGATCCAATATTGGTCATCCGTACGATTGCCCAGCCGATAATGCAGACAGATGAACTCCAGAACTTCATTATAGAGCTTATCCATCTGGCGGTTGTATCTGTCTCTGAGCGACGGCTCTATGTCCTGAGTGGGCAAATGCTCGGCAAACCAGCGGATTGCATGATCAATCATATGGATCGCGGTGCTCTCCAATGGCTCGATGAAACCGCCGGACAGACCGATCGCCACACAGTTCTTGACCCATGCGTTGCGCACACGCCCGACACGCATCGGGATTACGCGGGGCGTCAAGCCCTTACCGCTGTCGCCCAGCCATTCAAGATACTCATCTGCAGCCTGATCGTCCGTGCGATGCGCAGATGAAAACACATAGCCCGTGCCGACACGGTTGTAGAGCGGCACTCGCCATGTCCAGCCTGCGCCAAGTGCCGTAGACCGTGTGAGGCTTTCGATCTTTTCCGGATCAGGATGCTCGACCTGCAGGGCCATGGCGCGATCATTCGGCAGATATTCCGAATAATCCATAAACGGCTCGCCCAGAGCTTGGTTGATGATCAACCCCCGGAAACCGGTGCAATCGACCACCATCTCGATATCGTGACGGCCCTTCCGCTCCAGCATCAGATGGCTGACATTACCCTGCTCATCCAGCTCAACCGCTTGCACCTCATCCTGAATGTGCTCAACGCTGCGATTGGTACAGACCTTGGTCAGCATGCCCGCAAACTTCACAGCGTCCAGATGATAGGCATAGCCGAACCGCTGCTCGAACTCCGGGGCACCCAAAGGCCGCGCGCCCTTGCACAGACGTGCCAGATCATCATGCGGCGCGATGGACTGTGTAAAATCCCGATCGCCATTTCCAAAGCGCAGGAAATACTCAGCGGCCTCTAACCCCTCTATCATCTGGCCATGCGCAAACGGGTTCACATAATCGATGCGATTGCCCTTGGCATCGTTGTTCCAGTTGCAAAACTTCACTCCCAGCTTGAACGACGCGTTGGTTTCGCGGAAAAAGTCCCGCTCGGAAATGCCGGCCTGGCGCAGAGTGACCGGCATTCGTGGCACCGTGGCCTCGCCGACTCCGACTGTAGAGATATTGGGGCTTTCGATCAGGCATATGCGCGGGCGATCTTTGGGTCCCGACGTGCGGGAAAGCACCATCTCAAGTATCAGCGCGGTCATCCAACCAGCCGTGCCACCACCTA
Source organism: Ruegeria sp. CF4 (assembly GCF_056537345.1). Lineage (NCBI taxonomy): Bacteria > Pseudomonadati > Pseudomonadota > Alphaproteobacteria > Rhodobacterales > Roseobacteraceae > Ruegeria > Ruegeria sp. CF4. Next base: position 59,363 of record NZ_JBQFRJ010000001.1, on the reverse strand, counting down.
CTATGGTGATCTTACGCAAACGATTATTCATATTATTCTGTCCCTGTTGGCTTGAGGGATTATTTAGCTGCTGCCCTTTTTTTGAGCTTTTTTGCAGCTTTCCCTCATGGCGTATCGGAAACTATAACAGCTTTCCCGCATCCAGCTAGGGTTAAGGCTTTTGGTGAGAGTGCCACTGTGGCTTCTTTGATCCGTGCTGACACAGCCGTAAGACCAAGGCGGTGCCAGAGCGAGAAGCGTCAGAGGCCGCCGCGCCGCGCTCCCACATCAACATGCTCTTATGATATCGGCGAATATGGAGAACTCTGCCGATCTCAGATCTCCTCGCCCTTCTTCAGAAGGTCTTCGATCAGATCGCGCTGCAAATCATGACTGTCGCCCCCGCCGAACTCCGCCGCTCCCCCGGAATACAGGGTGCCGTATGTATTGGCGATATTCACAGTCTGGGCCAACCCTGAGATCAGTTGGTCCCTTTGCAATGGAGACAATGGGTGAATATACGCAGCCCATAAGGTGCCATTGGCAATGGCGTACCGTGCATCCAGCGTACTGTCGAAATTCGCCTGCATCACGCGTTGCAGATCTTTAGGCGATAAATCCGCGGCCCGCCCAATCGCAACCATCGCGCGCATCCGATCCGCATTGGTATCCGTCACGACAAGCACTGTTACGTCCGAGACCGTCATTTCAAATCCCGGCCCAACCGGTCGCGCCTCAGGATCGAGCGCGAAGATGATCTTGCCCAGACGCTCGTAAGTCATCGGAGGTTCAGCCTCAGGCGTCGGGGCCTCAGCCTCTTGTGCGGCAAGCCCGCCCGCGACGAAGAACAAAATCAATGCTAGTCGGATCATGAGGCCACTCCTGCGATTGCCCCCTGACTTTAGGCGGCAAGACAGCGGCTGGCTAAACAAAGCTGTGTGAACAGTTTTTACGACAAATCCAGCCATTCGAATGATCTGCAATGTTTCACGGCCTATCTGCGATTAAACGTCCGATCAGATCCTCCTAACCTTGTCACATCGGTCGAGGTGCACACTGACCCCGATCTGAAAACAGAAAGGACTACTGCCATGAAATCTCAGTTTCTCACTGCACTTGCTGTAACACTGGCCCTGACGGCTCCGGTTTTTGCGGCGGATGAAATCAACGTCTCAAAAGGCATCTCAGCGGCTGGTGCCCCCCTGGCCGCACATGGTGTCGATCTGGTCGCGCTCGTTACCAACGGCAACCCGGTTGAAGGTTTTGCCACCCACTCTGCCACCTATGACGGCGCGTCTTACTATTTCACCAGCTCGGAAAACCGCGAAGCGTTCGAGGCCAATCCGGCGGCCTATCTGCCTCAGCATGGCGGCTACTGCTCGTTCGGTGTGTCCGTAGGCAAGAAGTTCGATGGTGACCCGGATCAATACCTGGTTGCGGACGGCAAGCTGTACCTGTTCCTGAATGCCGAAACCCGCACCGCGTTCCTGAAGGACGTCACCGGCACCGCGAAAACCGCGGACGACCAGTGGGCCAACATCAAGAGCATCGCAGTCGGCGAACTGTAAACCTTGTTGGTGCCCGTGGCGAAGCTACGCCGCGGGCATTTTTTCTGCGATGAGCGAGATGGCCTGCGCCAACGCTTCGTCAATGCTCAGCTCAGAAGTATCCAGTAGAATGGCATCTTCGGCTGGTTTCATCGGCGCAGTGCTGCGCTCGGCATCCCGCGCATCGCGTTCGCGCACATCGGCCAGAACTTGCTCTGGCTTCACATCCGATCCCTTGGCGCTGAGCTCACGATACCGGCGCTCGGCCCGAACTTCGGCGCTGGCGGTAACGAACAGCTTCACCTCGGCTTCGGGGCAAATCACCGTGCCGATATCGCGCCCATCCAGCACAGCGCCTCCGGCGCGACGTGCAAAGCTGCGTTGGAAGTCCACCAAAGCGGCACGGACCTCGGGTATCACAGCCACTTTGGACGCAGCCTGCGCGATCTCGGCGGTGCGCAGATCACCCTGCCCAAGTTCTTCCGCCGTCAGGGCCTGCGCTGCTTCGACCGGGTCTGTACCTTCGAGAGTGCGCCGACCGACAGCACGGTACAAAAGACCCGTATCCAGATGTGCGAAACCGAAATGCGCGGCCACACCTTTCGAGATGGTCCCCTTCCCCGCCGCTGCCGGGCCGTCGATTGCGACGGTAAAGCTCATGTGCGTTCGACCCTGGCCCCCAACGTGGCCATCAAAGGCTCGAAGATCGGGAAAGAGGTCGCGATGGGGCCGCCATCATCCACTGAAACCGGAGCTTTGGCCCCCATGCCCATCACCATGAAGGACATGGCGATGCGGTGATCCAGAAAGCTTTCGCAGGTGCCGCCGCCGGGAACGTTGCCGATGCCCAGCCCTTCGACCGACCACCAGTCTTCGCCCTCTTCCACGGTTACACCATTGGCGCGCAGACCTTTGGCCATGGCGTCGATCCGGTCGCTTTCCTTTACGCGCAGCTCTTTGACGCCACCCATCATGGTGGTCCCGGTGGCATTCGCGGCCACGACAGACAACACCGGATATTCGTCGATCATCGAGGCCGCGCGTTCCGGCGGCACCTCAATCCCCTTCATGTTCGGAGAGTATTTTGCCCGCAAATCAGCAACCGGCTCGCCGCCCTCTTCACGCTCGTTTTCATAGGTCAGGTCAGCACCCATTTCGCGCAGCGTGGTGAACAGGCCCGCGCGTGTCGGGTTCAGGCCGATGCCGGGGACCAGCACATCCGAGCCCGGCGTGATCAGTGCGGCGCAAACTGGAAATGCCGCACTGGACGGATCGCGCGGCACGGCGATGACCTGGGGTTTCAGCTCTGGCCGGCCTGTTAGAGTGATAACCCGCCCCTCGTCCGTGTCTTCGACAGTGATCTCGGCACCAAACCCGGCCAGCATGCGTTCCGAGTGATCGCGGGTCGCCTCTTTCTCAATCACCACGGTCTTGCCGGGCGCATTCAGACCAGCCAGTAACACAGCCGATTTCACCTGCGCCGATGGAACTGGGACCTCATATCGTACTGGAGTGGGATCCGCCGCGCCAACGATCGTCATCGGCAAGCGCCCACCAGATCGGCCAACGGACTGCGTCCCAAACAACGCAAGCGGATCGGTGACCCGCGCCATCGGGCGTTTGTTCAGGCTGGCATCGCCGGTGAACGTTGCCGTGATCGGGCACGTCGCCATCGCGCCCATGATCAACCGCACACCGGTGCCGGAGTTGCCGCAATCAATGACCTGATCCGGCTCGGCAAACCCACCGACACCCACGCCGTGCACCGTCCATTCACCACCGCCGTGATCCGTCACTTCAGCCCCAAAGGCACGCATGGCCTTGGCGGTGTCCAGAACATCCTCACCTTCTAGCAGGCCCGAAATCCGGGTCTCACCCACGGCCATCGCGCCCAGGATCAGCGACCGGTGCGAGATCGACTTGTCCCCGGGCACCTCTGCCGTGCCGGTCAGCGGGCCGCAGGGGTGCGACGTCATCGGGATGGGCGTGCCGTGTCCGGACATGGGGGCTCCTGTTTTCGCTATCAGTTCAAGGCGGATTAGCGAATTGAGGGCCGATGGTCCAGCAGCAATCAGTCTTTGCGGCGGAAGGTCAGGTAATGAGGCGTGCGCCCTTCACGCAGGGCTTTCTGTTCATAGCGGGTGGAAATCCAGTCATCCCACGGCTCACGCCAATCCGCCGGGCGCTCGGCCAGCCATTCGAACCCGGCGCGCGGCACCTCTTCCAAGGTCTGGCGGACGTAGTCCGGAATATCGGTTGCAACGCGAAAGATCGAGCCGGGCTTCAGAACCCACGCCAGAGGTTCGAGATGTTCTGGGGTTACGAAACGGCGTCGGTGATGTCGCTTCTTGGGCCAGGGATCAGGGTAGAGTAGAAACGCACGCGAGATACTGGCCTCAGGCAGCACGTCGAACAGGTCACGCGCATCGCCAGGATGCACGGCCAGGTTTTCGACACCCGCCTGACGGATCTTGCCCAGCAGCATGGCAACGCCGTTGATATAGGGCTCGGCCCCGATGATCCCGATATCGGGGTTGCTTTGCGCCTGATGAACAAGATGCTCGCCGCCGCCAAAGCCGACTTCAAGCCAGACCGGTTTGCCACCAAACAGCGCGTCAAGATCCAGCGGGTTTCGTTCGGGATTGCTATCCCAGTCGATAGCACCGGGGGACAGCGCAGCAAGATCCTCGTTCAGATAGGTCTTTTGGCTGGGCTTCAGGGTTTTGCCCTTGAAGCGACCGTAAAAGTTTCTGCGCGGGCGTTGTGGGGTCTGCGTGCTCATGGCGGTCGCCATACTGTGGTGCGCGCGATGTGGCAAGAGGTGGAGGGCAACCTCCACGCTCGTGCGGTAATTTCGAAGAGAATGCAAAGCGCGCCCGTCAGGGCGCACAATTTAGCAGTCGATCAGACAGCAGACTTCAGCGCTGCAGTCAGATCAGTGCGTTCCCAGCTGAAGCCACCGTCAGCATCCGGCTCACGACCGAAATGACCATAAGCTGCGGTGCGCTGATAGATCGGTTTGTTCAGCTGCAGATGTTCGCGAATCCCGCGCGGTGTCAGGTCCATGACCTGGCCCACTGCCTTTTCGATCACGGCGTCAGCGATCTGACCGGTGCCATGTGTGTCCGCATAGATCGACAGCGGCTTGGAGACGCCGATCGCATAGCTCAGCTGGATCGTGCAGCGTTCGGCCATGCCAGCGGCCACGACATTCTTGGCCAGATAGCGCGCGGCATAAGCGGCTGAGCGATCGACCTTGGTTGGATCTTTCCCCGAGAACGCACCACCACCGTGCGGAGCTGCCCCGCCATAAGTGTCGACGATAATCTTACGTCCGGTCAGACCAGCATCCCCATCAGGACCACCAATGACGAATTTTCCCGTAGGGTTGACGTGCCACTCGGTTTCGTTGCTCAGCCAGCCTTCGGGCAGGGTTTCGCGGATATAGGGCTCAACAATGGCGCGGATGTCATCCGAGGTCAGCGCAGCATCAAGATGCTGTGTCGACAACACGATCGAGCTGACGCCGACCGGCTTGCCATCACGATAGACCACCGAGAGCTGCGATTTGGCATCAGGGCCCAGCGCTGGTTCGGTACCGTTCTTACGAACCTCAGCCAAACGGCGCAGGATCGCGTGCGAATACTGGATCGGCGCGGGCATCAATGCGGGCGTTTCAGTTGTGGCATAGCCAAACATGATGCCCTGATCGCCAGCGCCCTCGTCCTTGTTATCCGACGCGTCCACGCCCTGCGCGATATGGGCGGATTGTTCGTGCAGCAGGTTTGTCACCTCGACGGTTTCATAGTGAAACTTGTCCTGCTCGTATCCGATATCCTTGATGCAGGCGCGCGCGATGTCATCAATATGCGCCATATAATCGTGGAGTTTTTCCTGATCCGACAGGCCAACCTCACCACCGATGACCACGCGGTCGGTCGTGGCAAAGGTCTCACACGCGACGCGGGCTTCGGGTTCTTCACGCAGAAACGCGTCAAGTACGGCGTCCGAGATACGGTCACAGACCTTGTCCGGATGCCCTTCGGATACAGACTCCGAAGTAAAAGTGTAGTTCTGTCGGGACATGAAAGTGCTCCATTAAGATTTCTCCGTCACGCCAGGAAGCCGTTGTGACGGGCGACCGACCGAATACGCGTGCTATCAGTCAGGGTCAATCGGTAATTGGTTTCGGCCGCGACGGTTGTGGTGCCAGAGCAGCACGAACAGCACCAGTAGTGCCAAGAGGATCGGATTGTCTCCGATCCGGGAATAGACGGTGGCGCGCTGGGCCAGCGGCAATTCAGCATCAATGAAACCCGCCTGCTCCAAAGGTAGGGATGCGGTGATCCTCCCCAAAGGGTCAATCATGGCCGATATTCCGGTATTGGCCGCGCGCATCATCGGCAGCCCCTGCTCTATCGCGCGCATCCGCGCCTGAGCCAGATGCTGATAGGGGCCGGACCACGTCCCGAACCAAGCGTCATTGGTGATCTGGAGCAAGAAATCAGCGCGTCCCGGTGCGGACAAGACATCCTGCGTAAACACTGCCTCGTAGCATATCAACGGCAACGCCTTGCCCAGAGGGCCAGCCTCCATCAACGCAGCACCCGGTCCAGCACTGAACCCGTTGCCCGTAGTTGCAGCCATCCCGTGTATGCCAAAGCGAGCCATCAGATTGCCGAACGGGACATATTCGCCAAACGGAGCGAGATGGTGCTTGTCATAAAGCCCTTGCTGCTGACCCTCGGCGTCCAGGTAGATCATCGAATTGTAGGTCCGCTGCCCTTCAGCCCTTTGGATACCCAAAAAGACCGGCGTGCCCTGGGCGGCATCGGCAATGGCGGACAGATGAGGCTGCGCGCTGCCCAGCCAGGCGGGTACTGAAGTTTCAGGCCAGACGATCAGATCAGGCCTGGGCTCCGCTACCGTAAATTCGAGCTGACGCGCGAAGAACAACGGGGCGTATGCCGGGTCCCACTTCTGATGCTGCGGCGCGTTGGGCTGGACCAATCGGACAATATATCTGGATTGTTCGACAGAGGGTCGCGTCGAAGCATAAGCGATCGTCACTGCAACAAATCCAGTGATTATGACGACGGGTATCATCAGCCCGCGCGGCGAGCGATCGTTGAACAGCGCAGCACCCAACAGAAGCGTCGCCAGCAGTGTCAATGCACCAACGCCATAAGGCCCCATAAGCGAAAGCAGTTGGGCAACCGGTGTATCCACCCAAATCTGGGCAATGCCCGCCCACGGAAACCCCGTCAGCAAATACCCACGCCCAAACTCGGCGAGGGATAGTGCTACGGCCAATATGGCGGCTTGCGCGACGGGTCGTCCTCCGATCCGCTTTGTAACGCCGAAAGCCGCACCCCAGAACAGAGCGAGACCGGCGGACATCAACAGCAGCGCAAACGGCGCCATCCAGGCGTGTCGTTCTGCATCAACCTGAAACGGCTCGACAATCCAGCTGAGGGCATGGGCAAAATACCCGGTCGCAAAAGCCCACCCCAGCGCGGCGGCACGGCGGGGTGTCTCGCAGGTCAGATAAAGCGGTGCGATCAGCAGCAAAGCCAGAAGCGTAGCCAACCAGTATCCCAAAGGGGCAAGACCCAAGGCCCCGATAGCCCCAAGCACGGCTGCCAACGCAGTCCGCAACCACATAGGCCACCGGCGGGCAGCATTCATGCAGCACTATCCGGCAGCATGACCCGCAAACGCTTGATACGGCGCGGGTCTGCGTCAAGCACTTCAAACTCGGGGCCTTCGGGATGGCAAACAACTTCACCGCGCGTAGGCACCCGGCCAGAAAGCATGAAGACCAGACCACCCAGCGTATCGATCTCCTCCTCATCCACGTCTTCGTGGCTGGTCAGAGAGCGACCGATCTCGGCCTCGAAATCTTCGAGCGGGACACGGGCTTGAACAACGTAGCAACCCGGCTTTTCCTGGATCCACAACTGATCTTCATCAGCATCATGTTCATCGGCGATCTCACCTACGACCTGCTCGATCAGGTCTTCGATGGTCAGCAGACCGTCGACCCCTCCATATTCATCAATGACCAACGCCATGTGACGTCGTTCGGTTTGCATCTTGGTCAGAAGTACACCAATCGGCATCGATGGGGGCACGAACAGCAATGTCCTGAGCATCGACTTCAGATCGAACTCGGTCGAGTTGCCGTTGAACCCGTGCGTCAGTGCGAAATCCTTCAGATGAACAAATCCCAGTGGCGTATCGAGCGTTCCCTCATAGACCGGGATTCGGGACAAGCCGCTGTCGCGGAATATCTGCGCCAACTCATCCTTTGGGGTTGTCGAGGGGACCGAGATAATCTCGGCGGTCGGGATTGCAACATCTTCCACCCGCATCCTGCGCAGGTTGATCATGCCTCTGGGTTGTTGGATGCTGACCTCGGCACCGTTTGCCTGATCCGCCTCATCACCCTGTGAAGAAAAAGCGTCGAAGATGCGTGACAACAGTCCGCCTTTTTCGTCGCCATCATTGCTGCTGTTCTGAGATTGCGCGCTCTGCGCCGCCCTAGAACTGCCGTCTGTATCGCCCATTATCCTGTTCCAAATGATCGGGCAAAGCTGCCCCTGTCATACATTATATGGGTTATCTATACCCAGTTTGCCAAGTATCTCGACCTCGACCGCCTCCATCAAAGTGGCGTCGAGGTCACGAATGTGGTCGTAACCCAGCAAATGCAATGTTCCGTGAACGATCAAATGGACGACGTGATTGTCCATATCTTTACCTGCTTCTGCAGCCTCGCGCGCGCAGGTATCGTATGAGATCGCTATGTCGCCCAGCGCTATTTCACCGGTGAAATCCGGTTGCGGCGGCGGCGGCGTATCACCGGCCCGGTCGGCGGCCAGATCTTCCGCAGGCCAGCTGAGTACATTGGTCGGCTTGGACTTGTCCCGAAACTCAGCATTCAGTTCCGAGATTCGTTGATCGTCACAGCCCAACAAGCTGACCTCACACAGGTCGGCATCCAAATCGCAATGAACCAGGGTGACCACGATTGCACGCGTCGCCAGCTCGTCCAGACCGAGCCAACGCCCATCTTCGAGAGTAATTTCCAGATTCATACCAGTGATCCCGGGCCCAAACATCGTTGGGCCCGAAGGTTATCCGGTTTCGCGGCCCGCGTCGGCCTCATACGCTTCGATGATGGCGGCGACAAGCGGGTGGCGCACGACATCCTTCGAAGTGAAATAGTTGAAGCTGATATTCGGAATCGTCTTCAACAGCCGCTCGGCATCCGCCAAACCCGACTGCACCCCGCGCGGCAGATCAACCTGAGACCGGTCGCCAGTGATCACCATCCGACTGCCCTCACCCAAACGGGTCAGGAACATCTTCATCTGCATCGTGGTGGCATTCTGCGCCTCATCCAGGACAACAAAGGCATTCGCGAGCGTGCGCCCGCGCATAAAGGCCAGCGGCGCAATCTCGATCCGTTTTTCCTCGATCAGTTTGGCCAGCTGCTTACCCGGAAGGAAGTCGTTCAGCGCATCATAAAGCGGCTGCATATAAGGATCGACCTTATCCTTCATGTCGCCTGGCAGATAACCCAGCTTTTCCCCCGCCTCGACCGCCGGTCGGCTGAGGATGATCCGGTCCACATGGCCGCCGATGAACATCGAAACACCAACAGCGACGGCCAGATAGGTCTTGCCGGTTCCCGCTGGGCCAATGCCAAAGGCCAGCTCATTGTTGAACAGCGACTGCACATAGGCTTTCTGGGCGTCGGTGCGGGGCTCAACCAGTTTCTTGCGGGTCTTGATCTCAACGGTGCCGCCCTTGAACATCTCAAGCTGATCGCCATCCCGAGTGCCAGTTCCAGCCTCAGAGTTACCCATGCGCAGCTCGCGATCTACATCTGCGGCTTCGACATCGCGCCCGCCTTCGAGGCGCGTATAGAGCGATTGCAAAACTTCGATCGCCTGCTTTTGCGAATCTTCGTCACCAAGCACGACCAGTTGATTGCCGCGCCGAACGATCTGGACCGAGAGCTTTTGCTCGATATCAGTCAGGTTGCGGTCATATTCACCACAAAGATCGATCAGTAATCTGTTATCTGGAAATTCAACAAGCGCCTCACGCTGGGGCATGTCATCTTGCGGTGGGGTCAGGGCACCGATGGCCAATCCGTTCTCCTGTCTTGGCGTTTCAACCTGAGCGTAGACAACATTCTGAGGTAGACGCAAGCCGCAGATTCAATTTTTGCAGGACCGATGGTAAAACCGTCGATTTGTGTTGCAAGCCCAGGCGCTGCAACTGATCTTTCCGACTGATCAGAAGGTGTAGTTCAATCCAAATCGCAAACCGCGATAGCTGGGTGTGGATTTGGTGGAGAACGTCGGGCCAAGATCGACGGTTTTCGAATCGAACTGAAGGTATTCGATCTCACCCGTGATCGACCAGTTTTCGTTCAGCTTGTGCTCCGCGCCCAGACTTGCCGAAAACCCCTGACGCCGGTCGACATCTTCAAACCGCGATGACCCGCCGGGATCGGATATAGAGGTCGATGTGGTTATGTCGCCCCGCACGTACCCCAGTGTCGCAAAATATAAGACACTGCCGCTGCGATTGGTCAGGCCGTTTTTCAACCGCACCGAAAATACATCCGAGATTGCCGACCTGCCCGAGACGACCGCCCCTCCGATCGTGGTTGTTGTGCTGTCATCCAGCGTTCCGTAGTCGTATCCAAGCTCGATACCATAGACGTAATCTCGCCCACCCCAGGCAGGCAGAACACCACGCCAACCGCCGCGGAAGCCGCCGAAATTTCCACTGGGGTTCAACTCTCCGAGGCCAAACAGGGTTGCGCCATTGACCCTCAGGCCGAATTCGTCTGAGCCGCCCGAGGCGCGACCTCCGCTCACACCCAAATAGAACGCGCTGACGTCCCGTGCAAAACGGTTTGCCGAAACCACTTCCGGTTCTTCCACGCCCCCAGTCACATCACCCGCCAACGAAGGCGCGGCACAGCCGAACATCACGGCGACCGACATCAAAATCCGAAATGGTCCTGATCTTGGGAAACGCATCCGGCTCACCACTCATACCTCCACCGCGACAGGGTTTCATTCAACCCGCGCAGATTAAAACACCCAGAGTCCTATCCCTGTGAAATCTGGTCTTTCTCGGAACATGACTGCGATTAATAAATCAAGGGTTAAATTCCACTGAATTTTTCCCCTATGACGCAGATACGACGGCCTAAACCAGCTCTCCGGCCAGTGAATTCGCGCCAGAAGCGGTGATTCTTACCCGACGCAAATCGCCACTTTCCACATCTGCATTCGCGACGTGGACCGCGTGCAGATATTCGGATTTCCCAACCATCTGGCCCGGTTGGCGTCCCGGCTTCTCAAACAGAACGCTGACACTACGACCTACCATCGCGTCCTGAATCTTGCGTTGGTGACGTGTGATCATCGCCTGCAGGCGCTGCAGGCGGTCGTCGGCCAGTTCAGCATCGACCTGTGGCCGTTCTGCCGCAGGTGTACCGGGCCGAGTCGAATATTTGAACGAATAGGCATAACCGTATTTAACCGCTTCCACCAAATCCAGCGTCGCCTGAAAATCCTCTTCGGTCTCTTCGGGGAAACCGACGATAAAGTCGCCCGACATCAGAATATCGGGGCGCGCCTCGCGGATACGTTCGATCAGACGCAGGTAACTTTCGGCTGTATGGCTGCGGTTCATCCGTTTAAGGATCTTGTCCGATCCCGACTGCACGGGCAGGTGCAGATAAGGCATCAACTTCTCGCAGGTTCCATGCGCCTCGATCAGATCATCGCTCATGTCATTGGGATGCGAGGTGGTGAAGCGAATGCGCTCCAGCCCGTCGACCTTGTTCAACTCCCAGATCAGAGCGGCCAGTGTCATGTCTCCATTCGGGCCTGCCCCGTGATAGGCGTTGACGTTCTGGCCCAGCAGAGTGATTTCACGCACGCCCCGTTCGACCAGATCCTGCGCCTCGCGGATGATACGATCGGCGGGTCGGCTGACCTCGGCCCCGCGGGTGTAGGGCACCACGCAGAAGGCACAGAATTTATCGCACCCTTCCTGAACCGTCAGAAAGGCCGTGGGACCACGTTTGGCCTTGGGCCGGTTCTTGAGCTTCTCGAACTTGTCCTCTTCAGGAAAGTCGGTCTCCAGTGCCTTTTCGCCCGCGCGGGTCTTCGCTTCCATCTCGGGCAAACGGTGATAGCTTTGCGGGCCAACCACGAGATCGACAAGCGGCTGGCGGCGCATGATCTCTTCGCCCTCGGCCTGCGCGACGCAACCAGCAACACCGATCTTCAGATCAGGTTTGTCGGCCTTCAGCCCTTTAAAGCGCCCCAGTTCCGAATACACCTTTTCTGCCGCTTTCTCGCGGATATGGCAGGTATTCAGCAGGATCATGTCCGCATCTTCGGCGGATTTCGTTTCGACATAGCCCTGCCCGCCCAGCGCTTCGGCCATGCGTTCACTGTCATAGACGTTCATCTGACAGCCATAGGTCTTGATAAACAGCTTCTTCGGTTCGGACATGGATCGGGCCTCTGGGTTCGCTGGATCGGCGTCGTCTATACGCAACGAACGCCGCTTGCAATGCCGGCGCAATTACCCGAATTTGACGGGAACTTCCAGCAAGGCGAAACCCGGACAGGCGATGCACTACGAATCCCTCGATCACTTCCTGCAAACCGGCCAAACTGCACTTGGCAAAGGTCCCATCGCGCTGATCTTTGCAGAGGATGACGTCGAACTGGATGGCACCTTGCGGCATCATCTGAGACTGGGTTTCAATCCCGTTATCGCTTTCATGCCCGATGCGTTCCCGCTTAGCGACGAACTCACGGATCAGATCCATCGCGTTTCTCTGACCTGTGCGCCACGCACAGTGGTGTTCGACACGATCAACCGCATCATCCAGACCGCACCGGATCTCTGGATGTTCTACTGCTACAACGCCGAATACCTGATCTTTCCGTTCTGCGAGACGCGAACGATCGGAGAGTTGCTGGCCTTCCATACCGAAGAGCGGCGCTCGGCAATGCTGACCCACGTGATTGATCTTTATGCCGATGACCTGACGGCGTTTCCCAACGGAGTGGCCCCGGATCGGGCGATGCTCGACAGCACAGGATATTACGCACACACCCGCCACGACGCTGCAGGCAGACCTCTTGAACGGCAACTCGATATGTCCGGCGGCCTGCGCTGGAGGTTCGAAGACCACATCCCCTATGCGCGCCGCCGCATCGACCGGATCGGGCTGTTCAGAACTAAACCCGATCTGAAACTGCATCCGGATCACACGTTCAACGAGGCCGAATACAACACCTATGCCTGTCCCTGGCACAACAACCTTACAGCGGCGATCTGTTCGTTCCGCGCGGCCAAAGCACTCAAGACAAATGCGGGCTCCGCCTTCGGCATCTCCGACTTTCGCTGGACCCATTCGGTGCCCTTCGAATGGACATCGGCCCAATTGTTACAGCTGGGCCTGATTGAACCGGGGCAATGGTTCTGATCCGTTCCTCATCTGGCTAAAAATACCTCGGGGGAGTCGCGGCCCGCCGCGGCCGGGGGCAGAGCCCCCTAGCTTCACCGTTGCAACAAGACCGGGAACCAATCCTCGCGCAAGCGCTGCCCCGGCACCATGTCATGGCCGGGAAACGGGGGCGACGTGCGACCCGGGCGCTCGACATAGCGCGCATCATCCCCCACCAGCCGCAGAGAGAACGCACGCCGACGACTATCAGATTGGTTCCCCCGCGCACCATGCAGAGTGCGATAGTTGAATGCGACCGCATCACCGGGTTCCATTTCGAACTCAACCACCCGCATACCCTCGGCGTCCGGATCCGGAACGGGGATGTATTGGCCTTCGTCGGGGAAGAACCCCTCTTCGCTGACCCAACGGGTCGGCAGCACCTCTTTCTCCCACCGATGCGAACCCGCAACGCAGCGCAAGGTCGCATGTGTGACCCGATCCAGCGGTGACCAGAAGCTGATCGTCTGCTGGCCTTCGACAAAGTAATACGGCCCGTCCTGATGCCACGGTGTGGCCATCGAGGTGCCCGGCTCTTTCACCAGCACATGATCATGGAACATCTGCACCCTGTTCGACTGCATCAGGTCTGCAGCAACCTCAGCTGCAGGTGAGGCTCGGATCACGTCGCGAAACTGGGGAATGCGCGACCAATTGCAATAATCGTCAAAGAATCGGCCCGACTCGCCCTCTTTCTTGTTTTCCGACGCATAGGGTCCCGGCTCGGCCATATTGGCCGCTATCCCGTCGCGCAAGACTTCAACGTGATCGGCAAAAAGGCCTTTGACCAGGACGACGCCATCGGACTGATAGGTGTCGATCATCTCTTGGGAAACAAGGCGGTGCGGCATGTCGGCCTCCATAAACAGCTCAGCATGATCTGCACATGATTGCGCCCACTGTTCAAATCATATCTTTCAAACTAACTATTAACTTCATGTTATATATTTCTCTACGCCAATACGAATACATTTGCGCCATTGGTCGGTGTGGCAGCCTCTCTTTGGCGGCGGAGCAGGTCAATGTATCGCAGCCCGCCTTGTCCAACGCCCTGACCCGTGTCGAATCGCATCTTAGCTATCCTTTGTTCTCACGCAGACGCGGGGCGGCAATGGTACTGACACCTCAGGGCAGAAAATTCATTGAAGAAGCCGAGGCTCTGCTGAATCGTGCCGCCCTGCTGGAAGCTTCGAAAGAGCCCGTTGCAGGCGCAAACAGGCTGCTACTGGGTTGTTTCATCGATCTGGCGCCATTTCTGCTGGCCCAGGCCCTTCACACACTTCGGGACAATTTGCCGGAGGTCGAAGTGACCCATGGCGTCGAGAGCTTTGAGGATCTGATCACCGGTTTGATCGAAGGTCGGTTCGATCTTGCATTGACGTATGACTTGGGCATGGACGCCGGATTTACCCGTTCAAAGCTGTTCGACAGCAGCCCATGTGCATTGGTTTGTCCGGACCACCCTCTGGCGAAATCGCGTCAGACAACACTGGAAGAACTTGAGACCTATCCGCTGATTCTGTCCAAAGAAGGGCTCTCTGCCCAACATGTCCTTGGATTGTTCAAACAACTCAGCCTGAACCCAACGGTTTCGCATCGAGCTGAATCGCTTGAGATTCTGCGCAGCTTGTCGGCCCATGGCGAAGGTGTCGGGATCAGCTATGCGAACCCTGCGAACACGTACAGCTATGACCGGTTGCCATTGATCAGCCTGCCGATCAGCGATCCCGGCGCGCGTGAGGCCGTCGTCCTTGCCCGTCATGGCAGCGGACCAACCGACTCGATTATTGCAGCGGCTGAACAGACGCTCACCGCAAGACTGCAGACTGGATAGTTACTGTGTTTTGCGCAGGCGGATCACCACATCGACCGAAGCGATTTCAACCCCTTCCGGGGCTTCGGGCAGTTGCTGGATCACCAACTGGTCCGAGGGCGCATCGCTCAGGCGGCTTTCATCTTCCCAGAAGAAATGTGGGTGATCATGCGTGTTGGTGTCGAAATAGCTCTTGGATCCATCCACGGTGATTTCTTGCAAAACGCCTGCCTCGCAGAAGGCCCGCAGGGTATTGTAGACCGTGGCCAGCGAAACTGCGTCGCCCTTGTTCTTGGCCGACTCAAACAGGCTTTCGGCGGTCACATGACGATGCAGCCCATCGCCAACGAGCAGTTCCGCCAGAGCAACCCTCTGACGTGTCGGTCGCAATCCTGCGCCAACCAACCAATTCGTAGCGATTTCCCGGCTCTGAGGTGTCATCAATCCGATACCTGTGTTTTGCTACCCCATATATAAGTGCGCTGGCACCGTAATTTCAAATGAAATTCATTCGCAAAGAATGTCGTAAGCACAACATGATATGGCGTCCCGCTCTTGCAGGACCTTGCGTACGGGTGCTAGACGAGGCCAGATGTAACAAAACAGACCCCTGGCAGGAGAGGCGGCAGAATGGCCCAATTCCCGAGCAGTTTTGACAAGGACGATCTGCTGAAATGCGCCCGAGGCGAGTTATTCGGCCCCGGCAACGCTCAACTGCCTGCTCCGCCGATGCTGATGATGGATCGGATTACCGATATCTCGGGTGATGGCGGTGCGCATGGCAAGGGTCATGTGGTGGCCGAGTTCGATATCACTCCGGACCTTTGGTTCTTTGACTGCCATTTCCCGGGAAACCCAATCATGCCCGGCTGTCTGGGTCTGGACGGCCTGTGGCAGTTGACGGGTTTCAACCTGGGTTGGCGTGGCTGGCAAGGACGCGGCTATGCGCTGGGTGTGGGCGAGGTCAAGTTGACTGGCATGGTCCGGCCCGATCGCAAGATGCTGACTTATTACGTGGATTTTACAAAAGCCGTTCAAACCCGTCGCCTGACCATGGGCGTCGCCGATGGCCGGGTCGAGGCCGACGGCGAGGTGATCTATCAGGTCAAGGAAATGAAAGTTGCATTGTCCGAAAGCTGACCCCAGCTGTTGGACAGGGAACTGAACCAAGGAACACAGGAGTACGCTTATGCGTCGCGTCGTCGTCACCGGTCTGGGGGTCGTCTCCTCCATCGGGAACAATGCCGAAGAGGTCTTGGCCTCACTCAAAGCAGGCAAATCCGGGATCGAGGCCTGCGAGCAGATGGTTGAACATGGCTTTCGCAGCCAGATCGCCGGTACGCTCAAAATCGACGTAGCCGAGCATGTGGACAAACGCACGCTGCGCTTCATGGGTCCCGGCGCAGCCTATGCCCATATCGCGATGAGCCAGGCGATTGCAGATGCCGGTCTTACGGAAGAACAGGTGGTCAATCCTCGCACCGGCCTCGTGGCCGGATCGGGAGGGCCGTCAACCAGCGCCATGCTGACCGCGCACCAAACTGTGCTGAAAAACGGCGCGACCAAGCGGATCGGCCCATTTGCGGTTCCGAAATGCATGTGCTCGACCATTTCGGCGAATCTTGCGACTGCGTTCAAGATCAAAGGCATCAACTACTCAATCACCTCGGCCTGCTCGACCTCGCTGCATTGCATCGGCAACGCGGCGGAACAGATCATGCTGGGCAAGCAGGATGTGATGTTCGCTGGTGGTGGCGAAGAACTGGATTGGACCCTGTCCTGCCTGTTCGACGCGATGGGCGCGATGTCGTCCAAATACAACGACACGCCAGAAAAAGCCTCGCGTGCGTTTGACGAGAATCGCGACGGATTCGTGATCTCGGGCGGCGGCGGCATTGTCGTGCTTGAGGATCTGGACCACGCACTGGCGCGCGGCGCAAAGATCTATGCCGAAGTCACCGGTTATGCCGCAACCTCAGATGGTCACGACATGGTGGCCCCGTCCGGCGAAGGCGGTGAGCGCGCGATGCGTCTGGCTCTGTCGACCCTGCCCGAAGGCCGCGAGGTTGGCTACATCAACGCCCACGGCACATCAACCCCGGTTGGCGATGTCGGTGAGGTCGAGGCTGTGCGCCGCATCTTTGGCGAGGGCAATGTGCCGCCAATTTCATCGACCAAGTCGATGACCGGTCACGCACAGGGCGCGGCGGGCGCACTTGAGGCGATCTTCTGTCTGCTGATGCTGGACAATGATTTCATAACACCGTCGATCAATGTCGACACACTTGCCGAAGGCATCGTGCCCGGTGAAATTGCAACGCAAGTAGTTGAAAACGCGGGACTGGACAGCGTGATGACCAACAGCTTCGGCTTTGGCGGCACCAACGGATCCATGATCTTGTCGAAGTATAACGGGTGAACAAGATGTCAGATCAACTCAAAGGAAAACGCGGCCTGATCATGGGTGTCGCAAATGATCGCTCGATCGCCTGGGGCATCGCCAAAGCCATGCATGAGGCGGGCGCGGAACTGGCTTTCACCTATCAGGGCGAAGCGTTCGGCAAACGATTGGAACCGTTGGCCCAAAGTCTGGGCAGCGATTTCATGGTCGACGCAGATGTCACCAATGACGAATCGCTGGATCGTGCATTCGATGAACTGGCCGCGCGCTGGCCGACCATCGATTTCGTAGTCCATGCCATCGCCTATTCCGACAAGTCTGAACTGACGGGCCGGTTCCTGAACACCACACGGGCAAACTTCAAACACTCACTGGACGTATCGGCCTATTCCTTCATCGAGGTCGCGCGCCGCGCCTATCCGCTGATGAAAGACAATGGCGGCACGCTGCTGACACTGACCTATCATGGGTCGAACAAGGTTGTGCCCAACTACAATGTCATGGGCGTGGCCAAGGCGGCACTGGAATCGGCGACCCGCTATCTGGCCAATGATCTGGGCCCCGATGGCATTCGCGTGAACGCCATCTCTCCCGGCCCGATGAAGACGCTGGCTGGTGCGGCCATCGGTGGTGCGCGCAAGACATACAAGTTCTGCGACCAGAACGCGCCCATGCGCTCGAACGCGACGCTTGAGGCGGTAGGCGGCACCGCTGTATATCTCACCTCGGATGCAGGAACATATACCTCGGGCGAAATCATTCGCGTCGATGGCGGTTACCACATTCTGGGCATGCCGCAGCCCGAAGCGATGTGACTATTTATTTCCCTGCGGGCGTCAAGATTTAACCATCTTTGGCCTGCAGGGATTGCATATGAGCAAATTAGAACAGATCCTTGCCAGCAATGGGCGGTCGCTCAACTTCCGGCGGAAGGTCGGAGGCATACATGCGGGCGTGCTGTTACTTACTCTCAGCATGTTGTTGTTCGCATTGGTGTTCATGACCCAACCGCATGTCCGGGATGCGGTTGAGCCATTATTGGCACAGATTCCGGGGCTTTAACCTCAGGCGCAATCAGTTGACCGAAACGATCTCGATATCGAAGATCAAATCCTGCCCGGCAAGCGGGTGATTGGCGTCAAGAGTCACAGTCGCTTCATCAACCTCTACCACCGATACGGGCAAGGCTTGCCCGTCGGGGGTCTGCATTTGCAGCTGCGTACCGGGTTCCAGCGGAATATCATCAGGGATGCCCTCACGCGGGATCTGTTGACGCATGCCCGGATTGATCGGGCCATAGGCGTCGACGCAGGCAATCTCGACCCGCTTCTTCTCACCGATCTCCATGCCCGGCAGCGCCACGTCCAGACCGGGAATGATCTGACCTGAGCCAACCGCAAACTCAAGCGGATCGCGTCCCTCGGAACTGTCAAAGACTTTACCGTCCAGCAGAGTTCCGGTGTAATGGATTCGAACGGTGTCGCCTTGTTTGATTGCGGTCATGGTGGCCTCCGGCCTCAAGGGGAATGAGCGGCGCAGCGTATAGGCTGACACGCTATTGTAAACCCTGCCCTCTTTAACCTGTGGAGCGGTTGTGCTTACCTGCGCCCGATCAGGGGAGGATCAGATGGCAATCACCACTTGTGTATTCGACGCCTATGGCACGCTTTTTGACGTTGCCGCCGCAGCAAGACAGGCCGCCTCCGAGCCGGGGTTCGAGAGATTGGCCAACAAGTGGCCTGAGTTGGCAAATCACTGGCGGTTGAAACAGCTGCAATACACTTGGTTGCGCGCGGTTGCTGATGCGCATGGCGATTTCTGGGATGTGACGCAAGACGGGCTCGATTGGGCGCTAGAAGCGGTTGGCTTGCAGGGTGATGACACTCTGCGCCAACGTCTTCTGGACCTTTACTGGGAGTTGCAGGCCTACCCCGAGGTTCCCGAGATGCTGAAGGCGTTGAAAGCAGGTGGTTTACAGACGGCCATCCTGTCCAACGGATCGCCCCCGATGCTGGATGGTGCGGTGCAATCTGCCGGGATCGGAGAGGTTCTGGACGATGTACTGTCCGTCGAAAGCGTAGGCGTCTTCAAGCCGCATGCCCGCGTCTATGACCTGGTCCAAGATCGGTTTGGCTGCGCCCGAGACGAGGTTCTGTTCGTCAGCTCCAACGGCTGGGATGCCGCCGGCGCCAGTGGCTACGGCTTTGTCACGGCCTGGGTCAACCGTGCGGGTGAGCCAATGGACCGTCTGCCGTGGAAACCGGCGCATGTAATGTCTGATCTGACAGCGATACCTCAGCTGGCAGGGCTTTGATGGCGTTTTTCACGACCTCTGATGGCAAACGCCTCTACTTTGAAGACACCGGATCGGGCCAGCCTTTGCTCTGCCTTGCGGGCCTGACCCGCAACAGTCGAGATTTCTCGTTCCTCGCGCCGCATATCAGCGATCTGCGGATGATCACGATGGATTATCGCGGGCGCGGACAGTCCGATCACGACCCGGATTTCATGAACTACAATATCCTGCGCGAAGGGCTGGATGTGATCGAGTTACTGGATCATCTGGGCCTAAAAATGGTCTCGATCCTCGGCACTTCTCGCGGTGGGTTGATCGCCATGGCCCTGGCCGCCAGTCACCCCGAACGTCTGTCTGGTGTCATCCTGAACGATGTCGGGCCTGTGATCGAAGCTGAGGGTATCGCCAAGATCATGGATTATGTGGGCAAACAGCCCGGCGCAAAAACCTATGACGAGGCGGCAGAGACGCTACAAAAGATCATGGATTCGCGGTTTCCCGGCGTGCCGCTCACCATCTGGCGTCAGCAGGTTGAACATCAATATCTGCAATCTGAAACAGGCCTCGATCTGCGCTATGACAGCGCCCTGCGCGAAGCTCTGATCCAGCAGGCCGCCGCGGGGCTACCGCCCGATCTCTGGCCCTTGTTCGACGCGTTACGCGATATCTCGACTGGCGTGATCCGGGGCGCAAATTCTGACGTGTTCGGAGCCGCTACGCTCGGCGAAATGCAAAGCCGTCATCCCGACCTGATCTGGGCCGAGATCGCTGATCGGGGGCATGTACCCTTTCTGGATGAGCCCGCCTCCCTCGACGTAATCCGCAAGACATTGGACGCGACATGAGCAGTATTGAGATGATCGAAGCCGCCGCAGAGCGGCTGAAGGGACATGCACGCGAAACGCCGCTGCTGTCTTCACCGTTTCTGGACGAGATTGCCGGACGCAGGGTGCTGGTGAAACCTGAATGTCTGCAACACACCGGCAGTTTCAAGTTTCGCGGCGCGTGGTCCGCGATTTCGGCTCTGGATGACACTGCGCGACAGCGGGGCGTCATCGCCTATTCCTCGGGCAACCACGCACAGGGGGTTGCTTATGCAGCCAGCCAGCACGGGATATCGTCGGTCATCATCATGCCGTCGGACGCGCCGCAGCTGAAGATCGAGAACACGCGGGCACTTGGGGGCGAGGTCGTTCTATATGACCGCGCCAATGAAAGCCGGGAGGAGATCGGCGAGGCGCTGGCCGCCCAGCGCGGACTGACCCTGATCCGGCCCTATGACGAACCACAGGTGATCGCGGGGCAGGGCACGGTCGGGCTGGAACTGGCGCGACAAGCTGAGGCGCAGGGCGTCACGCAGGCGGATGTGTTGATCTGTTGCGGCGGCGGCGGCTTGACCTCGGGCATCGCGCTGGCGTTGGAGCGCCACGCCCCCAGTCTGCGCACCCGCCCGTGTGAGCCGGAGGGATTTGATGACGTCAAACGCTCGCTCGCTTCGGGCTCAATTCAGAACAATACCGCGTCTTCCGGCAATATCTGCGATGCGATCCTAACACCAGAACCGGGAAAGATCACCTTTCCGATCCTAAACCGGCTCTGCGGACCGGGGTTTTCGGTCACCGAGCAGGAGGCACTGCGCGCAATGGCCATGGCATTCCTGCGCCTCAAGATCGTATTGGAGCCCGGCGGTGCGGTGTCGCTGGCTTCGGCGTTGTTTCGGGCCAATGAAATCGAAGGCGATGCGGTGATCGTCGTTGCCTCGGGTGGCAATGTGGACCCGCAGATTTTTGAACAAGCGTTGGAATTCCTGACCTGACAAGCGCGTGCAACACGTGCACTATTGTAGCTCGAAGCCATTTGCTCGGGACCTCTCACATGCACATCGCCGATCTTGGAGACGTCAAGATACACTACCGCATTGACGGGGACCCAGATGGTGCGCCACTGGTCTTCGGCAATTCCCTCGGCACCGACATGCGCCTTTGGGATCCGATCCTGCCATTGCTTCCAAAAGGCCTGCGCATCATCCGCTTTGACAAGCGCGGCCATGGCCTGTCTTCGCAACCCGATGGTCCATATTCCATGGGGGCGTTGGTCCGCGACACCGAACGACTTCTGGACCATCTTGAAGTCAAAGACTGCATGTTTATCGGCCTGTCGATTGGCGGGATGATTGCGCAGGGCTTGGCGGTAAAGCGCATGGATCAAATCCGGGCGCTGGTCCTTTCCAATACTGCCGCCAAGATCGGTACGCCAAAGATCTGGCAGGAGCGCATGGACGCAGCCCGCGCAGGTGGGATCGAGGCGCTCGCGGATGCCACCATGGAGCGGTGGTTCTCAAAACCCTTCCGCGCCAATGTCGACCTGGAGTTGTGGCGCAACATGATGGTGCGGCAACCCTTGGAAGGGTATCTCGGCTGCTGCGCGGCAATTTCGGGAACTGATTTCTATACGCCGACCAGTGGCCTGCGCCTGCCCACGCTTGGAGTAGCTGGCAGCGAAGATGGTTCGACCCCACCCGATCTCGTGCGCGAAACGGTTGATCTGATCCCCGGCTCGCGATTTGCACTGATCCGCAAGGCAGGCCACCTGCCCTGTGTAGAGCGGCCGGCAGAGTATGCCGAACTTCTTAACGGTTTTCTGGCCGAGACCGGTCATGTGTGAGGGGGTGTAGACTTGGCTGATTTCTTGCTGGTTCACGGATCCTGCCATGGTGCTTGGTGCTGGCGCGATCTGATCCCCGAGCTTTCCACGTTCGGACATACTGCGCGCGCCATCGACATGCCCAGCCACGGCTCTGATCCAACGCCCATTCCCGATGTCACGCTGGAATCTTGCCGGGATGCGGTACTGAATGCCTCAAAGCCAGAGACAATTATCGTTGGGCATTCCTGGGGCGGTTACCCGATCAGCGCGGCAGCCGAAGCCGCGCCCGACGCGATGCGGGCTTTGGTCTATCTCTGCGCATATGTCCCGCAATCCGGTCTTTCGATGATCGAAATGCGCAAACGTGCACCGCGCCAGCTGATCGGGGATGCGGTCGAGAAATCTGCAGATGGTCTGTCCTACAGTGTTTTGCCGGACCGGGTGCACGGGTTGTTCTATCATGACTGTCCGCGCGAAGTTGTTGCCTATGCTCTCGGGCGTCTTTGCCCGCAAGCAATCGCGCCACAAGATACTCCGCTGGATCTGAGTGAGAATTTCGCACGCGTACCCAAGGCTTATATCCGTACAGCGGATGATCGTACCGTTCCGACCGAGTATCAGGCCGAGATGGCACATTGCGCAAATCCGAACCTGAGCCTGACCATCGACAGCTCTCATTCACCGTTTTTTTCGCATCCGGAGCATCTGGCCGGACTGCTGCACCAGATATCGCAGCGAATTTAGGCGTGTATTAGGCGTTTCCGCCCTCCTCGTTTGCCTTTCAGCACAACAGCGACACCCGGGTGGCGGATTCCGCCTTGCCTGTTGATCCGCAACGGGTCACCGTGACTGAAAAAGGAACGGGGAAAGACATGCAATCCATCAAAGCAGCCGTGTGCCGGGAATTCGGCGCGCCACTGGTGATCGAGGATATTCTGATCGCACCACCCGGTATGGGCGAGGTCGAGGTCACGCTCGATGCGGTGGCGATCTGCCACTCGGACATCTCTTTCGCCAGCGGGGCGTGGGGCGGACATCTGCCCGCCGTTTACGGACATGAGGCTGCGGGTGTCATCTCGGCAATCGGAGAGGGCGCCGGGGCATTCAAGATAGGCGATCCCGTGGTCGTGACCCTGATCCGCGCCTGCGGATCATGCCCATCCTGTGCAGGCGGCAAGCCTACCATTTGCGAAACGCCGTATGACACCGTTAAGGGCCCACTGCGCACCGCTGACGGCGGCGCTCTGGAACAAGCCATGGCCTGCGGAGCCTTTGCCGAGAAAGTCGTGGTCAGCCATCGTCAGATCGTAAAAATCCCTGAAACACTGCCAAAGGACCTCGCCAGCCTGCTTTCATGTGGCGTGATCACCGGGGTTGGCGCTGCGGTGAACGCCGCAGAGTTGCGCCCCGGACAGGATGTTGTCGTGATTGGTGCGGGCGGGGTTGGCCTCAACGCCATACAGGGCGCACGCATCGCCGGGGCGCGGCGGATCGTTGCGGTCGACATGACCGAAGAAAAGCTCGAGATCGCCAAGGAATTCGGCGCAACACATGGCGTTTTGGGTAGCCTCGATGCGCCGTGGAAGGCCGCATATAAAGCCCTCGGCGGGCGTGGCGCGGATGCGGTTCTGATCACCGTCGGCGCGATCCCTGCTTATGATCAGGCCCCGCGTTATCTGGGTCGGGGCGGCAAGGCGATCATGATCGGGATGCCGCATTCGGGCGATATGTCCAGCTATGAACCCGTCGTTCTCGCCGCGCTGGGACAGGGTATGGTCGGTTCGAAAATGGGGGACGTTGTGATCCAGCGGGACATTCCGTGGATGATCGATCTTTATGAACAGGGGCGTTTGAAACTGGATGAGCTGATCTCGGGTCGTTGGTCACTGTCGCAGATCAATGAGGCGATCGAGGACACCAAAACCGGTGCTGCCAAGCGCAATGTGATCCTGTTCGACTGGGACTGATAACCGGGGGAATACCAAGTGAAACTGCAGGATCTCGATGTCATCGTCACCGCGCCTCCGGCACCCGGTTGGGGCGGGCGGTATTGGATACTGGTCAAGGTCACGACCGATACGGGCGTGATCGGTTGGGGCGAATGCTACGCCTCTTCCGTCGGTCCCGAAGCCATGACCCATGTCATCCGCGATGTGTTCGAACGACACATGATGGGGGAGAACCCCGAAAATATCGAACTGATGTTCCGCCGCGCTTATTCCAGTGGCTTCACCCAACGCCCTGATCTGACCGTGATGGGCGCATTTTCAGGGCTTGAGATCGCTTGCTGGGATATCCTTGGCAAAGACCGGGATCGTCCGGTTTATGCGTTGCTGGGCGGGCGGATGAATGATCGCATTCGGTCTTATACCTATCTCTACCCCCTGCCTCAGCATAATCTGACAGACTTCTGGACCTCACCTGAACAGGCCGGGGAATGTGCTGCTGAAATGGTGCGTCGCGGTTATACGGCCGTCAAATTCGACCCTGCAGGCCCTTATACCATCCGGGGCGGGCATATGCCTGCGATGACCGATATCTCAATGTCGGTGGCCTTCTGCAAAGCCATTCGTGAGGCCGTGGGCGACAAAGCCGATCTGCTGTTCGGAACCCATGGGCAGTTCAATACCGCCGGCGCGATTCGTCTGGGTCAGGCGCTTGAGCCTTATTCGCCGCTCTGGTTCGAGGAGCCGACCCCGCCCGACATGATCGAGGACATGGCCCGCGTGGCCCGCGCTGTACGCATCCCTGTTGCAACGGGTGAGCGGATGACCACCAAAGCTGAATTCGGCGCGGTTCTGCGTGCTGGTGCCGCCGAAATCCTGCAACCCGCGCTTGGTCGCGCTGGCGGTATCTGGGAGATGAAAAAAGTCGCCGCTATGGCCGAAGTGTTCAACGCCCAAATGGCACCTCACCTCTACGCCGGACCGGTAGAGTGGGCGGCCAACATCCATCTGGCTGCATCCATTCCAAATCTCCTGCTGCTGGAAACCATCGAAACCCCGTTCCATGACCAGTTGATCAAAAGCTCGATCCGGGTCGAAAACGGCTTCGTCACCCCACCGAGCGCACCCGGCCTGGGGATCGATGTGGACGAGGACCTTGCCCGCGCCAACCCTTATTCAGGCGACGGGTTGCACCTGCAGATGCAGGAAGATCCTTGCGATTATGAGCATGGAAACGCCTTTCAGGGTGGTGCTCCGGCAACCGAGGGGTGACAATCCGCGACCAGTTGGGGCATATTATGCGAACCCCCTAATGGCATATCGGTTTATTAAGTGACGACGCAGCCCCCTGAAACCAAGACACCATCCGCAGATACCTCGGCTGACATGAAAGAAAGCGCCACTCAAGCGACCACGTTCCTGAAAGCGCTGGCGCACGAAGGCCGTCTCATGACCCTGTGTCACCTGGGTGCAGGTGAGCGATCCGTGGGCGAATTGGAAGCTCTGCTGGGGATGCGGCAAGCAGCAGTCAGCCAGATGCTAGCCCGCTTGCGCGAAGAACAGCTGGTCAAAGCACGCCGCGAAGGCAAAACAATCTACTACGCACTGAACGACGGCAAGACCGAACGCGTCATAGCGCTACTCTATGACCTGTTCTGCCAGCCAGAAAGCTGATCCGGTCAGTTCGAGACGTATCCCGCAATCACCTGCAACAGCTTGAATGCTGTCGCGGCATCGTTTTCGACAACCGCCAGGAATTCCTCTTCCCCGATGCGCAGGCACGACAGATCGGTTTCGGCGATCATACTCAGCGCGCGTGGCTCCTTGCGGATCAGGCCAAGCTCTCCGACCAAAGCCCCTGCCCCGACCTTGGTGATTAACTGATCTGCCTCTCCCGGATGGGGCAGATACAATCCCGCTTCGCCTTCCAGAATGACATAAGCACCATCCGTCGGCTGATCATCCTTGAGGAAGATCACCTGCCCCGGCTTTGCATCGAACCAGCGCGCACCAAAGGCCAGCAGGCGTAACTGACGACGGTCCAGACCAGAGAACAGCGGCGTCTGCTCCAGCGCCCGCAGCTTGCGCCCAAGGTCAGCCGAGGCCGCGCCGTCGCCTTCGACATCGGTGGGTCCTTCATCCGTCACGACGCGACCTTGCCGGATTTCAACGTACATGTCGAATACGTCCGGGCTTTCAAATTGGTCATTCAGATAGATAACGGTCGCTTCTGGCAGCAATTCGCGCAGGTTCTTATACACCGCCACCTGCGTCTGCATATCGTAACTGGCCAGCGCGTTTTCGAGGATCAGGATATCCGGCTTCTTGATCGCAGCACGGGTAAAGGCCAGAGGTTCGGCAAAAACTGCAGGCAGGTTCTGACCACCCAACGCCACCGGCACGTCATAGATCAGTTCGACCACCATCGGGCGTGCGCCGTTTTCGGCCAACACATCCACAATCAGCTTGCGTGCCTCATCCGTGCGCGCGCCGCCAATCTGACTGACCTTGCCAAAGAGCGCGTTCTCCATCACCGTCAAACCCGGTGCAAAGGTGGCCTCATCCAGTGGCACAAAGACGTTGTGCAACCGTTCCAGCAGTTTCTCGGAATGGCTGTGTCGCAGCTCTAGAATGCGGTTCTTCAATTCGTCCGAGAAAGCCGGGCCGATCTGTTCCGCCGAAATCACGAAGGGCACAGCCAGCAGGTTGGCCAATTGCTCGTCATCTAGCCCGCTGACGCCTTCCTTGCGGGTCTGTTCGACCAGCTCAACTGCCGCCTCGTAGGTTGTGACCTCAAGGCCCAGCTTGCGGAATAATGGATGATCTGTGCCGTCCAATCCAAAGATCTGGCGCAGCATTTCGATTACATCTCGGGTCAGGTTGGCCAGTGTTTCATCCAGCCCTAGCTCCCGCAGTTGCCCCAGGAACACCGTTTGTTTTGCCAACAGTTGCTGTGTGACCGGCACACGAGGGGTCGCGAACAGCAGGTTCTCTACCACAGGCAGCGCGGGGTTGTAAGCGCAACGGTCAAAGACCAACGCCTGCTGTTCCAGCCCAGCCTCGCGCACAGCTTTTTGCACCAATGGGCGCAATTCAACCAACTTGGCTGCAAGTTCCGGTCGCTCTTTTGCATTGAAAACCTGTTCGGCGCCCCGCTGGAACAGCGTTGCACCCGAACCCATGCCGTCGATCAGTCTAAGCCACCATTCACGCAGATGAGTGATATCGTCGAAACCGGCAAGTCCGGGGTCTAACCATTCCGCCTGAAAGGGATCTGTGCTGTTGCCCGCCCGCAATGTCTCGGCGAAATCGGGATCCTCGGTCGCAGTAGACATCGGACGCGACCGGATCGGCATCATGACGTTCTCGCCCAGCGTTCCCTGAAACATGACCGGGCGCGAGGTCGCCAGACCGATCCGCGCTGCAACAACGCTTTGGTGCAGCCCTGACATATCGACCCCACCAACCTCAAGCCTTCCTGAGGTGGGCAAAACCTCGCGCGTTAGCAATTCGGTCAGGGCGTGGCGATCTTCTTCGCTGGGGGCCGCGATACCGATGGTCTGGCCCGCAGGAAAGGTCAGATCCAGATCGTCCAGCACCTGATTACCGTCGATATCGCGTACCGAAATCCGGTTAAGGACGATATCGCCATTCAAATGCGGACGCTGGTCGGGCTCGCCATCGAAAAGGGATTCGTTGATCATCCCGTCCGGCGCGAAACGTTCAATCACAACTTCCCAGCGCAGCGACATATCCTGCGTCTGGTTATAATAGGTCAGCAATTCCTTCCATGGAGAACTCAGGTCCTTATACGCCGCCAGCGCGGCCACCAGCGCCCCTAGCGAAACCGAACCCTGCAACACCAGCAGGCCACCCACCAGATAGAACATGAACGGCGTCAGTTGCGAGATGAAGTTGTTGATGAACTTCATAAAGAATTTTTTCTGATAAATCTCGAACCGGATGCCGAATAACCGGCCCAACTGATCCGAGATCATCGCCCGACGATAGCGCCAACCGCCATTGGCCCGCAGGGTCGAAGCACCCGCCGCGTTCTCGCCGATCTGAGCAGCCAGTACGCGGACTTCTTGTATGCGTTTCTTGTTCAGAAGATTGATTTGGCGCTGCAAGCGCGGAATCAACCAAGCCTGCAAAGGTATCAATGCAACCGCTGCCAACCCGAACCATACGCTTTGTAAAAACAGGAACGACAGGATGGTGATCATTTGCCCGGCCTGCAGCACTGGCTGGCTGATCGCATCGCCCATTAACCCGCCCATCGGCTCGCTTTCGGCGGTGATCATCGAGACCATCTCGCCCTGGCTCACACGCTCGAAATAGGGTTGCGGAAAGCGGAGCGCGCGGCTGATCAACTGATACCGGAAACGGCGCAGCATCCGTTCGCTCAGGACACCTTTCATGGTATTGATGCGCATCTTCATCAAGCCATGGGCCAAAACGGCCGCCAGGAAGGCAAAGCACAAGATCATCAGGAACGTCGTCTGCGGCAGCGCATAACCCCAGACGTTGACAATATCGCTGGTCGCGCCGATCGCATCGTTGATAATACGCTTGGGCAGTTCCAGCGTCAGATACAACAACGGAAACAGCGTCGCCGTCACGGCCAGCAGGATCAACTGGTCGCGCTTGGAGTATTTCCAGATGAACCGAAAAATCGTTCGTTCTATGGAACCCGCCCCTGCTTTTGATCCGCCGCTCAAATCGATGTTTTTGGCGTGAATACAACAGCCCGAAGTTACCGCAATCGTATCCGTGGACGCAATTAAATTTCCAAATTGCGCCGAATTACCCTTGTGTGAACAAGTTCATTTGCGCGGCAGCCAATTACCCCCTAGTCTTCTGATTCAGGACGATATCGGGAGGACTAATTTGCCTGCCAGTTTTGGCGCTGTGTTTCTGTTGCTCTGTCTGCTTCAGATCAAACATATGTTTGCCGATTATTATTTACAGACGCCCAAAATGCTTTCCGGGCGAGGCTCGTATTTCCATGTGGGGCGCGCGCAGCACGCAGCTGTGCATGTCGTGGGCTCAGTCCTTATCTTCGCGCTGTTTCGCGCGCCGGTAGAATTCATCCTGATCATTGCCGCGCTAGAGTGGATCGTGCATTTCCACATCGACTTCGCTAAAGCGCATTATTCAGAGCGAAAGCAGCTGCAACCCAATCAGGCCGCATTCTGGCGCGCTGCCGGTCTGGATCA
Organism: Ruegeria sp. CF4; assembly: GCF_056537345.1. Taxonomy (NCBI): domain Bacteria; kingdom Pseudomonadati; phylum Pseudomonadota; class Alphaproteobacteria; order Rhodobacterales; family Roseobacteraceae; genus Ruegeria; species Ruegeria sp. CF4. The sequence goes on along the minus strand of NZ_JBQFRJ010000001.1, from coordinate 29,953 downwards.
GCTTATGCACAACCTGACTTATATCGGCATGGCTTGGGCCTGGGTGTCCTTCGCCACCTGATACTCAGGGAACTACCGGACGATTCCGCTTGATCGGGCGCAGCACGACATTGGTTTGCGCGCTGGCAACGGCTGGCAAGCGGAACAAAAAATCCTCGAGGAAAACGTTATAGGCCGCAAGGTCGCGGCACAGAACGCGCAAGTGATAGTCCGCCTGCCCGGTCGTGGCATAACACTCCTGAACTTCCTTGCTGGTCTCAACGGCCCGGATGAAATCCACGATCTTCTCGGGGTCGTGGCGCGTCAGATGTACATGCACGATAGCCTCGAAGGTAAGCCCTATAGCGGGGGGATTTACCAATGCACCATAACGCTCGATCACCCCCGCCTCTTCCAGCGCTCTGACCCTGCGCCAAAGGGCCGAAGCCGACATTCCGACGGTATCGGCCAATTCGGCATTGGACATGCGGCAATCACTTTGCAGCAGAGTGAGGAGGCGGCGATCTCTGTCATCGAGTTCAGTCATAGTGGTTTATTTATCCGATTTTTTTCAAAGAATCGAGATACTCATCCTGTTTACTCACATATCTCGCGATTTTAGGCAAAATTATTCAGCCTCGCCGGGATAAACTTCCAACTCTTACAGTTAACACCCATGGATCGCCGGAATGAGCCACCACGACCCCAACCCCCGCATCTATCAGCTTGAGGACCGCTATGCCCTGACCCAAGGCCGGGTCTTTCTGACGGGCACCCAAGCTTTGGCTAGGATCATGATGGATCAGGCACGCAGGGACCGGGACGCAGGTCTGAACACAGCCGGTTTTGTCTCGGGATATCGCGGCTCTCCTCTGGGTGGATTGGACCTCGAACTCTGGCGCGCCAAGGAGCGGTTAAAAACCGACCGCATCACCTTCATGCCCGCAGTGAACGAAGACCTCGGGGCGACGGCTGTGCTTGGGGCGCAGCAGGCAACACTGGATCCGCATTGCGAGGTCGAGGGAATCTTTTCCATGTGGTACGGCAAAGGCCCCGGTGTCGACCGATCCGGGGATGCCTTGAAACACGGCAACGCCTACGGCTCTGCACCAAAAGGCGGCGTGTTGGTTGTGGCTGGCGATGACCATGGTTGCGTCAGCTCTTCGATGCCGCACCAGTCGGATGTGGCCTTCATGGCGTGGTTCATGCCCACGTTGAACCCCGCCTCGGTCGGGGAATATCTCGAATTCGGGGAATACGGGTTCGCCCTGTCCCGCTTTTCTGGCACGTGGGTCGGGTTCAAGGCCATCTCGGAAACAGTCGAGAGCGCACGCTCCGTCAACCTGCGTCCAGACCGAAGCTTCACACTGCCGCGACTTGACCTGCCCGAACGCGGATTGCATGTGCGGACCGCAGACCTGCCCTCACCCGAGATTGAAACTCGTATCCAACACAAGCTGCGTGCCGTACGGGCCTTTGCCGAAGAGAACCCCATCGACCGGCGCATTTATGACATCGACAATGCGAAGTTCGGCTTCGTGACCACCGGCAAGGGGCATCTGGATCTGATGGAGGCCTTGCGTCTGCTGGGTCTGGATGAGGCCGCCTGCCGCCGTCTGGGGATCGACATCTACAAGGTTGGCATGGTCTGGCCGCTGGCGCGCCGCAACGCATTGCGCTTTGTGAAGGGCAAAGCCGAGGTTCTGGTCGTCGAGGAAAAGCGCGGCATTATCGAAAGCCAGTTTAAGGAATACTTCTATGACTGGCCCGGTGACAAACCCCACAAAATGGTGGGGAAGTATGACAGCCATGGTGAGCCGCTGATCCCGTGGACCGGGGAGCTCAGCCCCTTGATGCTAGCCCCCATCGTGGCCGCCCGCCTTGATACGTTCTTTCCGGAAGAAAACCTGCCCGCCAAGGCGCGCGCTCTGACTGAAACACCTCCGCCCGTCATAAGTGTTTCCGGCGCAACGCGGACGCCTTATTTCTGCTCGGGTTGCCCGCACAATACTTCGACCAAGGTTCCCCAAGGCTCCACCGCCGCCAGCGGAATCGGTTGCCACGTCATGGCCTCGTGGATGGATCGCGAGACGGTCGGCTATGCGCAGATGGGGGGCGAAGGCGTGCCCCATGTGGTGGCTTCGCAATTCAACGGTGGCAAGCACATCTTCCAGAACCTTGGTGAGGGAACGTGGTATCATTCGGGCTCTCTCGCTATCCGTCAGGCGGTCGCCGCCGGGACGAACATCACGTATAAAATCCTCTACAATGATGCGGTCGCGATGACCGGAGGGCAGCCGGTAGATGGACCTGTCAGCGTAGCGGGTATTGCCCAGACCTGTCGCGCCGAAGGGGTAGAACGGATCGCGCTTGTCTCGGATGATATCTCCAAATTCGACCGCGCTAATTTCCCGGTGGGAACCACGTTTCATGACCGGGCAAGGATGGACAGCCTGCAACGAGAGTTGCGCGACATTCCTGGTGTCACGGTTCTGATCTATGAACAAACCTGCGCCACCGAAAAGCGCCGCCGCCGCAAGCGTGGCACGATGGAGGACCCCGCGACCTTCGTCTGGATCAACGATCTCGTCTGCGAAGGCTGCGGCGACTGTTCAGTCGCGTCGAATTGCCTGAGCGTTGAACCGCGCGAAACCCCGCTGGGTCGCAAGCGCAAAATCAATCTGAGTTCCTGCAACAAGGATTTCTCGTGCCTGAACGGGTTCTGCCCGAGTTTCGTGACCATCGAGGGCGCAACCCGCAGAAAGCGGACCGTCGAACTGGATCTCAATGTGATTGAGGCGGATTTACCCACTCCTGAAGTTCACTCACTGGATAAGCCATTCGATCTTCTGGTAACGGGCGTCGGCGGAACCGGCGTAGTTACAGTTGGAGCCTTGATCACCATGGCGGCGCATCTGGAGGGCAAAGGGGCCTCGGTTCTGGATTTCACCGGCTTTGCCCAGAAATTCGGAACAGTGCTGAGCTATATTCGCCTTGGCACCGCACCCGATGCGCTTAATCAGGTTCGTATTGATCAGGGCGCGGCGGATGCGGTGATTGGCTGCGATGTGGTCGTCAGTTCAGCGCCTAAAGCCTCCGCCCATTATACGCATGGCACACAGGTCGTGCTGAATTTGGCCGAGATGCCGACCGGAGATCTTGTGTTGCGGCGTGATGCTCAGCTTCGGGTCGATGCACGAGAACAGGCCATTGCCGATGTGGTGGGGGCTGACAATCTGTCCAGCCTTGATGCAAACGCAATCGCCGAGGCGCTACTTGGGGATACGGTCTTCGCCAATGTCACCATGTTGGGCTACGCGTGGCAAAAGGCACTGGTGCCCGTCTCGCACAGCGCGCTGGCTCAGGCCATCTTGCTCAACGGTGTCGCGATCGAAAAAAACCGACTGGCTTTCGCACTTGGCCGATGCCTGGCAGTTGATCCCGACCGGGTTCAGGAGCTGACGCAACCGACCGAGGCAGAAGAAACGTCCGATCAGATGATCGCGCGTCGGGTTGCGTATCTGACAGAATATCAGGACGCAGCTTATGCTGAACGCTATGCGCAGCAGATCGAAGCAATCCGTGCATCCAAGCCGGAAATTTCTGGTCGTGTCCTGGAGTCCGTGGCCCGCAACCTGTTCCGATTCATGGCTTATAAGGACGAGTTCGAAGTGGCCCGGTTGCACACATCCTCTGCCTTCACGGATGAACTTGCGCAGCAGTTCGAGGGTGACTTCAAAACCAAATACCACTTCGCCCCGCCGATGTTCAGCTGGCGAAAAGATGAACGCGGAAGGCCGCTCAAATTTGCATTGGGTCCGTGGATGCGCCCGGTTCTTCAGAGGTTATCACAGCTGCGTGGTTTGCGCGGATCAGCGTTTAACCCCTTTGGGTATCACGCTGAGGCGCGTCTGCATCGGGATATGTTGGGATGGTATCAGTCACTGCTGGATCAGTTGCAGGCAACCTATTCCTCCGAGGATGACGCCATTTGGTATGATGCGTTGGCTTGCGCCGATGAGGTCCGGGGATATGGTCCGGTCCGCATCGAGGCCGCCCGCGCGGCGCGCCTCAAGGCTGACGGACTGCTGAAAGGCCAATCCGGTCAGGCGACCTGATGCGGACATGAGGATCGAAAGATCTTGAGCCACCGTTTGTCGAACATATCGATGTCGGCAGGAAAGCTCTCAGGGTGGATGAGGAATCCCCAATCACTGCAGAGACACCATGCGTTGTTGATGGTGATAATATGCATGAAGGGTTTACGCGGCCATGGAGCAGAACATGCGGGGCTTGATCTGTCATAGGAACGGCCTTTTTTCCAGTTCCCCGGAAAGTCAGGCCGACCCACGCTGCCGTCTAGCCCAGAACCGAGAAACTGCTTTCGTTATTGATCGGTCGTTTGCGCGAGTAGAACCCGACATCGATGCTGCGCCCGATATAGGGCAGCTCGAACCGCAGCGGATTTGCATCGTGATCCGCCCCGCCCTCGCAATAATCGATCAGGGCCGCCATCATCTTGCCCGCGATCGGGGCGTTCTTGTACTGGTTCCCGCTGGTGCCGCAGGCCATGTAGAACCCCGGAAGGCTAGATTTGTCGTAGATCGGAATCCAGTCGGTTGACGCATCATAGAGATCGACCACACCGCGGGTTTTCGATGGAATGCCAAGGCTCGGAACCCGCTGCGCATATCGCATCGCCTGCGTGGTCCACTGATCAGTAAAGTCTTGATTGTAGGTCTTATCGTCCTCGCACCACTGATGCGGGTCGCATTCCGGGTCTTCAGATCCGATCAGGATGTGATTGCCATGTTCAGGTCGGCAATAAAGCGCGATATCGCTGTCCGAAACGATGGTACCCTGGCTTTCGAAATCAAAACCTTCGGGCGCTGGAACGTGCACCACTTCCTGCCGGAGCGGACGGGTTTCGATGGTCATGTCGTCCAGAACCCCAGCCATGCCGTTGATGATCGCCGAGCCGGGGCCCGCGACATTCACGACGACTTTCGCGTGGATTTCCTCGCCCGAGGCCAGTTTGACGCCCGAGACACGCCCAGCGTCGGTGAGGATCTCCACCACCTCAACACCTGTGCACACTTTTGCGCCGTGTTGTTTGGCGGCATCCATCAGGTTTTGCGCCGACAAGGCCGGGTCCGTGACATAGCCCGCTTTGGGCCAGAACACAGCACCCTGCATCTTCTCTCCGTTGGGTTGTCCGAATTCGGGATCATCCATGCGCTTTGCCGGGGCAAAGCTATCAAGCGAATAGATCGGCAAGTGTTTCTTAATGTCCTCCGGTGACCATTCCTCGAACGGGCACTCCAATTCGGTGCTGTTGGTTTTGTGTTTGTCCAGATACCCGTTGGCTCCGGTCTTCATGACCAGACAGCCGGTCTGCCGAAATTGGGCCAGATTGGCATCCTCCGGCAGCCCCAGATACTCTGCCCAATCCCGCCAATAATGATAGCCCTCCCACGCGAACGCAGTTCCATCAAATGTCGAGTAATGCATTCTGATGATGGCGCAAGATCCGGCGGTGGAGCCATGTCCGACCTGCGTATTGCGATCCAGCGACAGGGTCTTCCACCCGGCCTTCGACATCTCGAACGCGATGGCTGCGCCGATCACGCCAGTGCCGATGATGATTGCATCTGGCTGACTCATGCGGGGTCTCCTTTCCAGTGGCTCCGGCTATATCTGCTGAATTCTTCGACTTCTTCGGCGCGCGGCTCGACCCCGGTGAAAACATAAAGGTAATGGGGGACCATCGAGATTCGCACCGAGATGGGTTCATTCAACTGCGCGAGGTCATAACCGATCTGCATATAATAGAGGACACGCGCGCGGGTCTCGGCCTCAACCTCGGTATAGCCATAGCGCGTGAACATCGCATGCAACGCTTCAAGCCGCCGTGCATCGGACTGGTCCAGCGCGCGGCGCACCTTGCCGGATTTACGCGCCCAGTCGCGAATGGCAAAGTCCAGTGCGGTGTCGAACAGATCGGTATTCACCACGCAGCGATGCACATTGCAGACCGCACCTGTTATGGTCTCGGCCGGAGCCTCAGCTTGCGCCACCAGAGCCGCCGTGTTCATCGCCTGCCAGCGTGCCAGCAGCGCGTCCAGCAGTTCTTGCCGGGATTTGAAATACCAATAGAAAGATGACCGCGACACGGCCATCCGCTCTGCCAGGTTCAGGACCTTGATCTGATCCACACCGTCCGAGATCAGTACGTCCATCGCCACGTTCAGCCAATCGTCACGCGTGACCTTGATGTTCCCGACCAGCGGCTCGGCCTTCGGGTCATCACGATGAAGGATGGGTTTGGTGTTCATTCAACTCTCCGGCGGCGCGCCGCCCTCTTCCGTGCGTCGTGCGATGAAATCCTTCAATGCGCCGATGCGATCCATATCCGACGACGGCGCTTTGAAATTGGCCAGGATATCCTTCCACACACCCGTTGCGCGGTGGTTGGCATCGATCGAGCCGCGCTCGGTCCAAGTACCGAAATTGGCATAATCATGCAGGTGGGGCTCATAAAACGCGGTGTTATAGCGCTCCATCGTTTGGCTGGTGGCAAAGAAATGACCACTGGGCTCTACTTCGCTGAGGGCAGTGTCGAACCCGATCTCGGCCCCACCGGCCTGCGCGCCAGCACATAGCTCGGCCACCATGTTCAGCACCTCGGCATCGCAGATCATCTTCTCGAAGGACACGGTCAGGCCACCTTCGAGCCATCCAGCCGAGTGAATGATCACCGTCGCCCCGGCCATCAGGCAGCCCCATAATCCAAACTGGTTTTCATTGGCGGCCTGTACGTCGTTGATGTTGGCCGCAGACCCGGCTGCTGAGCGCCAGGGAAGTCCGAGATGCCGGGCCAATTGACCGGCAGCCAGCGAGGCCTGGAAATGCGACGGCGTTCCAAAAGCGGGTGCACCGGATTTCATGTCAACATTGCTGGTGAAGGTCCCATAGCACACGGGGGCACCGGGGTTTGTCAGTTGCGTCAGGGTCAAAGCCGCAAGCGCCTCGGCATGCGACAGGGTGATGGCCCCGGCAACGGTGATTGGTGCCATCGCCCCCATCAGCGTAAACGGCGTGATGATCGACATCTGCCCATGGCGGGCAAAGTCGATCAGCCCCTGCGCCATTGGGATATCCAACGTTCGGGGGCTATTGGTATTGATGATCGTATAGCAATGCGGATTGGCCCGGAAATCATCATCGCTGAGCCCGCGCGCCATGGACAGCATCTCAAAACAGTCCATCACCTGCGGCGTTCCACGCGAAAAGAAGAACGGGAACTTGTCCGTCAGCTCCATTTGCGCCTGTGTCGTAAAGTAGTGCCTCACGTTAGTCGGCACGTCCTGCGGCTCCACCTGGGGCGAGATCATCTGGAAGACATCGAAGTGATGCGTGAGCTTCAGAAACTCCAGATAATCCTGTCCGGTCGCCGGTCTGCGCCCGCGTTCCAGATCGGTTGCGTTAGGTGCCCCTGCCCCGGGCTGAAACACCAAAGAGCCCAGCTCCAACGTGAAATCCCGCCGCCGCGCACCCGCGCGACAGGCTATGGATTTGGGGGCAGAAGCCACTGCAGCCTCGACCATGTCGCGACCGATGAAGACCATCTCGCTGTCTTCATCCACGCGTGCACCGCCCTGCGCAAAAATCCGGCGTGCCTCGGGCAGCAGGACTTTTACACCCAGCTCTTCCAGTGTGCGCAGGGCGGTGTCGTGCATGTCCGCGATCTGATCCGCCGGAAATACTTCCATCTGCGGAAACGGATTGCGAAGCTGGCGATAGTTCACATCACGACTGGGCTGTGGGGCCGCCTCAGCCCCACGCCCCCGGCGACGGCGTCTTCCGACCTCTGCCTCCATGATCAGCCTCGCATCGCTTTGCCCTGCGGGTCGTAAGGCGACGGCGCAACCACGCGGGCGGGGCGTTCAACGCCGACCACATGGACCGACAGCTCGGTCCCTGGCTCAGCCTTGTCGCGATCGACCAGAGCCATGGCCAGTGACTTGCCGGTGTAATGGCCGTAGCCGCCCGAGGTGACAAAGCCCACACGCTCTCCTCCGGCCCAAATCGGTTCATACCCGCTGGCATCGGCGTCATCTGCATCAACCTCAAGCGTGACCTGAACCTGCGCCGGACCATTGCCTTCGCGTTCGGCAAGTGCCGCCTCTTTGCCGACGAAGTCCTTATCCCAGTCGATCCAGCGATCCATACCGGTCATGCCCGGCGTGTAGAGCTGCGTGAACTCCGCCGACCAGATGCCAAAGCTTTTCTCCAACCTTGTCGACAACATCGCGTTGAAACCGCATTCGCGGATGCCCTCGTCAGCTCCGGCCTCCAGCAGCATGCGGCGTAGTTTGATATGATCGCCATAGCGGCAGTTGATCTCATACCCTTTTTCGCCGGTCACCGACATGCGCGCAACGCGGCCGCGAACCAGACCGATATCGAATTCACCGCAGCCCATGAATTTCAGGCCCGAGATATCCTGCTCAGCCAGCTTCTCAACCACTGCCTGCGATTTGGGGCCAACCACGGCGAAGCCGCAATATTCCTCGCCCAGATCGCGCACAGTAACGCCATCCATCTTGTGATCGTCAAACCAGCGCATATGCCAAGCCCGCAGATAATAGCTGCCCATGATCCACCAGGTGCCATCGCCCCAGTTCAACACGGTGAGGTCACCCTTGAGACGCCCATTCTCACCCAGCATCGGCGCCAGCTTGGCCCGACCCGGCGCGGGGAGTTTTGAGGCCATGACATTGTCCAGCCATGCCTCGGCATTCGGCCCAGTGACTTCGAACCGTGAAAAGCCCGAGATATCCAACAGACCGATCCCTTCGCGGATCACCTTGCATTCCTCGGCCACAATATCATGTGCGTTCGACCGCTTGAGCGTTGGCGTCTCCTCGAACCCTTTCGGCGCGAAATAGAGCGGCACTTCGAGGTCCCAGCTCACACCCCATTTGCACCCCGCCTCGGTCATCGCATCATGGGCCGGGGCCATTTTCAGCGGACGGCCTGCGGGCAATTGCTCGTTCGGATAGGTCATCACGAAACGGCGGGAATAGAACTGACCGGTCGTCTCGCGGATGTAGCGTTTGTTCTGCGCGAAATCGCCATAACGTGCCACATCCATCGGCCACGCATCAGCCTCGGGCTCTCCATGGATCATCCATTCGGCCAACGTCTTGCCGACGCCACCGCCTTGCAGGAACCCGGCCATTACTGCACAGGCTGACCAATAGCCGCGCTTGCCGGGCACCGGACCGACCAGAGGGTTTCCATCAGGCGAGAAGGTAAACGCGCCGTTCACCCATGTCTTGATGCCCACATTCTGGATCGAAGGGTAACGCTCAAAGCCCAGCGTCAGTTCATTTTCGATCCGGTCGAGTTGTTCCTGAAACAGCTCTTCGCCATAGTTCCAAGGCGCACCGTCCATAGCCCAATGTTCATGGTCAACCTCGTAGATGCCAACCAGAACGCCCTTCTGGTCCTGCCGCATATAAGTAAAGCCTTCGAGATCGACCGTCATTGGCATCTCGAAATCGGCTTCGGCCACTTCTGGGACAGAGTCAGTGATCAGGTAGTGGTGTTTGAGCGGCGAAACAGGCAGTTCCACGCCAGCCATACGCCCCACCTGTTTGGCCCAGAGACCAGCAGCGTTGACCACATGCTCACAGGTGATCGTGCCTTTGTCGGTTACCACCTGCCAGCCATCGTCGGTCTGGATCAGCTCTTCGACTTTGGTCTCTTCGTAATACTCAGCACCGCGCTTCTTGGCTGCGGTGGCATAAGCCTGCACTGTGCCGGTGGTGTCGATGTAACCTTCGCGATCCGCCCACATCGCGCCCAATACGCCATCAGTAGACATGATCGGGCAACGGCGCTGTGCTTCTTCCGGGGTCAGTAGCTCGCAATCATCAATGCCGATGGATTGGAAGATGCGGTAATTGGCCTGCAGCCACTCCCACCGCTCAGGCGTGCCGGCCAATGTCAGGCCGCCGGTCATGTGCAGACCGATATTCTGACCCGACTCCTTTTCGATCTCGCTGAGCAAGTCGATGGTGTAGGCCTGCAGCGATGCCATGTTGGGATCGGCGTTCAGGGCATGGATGCCACCGGCCGCATGCCAGGACGAACCGGACGCCAAGCGCCGTCGCTCCAGCATAACCACATCGGACCAACCGAACTTGGCCAAATGATACAGAACCGAGGCGCCAACCACGCCGCCACCGATGACTACGACACGATACTGAGATTTCATCCTGCACTCCCCTGCATGACTCGCAGAGGACGCTAATAGCACTGTTCACTTCTGTCTAGACATTTCTGTACAGTCCTGTGCCTGATGAGATTTGATGCAAAAATAACCTAAAGCTGAGCGCTGGGGCGGCTTTTGATTACGTCAAACCAAGCTTGCGTTGCGGTGTTCCCGGCGGGGACACGCATTTTGATGACGCGAGCGAAATCGACGAAGACAAAGGCCGAGATATCGGCCAGCGAAAACGCGTCACCGGCGAGGAACGCACTCTCGCGCAGACGACTTTCGAGCAGATCGAAAAACTTGTGCACCCGGTCGCTCCCGCGCTGCGCCAGCTCGGGGATCTGCGCATAATTCACCGGGCCGGGAATCGCCCTGTCCCTAAAGGCCGGGTGCGCATTTCGCAGCGTTTCGGCAATCGGTAAGCCGCCTTGCTGCTCAACAAGCGCGTTCCACATCAGCACCATGCCTTTTTCGTCCGGCGTTTGACCCATGAGGGCAGGTTCAGGAAAGCGTGCTTCGAGATAGGCCGCGATACCCAAATTCTCAGTCAGGACCGACCCCTCATCCGTCACCAGAACGGGCAAGGTGGCACGCGGATTCACAGCGCGAAACGCATCGCTCAGCTGCTCTCCCTCAGCGATTGAAATGTCACGCGTTTCAATCTGAATGCGCTTCTCGGCGATAAACATCCGGGCGCGGCGTGGATTGGGGGCGGTCGAGCAATCGTAGAATAACATGACGCAACTTCCTTCGAGGCATGACATCTCGAAGGTTAGCGGCCCTTCCGGTTAAATACGCAAGTTACCCTACGGCATTTCAGCGTTGATAGATGAAGCAGCGCCCTTCAACCGCGCCTTCTGGCAAGGGCAGTTCCTTCAAAGCCTCGAAATACATCCGGTCGCTCGACACCATCAGCCCGCCCGGAGCCAGCAACGGCTCGATCAGAGGCGAGACGAAGCGGGCAAAAGCGTCATTCTTTTCCCGATTATGTCCACCAAGATCGGCATGAATTAGGCTGGCAGATGCACCGAACCGTTCGACCGAGGCAGGCAGCGTCTCGCGTACATCGCCCAGAATCACCAGATCGTCGGGCGGGGTTGAATCCGGATGTGAGGCGATCGCACGTTCGAATACATAGATCGAACGATCCGGAATATACTGCACCATATGGTGATAGGTGCGCCCATTGCCCAAACCCAGCTCGAACACGGGACCGGGTTGGCCCGCTGTCTGCGCAATCGCAAAATCCAGGCAGGCACGCTGTGACACCATGCGATCGATGAACAGATCCAGTCGGCTTTGTTGCTGGGACACGGGCAAACCTCATTGTTTTGGACAAGCCTAATCGGCATCGGTTGCGCTTTAGATGACAAAATCTCAAGACTTTGTGTAGATGTCCCGGCATGCATTTCATATTTCCGCGACGTTTCTGCGCAAGAAGGTGTTTGACTAGGCCGCCCCAACCGCGCGAAACTGCGTCAAAAAAGTCAGGGAGATTACTAAGCCGATGTTATCAAGCGGCCAGCCGGGTGGAATTCCCGCATGAATGCATTGTTGTCCGTCCGGGATCTGAGCATAGGTTTTGGCGCGGGCGAAGCCGTTGTTCGGGATGTCAACTTTGACGTTGAACCGGGTCAAACGCTGGCCCTGGTCGGAGAATCAGGATCGGGCAAAACAATTTCGTGTAGGGCCGCGCTGAGGATTCTGCCACGTACGGCACAGATTCGCAGCGGATCAATCAGGCTGAACGATTCCAAGGGCACGGCAGAACTCACCGAAATCAGCGAGAAACAGATGCGCGGCATTCGCGGCAATCGGGTTTCGATGATCTTTCAGGAACCGATGCGCTCGCTGTCGCCGCTCCATAAAATCGGCAATCAGGTCAGTGAGGTTCTTTGGCTGCATCGCGGCGCATCCGAGGCTCAGGCCCGTAAAGAAGTTCTGACCCAGTTCGAACGCGTGGGCTTCCCAGACCCTGCGCGCGCCTATGACAGTTACCCGTTCGAGCTGTCTGGTGGTATGCGTCAACGTGCGATGATCGCCATGGCCATGGTCTCAAAACCCGAACTGTTGATCGCGGATGAGCCGACAACCGCGTTGGATGTGACGACGCAGGCGCAGGTTCTTGGACTGATCAAGGAACTTCAGCGCGAGACCGGTATGGCACTGATCCTCGTGACCCACGATCTTGGCGTTGTCGCCAATATGGCCGAGCAGGTCGTGGTGATGCACAAGGGCCGCGTGATGGAGGCCGGACCTGCCGCACCGATTCTGAACGAACCGGCGCATCCCTATACAAAACAGCTGTTTGATGCAGCACCCGAGATTCCGGATCAGGATGCCGTGGGGCTACCGATGCCCGATGAGGATCTGATCCTGCAGATGAAGGGTGTATCAAAGACCTACACGATGCGGTCCAGCAAGGGTTGGAAGGCCGACAAGCTGATCCATGCCTGCCGTGGGGTCGACATGAAGTTGGCCCGCGGCAAGACGCTGGCGATTGTAGGCGAAAGCGGCTCAGGCAAGACCACCGCCGCCCGGATCGCGTTGGGCGCGGAATTGCCCGATCCAGGAGGCGAGGTGTTATTCCGCACCTCTGTGGATGCCGAGCCGATCACCGTCCACAAGATGTCGCGCGCCGAGCGCACCGCCTTTCAGCGCAAGGCACAGATGGTGTTTCAGGATCCTTACAGCTCACTCAGCCCCCGAATGCGCATTCAGGACGCCATGACCGAGCCGCTTGAGATCCATAAATTGGGCACGGCCGCTGAACAGCGAGACAAAGCAGCCGAAATGCTGCAACGGGTCGGGCTGAGTGCCGATATGCTCAAACGCTATCCCCATGCTTTCTCGGGCGGTCAGCGCCAGCGCCTGTCAATCGCGCGCGCGATGATGCTGGACCCCGCGCTGATTGTCTGTGACGAGCCGACCTCGGCCTTGGATGTGTCCGTGCAAGAACAGATCCTGACCCTGCTGGAAGATCTACAGGACAGTCTGAATCTGTCCTACCTGTTCATCTCACACGATCTGGCTGTTGTGGCCCGGATCGCTGATGAGGTCGCCGTGATGCGTCAGGGCCTTGTTGTTGAACAGGCCCCGCCCGAAACCCTGTTCTACAATCCTCACCACCCCTACACCAAGGCACTCATCGCTGCCCAGCCTGAGCCCGATATCAATCGCCCGATCGACCTTAAACTGGTCGCTTTAGGCGCGGGTTCGCCGGACAGTTGGGATGATGCCTTCCGATTTTCCGACTCCGTGGTACCTTCACTGGTAGAAATGGAGCCCGGCCATAAGGTACGTTGCCATGTTTAAGACCACTCACCGATTGTTTCTGGCCACCACGCTGGTCCTTGCGGGCACTCTATCCGCGATGGCAGAAGTTCCCTCAAACCTGCAAGAGAGCGCCTTCTGGCAGTCCGAAGTTGACAGCGGAAACCTGCCCCCTGCCGCCGAACGTGTTCCACAAGACCCGCTTATTGTTGACCTTTCCGCCAAAGGGCGCGAGTTCGGGACCCAGGGCGGCACATTACGCACAATGGTCACCCGGTCCAAAGACATCCGGCAGATGGTGGTTTACGGCTATGCACGGCTTGTCGGTTTCGATCATGAATACAACATCGTGCCCGACCTGTTGGCCGCGTTCGAAAATGAAGACAATCGTAAATTCACGCTAAAGCTGCGCCCCGGTCACAAGTGGTCAGACGGCACACCCTTCACTTCGGAGGATTTCCGCTATTGGTGGGAGGATGTTGCCAATAACGAACTACTCAGCCCCTCCGGCCCGCCGGATTTCCTGCTTGTCGAAGGCCAGCCACCAGCGGTGAGCTTCCCGGATGAGACAACGGTGATCTTTGAATGGGGGGACCCGAACCCGAACTTCCTGCAATCGCTGGCGCAGGCCCGCCCACCCTTCATTTACCGGCCATCCGAGTTTCTCAAGCAATATCACGAGAAATTCGCCGACCCCGAAGAGCTGGCCTTTCAGGTTGAAGACGCCCGTGTCAAAAGCTGGGCCGCGCTGCACAACAAGCTCGACAATCTCTATAAGTTCGACAACCACGAATTGCCGACGCTGCAGCCTTGGCTGAACGCAAGCTCGGGTAAGAAAATCCGCCATAGCTTCATACGCAATCCCTACTACCACCGCATCGACACGAAGGGAGTGCAACTGCCCTATATGGACGTAGTCGAGATGGAGATCGTGGCTCCCGGTCTAGTTGCCGCGAAGACCAATGCAGGCGAAAGCGACCTGCAGGGGCGTGGGCTGGCCTTCCGGGACGCTTCGATCCTGAAAAAGGGCGAGGCGCAGGGCGAGTACAAGACGCTGCTGTGGAAAACCGGAGTTGCGTCACAGATCGCCATCTACCCCAATCTGAATTTCGAGGACAAAGCCTGGCGTGACGTGCTGCGCGATGTGCGTGTGCGCCGCGCCCTGTCGCTGGCAATTGATCGCAAGACGATTAATCAGGCGCTTTATTTCAAGCTGGCGCAGCCCGGTGCGATGTCGGTTCTGCCAGCTTCGCCCTACTATAGCGAAGAAAACGCGCAAGCCTGGGCGCAATACGACATCGATATGGCAAACGCCCTGCTGGATGATGCCGGTCTCAGCCAGCGCGACAAGAATGACATCCGCCTGCTGCCCGATGGTCGCCCGATGGAACTGGTGATCGAAACCGCCGGAGAACGGCAAGAGGTCGAAAACGCACTGCAGATCGTCACCGATACCTGGCGTGAGATTGGTGTGAAATTGGTGATGCGGCCTCTGGACCGGGACATCCTGCGTAACCGGGTCTTTTCCGGCAACACAATGGCATCGGTCTGGTTCGGTTGGGATGATGGGATCCCGCAGGGCCACACCTCTCCGGCCTATCTGGCACCCACGGATCAGGTGTTTCTGGCTTGGCCGAAATGGGGCCAATACTATCAGACCGGCGGCGATGCGGGCGAGGCGCCTGACATGCCCGAGGCTGAACGTCTGATGGAGCTGGCGCACAACTGGGAAATCGCCACCACCGATGCAGAGCGCGAAGCTGCCTGGCGCGAAATGCTGGATATCCATGCTCAGCAACTTTATGCGATCGGCATTCTGAATGGCGCACCGCAGCCCGTCGTGGTGTCGAACCGTCTGCGCAATGTACCCGAACAAGCCATGTGGGCGTGGGAGCCCGGCGCACATTTCGGCATTCACCGCCCCGACGAGTTCTTCTTCGCCGACTGATCAGGAGCAGCTAAATGGTCATGCTGCGCTATGCGGTGTATCGCTTTTTCACGATGCTGCTGACGTTGTTGGTGGTATCGGTCCTGATCTTCGTGATCATCAACCTGCCCCCCGGCGATTACCTCAGCAACCAGATCGCCGAGCTGCAGGCCTCGGGGCAATCGGCTGGCGTCGCCAAGGCGGAATTCCTTCGAAAGGAATATTCGCTGGATCGGTCTCTGCCGGAACAATACCTGATCTGGATGGGCTTCTGGCCCGGACCGCATGGGTTCGAAGGGCTGTTGCAAGGCAACTATGGCTGGTCCTTCGAATTCGATCGCCCGGTGTCCGAGATTGTCGGCGATACGCTATGGCTGACCGTCGTGGTCAATCTGGCCGCTATCCTTTTCGTTTACGCAGTCGCCCTGCCCCTCGGCGTGATCGCCGCCGCGCGATCGCGGACATGGATCGACTATACCTCGGCCTTTGTGGGTTATCTGGGCCTCGCCACGCCTAACTTTCTGCTGGCATTGATCCTGTTCTACTATGGCCATCAGTATTTCAACCTGCCCATCGGCGGCCTGATGGACCCAAAGTTCGAAGGCGAACCGATGAGCTGGGACAAGCTCAAATCCATCCTACTTCATCTGATCGTGCCAACCTTTGTGATCGGCACCTCGGGCGCGTCAGCGATGATGCAGCGCCTGCGGGCCAATATGCTGGACGAGCTTGGCAAACCCTATGTGGAAACTGCTATCGCCAAGGGCATGGCGCCATCGCGGATGCTGACGAAATACCCCCTGCGCGTGGCCTTCAACCCTTTTGTGGCCGACATCGGCAACCTGCTGCCGTCCATGGTATCAGGCTCGGTTCTGGTCTCGGTTGTTCTGGGCCTGCAAACCATCGGCCCGACCCTGCTGACGGCGCTGAAAACACAGGATCAGTTTCTGTCGGCTTTCATCCTGATGTTTGTGGCCTTGCTGACCCTGATCGGCACCATGATCTCGGACATCCTGCTGGTCATGCTCGACCCGCGCATCAGATATGAGGGGCGTGAAGCATGACCCAACGTCCCGACGGTCGCTATGTCGACGAAGCCCCTTTCGACCCACAGGCCTCGATCCAACAGCTGGAACGTGCCGATCTGGACGCACCCAACTGGGTGCTGGTCTGGCGCAAATTCAAGACCCATAAGCTGGGCCTGATATCTGGCATCTTCCTGCTGCTCTGTTACCTGATGCTGCCCTTTGCAGGTTTCATCGCACCATACGGTCCCAATGATCGGAACGGCGAGCACCTGTACGCCCCGCCTCAATCCATCAACTGGTTCCATGAGGGTGAATTCGTTGGCCCTTACGTCTATCCCATCGTGGCAGAGGCTGACCTTGAGACCTTCCAGTGGAAATTCGTCCCCGATACCGAGGACCCGCGCCCGATCCGGTTCTTCTGTGAAGGGTCCGAGTACAAGCTGGCGGGCCTGATCAAATCCGACACGCACCTGTTCTGCGCGCCCGAGGGCGCCACGCTGTTCCTTTGGGGTTCGGACCGATTGGGTCGAGACGTTTTCAGCCGCATCCTCTATGGCGCGCAATTGTCGCTGACCGTGGGTCTGATCGGCATCTCGGTGTCGTTCTTCCTGGGTATCCTGTTCGGTTCGATGGCCGGATATTTCGGAGGGCGCATCGACTGGGTCATCAATCGTGTAATTGAAATCCTGCGCTCGCTGCCGGAACTGCCCCTTTGGCTGGCCTTGTCCGCCGCTGTTCCATCGAATTGGAGCCCGGTTGCGGTGTTCTTCATCATCTCGATCATCCTCGGCATACTCGACTGGCCAGGCCTCGCCCGCTCTGTACGCGCCAAGTTCCTGTCGCTGCGGGAAGAGGAATATGTGCGCGCCGCCGAGATGATGGGCGCGAGCTCGGGCCGGGTGATCCGCAAGCACCTGCTTCCGAACTTCATGTCACACCTGATCGCGTCAGCAACACTGTCGATTCCCGCAATGATCCTTGGCGAAACCGCACTCAGCTTCCTTGGCCTTGGCCTGCGGGCCCCAGCGGTTAGTTGGGGCGTGATGCTGAACGACGCGCAGAACCTCGCTTCGATCGAGATCTACCCGTGGACCGCGATCCCGATGCTGCCGATCATCGTCGTTGTGCTGGCCTTCAACTTCCTCGGTGACGGATTGCGCGACAGTCTGGATCCCTATCAGCAATGACCCTGCTCTCTGCCCTGCCCGCAACCGACAGCTACAAGGTCATCGGGGTCGGAGCCCGCCCCAGCGCCTTTGCGGTATCCGAACTGGCGACGGCAAGCTTTGCCGCAGTGGGTCAGGAACTGGCCCGTCTGATGACAGCCCTCAACCTGTCAGCCACGCCGCCTGAGATAGCCGTGGATCACCGGCTCGCCTCTTTGTGGTATGGCTTTTCGTTCAAGCCCGAAGGGTGGAAGATGCCCAGCTTGTGGGATACCATTGCCGGGGATTACAAGGCCGCAGATGGCTGGATCAGGTTGCACACCAACCTGCCCCACCACCGCGCCGCCGCGCTCAAGGTACTGCAGGTGGAAGCGGACCGGGACACCGTGACACGCGCGATCAAAGACTGGTCCATCATCGATCTGGAAGCTGCCATCGTCGCTGAGGGAGGTGTCGCCGCCGCCATGCGCAACCGCTCCGAATGGCAGGACCACCCACAAGGGCGCGCCGTCGCCCGCGAGCCCCTGATCGGCTGGCACGGACCGCACAATGTCACTCTGCGTGATCGTCCCGAAGCGTCGGGCGAGCGACCGTTGGCCGGGCTTCGTGTACTCGACCTGACCCGCATTCTGGCCGGTCCGGTCTCGACACGGACACTTGCAGCATTCGGGGCGGACGTGTTGCGCATCGACCCTCCGGGTTGGGATGAACCCGGAGTGATCCCCGATATCTCACTAGGGAAACGCTGCGCCTATCTGGATCTGAAAACGCCGGACGGGCTGAATCAGCTGAAAGACCTATTGGCACAAGCCGATGTGCTGGTTCATGGCTATCGCCCCGGCGCACTGGACGCGCTCGGGCTGGGCAAAGCAACCCGTGACCAACTTGCCCCTAACCGGATCGAGGTCACTCTGGATGCCTATGGCTGGCAAGGTCCATGGGCCACTCGGCGCGGGTTCGACAGCCTTGTGCAAATGAGTTCAGGGATCGCCCATGCCGGTATGGCCTGGGCCTCTGCAGACAAGCCCACACCGTTGCCCGTGCAAGCTCTCGATCACGCCACGGGCTATCTGATGGCCGCGGCAGTCCTCTCAGCCATGGCCGAGGCCGCTACGGGTCACACTGTAATGGATGCCCGCCTATCGCTCGCCCGCACCGCAGAACTGCTGGCGACCCTCGCTAAGAACAGCGGCGGTGAAGACATTACCACCGCAGCTTCTTCAGATTACGCCGCACAGACCGAAGCTTCCGGCTGGGGGCCAGGCCACCGCCTGAAACCGGCCCTCACAGTCGGACCCGCCGCAATGACCTGGCGCTTGCCCGCCGCCAAACTCGGGACGTCTGACGCGGCCTGGCCGACCCCCTCAGCCTAGCGCAATCGCCGCGCGGAACGCGCGGCTTGGCCCAACGCTTTGGGCCGCGTCGCGTCAGCGACGCAGATCAAAGGGGCGGGAGAGGACCTTACCGATCGTCGCCACCAGCCGGTCCGATATCGTCCAGATAATCCTCATCAATCGCCGCCTGCACCGCTCCGGTTACCGCTTCGCGCTGCTTTGGTGTCAGGTCCTCAGCCTCCTTGTCATCCGCCAGACGCACCGTGACCTCACGATGCGCGAAACGGATGCCTTCCCGGGCAAACAGCTCGCGTATATCCTGATAGACTTTCTTGCGCACCAGCCACTGATCGCCCGGCTTGGTCATGAACTTCACCCGGATGATCATCGCCGAATCCTGCATCTCGATCACGCCTTGAGACTTCAGCGGTTGGATGAAGTTATCGCCGATCACAGGATCGCTCAGCAATTCCTGCCCCAGCTTCTTGATCAGTTTGCGCACCTTCTCAACGTCGGTGTCATAGGTCACCCGCAAGGGCAGTTTCATGATCACCCAATCACGCGAATAGTTGGTCAGAACCTTGATCTCACCAAAGGGAATAGTGTTCAGCGCCCCAAGGTGATGCCGCAACTGGAACGACCGGACCGAGATCTTCTCAACCGTTCCCTTCACGTCGCCGATATCGATATATTCGCCCTTCCGGAACGCATCATCCATCAGGAAGAACGCCCCCGAAAAGATGTCTCGAACCAAAGTCTGCGACCCAAAGCCAACGGCCAAACCGACGACACCGGCACCTGCAAACAGGGGGCTGACATTGATGCCGAGTTCCATCAGCACGATCAGCGCAATCGTCACCACGACCACCGCCAATATCGCCCCGCGAAACAGGGGCAGCAACGTCGCCAGACGGCTTTGCCCGCCTTCGCCGCCTTCGTCACCCAGCTCCGCCTCTGCGCCTCCGTCGTCAACCTCCTCGGCGATCTTGCTGTCAATCCAGACCCGGAAAAAGTGGAACAGGATATAGCCGATGAACAGGATTACCATCACATCCAGCGCCCGACCAACCGGCAGATCCTCGCTCCAGTTCGCTTGCGGGTTCCAGATCACTACCAAGGCATAGAGGCCTACGACAAAAGCCAGAATACCGGCCACACGGCGGGCGAGATCCTCGTAAGTCAGGATAGCGTATTTACGCTTTTCGGCCTCAAGTGTGGCGGTTTCTGCTTCGGCCTTGGCCTCCGCGTCTTCCGCTTCCGCATTCAACTCTTCAATCTTGCGATTGCGATCAAAATAGCGCTCAAGCAGATAGTTCATCGCCCCGTAGGCCACGACAACCGACATAAAGATCGCATAGCTGCTGGCCACAATCGGGATCGAGTCCTCGACCTCAAGCACAAGATCGACTGCCAGCTTGAGCCAGCTGAAGACCAAATAGAGGATCAATACCGGTGCCCAGGCGAACGAGATGAAACGCAAAATCCACGACACCTGATCGGGGGCTCGCCCGCCCCGGATCGCATTTGAAATGGCACGCGCGTTGAACAGGATCATCAACACATTACCCAACGCCCCGGCCAGGGTCAGCGAGCCGTACACCATGGCATAGACATTGTAGTTCAGACCGAAATCAGCGACCCAGGTCGAGAACAAAACCACCGAAATATCATAGGTCGCCAGCGCCGATGCCCAGACATACAACCGTTTCGCATCCCGGTCCGAGAAGGGCGGCAATCGATATTGGCTGAGGTAGGGCGACAGAACCATGCGCCACAGGTCCGACACTGTGCGCGACAGGAAGAACGCCGTGAAGATCGCAGTGACGGTGAACTGAATCGAGATATCCTCGGCCTCGCCAAAGAACAGATATCCGACGATCAGCGCCATGAGCATGGCAAAGACCGTACCGCCAATCCCCATCAAGAAGCGGAACACCAGGAACGGCATCTTCTCGCGATAGCCATGAGGCTGTTCCTTGATCCGCGCCACGACAAAGCGCTTGGCGATACGTTTGCCGTAGATTTCCGTCGACAACCAGCGCCCCAGCAACAGGAATAAAATGTTCCAGAACAGCACTTCGACATAGGTTTGGATGCGACCATCCGGGCTGGTCTGTCTTAGGACATATTTTACTTCAAAAACTGAGTAGGGCAGCGCCTCAAGTCGCGAACGAACGGATTCGCGGAAGTCAGAAAAGCGCTCCTGCGCTTTCATAAGCTGTGATCCCTCACCCATGGAGTCAGCAGCTGACGACTCATTCGCCGCGCTGCCTGAGGCGGGTGTTGAAACCACCTGACCGGCACTATCGATCACGATAACGCTGGCCCCCGCCTCGGATGCAGCCCGGATAGCCGCCGCCACATCCTCATTCTCTGAGGTCGCGGTACCGGACTCTTCCGTCCCTCCGATGGGATAGCCTGGAATAAGCGACTGCGCCGCCGCCGCTGAAACAAATGCCAGCGACAGCGCCCAAAACACCAGCACCAATCCGGCAAGAACTTTCTTTTTCATGATACGTTTCATCCAATTCGCGGTTGCAGGGCAGCCTATAGAACCTGTCGAGCTGGTTCAAATCCTCACCACACGCCATCACAACATCGTCCTGCATCCGTGTTCTCGTGACACCGCTGGCTATAAGGTGTTTTCAAGCCAACGAAAATTGAATATGACAACTCAGAGAAATACGATGTTGGAGACCTGCCTCGAAAACCCCTGTTCAAAGTG
This sequence comes from Ruegeria sp. CF4, assembly GCF_056537345.1. NCBI lineage: Bacteria > Pseudomonadati > Pseudomonadota > Alphaproteobacteria > Rhodobacterales > Roseobacteraceae > Ruegeria > Ruegeria sp. CF4. Next base: position 8,236 of record NZ_JBQFRJ010000001.1, on the reverse strand, counting down.
GCCCACAGATGGCTTGGCCAGCAAAAGCTGTTGCCAATTCGCAATGTTTGCCACATTTGCATGGTGCGCTCTGCCGCTTTGGCAAGCAGGCACGGAACATATAAGATAACAGATGCAAACGCGCGGAATTGCACTGGAACCCGAAACAGGCAAAGCATGAGCCTAAGAACAGCACACGAAAAACACGGCCGCGCCCCGCGCATCCTGCTCTACAGTCACGATACGTTCGGTCTGGGTCATCTAAGACGGTCCCGGGCATTGGCTGCCGCTATCACGCAGGCGGATCCGCGCGCCTCAGCTCTGATTCTGACGGGTTCTCCGGTGGCCGGGCGCTTCACTTTCCCGCGTCGCGTGGACCATGTGCGCCTGCCTGGTGTTACCAAGCGTGCCGACGGCTCTTACGCGTCGCGGACTATCGGCATGGGTATCGAGGAAGTCACCGAGCTGCGATCCAGCCTGATCCAGACCGCGGTTGAGCAATTCGATCCTGACGTGTTGATCGTCGACAAGGAACCCACCGGGTTTCGCGGAGAGCTGCTGCCGACGCTCGAATATCTGGAGTATTCTCGCTCGACAAAATTGGTACTCGGCCTGCGTGACGTGCTGGATGAACCCGAAGTTCTGGCCGCTGAATGGCAACGCAAGGACGCAATCGCAGCGACCGAACGGTTCTACGACGAAATCTGGGTTTATGGCCTGCGCTCGATCTATGATCCCACGCAAGGGTTGCCCCTCAGCCCCGCGACGCAGCAGCGGATACATTGGACAGGCTACTTGCGGCGCGATCTGGGACCAGTCGGTGAGCCGCCCGAGCAGCCTTATATCCTGATCACCCCCGGCGGTGGTGGCGACGGCAAGGCGATGGTCAACCTCGTTCTTTCGGCCTACGAAAAGGACCCCGATCTGTCACCTCGCGCAGTTCTGGTTTATGGTCCGTTCCTGTCGGGCGAGCTGCGCGAGGATTTCGAAACCCGCGTCGCCGCACTGAACGGCCGGGTTACGGCGGTTGGCTTCGAATCCCAGATCGAGACGCTTTTTGCCGGTGCCGCCGGTGTTGTCTGCATGGGCGGATACAACACCTTCTGCGAAGTTCTGTCCTTCGACAAGCCCGCCGTAATCGTGCCGCGTACGACCCCACGGCTTGAACAATGGATCCGCGCCTCACGCGCGGAAGATCTGGGCCTTGTGCAGATGTTGGATGAAACGCGCGACGGACTGACGGCGGACGCAATGATCCAAGCGATCCGTGATCTGTCAGACCAGCCCCTCCCCTCACAAGCCATTCGTGCGGGGTTGCTGGATGGCCTGAAATACGTCACCCATCGTATCGATGCCCTGCTGGGTGCGGAACAAGAGCGCGCCATCGGATGACGGCCAAATCCCCCAAGCTAGCGGTGCTGGTCAAAGGCTGGCCGCGCCTGTCCGAGACGTTCATTGCACAGGAACTGGTGGCCCTGCAGGACGCCGGGCACCAGTTCGATATCTGGTCCCTGCGCCACCCCACCGACACCAAACGCCACCCGCTGCACGACAGATTTCAGGGGCAGGTTCATTACCTGCCGGAATATCTGTATGATGAACCGCAACGTCTGCAGGCTGCGCGCCAGATCGCAATGCGCTTGCCCGGCTATCAACAAGCCTATGACATCTGGCGGCAGGATCTGCGACGCGATCCCTCCCATAACCGTATCCGCCGCTTTGGCCAGGCCTGCGTATTGGCTGCCGAGCTTCCCGAGCAGACACAAGCGCTTTATGCGCATTTCATGCACACGCCCTCATCGGTCGCGCGCTATGCCGCAATCATACGCGGCCTGCCCTGGAGCTTTTCGGCCCACGCCAAAGACATCTGGACCTCACCCGATTGGGAAAAGCGTGAGAAGCTGCAAGCGGCAACATATGGGGCGGCCTTTGGCGCGACCTGCACAGCCATCGGTGCCGCGCATTTGCGCTCACTTGCCGACGATCCGGAACGGGTCGACCTGATCTATCACGGGCTGGATCTGTCACGGTTTCCCGCCCCTCCTCAACGCGCACCACGTCAGGCGGGTTCGCCGTTCCGCATGCTCTCGGTCGGGCGTCTGGTCGAAAAGAAAGGTATTGACCGGCTTCTTGAGGCGCTCGCGCTTTTGCCGAAGACGCTGGATTGGCACTGGGTCCATATCGGCGGCGGTACACTCGGCGATGCGCTGAAAGCCCAAGCCGATGCGGCGGGGTTGACCTCGCGGATCACGTGGAAGGGAGCCTGCGATCAGCCCGAGGTGATTGCCGAAATGCAGCACTCAGATCTGTTTGTCCTGCCCAGCCGTATCGCGGAAGACGGCGACCGGGACGGGTTACCGAACGTGCTGATGGAAGCGGCGTCTCAACGTTTGCCGATCCTCTCCACTCCGATTTCGGCCATACCCGAGTTCATCGAAGATGGCGTCCACGGCGTCTTGTCCAGCGACGAACCGACGGCACTGGCCAGCGCGATCATCAAGTTAGCCGAGCATCCCGATACTTCAATCTGTATGGCCGCGGCCGCTCATGATCGGTTGATCGCGGACTTCCAGATGGACCCAGGCATTCGCCGCCTGTCTGAGCGGCTGAAAACCTTGTGTACGGATGACGTCTGATGGCGCGGGTTGCATTCTATGCGCCGATGAAATCCCCCGACAGCCCTAAACCCTCGGGCGATCGCGAAATGGCACGGAACCTCATGACAGCGATCGCGGCGCAGGGGGACAGCGTCGAGCTCGCCTCGCAACTCCGCATCTACGACAAAACGGGTGATTCACAGGTGCAAGAGACGTTTCTGGCCCAAGCACAGGCGGAAACCGAGCGACTGGTTCAGGGCCTGCCTGCTGATACAAACCTTTGGGTGACTTATCACAATTACTACAAGGCCCCTGACCTGTTGGGGCCGGAAATCTGCCGTGCGCGCGGCATCCCGTACGTACAGCTTGAAAGCACCCGCGCCACAAGTCGGCTGAACGGCCCTTGGGATCGCTTCGCCCACTACGCCCATGCGGCCTGTGATGCAGCGCAGGTTATCTTCTACCATACGGCAAACGACCTGATCACATTGCAGCGAGAGCGTTACGGCAATCAGCAGCTTACCGAGCTACCCCCGTTCCTGCCGATCACAGACCTGCCGAAAGCTTCATCTCAAGATGGCCCCATGCTGACCGTAGGAATGATGCGAGACGGCGACAAGCTGAGCTCATACACCATTCTGGCTGAAACTCTGGCGCATCTGACCGGTGACTGGGTTCTGGACATCGCGGGTGACGGTCCCGCCCGCCCACAGGTTGAAGCGTTGATGGCACCCTTTGAAGATCGTGTCCGGTTTCTCGGGCAGTTGAACCGGGCGACATTGCAACAGGTCTACGAGCGCGCATCACTGTTGATCTGGCCTGGTTTCAATGAAGCTTACGGAATGGTCTACCTTGAGGCGCAGGCCAGCGGCATACCCGTGGCGGCGCAAGATCGCCCCGGCGTGCGCGATGTTCTTCTGCCTTCCGATTATCCATCTGTTGAGGCCGGAACGGCCGGGCTGGCCACACGTATACAGACCTTTTGCGCTGATCCTGATTTGCGCCGCAGAGAAGGCGAACGCGCGCGCGCGCACATTGCCAAACGACATCTGATGCCCGCTGCGACAAATACCTTCTGGTCCGCCGTTCGCCCGTTGCTGGAAGATCAACCATGAGCCGTTTAGCGCTACTACGCCACGGACATACGGACTGGAACCGCGCGGGCCGCATTCAAGGACGCAGTGACATACCGCTTGATGCCGATGCACGCGCCGAACTGTCAGTATATTGCCTGCCTGCCCCATGGGACACGGCATCGGTCTGGTCCAGCCCCTTATCACGAGCAGCGGAAACCGCGCTGCTGGTCTCGGGTCAGACCCCAAAAACATCCGAAGCCTTGACCGAAATGAACTGGGGCGAATGGGAAGGGCAGCGTGGCGTCGACCTTATCCAGATACCGGACAGCGGCTACCGGCACATAGAGGATTGGGGCTGGGGCTTCCGGCCCCCCGGAGGCGAAAGCCCGGCAGACCTTTGGACTCGGATTGCACCATGGCTGGAGACCCTTCAGGGTGACACGCTTGCCGTCTGCCACATCGGCATCATGCGGGTGATCCTTGCCAAGGCATGGGACTGGGATTTCTCAGGCCCCGCCCCGTTCAAGATCAAGCGAAACAGACTATATATCGTGGACCTCAGCACCATGCGGGCCGAGGTCGAACCAATCAGACTGATCCGAAGCGAGGCCCATCCATGAGGGTCATGATCACCGTAACTCATTTGTTGGGAACCGGGCACCTGAGCCGCGCACTGACTTTGGGTCGCGCCTTTGTTCAGCAAGGCCATGAGGTTTTTGTGATCTCAGGCGGGATGCCTGCGCCACAGCTTGACACGCGCGGGATGACATTGCTGGGGTTGCCGCCGCTGCGATCGGATGGCACCAACTTTACGCGCCTTCTGGACCAGAGCGGAGAGGTGGCAGACCCGGACTATCTGGCCGCGCGTGTTACCGCACTGACAGAGGCGCTGCGCAGGTTTCAACCTGAGATATTCATCACTGAGCTTTATCCGTTCGGCCGTCGCTCGCTTGCGCCCGAATTTCTGGCGGCGCTCGAGGTCGCACAAGCCTTGCCGACCCCGCCAGTCATTCTCAGTTCGATCCGCGATATCCTCGCGCCGCCCTCGAAACCCGCTAAAGCCGAACGCGCGGATGAAATCATTGCACAGTTCTACGACAGTGTTCTTGTTCATTCCGATCCCGACATCGCCCCGCTGCAGATAAGCTGGCCTGTATCGGATCAACTGGCCGCACGCCTGCACTATACAGGCTTTGTTGCGGCAGCCGCACCGCTGCCGCATCCCGAAGGCCTGGGGCAGGATGAAATTGTGGTCAGCGCAGGCGGAGGGTCAGTTGGCCAACCGATCTTTCGCTCGGCCATCGAGGCCGCGCGAAAGATGCCCAACAGGCGTTGGCGCCTGTTGGTAGGTGGGCAAGACGCACGGTCGCGCATTAATGAATTGTCGGCTCTTGCCGGAGATATCCCGATCACCATTGAACCTGTTCGATCAGACTTTCGGCAAATGCTGCCGCTTGCTGCCGCGTCGGTCAGTATGTGCGGCTACAACACGGCAATGGATTTGCTGCAAAGCGGCACGCCTTCGGTTCTCATACCCTTCGAAGACGGCAAAGAAGTCGAACAAAGTCTGCGCGCAGGCAGTCTTGCCAAGTTGGATGGCGTCACTGTTCTGAAAAGTGACGATCTGGATGGCGCGTCCCTTGCTGACGCATTGGCACGCGTCATGTCAGGACCGGATCGCGCGCCCATGACCCACGGATTCAACGGTGCCCAACGCGCGGTGGAGATCGCGACCAGCTTGCGGAGGGCCAAAGGATGACCCCCGATTGGCGACCCTTGCAAGCAGAACTGGATCTTTGGCGCAAGGCGGGCCTCACTCTGCCACTCTGGTGGCGAGACGACGATGCCGTTTCAGTCACCCGGCAGCTCGATCAATTGACGGCGCTGTCTGATGAGCTTGGTCTGCCCGCCCACTTGGCGGTGATCCCGCAAGGCGCTGAAGCTGAACTCGTAGCTTATGTGCAAGCCAGTCCTGCTTTGATCCCGGTCGTGCACGGTTGGGCGCATCGGAACCATGCACCGCAAGGCGAGAAAAAGGCGGAGTTTCGCCTCCATCGACCAATCGAGGCAATCACCGCTGACGCTGAGGCGGGTCTGATGCGGCTCAAGATGTTGTTCGGCGAATACCTGCGCCCGATGTTTGTTCCCCCCTGGAACCGGATCGCGCCTGAAGCCGCGGAGCGCCTGCCCGCTTTGGGCTATCGCATTCTCTCGACGTCTACGCCACGCAAATCCGAATTGGCAGCGCCGGGTTTGAAACAAGTGAACACTCATCTGGATCCCATCGACTGGCACGGCACGCGCGGTCTGGCCGACCCCGAGCACCTTGTCTTGCAAACCGTGCAGCTCTTGCAGGATCGCCGTGAAGGACGGACTGACAACACGGAACCGTTTGGTGTGTTGACGCACCATCTGGTCCATGATCAAGACATCTGGGATTTTACGAGAGACTTGCTGCAACGATTGCTCGATGGGCCGGGTAAACCCTGGACCGCTGCATAAGACCCTCAACTGGAAGGAAAGCCCGAATGAGCAGACTTGATTCAATGCTGCGCCGCCTGACGGCTCAGCGCGACGGGCTGAACTGGGCCGCTGCGCAGATCGAAGGCGAGGATGGCGATGTTTTGGACATGGGGTTGGGCAATGGCCGCACTTACGATCATCTTCGGGAAATCTTACCTGCGCGTCGAATCTGGGTGATGGATCGGGTCCTGCAATGTCACCCCGATAGTACGCCTCCGGAAGAGGATTTCCTGCAGGGTGAGGCGGAACCCATGTTGGAAAAGCTGGCCACACAAGGGCGAACCATAGCGTTGGCGCATTATGATTTCGGGCGCGGCATCAAATCCGAGGATGTGGCAGAGGCCGCGCGCCTCAGCCCCTTGATAGCGCAGGTGATGCGCCCCGGAGCGTTGCTGATCTCGGGCCAACCCTTGGTCGGGTTCGACCAAATCGCGGGACCCGAAACCATCGCTCCGGACCGGTATCTTTTCTACCGCGCCTGATTTGACGCAAGGATGTATCGAGAAACCGAGATGGAGTTCACACGCTACGCAGTCTATTTCCTGCCACCGCCTGAGGCTGAATGGGTCCGATTCTGCAAGGCATGGCTGGGCTGGGACGTGGACGAAGGCCAGCCAATTCCCCATCCAGATCTTTCCGATATTGATGTTGCTGCCACAACAGAAACGCCGCGCAGATACGGCCTGCACGCGACCCTGAAGCCACCATTTCGTCTGCGAGAGGGGCAAACTCTGGCTGCTTTGAAAGCTGCCTGCAGAGAACTTGCGCAAACGCAGCGACTGGCGGTTGTATCAGGATTGCACATCGCCCCGCTGGGTCGATTTCTGGCTCTTGTGCCGGGTGGTGACACCACAGCTGTCAACACACTTGCCGCCGCTTGCGTACGCGATCTGGACAGGTTCCGAATGCCATTGACTGACTCTGAACTGGCGCGCCGTCGCACGGCCAGACTAACGACAGAGCAGGAAAGCAATCTGATCCGTTGGGGGTATCCGCATGTAATGGGTACTTTTCGCTTTCACATCACTCTGAGCAGCAAGCTCAGCAAACCGACCCTGCGACAGGTTCAAACCCTGCTAGAGGCGAGGCTACATCCGATACTGCCCGAACCACTGGAGATCCGTGATCTGGCACTGGTCGGAGAAGCTTCTGATGGCCGATTTCACCTGCTGGAACGCATCCCCTTGGGCGCTTGAGAGAGGATTGCCCCAAATCACGAGCGTAGGGGCTACCCATCGAAGCCTCAGGCAGCTATATGGCCTCGCAAACCAGATCTCACATGAGGCCCGCCATGAGCTTTGATTGCTCCATCAAGATCGCACCTTCCATCTTGTCTGCCGATTTCGCCAATTTCGGACAGGAAATTCAGGCCATCGAAGCACAAGGGGCGGATTGGGTCCACGTCGATGTGATGGATGGGCATTTCGTGCCAAACCTCACTTTCGGCCCGCCTGCTGTCAAAGCGTTCCGTCCGCATGTGAAAACAGTGATGGACGTGCACCTGATGATCTCTCCGGTCGATCCCTACATTCAGGCTTATGCCGATGCGGGCGCCGACATCCTGACCGCCCATGTTGAGGCCGGACCGCATACACACAGGACGCTGCAGGCCATCCGCGGTGCCGGTATGAAGGCAGGTGTCGCGCTGAACCCAGGCACTCCGGCGGAGGCGGTTGAGCATTTGCTGGAGCTGACCGATCTGGTCTGCGTGATGACCGTAAACCCCGGCTTTGGCGGTCAGAAGTTCATCGACATGACGGCCAAAGTACGTCGACTGCGCGAAATGATCGGCGATCGCCCCGTGCATATCGAGATTGACGGTGGCGTTGATCCCGCCACGGCCCCTCTGGTCGCTGCTGCAGGTGCTGATGTTCTAGTTGCCGGGTCTGCGGTGTTCAAAGGCGGATCGGTGACCAATCCGTCGGTCTACGGCGACAACATTCGTGCCGTACGCACTGCTGCTGAAAGCGCCATCGGCTGAGCACAAGCGCTCCCGCCAGTCATCGACATTCCTGACGGAATGCCTCCTCCTGTTGGGCCCGGCATCGCGCGACGCGCGAT